>CAWAWR010000010.1:0-31314 GCA_963785745.1 uncultured Alphaproteobacteria bacterium
AAGTGTTGGTCGGAGCGCCGAGATTCGAACTCGGGACCCCCAGTCCCCCAGACTGGTGCGCTAACCGGGCTGCGCTACGCTCCGCCAAAGCCGGCCGCGCGAACGAATACGCTGGCCCGTCTGGTTGCGCAAGGGCGCGTTGTTCAGGCCGTTTGCAGCCGGGCGTTGTCGGAAACCGGGCCGGCGGGCGCCCCCGGGTAGTCCCGCGAGACCGCCATCAGCCCCCACAGCACGCCGACGATCAGGAAGTAGTGCCGCCAGTGGTCGCTGTCGATGATGATGCTTTCGGCCGCGACGCCGACGAAGGCCACATAGACGGTGAGATAGGTCGGTTGCCAGGGCGTCCTGACCAGGATGAAGCGCCAGCCGGCGACCAGCGTGACCAGCGTCAGCGTCAGATAGGCAGCGCCCGAGATCCAGCCGCCGGTGATGAACGAGTTGAGATAGACGTTGTGCGGGGCCTCCGGGAACTGGAATTGCAGCGGCCCCATGCCGAACGGATAGTCGAGCGCCATCGAAACCGCCAGGAAGTAGCGGCCGAAACGTCCGGTAGGGCCGGCGTCATAGCTTTGCGACAGCGACGCGCGTTCCTCGAACAGCGCGGCCACCTGGTCCACGGACAGCAGCACCGCGACGAACGCCGCCGCCACCACGGCGCCGATGATCGCCACCGTGACGATCCGGAAGCGCTCGCTGGCCGAGCGGCTGGTCACGAAGGTGAGACGCCATCAGCAGGATCGCGCAGAATACGAATTGGCCCCAGGCGGCGCGCGAGAACGACAGGAACAGGGCGCCCATGACGATCAGCAGCAGGATGCCGCCGCCGATGAACGCGGACCGGCGACCGGCGAGCATGCGCTGGAGGATGAGCAGGCCGGGCAGGATCAGGAACGCCGCGAACACGTTCGGGTCTTTGAATGTGCCGGTGGCGCGCGAGTAGAGGACGAACCGAGCCGCCGAACAACCCGAAATAGCCCGCGATGGCCAGCAACGAAACCACGACGGCGGCGGCGACGTAGCCGCGCAGCAGCCATCGCAACCGCGCTTCCGTATTGGTGCCGAGCATGGCGGCATAGAAAATCGCCGTCAGCGACAGGAACACCGACACCAGAACCCAGATCGTTGGCGCGGTCTGGCCGGATAGCTCGAACAGCGAGAGGGCGTAGCCGATGTTCAGCAGCGTCAGCAGCAGGATGAGCGGCGCGAGCGACGCGCGCAGCGTCAGGCCCATGACGGTGAAGAGGAACATCGTCGCCATGCCGACGAATTCATAGGGGCCGGGCTCGATGAACACGAAGCCGCCGGAGAACGCCATCAGCCATAGCAGGACCGCGCGTAGCGATTCCGTGGCGATCCGCGGACCCGCTACTACCGCGCCATCGGCCGCGGCGAGCGTGGCCATTAATAAGCGTTCTCGGTCTTGGCCAGCGCGAACGGCGTCGCCGCCAGGATGTAGAGGTCGAACAGCACCGACCAGTTCTCGATGTAATAGAGGTCGTGCTCGACGCGCCGCTGGATCTTCTCCTGCGTGTCGGTCTCGCCGCGCCAGCCGTTGATCTGCGCCCAGCCGGTGATGCCGGGCTTCACGCGATGGCGCGCGAAATAGCCGTCGACCGCCTCGTCATAGACGCGGTTCTCGGCCTTGGCGTGGACCGCATGCGGGCGCGGGCCGACCAGCGAGAGATCGCCCTTGAACACCACGTTGAACAGTTGCGGCAATTCGTCGATCGAGGTCTTGCGGATGAAACGTCCGACGCGGGTGACGCGCGGGTCGTCCTTCTGCACCAGTTTGGACGCGGTGGCGTCGCACTGGTCGGTGCGCATCGAGCGGAATTTGTAGACCTCGATCAGCTCGTTGTTGAAGCCGTAGCGCTTCTGCTTGAACAGCACGGGACCGCGGCTGTCGAGCTTGATGGCGATGGCGGTGATCAGCATCAGCGGCGACAGCGCGATCAGCGCCAGGGTGCCGATGATCTTGTCGAACAGCCATTTCATCACGACGTCCCAGTCCGTGATCGGCTTGTCGAGGACGTCGAGCACCGGGACGTTGCCGATGTAGGAATAGGCGCGCGGGCGGAAGCGCAGCTTCGCGGCGTGCGCGGCGAGGCGGATGTCGACCGGCAGCACCCACAGCTTCTTGAGCATCTGCAGGATGCGCTGCTCCGCCGAGATCGGCAGCGAGAAGATCACGAGATCGATGCGGGTGCGGCGCGCGAATTCGATCAGGTCGTCCACGACGCCGAGCTTGGGGAGCCCGGATACCGCTGTGGACGAGCGTTCGTCGCCGCGATCGTCGAACGCGCCGATGATGTGGATGTCGGAATTGCGCTCCGCCAGGAGTGAATTGATCAGCGCCGCGCCCTTCTCGTCGGCGCCGACGATGACCGCGCGCCGGTCGAGACGGCCTTGCTGGGTCCAGCGCCGCACCAGGAGGAACAGCGCGCGGCGGAACACGATCAGCACAAGCATCCCGGCGACATAGAACGAGCCAAGCCAGACGCGCGAGAACTGGTCGCCGGCCTTGGCGAAAAACGAGATGCCGATGACGATCAGGAACACGACCGACCAGGCCGACGCGAGGCGGAAATACTGCTTCTCGTAACCGCGGAACGCCTGCACCTGGTAGATGTCGGCGGCCTGGAACGCGAGGGTCGCAATCGCGGCGATGGCGACGATGGCGAGCGGGTAGTGCCACGAGAAGCCGTCGAGCGGAACCACATAGGCGAGATAGACGGCGAGGCCGACCAGCATCACCAGCGCGAACTCGATGAGGCGGACGATGCCGGCCAGCACGATCGGCGAATAGGCGACGGGCGTGGGCTGCGCGGCGATCGTCTGCGCGGCCGGCGACAACGCGCGCGGAGACGCGGCGGCCGGCTTCGGCGGCGCGCTGGCGCCGTCAAGCATGGTTCTAGTGTCGAACTGCAACATGACTCTACGCGTCGGTCGTACACAGGGACCGTTTCGGCCCCAATCGCCCACGCGCATCAACTACCGGAAAAAGCTCAAGAAATGCTTAGGGAACAGCGGAAGAACTGTAGGAATTCTTAACCATGCCGGCGTGGTTCAAGAGCGCGCCAGCGCCTCCCGATAGCCGTCGATCACGGCGTCAGTCATTGCGTCCACCGAGAACGACGCCCGCAGCCGCGATTGGAGGCGCAGCGACGCCGAATGCCGTGCGTCGCGATCCTGGAGCGCAGCGGCGACGGCGTTCGCCAGGGCCGCCGGATCGCCCGGCGGGATGAGATCGCCAGCGTCCGGCCCGAAGATTTCGGGGATCCCGCCGACATCGGTGGCGATGATGGGGAGGCCCGCGGCGCCTGCTTCGAGCACGATGTAAGGCAGTGATTCCGCGCGCGAGGGAACCACCAGCACGCGACCGAGCGCGAACGCGGTGCGTGCGGGTTTGGCGCCGGCGAAGCGGACCGCGGCGCCGAGTTGGTGCGCCGCGACCGCCGCCTCGAAGGCGCCGCGGTCGGCGCCGTCGCCGACGATCGTGGCAGTGAAATTGCGCCCGTCGCGCGACAGCCGTGCGATCGCCTCGATCAGCACGTCGACGCCCTTGAGCTTTCGCAATTCGCCGACGAAGACGAGATCGGTGGCGTCCGGCGCGGTCATGACCGGAAGGAACTCGGCGTCGGCGACGCCATTGTGCACGACCCGCACCAGCGCATTCGGGCCCGGCTTGCCGACCTTGGCGGCGAAGGTGTCGCGGCCGTAATAGCTCTCGAACAGGAACAGGTCGGTGCGGCGTTTCAGGACGTTCTCGGCCGTCAGGTAGAACAACCCGGCGGGCGTGTTCCAGCGGTAGTGCAGGCTGCCGCCGTGGGGGGTGTAGACGCGCACAGCGCGTGGTGCTCGCGCCAGCCGCGCATAGGCGCCACCCTTGGCGCCGTGGCCGTGCAGCACGTTCACCGCGAGTTCCGCCGCGCGCTGCCCGACATGACGGACGGCCGCGAGGTCCCCGCCGCCGATGTCGCGCGTCATCGGAACGCGGGTGAGGCCGAGCGCGAGCGCCGGAGCCAGTTCCGCGAGCGCAGCGTCGGCGCGTTCGCCGCCGCTCGCCGCATCGGCGACCACGCCGACCTTGTGTCCGCGCGTCGACTGGCCGCGTGCGAGGTCGCAGACATGGCGGAACAAGCCGCCGACCGGGGCGCGCAGCACATGCAGGATGTGGAGGGGATCCGCCACCGCTCGTTCACCCGTTGTTAACGACGGCGGCGGGCGTCGATGGACAGCGGCCCAGCCGGTGACCAAATCGTTTCGAGAAATGGATCATGAACGTCGGTGGGCGCGCGTGTGCAGACCGGACAGCGAAAGCTCAGCAGGATTAGCGCCCTACGCCGTTAACAAATGCTGACACGGCCTTGTTTTGCCCATGGCGTAAGCGAAAACTTAACGGGCCATAAACCATAGTCGTCTGTGATTGCACCGGGAGAGTCGCGCGAACGGCGCAGTTTGAGGTCAGTACAATGCAAGCGGGTACAGGGTCGGCCGGACGCGGCGGCGTAGCGCAGGCGATCGACGAACTCGACCTGGGTGCGCTCGGGCGTGCGATCTGGGGCCGGAAGCGCCTGATCCTCGGGCTGACGCTGCTCGCGGCGGCGATTGCGTTCGCCGCCGTCAATTTCGTCGCGCCGCGCTTCAAGTCCGAGGCGCGGGTGCTGATCGAGACCCGCGAAAACATCTTCCTGCGGCCGGAGGCCGAACGCACCGGCGAGCGCTCGGCGACCGTCGATCAGGAAGCGGTCACCAGCCAGGTTCAGCTCATCCTGTCGCGCACTCTGGCGCTTGAGGTGATCCGGAAACTGAAGCTCGGCGAGAAGCCGGAATTCGATCCGGTGCTGCGTGGCCCGTCGGTGATCCGCACCGTGCTTGGCATGCTCGGCATCGTGAAGGATCCGATGAGCCAGACGCCCGAGGAGCGGGTGCTCAAGAGCTTCACGGATCGGCTGGTCGCGTTCCAGGTGGACAAGTCGCGCGTCATCGCCATCGAGTTCGAGTCGCAGGATCCGGAGCTCGCGGCGCTGGTCGTGAACACCATCGCCGACAGCTATCTCGTCCTGCTGCAAACTGCGCGGCAGAAGGATACGCGTAGCGCCGCCGATTTTTTCGCCAGCCAGATCGAAAAAATGCGCCAGAGCGTCGTCGATGCCGAGGCGAAGGTCGAGCAGTACCGCGCCACGACCAATTTGATGATCGGCAACAACAATACGACGCTCTCGAGCCAGCAGCTCGGCGATATCAACGCGCAGGTCGCTTCAGCGCGCGCGCAAAAGTCCGACGCCGAGTCGAAGGCGAAGACCATCCGCAATGCCTTGAAGCGAGGCGCGGCGACCGAGAATTCCGACGTCATGAACTCGGAACTGTTGCGCCGCCTGTCCGAGCAGCAGGTGACATTGCGGGCGCAGCTCGCGGAGCAGTCGTCCACGCTGCTCGACCAGCATCCGCGGATCAAGGAGTTGCGGGCCCAGATAGCCGATCTTTCGCGGCAGATACGCACTGAAGCCGAACGTATCGCGATTGCTTTTGAGAACGACGCCGCCGCTGCGGCCGACCGGCTGCAGTCGCTCTCCGCAACGCTCGATCAGCTCAAGAAGCAGGCCGGGTCGTCGAATGAGCAGGACGTGAAATTGCGCGCGCTCGAGCGCGAGGCGAGATCACAGCGCGAGCTGCTGGAATCCTGGCTCGGCCGATATCGAGAAGCCACCGCCCGCGACAACATCGGCGCGTCGTCGGCCGAGGCGCGCATCATCTCGCGGGGCATTGTCTCCAACACACCGTCCTGGCCGAAGAAGCTGCCGACGGTGCTGATCGCTTCGCTCGGAATGTTCATGCTGGCGGTCGGTTTTATCCTGACCGGCCAGTTGATGAGCGGGCCGCTGCCCGCCGGCGTTGCGTCGATTCCGGTGGCGACGCCGGTAACAGCGCCTGCCATGGGGCAGGCCGCTCCGGCCGCTGCTGCCGTCGCTGCGCGGCCCATCGAGCCGGTGCCGCCGGCAGCGAAACCGCCGACGCCCACAGAACGGGTGGCGGCTGCGAAGGCGCCGCCGTCCGCAGGCAATTCGCTGGTCGCGAAGTTGCGCGCGCGCTTGATGCCCGGAAAGGCCAAGCCTGCGGCGCAGGCCCCGGCAATCGATCCGGCGCGCATCGCTGCCGCCGTCAAGTCCGACGCGCCTGCGGCGGTTGCGTCAGCCGATACCACCGTTCATCCGGCGGCGCCGGCGTCCGCCGCTTATGCGGGCTCGCCTGCGGCGGCCGCGGGCGTTCCGGCCGATGCGATCGAGGGGCTTGCTGCCGCGCTCGGAACGGCGGGCGACTCCGGCCGGCGCGTCGCCGTGGTCGGGGCGCGGCGCAACATGGGAACGACGCTGGCGGCGATCTCGCTGGCGCGGGCGCTGGCGAAGCAGGGGCGGGCGGTGCTGGTCGATCTGGCGCTGGGGTCGCCGAACCTGTCGGTGATCGCAAGCGATCCGGATGCACCGGGCCTGAGCGAGCTGGTCCAGGGGACGGTTTCGTTCGGCCAGATCATCACGCGCGACCGCTATTCGCGGGTGCACCTGATCACGGCCGGGAACGGCGATCTCGGCAGCCAAGCCATCCTGACGTCGCAACGGCTCTCGATCACGCTCGAGGCTTTGTCGCGCAGTTATGACTATGTCGTCATCGACGCCGGCGCATTGCCCGAGATCGCACCGGAGAAATTCGCCAGGCTTGCGCCGCGCGCGGTGCTGGTCGCGGACGATGTCGACGGTCCCGCAACCGAATCCGCGCGCGCGCGGCTCTTGTCGGCGGGCTTCCCGAATGTCAGCGTGTTGGCGAGTTCCCCCAATGGGCCGGAATACGACGCCGGCGGCAACCGCGCGGCGGCCTGAGTAGCGGATATGCCGAGCCTGAAGACCACCATCATCCGCGGCGGATTGGAGACGCTCTACTTCAGCGGCGCCAACGTCCTGATGCGGCCGTTCGTCAGTGGCGTCGGCGCGATCCTGACGCTGCATCACGTGCGGCCCAAGCGGCCCGACGGGTTCCAGCCCAACCGGCTGCTCGAAGTCACGCCCGAATTCCTGGAGCGCGTGCTTCGCTATCTGCGCGGCCAGCGGCTCGACATCGTGTCGCTCGACGAGGTTTACCGGCGCCTGGTCGAAGCGGATTTCTCGCGCCGCTTCGTCTGCATCACCATCGACGACGGTTATCGCGACACCCAGGAATGGGCGTACCCGATCCTCAAACGCCACGACGCGCCGTTCGCGGTCTATATTCCGACCAGCTTCCCGGACCGGCTGGGCGAGCTGTGGTGGCTTGCGCTCGAGGCGGTGGTGGCGCGCAACAGCCGCGTCACGCTGATGCTCCATGGCAAGGAGCAGGGGTTCGATTGCGACGACGTTGCGGCGAAGCGCGATCTGTTCGATCAGCTTTATCGTTATGTCCGCAGCCTTCCGACCGAGGAAGAGCTGCGCGTCTTCGTGCGCGATCTCAGCGCCCGCTATCACGTCGACATCATGGAATTCTGCAACGCGCTCTGCATGGATTGGAACGAACTGGTGACGCTGGCGGCCGATCCGCTGGTGACCATCGGCGCGCATACCGTCAACCACGTGATGCTCGCGAAGGTGCCGGAGCGCATGGCGCGCGCCGAGATGGAGATGAGCCGCTCGGTGATCGAGGCCTCGCTGGGCCAGCGCCCGGATCATCTGTCCTATCCGGTCGGCGACAAGACGTCGGCGGGACCGCGCGAGTTCAAGATCGCCGCGGAACTGGGTTTCAAGACTGCGGTCACCACGCGGCCGGGCGTGCTGTTTCCGGAGCACCGCGATCATCTGATGGCGCTGCCGCGCATCTCGCTCAACGGCGAGCACCAGCAGTTGCGCTATGTGCGCGTGCTGCTCTCGGGCGCGGCGACCGCGATGTGGAACGGGTTCCGCAAGGTCGACGCGGCGTAAACTAGCGATCTTCGCCGGACGGGTCGGGCCGCGACATCCAGCGGATCAGCGGCATCGCCGGCAGCACCCAGCCGAGCCCGGCAACCACAAAGTAGATCGCCTCGACGAATTTGTTGGCCTTGATCACCGGAAGCTGCGCCAGCGCCATGGCGATCAGCGACCAAGCCACCACCAGTGCGATCAGCAGGACGGCTCCAATCAGTTTGCGCTGGCGGATCGGCATTGGGGCGGCTCTCTCGGCGGCTCGCTGATTGCGGCGTTGCGGGCCTGACTATATGGTCCGCGCCGTCCACCGCAAGCGAACCAGTCAATGACAACCGCACATCTTGAATTTCAATCCCGGCGACGCGCGGTCCGGGTCTGGCTGCTGGTGGTCGCGGCGCTGGTCTTTTTGACCGCCGCGGTGGGCGGCGCCACGCGGGTCACCGGTTCCGGCCTCTCGATCGTCGAGTGGCGCCCGGTGGTTGGCGCGCTGCCGCCGCTGAGCGACGCCGCATGGCAGGCCGAGTTCGCGAAGTACAAGACGATCCCGCAATATCAGGAACTCAATCGCGGCATGAGCCTGAACGAGTTCAAGTTCATCTATTGGTGGGAGTGGGGGCATCGGCTGCTGGGGCGGCTGATCGGCGTCGTATTCCTGCTGCCGTTCCTGTGGTTCCTCTGGAAGGGCTGGATCGTGCCCGCCCTGCGGCTGCGGCTATGGACGATTTTCGGACTTGGCGCGCTGCAGGGCGCGGTCGGCTGGTGGATGGTCACCTCCGGCCTCGCCGGGCGGCTGAGCGTGTCGCAGTACCGGCTGGCGTTCCACCTCACGCTCGCCTGCGCCATTTTCGCAATGCTGCTGTGGACCGCGGAGCGGCTCGCGCCGCGCGAGCAGGTCGAGAGCCCGCCGCGCATCCGCCGGGGCGCGCTGACGCTGATCGTTCTCGTGCTGGTGCAGATTTATCTCGGCGCGTTGGTCGCCGGACTGCACGCGGGATTGATCTACAACACCTGGCCGTTGATCGACGGCGCGCTCATTCCGGATGCGGCACGGCTGTTCTTCGAGCAGCCGTGGTGGCGCAATTTCTTCGAGAACACGCTGATGGTGCAGTTCAACCACCGCATGATGGGATATGCGATCTTCGTGCTGGCGGTCCTGCACGCGATTGACGTGGTGCGAACGGTGAGGCGAGGGGAGGCTGTGACGTGGGCGCTGGCGCTTGCATCCGCCGTGACGCTGCAGGCCGGCCTCGGCATTGTGACGCTCCTGCACGTAACCCCGCTGCCGCTCGCGCTCGGCCATCAGGCGATGGCCGTGATTGTGCTAGGGATCGCGGTGATACACGCATCCCGGCTTAGTCAGCCGGTGGCGGAACAGGGGGCGGTCCGACTGGCCGCATGACGATCGTGTCCGATGCTTCGGTGACGGCAGAAGACCCTTATCTCTGGCTCGAAGAGGTCGACAGCCCGCAAGCGCGGGCCTGGGTCGAGGCGCGCAATGCCGAGACACGGAGTGCGCTCTGCGACGCGCGGTTCGAGCAGGACCGTGCCACTTTGCTCGAGCTTCTCAATGCGCCGGATCGGATCCCGTGGATCGCGCAGCGCGGCCGCCATGTCTACAATTTCTGGCAGGACGAGCAGCACCCCAAAGGGCTCTGGCGGCGCACGACACTCGCGAACTATCGCGGCGCCGATCCGGCGTGGGAAGTTCTCCTCGACGTCGATGCGCTCGCAAAGGCCGAAGGCGAAAATTGGGTCTGGCGCGGCTGCATCTCGCTTCCGCCCGAGCACCGGCGCGGGCTCGTTCAACTGTCGCGCGGCGGCGCCGACGCCATGGTCACGCGCGAATTCGATCTGACGACCAAGCGCTTTGTCGATGACGGTTTCGTTCTTCCGGAAACCAAGTTCGGCGCGACCTGGCTCGACGCCGACACGCTGCTGGTGGCGGCCACGCTCGGCGGCGACGGCTATGCGACCACCTCCGGCTATCCGCGCACGGTGCGGCGCTGGCGGCGCGGAACGCCGTTCGAGGCAGCGCCGGTCGTCTTTGAATGCGAGCGCGCGGAGATGCTGGTGTGGGGTTGGCGCGAGCAGAGCCCGAAGAAACCGCGCACGTACTTCATCAAGCGTACCGATTTCGAGCACAGCGAGCTCTACCTTGAAGGCGAAGACGGATCGTTGCGGCTGTTGGATATCCCGCGCGATGTTCACGTCTACATCGAGGACAATTGGCTTATCCTGAATCTTCGCAGCGACTGGCGGCTCGGCGACCGCCGCTATCCGGCCGGCGCGCTCATGCTGATCGACATCGAGACGTTCCTGGCCGGCGGGCGCGACTTCGCCGTGCTGTTCGAGCCGACGGCCACCTGCTTCCTGCAGCACTTCCTGGCCGCGGGCGACGTGGTCGCGTTCCAGGTGCTCGACAACGTGCGTTCGCGCGTTCTCCTGGCGCGCCTGCGCGACGGTGCGTGGCGGACCGAGCCGGTTACCGGCTTCCCCGAGATGGCGACAACCAGTTTCTACCGCTTGGCCGAGGATCACGTCGACTGGGCCGACCAGGAAGCCCGCGAAACCTTCGTCGTCTCCGCCCAGAGCAGCATCTTGCCGCCATCGCTGCTGCTGGCGCGGACGGGGCGGGAGACCGAATTGCTCAAGACCGCACCGGCGCGCTTCGACGCCGACGGGCTCACGATCACGCAGCACCATGCGGTGTCGGTCGATGGCGCCCGCATTCCCTATTTCCAGATTGCCCGCGCCGATCTGCCGCTCGACGGCTCGAATGCGTGCCTGCTCGGCGGCTATGGCGGATTCCAGATCGCAAGCTTGCCCTACTATTCGCAGGGCCTCGGCCGCCAATGGCTGGAGCGGGGCGGCATGCATGTGATCGCCAACATCCGCGGCGGCGGCGAGTTCGGGCCCAACTGGCACAAGGCCGGCATGCGTGAAGGCAAAAAACTCGCACATGACGATTTCGCTGCGGTGGCGGAAGATCTGATCGCGCGCGGCGTCACGCGGCGGGAGCGGCTTGCCTGCTCAGGCGGCAGCAATGGCGGCTTGCTGGTCGGCAACATGCTGACGCGCTACCCGCATCTGTTCGGCGCGATCCAGTGCGCCGTGCCGCTGCTCGACATGAAGCGCTACACCAAGCTGCCGCCGGGCGCGAGCTGGATCAGCGAGTACGGCGACCCGGACAAGCCCGACGACTGGGCATTTCTGCAAGAGATGTCGGCCTACCACCACGTCGAACCGGGACGGGACTATCCGCCGATCCTATTGACCACCTCGAGCCGCGACGACCGCGCGCATCCGGGCCATGCGCGCAAGATGGCCGCGAAACTCAAGGGCCTTGGATATCCGGTCTATTTCCATGAGCCTGCCGAAGGCGGGCACGCCGGCGCCGCCGACAACCGGCAGCTCGCGTTCAACGCGACGCTGCTTTACGCGTTCCTGCGCAAGACCATCGCGCCGGAGATGGTCGCCTAGACCGCTAGCGCATGCCAATCATCGTCAACATGTTCTGGCATGGGGGCGCGTTGCCACCATACGCATGGGCGTGCATGCAAACGTTTATCGAGCGTGGACACGCGATCAGGCTGTTCAGCTACCAGCGGATCGACGCCCCGCATGGCGTCAGCAATGTGGATGCGGGCTCGGTTGTCGGCATTGCTGAATTGGAACGCTACCAGAGCATCGAAGCCTTCTCGGACGTGTTTCGCTACGAACTCTTGTTCAAGCAAGGCGGTTGGTGGGCGGATGTCGACGTCGTTTGCCTGACGGACCGCTTGCCGGACTCCAGTCACGCCTGGGCCGAAGAGGAGCCGGGCGTCATCAACAATGCGATACTGAAATTCCCGGCTGGCGACCCGGCCGCCGGGCGGCTGGCGAAAACGGCGCGGGAGCTTGCCGGCCGTTCGGAACGGTGGGGCGTTACCGGACCGCATCTGGCTTCGGAGATTTTAGCCTCGTGCGAACCGGGTGAACGGGCAGGGTCGACACCCGAGTTCTATCCTTTGCACTGGCTGGAAGCGCCGCGACTGCTGCTTCGGGAGCAAACGACGAACGTCAATCGCCAAATCGGGAATGCGTTGTTCGTCCATTTGTGGGCGAACGTATTCAAGGACATTGGGATCAATTTGAATCACGAGCCGCCGCGTGGCAGCTTCATGCATGGCCTGCTGAAAGCGCATTCGTTCGAGGTCAAGGCGACGATATGGACTGAATTGATGCTCAAGCGCGCGATCCGAAAATATTGGCGTCAGTCCTGGGCGGTGGATCAATGGGCCAGGGTGCTTGCCGCCGACCCCGCCAAACCCAAGCTCAAGGCGGGCTTCCTTCGATGAGTGAGAGCTGGTCGCGACGATTCCGAAGACGAGCCAAGGTTCTGTTCGCGCACTTTCGCTATCTGGTGCGCGCCCGGATATCTTCGACGAGACTTCCGCCAGGAAAGCTTGACCCGCTCGATCGGAGCATGGATAGCGATCAGCGGTACGTCATGGCGTGCGTTGCGCGGTACGGCCCGGTGTTCAAGGCGTGGTGGCACGGCAGCTACACCACCTGCATCGTCGGCAATGCGCGCGGCCGACGGCTCCTGGCGGAAAACGAGGACAGCCTGGCGCTCAAGTCGATCGATCTGCGCATGCTCATGCCATCAGGCTGGATACGCACGATGCGGGGGGATGCGCACCAGCGCTACCGCCGCGTGCTGATGCAGGCAGTCAAAGCCGCGCCGGTGTCTGCTCACGATACCGAATTGCGGCAGATTGTTCGCGAAGAGCTGGGGCGGCTGGCCGGTGGTCGCGAACGTCCGACGAGGGCGGAAGTTCGCGCGAGCCTTGCGCGAGATGACGACCGCGATGATGCTGAAAATCATCTTTGGCGCGTCGCGGGGAACGGCAGATTTTGTCGAATTGAAGAACCTTTACCGGCAGTTCGGTCCGGACGCTCCGCCGCATGCCATCGATGCGCGACGCGAAGCGGTGTTTGCCGATATCCGGCGCTGCGTCGATCGGATGAGGCAGGCCGCGTCCAGCGACGCGAATGCGATCGATGCCGCATGCATGCTGCGGCACTTGATCGACAGCGGAGCCGACGATGATACGGCGATCGGCAACCTGATCTTTCTATTCGAACCGGCGCATTTTGACCTCTATAGCCTCTGGCATTGGGTGCTCCGGTACATCGGGAGCAATCGGCAAGTGGCCGAGCGGATTTCGGCGGCGCTGGCCGCCAATCCCGTGGAGGCTGAAAGGCTGATACGCGCAGCAATCCTCGAGACGTTGCGGCTCGATCAAAGTGAGGTGCTGTACAGGCAGGCGGCGTCAGACGTCAGGTTCGATGGATTTCTGATTCCCAAAGATCAGGTCGTGCGCGTTTGCGTGTGGGAGGCGCACAAGGATGAAAAGACCTTTCCTCAGCCATTCGCCTTTTCGCCGGATCGCTTCTTGGGCCGTGAATTCGATATCGATCAGTTCGCGCCCTTCGGAATGGACAAGCATCGGTGCATCGGCGCTGATCTGACGTTGGAGTTGAGCGCGCTGTTCGTGGCGGAGTTGCTCAAGAACTACACGTGTGAGCTCGTCAGCGACGGGCCACCGCAAATGGGACAGTATCACTGGGAGCCCGGCCACGACGTGGCGGTGACCTTGGCGGCGCGAACCTGAATTGGTGACGTAGTGTCCTTGCACCGCTGCCAAGGCCCGATAGCGGCCGCATCAGCCGTTCTTGGAGCCGGTGGCGCGTTTGCCGAAAAGTCGCTTGAGGAACAGTCGCCGACGTTCGCGCGTCCCGCTCGGGAAGTAAGAGGCAATCAGGCGCGCCAGCCCCCGCCAGATGTTGCGGAGCGATAGTCCTGGCAATTGACGGTATGCGCGACGCCGTAAGCCGCGGGCGAGGGCGATGTCACCGCGGGCCAGCGCGAGCCTGGAAACTCCGATCAGCGTCTTCAGCACCCGGTATTTGAATTCGTCACGCGGGACATCGAGGGCGGCCAAGGCGGCGCGCAGGTGCGGCGATCCCGAAGCGAACGGCTCCGGCTTGACCGCGCTCTCGAGCGCGCGATGCCGCGATAATACAGGCATCGGCGATCGCGACGCGGATCGGTCCGGCGGCAGACATTGAGCTCTCATGGACACGGTAGCGGGCGAGAATGTTCGGGTCGTTCGCGATTTGTGTAATTTCGGCCATCCGGCACCAGAGATCGAAATCCTCGCATATCCGCAGGCTTGCTCGATAGCCGCCGAGCGACTCGAACAGAGATCGGCGCATCATGATGGTGGAATGAACGAAGGGATTTCCTTTGCGAAGGAACTGTCGCAGTTCCGCGTCGGTCAAAGGCAGGTGGCGCCGACCGATCAGGTTGTCGTCTTTGCCGATAACCTCGACGCATGCGCCCAGCAAGCCGATTTCGGGCTGCTGCATCAGCCGGGCATGTTGCCGCGAGAGGCGATCCGGAAGGATGACGTCGTCGCCGTCGAGGCGCGCAAGCAACGGTGCCCGGGCGTGGGTGGCGGCGAAATTCAGGCACCTTGCCAAGCCGAGGGAGTTGGAACGGTAGAGCCGGATCCGCTGGTCCTTCTCGGCCCACGCGCTCATGATGCGGTCGGTGCCATCGCGGCTGTTGTTGTCGACCAGGATCAGCTCATAGTCCGTGAACGTCTGATCGGCCAGGCTCTGCAGTGCGGGCTCGAGAAAGCTGCCCGCGTCCCGGACAGCCATGATCACCGATATCGCCGGATGCACCAAAACGCCGCCCAATTGCCACCAGAGTCCGAGTTTGTTGCCAGGAGTTTATCAGCGGGCGATCTAGCGTCCATCATTCTTGGAGCGAGGTTGCTACTATCGGGTGTGCGTCGGTCAGCCGTTCGGATGCCTGCCGATCCCCAGGAGTTGCCGCAGCGCCAGCTTGCGTCGTTTGCGCGCTCCGGTGGGGAAGTAGCTCGCGACAATACGCGCGATGCCGCGCGGCGTCTTTCTGATCGAAAGCCCTCTCACAAGGTGGCGAGCACGGACGCGCAGGCGCCCGGCAAAGGCAATATCTCCGCGGGCGAGGGCGCGCCGCGCAATACCGACGACATCCTTCAGCACGCGGTATCTGAACTCCTCGCGCGACTGGCCGAGGATCGTGAGAGCCGCACGAAGGCCGGCGCTGCCGTTGATAAAGGGCTCGGGCTTTCCATTCTCTCGCGCGCGGGCTGCGGCGACGATGCAGGTATCGGTGAGCGCCATGCGAATGGGCCGCGACGCCGGGATTCCGCTGTCGATGACGCGAAAGCGCGCAAGAACTTCTTGCATATTTGCAATTTGCGCGACCTCGGCGATCCGGCACCAGAGATCGAAATCGTTCGATGTGCGGAGGCTGATGCGATAGCCCCCGACTGCTTCGAACACGGAGCGGCGTATCATGACGGCGGACTGGACGAAGGGATTACCCCTGCGCAGAAATGCGCGCAGCTCCTGGTCGGTCAGTGGAAGGTCCCGGCGGCCGACGACGTTGTCGTTGATATCGATCAGGTCGACGCGGCCGCCGAGAAGGCCCAGATGTGGCTCCTGCGCCATTCGGGCGTGCTGCATCCGCAGCCGATCCGGATGGAGGAGGTCGGTGCCATCGAAGCGTGCAAACAATGGCGCGCGGGCGACAGAGGCGGCGAAGTTGATGCATTTCGCCGCGCCCAGAACATTCTGCCGATAGAGCCGGATCCGCTCGTCCCGCTCGGCCCAATCGGCCATGATGCGATCGGTGCCGTCGCGACTGTTGTTGTCGACGATGATCAGCTCGTAGTCCTGGAAAGTCTGGTTGGCGAGACTGTGCAATGCCGGCTCGAGAAAGCGGCCGGCATGCTGAACGGCCATCAGTACAGAGATTGCCGGCGCCACGATTGTTTCCGGTTCTTGGGTCGCGTGAGACGTGCCGGATCATAGCAGCTTCGGGTCGAAACTGTGCGCCGACGCTTACGCCAGCGCCTGCTCCAGGTCGGCGATAATGTCGTCCTTGTCCTCGAGCCCGATCGAGAGCCGGACCACGTCGGGGCCGGCGCCGGAGGCGACCTTCTGCGCATCGGTGAGCTGCCGGTGCGTCGTCGACGCCGGATGGATGATCAGCGACCGGGTATCGCCGATGTTCGCGAGATGCGAGAACAGCTGCACGCTGGAGACAAGCTTGATGCCGGCCTCGTAGCCGCCTTTGAGGCCGAAGGTGAACACCGAGCCCGCGCCCTTGGGAAGATATTTGCGCGCAAGGCTGTGGTAGCGATCGCCCGCCAGTCCCGGATAGCTCACCCAGGCGACCTTGTTGTGGCCGCTGAGCCATTGCGCGACGGCGAGCGCGTTGTCGCAGTGGCGCTGGATGCGCAGCGGCAGCGTCTCGATGCCGGTCAGGATCAGGAACGAGTTGAACGGGGAGATTGCGGGCCCGATATCGCGCAGCGCCAGCACCCGGCAGGCAATGGCGAAGGCGAAGTTACCGAAGGTCTCGTGCAGCACGATGCCGTGATATTCCGGCCGCGGCTTCGAGAGCATCGGGAAGCGATCGTCGCGCGACCAGTCGAACGTGCCGGCATCGACGATCATGCCGCCGATCGAATTGCCGTGGCCGCCGAGAAATTTCGTCAGCGAATGAATGACGATGTCGGCGCCGTGATCGATGGGAGTCCACAGGTAGGGCGTCGCCAGCGTGTTGTCGACGATGAGCGGCACATGCGCCTTTTTGGCGATCGCGGACATCGCTGCGATGTCGCAGACCACGCCGCCGGGATTGGCGATCGTCTCAGTGAAGATCGCCTTGGTCTTCGGCGTGATCGCCTTCTCGAACGAGGAGATGTCGTCCGGGTCGGCCCAATTGACGTTCCAGCCGAAATTCTTGAACGCGTGATTGAACTGGTTGATCGAGCCGCCATAGAGCTTCCTCGAAGCAACGAACTCGTCGCCCGGCTGCATCAGGCAGTGGAAGGCCAGCACCTGCGCCGCGTGACCCGATGCAACTGCGAGCCCCGCCGTGCCGCCTTCGAGCGCGGCGACGCGTTCCTCCAGCACCGCGCTCGTCGGGTTGCCGATGCGGGTGTAGATGTTGCCGAAGGTCTGCAGCCCGAACAGCGAGGCGGCATGGTCGGCGTCCTCGAACACATAGGACGTCGTCTGGTAGATCGGCGTTGCGCGCGCGCCGGTGGTGGGGTCGGGCTGCGCGCCGGCATGAATCGCAAGCGTCGCAAAGCCAGGGGTGCGGTCGGTCATGCCGGTCCTCGTGCTTGAAGGACCGGAATGCGGTCCATGGATCGGAGGTTAGTGTACAAGAATGGCTGCGTTAGTTCCGCCAGCGCGGGAAAAGGTTCAAAGACTTAAGTACCGGTCTTGGACTGCGCCCGGGTGGCCGCATCGGTGTTGCCGCCGGTTATCGTCGGGCGGTTGAGTGAGAGCCGCTGAATTCCGCCTCCTGGCAGCGCTCCCTTTTTGGCGGAAATAGTGCGGGTGTTGACGCCCATCCAGGCAATTTCCGACGACAGCCGGCCGTATTCGATCTTGGGGCAGCGGTTCATCACGACCTTGATGCCGTTCGCTTCCGCGAGCCGCGCCGCCTCGTCGTTCCGCACGGTGAGCTGCATCCAGATCACCTTGGGACGCGGGTTGAGCGTGAGCGCCTCTTGCACGACGCCGAGCGCATGCTCGGAGGAGCGGAACACGTCCACCATGTCGATGGGTTCGGGAATGTCGGTGAGCTTGGCGTAGATCTTCTGTCCGAGCAGCTCGCGCCCGGCCTGCCCGGGATTGACCGGGATCATTCGATAGCCGCGCTCAAGCAGATATTTGAAGACGAAGTAGCTGGGCCGAACGGTGTTTGACGAAACCCCGACCACGGCGATGGTCTTTACGCCGTTGAGGATGCCGCGGATGTAGTGGTCGGAGTAGTGATCGTGGTCCATCGGCGGCGCGTCCTCGAATCTCGACACGGAGAATATAGGCGCGCCGCCGCGAAGCGAAAGGCTACCCGCGGGTCAGCGTCGCCGGGAGCGATGGAAAGCGGCGCGGCAGACGGGGTTGAGGCGACGCATGTTCCGGACCAGACATTGCCGCACGCGCTGCTCATCCGGGATGGCATCGTTACAAAACTTGAACGCGTCGTCCTGGCAGGCCTGCCGCTGCGCTGGCGTTGGTTGCGCCTCAGCCGGCATCGCAAAGAAAACGAGCGCGAGGGCAATCAAAGGAAGCTTGGTCATTGAGTGGCTCCGATATTGGCTGTGCTAGGGGATGAAGGCCGTAACACGGCCAATGGTGATTTCAGTTCGTGGGTGGCGCGTCGGCGAGGGGGCCACGCTCGATCGTGGCGGCCGAACGGAACGCTTCGACGTTCCGTACTGCGGCAGCAACGATCATCAACGGTCCTCCCATTTGGCGGCGCGCTTCTCGATGAAGGCCGTGATGCCTTCGGCGGCATCGCGCGCCATCATGTTCTCCACCATCACTTCGGCAGCGTAGTCATAAGCCCGCGGGAGGTCCATATCGATCTGCCGATAGAACGCTTCCTTGCCGAGCTTGACGACGTGACGTGACTTTGCGGCAATCTTGCGAGCGAGCGCCACGGCTTCGTCACGTTCGGTTCCCGCCACGACGACCCGATTGACCAAGCCGATGCGGGCCGCCTCCTCGGCGGAAATCGCATCGCCGGTCAGCAGCAGTTCCATCGCGTGCTTGGGAGCAACGTTGCGCGATAGCGCAACCATCGGGGTCGAGCAGAACAAGCCGATATTCACGCCGGGCGTCGCGAACCGGGCAGCCGCGGACGCGACGGCGAGGTCGCAACTGGCGACCAGTTGGCAGCCGGCCGCGGTGGCGGTGCCTTGCACCGCTGCGATGACCGGTTGCGGCAGGCGCACGACCTGCTGCATCACCGCGCTGCACAGCCTCATGATGTACTCAAAATACACGCGACCGCCGTCGGGGTCGGATCGCCTTGCGCTCAGCTCCTTGAGATCGTGCCCGGCCGAGAACGCCGGACCGTTGCCTGTGAGCACGACGGCGCGCACGGAACGATCGGCGGCGATCGCCGTCAACTCGGCTTCGAGCGCGTGCAACAGCCCTTCCGACAGGCTGTTGCGTGCCTCCGGACGGTTGAGCGTCAGCGTGACGATGCCGGCCTTGTCCTGGTCGCGCAGGAGATCGGCTTGGTTCCGTATTTGCGTGGTTTCGGTCATAAATCCTGGTCGCGGCGCGGCGCCTGCCGCATCGTACTCAAGGCAGAAATTACGGCCAAGCAACGCGCAGAGTATCGAAAATGTCGAGGTAATATCGCACCATTCTTCTAAGTCATTGAGATATAAGTATTTTACAGCAAGGAAATGATTGACGAGCGGAACTGCGCGGTGGTATCAGCCGCGCTTATTCGAAGGGTCGCGAACGTACGGCGTTCGGTGGCCCGTTTCACAGAAAAGGTCCGTGCCATGGCTACCTATTCGGCCAAGCCTGCCGAGGTCGAGAAGAAGTGGGTGATGATCGACGCTTCCGGGCTCGTCGTCGGCCGCCTCGCGTCCATCGTCGCCCTCCGGCTGCGCGGCAAGCACAAGCCAACTTTTACGCCGCACGTCGATGACGGCGACAATGTCATCATCATCAATGCGGCGAAGATCGTGCTGACCGGCAAGAAGCGCGAGAACAAAGTCTACCATCACCACACCGGCTACATCGGCGGGATCAAGGAGCGCACGGCGCGTTCGATCCTCGAGGGCAAGTTTCCCGAGCGCGTGGTCGAGAAGGCGATTGAACGCATGTTGCCGCGCGGTCCGCTTGGCCGTCGCCAACTCGGCAACCTTCGCGTCTATCCTGGCCCGGATCATCCGCATGCGGCGCAAACTCCGGAAATGCTCGATGTCGCGGCCATGAACCGCAAGAACAAGAGGAGTGCGTGACCATGGCTGAAAGCACCATGCAATCGCTCGACCAGCTCTCCACGCTCAAGCCGGCGGCGGCGCCTGAGTCTCCGAAATACGTGCAGAAGATCGACAAGCAGGGCCGCGCCTACGCGACCGGAAAGCGCAAGGACGCCGTCGCACGCGTGTGGGTCAAGCCGGGCTCCGGCAAGATCGAGATCAATACACGCACGATCGAGGTCTACTTCGCCCGGCCGGTGCTGCGGATGCTGATCCAGCAGCCGCTGGTCGCGACCAACCGCAATGGCCAATACGACGTCATCTGCACCGTCTCCGGCGGCGGACTGTCGGGGCAGGCGGGCGCCGTGCGCCACGGGCTGTCCAAGGCGCTGATGACCTACGAGCCCGATCTGCGCGGCGCGCTTAAGCGCGGCGGCTTCCTCACCCGCGACTCCCGCGTGGTCGAGCGCAAGAAGTACGGCCGGGCAAAGGCTCGCCGCAGCTTCCAGTTCTCGAAGCGCTAGTCGAAGAGCGAGCCTGCGAGTCGCATCAACATCGCGACTTGCTATTCGTCGGCGTAGAACTCCAGAAAGACCTGACGGGCGGTGTCAGACCGCAGGCTCGTCGCGTGTGCGCGCCCTGTATTTCAGTTGTTCATAACGGTGCGTCGCCGCAGCCGCCCGCCTGAACTCCGCGACGATGGCAAGAACGAATGTCAGTCCCGGCGCAAAGGCTTGGGCTGGTGTGGCGGCGTCACGCCTCCGCCCCCAAACCGAAACACGTGGGGGTGATGAACTCGTCAGAGCCTGGCGCGACCTCGTTCTAGGCGGCGGCCGTGATCGCATTGACGTTCTCCGGCGCGAAGAACTCTGCAGGTGATATCGTCCCGGCATTCATCCGCGCGAACTCGTCCATGGCCTTCTGGTTGCCGTGAACCGCGCCAAATAGCTGCTGCATTTCTGGTGGCGGGGGTTCCAGAGTCGCTAGCTGACAGGTGAATTCGTACATGGCCTTTACCCGCGCGTCCCGCGTGCGCTGGTAGTCATTCATCGCAACATCGAAGGGACGCGTTCCGGAGAAAGAGCTGTCGAGCGCGGCGGCGCAGAGCTCGGCGTCATGGAAGGCGTCCATGATTCCTTGCCCGGTGATGAAGTCTCTGTTGTAGCCCGCATCGCCCACGAGCGCCCAACCGGGGCCGTAAGGCTTGCGGAAGTAATTCGGCACGGCCGCACCGGCGAAGGGCGCCTCCCGTCTGGCGCCGCGTAAGCGATCGGCGAAAGCTGGCGCCAGCTCGATCGTCTTCAGATAGTTGCCTTCGATGTCGGTCTTGAATTCCGCTAGTTCTGAGTAGGGCCATCCGACAATGACCAGTGTCAGGTCTTGGTGGGTGGGAGCGGCCGCAAATCCACGTCTATCGCGGATATAGTTTTCAAATCTGCCGTCCATCGGCAGCCCGCTCCAATACGTGTAGTACGCGGCGAGCAGGGGGGCTTTCTCGTCATAATGTTCGGGCCGAACTGCTTCGGCGACAAACGAGCGTCTGCCATCCGCGCCGACGACGACTTGAGCGCGTTCGATGGCGGGGCCGCCATGTTTCGAGCGACCCTTTATGCCGACCGCACGTCCGTCCTCGATCAAGACTTCCTCGACGGCAAAGCCTTCGCGGATCTCGGCGCCGGACTGAGCGGTGGCATCGACGAGGAGCTTGTCGAGTATCGTTCGCCGTGGGCAATACGCGACTGGTGCTTCCTTTGTGCCCGGCGAGCCAGCAATCGTGAACGGACCAAAGTCGAAGGTGTAGGTATGGATCGGCGGGCATCCGGTTGCCGCCAGGCGGTCGAGAAGGCCCCACTTTGATAGCGCTCTTGCGCCAAGGGGGTGCAAGATGTGGGTGGACACCGTGTCGCTCGGAAAGGTTGCGCGATCGACTACGAGGACCCGATATCCCTTCCGGGCCAGCAACATCGCCGTCGGCGAACCCGCGCAGCGCGCGCCCACGACAACTACGTCGAATGCTTTGGTCATCGCGGCTTTCATCCTTTCCTGACGATCAGACGCGCTCCTCGGCGACCGAAAGCGGCGTGACGCGATCAGAGGATGCTACGAGAGAGGGCATGGGCGGCGCTTCGGGGGAACACCCCAATTTGCTCCTCGGGAGGGCGTGGGTGATTTCCCCCATGCAGGCGGCCAGCTTCGGTGCTCAGATGAGCTTGTGCTGGTAGGCGAAGGCGGTCGCCGCCGTGCGTGAGGGGACGTCGAGTTTGGCGAAGATGTTGCTGACGTGCCGGTCGATGGTCTTCTCGCTCAGGGACAATTTGCTGGCGATCGCCTTGTTGGTCCCGCCGGCGGCGACCAGGCGAAGCACCTGCAGCTCGCGCGGGGTGAGCCGATAAGCATGACCGGAAGGAGCGCTATTCAACAGCAACTCGATCCGAGCAAGATCCGGTGTGGCGCCGAGCCGCTCGAACACGGATCTGGCCGCGTCGATCTCCAGACCGGCGCCGTCCTCGTCCCCGAGGGCGCGGCAGGCCAGTCCGATCAACACACGCGCGCGCGCAACGGCGTAGGGCGCCTCGATCCGGTGCCACACCTCAAAGGCGCGGCGCAGCGAGCCGAGCGCGGCCTGCGCGTCGCCTTCGGCCAGGTCCACCGCTCCGCATGCCTGCGCGGCAATCGCACCCGGCACCCCCGTATCGAAGCTCTGAGCAATCTCGCCCAGTTCCTGGCAGGCGTTGCGCGCGTCCCGGATGTCGCCGGCGGCCAATATGATCTCGACATAGGCAGGCAGCAGGCTCATGCGTTTCAGTGGGTCTGCGGTGGCGCCGGTGGCACGACGAATGGCAGCAGCGGCCGCCTCCGTGCGCTCCTGTGCGAGGCGCAACAGGGCAAGACCCGGCTGAGGTTCCAAGCCAAAGCGGCTGGCATTTCGGTATGCCTCCTCGGCCTCAGCGAAGGCTCCCTGCAGGCGATGAAGCTCCGCCTGCTGGTAGAACGCGGCGGCGGTAGCCTGCCGGTTGACGCCCTGTGAACGTGCGCAGGCGCGTCGCGCCTCCTCGATCGCGTCGGGCCACGCGCCCTGGAGCTGCATGATCTCTGAACGATGCACTTGGCAGACGCCGGCGAAGGCGACCATATCGGGCTGGCCATCGCACCACTGCGCAAGCGCAACGGTCCATTCGCGGGAGCGGTCAATCGCGTACACCTGCTGACAGGCCTGGATCACGCTGCAGTACATCAACCCCGTCACGAGCGGCGACAGCTCCCCGGCGGTGACCGCGATCATGGTTTCGTCCAGGAGCGCAAGGCCAGTTTCGACTTGCCCCTGCTGCAGTCGAATCCGGCCCTGCTGGTGGCGGGCACAGGCGATCAAATCCGCGTCGCCGCAACGCTCGCCGATCGCGGCGGCGTCGGCTGCAACGGCGTAGGCGGACTCGAAGTCGCCCGATTGAATGCGCTGCTCGACCACCGGCAGCAGCAGATAGCCTCGCTCGGCGCACTCGCCCGCCTCGGGCTCAAGCAATCGCTCGGCACGGCTAAGCCAGCCGGTCGCGCGACCCGTCTCTTCGCGAAAGTGCAGGCGGAGCCCCAGCCAAAAGGCGCAGCGAACGGCGCAGGCACGTTGGCCGGCATTCAGATGAGCATGATGAGCACGTTCAAGCGCCCCGAGGTATTCGTCGTCCCGACCGATCAGGTATGCCGACATCGCCAGCAGTTCGAGATCCTCGGCCTCCAGCGGAATTTCTTGGTCGGCGCGAAAGAGGGCCTGGAACGCATCTGCCCAGGCACGCTGCCGATAGTGCTGGCGGGCACGATCGAGTTCGTGGCGTTTGCCCGCGTCTGTGCGCTTTGGCTGGCCCTGAGGCGTGCGCTTCATCCACTTTGCTCCGGGCCCCCCAGGAGTTTAGCATTTTCCGGAAATGCCGCACGTCTACAGGCTTTGCAACCAGCCTGCTTTTCGCGCAGCATGGCGTAACAATTTACCTGCCGCGCCCGCGGCGTGATGTTGGTTCCTTCCGCATGCCAAGCCTGCCGTTGACCTTTGCCTGCTGCCGCTACGACCGCATGGAGGCGATCCGCGAAGGGATCGTCGCGGTCGAGGGCGTCGATCTCACCTGCCTCACGCTGAAATCCGGCCGCGACGTGTTCGACCGCATGGTCGGCGGTCAGGAATTCGACGTGGCGGAGTTGTCCGCGTCCGAATTCGTCAGCTTGCAGGGCACCGGCAACAATCCGTTCGTGGGGCTGCCGGTGTTCCCCTCGCGCGTGTTCAGGCACGGCTATATTTTCGTCAATGCGCGCGCCGGCATCCGGTCGGCCAAGGATCTGGAAGGCAAGCGCGTCGGTGTCCCGCTCTACACCCAGACCGCGGCGCTGTGGGCGCGCGGGCATCTGTCGCATCAATTCGGCGTCGATCTCGACACTATTCGATGGGTGCAGGGCGCGGTGGAAGATGCCGGCACGCACGGCAAGCCACATGCGCCGCCGCTGCTCCGCCCGGTGAAGATCGAGCAGAACACCAGTCGTGACTTCGCTCGGGATACTGCTGGCGCGTGGAGAGATCGATGCCTTGATCGGCTCACGCAAGCCGGAGACGTTCGGCCGCGATCCCGACGTGGTGCGGCTGTTTCCGGACTATCGCGATCTTGAACGGGAGCTCTACCGGACCGCTAGAATTTTCCCGATCATGCATCTCATCGCGATCCGGCGGTCGTTTTACGAGCGCCACCGCTGGCTCGCCACCAGCCTCTACAAGGCGTTCGTGGAGTCCAAGCGGCGGGCGCGGGCGCGCATGCGCTACGGCGGATCGCTCGCCACCATGCTGCCCTGGCTGCTCGCCGAGATCGAGGAGATCGACACCGTCTTCGGGGGCGATGCCTTTCCCTACGGCGTCGAGCCGAACCGGCCGACGCTGGAGGCGTTGGTGCGCTACATGGTTGAGCAACACTTTATCGACCGGCCGATTCCGATTGAAGATTTGTTCGTACCTGTGCAGGGCGACTTCGGTACGTGACGATGAGAGGCCAACCGCCGCGCGGATCGGGGGGCGCGCAATTCGCACGGTATCCGAGTAGTTTACAATCGTTTACGAACAACGCCGACTTTTCAGAAGCTTTCCCATTAAAGCCGTGCGATTGGCAAAACCTGTCGCAAAGCGTCCCATAAGGGATTCTGCACGGCGATTTAGATCAGTGATATGGGGGAACAATGCAGCCGTAGGAGTGGTTTTCATGTCCATCCATGACCTGAGCGCGCCGATCGCGTTGGACGTCACGACGCTGTTCGTCGTGGCGATCTGTGTCACCGGCCTGCTCGGTCTGCTGCTGCTGTTCGCCTGGACCCAGGATCGCGTCCGGGCGCTGGCGTGGTGGGGAACCGCCTATCTGGTCGGCGGCGTCTCGGTGGTCATCTGGAGCGTCGAAAGCCATATTTCGCCGCCGCTCCCGGTGGGGACCGCCAATGCGCTCCTGTTTGTTGCATGCGGCATGATCTGGACTGCGGCCCGGCTGTTCCATGGGCGCCCGATCTTGTGGGGGGGCATGATCGTCGGCGCCACGATCTGGCTCACCGCTTGCCTGGTGCCGGAATTCGTCCATTCGGGCATGGCGCGGATCGTGCTGAGCTCGGTCATCGTGTCGGTGTACACATTCCTGACCGCCCGCGAGCTCTGGCGCGAGCGCCGCAAGCACTTCTTGCGCCGCTGGCCGGCGATCTTCGTGCCGATGCTGCACGGTCTGGTGTTCTTGTGTCCGATCCCGCTGGCGAGCATGTTGCCGGACGACAAAGGCATCTTTGCGCTGGCAAGCGGATGGATCGCGATCTTCACGCTTGAGGTCATGCTCTACGTCGTCGGCACCGCCTTCATCGTGCTGGTGCTGTCAAAGGAGCGCTCCGTTCGCATCCATAGGGATGCAGCCGCGATCGACGATCTGACGGGCGTGTTGAACCGGCGCGGATTTATGTGCGGGGCCACGCTGCTCATCGAGCGGTTCGCGAAACGAAGCGAGCCGGTCAGTGTGATGGTGTTCGATCTCGACAACTTCAAGAGGATCAACGATCGCTTCGGCCACGTGCTGGGCGACGAAACGCTGCGCCTGTTCGCTTCGGTGGCGAGCATCAACATGCGGGCCTCCGATCTGCTTGGCCGTTTCGGCGGCGAAGAGTTCGTGGCCATCCTGCCGGGCAACGCCAGCGAAGCGGCGGTTGCGGCGGAACGCGTCCGTGCTGCTTTCGAGGCCGCGGGAGTTATGGTCGCCGATCAGGTGGTGGATGCGACCGTGAGCATTGGCGTGGCCAGCGGCGAGCCGGGTGCCGACATCATTTCTCTCATCGCGGCCGCCGACCGGGCGCTCTACAAGGCCAAGGACAACGGCCGCAACCGAGTGGAATTGGCGGACGAACATCCGTCGGCGCCGCCACGGGACGGCCGGCTGGCCGAATTGCAGGCCGGCACCAGGCAGGCGGCGGCGCTGGCGTCGTAGTCCAACCGGTTGCACGGCGGCGGTTCGACCGGTCCCGGTGGGCCGTAGAATCCCTCAGGGTCGATTGCCCATAGCAAATCCGTTCCTCCAATCGCTATAAGCTGTGCTCTCTGGATCAAGTGATTTCCAGAAAGGACGGCATGCGGATTCTGCTTTCGGAGGGCGCCAGCACCTCAGCGCGCGAAGCCATCACGGCCTTGGGCTTGCGCGGCCATCATGTGGAGGTGTGCGACCCGGACCCGCATTGCCTCGGGCGCTTTTCCCGGTTCGTGCGCAAGTTTCATCGCTGCCCGCCGCTGGGGGCCGATCCGCAGGGCTATCTCGCTTTCATCATGGACCGCATTGCGGGCGGACAGTTCGATGTGTTGCTGCCGATCCATGAGCAGGGGCTGCTGTTCGCCAAGGCGCGCGCGCGGATCGCCGCCCACGTAGCGGTCGCGCTGCCGAGCTTCGAGAGCTATGTGCGCGCACACAACAAGATCGGGTTCAGCCAGATCCTGTCGGAACTGGATTTGCCGCAGCCCACGACCCGCGTTGTCGCCAGCGCCAAGGAGCTGGCGGCGTCGAAACGCCCTCCGATGGTTCTGAAGACCCCGGTCGGGACCGCGAGCCGGGGAATCTGGATCGTCAAGGACGACGCGGAACTCAAACAGGCGGTTGCGGAGATCGAAGCGATCGATGGCTTCAGCGACTCCTTGATCGTCCAGGATATCGTGCAAGGCGACAACCAGCAGTGTCAGGCGGTGTTCGCGGACGGCCGGTTGCTCGCTTCGCACGCCTATCGTCAGATTGCGCGCGGAGGCGGTGGCGGCACCTCTCTCAAAGAGAGTGTGAACCACCCCGTCGTCCGCGGACACCTCGCGCGGATCGGCGAGTACCTGCACTGGCGCGGCGCGCTGTCCCTCGACTACGTCGTCGATCCGGCGTCGGGAACGCCGTACTATTTCGATTGCAATCCGCGGCTGGTCGAGCCGATGAGCGCGGTGTTTGCCGGGCTGGATCTTGTGGACGTGCTGTTGCAGGTGTCGCGCGGCGCAACGGCCGTTTCCGTCGCGCACAGCGACAGCGGCGTCCGCACCCATATTGCGTTGCAGGCGCTGCTTGGCTGCGCGGCGCGGGACGGGAGCCGCCTGAGCGTCTTGCGCGAGTGCTGGAAGCTTCTCGCGAAGCGAGAGCCCTATGCCGGCAGCCGGGAAGAACTGACGCCGGTGACCGTCGACTGGATGAGTTTCGTGCCGCCGACGGTCACTGCGCTGTGGCTGCTGGCGACGCCGTCGGCTGCGCACACCCTTCCCAAGACAGGATGGGGATCGCAACTGCTGACACCGCAAAGCATCCGCACGATCAAGGCCATGGACGTCGGAGATTGATGGGTGGGCACGATCAACATCAGCCGGCGCCTCATTCTGCCAGGACTTGGCGTCATCGTTTTCCTGTTTGCCTATCTGGCACAGAACGTGTGGCAGATTTTTCATATCGACGACATCACTCGCGCCATTCGAAATCTCGACCAGGCCGGCATCGTGACCGCCATGGCGATCCTCGGATTCGTCGAGGCGACGATTGTGCTTTGCTTCTATGTGCCGGGGACGGCGGTCTTGATCGTGCTGCTGCTCGGGATGCAGCCCGGCTGGGCGGAGGCGTTGCCGCTGGTCGCGGGGCTGACGGCCGGTACCATGGCCGGCTACGGCGCAAGTCTGGTGCTCGGCCGCGTGTTGCAGCAACGGCTGCCGGCGCTGGTCGGGGAGGCCTATTTCCACAAGACCCAGGCGCTGATCGAACGCTACGGCCTGCTTGCCTTCATCCTTGGCGCGTTCCATCCCAACCAGCTCGCGCTCGGCTTTGGAGTCTTGGGATATTTTCAGGCCGGGCGGGTCTGGCGCTATTTTGCCGTCGTAGGCGCGGCACAGCTGGTCTGGTGGGGCCTCTATGCGCTCGCCGCCGACCTGATCGCGAGCCAAAATCTGGTGTCGAGCAGCAATTTCCAGCTCTATGTCGCCGCGCTGTTTTTCGTCTGGCTGCTGTACGAATTGTTTTCGCCGCGCCAGCGGCAGGAAGCGCCATGATCTTGAGCGGTGCGACCTTGAGCGTCATGAGCCCGCGGGAGCGATCCGGTGCCGACTGATCTCGTCACGGGCGGCAGCGGCTTCATCGGCCGCCATCTGGTCGCGGCGCTGCAGGCGCGTGGAGCGCGCGTCAGGGTCCTCGATCTGACTCCGCCCGGCGACCTCGCGGCGGACATTGAGTTCGTGCCGGGATCGATCCTCCATGCGGAATGCCTCGATGTCGCGATGGCAAACGTCCGGCGCGTGTACCACGTCGCCGGGATCGCCAAGCTCTGGTCGCGCGACCGGTCCGATTTCGACCGGGTGAACGCGGGCGGCACCGCGACGGTCTTGCGTGCGGCCGCCGCGCACCGCGTTGAACGCGTCATCCACTGCTCGACGGAAGCGATCCTGCTGCCGAAGCGTCGCGGCGGCGGTGGGCTCATCGACGAAACCGGGCGGCCGGCGCTTTCGGACATGCCGGGCCCGTATACGCGGTCGAAGCTGATCGCCGAGCAGTCCGTGCTTGCCGCCGTCGAGGGTGGGATGGATGCGCTGATCGTCAATCCGACGGTGCCGATCGGTCCGGGCGATCGCAATCTCACGCCGCCGGCGGCGATGCTGTCGATGTTCCTGAACGGACAATCGCCGGCCTATCTCGACTGCGTGCTCAATCTGGTCGATGTGCGCGACGTTGCGGCCGGCATGGTGCTCGCGGCCGAGCGGGGCCGTATTGGCGAGCGTTATATCCTGGGCGGCGACAACGTCGCGCTGCGCGACCTCTTGACCTTGCTGGAGCGGATATCGGCTCGTCCGATGCCGAAGCGCGCGGTGCCCGGATGGCTGGCGCTCGCATCGGCCGCGGTTGCGGAGTGGGCGGCCGACGTTTTGACCGGACGCACGCCGGCGGCGACGCGGGAGGGCGTCAGGCTGGCGCTGCGGTCGGGGCCGTTCGACAGTCAGAAGGCGCGCAGCGAACTCGGCTATGCGCCGCGACCGCTTCAGGATGCGTTGAGCGATGCGGTGGCGTGGCTGGTGGCGACCGGACAGTTGCGGGCAAACGCTAGATCGCGGCCTCGACTTCGCCGAAAAGCTCGCCGAGGTCATGCATCCCGAAGCCGTGGCCGAGCAGCTCCTTGCATCTGCGCAACGCGCGGAATCCTTCGGCGGCGTCACGCGCCAGGCGCGGCATCGCAAACAGTTGGATCGGGCGCTGCCACAGACTGCGGGCCACGTTGCAATAGCTGACTTCTCCGTCAGCGCGGACCGCGTTGGCGACCAGTTCCGGGAGGGCGCGGTGGGCCGGATCGCATACCACCCGCACGGCCGCGAACGGCAATCCGTGCAGAGCGGCGAATGCCGCGGCCACATGGGATTCCATATCGACGGCAAGCGCTCCGGTGGTGCTGTGTAGCGCGCGCTTCGCTCCGGGCGACACCACCGCGCAGTCGACACCGGCGAGTTCTGCCATGACCACGCGCTTCGGGTGATCCGAAAGGCGGGCGGCGAGACGATGAGCAACGACCGGCGAGGCGGTGTGACGGCGGTCGGCCGCGGTGACACCGGTTGCTACGATCACATCGCCGGGCACCAGTGAGGGGCAAAGGCCGCCGGCAATACCGATGCTGATGACCGCGCGGCAACCCGGCTGCACCGCCGCACGGAGCAGCGAGCGCAACCGTGCGGGGCTGCCGCCAGCCATCACGGTGGTCACGCCGGGCCCGGCCACCAAACGAGCCTCGGCCGCCATGCCGGTCACCACCAGCACCGGCTGACCTTGCGGCAACGCCCAGGTGACGGTGCCGGACGGGAAGCGAGATCGTGAGCTTCTGGACTGACGGACGGCGTCAATCTGCTGATCTTGCAACTGTAAGAGGGTCACGTCATCCTTTTCCCCACAGCCGCAGCGCGCTTTGCTGCACCGCCAAATCTAAGCTTATTCGCATACTGCAGATTGAACAGCACAAGAATTGAGCGCTGCCTGCATTGTAGACCACCAGTCCGGGCATGGGCGATCAATTGCTCATGGTACTAACAAGTATCTGCCGGAACACGGAAATCCCTCTTTAAATGGTCGGCAAATCCACCATCGGCGGCTTGCGTCTGCTCATCGGGCGGGCGGCAGTTGGCCTGCAAGAGGGCGTTTACCAACGGGGCGTTATCATTCCCCAAATGTGGCAGATTCCCACCCAAAGCCGGCCCAGAAGCGATGTGCCGACGCTTCAGATGGACGCGGAACGGGCGGGGTTCGCCTGGGCCTGTCCCTTCTCCTCGTCGGCCGAGTTCGAGGCCGCAGTGATCAGCTCCAAGTTACGGGCCGGCGCCTACGGTCCAAAGCGGCGGCGCCGCCGCTACGCGCTGTACGCGGCCTGTGCGGCCGCCGCGATCGTGATAGCGACCGCCTACCTCCTGATTTGAGCGCCGCGGACGGCCGGCGCCAAGCGTCCTCGCTTCCTTTAACGACAAGAGCGTTCGTCTCGGCGGGTCCGCCGATGGCGCGGACGTGGTATCGTTCCGGCAACAATAATCGCTCGACGACGAGGGGAGGTGCTGATGCCCGGATTCCGTGGTTCTTGCCTGCACGCCATTGTTGTTTTCGCGTTCCTGCTTGGTCCGGTCGGCGCGCAGGAGCGGCCGCCAGCAGCGCCCGCGCAACTGCTGTCGCTCGCGGAAGCGCGCGCGATCATCGACGGCGCCATTGAGTATGCCAAAGCCAAGAATATGCGGATGGGAGTTGCGGTCGTCGACGTCGGCGGCGACGTCATCTCCGGCGATCGCATGGACGAGGGCTCGAGCCGCAATGTGCGGTTTGCCGAAGCCAAGGCGTTCGCGTCGGCGATGTACCGCCAGACCACCGAAGTGCTGGGCGCTCTCTACAAGACGCGCCCGGACCGCTACTTCGGAATCATGAACATGTACGGCAACAAGGTTTACCTCGTCGGCGGCGGTGTGCCGATCGCGGTGGACGGCAAGCTCGTCGGTGCTGTCGGCGTCGCGGGATTGCCCGAGGGCG
>CAWAWR010000011.1:0-23995 GCA_963785745.1 uncultured Alphaproteobacteria bacterium
GTGCGGACGCGGTGACGGGCAACCTCCAGGCGCTCCCATCGGCCCCATGTGGGAGACTCACCCTGTGGGCAGCCGCCAATTCGTGCGTGAAATGGAGAGAATCGGTGGTCGGCCACGGCTTCGTGGCACGCGGATGGCCTCGCGCCGCCGATTCTTCCCCGCTTTTCTTTCGACGCGATCAGTTCGGCTTGTGGCCGGCGGCGGCCATCAGCTTGGCGGTGTCGCGCACGTCGGCGTGGAAGTACGTCTCGAATTCCGACGGTGACATCGGCAGCGGCTCCTGGCCGATCTTGGCAAGCCGCTCCTGCACCGAGGCGACGACGAGCGCCTTGGTGGTCTCGGCGTGCAGGCGGGTGACGATGTCGGCCGGGGTCTTGGCCGGGAAGAACAGCCCGTTCCAGAACACATAGGCCGCATCCTTCAGGCCGGCTTCCGCGGTGGTCGGGACGTCGGGCAGCGCGGGCGTGCGCTTCGCCGTGCTCACCGCCAGCGCGCGGATCTTGCCGTCGCGGATCAGGTTCAGCGCCGGCGCCACGGGGAGGAAGTAGAAGTCGATGCGACCGGCCATCACTTCGGTCAGCGCCTCGACCGGGCCCTTGAACGGGATGTGCTGCGCCTCGAAGCCGGCCGCGAGACGGAATCGCTCGGCGGCGAGATGCGACGCCGCGCCGGCGCCGGCGGAGGCGAAGTTGAGCGCCCCGGGCTTGGCCTTGGCCTCGGCGACGAGCTCGCCCAGTGTCTTCCATGGCTTCGCCGCCGCGACCACCAGCACCGTCGGCTGGAAGCCGAGCGGGATCACCGCGGCGAAATCCTTGAAGGTGTCGTAGGGCAGCTGCTTGTGCAGCGAATAGGACGCGCTGAACGAGGACGAGTGCACCAGCATGGTGTAGCCGTCGGGCGTCGCGCGCGCCGCTGCGGCCACTCCGGTGATGCCGCCGGCGCCGGGACGGTTCTCGAGCACGATCGCTTGCCCGACCTGCTTCGACACCTGGTCGAGCACAATGCGCGCGACGATGTCGTTGGCGTTGCCGGCGGCGAACGGGACGATCGCGGAGATGGTCCGGCTCGGCCAGGCCTGTGCGAGGACTTGCTGCGTTGCTGCTGCCGTCAGCAGCGCCGCTGCGCAAAAGGCCAATGGCAGCCGCCGCGGCCATCCCGACGCATTCGACATGTTACTCTCCCTAGTGTGCGCGTTCGCTTTGCGGATTGCTTCTTCTCGTCGTCGAAGCGCTGGCCTACAGCGTGCCAGCGAGGCCAAGGTCGCGCACGAGCTTCCCCCACTTCTCGCGCTCCGAAGCGATATAGGCCTGTGTTTCTGCGATCGACGGCGGACTGATCGGAATCAGACCGGTCGCCGCAACACGCTTCTGCATTTCATTGTCCGACATGATCTTGGTCATTTCCGTGTGCAGGCGATCGACGATGTCCTTCGGCGTCGCCGCAGGCGCCACCAGGACATGCCAGGACACCGCCTCGAAGCCCTGCGCGTTGGCGGCGGCAGCGAACGGCGGCACGTCGGGCAATGTCGGTAGCGTCGTCGTCGACGACACCGCGAGCGCGCGCACCTTGCCTTCGCGGATCAACGGCAGCGACGCGCCGGCTTCGGCGAAGCCGAAATTGACGTGGCCGGCGACGATATCGGTGACCGATTGCGGCGTGCTCTTGTACGGCACATGAGTGAGCTTCAGGCCGAAGCGCTGCGCCATGAATTCGGTCGAGAGGTGCTGGAACGCGCCGGCACCCGGCGTGCTGTAGGTTAGCGGCGTGGCGCTTTTCTTCGCGTATGCGATCAGCTCGGGGACCGATTTGATTGGCAGGGTCGGATCGACAATGAGAACCAGCGGCGACTTCACGTACAGTGAGATCGGCACGAAACTCTGCGGATCGTAACTGATCTTCTTGTATAGCGCAGGTCCGATCGTCATCGGCCCGGAGGTGAGGACGCCGATGGTGTGCCCGTCGGGCGCTGCGGTCGCGATTGCCTGCGCGCCGATCGCAAGCGCCGCCCCGGGCCGGTTCTCGACCACGACCGGGCGGCCGAGCACCTGCTGCAGCTTCTCGCTGTAGAGGCGCGCCACCGTATCCATGCCGGTGCCGGCGGCGAGCGGCACGATAACCGTCACGGTCTTCGTGGGGTAGCCTTGCGCGCCGGCGCCTCCGGCGCAAAGCGCCGCGGCCAGCGCAACGGCGGCCAACGACATGAGCGTGCGGATCATCGTGGACGTTCTCCTCTGGGAAGCGATGCGCCTTATTTTGCTGCGCCGTTATTTTGCGGGGCAGCATAGGGCAGGGGGTTCCGCTTCCGCAATGCGGCTTACGGCGACGATGTGTCCCGCCCCGGCGGCGTTAACGTTTGCTGGCGCTGCCGCGGCAGCGCTTGCGGCAGTTCCCGCTGCAGGAAATCGATCAGCTTCTCGCGGATTTCGCAGCGCAGCTCGAAGGCGTCGCCGGAGGAGCGCGCGCCGGCGATCACGCGCAGCTGCATGCTCTGCGCGTCGGCGTCGGTGACGTGGAGCTTGACCAGATTGCCGTCCCAGAGCGGCGAGGCCTTGACGATCTCCTCGGCCTTTTGGCGGACGCGATCGACCGGCGTCGCATAGTCGACATTGATGAGGACCGCGCCGATCTGGTTCGCGGATTCCCGCGTCCAGTTCTGGAACGGCTTTTCGATGAAATAGGTGAGCGGCACGATCATGCGCCGCATGTCCCAGAGCCGGACCACCACATAGGTCGAGGTGATCTCCTCGATGCGGCCGGATTCGTTCTCGATCACGACCGCGTCCTCGATCCGGATCGGCTGCGTCACCGCGAGCTGAATGCCGGCGATCAGGTTCGAGAGCACCGGCCGCGCCGCGAAGCCGACGACGAGACCGGCAACGCCGGCGGAGGCGAACAGGCTGACGCCATATTGGCGCACCGGCTCGAAGGTCATCAGCACGGCGCCGACCGTCACCATGATGAGCAGCGTGTCGACGACGCGGCGCAGCACGCGCACCTGCGTCAGATGCTTGCGTGCGAGCAGGTTGTCGTCAACGTCGAGCCGGAACTGCAGCAGGTAAAGGTCCGCGACGATGTGCGCCGCGGTGATCGCGCTCCAGCCGATGAGGATGATCGCCGCGATCAGCAGCACCGTCGCGAGCGCCGTTGCGATCTCGCGGTCGAATGGAGCCGCCGGCAGCGCGATCAGAAGTGCGACGATCAGCAGGCCGATCTCGCTGAGACGTTTGGTGCCGGCGAGGATGCCGGCGAGATAGGGTTGCCGCGGCTTGATGAAGCGTCGGACCAGCCTTGCGAGCACATTATGAAGCAGCCATGCGGCCACGGCGGCGAGCGCCAGGATGATGGCGCCGGTCACGTTGTTCGGCGCCCAGTCCAAGAACTCGCGGATCTGCGTCAAGCCGCCCTGGATCGTCTCGACCATGCTGGAGGTTCCGCTTCAGCCGCTTGTGTTTCCGCCGCGCTGGACATCGCGCGGCCATAATGGCATCAACCCGGAACCGATGAAGACCTTTCTTCTCCGTTTTTTCACCTGGTGGAACGGCCAGACCTTCGGAACGCAGGTCTGGACCGCGCTCTATGGCGAATTCGTCGGCAGCGACGAGTTCGGCAACCGCTACTACCGCACCAAGGGCGGCAAGATCGACAAGTCGCTCGGCTTCGAGCGGCGCTGGGTGATCTACAACGGCATCGCCGAGGCCTCGACCATTCCACCGTCATGGCACGGCTGGATGCATCACATGGTCGACGTGCCGCCGACCCTGGAACGGGTGGAGCCGCGGCCGTGGTGGAAACCGCACCGCCCCAATCTCACCGGCACGCCCGGCGCCCAGCGCCCGACCGGCTCGACGCTGGCGCAAGGGCGGCGCCCGAAGGCCACCGGCGACTACAAGCCGTGGACGCCGGGGCGGTAAGGCAAGCGCTCATAGATCCGGATTGTTCGGCAATCGCTGGCTGACGTCCGCTTTCAGGAGCAGGGCGGACGCCCACCGGACATCCGAGTTCATCTGCTTTGGCCCAAAAGCTGACATGGCGGTTTTTCCCGACTTGCTTGGTTTGATTTGAATTGCCGTGAAATACGTATCACCCGCGCGTCAGTCAGTTAACCGACCTCGCGCATGCTCGACCTTGAGACAAGGAGGCTGCTGTCTTGGAGGCTCCAGGGCTCGCGATGACTAGGCGGCCTTGGGTCGGTTTCACTGTGCTCTGCTGGGCTGGGTCGCTCCTGGCGACAAAACAATCGCGGGCTCGCGATTTGCTGATCTGCCGCCGAATGCCTGCTCTCAAGCGACCTTACCGAGGTGGCTTGCATGTTCGAGATGGTGCAGCTGCTGGCCGGAACCAGTCTGTTTCTGCTCGCCTTCTCGGTGCTGATCTTCGACATTCCTCGCTATACGCTGTCACTGGTCTCCCTGGCGTTGTTCGGGATGTCGAGACGACATGATAGAGCGCCTGCCGGCAACGCTTCGGTGAGCGTGATCATACCGACGTTCAACGGCGCATCCGGGCTCGACCGCTCGATCGCCTCGCTGCACCAACAAACCCTGCGGCCGATCGAAATCATTGTCATCGATGACGGCTCTACCGACGAAACGCGGGCTGTGGCCGAGCGCGCTCGCGCGCAGGGGATGGTGGACATGGTCATCTGCCATGGCACGCGCTGCGGCCGCAGCCCGGCCGTCAACGCTGCCGCCCGGTTTGCCAGCGGCGATCTGCTGTTGACCGTGGATGCGGACACGGTTTTCGAGCCGACGGCGGTCGCTCGACTGGCGGCCGCGTTCGACGATCCGCGCGTAGGCGCCGCGAGCTGCAACATTGCGATCGACAACGAGGGCGCATCGCTATGGACCGGACTTCAAAGCATTGAGTATCTGATGTCGATCAGCGCCGGGCGGGCCGTGCTCGACATCGCGGGCGCGATCGCCTGCCTGTCCGGCGCCTGTTCCATGTATCGGCGCGACACGTTCCTGCGCCAGGGCGGCCTGGACGTCGGCCCGGGGGAGGATCTGGAGTACGGCCTGCGGCTGCGTCGCCTCGGCTACCTTGTCCGCTTCGTGCCGGACGCCTGGGCGGAAACCGCCGGCCCGACAACCGCCATCAGCCTCTTGCGGCAACGCGCGCGCTGGGACCGCGATGCTTTGCGCATCCGTTTCATGATGTACGGCGAGCTCAGCTTTTTCCATCGGTACGAGCGCTTGCCCGACACGCTTCAAAGGCTGGACTTCATTGTCTTCGATCTCGTGCCAACACTCAGCCTGCCATTCTATCTGGCTTATATCGTGCTGCTTTTCGGCGCCGCCGATGCTGTGCTGTTTCTCGTCGCGGTCTATCTCCTGCTGCTCTGGATTTCGCTTTTCAACAAGACGCTTGCGCTCATGATTTTTGATCGACCGATCGGTCTCTTTCGCTTCACGGCATTGCTGATCTTTCCCTTGTACCAGGGCGTCTATCTGAAATGCGCGCGGTTCTTTTCCTACTCCTCCGAAATCATCTTCGCCACCTCGGTGCATGATGACTTCGTGCCACCGCGCGTTCGGCGTGCACTGTTCCAGGGACGGGTTTGAGGAGCGCGCGGGATGAATGTGATGCTCAACCGCCTCGATCCTCACCTTCCCGATCCCGTCGAAAGCCGCCGGCGTGCGGCCGGACGGCTGGTGCGCATCGCATATTCAACAGTCGTGTTCGGCCTGCTCGCTTTCTTCGTCATCTATTTCGGCAGGCCTCTCGTCTATCTCGGCGGGCCCGGCGTCGTTTCGTCCCCCCGATTTGTGGTGTCGCTTCCCTATGTTGTGCAGGTCAGCCACATAAACGTGACGCCTGGCAACGAGGTCAGCGCCGATGAAGAGATCGGACAAGTGCGTTCGCCGCAGCATGACGGTATCGTCGCCACCTATATGCAGACACTGGCGGACATCGCCGGCCGCAGGGCGGAGCTGCGGATCAAGGCTCGGGTGGCGCAGGACTCCCTCGAATTCGGCGCGCTCATATCTGCAGTTGGCCGAGAAGACCGCGGATCACATCGAGGGCTCGGCCCTTGGCAGTCTCAGCTTCCGGGTTGAGATGCTTCGCGAGCGTGCCGCGGCCCGCAAGGCCGTTGTCACGCACGAGGCGGAAGCTGACGAGGCGGCGATCCAAATTGCTTCCTTGAACGAGATCTACCAGGAGGTTCGCAAGAACCTCGAAGAGGTAGAACGCAATTTCGCCGGTGGCCGGATCTCTGCGCCGATCGCAGGAATCGTCTCAACAAATATCGCGCATCGTGGCCAGTCGCTGGGGGCGGGCACGCCGATCGCCGAAATCCTGGATCAAGGCGATGTCTTCGTCGATTGGTACATTCCCAACGAGCGCCTGCGTGATCCCAAGGTCGGAAACGATGTGTTGGTGCTGTTCGGCAATCGGCGCATTTCTGGAACGATCGTCGAAATCCTGCCGGTTTCCGATGTGTACGCCAGGCAACAACCACTCGCGCGCGAGCGCACCGCCACGCAGATCGCACGGGTTCGCTTCGACCCGGGAACGGTACCACCGCCGCTGAATACGACGGTCTATGTTCACATGCACTACACCGACCTCGCTTCCCGTGCCGCCGACGGGCTGGTCAGTCTCTTCGGGCTTCACTGAGCGCGGTGTCGGGATCTCGAGCGGAGCGCGACATCATGCAGATTGAAGGGGAGCAATCGGTATGCCCGGCTTGCGGCGCAGCCGGGCTGGAGTTTTTTCCGGTGCTCCATCACATGATCTGCGCCTATGTCGGTCCGCAGTATGACTTCGCTGCGGCGCCCGCTGGTTATATTTGCCCGAAATGTCAGCGCGATATTGTATCGGGCGACGAGGCTTGTGAGATCGTGGGAACGAGTGGGCGTTGCCCGCAATGTCGGAAGGAGATGGTGGTGTTGCCGCTATCCGTGTCCCGATAACGGCCCGGCCATTCCCAACGAATACCAATTTGATCGTCTCAGCTTTTTTCGAGGGCTGACCAACGATTCACTGAAAGTAGCGCCGCGATCCTAAGACGGCGCAGCCCGGGCAGTGGGGTCAACCGCCCGGGCTACTTGCCACCGCACGGCCGGACCTGTTCAGCCCCCGATGACCGACCAAAGCATGGAGCCAAACAACGCGGACACGTTGTCAAAATGCCGTGATCGAACAAACGCGCGGATCAGCGCGGTGATCGCTGTCATGATCGAACATTATGAGCTGAGGTCTCGCTGAACGCTTCCGATCCCGCAATGTACTGCGCGTGCAATCTCGATTGTCCCGACGATCAGGGCGACGACGCCGAGGCGCGCACTCATGGAAAGGAAACCCCGCGCCAGGGGAAGCGCGGGGTTCAGACAAGGCCCGGTTGGGGGCAACGCCGGGCCTTCCGCCTTCTCGTAGGTGACGGTGCGAAACGTTCCCACCCAAGATCTCAGGCGTCTTGTAACAACGCCGCTAACAACGTCGCAGTTCGTGATGCTTTGAGGCGACGATCGCTGCACCACGGCGCACGACGAGCGTTGGTTTCAAGCCCCGGGTTCGCCCGGGGCTTGGGTTGTTGCAAACGACCGTATCGGCAGATCAGTAGCGAGCCGCAACCGGTGCAGCCGCGCCGCCGAAGCGCCAGTTGATGCCCACGAGGACCTTGTCGAATTCACGCCGGACCTCTGCTGTGGTGCCGCCACCAAGGTTGGGAAAGAAGAAGGTCCTGTCCTGCGGGAAAATGCGGTCCCACTCGATCCACAGCGACCAGTTGGGAGTGAACATCCACTCGCCACCGATGCCGAGATCGAGGCCGGTTTGGGTTCGGCTCGCGTTGGCAAGCTCCACGCCCGTCACCGTATTATTGACGGTGAGGCGGGTCCGATATCCGCCCCAGCCGAACTTGCCGTAGAGCAGGAACGAAGGCGTGATGGTGTAGCCAATCCGACCCGTGATCGTCGCAAACCCGCGCACCCTGGCGTGAATGGTGTTTAGCGGGAACAGCACGCTCACGCGTTCGGCTTCGATGCTTGTCGCATCGACCATGCCTTGAATACCGATCACCCAGTTGGAGGCGAACTGATAGTCGCAGCCGATCTGTCCGCCGCCGGCAAACCCGTCCGCTGAGCGGTTGAAGTCGGCGCCCAAGCCGACGAACGATACCTCCGTCTCAGCCCGAGCCCAGCCCACGTTGCCGCCGATGTAGCAGCCGGTCCACGCGTACACCGGTGCAGGCACCGGTGCCGGCAACGGTGCCTTCCTCGGAAGATCGGCAGCGGAGGCGTAGTTCGCGACCAGAGTGGCGGCCGCTAGCCCAGCCAGAACTGTCCTCTTCATGAACTTCCCCCTATATTGGTTGCCGCTGGTTACCTGTGAATACTTATCGGGATACCTTAGAAAGTCCCCCCGGTTACTTGTGATTACTTTGAAATCTAACAAATTCATCCAACCGCGGCTGTTACAGGAAGGTCACTGTGGATAACTTTCGTCATGCTATCGGCCAATACCCAAGCACCGGCGCTTGACTCGCATCGTGCTTTGAAAACTTCCGCGCTCTCAACCGGACATTCAGAATCGCGCTTCATGACTGTTGAGCGCGAACGCAAACGGCGCTGTGCAGGTGTGAGATCAAAGCCGTTTAAAACGATCGGTTGACGTTTCGCGATTGGAGGAACTGCAATGACTGTAGACCTCATGAACAAACTGCGCCGATTGCGTCGCGAGGATCGCGACTGGCTGCTCACGGCGCTGACCGCCGTGTTGACGCTCATGATATTTGTCTTCGCCCCGCTCCAGGCCGCGGGCATTTTCGTGTTTCAGACGTTTGCAATTGCGGGATTGCTTGTGATCATCGGCGGGGCGCTGATCATTTCCGGCAACCCGATCGCGGTCGGGTTGATGTCGATCGCACTCATTGCCAATTTTGCCGTCTTTTTCTTGCGGCTGTATTATCCCTGGCCCTACAACCTGCACCTGTTGGCCGGCGCATGGTTGATCATCGCGCTCACTTTGGGAATCGTGGTTGGTCGGGCAGTGTTCGGGGGAGGCCGCATCACCTATCACCGGATAGTCGGAGCGATCCTCCTGTACCTGTTGATTGCGGTGGCCTTCGCAACGCTGTTCATGTTTGTCGGCCTGTCGACTCCAGATGCGTTCAAGGGGATCGCGTTTGCGGACGACGCGGCACTCGCCAGCTCGCTTTTCTATTTGAGCTTTGTCACCCTGACATCGACCGGCTACGGCGATATCGTTCCCATGCACCCGCTGGCGCGCAGTCTTTGCAATGTCGAGAGCATCATTGGCCAACTCTATCCGGCGACGATCTTGGCCAGGCTGGTAACCCTCGGATTGAGAGCGGGGGCCGCGCAGCCTTGACGTCGTGATGCTGCGCTACGCAAGCAGCCGCACGCGTCCGGTCGCGATCTCGCACACCGCTCCCACGAGCTTCATGCGGCCCTCGGCCATTCGCGCGTGTACTTCGGGGGTGCCCAGGATCTGGCGCATGGACCAGCGGACGTTGCATTCGACCGCGCGCTCAAGCTTTTGCTGTGGCGGAAGCTGCGGTTCGACCTCGTCAAGACCCGGAAGCATATTCTCAAGCAGCGACTGGATACGTGAACGCTCCTGCACGCCCTGAAATTTCGCTGCGAGCGCCGCCTGCACTGCCCCGCACCCTTCGTGTCCGAGCACCATGAACAATTGTGTCTTGAGGTGGGTGCCCGCGTATTGGAGGCTGCCCCCGATTTCTGGCGACACAACGTTGCCCGCCACACGAACGACGAACAGGTCGCCGAATTTCGCATCGAAAATCAGCTCCGGCGGTACCCGCGAGTCACTGCAGCCGAGGATGGTCGCAAATGGGTGCTGACCTTTGACGAGGTCGGCGAGCACCTCTGTGGGCGCCCGCGTAAAGCGCGGCTCACCCCGAAGAAAGCGCGCGTTGCCCTCCATCAAACGTGCGAGTGCCTCGTCCGCGCCGACCGGGCAATCATCCTCGCGAGGAGCGGTCATCGTGGCGCCGCCGGCGCGCGGCGCGAACCGGCGGCTTAACTGCACAATATCGTCACCCGTTGCTCCGCGTAGCTCAAGGCGCTGAACTGCCAGAGCGCCCCATCGACAGCGGTGGCGCAGTCGGTTGGAACGACAAATGGATCCTGGCCGAAGCAAATGTAGCGTTCGTACAGGGCTTCCGCAGTCATTCCCGGCGTTTTGTGCAAGTCGAGCCAATCGTCGACGATCTTGCGGCAGGCCGCGACGGCTTCATCGGCCGTCGAAAACGGTCCGAACTGGAGCCGGTGCTCCGTGTCCATGTCGTACCAATTGTCGTCGATCAGGACCGAGTATTGGGGCATGCAACTGCCTCCTGCTTGGTGTCACTTGCTCACCTTCGCTTCCGCAACAGCCGGACCAGCCCAGCCAAGCAACGCCATCAGAACAAGCAGACGACAATCAGCGGCGCCCGGCACGATTAACGGGACCGCCGCGATTAACGGATGCGTTCGCACGCGCCGCACCACGCGCGACGGGACGTGCGACCAGCCGCGCTCCCGGCCTTACAATGCAATTCGCAGGATAGTTGATGTATTGACAGTAGGTCTGAGCATGCGCTGGGGCGCTGGTGGTCACCGCTGCCCCTCCGATCCCGCCGACCATCACGGCAAACAGCGTGAGAGTGTACTTCATCACCAGTCCTCCTTCTTGTCGGGATGACGATAGATGTAAGTTTGCGCGCGAGAGATTGAGCAAGGCTTCCCGTTACCGGGTGCAATTGAAGCCAGTTAGACACAGTGTTGCGAGTTCAGGAGGCCGCCGGAGTCACGGTCGCCGGACAACCCTGTTTGCTCTCAATTTCAGTAAATGCGTATCACCCGCGCCCTTGTCAGTTAACGGACGCGGTGCATGCTCAAGCCTTAGGGCAAATCAGGCTGCCTTGGAGGATGGTCCATGGGCAAGGCGCTTCATTGGGTTGATCAGGGCGTTTGGCGATTGCCACTCGTACTCACGCTTCTCAACGGCTTCGTTGCAGCGATAGGACTGGTGGTGTTGCTTCGCTGACTGGTTCTCGTTCGGGCGGGCTGTTCTGTCAGAATCCCCAATCAGGGTGATCAGATGAGTTACGTGTCCAAGGTCCTTCAGCCGGGAGAACGCGTGCTGATGTTGGGCAAGCCTCATTGGATCATTTATAGAGAAGCGCTGATCGCCCTTGTTCTTGCACTTTTGGTGTTTTGGTTTGGTGGCAACTCCTTTCTGCTGACCGTGATTGGATGGGTTCTTTTGGTGGCATCCATGGGTTTGGCAATATTCGCCGCGTTCAATCAGTGGATTACTGAAATCGCGGTGACCACCAAGCGGGTTATTTACAAGCATGGATTCATCCGAAGGATCACTTCAGAAATGAATATGGACAAGGTCGAATTCGGTCATCGTGACCCAATCGATATTGGGGCGCGTTCTTGATTACGGATCGCTTCACGTCATGGGTACGGGAGAGGGAATGGAGCATCTTCACAAAATTACCGCGCCCCTCGCGTTGCGTAATTGTATCGTGGCGCGGTGACAACGGGGACATGCTGGGAAAGCCGACGAGACCAAGGCCTCGACACACGCGCTTCGACATAGCCTGACACCTCGGCTACGAAACCGCAGCCAATGTCTCTCTTTCGCGCAAAAGTGTCGCGGCACCGATGATCGCGGCCGGAACCACAGCGCGGCGAGCACGATCAGCGGTCGATGATCGCGATTATCACATCGCGCACCGTGCCGACCGCGTCCAATCCAGCAAAGATTTGCGCCGGAGCGACGGGGTCGAACATGCGTGTCCGCTAAGCGCAGCGGAGGCTACTTGGCCCCTTGGCCAGTAGTACCCTGCCCAACGGTGCCGCGGCGGTCGTCACGTCGATCTTGGCGATTGGTCCGCCGGTCGTCACGTCGATCTTGGCGACCGGTACGCCGATCGGCACGTCGATCTCTGCGATTGTCGCGCCGGTCTTGGCGCCGGTCCATCCCGACGGTCTGGGCCTCAGCATCCGGTGCCGTTAGCACCGCGGCTGGCACTCCCATGCCAAACGCCGCTCCCAGTCCCAGAATCCAAAAGGCTCTTCGACGCGAGATCGTTGCTGCTTCAATCTTTTCACGCATGGCCAAACCTCACTTGGGTTTTCTTCACGGGTGGCGAGCGGCGAAGTCGAGAGGCCGTGCCAGTTGATAGAGAAGTCGGCGTGCCTCGGCCGAACCGCCAGCATGAGTAAAGCCCAAGCCACACCGAGTGGATGCTGACCAATCGTATATTTCACTAAACTTTCGAAGACGACCGGCGGTGAAAATCAGGACAGTGCGGCACGGCGTATGGGCCCAACGAGTTCGTGGCGCCTGCCGCTGGCAAACGTTCAGATTGATCAAGAAAGAAAGGATCATTTGAAGCCAGTTATGTCCTGATGCGGCTAATGATCGGCGCTTACTTGAACGTCTTGCTTTATCGGCGCGCAACGTCCGCGGGCTATTGAGGCAGGTCGCATCGAAACAACAGGTTGCATGATCAAAGGCCAGTCGGCGGATGCCTGCAGTGCTGGAGGATCAAGCAGCCGAAGGAGGAGTGCCATGCGTGTCATGCCAAAAATCCTAATCACTCTCTTTGCAGGCACCGTCATCGGCCTCGTGCCGATGTTCGCAGAGCAGGCCGAAGCACAAAGGTTCGGCGGCCGGGGCGGCGGGGTTGGCATCGGCGGCGGTCGCGTTGGCATCGGCGGCGGCGGTGGCATCGGTCGTGTTGGCATCGGCGGCGGTCGTGTTGGCATCGGTCGCGCCGGCTGGGGCGGCGGGATCGCCCGCGCCGGCTGGGGCGGCCCGCGTGTTGCCGGCGTCGGTTGGGGTGGCCGCGGTGTTGGTTGGGCCGGACGTCCAGGCTTGGCCCGCGCCGCCTGGTGGGGCGGACGTCCCGGCTTAGCCCGCGCCGCTTGGTGGGGCGGACGCCCTGGCTTGGCCCGCGCCGCGTGGTGGGGCGGTCGCCCAGGTTGGCGCCGCGCCGCGTGGTGGGGCGGAAATCCGGGCTGGCGCTTCCGGCGCGCCGCGTGGTGGGGCGCTCCGCTCGCAGTCGGCGCCTTCGCCGCTTACGGCGGATCTTGCTTGCAATGGGACCCGTATTACGGCGGGTATGTCAACGTGTGCTACTCGTCCTACGGTTGGAATGGCGGATACTGGTGAGAGCGACAGCGCGGCACCAGTTGGGCCCAACGCTTCCGCTGTCCGAGTGAGCACCAAGCTCACCGACCGCGATTCCCGGAGCAAAGCGCCGTGAGGAAGTGGCGCCTCATGCAGCAAATACCGATCCGGGCGGCGATGCCGAGTTGCAAACGCCGCCCGTGGCCGTTGATCGACTCAATCTCCTAGCCATTGCTCGGGAGGATCTCATGAACAACGATATCATGCGGCGGACAACCGCCGAGTTCCTCGGCACGTTCTGGCTCGTGTTTGGGGGCTGCGGCGCCGCCGTGTTGGCTGCAGCATTTCCAGGTCTCGGCATCGGCTTTCTGGGAGTCGCGCTCGCGTTCGGGCTGACGGTGCTCACGATGGCTTACGCGGTCGGGCATATCTCGGGCGGGCACTTCAACCCCGCGGTCACCGTCGGCCTGTGGTCGGCGGGACGCTGCGAAAACCAGCATGTCCTGCCTTACATCGTCGCCCAGGTGATCGGCGCTATCGCAGCGGCCGGGGTGCTGTGGATCATCGCTTCCGGCAAGGCGGGCTGGGTTGCTGATGGCTTCGCCTCGAACGGTTTCGGCGAGCTCAGCCCAGGCAAGTACAGTCTCGCAGCCTGCTTCGCGATCGAGGTGCTGCTCACTTTCTTTTTCGTCTTCATCATCATCGGCACGACCTCGAAAGGTGCCGCCGTGGGCTTTGCCGGCATTCCGATCGGCTTGGCGCTGACGTTGATTCACCTGATCTCGATCCCTGTCACCAACACCTCGGTTAATCCGGCGCGCAGCACGGGACCCGCTCTGTTTGCGGGCGGCGCGTATATCGGACAGCTCTGGCTGTTTTGGGTGGCGCCGCTGATCGGCGCCGCCATTGGTGGTGTGATCGGGCGGTGGATGTACGAGCCTGCCGGCATCGTCGAAACAGTAGTGGTGGTCGAGGAACGGCGTTGAACTAGTGGTTAAATGGGTGCCGCAGGAGACGGCGGAAAGGACGGAACCCGCCCTTTCGCCGCCGTATTGTCCGTGTTAACCGGTACCCACAAGTTTGGCGCGATTTGCGTCGCGGATATTCCATGGCCCAAACGATCCTGAGAGCCGTCTTGGTCGCGGGCGTCGTCACTTTCGGCGCCAGCGCCGCGCTCGCGCAGTTCGGATTCATCTTCGGCGATCCGCCACCGCGTCCGCCGAGCGAAGTTCCGGGCGGCAATGTCGGTCCGGGCGGGCGAGGTGGCTCACCGCAGCCGCCGCGGCAGTATCCGCCACCGCCACAACAGACGCCGCCGAACTATCCGCCGCCCGGAGGCGGCCCGCAAACGCGTCCCCTGCCGGATCCGAACTTGCCGCGCGGTGGTGCGCCGCAGCGTCCGCCCGCCACCGCCGCGACACCGCCCGCGCCGCCGCCGCCCGACGACGAGATCATCGGACCGACGGCGAAACGCATCGTGCATCCGACCGCGCATTTCTCAGGGCTCGACAAGATCACCGGCCGCATCATCAACTTCCCGGTGGAGATCGGCGAGACCGTACAGTTCGGCGCGCTGCAGCTCACCACGCGCGCCTGCTACACGCGCCCGGCGGAGGAGGCGGCCAACACCGACGCCTTCGTCGAAGTCGATGAGGTCACCTTGCAGGGCGAGGTGAAGCGCATCTTCACCGGCTGGATGTTCGCCTCCAGCCCCGGCCTGCACGCGGTCGAGCATCCGATCTACGACCTGTGGCTCACCGATTGCCGCGGCGGCGCGCAGGTTGCCGAGGGCGCGCCGCAAGCGCCGCCGGCCGCGCAGCCGCAGCCGAAGGCGCAACCGAAGCAGAAGCAGATCCAGCAGCAGCCGAAGCGGCCGCCGCAGCAACTGCCGCCGCCGCCTCCGATCCGCTAGACGGGGGACTACGTCAAGGTCGCGCGCGCGACCTAGGGCGTGGACTCATAAATCGCGATTGTTTCGGCGCGCTGGGCTATGCCGCAATCAGGCTTGTCTCCAGACGGGGACGTTGGTGAGTTCAGTCCGGTTTCAAAGTCAGAACTACCGCGTCAAGTCTTGATGCCTCCGCAAAATACTCCTCGGCCATAAGCCTGAGGTCTCTTGCGGCTCCAAGGTCCATGCAGCTTCGCGAGAGTCGCTGACAGCGATCGCCTTGAAGACGCAGATAGGCGGCGCACATGGGCTTCTCCCGGTGTCGAATGCTAGACGGGGTCTGTTTCGAGTGAAAGGCGGGTCGATTGCGCACCTCGTCAAAAGGGCAAGTCTGCCTGCGCGGCAAAGTTCCGTCAGATCGCGCTGAATCGCGCAAACACAGTGAATTGTCAATGACAGCGGTGTTGTCTCCCAGGATGCACATCAGCTGTCTCAGTGGTTCTGATGCTCAAATCCATCACCGCCAAAGCTATTGCCGCTGTCGCTGCGGCGGCCAAGATGCCCAGCATGCAGTCATTTTGGTGTCTGCCGTGCCGCGACTGTTTGGTGTCTGCCGTGCCGCGACTGTTTTCTGGTAGGGTGCCGGAACGCGGTTCGCACACGAGCGTGGTTATGACGAGTGACGACAAGAGTTTCAAGGAAGACGCCCTCGAAGCGGAAATCGCGGGTCTCCGCGAGTTGCTGTCTCAGGCTGGAATCGATGCGGCGCGCCTTCTGGCTCAGTCTGGAATCGATGCGGCGGAAAACGATGTCGCCAAACGATTGCAACGTATGCTGTTGGAGGAGTTGCATCATCGCGTGAGGAACACGCTGGCGACGGTCCATGCAATTACCTCGCAGACCTTGCGGACTGCCAAGACACTGGAGGAAGGCCGGATGGCCGTTGAAAGCCGCCTCGTTGCCTTGGGCAGGGCGCATGATGTGCTGCTGCAAGCGAACTGGACGGCCGCGAAATTGAACGACGTCATTCACGCCGCGATCTCACCGTTCGATAGCGATAACGTCCAACGGTTTGTCGTTCAGGAGACGCCGATCGAGGTCGGTCCGGCGACGATCCTGCCGCTCACGATGTCCCTCAACGAACTATGCACCAATGCGGTCAAGTACGGCGCATTGTCCAATACGACGGGGCGCATCGAGATTGTGTTGACGGTGGATGATGAGGCGCAGCAATTCAAATTGACATGGACCGAGAGGGGTGGCCCGGCGGTTCGGGAACCGACTCGGCGCAGTTTTGGGACGCGCCTCATTAACCGCCTTGCCGACCAGCTTCAGGGTGAAGTTCGATTGCGATATGAGCCCGCGGGCCTCGTCTACGAACTCGGTGTTCCTCTGGGCGTCCTGACAGCGCTTCGCCCAAGTTGAAGTGAAAGCCGTCGTCAGTGTCCGCTTTGGGCCCCCGAAAGCAGACGTCCGATCTGCTCGTTAGTGAGTACACGGCCTAGTTCATCACCACGACACCGGTGCCGATAGCGATGCGCTTCTCGAGGTCGATCACGTCGTCGTTGATGAGCCGGAAGCATCCGAGCGTCGGCGCCTGGCCGATCGATCGCGGCGCGTTGGTGCCATGGATTCCCGGAAGGCTGCTTTCGAAGTAGAGCGCATAGGCCCCCAGCGGATTTCCGGGGCCGCCGGGGACGCGCGGCGGATAGTTGCGGCGCTTGAGAAGAGTAGGAGAGGGCGACCATTCCGGCCATTGCGCCGACTTGCTCTTGATCCGGTACAGGCCCGGACTGATGTCGCACTCGCCGCCAACACCGATGCCGTAACGCAAGGCTCTCGATTGCGGCTGCACCAGGTAGAGGAAGCGCTGCGAGCGGTCGACAACGATCATCCCGGCGGAATAGACCGACCGGTAATAGACCGCCTGCCGCCGCAGATAGTAGGGCAATCCGGCATCGGTCGAGCCCCCGTCGATGCCGGGGTCGAGATCGTCACCGTCGGCTGACGGGCGAGACGCCGCCTTCTTGCCGGCTTCGGGTTTGACGGCTTCGGGCGCGGTCGCCACGGCGGTGCCCTTGGCGGGCGCCTTGGCAGCGGTCGGTTCCCGGCCTTGGAATGCATAGACCGCCAATCCGATCAGGCCGAGGCCAAACAATCCCACGAGGCCCAGCAGCACGATGCGACCGATGCTGCGGCTCGACGGAGGCGGAGACACTTCAGGCGGCGGTTCAGACATCCGGCCGGCTCGGCCGGCCGGCGGAGCCTGCCGATAACGTCCGATCGAATCGTTCGTCGTGCGCCGCGCGATGTCGGCTTCGATGCGGTCGGTGGCGGCGTCGAACTTGGCGATCTCCGCCAACGCCACCTCGTCGGTCCAGCGATCGCGCTCATCCTCGATGCGATTGATGAGCACCTCGCGCGCGCGCTCGAACAGCACGGCTCGCGCTTGCGCAGTATTGCTGTCGAGCGAGCCGACCGCGCGCGAGAGGATGGAATAGTAGTCCGCCAACGGGATGCTCTCCTTGGCGTCAGCGGATCGGCGGCGCGTACTGGATCCCGCCGTTGGTCCAAAGGCTGTTGATGCCCCGCGGTATCGCCAGCTGGGAGTTGGTGCCGACGTTGCGTTCGAAGACTTCGCCGTAATTCCCGACGTGCCGGATGATGCGGACCGCCCAATCCTTGGTCAGGCCGAGCTGCTCGCCGTAGTCCTCCGCAGTTCCGACCAGACGCTTCACGTCCGGCTTGTCGGACTTGAGCGCTTCGTTGATGGTTTGCGCGCTGATACCGAGCTCTTCGGCATTGACCATCGCGTAGTGCGTCCACTTCACGATGCTGAGCCACTGGTTGTCACCAGCCCGCACATAGGGGCCGAGCGGCTCCTTGGAAATGATGTCCGGCAACACGATGTGATCGTCCGGAGCCTTCATCCGGAGCCGCTCCGCAAACAGTTGCGACGTATCGCTGGTGAGGACCGTGCATTTCCCCTCGTCGTAGGCCTTGATCGCCTCGTCGGCGCCCGGAAGCGTGACGAGCTGGTACTTCATGTTGTTGGCGCGGAAATAGTCCGCAAGATTGAGCTCGCTGGTGGTTCCTTTCTGGACGCAGACCGACGCGCCATCGAGCTCGAGCGCCGACGTTGCATTCTTGGCGCGACGCACGAGAAAGCCCTGGCCGTCGTAGTAGGTCACGGCGGCAAAATTCAGCTTGAGCGCCGCCTCGCGCGAGAACGTCCAGGTGGTGTTGCGCGAGAGCACATCGATCTTGTCTGCCTGCAGAGCCTGCAAGCGTTCGGCGGTGCCCAGCGGGGTGAACACCACCTTGCCCGGATCGTTGAAGATCGCCGCCGCCAGCGCGCGGCAAAGATCAACGTCGAAGCCGCTCCAGCTTCCTTGCGCGTCGCGCGTGGAGAATCCCGAGCAGGCTCGGATTGACGCCGCAGGTGACGTTTCCGCGCGCCTTGATTTTTTCCAGGGTCTGCGCCGAGGCGGCGGCAGGGACCAGCAGGATCGACCCGCCAAGCGCCAGTGTTGAAAGGATACGGCGGGCGTTGTGAGCTGAAAGCATGATCGTCCCTCGCTTTACAAAACGGGATGCAGGTGTCGCACGCGCAATCATGCGATGGCACGACAGGTGATGGATTTTGTTCGACATGTGAAGCTCAAAGCGTAGGCCGCTGCCGCACGACCACCTTTGTGCCCACCGGGACTCGTGAATACAAGTCGGCGACGTCGTCGTTCACGAGCCGGAAGCAGCCCGACGATACGGCGCTGCCGATGGTTTGCGGCTGATTGGTGCCGTGGATGCGGTAGATGGTGGCGCCGAGATAGAGCGCGCGCGCGCCCATCGGATTGCCCGGACCTCCCGCCATGAAGCGCGGCAGATAGGGCTGGCGTGCGATCATTTCCGGCGGCGGCGTCCAGTCGGGCCATTCCGCCTTCCGCGTGATCTTGAGCAGTCCCTGCCACTGGAAGCCCTCGCGGCCGACGCCGATCCCGTAGCGGATCGCCCGGTTGTTTCCCTGCACGAGATAGAGATAGCGATCGGCGGTATCGACGATGATCGTCCCGGCCGGCTCATTGGTCCGGTAGAAGACCGGCTGCCGCTGAAACGCCGCGGGCAGCCGCTCCTCACGCGGATCGGGCACCACGCCAGGCTGGTCGTCGATCGCCATCGTACGGCCGGGTTGCGCACCCGCATGGTCGGCATTCGCCGCCAGGCCGAGCACGATGCCAACGGACATTGCAACCAGGCGCAGCAGATCACTATTCGATCGCATCCTTAGGCCTCCAGCCATCGCTTGAACCCCCTGAGGGAAGCTCCACATTTTTACTGTCAATCGTCAAGCCATCATAGGTAGGCGATGGAGGCGCTAACCCACAGCAGGATCGACGCAATCGTCCCAATGACCCCCGCATTTGGTGACAAAACTGTGGCGGTGGCCGGCATTCCGGGGTGGAGCAGATCGCGATCATCCCGGGCGGGGAAAGCGCGCTGTCGAAGCCGGCCAGCACCTGGCCGGCTTCGAGCAACGTCGCGGATTGCCTATTTAACCGGCCCCACTTCAAGGGTGATCTTGTTGATCTTGCCGGTAAACCGAGTCTCCGGCGCCGATGCCGATGCCCTCGGCAACCGGCGTCTGGTTGTCGATGCCGACGTCGGCAGTCTCGTCCGCCGAGAAGATATTGGGCTGGGTCTTCTCGACGCGCCCTTCGGCGACAGGCTTTCCATTCACGTAGAGTGTCGCCTTGCCGCCCTTGCCGAGTCCGCCGCCGTCATAGGCGAAGTCGAGGATGACCGTTGCGGGACCGGCCGGCAATGCTTGCGGTGCGGCGATGGTGTAACGCGACAACCCGAGGAAGTTGTAGGTGTAGGCGGGCTTGCCGTCCTTCATGAACAGCGACCAGCCGCCGAAGCGCCCGCCCTGCGCCAGGATCGCGCCGTTGGCGCCACCGGCCGGGATATCGAGCTCGGCGGTGATCTTGCTCGACCGGTTCTTGATGTTCATGAAGGTGTTTTCCAGCATGCCCTGCATGCCCTCGTAGAGCGTGAGCGACGTGCGGGTACCCATGACATCCGGCCGGCCCGCGAGGGTTGGGTTGGTGCGCTCGATGGTCCGGTCGTCGATCGGCAGCACGTTGTACTTCTGGGCTTCCTTCATGAACAGCGCCTGCATCTCCTTCAGCTTCGCAGGCTGTTCGGCAGCCAGGTTCTTGGTGAGGCTGAAGTCGTTCCTCACGTCGTAGAGCTCCCAGACGTCGGACGTCAGCGGCGGCAGGTTGGTCGTCTGCCATGGCGCGCGGTGGATGGTTCGGGCAAACCAGCCGTCGTTGATAGATCGCGCGATTGCCGAACATCTCGAAGTACTGCGTCGTGTGCCGCTCCGCCGCCGTCGCATTGTTGAAGGCGTAGACCAGGCTGGTGCCCTCGATCGGCGTCTGCGGCGTGCCGTTGACCGACTTGGGTTGCGGCAAACCGGCGGCTTCCAGGATCGTCGGCGCGATGTCGATGACGTGCGAGAACTGGGTGCGCAGGCCGCCCTTCTCCTTGATGCCCTTCGGCCAGTGAATGACCATGCCATTGCGGGTGCCGCCGAAGTCGGACGCCACCTGCTTGGTCCACGAGAACGGCGCGTCGAAAGCAACCGCCCAGCCGGCCGCCATGTGCGGGAAGGTCTCCGGGCCGCCCCACTTGTCGATCAACGGGATGAGGTCCTCGACCTTCTCGGCCACGCCGTTGAAATAGGTCATCTCGTTGTACATGCCGACGAAGCCACCCTCGGCGCTCGTGCCGTTGTCGCCCGCGATGTAGATGAACACCGTGTTGTCCAGCGCGCCGATGTCCTCCAGCGACTTCTTGAATCGCCCGATCTCGTTGTCGGTGTGCTCCAGGAAGCCCGCGAACACCTCGGCCTGGCGTGCGAACAGACGCCGATGTTCCGCCGGCAGCGAGTCCCATGCCGCGATGTCCTTCGGCCGGTCGCCCAGCCGGGTGTTCGCCGGGATCACGCCGAGCTTCTTCTGGCGCTCGAGCGTTTCATTCCGGATCTGGTCCCAGCCCCGGTCGAACTGGCCCTTGTACTTGTCGGCCCATTCTTTCGGCACGTGATGCGGCGCATGGACCGCGCCGGTCGCGTAGTAGATGAAGAACGGCTTGTCCGGCGTCATCGACTGCTGGGCTTGCACCCAGTTGATGGTCTGGTTGGTCATGTCGACGCTGAAGTGGTAGTCCTCCATTTTCGGAGGATCGACCTTCATCAGTCCGTCGTAGATGAGCGGATACCATTGGTCGGTCTCGCCGCCGATGAATCCGTAGAACTTGTCGAAGCCCTGGCGGGTGGGCCAGCGGTCGAACGGGCCCGACACGCTGGTCTCCCACGCGGCGGTTTCGTGCCACTTGCCGAAGGCGGCGGTGCTGTAGCCATTCAGCCGTAGCATTTCCGCGAGCGGCGCAACGCTGTTCGGAATCTGCCCGGTGTTGCCGGGGAAAGCCGTCGCGGTCTCCATGATCGAGCCGGCGTTGGCGGTGTGGTGGTTGCGGCCTGACTTGAGCGCAACGCGTGTCGGTGAGCAGAGCGCCGTGGTGTGGAAGTTGTTGAAGCGCAGGCCACCCGCGGCAAGCTGGTCCATTGTCGGCGTACGGATGGGGCCACCGAAGGCGCTGGGTCCGCCGAAGCCGATGTCGTCGATCAGCACGATCACGACATTGGGTGCTCCCTTAGGCGCCTTGACCTCGAACCGCGGCGGTGCCTTGGCATTGCGCGCGTCAAGTTCGGTGTAGGTAGGCCGTTTGGGCTCCGCGATCGGCAGGACCGTGCGATCAAGTTCCTGTGCCGACGCCGTCCCTGCCGGGAAGAGGAGTACGCCGGCGAGTGCGGCGTACACATAGCTGACGGCGGAGAAGTATCTGTTCATGGCATTCTCCTCTGTGATGACCTGAAATCCAATCAAGCTTGTGCCCTTGGGCTCATTGCGAGCCCTGGGGCGTTGTTGCCGGCGGCTTGTTCAACACCGTGCGAAATCCAAGATGCGCCGCACTGAGGTTGACTTCCTGCGGCTGGCGGGCGGCGGGCCGGTAGCGGGAGCAGTAGTTGGCGGCACACAAATGCGAGCCGCCCTTGATCACCCGGCTTTCGGCATGGTCTGCGGACACACGGATCGACGCGATGTCGGGGCCTGTCGGATTGACTGCGGCCTCGCGTGAATGTCCCGGCCGATACCGATCGCCGGTCCACTCCCAAACGTTGCCGATCATGTCGTAGAGGCCGTAGCCGTTCGCCTTGAAGCATCCGACTGGCGCGGTTCCGATGTAGCCGTCGTCGTTGGTGTTCAGCACCGGGAAGATGCCCTGCCAGGTGTTCGCGATCGGCTTGCCGTCGGCATCGAACGCGCTCGACCAATCGTCCTCGCCATCGCGGCCGCCGCGCGCGGCGAACTCCCATTGCGCTTCGGTCGGCAGGCTGCGGCCGCGCCAGCGCGCGTAGGCGAGCGCGTCCTCGTGGGCGATGTGCACGACCGGGTGGTTTTCTTTTCCGGCGATCGAACTGCCGGGGCCGGTTGGCTGCCGCCAATTGGCGCCGGCCACATATTGCCACCACTGCGTGATCCGTCCGCCGCGCCTCGTGTCTGTCGGCTGGATGAAGACGACCGAGCCCGGAACGAGCAGGTCCTTCGGCGTGTTGGGATGTTCCTTGGGATCGAGCCCGCGCTCCGCCAGCGTTGTGTAGCCGGTGGCATCGACGAACTGCTTGAATTGCGCGTTCGTCACCTCGTGGCGATCGATCCAGTAGCCGTCGACGCGGACCGGATGGATGAATCGCTCCTCGGGCTGATGGCGCTCGGAGCCCATTTTGAACGTGCCGCCGGAAATGAACCGCATGCCGGCGGTCTCGCCTTCCCCGGCGGGGCGACCGGCGTATGCAGCGCAGCTTCCGACCGTGGCGTTTGTTGTGGGTTGCTGCTCGATGCCGGTTGCAAAGGCGCCGACCATGACGCCGGCCAGCGGTACGACCGCCAGCGCAACCAGCGCGGCGAGGCACACCGGCAACCGTGAGGATCGCGAGCCTTCGGGGGCTTGGTGGAGTTTCATGTCGCTCTCCTGTTTCGCGCGGCATCTCATTTCATCGCCTCGACGTCCGACATCCTCCACGTCCCTTCGAAAAACGGCGCGGTGGGGCTTAGAAACGGAAAAACGGGTAGAACCCCTTGCCGGGAAGTGTCCGATCCAGTTGCTCTCAAGACCGGCCGGCTGAAGCGGCCCGAAATACAGGTCCACGGAGCCGTCCGCGTTGGTTTTGAGTTTGTCGTTCCCCGAGCGCGCCGAGTCGTTGCCCGGATTCTGGACCATTGAGCGAGTTTCGGTGTCGTACAGCGTCAGCGACCAAAGGGCCGACACCGGCACATTCGCCGGGACGCGCAGGCGGTATGACTCGCCGCCATCGAAGCGGTTGCCGTCCTTGTCGTTGAAGGCTTGGATGTACTGCGTGCCGGGGCCCGCCTTTTTCACGCCGATCGGGGCGACATGTAGATCGCGCCGTAGAAGTAGCGCTACCGCTCATCGAGCTGGCTGTAGGTGGGGGTTTCCTGATCGGCACCCATCAGTGTCACCCAGTTCCAGTGCGGGGAACGCCGTGGCCGTGGCAAACTTCTCAAATCGCTTCTCGGCATCGAACAGAGCGTTCGCGCCATTGCGTCGCCGACCTTCGCCGCCTCCTCGAGGATCGCGAATTGGCGCGCATCGGGGTTCAACGGCTTGCCCTTTTCGATGCCCAGCGGCTTGAGCATGGCCATGAAGAAGCGGTCGCGCTCGTGAACCGGGTTGTTGTTGATGAAGGTGGATAGCCGCGCCCAGTATTCGATGCCGCCCGGCGAACTCGTTTGTCTTCGGGCCGGACATGGAGATGAATTCGTTCGGTTTGGGGTTGTTGCGTTCGCTGTATGGATAGACCCGCATTCCCTTGATGAGGTTCACAGCAGCGGCGATGTTGTTGTT
>CAWAWR010000012.1:0-17172 GCA_963785745.1 uncultured Alphaproteobacteria bacterium
GCCTCATCGCCCGCCACCTCGGCAAGCATATCCCGGGCAATCCCAAGGTCGTGCCGAAGAATATGGAAGGCGCCGGCGGCATGCGGATGGCGAATTGGCTCTACGGCGCCGCGCCGAAGGACGGCACGGTGATCGGCGCCACCAGCCGCGCCATGGCGTTCGAGCCGCTGCTCGGCAACAAGTCCGCGCAGTACGACGCCAGCAGGGTCACGTTTATTGGCAGCGCCAACGACGAGGTCAGCGTGTGCATGGCGTGGCACACCTCGGGCATCAAGACCTTCGCCGACGTGCAGGCGCGTGAACTCGTGGTCGGCGCCGGTGGCGTTGCCGACGACACCTATCAATTCCCGGCGATCCTCAACAATATGTTCGGCGCCAAGTTCAGGATGGTGAACGGCTATGGCGGCGGCACCGAGATCAACATCGCCATGGAGCGCACCGAGGTGCTCGGCCGCTGCGGCTTCCCCTGGTCGACCGTGAAGGCCACCTATCAGCACTGGATGAAAGAGAAGAAATTCAACCTGCTGATGCAGTTCTCGCTTGGCAAGCACCCGGACCTGCCGGACGTTCCGCTGGTGATGGACCTCGCCAAGACGCCGGAGCAGAAGCAGATCCTCACGCTCATCTTCGGCCGGCAGGTGATGGGACGCCCCTATGCAGCGCCGCCCGGCGTTCCCAAGGATCGCGCCGATGCCTTGCGCAAAGCGTTCATGGCCACGATGGCCGACAAGGATTTCATTGCCGAGGTCGAGAAGGCCCAGTTCGAGCTCACGCCGGTGCCCGGCGAGAAACTCCAGGACATGGTGATGGACATCTATCGTTCGACGCCGCCCGCGGTCGCGGCAAAGGCGGCGGCGATGGTCAAATAAAGAGCGCGACGTGGGCCGCTCAATAAGGGATCATTCAAGCACGATGCTTGCTCGCGCCGCTGCCGTCATTGCGTCCCTGCTGCTGCCGTCATCGCTGGCGTTCGCGCAGTCGCCGGCCGAGTTCTACAAGGGCAAGGCGGTCGAGCTTTACATCGCCTACAGCGCCGGCGGCGGCTACGACCTCTATGCGCGCATGGTCGCGCGCCATCTCGGCCGTCACATTCCCGGCAATCCGCAGATCGTGCCGAAGAACATGGAAGGGGCGGGCGGCCTTCGGCTCGCGAACTGGCTCTATCAGGCGGCGCCGCGCGACGGCACCGTGATCGGCGCCACCAGCCGCAACATCGCGTTCGAGCCGCTGATCGGCAACAAGGCCGCGCAATACGACTCCAACCAGTTCACCTGGCTCGGCAGCGCCAATGACGAAGTCAGCGTGTGCGCGGCGTGGCACACGTCCGGCGTCGCGACGTTCAACGACGTGCTGGCCAGGGAGCTGACCATCGGCTCGAGCGGCACCGCCGACGACACCTATCAATACCCGCGCCTCATCAACAACGTGCTGGGCTCGAAGTTCAAGATCATCACCGGCTATCCCGGTGGCAACGACGTGAGCGTGGCGATGGAGCGCGGCGAGGTCTCAGGCCGCTGCGGCTGGTCATGGTCGAGCGTGATGTCGACGCGGGCGCATTGGCTGACCGAGAAGAAGATCAACGTGTTGATCCAGCTTTCGCTGTCCAAGCATCCCGACCTGCCGCAGGTGCCGCTGATCATGGATCTGGCGCGCAACGACGAGGAGCGGCAGATGTTCCGGCTGATCTTCGCCCGCCAGGTGATGGGCCGGCCGTTCCAGAGCACGCCCGGCGTTCCAAGGGATCGACTCCAGGCGCTGCAGAAGGCATTCATGGACACCATGAAAGACCCCGCATTCCTGGCCGAGGCCGAGAAGCTGAAATTCGAGATCACGCCGGTGGCCGGGGCCGATATCGAGACCCTGGTCGCGGACATCCTCAAGATGCCGTCGGCGCTGGCGGAGCGCGCCGGCGCGCTGCTGAAGTAGCGCACATGCCCGGCAGCCCCGCTTCGGTTGCATCGCAATTCGCTCCGACCGGCACGCTGCGCGTCGGCGTGTGGATGGTGCCGTATTTCGCGCGCACGCAAGGCGGCGGCACCGACGGGATCATTCCCGATCTCGGCGCGGAGCTGGCGCGCCGGATCGGCGCCAAGCTCGACCTCGTGAAGTTTGAGAACCCGGCGCGCACGATCGCGGCGTTCCACGACGGCTCGCTCGATGTCACGTTCCTCGGCGTCACCGCCGATCGCGCCGAGGCGATGGATTTCGGTCCGGTCGTGCTCGACATCCAGACGAGCTACCTGGTTCCCGCTTCGTCGAAGATCGCAAGCATCGCGGAGGTCGACCGGCCGGGCGTGCGCATTGCGGCGCCCGCCAAAAGCGCACAGGAAGCGCATCTGACCAAGACCATCACGGCGGCCGCGTTGATTCCGGTTCCGCCCGAAAATCCGCAGCGCGCAATCGACATGCTGAAGGCAGGCGAGGCCGACGCTTTCAGTCATGTCGTGCCGATGCTGGCGGCGGTGCAGGGCGGCCTGCCGGGCGCGCGGATCCTTCCGGGCAGTTATTTCAACGTGCCGATTGCAATCGCCGTGGCGAAAGGCCGGCCGCCGGCCGTCGCCGACTTCGCGCGCATTTTTGCCGAGGATGTGAAACGAACCGGCTTCGCGCGGCAGGCGATCGACCGCGCCGGTGTGACGGGGATCGTGGTTGCAACGTAGCGATGCTACGCCCGGCGATAGGCTCAGCCGTCGGTCCCAATACCCAAGTATCGGCGGACTGAAATTCTCCTCTGACAGCAAGAAGCTCCCGGCTGACGCTGCTTACCCCGCCGTCGGAGCGATCTGCAGCCAGCGGATGGCAAGACCTCAGGCTGATTCCCCGCGTGCCGCCCGCCCGACTACGTGGGGGCAGGACGGCAAAGGAGATCCGCCATGCAACAAGTTCAATTCACACCCGCGTGGAAGAAAATCAGTCTCGCTCTGGTGATCCTGCTCAGTGCCGCGGTTATCGTTGTCTGGGCGAAGCCGACCGGGTCCACGTCGCCAGCGACAGTGGGCGGCGCCATTCCCGTTGAAGCTTCCGCCGCGATCTCGCCGATGGAACTGATGATACGCCGCGGTCACAACCTTGCACCCACGGACTACGCCGAGCCGTTCTGAGCAAGGCGCGCTGGACGTTCGACTTATGCCGCGGCCGACGTTCGCGCGGGCATCCGCTTCATCGTCGCGGTAGACGCCGGCGTGTGCCTAGCCTTGGGCGCTTGCGTATCAAGCCGGAAGAAGCCGACACGCTCGTCCATCGACCGTGATTGCTGCTCAAGCGCCTTCGCCGCGGCTGCATTCTGCTCGACCAGCGCAGAGTTTTGTTGCGTGACCTCGTCCATTCGGACGAGCGCCGCGTTGACCTGATCGATGCCGATCGACTGCTCGGCGCTTGCCGATGAGATATCGGTGGTGACGTCGACGACCCGCTTGATCGATTCCAGGATTTCGGTGAGCGAGGCGCCGGCCTGGTTGACCAGCTCGACACCTTCCTGGACCTGGTTCGTGCTGCTGCTGATCAACTCCTTGATATCCTTCGCCGCCTGGGATGAGCGTTGCGCCAGGCTCCGCACTTCGGAGGCGACCACGGCAAATCCGCGTCCCGCCTCACCGGCGCGCGCCGCCTCGACCGCGGCGTTGAGCGCCAACAGGTTCGTCTGCCGCGCGATTTCGTCGATCACGCCGATGATGTCGGATATCTTGTGTGAGGAGCCCTCGATCCGCGCCACCGCAGTCACCGCCAGCTTGACGACCTCGCCGCCGCGGTCGGCGACCTGGCGCGCACTGCCGGCAAACTGATTGGCTTCCTGGGCGTTCCCGGCGTTGTTCTTCACCGTCACCGAGATCTGCTCCATCGACGCCGACGTCTCCTCCAGGGTGGCGGCCTGCTGTTCCGTGCGCTGGGAGAGGTCGCTTGTGCTGGAGGAGATTTCCGCAGCCGTATTGGAGACCTCGCGTGTCGCGGCTGCGATCGCACCGATCGTCTCCTGCAACTGGGCGATCGTGGCGTTGAAGTCGTCGCGAATCTGCGCATAGGCCTCGGTGAAGCCGTCGCTCAGGCGATAGGTCAGGTCGCCGTCCGAGAGCCTGCCCAGGCCGTCCGCCAGCGCGCGCATGGCTTGCGCCTGCTCTTCCGCGGCCCTGGTCTGCGCCTCGGCGTTCCGGCGCTGATCGGCTTCGCCCTGGACTCGTTGGTCGTTCGTTTCGCTCTCGAGCCGCAGCTTCTCAACCCCTGCGTCGCGGAACACGACGACCGCGCGGGCCATGTGCCCGACTTCGTCGCTTCGCTCCTGGGAAGGAACCGCAACCGACAGATTGCCGGCTGCAAGCTGCCTCATGACGCCGGTGAGACCATTGAGCGGCTTCACGACCCATCGGTTGATGGCGATCATGCCGATGGCGATGATGGCGAACAGCCCGGCGACGAGGCTGAGGACCCAGGCGAGCGCCATGAACCCTTGGCGCTCCGACGCGCTTTCGGCTTCCGCATTGGCAACTTCGGCAAGCTTGACCACTTGATCGATAACGGCGCGATGCCCCGCATAGGACTTCGTGACGGCGGCGTAGGCTCGCACGGCCGCCGCCTGGTCTTTCCGCTCCAGCGCCGGCAGCAATTCCCGCTCGACCGCATGCCAGAACGCCGTGACATGCTCGTGCGAGTCCTTCGTCATTTTGATCTTCATGCTGTCGGCGAGATCCGACTTGACCCAGAACTCATAGCGCTCGTCGTATTGTTTCTTGAGCTCCCGCAAGGCGGCACTGCTCTCGGCGATCGGCTTGGCGTTGTTGAGCGCCAACGTCGCCTCCAGGTAGGATTCGATGATATAGGCGGGCGGCGGCAGGATGTCCGCCACCAGGTCCTTGCCCTGGATGATCTTGGTGTAGGTCGGTCCGCCGACGCGAATCTGGTTCGTCGCCCACAGACTCATGGCGACCGCGATCAGCAATCCGACCGCCACTGCGGCGCCGAATGAATAAATGACTTTCCTGATGCTGATGCGCATGGGCCTTTTCCCTTGAGTTGGGACGTTGCTTCTTTGGGAGGATTGAAGGGAACCGGCGGGCCTGACTCCGCGAAATTCTGGCGGACGGCGCGTGCCGGCGTATCGAGGCACCGCGTCGGCCGCCTAATAATTGTGCACAATGGGCGCTACAACTAAATTTAAACTGAATGCGTTAAGGCTTCTTAAAACGCCGGCACATGTTACCGCGTCGCGCCGTCACGGGTGCGCGACGTAGAGGTCTTTCTTCGGCACTCTGACCACGATCTCCTTCCAGCCGCCGAAGAGCCCGCGCCGGATCAGCACCGTCACCGAAAATTGGATGCGCGGATAGCCGCCATAGGCGTGCGCGCAAAAGAATGTGCCGTGCGTCCGTCCGCCATGGGCGGGAGCGCGCTCGTTTGTCTTGCCGAGGATGGCGAATGGCTCGCGTGCGCCCGCCAGATAACAGAATCGTTCCGGAGCTTGCCGGTTGATGGTCCCGATGTAGCGGCCGTTCTGCTCCGTCAGGAGCAATTCAACGTCGGCCTGGGGGACTTTCCAGTCGTTGGCGTCGCGTCCCGGGGTAACCCGGATAACGAGCAGGAGCGCCTTCTTTGCGTACGACAGCGAAAGCAGCTCGCCGCGATTGAAGTCGTCCGACGTGTGATCGTGGTCGCCGATCGGCGGTCGCAGGTCGGCGTGAGCAACCCTGCGGAATTCAAGCGGCCGGAACGCAAGCTGCTCCGCCAAGTCTCACACCCCGATCGTCTTCAGCACGTCGGCGAATTTCTCCGCCACCTGCTTCCGCAACTCGGGCGACGCCTTCGCGACCATCGGGAAATCCTTGAGCCGCTCGTAGGGGCGGCACGCGTCGATCACCGCGCGTGAATTGGTCGACGAGGCCTTGTCGAGGATCGGATCGAGCGGGCCCGACCACGCGCGGCGGAAGGTCTCGATGTCTTCCGCCGGATCGCAGCGCGTGCAGATCGCCCACATCACGTCGAACAGGTTGGAGGGATCGACGTCCTCGTCCACCACCACCACGAAACGCCCGAGGTAAGACCCGGACTGACAGCTCGCCGCCAGGAAACCGGCCTGCCGGGCATGACCGGGATAGGCCTGCTTGATCGCAATCACATTGAACATGCGCGCGCCGCCGAACTCGTGCACCCACACACCGGCGACTCCGGAGAGGCCGGCGCGTTCGACCTCGTCCCAGATCATGCCGGCCTTCATGACGCATTTTGAAAACGAGAAATCGGACGGCGGCTGCATCGGCGACGCGATCGCGAGGATCGGGTCGTTGCGGTGATAGACGCGCTTGACGTGGATCAGCGGCTGCGGGCTCGGCGACGAGGCGTAGTAGCCGGTGAATTCGCCGAACGGGCCTTCCTTCGTGGTGTTGGCCTCGATCATCTCGCCTTCGAGCACGATCTCGGCATGCGCCGGCATCGGCAGCCCGTGGATCTCGCTCGGCACGACTTCGTAGGGCTCGCCGCGGTGGCCCGCGGCGTAGTCGTATTCCGACAGACCGTAACGCAGCTCATTGCCGCCGGCGAGGAACAGCAGCGGATCGTGCCCGCAGGAGATCAGCACCGGGCAGGGCTTGCCGGCCGCGTAGTATTTGTCACGAATTTGCCGTCCCTGCTTGCCGGGTGAGATGTAGATCGAGATGTGGTTCTTGTCGTGCACCATGCCGCGATAGGTCGCGGCGTTGATCCAGCCGCCGTCAGGGTCGCGCATGATCACCAGGTCGTCGGTGGCCATGTAGCGCCCGCCGTCCTTCTCGTGCAGGAACGGCACCGGGAATTTGAGCAGGTCGACCTCGTCATCGCGATCGACGTTCTCGAACACCGGACCGGTGCGCACGGTCTTGGGCGGGATCGGCCGGTGCTCCTTCATGCGGTTGCGATAGGACTTCACCACGTCGAGCGGGCAGGACGGCACCGGCAGGCCGAGCGTGATCGCGAGCCGCTTCGAAGAATTGGTCGCGCCGGAGATCAGCCGCATGCCCTTCGGGTAGCCGGGCACGTCCTCGAACAACAGCGCCGGCGGCTCCGGCCGGGCGTGGTTCACGATCTCGCCGAGCGTGCCCATCTCGAGATGCGGGTCGGCGCCCTTGATGCGCAGGATCTCGCCGGCTTCCTCGGCGCGCTTGATGAACTCGCGCAGGTCTTCGTGCGGCGAGTTGTAGGCGTTGAAGCGCTGCGGTTGGCCTTTTTCGAGCACGGTTTCCTCACTGATATCTCGGGCGTCCCGACGTTATGCCATGGCCGGCGCCCTGAGCGCAAAGCACTGCGGCGATACGGCCGGGGCCTAATGCGGCGAGACCAGCTCCTTCGCCCGCGCGATCGCTTCTGGCGAGGCCGCGTAGGCGTCGCGCGCGGCCCGCTCCAGCGTCTCGCCGGCGACCGGCGCGAGCTCGAGCTTGATCTTCAGCGCGTCCTCGCGCACCTGCGGGTCCTGCATCGTCTTCACGAAGGCCGATCGCAGCAGGTCGCGCACCTCCGGCAACAGGCCCGGCGGCGCCGCGAACGGGAAGCCGAACACCTGCCGCGTCATCAGTATGCGCAGTGCCTGGCGGTCGAGCTCGGTCTTGGCGAAATCGGCGATCAGCGGGACATCAGGCAATTCCGGATGCCGGGTGAGCGCGAACTGGACGATGGGCTTCGCTTTCTTGTCGCGGATCCAGTCGGGGATCGCCGACTTGATCGCCTCCCAGCTATACGAGCAGCGGCCGCCGACTTCGCCGCGTTCCATCGCCAGGTTCATGGGGGCGCCGCCGGGATAGCCGATCACGCTGCGGACTTTGGCGCCGATCAGCCGTTGCAGCAGGTGAAGCTGCGGCGCTTCGTTGCCGGAACCGGCGACCACTAGCTCGTGCGTCATGAGGTCTTCGACGCTTTGCACGCGTGCGGTGTGCCAGACGATGCAGGTGTCGGTGGTGGTGGTCGGGCTCCCGAGCCAGGTCAGGTCCGCAAGCTTGAACGGCAGCGTGACCTCGCCCATGAGCTGTTCGATCACCAGCCCGCGATGCAACTGCGCAAGCTCGGTGCCGTCGCGCGGCGCGGTGTTGGCCATGAGGCCCGCGAGCCGCCGTCCACCCGCGCCCGGCGTGTTCTTCGCAACGACGTTGGGATTGCCGGGCAGATACTTGCCGATGTGGCGAGCCACCAGCCGCATGACGTTGTCGTTGCCGCCGCCCGGCGTGGTGCCGACATGGATCGCCATCGGCTTGCCGGCGGGGAAGGGCGCCGCGGCCGGCTGCGCCGCGGCGGAATCCGTCACGACCGCGGCGAGCGCCGCGATCAGCAACACACGCGGCAGCAGCCGTCCTGTCATCGCGGCGCCGGCTCCATGCCGTTCTTGCGGATCGCGGCCGCGGAGGTTTCGAGCTGAAGGAAGTTCGACAGCGCCCACGCGGCCTCCGGCTCCAGCGTGTTGGCGTGGATGCCGGTGGCATAGATCAGCGTGGTCTGGATTTCGGCCGGCAGCTCGCCGACGATGTCGATGCCTTTGATCGGCATCAGCTCGGCGATCTGGTGGATGCCGATCTCGGCCTCGCCCTTCGCCACCAGCACGCCGACCGGGAAGCCTTTGCTGATCCTGATCTTGTCCTTGATCTGGTCGGCGATGCCGAGAGACGGGATCACATTGGTCGAGAAGTGAACGCCGCTGACGCCGAGGCTGTGGCCGATCGTCTTCGCCTTGAGCAGCGCCTGCTTGAACGCCTCGAGCGTGCTGATGTCAGGCTTCGGAGCGCCCGCTTTCACCGCGACACCGGCGCGCGAATGGAAAACATGGACGATGGTGCCGGGCACGACCTTCTTCGCCTTGATGAGATCGCCGAGGACGTCGGGGTTGAGCAGGATGAGATCGGCCGGCGTGCCCTCCTTGATCCTGTCGACCGCGATAACGGTCCCGAGCACCGTCATATTGACCTTGTGACCGGTCGCGCGCTCGAACGGCGGAATCAGGTCGCGCAGGATGAATTCCACCGCGCCTGTCGTCATGAGATTGATGTCGGCGGCCTGGACGGCGGTCCCTGTCATCAGCGCGCCCAAACCGGCGGCGATGGCGGCAAGTCTTTGCACGATGCCCATGACGTCCTCCCGAATGCATTTATTGTTGTGCCGGCGATTACACTCTTGTCCCGCGCCGCCTTCAATCCCTGAAACCGGCATCATCGCCGGTATACGGATCGGCGCAGCATGCTATGTTTGCGGCCTCGACCTGCGATCGAGGAGACCCGACATGCGCTTGCATGCTGCTTTGTTCGGGCTAGGTATTTGTGCGGCGTTGGCCGCCGCGCCCGCACATGCGCAATCCGATCCGTTCTACAAGGGCAAGCGCCTCACGCTGCTGATCAACTTCGCCGCCGGCGGCCCCGCCGACATCGAGGGCCGGCTGTTCGCCAAGCATTTCGGCAAGCATGTCGACGGCAATCCCAACATCATCGTGCAGAACCGCGATGGCGCCGGCGGTCTCGTCGGCACCAACTACCTCGGCGAGCTTGGGCCCCGCGACGGCACCATGGCGGGCTATCTCACCGCCGCGGCATGGAACTACGTGATCGATCCCGGCTCTTATCGGATCGATTTCTCGACCTATGAGTTCGTCGCCTACCAGCCGGTGAACGTCGTCTATTACATGCGCGCCGACACGCCGCCCGGCATGAAGAACGGCACTGGCATCATGAAGGCGACCGACCTGGTTGCCGGCGGTCTCGCAGCCGATTCCTCGAAGGACCTGCTGATCCGCCTCACGCTCGACATGCTCGGCGTGCCGTACAAATACGTCACCGGCTTCCGTTCGAGCGCGCCGGCGCGGCTCGCTCTGCAGCGCGGCGAGATCAACTTCTTCTCGGAATCCTCGCCGAGCTATTTCGGCGTGGTCGAGCCGACGATCATCAAGAGCAGAGAAGCGATCGCGGTCTGGTACGACCCGATCTACGACGGCATGAACTTCATGCCCTTCAAGCAGGCAGAGAGCCAGGGCGTGCCGGGCTTTCCCGAGTTCTATCGCAAGGCCAAGGGCGCGGCGCCGTCGGGGCGCCTCTGGGACATCTACCGCACCAATCTGGCGGTCGATTCCGCCATGCTTCGCACGGTGGTCCTGCCGCCGGGCAGTCCGCCGGCTGCGGTCGACGCATTGCGGCGCGCGATCGAGCGGCTCAATGGCGATCAGGAGTTCGCCCAGGAGGCGCAGAGGTCGCTGCAGTTCGTGCCGCAATACGTCAGCGGTGGCGACCTCAACGCGCGGGTGCGCCGGACGCTGGTGGTGCGCCCCGAGATCCGGGCGTTCGTGACCGAATACATCAAGAACCCGCCGAAATAGAGCGGGGCAAATCGGGGAGGCGGGTTCGCCGTGCTGACGAGAACCGCAATTGCTGCGCTCACGTTCGCGATGCTCGCGACTGGCGTCGAGGCGAACGACCCGTTCTACAAGGGCAAGCGGCTCAACCTGATGATCAACTTCGCGGCCGGCGGCCCGGCCGATATCGAAGGCCGTATCTTCGCGCGGCATTTTGCGCGGCACATCGATGGAGCGCCCAACATCGTCATCCAGAATCGCGACGGCGCCGGTGGTCTCGTGGGCACCAACTATCTCGGCGAAGTCGCGCCGCGCGACGGCACCATGGCGGGCTATCTCACCGCCGCCGCCTGGAACTACGTCGTCGATCCGGCCGCCTACCGCATGGACTTCGGCACGTTCGAGTTCGTAGCCTACCAGCCCGCCAACATCGTCTATTTCGTGCGCACCGACACGCCGCCCGGCGTGAAGGACGGCGCCAGCCTGTTGCAGACCACCGGCCTGGTCGCCGGTGGACTGGCCGCCGATTCCTCGAAGGACCTCAAGATCCGGCTCTCGCTCGACATCCTCGGCGTGCCGTACAAATACGTCACCGGGTTCCGGAGCGCCGCGCCGGCGCGGCTGGCCCTGCAGCGCGGCGAGATCAACTTCTTTTCGGAGTCGTCGCCGAGCTATTTCGGCTCGATCGAGCCCGCACTAGTGAAGACCGGCGAGGCGATCCCGGTCTGGTACGACCCGGTCTATGACGGCACGACGTTCGCGCCGTTCAAGCCGATGGACGACCAGCGGGTCCCGAGCTTTTTCGATTTCTATCGCAAGCTGAAAGGCGCGCCGCCGTCCGGGCTGAAATGGGACGTCTATCGCACCAACCTCGCCGTCGATGCGGCGATGCTGCGAACCATCGTTCTGCCGCCGGGCGCACCGGCCGGCGCCGTCAATGCGCTTCGCGCCGCGATCGAACGGCTCAACGGTGATGCCGAGTTCGCGAAGGAGGCGCTCAAGGCGCTGCAATTCGTTCCGCAATACGTCACCAACGGTAATCTCAATGCGCAGGTCCGAAGCAATCTCGTGGTGAAGCCGGAGATCAGGTCGTTCGTGGCCGACTACATCAAGCAGAAATAGGGCCGCCGAGCATGCCGACCATTGGCACCAGGACGGCGATCGCCGCGCTCGCGCTCGCAATGCTGGCGGGCGGCGCCGAGGCGAATGAGCCGTTCTACAAGGGCAAGCGGCTCTCGGTGCTGATCAATTACGGCAGCGGCGGCCCCGCCGACATCGAGGGCCGGCTGTTCGCGCGCCACATCGGCCGGCACATCGACGGCAATCCGGGCGTCATCGTGCAGAACGTCGACGGCGCCGGCGGCCTGGTCGGCACGACCTATCTCGGTGAGGTCGCGCCCAAGGACGGCACCATGATGGGCCATCTCACCGGCGCGGCGTGGCGCTGGGCCTTCGACCCCGAACGCTTCCGCGTCGACTTCAACAGCTATGAGTTCCTCGGCTACCAGACCAGCACCACGGTCGCCTTTGTCCGCACCGATGTTGCGCCCGGGATCAAGGTCGCGACCGACATCGTCAAAGTGAAGGGGCTGATCTCCGGCGGGCTCGGTCCGGACAATGCCAAGGACCTGGCGATCCGGCTGTCCCTCGATCTGCTCGGCATTCCGTACCGGCACGTCACCAGCTATCGCAGCAGTGCGCATGCGCGGCTCGCTTTGCAGCAGGGCGAGATCAATTTCTATTCGGAGTCGCCGCCGAGCTATCGCGCCGTGGTGCATCCCGGCATCGTCAAGGAAGGTCTGGCGCTGCCGGTCTGGCATGAGGCGGACCGCGGCGGGATCGCCGCGAAGCCGGTCGCCGATCTCGCCATCGCCTCGTTCCCGGAGGTGTTCCAGGCCGTGAAGGGGAAGCCCCCGGCCGGTCCGCTGTGGGACGCCTTTAAGACCGTCCGGACCATCAGCGGCACCATGATCCGCATTCTCGCACTGCCGCCGGGCGCGCCGAAACCGGCGGTCGAGGCCTTGCAGGCGGCGCTGGTGCGGCTCAACAACGACAAGGACTACGCCGCCGACGCGATGAAGACGATCGGCTTCGTGCCGGAATACACGACCGGGCCCAACACCAATCACGAGGTCCACACCGCGCTCATGGTGTCGCCGCAGATGCGGGCGTTCATCGCCGACTATGTGAAGAAGGCGAACCGCTGAGGCGCGTCAGAACACGTAGGGGATCCAGCGTCTCACGCGCGCCCGGTAGGCGTCGTAGTCCGCGCCGAAGGCGGTGTGCAACCGCTTCTCGTCATGCAGCACGCGGCAATGGAACCACACCGCGCGCGCCGCCAGCAGGATCAGCGCGAACCACGACCAGAACGTGATCGCGAGCCCCGTGAGGAAGATGAGATGCCCGAGATACATCGGGTTGCGCGTGAAATGGTAGGGACCGACGTCGAGGATGCGATCGGGCATGGTCTCCATGCCGGGACCGCCGCCGGCGCGCGGACCGCGATAGCCCCCGATCAGCTTGTATTGTGCGTAGCCCCAGAGCAGCAGCGGCACGCCCCACCACACGAATGCCGGCCGTCCGCCCCGCCACGCGAACTCGAAGGCGATCACCGCCAGCGGACACAGGATGAAGGTCTGCACCGGCGTGCGGGTGAGCCATCGCAGCAATTGATCCATGGCCCGGCTCCCGCGCGCTTCCGCCGCCTGTTCCTGCGCCCGTATGACGGCTATCGTCGCGGCAGGCAAGGGAGGACACGCCCATGAAGCCGATCCGCGCGCATGTCACGTTCGCCGCCATTTGCGCTTCCGTCAGCCTTTGCGTGACCGCAGCCGCTGCGCAGCAGCCCTACTACAAAGGCAAGCGGGTTTCGGTGCTGATCAACTTCGCCGCCGGCGGGCCGGCCGATATCGAGAGCCGGATCTTCGCCAAGCATCTCGTCAAGCACATCGACGGCGCACCGAACCTCGTCATCCAGAACATGGACGGCGCCGGCGGCCTGATCGGGGCGCAATATCTGGGTGAGGTCGCGGCCAAGGACGGCACCGTGATCGGCGCGCTGACGGGTGCCGCCTGGATCTATGCCAGCGATCCTGCCCGCTGGCGCGTGGACTTCCGGCAATACGAGTTCATCTCACGCAGTCCGTCGACGACGATCCATTTCGTGCGCACCGACGTCGCACCCGGCATAAGGACGCCGGAAGACATCGTGAAGGCGCAGGGCCTGATCGGCGGCGGGCTCTCCGCCGACACCTCGAAGGACCTGCGCATGCGGCTCGGGCTCGACATGCTCGGCGTGCCGCACCAATACGTCACCGGCTATCGTTCGTCGCCGCCGGCACGGCTCGCGCTGCAGCGCGGCGAGATCCACATGTTTGCGGAATCGCCGCCGAGCTATCGCTCGGTCGTCGTGCCGCAACTGATCACCAGCGGCATTGCGATCCCGGTCTGGTATGACGAGGTCGCCGATCCGCCGGTGCCGTCCGGGCAACTGGAAGGGCTGACGATCCCGTCGTTCCCGCAGCTCTACAAGAAGATCAAGGGCAAGATGCCGTCGGGCGAATATTGGGAGGCCTATCGCACGCTCTACGAAATGAACAACGCGCTGCTGCGGCTCGTCGCGCTGCCGCCGGGCGCGCCGAAAGAGGCGATCGAGGCCTTGCGCCGCGCGGTCGAGCGCCTGGCGCACGACAAGGAGTTCGCCGCCGAGTCGAAGAAGATCGTCGAATACGTGCCGGAATACGAGACCGCACCCGACCTGAGCGATCAGGTGCGTAAGGTCATGGTGGTCACGCCGCAGATGCGCGACTACATCAACGCTTATACGCGCAACGTTCCGAAGAAGTGAAAACGCGACGGAGGACGCCGATGAAATGCGCTATCACACGCTCTGCGCTGGTTGCGCTCTGCACGGCCGCTTCGCTTGCGTTCGGTATCTTCGGCGTTGCCGCGCAGGAGCCATATTACAAGGGCAAGCGGCTGACCGTGCTGATCAACTTCGCCGCCGGCGGCCCGACCGACCTCGAAGGCCGCCTGTTCGCCAAGTATATAGCCCGGCACATCGACGGCCAGCCGAATGTGATCGTGCAGAACATGGATGGCGCCGGCGGCGTAATCGGTGCGCAATACGTCGGCGAGGTGGCGCCCAAGGACGGCACCGTGATGGGCTATTTCGCCGGCACGTCCTGGGTCTATGTCAGCGATCCCGAGCGCTGGCGCGTCGACTTCAAGGCTTACGAGTTTCTCGCCTATCAGCCCGGCACCACCGTGCACTTCGCGCGCACCGATGTTGCGCCGGGTCTGAAGACTCCGGTCGACATCGTGAAGGCGCAGGGTCTCATCGCCGGCGGGCTAAGCATCGACACGTCGAAGGACCTGCGGCTGCGGATGGGCCTCGACATGCTGGGCGTGCCGTTCAAATACGTCACCGGGTATCGGTCGTCGGCGCCGGCGCGCGTCGCGCTCCAGCGCGGCGAGATCAACATGTTCTCGGAATCGCCGCCGAGTTATCGTGCGCTGGTCGTGCCGGCGCTGGTCGAGAAGGGAGAGGTGATTCCGATCTGGTGGGACGACGTGCAGGAGGACGGCAATCCGCCGCCGCAGAAGCAGATGGAAGGCCTGTCGGTGCCGACGTTCGCGCAGCTCCACCGGCAGGTCAAAGGCACCAAGCCGTCCGGACAACTGTGGGAGGCCTACAAGACGATTTTCGAAATCAATTCGACGCTGCAGCGGCTGCTCGCGCTGCCGCCGGGCGCGCCGCGCGCCGCCTACGATGCACTCAGCCGGGCGATCGAGCGGCTCAACAACGACAAGGATTTTGCCGCCGAGGCGATGAAGGTCATCCAGTTCGTACCGGAGTATCCGACCGCGCCCGACATGAGCCACAAGATCCGATCGATGCTGGTGGCCTCGCCGGAGATGCGCACGTTCGTCAACGAGTATATGCGCAACGTTCCGAAGAGGTAGTTCATCGTAGGCAGCAATTTGTTACAGTGATTTCTTGTCCTCCCCGACAAGCAAATCACGAATATTGTTGGGTACCGGGAAGCCATAGCCTTCTCCAGGTGCTTCCCATATCAGGTTGCCCGACGCGTGGTGATCGCTCGCATAGACGAATGCACCGATCATTCTCAGCGCGAGTTCGAGGGCCTGCACAAAGTCAACGCCGCCGGCATCCAGAGCCACCATTTCATCTGGCCAGTCGATTTCGAAGTGGCACATCCAACTGTCCCCCCGTCGTTGGGGTGCGAAAATCCGGATCGAAATGTCAATGTGACCGGTCGGCCGGCGTAGCTTCAACACGCGATACGCTATCAGCATGACAATGGCCTCAAAAATTCAGTGGAGGGATTTGCCGGCCATTCAAGCGGACCACCGCTCGTTCGCTTGCGCCCAACAAGCCCGAGTCCTTTCTGGCTCAACAGAGAGGCACATCAAACGATCAATGGCATATTGAGCCGCACAATATCTCGCGGACTTCTTCCGACCGCGAGCAGCAGCGTGGCTCTCTAGAGCTTGAGGCGTTGCGCTCGCTCCGCCGCCTCCACGTGTCCACTGTCCTCCGTCAGGGTTGCCTGACGGCACGCGTGGCTGATTTGGGTCGTACTTTTCGCCATCATGCCCGCGGTGTGGGGATTCCCCTCGCATGAGTTGCGAGATAGATAGACCTTCTAGCTCCTGTGCCCGCAATTTCCATTGTTCGGGCGTCAGAGCTTGGCTCCTGCTAGTCCAGTGCATTGGTTGGCAACCTCTAGGTGAACAATGGCGCCATTCTACGCTAAACCGGCAGAGCGGTCACGAATATATTCCTAATACATCGATAATTGATTTGCAAGCTGAGATAATTGATTTGCAAGCTGGTAAGTGAGCGAAGAGGCTCCATCGTGACGGCGGGGGGAGGTTTGGTGTCATCCTGCGAAAGTCAAAATTGCAAACCTCTGATTAGGCCCCATTACGCTGCTCGTTTCAGAGGCGTGACGTCAGCGATCGCTGGTTTGCTTGCGTTGATCGCCTGCGGCGCCTGGTCGGCCGCCTGGGGCCAGGCTGCAGCTGCTTCGCGTAGCGCAACTCAAACAACCTGTGATCGCGCGAGCTTTCATCTCGTGGTCGATGTCGGCCATTCGCAGAAGTCCGGTGGCGCGCGCAGCGCGCGCGGCGCAACCGAATACGAGTTCAATCTACGGCTCGCCACGCAGATCGTGCAGGCGTTGCTGGATCAAGGCTTCGCCAAGACCACGTTGTTGATCACGGAAGATCCTAAACGAAGCGGGTTGCTCAAGCGCGTCGAGCGCGCCAACAAGATGGCGGCCGACCTCTTCCTGTCGATCCACCACAATTCGGTGCCGAAGCAGTTCATCGAGAAGTGGGAATACGAGGGGGGGAAGCACATCTTCAGCGACCGCTTCCCGGGGCATTCCATCTTCATCTCAAACGACAACCCCGATCGCGCGGGCAGCCTGTTGTTCGGCCAGCTTATCGGCCGCGAAATGAAGACACGCGGCCTGCAATACACGCCGCACTATGTCGAACCGTTCATGGGCAACCGGCGGCGCGTGCTCGTGGACGCCGACGCCGGCGTCTACCGCTTCGACCAGCTCGTAGTGCTCAGGATGACGCGCATCCCGGCCGTCCTGCTCGAGGCCGGCTCGATCATCCATCGCGACGAGGAATTGAAGATGCTCGCGCCCGAGCGCCGCGGGCTGATCACGGAAGCCGTCGCCGAGGCGGTCGTTGCGTTCTGCACGCAGCGGTCCAAGACGAACGCCACCGTCGCGCGGACGTCAAAGACAAACGCGGCTGCTGCACGGACGTCAAAGACGAACGCAACCACCTCGACGACGCCGCGCGCCAAGCAGGCCGTGTCGAAGGCGGCGAAACCTCGCTAGTGGCGCGGG
>CAWAWR010000013.1:0-34965 GCA_963785745.1 uncultured Alphaproteobacteria bacterium
AGGCGTTTGCGACATCGCGGCCGCTTGCGGCCGGCGTGCCGCCCGATAAGCTCTCCCTCAACAATAAGTTTGACGGGGGAGATGCTCATGCGGAGATCCATGAGGGCGCTCATCGCGGCGGCTGTGGCGTTCATGGCCAGCGCGCCGGGCGCGGCGCAGGACTACCCGAACAGGACCGTGCGCGTGATCATTCCGCTCGGGGCCGGCGGCGGCGGGGATATCTTCACCCGCGCCATGAGCGAGGAGTTGCAGAAGCGGCTGGGGCAGACCTTCATCGTCGAGAACCGCACCGGCGGCGGCCTCAACATCGGCACCCGCGCCTGCGGGGAAGCGGCGCCCGACGGCTATACCATCTGCGTCCTCTCTTCGGAGCCGATCGTCTACAGCCAGTTCCTGTTCAAGTCGCTGCCGTTCAATCCCGAGAAGGATTTCGAGCCGATCACCAACCTGTTCTTCAACACGCTCGCTTTCGCGGTGAACAATTCGCTGAAGGTGAAGACCGTTCCCGAGCTGATGGCGCTCGCCAAGAAGCAACCCGGGAAGCTCAGCTACTCCACGTTCTCGTTTCCGCTGGTCCACTACATGGACGGCCTGAACAAGAAATACGACGTCGACATCGTGCGCGTGCCCTATCGCAGCGGCAACGAGGTGATGACCGCGCTGCTGTCCGGCGCCACGCCGATCACGCTGCTCGGGCTGTCCAACATGGTCTCGACGTTGCAGGCCGGCAAGATCACCGCGCTTGCGGTCAATTCCAATTCGCGCTCGCCGCTGTTTCCCGACGTCCCGATGCTGAGGGAAGCGACCGGCGAGAACTATCCGCAATCGTGGTTCGGGCTGTTCGCGCCGGCCGGGACGCCGAAGCCGATCATCGCGAAGCTGCACAAGGAGGTCGCCGCCATCACCGGCGATCCGACGTTCCATCAGAAAATGTATATCGAGCGCGCGGTCGAGCGGGCGGTCGACACACCGGAAAACTTCGCGCGCTTCATCCATGAGGATCGCGAGATCGCGCGGCGCATCGTGAAGGAATCCGGCGCCGAGCTGCAGTAGAGGAATTGCGGCGCTTGTTGCCCGATCGAGTCCGCGTACTTTAGTCTCGATGTCATCATACCTGAGGCTGATTGTACAAAGGTACGGGTTTCGAAGAGACTATGTTCATGAACCCACACATTGAATTCGGGTGGGGACGATGCGGCAGAAGGCGCCAGCTGGCTGATCCAACGGATAAGTACGATGGCGCACGCTAAAAAGTATGATCGCTTGCGCTGATGCCGCGGTCGACGGTGCGGCAAAGTTCGGCGATCTGCTTTGATTTCGACACGACGGCAACGGCGAAAGGAATCTCGCCGGACCGTCACCGAAGACGGCGGTTGCCACGCCAACTCCAGCAACCAATCGGTTGGTGTGGCTGGCCGGTGGTAAGCCGCCACCAATCGGCGGTTTGCCCAAAATCGGTGCGGCGTACTATTCGCTTCAGAATGACGCTCCGAAACAAGCAAACTGGCTCTGACGTCCAGGCGGAATGTTGACGGGAAGATGCTCCAAAACAACATAATTCTCGAACCGCGACAACGTTCGCATTAGCGGTGTCCGGCCTCTTCTGCAGTCGCAATGAGGCAGTGATGGCTCTCCTCCACATCAATCTCCTGGGCGGTATCGAGGTGACAATGGCCGGGGAGCCGTTGTTGATCTCCAGCCGCAAGGCTGCGACGCTTCTGGGCTACCTCGCCCTTAGCCGCCCTCATGGCATTCCGCGCGGCAAACTCTCGGCCCTGCTATGGGACGGGCGGTTCGGAGAACGCGCGCGCGCAAGTCTTCGACAGGTCCTCCTCACGTTGCGTCATGTGCTGCCGCAGTATGCTGCCGTGATTGCGGCAGATCGCGACGGCGTTCGAATCTACCCGGACATGATCGAAACTGATGTCGACGAATTCGAGCAGGTTCTGCGGACGATCGATCCGGCCCGGTTGAGACGTGCGGCCGCGCTCTACCGCGGTGAGCTTTTCGACGGCATTGGCCCTACGTCGTATGCCTTCGAAGCTTGGCTGGCCGCCGAGCGCCAGCGGCTCAAGTCGCATGCGATACTGGCTATGGAGACACTGATGAATGAAGACGGGGATCGGCGGGAATCGATAGAGAGCGTGATCGCACTCGCGCTCCGGATCCTCGCAGTCGACCCGCTTCAGGAGCAAGTGCATCGCACATTGATGCGATGTTATGCGCAGCAAGGACGCCGCACTGAGGCTTTGCGTCAATATAACTTCTGCCGCTCGGTACTATGGAAAGAGGTGCGCGCTTCTCCCGAAGACGAGACCGAACGTCTGCAGCGCGACATTCGCCGGGTCACGTCCGACCTTCGATCGTAGCAGCGTCGTCTGGTGCAAAAGTACTTTGACGTCCTTGGTGTTTTGACGGTGGTTTGACGAGCTACATGACGCTTGCATAACGACGTCGCGGTTAGACTGCCGCTTCAACCGTTAGCAAAGTGACGCCCGGCTTGCGGTTGCGGGCGTATCAGTAGCTCATGCACATAAGGAGGTTCAATTATGAACGGAACGCAACAGGACACTGCCAATTTCAGTCAATTGGACCCGCAAGGGATATTCGGCGCCGTCCTCGGCGGCGTAGCCGGGCGACTTATTGGCGGCGTGCTCGGTGGCAAGCGGGGGCAAAATATCGGAGGCATCGCCGGCAAGATTGGCGGCGGCTTCTTGCCGTTCGATGTGGGCCCGGCTGCGGTCGCGCCTCCCTCCGACATCGAGCTGCAAAATTTCTGGAATGTGCTGAAGAAGATCGGTCAAGGTGTCCAGACTGGACTGAACATCGGTCAGCAGATCGGAATCTTTGCCGACCAGCCCGGCCTGCAGCCAGCAGCGGTCGCGCCGCCCTCCGACATCGAGCTGCAAAGCTTCTGGAGCGTGCTGAAGAAGATCGGTCAAGGTGTCCAGACCGGGCTGAATGTCGGTCAGCGGCTCGGGATCTTTGCCGACCAGCCTGGCCTGCAGCCAGCTGCGGTGGCGCCGCCCTCCGACATCGAGCTGCAAAACTTCTGGAACGTGCTGAAGAAGATCGGTCAAGGTGTCCAGACCGGACTGAATGTGGGTCAGCGGCTCGGGATCTTCGCCGACCAGCCTGGCCTGCAGCCAGCCGCGGTCGCGCCGCCCTCCGACATCGAGCTGCAAAGCTTCTGGAGCGTGCTGAAGAAGATCGGTCAAGGTGTCCAGACCGGACTGAATGTCGGTCAGCGGCTCGGAATCTTCGCCGACCAGCCTGGCCTGCAGCCAGCCGCGGTCGCGCCGCCCACCGACATCGAGCTGCAAAGCTTCTGGAGCGTGCTGAAGAAGATCGGTCAAGGCGTCCAGACCGGAGTGAACATCGGTCAGCGGCTCGGGATCTTCGCCGACCAGCCCGGCCTGCAGCCAGCAGCGGTCGCGCCGCCCTCCGACATCGAGCTGCAAAGCTTCTGGAGCGTGCTGAAGAAGATCGGTCAAGGTGTCCAGACCGGAGCTGAATATCGGTCAGCGGCTCGGGATATTCGCCGACCAGCCCGGCCTGCAGGACAGCAATCAGCAAGCCCAGATGATCGCCCTTTTGCAGCAAGCGCTGCCGGCTTTGCAGGCGATGACGCAGCAGCCACAACAGGGCGCCCTTCACTAGACTACGACAGCGGAGCGCGGGCCCCCGCCCGCGCTCCATCCACAGGCCTGCATGGAGACAGTGATGGCGAAAGCATCGGACCCAACGTCGCCCATGCAATTCATCGTGCAAGGAGAGCCGGTTAGAACGGGTCGCCTTGCCGAGCATCTGAAGCGCGAACCCAGCGTGAAACAGATCAAGCAGGTCGCATCGGACGTCGTCATTCTTTCCATGACGCCCACACAGGCGGAGCGTCTCAAATCGACGTTCGCCACGATCATCGTCGAGCCAAACTCCACGCTAAATCAGTTCGATAAGAACTGACCTAGAGAGCTGCAGCGGCAGAGCCTAACGCACAAAGTTGGAGGAGACGGAACATGGCGGCAAAAGGCAGATCATCCACCGGGCGCGCAGGTGAAAACGTGCAACGCGCGAGCGAGGCAGCCAACGGTCCTGCGGCCGCCGCAAGAAGCGCCGCCGGCGACGGCAGCAGCACGGGAGACCGCAATACTACTGGCGCATCGGCAGGGCCGGCTTCGGCAAGCGACGACGATCGCCGTGCGGGGCAGCCGGCCAAGACGATCGGACCGCGCCGCGCGCAATACATGCTCGCGCCGCGACAACTGAATGGATTGACCACGTTCAGTACCGACTTTGTGGCACAGCAGCTCACAAATATCCCTGGTGTTGAGGTGGTGAAAACGGTACAGCCGCCGCGCCTGTTCGGGTTGCAAAGCGACGACGGATCGGTACTCGGCCCGCTGTTGCTCGCCCGCATGGCTCCGGACAAGGCGCAGCTATTGCAGACTCAGGCCGGTGCACGGCTCACGGTGGAACGCGATCCTCCGCTCACCTACATGCGAGATCCAACTCCGGTCGAAATGCAGATCGGCAATCCTGGAGTGCTCATGCCGCATGCGGCCGGCTTCTCGGCGAGCTTCGAGGTGGTCGGAGAAAACGGACCGCTCCCGGAAGCCGAGATCTACGTTTTCGGCGCCGTATGGCCGACGCAAGGTATCACCGACGCTGCCGGGCGCGTCACCATGAACATTGTTGGCGAGAGCCCCGATACCATCCGAGCGATTTACGTCAAGCCGAAGGTCGACTATTGGAGTTTCTGGTTCGACCGTCCGCAGCTTGTCCCGAACAGTCTCAACCGGATCGGCGTAAAACCGCTCGGCGCGTACCTGCGAGACTTCCCCGGTCGCCAGTTGATGGGCTGGGGCCAGCGCGCGATGCGGCTTGATCGCTTGCCGTCATCTTATGATGGCGCCGGCGTGAAGGTCGCGGTGATCGATTTCAGGCGCGGCGCCGACCCATCGAAACCTGCGCGGCGTCAGACGCGGCGCCAGTATGGTTGGCAATGACCGCACGGCCTGGACCGTCGACACCATCGGTCACGGCTCGCATTGCGCCGGCATCATCGCCGGCGCCCCAGCGGGGACCGGCAGCGGCATTCGCGGCTTCGCTCCGGCCGCCGAGGTCCATGTCTGCCGCATCTTCCCCGGCGGTCGATTCAGCGATCTCGTCCAGGCGCTCGATTATTGCATGGAGCAGGGCATCGACGTCGCCAATATGAGTTTAGGTGGTGGCGAGCCTTCGCAAATCATCGAAGAACGTATCGTACGGGCCAAGCAAATGGGCATGGCCTGCATCATCGCGGCCGGGAATTCCTCGGGACCAGTACAGTTTCCGGCATCGACGCCGCACTGCCTTGCGGTCGCCGCCATGGGAAAATGGGGCGAGTTTCCGCAAGAGAGCTTCCATTCGCAGCAAGCGCTCGACGGGTTTCAGAGCCGCGATGGATATTTCCCGGCCAAGTTCAGCTGCTTCGGACCGGAAATCGATGTATGCGCTCCAGGTGTTGCCATCGTCTCATCGTTGCCAGCGGACGGCTTCGGCGCATGGGACGGCACCTCGATGGCGACGCCGCACGTTACTGGGCTTGCCGCGCTCGTGTTGGCGCATCATCCGGACTTCAAGGGTGGTGCGTTCCAGAACCGCGATGCGCGCCGGGTGGAACGGTTGTTCCAGATCCTGAAGGAGACGGCGACCCCGCTTCAGTTCGGTGATCCAACGCGATCGGGTGCCGGGCTGCCCGATGCGCCGCGGGCTCTTGGGTTGGAGGCGGGCATTGCCGCGCCCGGCATGGACGCCTCGTTGGATGCCTTGCGGCGCCTGCTTGGGTTGATTCGCGGTGGCCCGCAGCCCTCTGTGCCGGTCGGTGCGATGGCCCCGCAGTCTATCGATCCGATGCAGGGCGGAGGATCCGGGCCCGCAGTAGTACGCGGTCCGGCACAGACCTCGAGCACAACCGTCGACCCGGCGTTCGTCCCGCCAACTGCGGCACAGATGCGCGAGCTGCTGCGGAAGTTCCCAATGCTGGGGTCTGCAGTACCACGCGGTCCGGCACAGACCGCAAGCACAACCGTCGACCCGGCGTCCGCGGACCCAAGTCCGGCGCAGCTTCGCGCGATCTTGCACAACGCCGGATTGCTCTAGCTCCACGCCCGCGAAGCGACGCGTGGGAATCTGAAGTGCCGGGGCAGAGCGGACCTGCTCTGCCCCATTGCCACCGGCAGCTTCGATGCTTGGATACGCCGCCGCCAAAGACTGCACAGGCCTTTCGCAAGGCGGTCGGCTCGTCGGCGTAGCCGCCGTATCATTCCCCCGCCACCACCGGCAGCAAAATCCGCGACGCATGCACCGTGTTGTGATGGATCGTGTCGGTGCCGATCAGGGTCGGATGATAGGGATGCGTGAACACGGCATCGGTGAGTGGGGAGTCGCCGTTGGCGATCTCGAGCCGGATGCGGTGGCCGCGCCGGAACACGTATGAGACCGGCAGCACCTCGACGTCGAATTCGTAGATTTCGCCTGGCGTGAGCGGCTGCGGATTGGCGTGGGTATAGAACGGCCGCAGGTCGGTCGAGCGTTCGGCGTCCTTCTCGCGATGCGACGCCTTGAGCCAGCCCTTCGAGACATTGGTGAAGGCCGGTTGCGTGCCGCTCGCATAGGCCGCCTCGTCCTGCGGATACTGGTCGGCAAGCTTGACGATGAAGCGGGTGTCGATCTGGTCCGACGACGCGAACAGCTTGAGCACGATCGGGCCGGTGACCTCGATGTCGGAGGTAAGCGGCGCGGAGGTGAAGGTGAGCACGCGGCGCACCGGATCGGGCCGCCCGTTGGGGCCGTTCGCGACCACGCCGCTCACCCATTCCCAGTCGGGATAAGTGTAGCTCGTCGCGCCTTCATCGGCGGCGGGCGGGTCGATCGAGAGCTTGCCGTCATTGAGCGAGGTCACGCTGCCTGATGGCCCCTTCCGCAGATGAAGCGGCACATAGGTCGCGCGCTTGAGGGGCCATTCCGCTTCCTCGCGCCAGGCATTCGCGCCGCGCACGTAGAGCCGCACCGGCGGCTCATCCATGAAGCCGTTGTCGATGCCCTTGAGATGCGCGTCGTAGAACGGGAGCAACTCCTTCGCGTGGAATTCGATCTGGTCGTATTGGTGGTGCGCCTCGTGCACGGTCTTGGCGCCGGTCACGACCAGCTTCTTCGGCGCGCTGACGCCCTCGTAGCCGAGGATGTTGCCGCGCAGGTGCAGGCCCATCTTGCCCCAGTGCCCGATCGAGAGCACCGGCACCTTGATGTCGGAAAGCCGCCAGAACGGCGAACGCTCGCGCCAGAATTCATCGTCGAGCGAGTGCTCGGCGATGGCGCCGACCAGGTCGAAGCGCATCGGCGCGCGGCCGCTCGCTCCCGCGGGCCGATGCATGTTGTCGACCCGCAGATTGCCGTACCAGTGCGTGCGATAGCTGCAATAGATGCCGCCGTGATAGTTCGAGCAGCGGTATTGATCGACGAGCCCGTCATACGGCGCGATACAGGCGAGGCCGGGCGGATTCAGCGTCGCCATCAGCCACTGCGCCATGGCGTAGTACGACTGGCCGATGCCGCCGACCTTCCCGTTGCACCAGCTCTGGCGGATGATCCAGGCGATAAGCTGGACATAGTCCTGCTGCTCGGTCGCGTCCATGAAGCCGAATTCGCCATCGGAGCCGCCGGAGCCGCGCACGTCGGCATGCACATAGGCGTAGCCGTTCTCGACGTACCATTCGACCGGGCCGGTCTCGCGCCACAGGAACAGCGGGAACGCGGGCACGGTGTCGAACTCGTGCTGGTAGGGCGAGGCCGCGAACAGCGCCGGCACGCGCTCGTCGCCGTGGGGGCGGTAGACGCAGACCGAGATGCGCACGCCGTCGCGCATCGTCACCATGGTTCGTTCCACCCGCATTCCGGTGCCCTCTGATCGTCACTCCGGGGCGGCTCGGTCCAGCCCGGAATCGGTGCTCTTTATGAGAGAGCGAGCCCGCATCAGCAAGCCGCACCGCGCGGGGTCACATTGCATTTCTCAGAGCAGCGACACCTGTTCTAGTCTAGGGGCCGTCTTGGAGGGACAGCCCATGATCGACCGCGCCGCCATCGCCTGCCTTACCGCACTCGCCGTGCTGGTTCCCGCGGTGCCGGCCGCGGCGCAGAGCTACCCCAACCGCCCGATCCGCGTCATCGTGACCACAAGTCCCGGCGGCATCAGCGACGTGTTCGTGCGGGCGCTGTCGGAGCCGCTGCACAAGGCCTTGGGCCAGCCCGTGGTGGTCGAGAACCGCGCCGGCGGCTTCATGATCCTCGGCGCGCGCGCCTGCGCGGACGCCGCGCCCGACGGCTACACCTTCTGCGTCATGCCGGGCGAGCCGCTGACCTACAACCAGTTCACCCAGAAGAACCTGCCCTACGACCCGATCAAGAGCTTCGACCCGATCACCAATTTCTTCTTCATCACCCAGGCGCTCGGCGTCAGCTCGAAGCTCGGCGTGAAAAGCCTCGACGAGCTCGCGGCCTATTCGAAGGCGAAGGCCGGCACGCTCTCCTATTCGGCGCCGTCGTCGTCGCTGGTCTATTTCATGGAGAACTGGAAGAAGAAAACCGGCGCCGATCTCGTGCGCGTGCCGTTCAAGGGCGGCGGCGACACCGTCACCAACATGCTCTCCGGCGTGACGCCGGTCGGCTTCCTCGGGCTCGGCAATTTCCTGTCCTACATCCGCGCCGGGCAGGTGACGCCGATCCTGGTGGATGCCGACAAGCGCGTCGAATTCATTCCGGATGTCGCGACGCTCGGCGAGATGGGGTTCGCGCGCGACCACACCCGCGCGTTCTTCGGGATGCTGGCCCCGGCCGGGACGCCGAAGGCGATCACCGACCGGGTTCGCAAGGAAATCATCGCCATCGCCAGCGAGCCGAAATTCATGCAGCGGCACTTCGTCGAGCGCGGTCTCGAGCCCGTCCTCAACACGCCGGAGGAATTCCGCGACTACCTGGTGTCCGACCGGGTGCGGTCGCTGCACATCGTCAAGGAATCCGGACTCGCGGTGCAGTAGCGCGGATTCGCGAACTACGACACCTTCAGCAGGATCTCCGTCAGCCATTGCGGGTCGTCGACCATGACGTCGTGTCCGGCGGTGGTGGTCTCGAACGTCTGCCAGGTCTTGTCGGCCTTGCATTCGGCGTAGGCCTTGTCGAACGCCGGCTGCGGATATTTCGGCGCGCGGATGTAGGTCTTCTTCGCCACCTTGTCGCGCGCGCCGGTGAGCTTGATCGGCTGCAGCGCGACGCCATTCGGCTGCTGCGTGGTCTTGGAGTCGACCCAGGCGCGGTCCTTCTCGTTGACGTGGAACGCCGATGCCGGCGGCGCCGGCCGTCCGGGCTCGCCCTTGGCGACGGCGGCTTCCAGCGCCTTGCGGCTGAACTCGGAGGAGAAGTCGACGCCGCGCTGGCCGTTCTCCGGCTTGAACGCGTCGAGCCAGACGATCGAGGACACGCGATCGCCGATCTGCTCGAGCGCGCCCGAGCCCGGCCATCCGCCATAGGAATGCACCACGAAGCATACGTCCTTGAGGTCCTCCCATTTGAACAGGCCGGCGATGTCGGCGATGTGGGTGTCGAGGATGACGTCCTTGCTGAGCAGATGCGAGCGGTCGGCAAGCCCGGTCAGCGTCGGTGCGTAGACCTTGTGGCCCTGGCGCTCGAGCCGGTCGGCGACGCGCCGCCAGCACCATCCGCCGTGCCAGGCGCCGTGGATGAGCACGAAGGTCTTGGGCGCCTGTGCCATCGCCGGCGTTGCGCCAAGCGCGGCCGCGCCGACGCCGGCGGTGGCTGCTGAAAGCACGGTGCGGCGGGTCACCGAAAGGTCTTCGGACATGAACGCTCCTCCTGATCGACGTGTTGTTGTTGATGCATTCTAGCGCGCGCCTGCGCGGCCGTCCGCAGCATCGAAGCGATGCGGTGTGGTTGGGCGGCGGCCCACGTGCGGCCGTCTACGACACCTTCAGCAGGATCTCCGCCAGCCATTGCGGGTCGTCGACCATGACGTCGTGTCCCGGCGTGGTGGTCTCGAACGTCTGCCAGGTCTTGTCGGCCTTGCATTCGGCATAGGCCTTGTCGAAACCCGGCTGCGCATAGCGCGGTGCGCGGATGTAGGTCTTCTTCGCCACCTTGTCGCGCGCGCCGGTGAGCTTGATCGTCGTCAGATAGACGCCGGTCGGCTGTGGCGTCAGCTTCGATGTGACCCAGGCGCGGTCGGCCTCGTTGACGCCGAACGCCTGCACGTCCGGCGCCGGCCGTCCCGGTTCGCCGCGCGCGACCGCGGCCTCGACGCCGTCGCGGGCGAACGAGGACGCAGTGTCCAGGGGGCGCTCGCCGTTCCCCGGCTTGAACGCGTCGAGCCAGACGATTGACGACACGCGGTCGCCGATCTGTTCGAGCGCCCCGGAACCCGGCCATCCGCCATAGGAATGCACGACCAGACAGACGTCCTTGAGGTCCTCGCACTTGAAGACATTGACGATGTCGGTGATGTGGGTGTCGAGATTGATGCTCGTGCTCAGCAAGTGCGAGCGCTCGCCGAGGCCGGTCAGCGTTGGCGTGAACACCTTGTGCCCTGCACGCTCGAGCAGATCGGCGACGCGCCGCCAGCACCAGCCGCCATGCCAGGCGCCGTGCACGAGGACGAAGGTCTTACGCGTCGTTTCGGCCATCAACACTCCCTCCGTGTTTGTCGCTCAACCGTTGTGTGTCGCTCAGTGCGGATTGACGGCGTCGGCGAGCCGTTCAAGCACGATGACCCGCATCGCGGTTTCCTGCAGCCGGCAATAGGTGGCGCCACCGAGCGCCATCCCCGGATCGACTTTGTCGAGTTGTGGACAAAGCTTTGCGAGCGATTCTGCGAAGCTTTTCTGGGAGGCCGTCACCGCCGTTGCGACGCCCTTTCCCCCGCCCTTATTGGCGCTCTGGATCGCCCGCTGCAGCCGCGAGGTCCAGATCGCGAGCTCGCGCGCGGCGCAGGCGGCGGAATCCTTGATGTAGCTGTTGGTCTTGCTGGCGGCGGCGATGCAGGGGTCGGCCACGATCCCGATGCAGGCGCTGGCCGATACGCCTTTTTCAGCCGTTCCTTTAAGGCAGGCGTCGATCTTCTGGCCATCGGCGGGGTTGGGCCCGGCGGACGCGCCGGTCAGTAGTCCACAGGCAAGCAGAAGCCCCGCCAATCCGTACGCAAGCTGTCGCGACATGGTTTTTCCTTGGGAAATCCACAGACTCTGGCTGGCTGTGGATAAGTGGGACAACCTCCGGCGGCGCCGGTAGCCTCAATGATCGCGCTATCTTGCCCCAGATTACGGGCTAACGTTGCAAATCACCATGCGATTCTCGGCCCAATTCCTCGACGAGCTGCGCGCGCGGCTTCCGGTATCGGAAGTCGTCGGCCGCCGCGTGAAATTGCGCAAGGCGGGACGCGAGTGGAAGGGGCTCTCGCCCTTCAACAAGGAAAAGACGCCGTCGTTCTTCGTCAACGACCAGAAGATGGCGTGGTTCGATTTCTCCTCCGGCAAGAACGGCAACATCTTCGACTTTGTGATGCAGACCGAGGGAGTCACGTTCCCCGAAGCGGTCGAGCGGCTTGCGCACGAGGCCGGCATGCCGCTGCCGAAGGTGTCGTATGAGGACGAGGCGCGCGAGCAACGCCGCAAGACATTGCACGATGTCGTTGAGCTGGCGGCAAAATTCTTCGAGGCCACGCTGGCGTCGCGCGCCGGTGCGCGGGCGCGCGGCTATCTCGCCGACCGCGGCATCGATCCGGCGACGCAGGTGAAATTCCGCCTGGGCTATGCGCCCGCCGAGCGCTTCGCGCTGAAGGAGCAGCTCGGCAAGGAGGGCGTGTCGGTCGAGGACATGGTCGCGGCCGGTCTCCTGATCAGCGGCGACGACATCCCGGTGCCGTTCGACCGCTTCCGCGACCGCGTGATCTTCCCGATCAGCGACCTGCGCGGCCGTGTCATCGCCTTCGGCGGCCGCACGCTGGAGAAGGACGCGCAGCCGAAATATCTGAATTCGCCGGAGACGCCGCTCTTCCACAAGGGCGCGACGCTCTACAACATCGCGAACGCGCGCCTCGCCGCGCATAACGCAGGCCCGTCTGCGCAGAATCCCGCCGCCAGCGTGATTGCGGTCGAAGGCTATGTCGACGTCATCGCGATGGCGTCGGCCGGCTTCGAAGCGACGGTCGCGCCGCTCGGCACCGCGCTGACCGCGGATCAGCTCGCGCTGATCTGGAAGATGGCGGATGAGCCGGTGCTCTGCTTCGACGGTGACTCGGCCGGCCACCGCGCGGCTTATCGTGCGGTCGATATCGCGTTGCCGCTGCTCAAGCCCGGCAAGAGTCTCCGATTTGCGACGCTGCCGGAAGGCAACGATCCCGACGATCTCGTGCGCTCGGGCGGCGCCGAGGCGGCGGCCGAGTTGATCGGTGGCGCGCGTCCACTCTCCGATGTGCTGTGGATGCGAGAGACCGAAACCAATCCGCACGACACGCCCGAACGCCGCGCCGCACTGGAAGCGCGCCTCCGCGAAGTCACGATGACGATCGGCGACGAAACCGTGCGCAAATATTACCGGCAGGATTTCAGCGACCGGCTGCGGAGCTTGCTCGCACCTGCGGGCGCGCCACGGACCGCGCAGCCAGGTGGCGGGCGGTCATTTGGCGGCGGAAATTGGGGCGGCGAGCGGAATTGGGGCGGCGGCCGCAATTGGAGTGATCGCAAGCCGCAAGGCCGCGGCGGCTTCGCCCGGCGCCCCCAGTCACAGCCGCTCGTCGGCGGCGCGCCCTATGTGGTCGCGAGCCCGCAGCTCGCCGCCATGCAGCGCGGACGCGCCAGCATTCCCCGCCGTGAATCGCTGATCCTGCAGGCCGCGCTCAACCATCCCTGGCTGCTGCACGACCATCTGGAGGATATTTCCGGCATCGAGTTCCGGAACCCGGACGCGGAGAAGCTCAAGCTCGCCTTGATCGATATCGCGGCCCATGACGGGGCGGCCGACGGCGCCGCCATGCGCGAGGAACTCATCCGCCGCGGCCTCGCCGACCAGATTTCACGGGTCGAAAAGGCGATCACCACGGTCTCGGTCTGGGGGGCGCAGCCGGAAGCCGGCCCGGAGGACGTGTTGATGACCTGGAACCAGCTCATCGCCTTGCATCGGCAATGGTACTCCTTACTTAGGGAGCTCAAGGACGCCGAACAGGCGCTGGGACGCGAAACGACTGAGGCTAACTATTCCTGGTTGCAGGACGTGAAGGCCCGGATGTCGGTCATCGATGGCACCGAAGCCCTGATCGAGGGGTTCGGCGCCGCATCGGGCCGTACCGCACAGACCTTGTGAGTGCTGAATAGGCCGGCGGGTGGTGCCCCCCGGCCACTGGTTCGTGGCGAAAAACCTAGCGCTCGAAAGAGCTTGGGTTCCGATGTTCAGAGGGTTAATCGGAGCTTAGTGGGCTCCGGTGACACTGGCGGCCGCCGTGATTCGCCGGCCTTGGCGCGCGCCGGTGAGCCTTCTAAGGAAGAGGCCGCCGAGCGGGGGTGGTGAGTCCGGCTGGGGGTGTCGTCGATCCCATAGGGTAGGGGATCGATTCATCTCCCTAAGGGTAGGGGGACCGATTCATCCTCCTAAGGGTAGGGGGACAGGAGTTCGCCCCCCGAAAAGTGGTGTGGGGACGTAAGGAGAGAGATTGATGCCGAGCAAGACCAAGGCCACCCAAAAGGCCAGCAGCGTCAAAGAGAAGGAGGTCAAGGAGGAGGCGCCTGAGAAGGAAGCCGCCGAGACCCCGGATCAGCCGCTCCCGCTGCTCGACCTGTCGGATGCCGCGGTCAAGAAGCTCATCCGCACCGCCAAGAAGCGCGGCTACGTCACCCACGACGAGATCAACGCCGTTCTGCCCTCGGAGGAGGTCAATTCCGAGCAGATCGAGGACGTCCTCGCGATGTTCAGCGAGATGGGCGTCAACGTGGTCGAGACCGAAGAGGCCAACGACGACGACAAGGAAGAAGAAGACGACGAGCCGGAGACCGAGAACGAGCTGGTCGAAGTCCAGCAGAAGGTTCCGGCCAAGGCCGAGACCAAGGAGCCGACCGAGCGCACCGACGACCCGGTCCGCATGTATCTCCGCGAAATGGGCTCGGTGGAGCTGCTCTCGCGCGAGGGCGAAATCGCGATCGCCAAGCGCATCGAGGCCGGCCGCGAGGCGATGATCGCGGGGCTCTGCGAGAGCCCGCTCACCTTCCAGGCGGTCATCATCTGGCGCGACGAGCTCAACGACAACAAGATCTTCCTGCGCGACATCATCGATCTCGAAGCGACCTATGCCGGCCCCGACGCCAAGGCGATGCCGGCGCCGGTCGGTCCCGATGGCCAGCCGCTGCCCGGAATTCCCGGCCAGGCCAACGGCAACGGCCACGCCCAGCCGCCGCAGACCCAGGCGCCCGCCACCGCGCCCGCCAGCGCGACGCCGTTCAAGGTCGTGCGTCCCGGCGACGGTGACGGCGAAGGCGAGGAGAAGCCGGAAGGCGCCGCCGCCGACGATTTCGACGAAGACGACATGGAGGGTTCGCTCTCGCTCGCCGCGATCGAGGCCGAGCTGAAGCCGAAGGTGCTCGAGACCTTCGACACCGTCGCCAGCGAATACAAGCGGCTGCGCCGCCTGCAGGACCAGGACATCGCGCTCAAGCTCAAGAGCGACGCGCTGACGCCGGCGCAGGAGCGCAAGTACAAGAAGCTCAAGGAAGAGATCATCACCGCGGTGAAGTCGCTGCGGCTGAACCAGGCGCGCATCGACTCGCTGGTCGAGCAGCTCTACGACATCAACAAGCGCCTCGTCGGCTACGAAGGCCGCCTGATGCGGCTCGCCGAAAGCCACGGCTGCTCGCGCGAGGAGTTCCTCAAGCAGTACCAGGGCTCCGAGCTCGACCCGCGCTGGCTCAACCGCGTGTCGAAGCTCTCCGCCAAGGGCTGGAAGAACCTCGTCGCCAAGGACAAGGACAAGATCAAGGAATTCCGCCACTCGATCCAGACGCTCGCGGGCGAGACCGGTCTTGAGATCGGCGAGTTCCGCAAGATCGTGCACATGGTGCAGAAGGGCGAGCGCGAAGCCCGCCAGGCGAAGAAGGAGATGGTGGAGGCGAACCTGCGCCTCGTGATCTCGATCGCCAAGAAGTACACCAACCGCGGCCTGCAGTTCCTCGACCTGATCCAGGAAGGCAACATCGGCCTGATGAAGGCGGTCGACAAGTTCGAGTACCGCCGCGGCTACAAGTTCTCGACCTATGCGACGTGGTGGATCCGGCAGGCGATCACCCGCTCGATCGCCGACCAGGCGCGCACCATCCGTATCCCGGTGCACATGATCGAGACCATCAACAAGATCGTGCGCACCTCGCGCCAGATGCTCAACGAGATCGGCCGCGAGCCGACGCCCGAGGAGCTGGCCGAAAAGCTCGGCATGCCGCTTGGAGAAGGTGCGCAAGGTCCTCAAGATCGCCAAGGAGCCGTTGTCGCTCGAGACGCCGATCGGCGACGAGGAGGACTCGCACCTCGGCGATTTCATCGAGGACAAGAACGCGATCCTGCCGATCGACGCCGCGATCCAGTCGAACCTGCGCGAAACCACGACCCGCGTGCTGGCGTCACTGACGCCGCGCGAGGAACGCGTGCTGCGCATGCGCTTCGGCATCGGCATGAACACCGACCACACGCTGGAAGAGGTCGGCCAGCAGTTCTCGGTGACGCGCGAGCGCATCCGCCAGATCGAGGCGAAGGCGCTGCGCAAGCTGAAGCATCCGAGCCGGTCGCGGAAGCTGCGGAGCTTCCTGGATAACTGAGGCCCTTCCGCTCGTCCCCTGCCACAGGATGGGACGGCCCCGAAATTGAAACGGCCCGCAAATCGCGGGCCGTTTTGTTTTCTTGGCGGCGGCGCCGAGCCGTCCTTACCGGGCGCTCACCATATCTACGCTTGTGATTTGTGAGACCGGCGCGGTGCGGGCATAGATCGCGCCATGCGCTGGCTGCTTATCCCGTTCCTGATCGTTGTAACGATCGCGCTCGGCGCGAGCTATTCCAGCACGCTGATCCATGGCTTCATGGGCCCTTGGAGCGCGACCGCCGTCGAGCACGACGGCAGCCTCACCCACATGCAGTTCGGCCAGAATCTGCCGCGCCCGTCGTGGGTGCCGGTCTATCCCGGCGGTTGGGTGGTGCAGGCGGGCACGGTTACATCGGCGAGCATGCCAGGCGGATTTCATTCGCTCGATCTCGGCACGCGCGCCTCGCTCGGCGAGGTCAAGCGCTTCTACACGGCCGAGCTCACGGCGTCGGGCTTCGTGGTCGAGGACCTGGGCCTGATGTCGCTCAATCCGGCGACGGCGGCAATGCTCGGCATCGACGGCGCGCTCTCTGCCAAGCGCGCCGAAACCGACGACCAAATCGACATTCAGATCCGAACGCCCGACGGTCTGATCGCATCGCGGATGCTGCAGATCCGCTGGCGCAAAATCAGCGAAACGCCGGTGCATGCTCCACCGGCAGCCCCGCCGGCTGCGCCCGCCTCGACGGGCAAATTGTAAGTCTCCGCGAGCGAAAGTTATTTCCCGCCGGAGCGCCGTATGGACATGATGCGCATCGGCGGGATGCCCGATCGCTCGGCGATCGCGCTGTCCTGCTCGCTGATGGCCGCGCGCGCCGGCTCATCGCCGTCGAGGCCGCCCAGCGCCGCAAGCGGAACCTTGCGGTTGGAGCGCTGCGAGCCGTCCTCATAGACGACGTCGAACAGCGCAAATTCTCCTGAACTCTTCGAGCCTGGTTTCCGCGCCATGGTGTCGATCCTTTCCGGTATCCGATAACAAAAACCCGGCGCCGGAGCGCCGGGTTTGGCTTATGGCAGCCGCCGTCAGGCGGTCTGCAGATTGGTCGCGGCCGACTTGCCGCTGCGGCGGTCGGCTTCGACATCGAACGAAAGCTTCTGGCCTTCGTTGAGATTGCTCATCCCGGCGCGCTCGACCGCCGAGATGTGAACGAACACATCGGGGCCGCCGTTGTCCTGGACGATGAAGCCAAAGCCCTTCTGGGCATTGAAAAACTTGACGGTACCTTGAGCCATATTGGTCTCCTTGAACGCACAAAGGCGTCTGCCGCCCGCACAACCATTTGCGCGGGTCGATATCCGGGTTTGCGTGTTCTTGGGAAGGCCCTTGCGGGCAGATCAATCAAGGCAGGCAATCGCGAACGACCGGTATATGGGGGCTTTCACCCGGAATTACAACTGCGTTTCGCGGGGTGGAATTTACCGTTCTCCCGCGCGGCGCTTGACCAAGCGTCCGCGCACCGGTCCCATACCGTGCTATGCTGACTGCTCGTCGCATCGCCGTCGTCGGTCTGATCGCGATCACCGGAATCGTCCCCATGCATGCGCAACCGGACGAGCCCGGCACGCCACCGCCCAGCGCGCTTGCTGCTGAAGCGGTCGCCAATCCGCCGGGCCTGCCTACCATCGGCCGATGGATGATCGCCCGCGACGGGACGATCGCGCACTGGCTCGGCGAGGTCGTCGACGGCAAGCGCCTGCATGAACCGGTGAACGTGATCCTGATCGACGAAGGCGCGACCAGCGCCGACGATGCGAAGCGGCGGCTGACCGCCGCGGCGGCCGCGGCCGGCTTTCCGGTCCGCTTCGGGCATTCCACCGGGTACCACGGCATGATCGGCGGCGCGCTTTACGGCCAGCTTCCGCAGGGCCGCGACGACGCCTTCTCCAACCGGATTTTCGAGGAAAGCAACAACCACGGCCGCGTGTTCGGTCCGCACCGTTTCGACGGCGGCTATGTCTTCACCGGCGCGTTCAGCCGCGAGCGCGTCAATCTCCTGGAATGGCCCGGGCATCGCTATGCGTCGTTCAATGATGCGCGTGATGCGTTCGCGCGCGGGCTCGACGCTCATTCCGCCTACAAGCCGGCGGGCACGGTGCCGCTCGGCAATGCGGTCAACGATGCGCAGATCACCACCGGCGACCACGATGGCCACGCCGTGGTGCTGCGCGCGGGGAAGTAAGACCACCCGTCACGCCGGGGGAGCTTCAGCCTGCCGGTTGCCGCGCGCTCCGCCCGGAACTGCCGGCAGAAAACAAGCGCGGGCTTTTCGATGCACAGATACAGCCCATAGGCCGCCACGACGGTCGCCGCCGTCGACGCGGCGATAAACAGGTCGAGCGGCATCGCCGGCCACAGCCGCGCCGCGAGCTTGCCGGCGGCGGGAAGGCTCAGCACCTGAATCAGGTAGATCGAGTAGGACGCGTCGCCGAGCCTGGCCACGATGGTCTCGAACGCCGAGGGCGTCATCCGAGCGCGGCTCACATAGGCCGCGCCCAGGACGAGCAGAGTCGAGGGCAGGCCGATGATGAGAGCGCGGTGCGCGGGAATCGCCAAAAGCACCGCGACGCACGCGCAACCGACGGCGACGAGCCCTGGAAGGGCGACTTTCTTGGCGCAGAAAATCTGCGCCGCCAACACGCCGAACGCGAATTCGAGAATGATCGGATCCATCAAAAATCGGTAGTGCCCCGAGAACTCCGCGATGGCTCTGGTCTGTCCCGCGATCACGAGAATGGAAAACAGGATCAGCACGCCATTCCACGCGTCTTTCTTGCGGAACAGCAGCAGGCCGACCGCGAGGTAGAAGAACATCTCGTATTCAAGCGACCAGCCGACATAGAGCAGCGGGGGTACGCCATCCGTGAAAGATACAAAGAACAGCGATGTCACGAGATGATGGATGTCGAGCCAGTTCGTCCCCCGAAAGACCTGCGGCATCAGGAGCGCGAGCGCCACGATCAGGAGCGTGAGGAACCAATAGACCGGCACGATGCGCTCGACTCTCCGGCGCAGGAACTGCATCGGGGTCGGGTTCGATCGTTCGGTCGCGTAGTAGATGATGAATCCCGAGATCACAAAAAACAGGTCGACGCCGTAGTGGCCATACTCGAAGAGCTTGAACAGCGTCGTGTCGCCAGGACTGGCGAGATAGACCTTCCCCGTTGCGATGGCATGGAAGAGAACGACCGCCGTCGCCGCGACAAATCGCAAGATCTGAATATGGATGAGCGACACTTAAGGGCAGACCATTTGGGGCGCGCGCCGGTTTGGAGCGGTGGCGTCTCTTCGACGAAGGCTAGCAGGCACGCAATGTTCCTGCCATCGCAAACGCCATGGCCCCAAAGGCTGAACAGCGAGCGGGCCGGCTATGATACTTCTGTCCTGGAGCCGCCAAACGAACCGCCATGCCGACACGCACCGAGATCGAGACCGCGCTCCGCCGGCTTGCGCCGCAAATGCCGCGGCATGAATTCGGCGCGGTGGTCGACCATGCGCTCGACAGCCGCGGCCTGCGCTCCGCCACGCCCGAGACCGCGGCCTGGCTGTCGCTCGTCGCCTATGTGCGGCATTCGCTGACCGAGTACGACGACCTCCTGGCGCAAGGCTACGACCAGGACAGCGCCCGGCATTTTGTGGCGGAGGAAATGGAGCGGGTGCTGGCGGCGTGGGGTGTGCGGCGGAAGCTGGCGGCGGGGGAGTAGGCGGCTGGCGCGCTTCACGCCCCCGTGAGCCCGCATCCTTATCCACCATCCCCCCGTATCTCCGCCAAACAGCGCGCCCCTGCGGCGCATGACGCGGAGAATGCAGCCATGAAAACCCGATTGCCCGCCATCATCCTGGCGCTTGCCGCCCTGGCCGTCGTGGCCACCGCGCTGCTGGCGATCGCCATCGCGCCGTCGCCGGCGCGCGCGCAGATGCAGGAGACCGGCGTGAACTACGAGAGCTGGCCGCTGCTGCGCTCGACCTTCCCGTCGACCGGCGGCAACGGCTTCGTGATCAAGGGCTACGACCCCGTCATCACCGGCGGCAAGTGCATCACCACCTTCATGGCGGTCCCGCCCGGCGACAACCCGCAGGTCTATGCCAACGTCGCCGAGTTCGAGGCGGTGCCGGTGCAGGGCGGCATCCTCTGCCGCAACGGCCAGTGGCGCGCCTTCGAGGGCGGCGCGAAAGGCACGACGCCGTTCCGCTTCTTCTTCAAGGACGGCGTGTTCCGCGCTTCGGAGTGATCTCGCGAATGCGGCTCAATCTATCTCCGTCATCCTGAGGGGCCCGAGCCAAAAGCGCGTTTACGCGCGTCTTCGACCGCTATGGCGAGGGCCTCGAAGGATGCACGGCCCGGGCCGTCGCCCTTCGAGGGCCGCCTTCGGCGGCCGCCTCAGGATGACGGAGAGAGGTTGGCGGGTTGCTGCGCTACGGCGCCACCAGCTCGACGCGGCGGTTGAGCGCGCGGCCGTCCTCGGTCGCGTTCGAGCGCACCGGCGCGAGGAAGCCGACGCCCGCGGTCGAGAGCCGCGCCTTCGAGATGTTGTAGTTCTGGATGAGAGCGGCCGCCACCGCCTCGGCGCGCCGGCGCGAGAGCGTCACGTTGTAGTCGTGCGTGCCCTGGCTGTCGGTGTGACCGACGATGAAGACGTTGAGCCGCGGCTGGCTCTGGAGCAGCTTCGCGATCTCGTCGAGGGTCGGGCGGCTCTCCGGCTTCACCACGACCTTGTCGGTGTCGAAATAGATTCCGTAGAGCGCGATGCGGCCGTTCTCGCCGAGACCCTTCGCCATCGCAGCGGCGTCGACCATCTTGTTCTCGATCGCGCCGAGATCGACGGCGGTGAGTTGCGTATAGATGTCGTCGTTGTTCATCGAGACGAGCACGCTGACATAGGTCTCGCGCCCGCCCTGTACCCTGCGGCCGGCGTAGTAGCGGTAGTTGAAGCCGTCGATCCACATCTGCGGGATCGGCAAGACATCGACCGCCTCGACGAACGGAATGCCGCCGCAGGCGTCGGTGTCGCAGACGAGCAGCGTCTCGAAGCCGGCCTTCGCGAGCTGGTTCTCGAAATTGCGCGCGACCTCGATGATCGAGGGACCCTTGCCGGTGCGATAGGCGATGCGGGTCGCGCGTCCTTCCAGCCGCCGCGCGTCGACCGGCTTGCCGTCGCGGAACGCCGCGCCTTGTATCCGCACGGCGTCGAAATCCTTCACGTCAAAACCGGTGGCGACGCTGCCCTTGAAGCGGCCGATACCGGCGTAGTCCTTCGCGCCCGCGACGTCGCGGGTCTGCGCGGCGGCGAGGGCAGGCAGCAGCATCGCGATGGCGAGCGCGGCACAGGCGGCGGCGAGCCTCGGCATGGATCGTTCCTTTGACATGAATGCCGCACGACACCAGCGGCGGGACAGGGCGCGAACGTCGCGAAGGAATACGACATCGCTGTGGCGGGCGATTGCCGCTCCACGCTAGAATGCGCGGATGCGCCACGTCGAGACGATCATTGTCGGCGGCGGCCCCGCCGGCAGCACCTGCGCGCGGCATCTCGTGCAGAACGGCCGCGCCGTGCTGGTGCTCGACAAGGCGCGCTTCCCACGCCTGAAGCTTTGCGCCGGCTGGGTCACCGCCAAGGCGATGCGCGATCTCGAAATCACGGCCGACGACTATCCGCACCCGATCCTCAAGCTCGACATCCGCACGCATGTCTTCGGGCTGCCGCTCGCGCTCAAATGGTTTCCGACGCCGGGGCCGGATTTTTCCATCCGCCGCGTCGAGTTCGACGCCTGGCTGCTCGCCCGCTCGGGCGCGGAGGTTGTCGAGCACGAGGTGAAGTCGGTCGCCCGCGAAGGCGAGCGCTTCGTCATCGACGGCGCTTATTCCTGCCGCTACCTGGTCGGCGCCGGCGGAACGATGTGCCCGGTGCGCCGCGCACTGTTTCCCGAAGGGCGGATGAAATCGCGCCAGATCGTGACGCTGGAGCGCGAGTTCGAATATCCCGCGCGCGGCGACCTCTGCCATCTCTATTTCTTCCGGCGCGGCCTCGCCGGCTATGGCTGGATCGTGCCGAAGGGCAACGGCTTCGTGAACATCGGTCTCGGCGGCAAGGCGCGTTACTTCCGCAAGTCCGGCACCAAGATCCACGACCATTTCCGGACTTTCATCGCCGACCTCGTGCGCGAGCAGAAGCTCGACGCGGCGACCGCTGAAAATCTTCAGGAGACCGGCCATCCCTATTTCCTGTTCACCGGCGGCGGCGAGGTGAAACGCGACAACTGCTTCCTGATCGGGGATTCCGCGGGGCTCGCCAGCGTCGACCTCGGCGAGGGGATCGGCCCGGCGGTGGAAAGCGGGCTGATGGCGGCGAAGGAAATCCTCGGCACCGGCGCGTATCGCAAGCAGGCGATCTCGGCGCTGTCGTTCGGCGGGATGATGGGGCGGCTGATGCGGCGGGTGAACCGCCGTCACGTCGCTACGGCCTGAGCTGCGCTGCTCAGTCGACTTTCGGCAGCGCGCCGGTCTTCTCGTCGACGACGCAGCAGCTCGAGATCCAGCCGGACAGGCCGCGCCACGTCGCCTGGCACCAGGGCCGCGTATTGTCCTCGGCAGCGCGACAAGCGCCGAGCACGATACCGGTCGCGCCGGCGGGGACCGGGATGACGATCGGATATTTGAGCGCGGGTCCGCTGCGCATGTTCTGGAAGCCGCCGGAGACGGTGGTGGGGATGCGATAGGTGGCGACGACAGGAGCCGCGGATGGCAGGTTCCGCGGCGGCGTGGGCCGCGCGACGTCCTCCGGCGGTGTGCCGGCGCCGGGAGGCGGTCCGGGCGTTGTCGGAACGGGTACCGGCGCCGCGTCGCTGACCTGCTTCGATGCCGGCGGTTCGCCCGGCCGTGGCCGGTCGAGCAACAGGTTTGCGGCAATGATCCCGCCGCCGAGAAAGACGGCGATGGTGCCGATCACGGCGGCCAGCCGGCGCGCGCTCCACTGCGACGCCTTGGGCGCATCCGGATAGCCGCGCGCCAGGACGACTTCGAGCGCGGCTTTATCCGTATCGACGATGCGGTCGATCGAGCGCGTCAGCCGCTCCATGTGCGCCCGGAAGTCGCGGCCGACGTCGATCGGCGCGGCATTGATATAGGCGAAATCGCGGATGCTGTCGGGCAGGTCGGCCGCGCCCGGCATCGCGGCATTGTCGACCAGCACCGGGATCACCGTCAGTCCCTGCTTGAGCGCGGCCTCGACTTCGACGCGGACCGGGTCAGCTTCGTCCTGGATGCGGATGCGGCCATCGGGCATTTTCCCGAGCCAGGTCGGCCCAATCACCGCCAACAGGATGTCGGCGTCGCGCAGGGCGTCCTGGATGTGCTTGCGGAAGTCGGTGCCATAGGGAATGGCGTCGATGTCCATGAACACCGACTGCTCGCCGTAGCGGTCGACGAGCCGGTCAAAGATGCGTCCGGTGATGGCGGCGGAATCCGAGCGGCGGTACGAGACGATGATCTTGCTCATCTCTCAGTCATGCTCGCATTCCGCCGACGGGTCGGTTGCTGCTATTCGAGCCCCCCGACGATGCGGAAATCCCGCTCGCCGGCCTTGTTGAACACCTTGAGCGCGGCCTGGTATCCGGCGCCGTCATGGCAGGCGACGGCGGCCTCGACGCTCGGAAACTCGACGATCACGATGCGCTGCTTGAGCCCGGCCTCATAGGCGACATCGGCATTGCCGCGCGCGAGGAATTTGCCGCCGGCGGCCAGAATGGCCGGTCCTGCCAGCTTCGCATATTCCGCCACCGCATCCGGATTTGTGATCGACCGATAGCACGACACCCAATACGCCTTCGCCATTTCCGTCTCCGCCTCGTTGGTCTTTGAGCCCCTTCTGTCCGGGCGGGCCGGAGACTAGCGCGTGAGACGCGCAAGGGAAACCGGGGCAGCACACTCCGCTGTCATTCCGGAAGCCGCGAAGCGGCTGTCCGGAATCCATATTGCGGTTGTGAAGGCTATGGATTCCGGGCTCCGGCCACCCAAGTCGGCTGTTGCCGACTTGGGCATATGAACTGCCGATCTCGGGTAAACCCGAGATCGGTGGCCGGCCCCGGAATGACTGCTAGAGGATCTCGACGATCTCCGCCTCCGACTGCCCGGCCTGCACCACGTCGCCGACCGACTTGCCGAACAGCGCACGCGCCAACGGCGCGGCATGGGAAAGCGTGCCGCGGGCGGGATCGGCCTCGTCCTCGCCGACGATACGGAAGGTCTGGCGGCGGCCGTCGTCGCGCTCGATCGTGACGGTCGAGCCGAATTGCACCTCGCCACCGGCAATCGGCGGCGAGATCACCTGGGCGGTGGTGCGGCGCGAGGTCCAGTAGCGCAGATCGCGCGCGGTGCGCGCCAGCGCGGTGCGGTCGTTCGCGGCCTGCGCCTGCGCGTGCTCGCGATGCGTCCGCTCAAGCTCGGCCTCGATGGTCGCGAGCCCTTCGGCGGTGACGAAATTCGGATGCTCCGAGACCGGCCGCTCCGGCAGGTTCTCGACCACCTCGTTTCCGTCGGCCTCTTTTACAAACGCGCTGCTCATGACGGCGACCCCGCCTGTTGTCCTTGCCAGATTGTGGGTGAATTGCGGCGCGAATATTCCACGGCCGCGGGCTTTATATGGGGCCGGGCCGGACGGATTTCCAGAGTGCGGCGGGGCATCGCAGGGGCCGTCCCGCGTGGCAAAACGCGGCGGGCTGGGCTAAAGTTGCATTCCAATACCGCCCAGAAAAATTGATTGGGGAGCAGGAACAATGACTCGATTGGCCATGCGGCTTGCCGCAGCTTTTGTCGCGACAGCCGCGGCTTTCGCGTCGCCCGCCGTGGCGCAGAATTATCCGAACCAGCCGATCCGGATCATCGTGCCGACGCCGCCCGGCGGCGTTGCCGACCTGCTGGCGCGCGCGGTCGCGCAGGGGATTTCCGCCAACACCGGCAAGACCGTCATCGCCGAGCAGCGCACCGGCGCCGGCGGCGTGATCGCCGCCGACTTCGTCGCGAAGGCGCCGCCGGACGGCTACACCATCTACATGGGCTTCCATCCGACCCAGTCGATCCTGGTGCACCTGCAGAAGCTGCCCTACGACCCGGCCAAGGATTTCGAGCCGATCATGCTGGTCGGCTCCTCGCCAAACATGCTTGTCGTGAATCCGTCGCTGCCGGTGAAGACGCCGAAAGAGCTCGTCGACTACGCGCGCAAGAATCCTGGAAAGATCTCGTTCGGTTCGCCCGGCAACGGCTCGTCCGGCCACATGGTCGGCGAGCAGTTCAAGATCATGCACAAGCTCGACCTCGTGCACGTGCCTTACAAGGGCGCCGGCCCGGCCGTGATCGATCTCGTCGCCGGTCACATCCAGATGATGTTCGATATCGTTCCGCTGGCGCGCGAGCAGCTTCTTGCCGGCAAGGTGCGCGCGCTCGGCGTGATGTCGCCGCAGCGGCTGCCGGTGGTGCCTGAGGTGCCGACCATGGCCGAGCAGGGGATGCCGGAGCTCGAGGGCGGTCCCTGGTTCGGACTCCTTGCGCCCGCGAAAACCCCACGCCCGATCATCGACTGGCTCAATGCCGAGGCGAAGAAGGCGATGGCGGACCCGGGGCTGCGCGCCAAGCTCGAGGCGCTCGGTGTGGTGGTGCCGCTCGGGAGCCCGGAGGATTTCAGGAAGTATATCGCCGACGACACCCAGCGCTGGGGCGACATCATCAAGCGCGCCGGCATCAAGCTGTAGGGACGTAGGATGGGTTGAGCGAAAGCGAAACCCATCATGCACTACCGCAGAGATCGATGGGTTTCGCTGCGCTCAACCCATCCTACAGGCTACGAGAGTTTCACCGCCGGCCGCGCGACGCCTTCTTCATCTCGTGCTTCTCTTCCTTGCTGGGCGGTGAGCCGGTGCGGCGCAGGCTCTTGATGCGCGAGGGCGGCAAGCCCGACTTCTCGGCGATCTCGCGGTCCTGCGCCTCGATGATCGCTTTGGCCGGCTCGTCGCCGTCGAGGCCGCCGAGCGCATCGGCGGGCACCCGGCGGTTCGACCGCTGGGTTCCGTCTTCATAGACGACGTCGAACAACACGTATTCGCCGACGTTGCGAGTTCCGGGTTTGCGGGCCATTGCGGCTGGTCCTTCTTGTCATTGGTTGCAAAAGCGGTTGCCCTAAAAGCAAGAAGCCCGGCGGGTTTAGCGCCGGGCTTCCAATCGTTCAAGCCGTCGTTCAGGCGGGCTGCAGATTGGCAGCCGCCGACTTGCCGGTCTTACGGTCGGCCTGTACGTCGAACGTGACCTTCTGACCCTCGACGAGGCTGCGCATGCCGGCGCGCTCGACCGCAGAGATGTGCACGAACACATCCGGGCCGCCCGCATCCTGCTGGATGAAGCCGTAGCCTTTCGTGGTGTTGAAGAACTTCACGGTACCTGTTGCCATGGTATGGCCTCCTTCAGAAAACGCTCAAAGGCGTCCAATGGCCCGCAAAACCATTCCGCGGGCCGCATATCCGGATTTGGCGTTGTCTTGGGGAAGCCCCCTCGGGGCGCATACAAGTCATGCAAAATCTCGAACGCCGGGGGATATAGGCGGCGCAGCAAGGATTTGCAATCAGGACCGCAGGCATTCTTAACGGTCCGTATCGCACGCATCTACCCAGGCGGATTAGCCCGGAAATAGGCCTGATCCTCCGCCGATTGCGTCCAGCCCGGCCGGCCGCGCCAGTCGGTGTAGTGGGCGCGCATGTCGGCGCCGTAGCGGACGCGGAAGAGGAGGGTGCGCTCGCGCCCGTTCTCATATTCGTGCACCTCACCCGGCGGATGCACGACGAAGGAGCCGGGCACCACGTCGACCGTCTGGGTCGGGGTCCGCATCACGCCGCCGCCGGTGAAGCAGAAATAGATCTCGGTCGCCTCCGGATGGCAGTGGTTGGGGCTGATCTGGCCGGGCTCCCAACAGGCGACGGTGGCGTCGCCGTCCTCGACTGTGCTCAGCACCTTCTCGACGTGCTTTTTCGGGTCCCAGGCCTGTTCGCGCTCAAGATTGAAGACATGCATGGCGTCACCTCCGCGCCCGACATATAGCATGATCGGCCGCAGTTCCGGCCAATGGCGCACCTTTCCGATCCCGCCGGGATCGTGCAATCTGCCGCCCCTGCCGTCCGCATCCTCGCAATCCTCAGAGAAGTCAGAATGAAAGTCGGGATCTTCGATCATGTCGAGCGCGCCGCCGATCGCTCGATCGCGCAAACATTCGACGAGCGCCTCAAATTCGCTGCCGCAGCCGACGAAGCCGGCATCTATTGCCTGCATGTCGCCGAGCACCACGCGACGCCGCTCAACCTCGTGCCGGTGCCGGGCGTCTATCTGGGAGCGCTCGCACGCGCGACCAAGCGGATGCGGATCGGGCCGCTGGTCTATCTCCTGACGCTGGTGTCCCCGCTGCGGCTTGCCGAGGAAATCTGCATTCTCGATCACCTGAGCAACGGCCGGCTCGAGGTCGGGGTCGGGCGCGGCGTCTCGCCCTATGAGCTCGCCTATCACAAGGTCGACGCCGCCGAATCGCGCGACATCTTCATCGACGCGTTCAATTGTCTGTCGGCGGCACTCACCAACGACAAGTTCAGCTATTCGGGCGCGCACTATTCCTACAAGGACGTGCCGATGGCGCTGCGGCCGCTGCAGCAGCCGACGCCGGCGTTCTGGTACGGCTCGTCGAACACGACCGGCGCGGCCTGGTCGGGCGAGCACGGCATGCACTTCGTCGCCAACGGCCCGACCGACTACGCCAAGGTCAATATCGACGCCTATCGTGAGGCGCTCGCCAAGCGCGGCGGGCCCGAGCAGCCGAAGCCCGAGTTTAAGAACGGTGCCGCGATCGGCGCGTTGCGCCATATCGTGATCGCGGAGACCGACGAGGAGGCGCGCAAGCTCGCCAAGCCGAACGTCGACTATCACGTCGGCAGCCTGAACTGGCTGCGCAAGCAGCACGCCCAGAACGAGGCGCAGGTGAGGGGGCTCGTGCCGCGCGGCATGACCTTCGAGGAATGGGAGAAGGACGGCATGGCGATCGCCGGCAGCCCGAAGACGGTGCTGGCCGAGATCGAGCGGCAGGCCGACAAGCTCGGGCTCAACTACATCCTCACCTATCTCTTCTTCGGCAATCTCACGCTCGAACAGGCGCTGCGCTCGCTCGAATTGATGCGGACCGAGGTGATGCCGAAGCTGGAGCGGATGTGACCTTCAGGTGCCTCAGCTCTCACCCCGCCCTCATCCTGAGGAGCGCCGAAGGCGCGTCTCGAAGGATGGGGCGGCCCCATGGTTCGAGGCGGCGCCATAGCGCGTCGAAGACGCGCGTTAGCGCGCTTGTGGCGCCTCCTCACCATGAGGCCGAGAGAAACCGGAGCTGACGTCGAATGTCCATCATCATCACCGACGCGGATGCCGAGCGGCTCCTCTCGATCCCCGAAGCGGTCGAGGCGATGCGTGTCGCCTTCCGGCGATCTGGCCGAAAAGCGCGCCGTCAATCCGCCGCGGCTGCGCTATAGCTCCACCACGCCCGATCCGTCGCGGCGCTACACCGCCAACATCCAGGCCGGCGCGGTCGAGAGCGCGGGTGTCGCCTGCGTGCGCGCCGGCTCGGCCTTCTCGCCGGTGCAGTCGGGGGACGGCCGCAAGGTCAACGTCGTCGACGACGTCAACTACACCATCGTCATCCTCTACGACTTGCGCACCGGCGAGCCGCTCGCCTTCATGCACGAGACCTATCTCTCCGGGCTGCGGGTCGGCGCCACCTCGGCGCTGGCGGTGTCGCTCGCGGCGCGCGAGGACGCGAGCGTGCTCGGCCTGTTCGGCACCGGCATGCAGGCGGTGCCAAACTGTCGGGCCATATGCGCGGTGCGTCCGATCAAGCGCGTCAAGGTGTTCAGTCCGAACCCGGCGCACCGCGCCGCGTTCGCTGAGCAGATGGCCGGCGAAAAATTCGAGACCATCGCGGTCGACGATCCGCGCGAGGTCGTGCGCGGCGCCCATGTTGTCGCCTGCGCCACCAACACCAAGGTGCCGGTGCTCAACGGCGAATGGCTGGAGCCCGGGCAGATGGTCGTCACCATTGCCAATTCGGATGTCATGAGTGCCCGCCACGAGGTCGACGAAACCACCTTCGCGCGCGCCAGCGATATCATCATCAACGACTGGGCCAGCGTCGAAGCCAACCGTCAGGTCGAGCTGTCGGGGCCGCTCGCCAAGGGGCATCGTGAAGCGCGAGAACGTTCACGAGCTCGGCGACATCGTCGCCGGCAAGGCGGCGCTCAAGCGCGATCCCGGCGGCATCGTTTTCTACAAGAACAACACCGGCCTTGCGATGCAGTTCGCCGCCTGCGGCGCCATCCTGCACCGCAAGCTCCTGGCCGAAGGCACCAATCGGACCATACCGACCGAATGGTTCGCCAGCGGAAAGCCGCACATCTAGCGGCGTTGACGGCGAGGGTCTGCAACAGGCCGTCGCCGCCCGCCCAACCTTACTCGACAACCTCTGCCGTCCTTGTCATGCTGTTCCCGTTTATAGGACATTTACGGGCATTCCCCCATGGCCGGGATGGAAGGAAGCCTGGGGCGCACGCGTGCGCCGCTGGTTCAGGGTTGGGCAGGGCGCAGCGTCTTCGCGCACACGCTGACTATTGCCGGCGTTCTGATCGTGGCGATCTGGCTCGTGGCGATGAGCCGTTGGATTCTCACCGACAGCGTCGTCCCCTGGGATTCCAAAAACCAGTTCTACGCGTTCTACCGGTTCCTGGCGTCGGCCCTCGAGTCGGGGGCGTCGCCGTTCTGGAATCCTTATCACTATGGCGGGCATCCGAGCGTCGCCGATCCGCAGTCGCTGCTGTTTGCGCCGCTGATGGTGCTGTACGCGCTGTTCGACCCCGCGCCGTCGATGCGCGCGTTCGATCTCCTCGTCCACGCGCATCTCCTGATCGGCGGATTGTCGGTGGCCGTCATCGGCGCCCGCGCGCGCTGGCCGGCGGTCGCGTGCGTGCTGGCGGCGGTGGTGTTCATGTTCGGCGGCGCTGCGGCGGGCCGCCTGCAGCATACCGGCATAATCCTGAGCTACGGACTGTTTCCGCCGGCGCTGCTCCTGTTGCAGCTGGCGCTCGAACGCCGCTCGCTCCTGCTCGGCGCGGCGTTTTCGTTTGTCGCTGCGTCAGTGGCGCTCGGGCGCAACCAGGTAGCGATGCTGTTCTGCTTCGTGCTGGCGGCGGTGGTGATCGCCGAGGTCGCGAGTGCCGAGCGGCCGCTCCGCTATCTGCGCGAACGCCTCGCGGTGATCGTCGTGATGGCGGCCACCGGGATTGCGCTGACCGCGGCGCCGATGCTGTTGACCATGCAGTTCGCGGCGCTGTCCAACCGCCCGGAGATCACGCTCGACCACGCCGTGCTCGGCTCGCTGCACCCGGCCGGTCTCGCGCAATTCGTCGTCGCCGACATCTTCGGTTCGCACGGTGCGGACTATTGGGGCCCGAACGGCAACACGGAGCCGCTGGTCTCGCTCACCGACGACAGCTTCAACTATCTCTTCGTCGGATCGGTGCCGGTCATCCTGCTGCTGTGGCTCGGCATCGCTTGCGGCGGGGCGTTCCGCCGCGGGCGTACGCTGCTCGCGGCGACTGCCGCGCTGGCGCTGATCTATGCACTCGGCCGCTACACGCCGGCATTCGCGTGGGCTTTCGACTTTGTGCCGGGCGTGAGCCGCTTCCGCCGTCCGGTCGACGGCAGCTTCGTCTTTGTTGCGATGCTGGCGCTGATTTGCGGTGCACTGCTCGCCGACTACATCCGTGAGGGGGTGCCGCGTGGACGCCGCGCCGCAAGCGTCGCGATGGCGTTCGCAGGTCTGGCGATGGTTGTCTTCGGCGTGATGTTCTCCGGCCGCACCGGACATTCCGGCGACGCATTGATGGCGGCGCTGACCACCGCGCCGATCGCGGCCGCCGCGATCCTGATGCTGGCGCTCGCGCACAATGCGCGCATGCGCAGCATTGCCGCGGTTGCGGTGACACTGATCGCCGCCGCGGAGCTGGTCTGGTGGAACACGGCGTTTCGGCTCAATGCCGAGCCCCGCGACTTCTACGCCGTGCTCGAGCGGCCGCTCGGTGCTGCTGCCGAGGCGCTCGATCTGATCGAGCGCTCCGTCCGCGAACGCCGCAACAATGGCGAGCGTCCGCGCGTCGAGATCATGGGGCTCGGCGGTCCCTGGCAGAACGTTGCGATCGTGCGCTCGCTCGAAGCGGTCAACGGCTACAATCCGTTGCGCATCGGTATTTATGATCGGCTGGTGGCGCCGGGCGAAACGACCTGGCGCATGGAGCTGCGGGATTTCCCGGCCTCCTTTGACGGCTACGATTGCGCGCTCGCACGCACGCTCGGCCTCGAATTCGTGTTGCTCGGTCGTCCGATCGAGGAGGTGCCGCATCTTGCGCGCCGGCCGGTCGCCGACGTACTGCGCGCCGGTCCGGACGTCTGGGTCTACCGATTGAAGGACCCGGCGCCGCGGGTAAAATTCACCCGTCGCGTACAGGTGGCCGACGCCGATGCCGTGAGCGGCCCGGGCTGGCTTGCCGCGAGCCCGGCGCCCGACCGCGTACTGATCGACGACGACACGCCGCTTGCAGCGAGCTACGCCGGTACGATGTCGGCAGGCAGCGCGCGCATCGCGCTGTGGCGCCCGGCGCGGATCGAAATCGACGTCGACTCTGAGCTCGGTGGCGTGCTGGCGATCAACGAGACCTGGTATCCGGGCTGGGTCGCCGAGGTCGATGGCAAGCGCGTCCCGATCCTGCGTGCCGACGTCCTCTTCCGCGGGCTCGAAGTACCGGCCGGCCGCCACCGTGTCGTCGTCCGCTTCGTGCCGTTCGCGCTCGACAATCTTGCCGACGCGCTTCGTCGCGCGCTGCGGGGACGTTCGTAGAAAGCAGTCCCGGGTGCGTTTCAGTTCGGGATTTCGGGTCGTCATCACAAAGTGACCCGTGCAAACCGGCGTTCGGAGCCTTATCTTCGCAGCCGTGTTAGGTCCTCGATTTTGCGGGAGGTTCAGATGCGTACTGCTCTTTTCGCCATCGCCGGTGTTGCCGCCATGCTCGTCGCCGACGTTCAACTGGCCCAGGCCCAGTTCTCAAGCTCACGCAATCCCTGGTGCATCCGGGACGGCATCTCCGGGCGCGGGAGCTGGGACTGCAGCTATCACAACCGGCAACAGTGCCTCGACAGCGCCAGCGGCGCCGGCGGCTGGTGCACGGAAAATCCAAACTATCAGCCGAAGAAATCCAAGCAGCGGCAGCAACAGCGCTATTGACACGGGCGCGGGATCAGACGGGCTTGCCCTGCATGCAGCGCCGGATGAAGGGCAGGCGGCCCTTCTCGCCGGCGCGGCTCCAGCCGCGCGCGTTGGCGAGGCGCACGCAGTCGCCGACGCTGCGCGCGTGCTGCTGCTTCGATGACGGAGCGGCGTCGGTTGCTTGCCAGGTCAACGCGATCGCAATGGCTGCCATGACCGCGACGATGAGCGCGCGCATGATTGTCTCCTCCCGGAAAACGCGGAGTGCCTACGCCTGCCCTGCGTTCAAGAAAAGACAGGCTTGCTGACGGAACAAGGCAACGCCCGTCGTTCGCCTGGGCGGCGAGAAATTCTAATGAAGCTAGAGCGTTGACGTGCGCAAGCCTTCGCCGGCAACGCCGGCTACCAAGCGCCCACTGCTCGCCCGATGTCGAAGATGACGGCGCCCAACGCGCAGATGAGAAGTCCGCCGCCGACCAGCGTCAATATCATTGCCGAATTGGCGCGCAGTAGGGTCTCTTTCTCGACCAGGTGTGCCATCACTGTCACCCTGCAATTTTCCAAACCGAAGAACCCCGGACGCGAGGCCATATAACGCCCGAGTCGGCACGCATGCCAAGCACAATGCGACACAGCAGGGTTGCGGATGCCGCGCACCTCGTACCGGCGGTTATGGAACCGTTATGCCGCGTATACCTCCCGTGACAGCCAGGGCCCTGGTTGCTAGGAAGCGGGGCCAATTTTCAATCGGGGGAAACTATGCCGCTGAAGCCGAACTGTCCGGTCATCGCCATCGAGGAGCATTATTGGGACAAAGAACTCGCGGCCCACGCCGCGACCGTCGAACGGAGCTCCTCGACCACGGAGCGGCTCTTCGACATGGGGGCGCTGCGGCTCAAGGAGATGGACGAGGCCGGGGTCGACGTGCAGGTGCTCTCGCACGGCGCACCATCGGCGCAAAAGCTCACCGGTTCCGACGCCGCCGAAATCACCGCGCGCGTCAACGATCGACTGGCGGATTTCTGCGCCACCAATCCCAAGCGTTTCGCCGCGTTCTGCGCGCTGCCGACCATCGATCCGGCCGCAGCCGCAAACGAGCTCGAGCGCTGCGTCACCAAGAAGAATTTCAAGGGCGCGATGATCCACGGCCTCTCGAACGGCGAGTTCCTGGACAGCCCGAAATTCTGGCCGATCTACGAGCGCGCCGAGAAGCTCGACGTACCGATCTATTTCCATCCGTCGGTGCCGCATCCGGCGGTGATGGAGGCTTATTACAAGGACTACGTGAAGGACTTCCCGATGGTGATCCGCGCCGCCTGGGGCTTCACGGTGGAGACCGCGACGCAGGCGCTGCGCATGGTGCTGTCGGGCGTATTCGACAAGCATCCGAACCTGAAAATCATTATCGGGCATCTCGGCGAGACGTTGCCGTTCCTGGTCTGGCGCGTCGACAATGCGCTGGCGCGGCCGGGCGGCAAGCCGATGAGCTTCCGCGATATCTTCTGCAACCACTTCTACATCACGACCAGCGGCAACTTCTCCAACCCGGCGCTGTTGTGCTGCGTGCAGGAGATGGGCATCGAGCGCATCCTGTTTGCGATCGACTGGCCGTTCGTGCCGAACAAGCTAGGCACCGACTGGATCCCACACATCCCGCTGTGCGAGGAGGACAAGGTCAAGCTGCTCAGCGGCAACGCCAAGCGGTTGTTGCGGCTGTAGTGATGCGACGCGGCTGACGCGGCCCGCGCGCTATCAGTAGTGCGGCCAGAATCCGATCGCCGGTTGGTTGCGGTTTGACGTCGAACTGAGCGGAAACAGCGTCGAGGATTGCGACAGGGTTGGCGTCGCCGCGGCGCGGCGGACCGCGCGCTTGGCCCTCGCGGCCTTGCGGGCGCGCCTGGCCTTGGGAGCTTCCCGCGCCTCCGTGAGGGCGGCGATATCGAGCCGCGTTTCCGGAGCGGCGTCCGTCGCCGCCGGCGGTATGCTGGCAACCTGCTCGAAGTCGGGTGTGCCGACTGACTCGGCCGGCGCTTCGACCACGGGGGCGGCGGCGGGCTCGGCCGGCGCTTCAACCACCGGCGCCGGTGCCGCCGGCATTGTTTCGATCGGCGCGCTGGCGGCAGCCGGCTCGGGCTCGGGCTCCGGCTCCGGCAATGGCGCGGCCGGTGCGGTTTCGACGGTTTGCGCCGGCGGGTCGCTATCGCGCGGCAGCGGCGGATCGACGACCGCGCGCTCGTCGACCGTGTCGGCATCGTCGGCCGGTGGCGGAAGGTTGGCGTGCTCCACGACAACCGGTTCTGTAGCAGGCGGCACGCTGGCGGTCGGCACGATGGTGGGCTGCTCAATCGCGGGCGGCACACTGGCGGGATGCGGCGGTTTGCACGGGTACCGCCGCCGGCTCGGCTGCCGGCGCGGCTGTCGGCTCAAGCGATTGCTGCCGCAGCGGCACGGGATTGGGATCGGCCGGTATGTTGGCGAACGGGCTGTCGGCGCGCGGCGCCGAAATCTCGAAGATGCGATGCCGGCCGCCTTCGGACGTGTAGGCAAGCATACGCGACGCTTCGAGCGGACCGATCTTGCTCTGGTAGGAAATGTGCATGGTCGCCGCGAGGCCGAACAGCGTTACGCCGAGCACGGCGGTTGCGATCAACGCACCGAGGACGAACCGGAGGTCAGGAAGCATGCGAGCCACCTCTGCGCGCCGTTTC
>CAWAWR010000014.1:0-198788 GCA_963785745.1 uncultured Alphaproteobacteria bacterium
GAACAGAATTGCCGCGATCTGCAGCGCGATCTGGTGCGAGGCAAGCGCCGTGGTGCCGAGCCAACCCACCAGAATGAGCGGCGGACGCGAACAGACCCCACTCGAGCAACATCGTCCCGGAAATCGGCATGCCAATGGACGATCAATTGCCGCATCAGCTCCCAGTCCATCCGCCAGAAGCGCCCCAGCACGCGATATTTCTTGAACGGGCGGGACGCGTAGCAGATCCACACCGCCGCGACGCACATGGCTACGTTCACGAACGTGGTCGCAAGACCGGCGCCGAGCAGGTCGAGGCGCGGCAATCCGTAGTACCCGTGAATGAGCGCATAGGCGAGCAACGCGTTGACCGGGATGGCGGCAAGCGTGATCCACAGCGCCGGCTCCGGACGATTGACCGCGCCCATGAAGTTGCGCAGCGCGATGAAGCACCAGGCCGGGATCATCGACCAGGCAAGGCCGAGCAGATAGCGGGCGGCGAGCGCAGCCGTTTCGTGCGTCTGTCCGGCGGCGATGAGGATGTCTTCGCCCCACAGCTGAATGACGTTGATCGGGACGCCGAGGATGACCGCGGCCCACAGGCCCATGCGCAGCGACCGCCGCACCATGCGTGGTTTGCGCGCGCCGTAGGCCTGCGCCGCCAGCGTCGCCACCGCCGAAACCAGGCCCATGCCGAACACGAAGCCGACAAACAAGATGAGATGCGCGAGCCCGACCGCAGCAACGGCGGCATCGCCGAGCCGGCCGATCAGCGCGAGATCGGTCGTCATCATGGCGATCTGGCCGAGCTGCGTGAGCGCCATCGGCCAGGCGAGCTTCACCGTATCGGCGATTTCGGCTCGCCAGACAAAATGCTCGCTCTGCGGCGCGGGCGTGGCCGCCGTCATGGTTCCAGGGAGGGTCATAGCGCGGCACCATAACGAATGCCGTGGCCAGAGAAAGGCGTTCTCAGCCCCGGCTAGTGTCCCGATTCCGAAGCTCGTACCGTTGTGCGGCGAACTCGCATACGAACTTCGGAATTGAAGGACACTAGCAACTCATTGATTCCAGTGTGGCTTAGGTTCAGAAGTCCGCAATTCGCAGTCGCCACTAGGGTGTTGCGGACTTCTGAACCGCCACACTGGCTCCGATCAGGAATTCGTGATTGCCGTCGCCCCCCGCAATCGGGGAGGGAATGACGCCGAGGACGGCCCAGCCCAGCGATGTGAGCAATGCGGCCACATCGGTGCAGACCTGTTCGTGGATCGCGGGGTCGCGCACCATCCCTTTTTTGACGTGGTCAGGCCCGGCCTCGTATTGCGGCTTGATCAGCACGACCGCCTCCGCGGCCGGCCGCGCCAGCGCGAGCGCCGCGGGCAGCACCAGCTTGAGCGGGATGAAGCTCACGTCGACCGTGACGAGATCAGGCGGCTCCCTGAGCCGGGCTGGTTCGAGCTTGCGGATGTCGGTCGTCTCGATCGCCACCACGTCGGGGCGGCCACGAAGACTCGGATGCAACTGGTCACGCCCGACATCGACCGCGTAGACACGGCGGGCGCCGCGCGCCAGCAGCACCTGCGTGAAGCCGCCGGTGGAGGCGCCGACATCGAGGCAGATGCGGCCGGCCGGTTCGATCCCGAAATGATCGAGCGCCGCGGCGAGCTTCACGCCGCCGCGCGACACCCAGGGATGCGCGGGCGTGGCCTGTAATACCGCGTCTGCGGATACCTCCGCCGCCGGCTTGGTTACGGCGGCGCCGTCGGCCGTCACCAGGCCCGCGGCGATGGCCTGCTGCGCCTTGGCGCGGCTCTCGAACAGGCCCCGCTCGACCAGCAACCGGTCAATGCGCATGCGTTTTGTCATTGTTTCCAATAGCAAGCTACCCCCGCGACGGCGAGGCCGGTGGTTAAAGCCGGGCTAATGCTTCGTAACGATGGAGTAACGCCGGCGCAGTATATTGCGAACCGAGAACGTGTCTCCGGCGTTGACCCTGGGTCCGCCGAATTCGACGGGAGAACCACGGGTGAAAGAGCGCCGTTCGTCTTCGCGACAAAAAAGCTTCCTGCAGGGGCGCGTCTACTTCAACAACCGGCGATCGTGCGTCGATTGCCTGGTCCGCGACTATTCCGAGCAGGGCGCGCGCTTGAAGTTTTCGGAGTCCGCCACTGTGCCGGATGCGGTGGAGCTCTTTATCCCGAACCGGGAGGAGATGAATCGGGCGCGCGTGATATGGCGCAGCGGCAACGAGCTGGGCGTCTCGTTCGGTGAGGACGTTCAGTCACCTTCGATTGCGCCTGATGCGGCGCAGGGCGATCTGCCGGCGCGCGTGCAGAAGCTTGAGGCTGAGGTGGCCTCGCTCAAGCGCATCGTCAACGAGCTGCGTGCCGAAAGGCGCAAAGCGCACGGCGAAGTGGCGTAACCGCGCCCGCTATAGCGGGAACCCGAGAACCGGACCTGGCGTTGTCTCACGAGGATATTCTCCTCGGGAGCGGGCATTGCGTTTCGGTCCCGGCGGGATGATCCTTAAGCCCTCGAACCGTGCTTTCGAACGGATCATGTTCCAGTAAAATCCAAGCTGATGGCCCTCGACGTCTACCGCAAAAAACGGAAATTCGGCGTGACGCCGGAGCCGCGCGGCCGCAAGGCGCGCGTCAAAGGCAGCCGCTATGTCATCCAGAAGCACGCGGCGACGCGGCTGCACTACGATCTGCGGCTCGAGCTCGATGGCGTGATGAAGAGCTGGGCGGTCACGCGCGGCCCAAGCCTGGTGCCGGGCGAGAAGCGGCTCGCGGTCGAGACTGAAGACCATCCGGTCGAATACAACGCGTTCGAGGGCACGATCCCGAAGGGCGAGTACGGCGGCGGCACCGTGATGGTCTGGGATCGCGGCACATGGACGCCGGAAGAGGACCCGCATCGCGGCCTCAAGAAGGGCCATCTCGATCTTTCGCTCGACGGCGAGAAGCTCCACGGCCGCTGGCACCTCGTGCGCCTGCGCGGCAAGCCCGGCGAGAAGCGCAACAACTGGCTCCTGATCAAGGCGACCGACGACGCCGCACGCACCGCCAAGGACGCCGACATCCTGGAAGAGATGCCGGACTCCGTCATCTCCGGCCGCTCGATCGAGGAGATCGCGGCCGGAAAGGGCAAGAAACGCGTCTGGCATTCGAACAAGAGCGTGGCGGACAATGTGAAAGCGGGCGCGACGCGCGGCGGCGTGCGACCGGCCAAGAAAGCAAGCCGTGAGGGCAAGAGTGCCAAGCGCAGCAAGAAAAAAGGCGATGCAACGCTGCCGGACTTCGTGCCGCCGTCGCTGGCGACCTCGCGCGACGCGGCGCCGAATGGCCGCGAATGGGTGCATGAAATCAAGTTCGACGGCTATCGAACGCAAGCGCGGCTCGATCGCGGCAAGGTCAAGCTGCTCACCCGCAAAGGCCTCGACTGGGCCGCACGATTTCCAAACGTTGCCGCGGACGTGGCGCGGCTTGCGGCCGACACCGCGTTGATCGACGGCGAGATCGTCGTGGAGAACAGCCGCGGGGTTGCGGATTTCTCGATGCTGCAGGCGGCGCTCAGCAACGGCGAGCGCGACAGCTTTGTCTACTATGTGTTCGATCTGCTTCACCGCGATGGCGAGGACCTGTCCCGCCAGCCGCTGATCGAACGCAAGGCGGCTCTGAAAGAGCTGCTCGATCAGACAGGCGACAGCGGCGCGATCCGGTACAGCGAGCATTTCACGGCAGACGGCTCGGAGGTCTGGGCGCAGGCGTGCCGGATGAGCCTCGAAGGCATTGTGTCGAAGCTCGCTGACGCGCCGTATCGGACCGGACGTTCCGACAGTTTCATCAAGGTCAAATGCCACACGGCGCAGGAGGTCGTGGTCGGAGGATTTGCGCCGTCCACCGTGGAACCGAGGGCCATCGGTGCGCTGGTCGCGGGCTACTATCGCGACGGCAAGCTGATCTACGCCGGACGGGTCGGCACCGGCTATACGCGTGCGACCGCCAAGGAACTGTGGAAGCGGTTGCATCCGCTCGAAATCGCGAAGCCGCCGTTCGATGAAATACCGCCGGTCGAAGCGCGCGCCCGCGACGTGCGCTGGGTCGAGCCGAAGACCGTGATCGAGGCCCATTTCCGCGGCTGGACCAGCGACGGCATCATGCGGCAGGCCGCGTTCAAGGGCGTTCGCGAAGACAAGCCGGCGAACGAGGTCGTTCGCGAGGGGCCGGCCGGTGAGGGCGACCCGCAGGAGGCGCCCCGTCGCGCTGCGGCGAAAGCCTCCGGCAGCGGCGCGAAGAAATCCAAGCCGGTCGCGAAGGCAACAACCGGTAAGCGTGGGCGAGCTTCGCAGCCGGAAGGCGTCGTCCGCTTCACCCATCCGGATCGCGTCTACTGGGCCGATGTCGGCGTCACCAAGCAGAACCTCGCCGACTACTACACGTCGGTGTGGGATCTGATGGCGCCGCATGTCGTCAACGTTCCGTTGAGCTTGCTGCGGTGCCCCGATGGCACCGAAGGTCAATGCTTCTTCCAGAAGCACGCCTCGGCCGGTCTCAACGACGACATGCTGCGTAGCGTCGTCGACAGCAAGCGCCGGCAGGTGATCGCGGTCGAGAACCTCGACGGGCTGTTGTCGCTGGTGCAGGCAGGCGTGCTCGAAATCCATGTGCGCGGCTCGACGATCGAGCGTCTCGATCTCTGCCGTCGCATCGTGTTCGACATCGACCCGGGTCCCGGTGTCGGCTGGCCGGATATCGTGAAGGCCGCGCGCGACGTGCGCGAGCGGCTTGCGGCCATCGACCTCGAGAGCTTCGTGAAGCTGTCGGGCGGCAAGGGCGTGCACGTGGTGCTGCCGGTCGCGCCGGTCGAGTGGGAGCGGGTCAAGATTTTCGTGCAGGCGTTCGCGGGAGCGATGGCGGCCGACGACCCGGATCGCTACGTCGCCAAGATGACCAAGTCGTTGCGCAAGGGAAAAATATTCATCGACTATCTGCGCAATTCGCTGGAGCAGACGGCGGTCGCTGCGTATTCGACGCGGGCGCGCGAGGGCGCGCCGGTGTCGGCGCCGGTGACCTGGGATGAGCTCGGCCGCGTCAAATCGGCGAACCAGTATACGCTGCTCAATCTCGGCAAGCGGCTCGGCTCGCTCAAGCGCGACCCGTGGGCCGATATCGGCCGCGTCAAGCAGAAGCTGCCGGACCTCGCGAGCCTGCGAAAGCGGCGGTGAGCGTCACTCCGGCAGCGGGATGAATTCGCTGTCGTCGCCGGGCACCGTGTCGAAGCGGCCGGCCTTCCAATCGGCTTTGGCCTGCTCGATGCGATCTTTGCGCGAGGAGACGAAATTCCACCAGATGTGGCGCGGGCCGTCCATCGCGGCGCCGCCGACGAACACGACGCGTGCGTCGCTCGCCGCCGTCACCGTGATGGCATCGCCGGGCCGGAAGATCAGCAGCCGCCCAGGTGAGAAGCGATCGCCGGCGATATCGATCTCGCCGTCGACCACATAGAGCGCGCGCTCTTCGGTGGTCGCATCGAACGGAATCGTCGCCCCCGCGGTCAGCGTGGCCTCCGCGAACAGCGTGTCCCACAACGTCGGTACCGGCGAGCGCGCGCCGAGCAGGCTGCCCGCAACCACGCGCACGGTTCTGCCGTTGTCGGTGACGATCGGGAGCTCGGCGCTGCCGACATGCGCGAAGCCCGGCTCGACCTCCTCATCGTTAGCCGGCAGCGCGACCCAGCACTGCAAGCCGTGCAGCGGCTCGCCGCCCATGCGGCGCTCCGGCGCGGTGCGCTCGGAATGCACGATGCCGCGTCCCGCGGTCATCCAGTTCACTTCGCCCGGCCGGATCGGCACCGCCGTGCCGAGGCTGTCGCGGTGCATGATCTCGCCGTCGAACAGGAAGGTGACGGTGGCGAGCCCGATGTGCGGATGCGGCCGCACGTCGATGCCCTGGCCGCTGCGGAACTCGGCCGGCCCGAAGTGATCGAAGAAGATGAAGGGGCCGACCATGCGCCGCTTGCTGTGGGGCAGCGCACGGCGGACCGAGAAGCCACCGAGATCGACGCTGCGCGGAACAATCATCAATTCGATGGCGTCGCAGGATGCCGCGTCGCCAGCATTTGGGTCCTTGTCGGGGGCGAAGCTCATGGGCTAATCCTTGGTTGTCCCTGATACACAACCTTGGGACATAGTGCCGCGCCGAGCGGTCCGCTGCGGACGCTAAGGGCCGGCCGCACGCTATAGACTTGCCTTCCTATGGCAAGCATTCATGACCCGAATTGGGCCGATCCACCCTTCGAGTATCAGCCATGAGCAACGTCATCTTCGCGCTGCGCACATTCCTGAGGCTCGCGCTGCCCTATTTCCGCTCCGAGGATCGCTGGCGGGCGCGCGGCCTGCTCGTGGGGGTGATCGGCTCCGAATTGTTCGTGGTCTATGTCGCCGTCAAGGTCACCGAATGGAACGCCGCCTTCTTCAATGCCCTCGAAGCGCGCAACTGGGATGCGGTTCAGATGCAGCTCCTGGTGTTCCTGCTGATCACGCTCGGTGCGATCCTCTCAGGGATGGGCCAGTATTGGTTCGGCCAGACGCTGATTATCCGCTGGCGGGAATGGATGACGAACCGCTATGTCGATCTGTGGATGGCGGAGGGACGTCACTATCGCATCCGTTTCGTCGACCAGACCGTGGACAACATCCATCTGCGTATCGCCAACGACGTTTTGATGTTCATCCGGCTCACCCATGAGCTCGGCACCGGCTTTCTCAACGCCATCGTCTCGCTGTTGTCGTTCGCCTTCGTGTTGTGGGGTCTTTCGGCGCTCGCACCGTTGGCGCTGTTCGGCGTCGATTTGTCGTTCCCCGGCTATCTGATCGTATTCGCGATCGGCTACGCCGCGCTTGGCACGCTGATCGCGCACATGATCGGACAGCCGCTCATTCCCCTGCAATTCCGGCAACAGCGCTACGAGTTGGATTTCCGTTTTGCGATCGCCCGGGTGACCGACCACGCGGAATCGGTGGCGCTGATGGGCGGCGAGAAGGTCGAGCGCCACGAATTGAAGCGGCGCTACGGTGCGCTGTTGCGCAACTGGGTGGCACTGGTGCGCCGCCAGAACGGGCTGAATGGATTCATCTTCGGCTACTACCACGTCTCGACGGTGTTCCCCGTTCTGGTAGTGACACCCGCTTATCTCGTCGGTGCGATTCCGCTTGGCATCCTGATGCAGGCGTCGCTCGCGTTCCAGCGCGTGGAGGCGGCGTTCGCCTTCTGCGCCACGTCCTATGCCAAGATCGCGGAGTGGAAAGCCGTGATGGATCGCGTCGCGCAGTTCGAAGTTGCCATGGGCACCGTCGACGTCCCGGGACCGCGGGGCGCCGACATCCGTATCGCGAGCGAAGCTGGTCCGGGCCTGTCGGTCGCCAATCTGATCGTGAAAGAAGCCGGCGGCGAGCCTATCGCGTCGGTCGCCAGTCTTGCGCTGAAGCCGGGCGAGCGCATTCTGGTGCGCGGCTCGTCGGGCTCCGGCAAGTCGAGTCTCTGCCGCGCGCTGGCCGGAATCTGGCCGGTCGGGGAGGGGCAGATCCTGTTGCCGCAGAATACGCGCCTGCTCGCCTTGCCGCAGCGGCCGTACTTTCCGCTCGGCACATTGCGGCAGGCGCTGACCTATCCGACGCCGGCTGAGGAGGTGGACGACGCGGACGTGCGCACTGCGCTCGCTGGCGCGGGCCTCGGCCATCTCGCCGATCGCCTCGACGAAGAGGCCGAATGGAATACGCTCCTTTCGGGTGGCGAGCAGCAGCGCGTGGGCTTCGCCCGTGCGCTCATCCACCGCCCCGACGTTCTTTTGCTGGACGAAGCCGTCTCGACCCTGGAGGACGCGGAAGCGCGCGATCTCTATGCCCTGCTGAGCGAACGGCTGCCCGGTACGATGGTGATCTCGATCGGCCGCTCCGCGGCGCTGGTCGCGCTCCACCAGCGAACCGTCGACATGGCCGGCGGATCGGCGGCCAGCCGGTCCCCGCGTTCGGCCGTGTTGGCGCCGGTGCCCGGTTAGCCGCTATACTCGATCCATACCCCTGGAGGACCCGATGCTGAAGATGAATTACTGGACCGACAAATGGGATCTCGACGTCGACGTGTGCCCGTGCGATTCCCATTTCAACGACTGGGTCGCCAAGAACAAGATCAAGAACAAGCTGATCTATCATTTTGGAACAGGCACGCACCACCTGATCGGGATCAAGCAGGCGACCAACAAGTCGGGCAATGCCGTGTTCGCGATCACGGCGTCGAAAGAGGAATACGAGGCGTATATCGCGCTTTCGACCGAGAAGGCGCAGGTGTCGAAATCCTACGTCGCGTATTTCGGTGACATCTATCTGACGAACCCGAAGCTGCTGCCGGAGTTCGACGTCACCACGATGTTCCATCTGTGCGAGTTCTTCTTCCCGAACACCGCCAGTAAGTCCTATGGCGGCATGACCGACGAGAAGCTCCTCGACCTGTTCACCGCCAAGACGAAAAAAGGCGGTCACATCCTGTTCTACATGGGCTCGATGGCGTGGAACAAAGCGCTGCCGATCGTCCAGAAGTGGGAGAAGCGCGGTCACGTCAAGCGCGTGGGCGAGTTCAGGACGCTCCTGGTGTTCCGCAAGAAGTAACCCGGCTACTGCCGGCCGCCGGCAAGCCTCAGTGTCAGGGCGCGCGGCACGATGCGCGGAAGGAACGTCGCGATCTTGTTGGCAAGACCCGGCACGATCAGCCGGCGGCCCCGCTTGAGACCGTCATAGCCTTCCTCGGCCACGCGTGCCGCCGAGCGCTTCAACAGGCTCGGAAAATAATCGAGCGGCATCTTCGCGCGCGCCTGGAACTCGGTTTCGACCGGGCCCGGGCACAGCGCCGTGACGCGCACGCCCTTTGGCTTGAGCTCCCAATGCAGCGCCTCGCTGAACGAGACCACGTAGGCCTTGGTGGCGTGGTAGACGGCGAGGTTGGGACCCGGCATGAAGCCGGCCACCGAACCGATGTTGAGTATACCGCCGCGCCGGCGCTCCAGGCTGTCCAGGAAGCGCAACGAGAGGTCGGTCACGATCCGCACATTGAGATCGATGATGGCGAGCTGCTCGGCGCGATCGAGCGCCGCCGCCGGCCCCATCAGTCCAAAGCCGGCATTGTTCACGACAATATCGGGCTCGATGCCGTGTCCGCGCAGTTCTTCGGCCAGCCGGCCGGTGGCGTCCGGCAGACCGAGATCGATCGGGACGACGTGGGGCCGCGGGCGATTTATGCCGGCGATCTCGTCGGCAAGCGTTGCGAGCTGCGCTTCGCGCCGCGCCACCAGGGCAAGGTCGTGGCCGTTGCGCGCGAACACCCGGGCGAGCGCGGCGCCAATCCCCGCCGATGCGCCGGTGATCAGGGTGACGGGTCGAAGGGCCGGCATCGGACCTCGTTGCTGCTCGACATCGATTTACAATCGCGCCAATTCAATGCAAGTCTCCGCCGCCCGTCGCGGCACGACCGGGCGGGCCACCATCGCAACGGAAGGCAAGCGAGGCAATGGGGCGACTCTCCGGCAAGACCATACTGATAACCGGTGCCGCGGGCGGCGTCGGCTCCGCGGTCGGCCGCGCCATTGCCGGTGCCGGCGGCACGCCGGTTGGAACGGACACGAAGCAACACGCCGGAACTCGATCACATCCTCGACGTGACGTCGGAAGCCGATTGGTTGCGCGTCATGGCGGCGATCGGGAAGGGGGGCGGCCATCTCGACGGTCTGGTCAACGCCGCCGGCATCGCCGCCGTCGGCAGCATCGAGACCGCCGATTTCGCGCAGTGGCGCAGCGTGCTGGCGGTCAATCTCGACGGCGCATTCCTGGGCTGCAAGCACGCGTTTCCCCTGCTGCGGCGCCGTGGCGGTGCGATCGTCAACGTCTCGTCGATCTACGGCCATGTCGGCAACGCGAATCTCGTGGCCTATGCCGCGTCCAAGGGCGGCTTGCAGCAATTGACCAGGTCGGTTGCGCTCCATGGCGCCAGCCTCGATCCGCCGGTCCGGTGCAACAGCGTGTCTCCGGCGTTTCTCGAAGGCGCGATGGTGGACAACGTGGTCGGCAAGACCGCCTATCCCGAGATCGCGCAGAGGATCCTGAAAAAGGACATTCCGCTCGGACGCTTCGGCACGGCGGATGAGGTTGCGGAGCTCTGCGTCTATCTCCTCTCGGACGACGCGGCGTTCGTGACCGGCGCGGACTTCCCGATTGATGGAGGACTGATGGCGCGGTGACGTGACAGGCGCTGGGCGCGATCCGGGCTCAGCCCGCTTGCCGCCGCGCGACGAATACATGCGCCATCGGCCCCAAGTTTTTCTCGGACAGCTTCCAGCCGGATTGCCGCGGCCACAGGGCGGAAATCTCCCGTCCCCTGAACGACGCCCGCGTGCTGGCCACGCCGTCATAGCAAATCACGTCGCCGCCGCCTATCAGCCACTGCAGTCGCCCGATCTCCCGGACGAGCTTGGTCCGCTGCAATTCGCAGGCGGTGAACAGCTTCGTCGATGGCTCGGCCTGCGCCAGCAAGCGCGCGAGCTCCTGATCCTGAAGGTGATGCAGGAACAGGTTGGCGGTAACGATATCCACCGGCTCGGTGCGAAGCTGGCTGAAGAAATCCAGCACATGCGCCCGGACCGGTTCGACCGTCCAGCTCAGTGCTGCAAAGCCTGCGCGGGTTTCGTCGCTCACGACGGCGCGCTGATCGAGCAGGATGGCGTGGACGTTGCGCCATTGTCGTGAGAGGCGCTGCGCCACCCGCAGCACGAAAGTGCCGTCACCGGAGCCGAGGTCGACCAGCACGCGAGGGCTGTCGCCGCTCCAGTGTCGGCGCAGCGTGCGCGCCATGATGAAGGGATGCATCATCAAGGTGTTGGCGCGTTTCAGGTCGTGCCGGCACTTGATCGCACGCGGATCGTCCGGCGACAATTGATCGAGGAGCTCGGGTTCGACGACGCGCAGACGCACTGTCACCCCTCGCTCGCCTTCAATGCCGCGCGTGCTTCAGGCGTGGCCGATGCCTGGCCGCCATAGGTCGCGTCGGACGAGAATTCCTTGAGCACATTCCAGCCGCGCGTTGCCCATTCCTCGACGGGCAACGGTCCGCAGGTCAGCATGAAATAGTCATAGGCGGCGCGCTGGTCGCCCGACATGATGAATTGATAGTGCAGCCGGAAGAAATTCGCGCGCAGGCGCTGATAGTATCCGGCCGAGACGATGTCGCGGAACCGCACCGGCCAGATCAGCGGATTGTGCCGGTCCGTACCGGCATCCACGCCGATGTCCGTGACCGGGTCGAAATCCCAAAAATTCATGACGTCCTTGCGCGACTGGCAATCGATCCAGCGGATTGACGGATCGGTCGCAATGCGCCGGATGATATCCCGCAACCGTTGCGCTTTCGGATGCAGCGCGACGGCCGGCATGACGGATCCAAGCGTCATCAGCACGACCCGCGGGCCGCGCCGGCCGAGATCGGGATCGAGCGCCAGCGCCCGCGCGACAATGGCGGGCGCCAACGGTCCGCCACCGCTGTGGGCCATGACCACGATCTCATCGGCATCATGCGCGTCGACCGCCGCCTTGAGCCGTGCAGTGCCGGCCTCGATCGGCCGATCGAAACACGTCGCATCGCCGCGGCCGAATTCACGCAGGTAGGGCCAGCAATTGTTCACGCGGACGACGAACCATCGTTCTGCCAGCGGCCGAAGCGCAAGAAAGGCAAGGATTGCGACAATCGCTCCCGCGCCGAGCGCGACGAGGAGCGGCGCCGCAAGGTAGACGGCGATGACATACGCAGCGAGCCCGCCGGCTGTGACGGCGAGCGCCAGCCAGAGCAGAAGACCCAGTTGAAGGATAAACAGGTGCAGCCAGAACCGCCAGGTTCCGCGGATGATGCGCGCGGTGGTGCCGGTCACGGCGTCATCGATCAGCCATCGAAGCGCGCGCGGCACCTGACGGTAGAGAGGCTGCGCCAGATTGGCGAGGAGGGCGTCGTCATAGCGCAGGAAGTCGTATCGGGTGGCAACGGTCCAGTTCGGACCGGAGGTCGTGATCGCCCAATGGGCAAAGTCCGTGGAGTCGATCTCAAGCTTTGCCAACTCGGACGTGACTGACCAATTTTTCTTGAACTTCTTCCATTCCCGTTCGAACAGACGGTAGTAGCCGGTCGGTCCCTGCGGATCGTAGCCGTGCACATAGATGACGTGACGCCGCTTGATCAAAGCCGTATCCCTAACTCAACCACCGGCCGCCGCGAGGCGGCCGCCGGTCAACTACGACAGCCATCTGGGCTATGCAACGGCATGTCAGGAGACGTCGAGCGGTCCGGTGCCGGTCGGTTTGCCGGCGGCGTCGAGCGTGATCTTCTCGACCCGCGCTTCTGCCTGACGCAGCAGTTCCTCGCAGCGGCGCTTGAGCGCCTCGCCGCGCTCATAGATCGCGACCAACTCCTCGAGCGGAACCTTGCCTTCTTCGAGCCGCTTGACGATCGATTCGAGCTCGTCGATCGCCTTCTCGAAGGTCAGTTTCACGACGTCGCTGTTGGTATCGGCCATGCTGTTTCCGGATCGGCCCGCAAGTCGGGCTTCCTCTATTCTACCTACTTTAACGCGCGGATTAACCCCGCATCAGGGCGGTAACGTGGGCGGCCACCGAGCCGGCGAGGCCCTGCAGGTCGTAGCCGCCTTCCAGAACCGAGACCACGCGGCCTTGTGCGCTCTTGTCGGCGATCTCCATGAGCTGCTGCGTCGCCCAGGCGAAGTCGGCCTCCACGAGGTTGAGATTGGCGAGCGGATCGCGGGTGTGGGCATCGAAGCCGGCGGAAATCACGATCAGGTCGGGCTTGAAGTCCCGGAGCCGCGGCAGGATGCGGCTTTCGAAGGCTTCCCGGAACTGGCTGCCGCCGTCGCCCGCCCGCAGCGGCGCATTGACGATGGTGTCGTGCTCGCCGCTCTCGGAGACCGCGCCGGTGCCGGGATAGAGCGGCATCTGGTGGGTTGAGCTGTACATCACGTTCGGGTCCGACCAGAAGATGTCCTGCGAGCCATTGCCGTGGTGGACGTCAAAATCGACGACCGCCGCACGTTCGGCGCCATGGAGATGCTGGGCATGGCGCGCGGCGATCGCCGCGTTGTTGAACAGGCAGAAGCCCATCGGCCGCGCGGTCTCGGCATGGTGGCCGGGCGGGCGGACGGCGACGAAGGCGTTGGTGGCTTTACCGGTCATCACCTGGTCGACGGCGTGGGTCGCACCGCCGGCGCCGCGCAGGGCGGCCTCGAAACTACCGGGCGACATCGAGGTGTCGGCGTCGATTTGCACCAGGCCCTGCTGCGGCGAGGCTTCCTGGACCGCGGCGACATAGTCCATGGGATGGCACAGCGCGATGGTGCCGAGGCTGGCAGCCGGCGCCTCGGCCCGCACCAGGGGCTTGAACGCGTCCGCGGCCAGCGCGCGCTCGATCGCGCGCAGCCGATCAGGCCGCTCCGGATGGCCGGACGGCGTCAGGTGATCGAGGCATGCGGGGTGGGTAATATAGAGTGTCGGCATCGAACAGATTTAATCGCTTCGGAGACTGGGCGGAAGGCCATTCACGCCAATGCCGCTTCGCTGGCATTCACGCTGGCGCCACCCTCGGTCACCGCACGTTCCAGGCCGCCTGCTACGACCGCAATATTCTCCGCGAAAAACCGTGCCAGCGCGATGCGCGCGGGCGCGGAACCGTCTCCCGCCATGCGTGCGGCGGCCAGCGCCTGGTCCGCGAGCAGTGCGCCGCCGGCCGCATGGGCGAACATCCGGAGATAAGGCGTGGCGCCTGCGAGGGCCGCCTCGCTCTGCGGCTCCTTGAGCAGCCATTCGGTGGCGCGCTCGAGGCTGTCGATGGCGTCCGCCAGCCGCGCGCCGGTTGCGCCGAAGGCCGGATCGTTGGCGGCCTTCACCGCATCGGCGGTGCGCCGGAGCTCGCCGATATACGCCCGCACCGTGCTTCCGCCTGACATCGGCAGCTTGCGGGTGACGAGATCGATCGCCTGGATGCCGTTGGTGCCTTCGTAGATCGCGGCAATGCGGGCGTCGCGGAAATGCTGCGCCGCGCCAGTCTCCTCGATATAGCCCATCCCGCCATGCACCTGGACGCCGAGCGAGGAAACCTCGCAGCCGACATCGGTCGAGAACGCCTTGGCGATCGGCGTCAGCAGCGATGCGCGCTCGTTCGCCGCCGCGCGAGCCTTCTCGTCAGTGCTGCGATGCGCGCGGTCGATGGCGACGGCGGTCGCGTAGGAAATCGCACGCGCCGCGCCGGTGAGCGCCCGCATGGTGAGCAGCATGCGCTTGACGTCGGGGTGCATGATGATCGGGCTCATGCCGTCCTTTACGCCGGGGGCGCGGCCCTGCTTGCGCTCGCGCGCATAGGCCAGCGCCTGCTGGGTTGCGCGCTCGGCGACGCCGACGCCTTGCAGCGCGACCGCGAGCCGCGCCTGGTTCATCATCGTGAACATGCAGGCGAGGCCGCGGTTCTCTTCGCCGATCAGGAAGCCGATCGCGCCGCCCTTGTCGCCGAACATCATGGTGCAGGTGGGCGAGCCATGAATGCCCATCTTGTGCTCGATCGAATGCGCGCGCACGTCGTTGCGCTCGCCGAGCGAGCCGTCGGCCTTGACGAGAAATTTCGGCACCAGAAACAGCGATACGCCGCGCGATCCCGCGGGCGCGTCGGGCAGCCGCGCCAGCACGAGATGCACGATGTTGTCGGTCATATCGTGCTCGCCATAGGTGATGAAGATCTTCTGCCCGGTGAGGCGATAGGTACCGTCGCCGGCGCGCTCGGCCTTGGTGCGCAGCGCGCCGACGTCGGAGCCGGCCTGCGGCTCGGTCATCTGCATCGTTCCTGTCCATTCGCCGGAGACGAGCTTCGGCAGATAGGTGCGCTGCAATTCTTCGCTGCCGTGGGCGGTGAGGGCGTCGACCGCCGCCATCGTCAGCACCGGCCCGATGCCGTAGGCCATGGCGGCCGAATTCCACATTTCAAGGCAAGCGACGTTAACGGCCTGCGGCAGATCCTGGCCGCCCCAATCGGCGGGCGCGGCAAGCCCGTTCCATCCGGCTTCGGCCCAGGCGCGATACGCCTCCTTCCAGCCCGGCGCGGTGGCGACGGCCCCATCCTTGAAGACGACACCTTGGCGGTCGCCGACCACATTGAGCGGGCCGACCACCTCGGTCGCGAATTTGCCGGCTTCCTCGAGCACGGCGTCGACGACGTCTTCGGTGAGATCGCCGTAGAGGCCATCGTCCAGCGCCTGCTTGAACCCGGCGGCGTGCTTGAGCGCAAAGGCGATGTCGGAAACCGGAGCCCGATAGGTCATGTCGGCGCCTCCCTGCGGCGGCGGCGACCCGGTATCCGAGTCGCCCAGGCGCAAGATTAGGCGAAAACGGCCGCAAAAATCGACCACAAGCAGGCCACGGCCGCGTTGATCGGGCGGGGGTGGGCGGGTATGTTCCGCGCGCTGGCGCCCCCGTGCGCCGGAGCACACCGACACGCGTCGCGATGGGGCGTAGCCAAGTGGTAAGGCAGCGGATTTTGATTCCGCCATTCCCTGGTTCGAATCCAGGCGCCCCAGCCAATTTCGATTGCTATTTCATGAGCGTTGGGAATTTTGCGATTTCCATTCTGAAATTGGTCCGGCGTCTCATTCTGAAATTCTGTTCGCTCCTTGTCCGCCAAGACGTAGGCGTGGCGCTTGCGCGTAGCGGCGAGAGCGCGTTTTTGTGTGCGCTTCGCGTAACCCTCGTAGGCCTTGCTCGAATGCGCGGAGAGCGCACGGCCTTGTCCGTCGGTTAGCTCGGCTTCTTCCAGTTCAGTCATGCCGCCATGACGGCAGGCATCGAAAGTGAAGTTTGATGGCAGGCCGAGTCTCCTTGCGCATCTTCTGGATGATCTTTTCAAATCCGCTGAACGAGTAGGGTTTGCAGTATGATTGATCTTGGGGTCGAGATTTTGAGGACGAACCTCCCGGAGGATCATAGGGATCCCACGTCGTGGCAAATGTTAAAGCACTTCCTCCGCGTCCTCATAAAATTTGACCGGTCCGGAGTTCTGCTGCCTCCTCAAGCGGATGCCAACCTCCTGCCTGTTCACGCCGGCGTCTTAACCTGAATTCGCTAGGAAAATCAGTGACCGAATTTCATTTTCGTTCTTCGAGATGATTTCCACTCCAAAGCACTGACGAACGGTCCGAGGGGGGCCTGGATAAGCGGCAACGATCAGCACGCGGCTACATCGTTCGCAGAACATAGCAGTCGATCCATGCGGTTGGAATCGCGGGTCCCCGGCTACTGGCACTCAAGCCCGAACTCGTCCGCATCGCCCTGACTGCTGTTGCTGGAGGCGGCGCGGCACCCATCGCACGTTGGGTAGGAGGGACGGAATGAAGCCGAGGCCGTTGAGACACGTTATCGCAGCACCCGGCAGCTCTATCGGAGCGTCGCCGGGAACGCCTGGCCAGAGCGTCGCAAGCATGGCGCAATTTCCAGATCAGCAATCCGGCAAGAACGGGCCATGCGACTGCGTCGATGAGCGCCGCAATGGGGCCTTGAAGAAATCCACTTCGCTGACCAGACCGGCGCGGGACGTGCCTATCTTGTTGCCAATGCCGCCATTCGCGGTATCAGCGGCAACGACACGCTGAGCGCAACCGGCGTCGATCTGTTCATTGCGGGACTGGGCAATGAACACGATCAACAGCGCGGCGGATCCGATATCCATCAATATACCTCGGGCGACGGCAACGACCTGATCAACGAGGATCCGGTTCATATCGGAAGTTGACGTGCTTAAGCTCACGGATATCAATCCGTCGGACATCACGTTGACGCGGTCAGGCGTCCATCTGGTTGTCAGCGTCACAGCGACAGGGCATCAGATTACGTCGACGAGGACACTGGAGTGCGACCCAGAATTGGGGCATCGATCATTCACATTCGCCAACAGCACGACCTGGAACCGTGACCAGATCATGCAAAACGCATGGTGGAACGGACGCGTTAACGACACGATCGCGGCAATGTCGGCATCGACACCCTCCTCGGCGGTGATGGAACGATACCATCAATGGAATGCCGACGTGCACACTCTCGATGGCGGCGCCGGCTACGCCACCATGACCCGCGGAACTCAAAGTGACAAGTTCGTCTTCCAGACCGGCTTCGGTCAGGACACGATCAACGACTTCACGGTCGGCGCGGCCAGCCATGACGTGATCGAGTTCCAGAACAGCATGTTTGCGAATTTTGGGCTGTCCAGGCGGCGAGCCAGCAGGTCGGTAGCGATGTTTTGATCACGGTTGATGCATCAAACACCATCCTCTTGAAGAACGTCACGCTTGGAAACCTGCATCAGGACGACTTCCTCTTAGTCTAGATGGCTAGAGTTTGCGAAAATCGCTATTTCGTTCGAGCTCCGCCCTTCTTCAGTCTCCTGGAACGCGGAGAACGATCTGGCTGGTGATGGGGAGGGCGTGAAGAACAATCGAGATCTCTTGCCGCCTTCCGTATTCTGGAGTCAGTCAGCACTGATAATGAAATGGCGATTTCGGAGTTAGTGAACACTGATAGCGAAAGCGCAATTTTGGAGTCAGTGAAACACTGATAATGAAATAGCGAATTTGGAGTCAGTCAACATTGCTGCCGCCTCAGGCGCCCATATCGACTACGTAGGTTTTTCTCCTCACCGCACGGTTCCGTTTCTCTATCGTGATATCGTTATCGCCGTTTTGTAGCGATCAATCACACTCTGTGGCGTATCGATTGTCTTCGTAACGATCTTGGTCAGCGCTTCACCGCTCATTGGATTGAGTGAATTGCCCGCTTTCCGCATCATTGCCAGGTATTCCGGATCCTTGACCGTGGCATCAAATGCCGCGCGCAGAGCCTCAACGATGTGTGGCGGCACACCGGGCGGAGCCACGAATGTCTGACCCATCTCGGATGAGGAGCTCATGAGTTCGATGAGTGGCGCGGTCTGTGTCATTGGCCGCCATATCGAGCGCCAATGGAATCTTTGGCAGTTCGGAGTTCGGCAGAAGCGCGACATGGAAGAGAATGCGAAGGCTTCCGTTGCGGACTTGTTCGCCGTAGTTGTTGCCGACGTTGTTCCAGGTCGTGAGTGCGCCGTCGGTCTCGCCGCGTTGTACCGCAAGATTGAATGCTCCCGACCCGCTATATCCCAGAACCACGTGCATCTTGGTGCCGAAGACGTGATTCATGACGTATGGGATGATCGTGCTAGCGCTGGCCGGTCCCGACGAGCCGATCACGACTTTCTTGGTCTTGAGCTCGTTGAAATCTTTCACATCGACGTTGCCCCGCACGTAAAGGACCTGGGTCGCGTCGGCGGTCCGTCCGATCCAGTTCATTTTCGAAGTGTCGTATCGGACCGATTTTTCGCCGGTCACTTGCGCCAGCACGACGGGCGCTAGTGGAGTGGCGATCGTCAGGCCGTCACGCGAAGCGACGCTTTGCAGAATAGTTCATGCCCACGGCGCCACCGGCGCCCGGCATGAAGGACGGCACGACATTCGGATTTCCAGGGAGGTGACGGCCGAAATAGCGCATGAACGGCGTCGCGTTCGCCATGCGGTCGCCGCCCGGGCCGGTCGGAATAATGACTGTTAGCGTCTTGCCGCGGAAATGATCCTCAAGCGAGCTCTTGCGCTCGGGCTGACATTGGCAGCGCTGTTAGAGCGAAGGTGACCGCTGCGGCAACGACAACGGGGGTTTGTCCGGATGTCATTAGACGTCTTCCTTCAAGATGCCGCTCATCGATTCATTTCAACTACAGGGAAACAACGGCCGTTTCGTCCTGCTGGACGATCTCAGTGCCATAAGCGGATGAAAGCCGTTGCAGCCGCTCGACAGATCTGCTTGGTGACGTCGCCGCTGGCGAGCATCGGACGGCCCCGCTGGGCACGCGAGCGCCCATGGCCGAGATCGACGGGATGCAGCCGGATTTCGGCAAGCTTGCGCGACTTGAACTGACAGACGGCCACCGCGCCCTGCCAGTATTTCGGACTTGCCGGATGGCCTTTCTTGTCATTATCGGTCCGGGCGCCATAGAAGTCGGCCGGCGTCGCCTCGGGTCCAAGTCCGAAGCGCTCATAGGCTTCTTCGGGAAGGAACGGCACGGTCTCGTTCATGAAGACGAGGTTGCCGAGGCTGTAGAAGATCGGCCGCTCCTTGTAGAGCTCGATTCCGAGCAACGTGTGCGACCCGTGGCCCACGAACATGTCCGCGCCGGCATCGATTGCCGCCCGGGCGAATTCCTTCGCGAACTCGGCCGGCTCTTCCAGGTCGGCGCGGGTCTCTGCGGAAAGCACGCTGCGGCCACCGAACTCATGGCTGTGAAATGAAACGATCACCCAATCCGCCTGGCTGCGCGCGTCGCGGATCCATTGCAGATTGCCGTTCCAGTCGTCGGTATTGGGCGTGGCGTTGACGGCAAACGCGTCGCCGGTGACGAACCGATGGCCGAACAGCGTAATCTCCTCGGCTGCGTCGGTGGCGCCAAGATCCGGTCGCTGTAGAAATGCCGGCGGTCACGCGCCATCGCCTTTTCGAAGCCCAGCGATTTCGCGATGCGCCGCAGTTCTCCCATCGCTGCGCGATCGACCGTGTACGATGTCGTGAAGCCAAACGGATTGATGCCGGGACGCCCCACCATGTCGGGTCGCTGCGCGCTGGCGCGGTTCCACGGCCGAAAGGTTGCCGTCATCGACACCAGTGCAATGCGGCCGCGAGGCGTTTCGAGGTAGGCGGGGGCGCGCGCTTCCGCGAGATTGCGTCCGGAGCCGGAGTGCGGGATGCCGGCGGCATCGAGATGCCGAAGGGTCGCCAGCAGGCCGGCCTCGCCGTAGTCATAGGAATGATTGTTGGCGCAGGAGACGATCTTGATGCCGAGCCACTTGACCTCGTCCAGAAGCTCGGGCGGCGTGGTCATGTAGGTGCCGACGGTGATTCCGGGCGTGCCCTCATCCCAATTGCGGACCGAGCCTTCGAGATTGGCGAACGAGGCATCGGCACTTGTTCAGAAGATCGCGAAGCGCAAGGAATCGCGGCTTCCCGCGCCATGCTGATCTTGCGGGTGAGCATGAGGTCGCCTGCCAGGGCGACATCAAGATCGCCATCATCCGCTTCATAAAGCATTGCAACGCACCTTCTTGGCTTCACTAGGAAGTTGTCAGCTGGCCCAGACTTGCCCGGGCCTATCTGTCCGAAACCGCGGCCTTGTAGCGCCGAACGACGTCCGGAGAGGCGCTGACCGTTCGTGCGACGATCTCCGTCATCTGCTCTCCCGTCGCAGGATTGAACTCCATTTTCGCCAAGCGCATTTTCTCGATGAAAGCCGGATCTTTCATCGTCGCATCGAACGCACGCCGCAAGGCATCGACCATCCGCGCGCGGCGTCCCGGGCGGCGCTGCAAACGACTGTCCCATCTGGGTCGGCGAGGACATGAACGAAACGAGGAGTCGGTCAGCCTCATTTTCAGCGAGCTCTGCCATAAGGGGTACATCCGGCAAATCCGGATGCCTGACGCCAGCAATCTGCAAGTACGAGGCGGATCTTCTTGGAAGACAACCATTCGGGATGCTGAGTCGAGATGTTATTCCAGGTGGTGAAGGCGCCTTGGGTCTCGCCTGAACTCAACAGCTAGGTTCATTCTGCCTGCCCCTTGATAGCCGAGAACGATTTTGAACTTGGTGCCAAACACGTTGTTCATGAAAGCGGGATTTAGATATGTTTCGGATGCGCGCCCGACCGCAGCTGATGACGACCTCTTGCGTCCTGAAGTCGGCAAGCGTTTGTGCCTTGACCTTGCTCGACACGAAGAAAATGCGCGTCGAGTTTGAGGTGCGCCCGATCCAGTGAAATTTGGACACGTCGTATCGAACCGAATCTTCACCCATGGCCTGTGCCATCACAACGCCGGTGAGGGGCGTTACGATCGACAATCCATCAGCCGCAGCGACGCTGTAGGTGTAGTTGACGCCGTTGGAGCCGCCAGCGCCCGGCATGAAGACCGGCGTCACGGTCGGATTGCCGGGGATGTGCTTTCCGAAAAATGGAACAAAGGCAAGCACGTAGAGGGCGCGGTCGCCGCCGGGAGTTGACGGCACGATGATGCGAAGGGTCTTACCGCGGTAGAATTCCTCGATCGACTGCGCCGACGCTGCCACTGGCGATGCGATGGCGAGCAACGCTGCAACTGCAGAGCGCAGGAACGGAAGGGCCGGTGCGCTGATGGTCGACACTGAGCACTCCCCGCGATCAGCGAGTGAACGAGTCTGCTACTGATTACGCCCGGCTGCCTCGCGTCCGGCAACGCGACTGAACACCGCATTGCGCGTTTGACCGGTGTTGCCGGGATAGTTGTGAAAGAACAGCCCGACAACGTCGCCCGAGGCATAGAGCCCGCGGATCGGCTTGCCTGAGGTGCTCAGCACCTCCGCCTTTGTATTGATCTTGAGCCCGCCAAAGGTGAACGTAATCCCGCAAACGATCGGATAGGCGCGGTACGGCGGCGTCTCGATCTTGACCGCCCAGTTCGAGCGCTTCGGTGTGATGCCGATGGTGCACTTGCCGTCCAGCACGCCCGGATCGAACTTGATGTCTTCGCGGCATGCGGCGTTGTATTGCTCGACCGTTTGGACCAGGACCTCCGGCGTCAGCCCGATCAGCTTCGCAAGTTCGGGGATCGTGTTGGCCTCATAGCAGGTGGCGCCCACATACACGCCCTCGCGCCAATACTTGATGCCGGTTTGATCGAAGATCTGATAGGCGAGCCCGCCCGGCTGCGCGAGCACGGCGCGCCCAGTCTTGGCGTAGGTATAGGAGTGCTTGGTCTCGCCCTCGTCGTAGAACCGCTCGCCGCGCGTGTTTACGGTGATGCCGAACTTGTACTCGTAGCGATTGGCGGTGTTGCCGTGGCCGTCGGCCCGCAACGGAATCGCCCCGTCCTGGAATTCCGCGCCGATCGGCGTCGCATGAGCGCCTTGCCAATGGCCGGCCGCGCATGCGCGCCGAGAGCGATCAGCATGTTGAGCACTTCGCCGGTGTCGTGCTTGACTGCCGCGCACGCCGCATCAGGTCGCCATTGGGGCCGAGATAGCGTGCGCGCATCTCGGCGCTGGCCTGAAAGCCGCCGCTGCAGCAGATGATGGCGCGGCCGAACAGATCGTATTCGCCGTCCGGCGTCAGGACCCGCACGCCCTCGATGCGGTGCTCGTTGCCGTGGAACGCCGTTACCTTGGACTCGTAGCGGATCTCGATGCCCAACTTGTCGGCGATTTCGCGCCAGAGCAGCAGTTGCCCGAGCCCGCCGCCGATGGTGTGAATGACCGCACCGGGCTCGAAAAACATCTTTGCCGTTCACCGGCACCGGCTTTTCGTGCTCGAAACTGAATGCCGGTCTCGCGCATCCAGTGGACGGCCGCATTGGAGTTGTCGACCAGGAACGTCGCAAGCTCCTGATCGATGCGGCCTTCGGTCACGCGATTGAGGTCGGCGAGGAAGTTCTCGCGCGTATAGGGCGGCATCACGAAGGTGTCGAATTTCGCATCGTCGACATCGATGAATTGCCGGATTTCCCGGCCGCCGTCGTAGACGAAACGAAAGCCGGTGTGGGAATAGCGCGCATTCCCGCCGAATTCGGCTTTCCGGCGCCTTCTCCAGCATGATGATGCGCTCGGCGCCGCATTGGCGCGCGGCCACGGCGGCTTCGTGCGCCGCGCTTCCGCCGCCGATGACAATGATATCGCAGGTCTCCTTGCGGACCATCGACTCCCTCGTACTCTGTATGATTTGATGACGGCCGTCAGGCGACGACCGGCTCTTTCTTCTTCGTCTCGGCGCCTTCCTCGGAACCGAATCCAGCAACGGAAATGTCGAAATTGTTGCCGTCCGGGTCGGTCGCGCGCGTTTCGGCATAGGGTCGGTCGGCTGGCCGCTTTGCCGGCGGCCTTGGCGCCCGCTTTGGTCAGGCGGCGCGCGATCTCATCTTGATCGTCGACATGGAATCCGAAGTGGTTCATGCCGTTCGGCTTGCCTTCGGCCTTGTTCTCCAGCAGCGCCAGCGTGATGTAGCCGTCGGTCATGTAGACCGCTTTGCTTCCGGGCACGCCTGCCTTTCCGGTCAGGCGCGTCATCTGAAAAACCTCTTCGTAAAATTTGGCGAGACGCTCAGGGTCTAGCGTGATGACGGCGAGGTGACGAATTTTCGGACGATTGGCCAAGGAATCCTCCCATTGTCGTATCGCAGATCGCGATGGCTCGCCGTTGTGTGGGACACAGTCTTTGCGGCGCGCAAACAGTAGTCGGGCCAGCCGATGTTGAGAAATGCAAAGATGTGGGCTATTAATACGGAATGCGTATCAATTGCGAAATGCTTGATCTGCGGGCCTTTCTGGCGGTTCTCGACGCTGGAAGCTTTCACCGCGCGGCCGCGCAACTCAACATGTCGCAGCCGTCGGTGAGCCGGCGGATCAAGGCCTTGGAGGCCGCGCTCGGTGTCGCCCTGCTGGAACGCACCACGCGCCGGGTAAAGCCGACCAGTATCGGTCGCGCGCTCGATCCCATGTTGCGCCGGCTGGTCTGCGAATTTGAGAACTGCGTCTTTTCGCTCGGCGATTTCGGTGTTCGTCATCCGGGAGAAGTTACCGTCGCCTCGATCGCGACGGCGGCGTCGTGTTTTCTCCCGCGCGTGTCTGAAGAGGTTCACCACGGCTGCATCCGGATATCCGATTCCGCATCGTGGATCTATCGGCCGAGGAGGGGCTTGAGTGCGTGGCCCGAGGGCGAGGCTGAGTTCGGCATTAACTTTCTGGGAGCATCCCGGTCGGACCTCAAATTTACGCCGCTGATCGACGACGATTTTGTCGTGGCGTGCCGCGCCGACCACCCATTTGCGTCGCGAAAGTCCATCAAATGGGACGACCTTGCCGGACAGTCATTGATTATCAGCCAGCGAAGTGGCAACCGCGCCTTGATCGATCAAGCGTTGGCGAGGTCGAACCTCAGGCTCAACTGGTCGTTCGAAGTGGTTCATCTTTCGACGTCGTTTGGACTGGTCGAAGCCGGCGTCGGCATGTCAATCGTTCCACGGCTGGCGCGACCGCTGACGGAGCATCGATCGATTGCGGTTATTCCTGTGTGCGATCCCGTCGTCCATCGCACGGTTGGGATCGTCGAGCGCCGAACCGGCCAGTTTTCGCGCGCGGCAACAGCGTTTCGAACGATGCTTATTGAGGAAGCGAGGCTGCTCGATGAAGCCTCGTTGCAAACGGCGCATCCGTCAAATACGCGAAGAAGAAGCGCCAAACGTCCAGAACCTAAACGGCCGTCTGCGAACGTCGCGATGAGATTGCTGGGGCAGCGGCGCTAGACAAGTCATTCCGCAGCAATAGCTGCTTGATAGCGGTCAATCGCAGTCTTTGACGTTCCTATGGTTCTCGCAACAATCGCTGCCAGTTCTTTTCCCCCGATCGGGTTGAGTTCGTTGTTGCCGTGCTGCAACTCCGTGACGAACGCTGGATCCTTCATCGTCTCGTCGAATGCCTTCCGCAGCGCTGCCAGAATGGAATCCGGTGTTCGCGGGGGCGCGACGTAGCTTTGACCCATCTGCGAGGATGAGGTCATGAACTCGATTACTGCACGCGCTTCGTCACTATCCGCCATATCAAGAAGTAGAGGAACCTTCGGAAGATCCGGATGCTGTTTTGGAGCGATCTGTAACACGATCCGTATGGTTTCTTTCTTGAGCTCTTCACCCTGGATATTGCTTATATTGTTCCAAGTTGAGAATGCGCCATGTGTTTCACCTCTGTGCGGCGCCAAATTGACCTCTGGTTGGGCCTTGTAGCCCGTCACAATCTTGAATTTCGTTCCCAACATCTGGTTCATGATGGCGGGATTGATGAATGTTTCGGACGCGCGCCCGGTAGAGCCCACCACGACTTCCCGCAGCTTTAGATCCTCCCTGCTGCGTACCCCGGACGCCGCGGTAACGAAAAGAATGCGTGTCGCATCCGAGATGCGCCCAATCCAGTTCATTTTCGAAACATCATATTTGACGGATTTGCTGCCGGTCGCCTGCGCGATGACGACCGGAGCGAGAGGAGTCGCGATTGTGAGTCCGTCCGGTGCGGCGGCGCTATAGAGGTAGTTGATCGCAATTGCGCCGCCGGCGCCCGGCATGAATGCCGGTATCACGTTGGGATTGCCAGGAAGATGACGCCCAAAATGTTTCATGAAGGGAAAGGCATAAAGGCCGCGATCGCCGCCGGGAGCGCCGGGCCAAATCAACCGAATTGTCTTGCCCCGGAAATGATCTGCTATCGGATCAGCAAAAGCAATCGGTGTAAGCGCGATGGTGGCCAAAAATGCTGCCACGGCAAAAAGTCCCCGACGTGCATGGCTGATATTGGTCGGGTCCATGTCGGCGTTTCCCTAGGAACGTGAATGCCCGTTGCCCATGAGCTACCAGAAGGTAGGATAAGGTACTACATCGCTACTCCCTTTACTTCGGCCGATCGGTAAGTCCAAGTCGGTGAGAAATGCGGCGGCATTGACGTATGAAAAGGCATCACACACGGAGAGTGACGATGTTACGGAGCGACATGAGCCGGCGCACGCTGCTAAAAGGGGCCACCGCGCTCGGCACACTGGCGGTCACCTCGGTTCAGGTTTGGGCCCAGGCGCCTATGCGAACCGCAAAGGGCCCGGCTGCTGCGTTGCCGCCGCGTGGCGAATTCGTCGTCCGCGGCGCTCGAGTCCTGACCATGGATCCCAAGATCTCCGATCTGGCGTCGGGCGACGTTCATGTGCGCGACGGCGCCATCGTTGCGGTGGCCGAAAAGGTGGATGTGCCAAGCGTGCAGGTGATCCCAGCCGATGGCATGATCTGCATGCCGGGCTTCATTGACACGCATTGGCACCTCTGGACGAGCCTATTCCGGACATTCGTCCGGTCCGATGTCCCTGCGGTCGGCTACTTCCCCGTCAGCAACCGCCTGGGCCAGCTCATGGTGCCCGAGGACAGCTACCGCAGCTCAATTCTCGGTGCCGCGGAAGCGCTGACCGCCGGTGTTACGACCGTGCACAACTGGTCGCACAATGTACGGTCGCCGGACCACGCAGACGCCGAGCTATCCGCGATGCGTGATGCCGGCATCCGCGGCCGCTTTGCCTATGGGCCGTCGCAGGGGATGGCGAACGAGGAGCCAATGGACTTCGCGGGCATGGCACGTGTCCAGAAGGACTGGATGCCGAACGACGGCATGCTCACCCTTGGTATCAACTCGCGCAATGTCGGTCCCAGTTCGATCAGCGCCAAGGGCATCCGCGGAATGCTCACCGTCGAGCAGGCGAGGCGGGACTGGGAGGGCGCGCGCAAGCTCGGGCTGCCGATCACCATGCACACGTCCGGTCCGAGCCCGGTGAAGGAGCTCGAAGACGCCGGGCTGCTCGGCCCCGACGTGCAGCTCGTACATCCGATGCTCACCACGCCGGAGGAACGCGCGATCATGAAGGCGCGTGCAGTGAGCTACTCGATGTCGCCCACGGCCGAGGCGCGCCGCGCGTCGAGCCTCGGCGTCATCCAGTTCGGCGAATTGCTGGAGGCGGGGGTGAAGGTCAGCCTCTCGACCGATCACACCACCAACTACAATTGCGATCCGTTCGGCGCCATGCGCATTCTGTTCACCCTGCATCAGCATCGCCTTTCCAACAAGCCGCCGCTGACGATGAAGCGCATGGTGCAGCTCGGAACGATCGACGGTGCCGTCGATCTTGGCATCGCCGAGAGGACCGGCTCGCTCACGCCCGGCAAACGCGCCGACATCATCCTCGTGCGCACCACCGACGCCAACATCGCGCCAGTCGGGGATCCTTATGAAGCGTTGGTTTCCCATGCGCAGCCCGGGAATGTGGACACCGTGATCGTGGACGGCCGCATCTTGCGGCAGGGAGGCAAGTTCACCGCGCTCGACCACGCCAAGGTCGTCCGCGAGGCGCAGGAGGCGGCGGCCGGGCTCCGCGCCAAGGAGAACTGGCCGAAATGATCCAAGCGCCATCCATGGCTTATACCCGGAGCTTGGAGAGTTCTTGAGCGACGTTCGCAGCCTCAAGCAGGGCCGCGGCACTATCGGCAAATTCCTCGCTCTTCGGGCCTTGCAAAACTACGAATTTCTATCCAGTCGCACCGAACTGAAAAACTAACTTTCGGCTTGGGCTGGGCCTGTACTCTTTAGTGAATGGGCTTTGAAGTCAGTGAACACTGATATTGAAAACTCACTTTCATTATCAGTTGCGATGGTCGGCGCGGTTAGCCGAAAGGACGAACCGTGGCACGATGTCCGCTTCTGGCCCAAAGCGGACATGTGAGAAAGACCACGCGCATGACCGCCCCGCAACGGCGCAGCCATTCGATCCCATCGGCGCAGCCAACAACGGCGCAAAGGATAGAGGATAGTGTCTGTGTTCTCCGCACGCGCGTGAAGGCTGGCGCTAGTCTGCGAGCGGGGTCGGGTTGGCGGACGGCGGGTCAATCCCGAACGTGCTGGCCGTCATACAGGTCATCGAAAAGCTGCCGGTCGATGCTACCAGCGCCACCAGACTCTCCAGTCCCATCGTCTCTTCCGCGGCGGCATAGGTTTCGTTGCTAAGGCCCTTATTGGCGAGAAGTTCGCGCGCCACCACGAAACAAGTCCGCTCGCGCGCATCAGCCATGTTCGGACTCTTCCGCGCGTTGATCGCGTCGATGACTGCCTGCTCGATGCCAGCGGCGAGCGAGGCGCGCGCCTGCGCAAACCACGGATATCGCGCATTCCAGTGCCGGGCGACGACGAGGTTCACAATCTGTTGCTCCCGGCGCGACAACGGACCAGACGAGAGAGAGGCCCTCAGATTTTGTAAAGCCTCGAACAATTGTGGCAATCGGATGTAGGCATAATACGGCCCACCCACGGGGCCGCCGGATCTATTGGCTGCGTCGTAGACGCGCGCCTGCTCGGCGTTCATGTCGGCGCGGTCAATGATTGCTATGCGTGCCATGCGATTGATCTCGCCCCCGATTTCGTTTGCAGGCGCGAGGCTACCATCGACCTGCCTATCAAGCGAGCCGCAAGACGGATGTCCGCTTTGGGCCAACAGCTGTCAATACGACTCTCGGCATAACGCCGGCCTGTGCGACGGCACGGTGCAATTCTACTCAACGAAATGCGACCTGCTTAGGTTGTGGTTGCCATCCCGCATGACCGCTGTTGCGTGCGCTGAAAACAGCTCGGGGAAATTTTCGGCAAATCGCGGAAGCGGTTTGTTGCCGTCCCAAAGGATGGCGAGCGGCATGCTGACTGGCTTGCGGCGCCATTCCAATCTGCCGATCCGCACACGCTCGCCCTTTCTCCTGAACGTCGCCGGCACGATGGCGACCCCATGACCGGCTTCCGCAAACGCTGCCAACGTACTGAGTGCAGCGCTTTCGAACACGACCGACCCATGTAGCCCAGCGACCCGGCAGGCCGCGTCAAATGTCTCGCGTGTCGCGTATCCCGAAGGCATTACCAGCAACGGAACATCGCCCAACGTTCCGATATCGATCCTTCCCCCTTCGGCATAGCGCGACCGAGGAGCTGTGAGCCCTAGTAACTGCACAGGGGGAAGCGGCCGCTTGGCAAGAGAGTGGTGACCCAGCGCCAACGTGATCGCAAAATGCAGGTCGCCATCCTCGATCATCGTCATCAATTTTGCCGCGCCCGCTTCGAAGAGCCTGACTTGCACACCCGGATTCTGTTTTTCGTACGTGGCCACAAAGGACGGGAAGAGGGCAGCAAGCGTGTGCGGGGCTCCGCCGACTCGCAAGATGCCGGCTCGGCCACTGCCGAGCGCGCGGCCTGTGGCGAGCACCGCGTCCGCTTGGCCCAGCAAAGCGCGGCTGTGACGAAGAAACTCCTCGCCTTCTCTCGTCAGCAGGAGTCGGCGGCCCAAATTGTCGAACAGCGTAAGCCCCAGCTCTTCCTGCAGAGCCTTAATCCGGCGAGACAGCGCCGGCTGAGTGACGCGCAGTTTGGTTGCGGCCCTTGAGGCGGTTCCGCATTCGCAGATCGTGACGAATGTCTGAAGATTTTTGAAGTTCATTTGCTTATGCGTAATTGTTATCAACCTGCTTCAGATTATGCATTGGACGCTAATGCTGCAATACCGTCAATGTGGGTCTGCTCGACCACGACTGGTCGAAAATAGAATTCAGCGGATGGGACAGGCAGGAACCAATGAGGAAGCACGCTCCAAGAGGGCTGATAGCCCTTACGCTAATCGCTCTGCTCCCCGCTCTTTCTCTTATGAACGGGGCAAGTGTGCAGGCTCAGCCATCACATGAAGAGGTGTGGAAGGAGTTCTTGGAGTGGCTGCCTAAGGCCCCTCGCGTCGATGGACCGCCGAGCGCAGTGTTCAACGTCTACCGTGACGTGCTGATCAAGGCCGGTATTCCCCTCCAAGAATCCGACCAGCGCTTAGACGTCATTCGGCGCCTGCATCGAGAACGGCCGGATGCATGGCGCGTGATGTTTAACAACATCTACAAGAGTGAGAAGCCCGACCATGTCATTGAACCGAATGCTTTGCTCATCTCCATGGTCGAGGGTCGCAAACCGGGGCGCGCTTTGGATATTGGAATGGGACAAGGGCGCAACTCCGTGTTTCTCGCACTGCGAGGATGGGATGTCACTGGTTTTGACTTGTCTGACGAAGGCATTGCGACTGCGCGTAGAAATGCGGACCGCGCTGGCGTGAAGGTCAATGCCATTCGAGGAACCGAAGATGCTTTTGACTACGGTACCGAACAATGGGATCTGATTGTATTCGTGTATGAGCCATTCCCGATCACAACAGCTGCTTATGTGCGGCGCTTGCACCGGTCATTGCGTGCGGGCGGGCTTATCGTCATTGAAGGTTTTGGCGTGGAAGAAACCGTGAAGAACCGTCCTACCACGGCGATCGATCCTGCACGCCTGCTTGCGGCCTTCAAAGATTTTCGCCTTCTCCACTATCAAGATGTCGTCGCGCCTCCCGACTGGGGTGGCCCAAAGCCCCAGCGCCTGGTGCGGATGGTTGCCGAAAAGTAGCCATAGACGCGAAACAGACCAACACAGTGATTGCGGCCATCTGAATTGTCGGCTTCGGGTCGGAAACCGACATTCTGGGGAGTGCTCCCGGATGTCCGCTTTGGGCCATAAGCGGACATAGCGGTGCTAGGGCTTGATCCTGCTTCGGACCCAAAACCGACATCGACGCTCATCTCGCTTACCTTGGGCAAGATATGCGTAGTGCGTCAGCTGAATACATAAGTCAAAATCAAGCTTAGCGTATAAGCCTCGCGTTGGTCCGTGAACGCCTCGGAAACTTCAGCGATTGCGCCGAAGCTGGGGCTATATGCTACAAGGCCGTCAGGATAGATATCGAGTTATGGCCTTGCCAACGCCGACAAAGCAAAATGCACAGAACAACACGGACCGAAGCGGTGCGATCTATCGGGCGCTGCGGCACGCCATCATCGAGCAAGCGCTGGGTCCAGGCGCGAAACTCCCGGAAGACGCGATCGGCGAACGCTTCGGGGCCAGCCGCACGATAGTGCGCCATGTACTGGGCCAGCTGGCCGCCGAGGGCCTGGTCGAACTGCGCCGAAACCGGGGTGCCATGGTCGCCACTCCGAGCTGGGATGAGGCGCGCGATGTCTTCGAAGTACGGCTCGGCCTGGAAGCTCTTGTCGTTGTGCGGCTGGCGGGCCGGCTCACGTCGGAACAGATCAAGCGGCTGAACGCTCATGTCCAGGAGGAAGAGCGTGCGCGCGGCAATGACGAGCCGCTATCGATCCGGCTTGCCACCGAATTCCATATTCTCCTGGCCGAGATGACCGGTAGTCCAGTTCTCACCCGCTATGTCAGCGAGAATGCGTCGCGTTGCGGACTGACACTGGCGCTCTACAGCCGGCCGCACTCGTCCGAGTGCGCGGTTAACGAGCATCGCGCGATCATTGCGGCGCTGGCGAAGGGCGACGCCGCGAGCGCGACGACGCTGATGAAGGATCATCTCGAAGCCGTCGCCGGCCGCGCCTTGATCGTTCCGAAGCCGGAGCGCGATCGCGATCTCAAGAGCATTCTCGGCCGCTATGGCGCGGATGTCGTGAGCAGCCGCGCGAAGGCCAAGGCCAGACGATAGTAGCGCTTCAAGCCTCGATGCCGTTCTTGCTCAACAGCCGTTCGGCGCTGTCGTTCCACACGTCCATCTGCACGATCTTGCCGCCGCGCACCACGAACCGATCGACGTAGCGGTTGCCCTCGAACGGCGTGCCATCCGGCCATTCGCCGTAAAGCGTGCCGAGATTGTAGACGATCGTCTCGCCGACGCCGGGAACGACGTCGCTGCGCTCCATCTTTTTCTTCACCCACTTGTAGCGCTTGCCATTGAACGCCGCGGTCTCGCGCGGATGTACGTATTTACGGCCGCCGGTGAAGGTGATCTTGAGGTCGTCGGAGATATAGCGCGCGGCGGTCTGCGGATCCGGCACCATCGACGCGACCAGAAAGCGTTCGACGATATCAGCGGCTTCCGCGGTTTCGTTGGTGGCGACAGCGTGAGTGATGGCCACGGCGATCCCCTTCGGCAAACAGGTGTTCTTTGAAAACCTATGCACAAGACGGGCCAAAATATAGTATGCAAAATAAATTGTTGATCGTATACAATTATGCATACAAAATAGGCGGAGGGCTTGCGCATTGCCTAATCGGCGTGCGCGCGGGGTCCGGGGAGGCCGGAACCGGCTGTTTCTAGCTGTATTTCGGCCATCGGGCGCTGGCATGTACCTTGCGTAAGGAAGACCGGGTGAATTCCTACCGGAGGGTCCGTCCATGCCAGGCAAGTTTCGCATACCAAGCATCTCGAGACTAATCGTAGCGACAGCGATCTTGGCCGCGGCGGCATTCGCCGTCCGCGCGCCGGCTTCGGCGCAGGACACTATCAAGCTCGGCCTGGTGGCCGCGATGTCCGGCCAGTCGGCCAAGTCGGGCGAGGCGATCGTGCGCGGGCTGTCACTCGCAATCGACGAGATCAACGCCAAAGGCGGCCTCTTGGGCAAGCGGGTCACGCTGCTGGTCCGTGACGACGAAAGCAATCCGGCCAAGGGCGTGATCGCCGCCCGCGAGCTCGTCCAGCGCGAGCGTGTCGCCGCGTTGTTTGGCGGGCTCGATACGCCGGTGTCGCTCGCGATCGTGCCGTTTGTCAACGGCGCCAAGGTTCCGTTCATGGGCGTGTGGGCGGCGGGCACCGCGATCACGCGCAATGGCGCTGCGGAGAACTACGCGTTCCGCGTCTCCGCGGTCGACGACATCGTCGACGTTGCGCTTGTCGACTATGCCGTGAAGAAATATGCGGCGAAGAAGCCCGGGATGATGCTGATTAACAATCCCTGGGGTGAATCGAACGAGCAGGGGTTGAAGGCGGCGCTCAAGGCGAAGAACGTGCCCTATGCCGGCATCGAGAAGTTCGAAACCAACGATGTCGACGTGGTTCCGCAGCTGACGCGCCTGAGGCAGGCGGGATCCGACGTGCTCTTCCTCGTCGCCAACGTCGCGCCGTCGGCGCAGGTGGTGAAGTCGCTCGACCGGATGAACTGGGATGTGCCGATCGTCTCCCATTGGGGACCCGCTGGCGGCCGGTTCTCCGAGCTCGCCGGCCCGAGCGGCGCCCGCGTCCACTTCATCCAGACCTACAGCTTCTCCGGCAAGCTCTCGCCGCGCGGCGAGGCGGTGCTCGCCGCGTTGCGGAAGAAATATCCGGAGATCAAGTCGCTCGCCGACGTCACACCGGCGGTTGGGATCGCCAACGCCTACGACGCGGCACACCTGACCGCGCTCGCGATCGCTACCGCAGGGTCGACCGAGGGTCCGAAGGTCCGGCAGGGCTTCTACCAGATCAAGTCGTATGACGGCCTGATCAAGACCTACAAATTGCCGTTCACACCCGAGAACCACGATGCGCTGGGACCGAACGACTATATCTTCACGTTCTTCAAGGAAGGCGAGATCATCCCGCTAACCAACTAAGCGCGCACGCGGCGGCGGTGCGCGGCCCGCGCACCGCGTCGTTCTTGTCGGGATCGAACCCCATGCTGGTGACGTCGGCCATCATCACCGGTCTCGGGCTCGGCAGCATGTACGGGCTGATCGCGCTCGGTTTCCACGTCACCTATGTGGTCTCGAACACCGTCAATTTCTCGCAGGGCTCCGCGGTGATGCTGGGTGCCGTGCTCGGCTACACCTTTGCGGTGACGCTCGGCTGGCCACTACCGCTGGCCATCGCCATGTCGCTCCTGATATGCGCGCTGTTCGGCTTGGTGATCGAGCGCACGCTGGTGCGGCCGTTTGTCGATCGCGGCTCGAATGCGTGGCTGATGGCAACGGTGGCAGGCGGCATCGTGCTTGACAACATCGTGCTATTCACCTTCGGCAAGGAGCCGCGCCGGTTTCCCGCGGTGCTGTCGAGCAATCCGATCGAAGTCTTCGGCGCCGGCGTCTATCCGCTCCAGCTTGTCATTCCGATTGTCGGCCTTGCCATCGCATTCGCCCTGCAGGTCTTGATTCACCGCACGCGCCGCGGCAAGGCCTTGCTGGCGGTCGTGCAGAATGCCGATGCCGCGCGCCTGATGGGCATTAATGTGCGGTTCGCGGTCGCGGCTTCGTTCATGATGTCGACCGCGCTGGCAGGCTTGGCCGGCGTTCTGATCGCGCCGCTGTTCAACGTCCATTCCGACATGGGCACGCTGTTCGGGATCAAGGCTTTTGCCGTTGCGATCCTCGGCGGGATCACGTCGGCGTGGGGCGTCATGCTCGCGGGGCTCGCCTACGGCCTGATCGAAGCCATGGTCACGGCGTTCTTCGGCTCGGTCTATACCCAGATCGTCGCGTTCTCGTTTGTCATCCTGGCGCTTGTCGTCCTGCCCAATGGATTCCTGGGGCGCGCAGCGGTGAACAAGGTATGAAGACGCGATCGGACAAGCTCAAGGCAGCCGCTATGCCGATCGCGGTCGGTGCGTTGACGGCGGCCGCAGGTGCCTATGCGGCCATGGCGGATGGCTACGCGCCGTTCATCCTGGCGTTGGTCGCACTGACCACCGTGGTCGGCGTCGGCCTCAATATCTTGGTCGGCCTGACCGGCCAGATTTCGCTCGGTCATGTCGGCTTCTACGCTATCGGCGCCTACACGGCGGCGATCCTCACCATCAAAGGCATCGATTTCTGGATCGCGTTCCCGCTCGCCGGCGTGATTGCGGGCGCGGTCGGCTTCCTGCTGGCACTGCCGGCGTTGCGCGTGACCGGACCTTATCTCGCGATGGTGACGATCGCTTTTGCCTTCATCATCCAGCACGGCGCGATCGAGTGGCGAGATTTGACGGGCGGGGCAAACGGACTGATGAATCTCAAGCCGCCCGCCATCGCCGGAAGGGTTTTCGCGGAGCGCGAGATGGCGGTGCTCGCGGTCCTGCTCGCCGGCGCGTCGCTCTATTTCTTCTACCGCCTCGCCAACAGTGCGTGGGGCAGGGGAATGGTCGCGGTCCGCGACGCCGAAGTGGCGGCGCGCTCGATTGGGCTCAACCCGGTGATCATCAAAACCGCCGCCTTCGCGTTGTCGGCCGCATTCACGGGACTGGCCGGCGCAATCTTTGCGCCGCTGTTCATGTTCGTTGCTCCGGATTCCTTTCCGTTCTCGCAGTCGATCCTCTTTCTGCTCGCTGTCGTGCTCGGCGGCGCCGGTTGGGTGCTGGGGCCCGTCGTCGGCGCCGCCATCAGCGTGGTCGGTCCGGAATTGCTGTCGTGGCTGGCCGAGTACCGCCTCCTGTTTTTCGGCGGCTTGCTGTTGGTAGTGCTGTGGCTCGCGCCCGAGGGCGTCCTTGGAACGCTGGCGCGTTTCCTGCGTCCGACGGACACACGCGCGGCCGCGGCCGGCGATTTCGATCTCGCGGCGTTCATGCATCTGTCCGGCGAACGGCTGGCGCTCGAAGCTAGCGGCGTCAGCATCGCCTTTGGCGGTATCAAGGCCGCGACCGATGTCAGCTTCACCGCCGAGCCCGGCCGCATCACGAGCCTCATCGGGCCGAACGGCGCCGGCAAGACGACGGTCCTCAACATCATCGGCGGCTTCTATATGCCGGACAGCGGCAGCATCCGGCTCGGCGGCGAGGAACTCGCCGGAATGCCGGCTTGGAAGGTCGCCCGCGCCGGGGTCGCGCGCACCTATCAGACGACGAAGCTATTCGAAACCATGAGCGTCCTCGACAATGTCCTGGTTGCGCTGCGCCGCGGCCGGCTCGGCGGCATGCTCTCGGGCTCTGCCACCAAGGAAGAGAACGAGGCGGCGGAGGCGCTGCTCGCATTTGTCGGCTACCAGGGCGCCTTGGCGACGCCGGCCGGCGACTTGCCGCACGTCGACCGCCGTCTGATCGAAATCGCTCGCGCGCTCGCGATGCGTCCGCGCGTGCTGTTGCTGGATGAGCCGGCCGCCGGATTGATGCGCGCCGACAAGGTCACCCTGAGCCGGCTGCTGCGCAACATCTCGGAGCTCGGCATCGCGGTGATCCTGGTCGAGCACGACATGATGATGGTCATGGATGTTTCCCATCATGTGGTCGTGCTCGATGCCGGGGTCCGCATCGCTGCCGGCACGCCTGCCGATGTTCGGCGCAACCCGGCGGTGATCAAGGCTTATCTCGGCGGCGCGATGGCGGTGCGACCGCGCGCGACGGCCTGGAACGGGTCGCGCGATCCCGTCCTGGCGGCGGTGAGAGTATCCGCGGGTTACGGCGCCGCGCCCGTGCTAGACAGCGTCTCGCTCGAGGTCCGGCCCGGCGAGACCGTCGCCATGATCGGCGCCAATGGCGCGGGCAAGTCCACCACCATGCGCACGTTGTCGGGTCTGTTGCGGCCCATCAAGGGCGACATATTGCTCAACGACGTCAACATCGCCCGGCTTGAAGCGCACCAGATCGCGGCCAGCGGCTTGGCACTGGTGCCGGAGGGGCGGCAGGTTTTCCCCGATCTGACCGTCTACGACAATCTCGTGCTCGGGGCCCATTCGCGGCCCGGTGCCGATCCCGATCCGATGGTCGCGCAGCTCCTGGAGCGATTTCCGCGCCTGCGCGAGCGCTTGCACGGCCGCGCCGGCCTGCTCTCAGGCGGCGAGCAGCAGATGCTGTCGATCGCGCGCGGGATGATGGCGATGCCGCGCGTGCTACTGTTGGACGAGCCCTCGCTGGGGTTGGCGCCAGCAATCGTCAACGAGCTGTTCGATATTCTTGCCGAGCTGCGCGACGAGGGTGTCACTATCCTCTTGGTCGACCAGGTCGCCACGCTCGCGCTCGCCATCGCCGACCGCGGCTACGTCCTGGAATCCGGACGGATCGTCCGCGCGGATTCCGCCGCGGCGCTGGCACATGATCCCGATGTCGAGGCGGCTTATCTCGGGCGTGCCGAGGCGGCGCAGTAGTCCGATGCCTTTCGATCTCGTCCTGAGACGCGCGCATCTTGCCGGTTGGGGACCGAGCCTGCTGGATATCGGAATCAGCGATGGACGCGTCGCCGCGATCGGGCAGCATTTTGCGGTCGACATCCCTGGCGACGATCTCGATGGGCGCCTGGTCATTTCCGGACTGGTCGAGACGCATATCCATCTCGACAAGTCCTGCATCCTGGATCGCTGCCGGTCGGAGCAGGGGACGTTGGAGGAGGCCATTTCCGAGGTCGCCGCGGCGAAGCGGGCATTCACCGAGGAAGACGTCTACGAGCGCGGCCGCCGTACGCTGGAAAAAGCGATTGTGCAGGGTACGACCCACATGCGCACGCATGTCGAGGTCGATCCTCGCGTGGGATTGCGCAGCTTCGACGCCATGCGCCGCCTCAAGCACGATTACCGATGGGCGATCAGCCTTGAAATCTGCGTCTTCCCGCAGGAAGGCCTCATCAACGACCCGGGTGCCGAGGAGCTGCTGGTCGAAGCCTGCCAGCGCGGCGCCGATTTGATCGGTGGTTGCCCCTACACCGACACGGATCCAAACGGGCAGATCGCGCGCGTCTTTGCGATCGCAATGCGCTTCGATCTTGATATCGACTTACATCTCGATTTCGATCTCGATGCATCTTGGATGCATCTCGACGAAGTGTGCCGGCAGACCGAGCAACGCCGATGGGGCGGTCGCGTCGCCGTTGGCCACGTCACCAAGCTGTCCGCAGTCGATCCGGATAGACTGGCGGTCATCGCACGCCGCCTAACGGACGCGGGCGTGGCCGTCACCGTCCTGCCTGCGACCGATTTGTTTCTGACGGGCGCCGAGCACGAGCACTTGATTCCGCGCGGCGTTGCGCCGGCGCACCGTCTGCTGGAGCACGGCGTGACCTGCTCGCTAGCGACCAACAACGTTCTCAATCCGTTTACGCCATTCGGCGACTGCTCGCTGATCCGCATGGCCAATCTCTATGCCAATGTTGCGCGGCTGCGGCGCGCGCAGGATATTGGCGGATGTCTTGACATGGTGACGACGCACGCGGCCAAGCTGATGAATCTGCCGGAGTATGGGATTGCCGTGGGCGGACCGGCGGATCTCGTGGTGCTCGATTGCAAGGATGCCGTGTCCGCCGTTGCCGAGTTGTCGGCGCCGCTGTTCGGGCTCAAGAACGGCCGCCGAAGTTTTTCTCGCTCCGCTGCGATCCTCAACCGACCATAGTAAGCTGCAGCAGCTGTAGGTTCTGAAAACAGACAAAGATTTCTTACTTTTGTTATCAGTCGTCGCGGAGATGCGGTCTTAGTGGACACTGGATTCGCAGAATGACAGATTCCGGAACATCGTCGGGGAGGGGTCTCCAGCCTCGAAAGCGGATCTGCATCGATACTTGCGCTGCGCTTATTTCCCGAGATGCTTGTCGAAGAAGCGTGCGATCTCCTCGAATGCATCCCTGCTCTCGGGCGCGCTCGCGTCACGGTACCAGCCGCCGTGCGCCATACCTTCGAAAACCTCGAGCACGGACTCGACGCCGGCTTGGCGCAGCTTGCGATGCACCCGCACCGTGTTGCTGGGTAGAAGGTCGCGCGTTCCGCTCAAGAGCATCGTCGGCGGAAATCCGCGCATGTCGCCGTAGACCGGCGACAGCAGCGGGTCCTTCAGATCGTGGCCGTTGGCATAGAGCCGTGCCCGCGTGTCACAGCTCGCGCCGCGCGCGATCAGGACGTTGTCGATCATGGCATTGGTGTGGAACGTGTCGCCCGCCTCGGTGAGGTCAGCCATAGGCGTGCCCGGCGCAATTGCACCTGGCAGCGTCAGACCGTCCTTTTTGATCTTGTGCACCATTGACAGCGTCAGGCCGCCACCGGCTGAGGAGCCGAAGATCGCCATGTTGCGCGCTGGCGCCATGCTCTGCGCTCCGTTCCAGACCGCGATCGCGTCGTCGAGCGCGGCCGGAAAGTAGGCCTCGGGCGGCATCCGGTAATCAACCGAGATCACTTTGAAGCGGCCGAAGCCGGCCATCATGGTAACCTCGCTGGTACCGGATTCGCCGGGATTGCTTACGTAGCACCCGCCGTGCACATGGATGAGCAGCCGGTTGCGGTTCTCCGCTGGCATGTCCTTCGGCGTCAGCGCAAAGGCCCTAACTCCGTTAATGGTCATGGCCTCGAGCTTCACGCCCATCTGTTCGCGCAACGCCGGCAGCCGCTTCGCGGCCGATGCCGCGGCGACATCGACCTGCACCTTCCACTCAGCGGCCGTCTTCGGGAAGACGTTCCAGTTCGGATTGATGGGCGCGCCGATGATCTTCTGCATCTGCGGGCTCACAGTGTCCGGCACCGGGATCGTGCGCGCTGGCACATCGCGCGGCGGCGGAGTTTGGGCGGCGGCGTACTGCAAAGACGCGACTGTCAGAACAATACTGGCGGCGCCGGCCGTCATCACATTGATCTTCATTGAAAACCTCCCTGATCGTTTTTCGCATTGTAGGGGGCGTTAGCGGACGCTGAAACTCGCCGCACAGATAAATTGGCGGGCATCCCGACGTGTGGTGGTCGTGCAAGGACTCGGACGTCCGCTTCTGGCCCAAAGCGGACATCACGAGGCCGCTGTCGCTACGTCCGCTTTGGGCCAGAAGGCGACATAACGGCGGCGTCCTGCTGACAGCTATTTCTTGTCCGCCAGCGGCTTGCCACGCTCGCGGGCACATTCGATGAAAAGCTGCGCCACCGGGCTATTGGTACGGCTCTTTAAGATAACGAGTTGGCCGGTATCAACGCGGAGTAGCGGTTCCGTCCCAATATACAAGCCCACTGCGCACTGATGAGTTCGCGACCTAATTCTTCACAAAGCGCCGGACTGTTCGCTTGCTGTTGTAGCCCTGAAAGACATTGCCCTGGTCGTCGGTCGCAACCCCCTCGCCGGTTCCGAGTTCGGCTGACAGCTGGGGAATGAAGGCCGTCACCTTGCCATCCTTGACGCTACCGACGCGCACGCCGCGCTGGAAGCCCGGATTGCGGTTCTTGTCAGATTGCGAGTCAGCCACGTACAGCACGTCGTTACGGATGTAGACGCCGCTCGGCCGGCCGAACTGCCTCCATTCGGCGATGAAGTTTCCGTCCGGATCGAAGATCTGGACGCGGGCGTTGCCGCGATCGCCGACGAAAACGCGACCCTGCGAATTGATCGCGATGCCATGCGGCTGATCGAACTCCCCTGGCGCCTTGCCCGGCTTGCCCCAGGCCTTGATGAACTTGCCGTCCCTGGAAAACCTCACAATGCGGCCATTGGTGTTTCCGCCGTGGCCGTCCGCGACGAAGATGTCGCCATTGGCAGCGATCACGACGTCGGAAGGCGCGTGGAACATGTTGGGGCTGTCGCCGGGCATGCCGGGCACGCCGAGGGTCATGAGGACGCGCCCGTCCGGGCTGAACTTGACGACCACGTCGCCCTTGCCGTTCTTGGACCGCTCATCGCTGACGTAGATGTTGCCATCGCCGTCGATGCCGATGCCGTGCGGCTGGTTGAACAAGCCGGCGCCGAAGCTCGTCACGAGCTTACCGTTGGCATCGAACTTCATAATCGGGGCGAGCTGCGAGTGGCCGCAATCATCACCGCCGCAGCGGTCGAAGACCCAGACGCTCCTACCGTCGCGGTCGATCTCAAGCGCGATGGCCGCGCCCATGGACCGGCCGGCCGGAAGCTGCAGCCAGTCCGCCTGCATGCGGTACGGATTGGGTGCGGAATTTGAATTGGGGGCCTGCGCGTGGGGCGATCGGCCCGCAGTCGCTGCGACAATGGCTAGGCCCAGCATTGAGCTCAACCCATACGTGATCAGATTTCGACGGTGTCTGTCCATATAATCGCCCCTTCGCCGGCCGATCGTTCGGTGGACCATTTGCTTGGGGAGACTGCGCGCCACGCCGCGCCAGATCAAGTCGGTCAGGTGCCCGTTCGGCGACACCGCCCAAGTCCGCTTTGGACCCTCGAGCCGCGCGGCGCGTCGCGCGTCTAGTGTATGAGGCGCGCGTCAACCGAGATCGTCGGGGTCTTGCAGGAGCAAGGTAGCTAGCTCCTTGTGTGACGTCATAAGCTCTCGGACGTCATCCTCGATTGTGAGGCCGGGATGAACGACGGTCCAATAATGAGCCGTTCTGATAAACGCGAGAAGCGCGAGCAAGTACTCAAGGCGCTTGGCACCCAGTGCTTGCCGCAATGCGTGTCGGGCGCGCTCAGACTTCAACGGCACGACAAAGATCAGAGCAGAAGCCGCAAATATCCAGTCTTCGACATCGCTGTCCGGGTCAGGCCAATCGAGAGGCGTTTTGAAAGCCTCAAGACGTGCGTAAACCGTTTCAAGCTCCCGCCGCCAAGGCGGAGGCACCTTGAGCAGCTTGACCACCTGCTCGATGGTCTGTGGCGCGGCCGAAGCATCACCCGACGGATAGCCGTAGCCGACCAAAAATCCGCAGTGCCGGACAATGCAGTAGCGGACGGGGCAGAAGCGCGACAGAAAGACAAACAGCCGTTCCTTAAAGAGTGCGGGCATCGGGTTGTCGAGATAGGCCGACTTGGCGAAGTCCCAAAGCCTGTCAACAATCTCCGGCGCATCCGGGGCTGACATGAAGAAATTGGGGACGAGCCCAAAGCGCCGACTTACTTCTTGATGGACCGGGCCCAAGATGCTCAGAGCGATCGCCGCAAGCCGGTCGGGATCGCGCTCACCATACTGCGCGGCTTCTACAATCTTTTTGGCTAGGGCCGCCTGCACGACGGGCGGTTGGCCTCTCGGGTGAAGGGAGCGGCACGCAATGTCATAGGCGGTGCCCAAGATTTGGGTCGCCTCATCGTCAAACCCGCTATCCCTAAAGAGCGGGACAACAGAGGACATTGTGGCCGAGGCTGGAGGCGGGATGGAGTTCGGGCCTTGAGTTAGGTCGGTCATGCAGAGGCTCCCTTGTTGCCGTACAGGCGGGAGCACTACTGGTCTCTCAGCCACCGACGCCTAGCCTTAGAGCCGCGGCCGGTGATGGATTCATCGTGCCCCATTCTGGTCCGATTAGCGACCCTCTTAGGCACCCGTCAAAATGCGACTTTCCGACCGATGTCTGCTATTGGCCCAAAGCGACATCACGGGCGCCTGATGTCTGCTATTTGGGCGTAAAGCGACATGCGTGGAAGGTGCCGCCAAGTCCGCTCCTGACCCAAAGCAGACATTCCAAGCGTCAGACGTCGAGCTTATGAGATGACGGGCGACTAAAGTCTGCTCAGGGTCAGAAGCGGACATTGCGAGGGGTGAGCTCGATGTCCGCTTTGGGCCAATAAGCGACATGCGGAGAAGCAAGCTTGGCGCCAACGCGGCTAACGGATTGGCATAAGCAGCTTGAATGCGCGTTCCCGCATCGCTCCCGCTAAGCCGGTGTCCAGGAATCACAATTAATGCAAAGGCACAACGCTAGGAGGAGGATTGTAGCCAATTCCATCCGCATCTGGCGCTCGCATTTGTCGCGCGTGCGACACCGGCAAGGCTTGGCCCACCGGTGTTGCCGCGCGGCGTCATAGGTTGCTGCTCGCAGACTACACTAGGTAGTTCTCCGTGAACAAAGCCTAAGCGATTGACCGAGATTTGATTTTTGGCGTACGACCGGTTTTGAGATTGCAAGGTTTCGGGGCTGAAGGCTCTGAACCTTGCAATTTGCATTTTGGATTCCCTTCGGGCCCGAACAGTGATTCCGTTGCAGCATCGGAGGGAACGATGCGGCCGAAGAAGCACGAGACGACGGGTGAAGGCGATCTGTTCCGGGCGCGGCTCGACCAGATCATCAACATGCAGCACGAACTGGTGCGGCTCGCGGGCCAGCTCGATTGGGAGTGGCTCGACGGCGAGATCGCGCCGCTGTTCAGCGACAAGGGCCGGCCCGCGATTGAAAGCCGGTTCATGCTCGGGCTGCTGCTGCTCAAGCACGTCTTCGCGCTGTCGGATGAAGAGGTGTGCGAGCGCTGGGTCTACGACCCCTATTTTCAGCACTTCACCGGGGAGGAGTTCTTCCAGCACGCCTTCCCGCACGAGCGCTCCGATCTCAGCCATTGGCGCAAGCGGCTTGGCGACAAGCTCGAGCTTCTCTTGGCCGAGAGCTTGCGGGTGGCGCACGAGGCCGGCGCGCTGCGGACCAAGGACCTCGAACGGGTCACGGTCGATACCACGGTGCAGCCCAAGGCCATCACCTTCCCCACCGACGGCAAGCTCCTGCACGCCGCGATCAGGGGGCTCAACCGCCTGGCCGACAAGCACGGCGTGAAGCTGCGGCAGTCCTATCGGCGCATCGCCAAGCGGGCCGCCATGATGGCCGGGCGCTATGCCCACGCCAAGCAGTTCAACCGCCACCGCCGACAGTTGCGCATCCTGCGCACTCGGCTCGGGCGCATCATCCGCGACATCCGCCGCAAGACCGCCGGCAAGCCCGACCTCGAAGCCGCGTTCGAATGGCCGCTCACGCGCGCCAACCAGATCCGCTCCCAACAGCAGCGTCAGCGCGGCTGGAAGCTTTATTCCTTCCACGCGCCCGAGGTCGAATGCATCGGCAAGGGCAAGGCTTCAGCGCCCGACGAGTTCGGCGTCAAGGCCTCGATCGTCACCACCAATGCCCGCGCGCCGGGCGGGGTGTTCGTGCTGCACGCCAAGGCGCTGCCCGGCAATCCTTACGACGGCCACACCCTCGGCGCCGTCATCGCAACCACCGAAACGCTCACCGGCTGCGCATCGAGCGTGCTATGTCGACAAGGGATATCGTGGAGATGACGCGGACAACCCGCGCCGCGTCTTCATCTCCGGCCAGAAGCGCGGCGTCTTCGGCGTCATCAAGCGCGAGCTCAAACGCCGCTCCGCTATCGAAGCCGTGATCGGACACATGAAGACCGATGGCCACCTCGGCCGCTGCTACCTCAAGGGCCAAGAAGGTGATGCCGCCAACACCATCCTCACCGCAGTCGGGCACAACCTCCGCCTCATCCTCGCTTGGCTGAAGCTTCTCTTGCGACTGATCCTGGGCGCGCTCTTGCAGCTCCATGCGATCCGATCATCACTCAAATCGGCTTCTTAACGGACGACTAGGTATCGGAAGGTATAGGTCGAACACGCCATCGGCAGGTGGCCCCCCGTGACACGACAAGTTACTATAACGACCGCAAGCAGCTTCGCGTTTGGCCTTCAATACTGAGGCGCGACATGAAACACCACATGAAATGGGTCACGGTGATCGGTGCGGGTCTGGCCCTCTTGGCCGGAGTTGTGGCAGCGGATGCTCAAATTGGATACGGGCCGGGTGTCAATCCATCCAATCCCCAAGACCTCAGCGGTCGCTCAAACCCTCAGGATTTGACGGTGCCCGGCGGCAGCAATCGGCAGGATTTGGTCCGTCCATCTCCGGGCGCGCGTTCAGGTGTCACCTCGCCATCGCGCGTGACCGCGCCGCGCTATACCGGGCAGCAGACACCAAAAATGGCCAAAGCGAAAAAGACGAAATCAAAACAAGCGAAGCGACAACAGAAACCTCGGTCAGGGATGCCAGCTACCGAGCCAGCCGCATGTCCGGGATGCGTCCCTTGGACCTGCGCCGATGTGCGTGCAGTCATGCGGTCGTCGCCAGTGTCGCCCGCGATATTGGCGCGCGCGTGCCCGTCGCTGGCGGTGAGATGAGCGCTCGGGGTCCAGCCCGGATTGAGCGCAGCGAAATCCGGGGGCCTGTGCCCAAAAATGCCTCCCCGCATTTCTCGTCGCTCCATGCGGGCTGTTATTATCTAGCGGCGAAACGCTAGACCCACCGACTTCGCGCCCCTGCCGCTACGACGTAAGGTCGTCATAGAGTTCTTCGAACTCGAACGGCCCGTCTGCAAGTGCGCCCAAGCGCGGTGCAATCAGGAGATCGACGTTACGCTCGCTCAGCTCGCGATGCAGCATCGCCGGCTGCGTAGCCATGAGATGAAACACGATCCGCGCGTAGCGCCGGGCGAGCTGATCGACGACGGTGGAAACCAACCGTCGTGGCCAGAAGAGGGTCGGTTCCGATCCGCACCTCGCCAGCCGTGGAATTGGCGAGAAACTCGATGTTCCTTATGAGGACCGGTTAGGGTCATTAGGCGACATGTCGGGGCTCTCGGACCATATCCGCTTTATCCGCAATAGCGGACATCGCAGCGGACACGGCGTCAGGTCCGCTAAGGGCCACAAGCGGACATGCCGAAACACGCCCCTTTATAAATGGCCGCTCATTAGGATGCTCATGTCGTACTTGCACAAATAATGCAGAGGGCCTTGGGCAACATCCGCGAGGCTCTTTCGCTACGCGGAGACTTTTGTAGCGACAATGTCTGACGGGCCGTTTCGAGATCGAGGACAGGGTCGCCGAAGAAGCCGGCGCCGCAACGTTCAGCAATCAGCAAAGGTGATCGCCGCCGACGCACAGTGGGATGGGTTCATCGTCGACATTTCCGATTGGGGAGCACAGGTCGAATTTGTTCGACACACAGGGCCTCCCGGACAAGTTTTCCTTGGTGATCGGCGGCCCGGGCGGCGTCAAGCGCTTGTGCCGAGTTGCCTGGCGTTCACAAGACCGCGTAGGCGTGACATTCGAGCGGGAGCGTCTGGCGCCAGGCACTGCGATGAATGCCTTACGGCGTAAGGTGGCGGCCACCACAGCAGCAAAATGACTGATACGGCATCGCTTTGAACATTTCCTCGTAACCGGCTGCGTTCGATGATGCGGGTGATCGCAACTTCGGTCCCCTCCGATGCGCTAACCTCTGGGTTGTTCGCTGAAACCCGCCGCAATCAGCCACGCCCACCATTGTTTTTACGTAAGCGTTTTCGCGAATGTGTCGGCATTCAAACGACGAAGCCTACGCCCAACAGGATCATTCTGTCCGTTTGCAATAGCTTGACAGTTCAGATCGGCGAAGTGGCGAGGTCGAGCTGCGACAGCCGCGACGACGATCCGCCGATTTACGAAGCAGCGAACACGGTGCTTAACATCTCCTGACATTCGAGAAGACGGGCGCGGCCGAGGTCAGTGCCCCAATGGCTTTGAATTTCGCGCAAGTCTCGGATCGCGACATCGACCGCAGTCCGCAAATCAATCGTTAGCTCTATCTCGCTATCGGCGTCTTGGCCAAAAAGCCGAACGATCTGAGCACTCAAAGCCGCACCTCCGAATTATCCTCGAAGGATGCTTGCCAGCACCTAATCAATCGTAAAATGCCCGGCATAAAAACAGTCCTGCCACCTTCCCTTTGGCAGGACCGTTTTCATTTCAAGCGCCACTAAGCGAGCAAGCACGCAGGATCACCGCAATTGTCGGTACGGTGAAGTCGATTGGTCCAGTCACTACAGCCGTATCGCCTAAACCAATGTCGAATTGACTATCTGCACTGGCGGCATGTCATCAAGCTGTTCGGCCCTTTACCGCGCGGACGATCCAGATCAGCAGACACGCGCCAATGAAGCCAGCAATCAGGTAGCCGATCCATCCGCCGAAGCCGATACCGAAGAAGCTGAAGATGGCGCTGGCAATGGCTGCCCCGACGATGCCGAGAACGATATTCATCAGCAGTCCCATGTCACTCTTCATGAACTGCTCTGCCAGCCAGCCAGCAAACCCGCCGATGATAATGGCTGCGATCCAGCCTATCGCCCTAGGATCATCCATGGCTCGTCTCCCTGTAACGGATGCAGTCATGCAGCACCCACCGGAACTCTCCAACGCGCCATGCCCGTTAACAAGCTGTCCGTGACGCTCGTCCCCCGCAATTTGGGCTGTATCGATATACCTTACTTTATTGGCGAGTTGCGGTGCCGCGAGAGCTGCGGATGGCTCAGTTCTCAACGCGAGCTTCGGATCGTTCGACGTCCTAGTTTTTACGGCCAGACGGTTTCCCGCGCCATTGCTTGCGTTGAGGCCGTGTCGATGGCCCGCTGGGTCTTGTCGGGGCAGCGATTTTTCCGCCGATCACCACGCGATGACCTCTGCCATGGCACTCGATGCACTCAATCCCGGCGTTCAGCCCAGTGCCGTGGCATTGCTCGCAGGGTATCGGGATTTTTTCATGCATGATTCATCCGTCAGCCCGGCTGGGCTTAGGCAAGTCTATTGAGATTGCGCAGCTCGCGAGGTCGTCGCCAGTCGCATTTTAGCAGTGCCTGGTTAACCAGCCTGCGCTCTCCTTTGCTGCCGAGCCGCTTTGATAAGGAGATAGCAAGTTCTGGGGGGCAGGCTGCGGTCAAAATACGGGATTGGGGGGAGAATATAATGTCGTTCACTAACTACGGCGTCAAAATGCAAGCTGCTGCATTCCAACTACAACTCGCCTTTGATGCGGACGATAGCGCATCAATGCAGGACGCCTTGCGGAGGATGGAAGCTATTGAATTGGCGCACATGCGCCAAAAGGCGTTGACCAGCCATATTGGCCGCCGAAGCACCTTCAGGACGTAGCACCGCCCGCTTTGCGACCGCCTTCAGCTTTTAGGTCGTGGTACCTATATTGCGGCCATGTGCGGTAGCTTTACGCGTTGCAGCGTCAGCATCAGCAGCGAAGAATGGCGCGTGCAACGACCAATCGCGGCTGCGCTGAAAATCTGGATCCGTGCTGGAATTGTCGCCGCTACATGTTGCGAGTTATCAAGTCTGGAAAACCTGCATCAACGGCAGGCCTTGTCCAGCGCCACCCGGATTTGGCTGATCGAACGATCGAGCTTGTCAAGCAAATCCGATCGGGTCGGGTCACGATCATCCATACATTCAGCAATGACGATTTGATATGTCTTCAGGACTCCGGCTGCTTCCGCGGAAGCCACACAGGACCGAGCAATGAGTGCGATCCGCCTTTTATCATCCGGGACTTGACTGACAGCCTCCTGCAAATTCACGACTGTTGATGCGACTTCGCGGTTTGCTCTGTCGGCGGCGCTCTTGGATTGCTGGAGAATGTTCTTGCAGGCGTCGGCAGGAGCCGCACTTGCTGCAATGTGGAAGGCCAAGACCGCCCCCAACGCAAGCATCATCTGGCGCATTTGAATACCCATCGCGACCAACCTCGACACTATCGTCAGCCTGCACCTTTTCTGTTTTGCCTACAACGCAGGACTGGCGGGGTATGTCTCAATCAATTTCGTAGAGACAAGATTTCTTCACCTGCACTTGGATACATTCGACGCCCCCTATATGCGCAGTATCACTGCAGACTACGGCCCTCACCGACGTGCCGAACCGCCACTTCAATGTCTGATGCTGGGAGATTGGCGGGTCCGATTGATTAACGCGAGCCTCTTCAATGCGCCAAACCGATCTGGAAATGACGGCGAACCCTGCACATATTTCCAGTATGGCCGACAAACATCGCAAGGGGACGCACAACCCAAGCCGCCAAGCTCTCCAGAGATGGGACACCGAAGGAGGGCTCCCAGGCAAGGACGCGGTTGCGTTCGGAAGGCGAAAGCGGAAGAGTCGGCAAAGCAACAGAAGCCATCCGTTAGCAAGTCGAAACCTTCTCATTGAAAGCCTTCTGCGGAGCGAGCTTCCTGTCCGCTAAGACGCTCGGCGGGCGGCGCAATGTTCCCGTGACGCGCAAGCTTGCGACAACTGCTTTGCAGGCGCGAGCGCTGCGGACGGGCCTTAATCACTTCGGGCTTCGAGGCAGATGACCGAGGTCCGTTTTGGGTCAAAAGCAGACATGAACGTCACGCCTCGCCGTGTCTGCTTTTGATCTACAAGCGACATTCAGCGAGGTCGAAAGGCAAATGTTCCGTCAGAGTTTGCGGCCGATCGCGGAACTACAACCAAGGCGCCACAGCGCCAGTGTGAGACGCCCCGATGGTCATCCGTTCAAGCGAGCCGATGGAAATGCCAGTCTCGCGTCCGGCTTGCAGGAAGGTCGGAAAAGTACGAAATTTCACGCCGACTCCGGAACTGTCTGGGGAATGACACAAAAAAGAAGGGAGCGACGTGATGCCGCCTGAAAACCGACGCCCTGTTCTTGTTGCCGCGACTGCCCTCGGCGCGCTCGTGCTCATCACGTCTGCCGACGCCCAGCAGCCCAGAATTGGCGACCCGCCGGAGACGATGAACATGCGCTTGGTCGGCCACAGCGACCTGCAGGGACGCAGCGCGTACATGCCGACGATCCATCGCCAAGGCGATCGCTACATCGCCTATGTGGGTCACCATGGCGGCAGCAAGGAAATTCCACGGCCGGTAAACACGGTCACCGGTCAGAACGAGACGAACGGCACGTCGATCCTTGACGTCACCGATCCGTCAAAGCCGAAATATCTGGCTCATATTCCCGGTCAGGAGGGCCTGATCAACGCGGGTGGCGCGCAGATGACGCGCATCTGTGACGGCCGCGGCCTGCCCAAGGGCGATCCCAACGCCGTTTATCTCCTGCGCACATTCGGGACCCTCGCGCATGAGATTTGGAACGTGGGCGATCCCAGCGCTCCCAAGCTCGTCTCTCGCATCGGCGGCAAGTACAAGGACACCCACAAGAGCTGGTGGGAATGCGACACCGGCATCGCGTACCTCGTATCCGGCGTCGAGGGGTGGCGGACCCCGCGCATGACCGAGGTCTACGATCTCAGCGATCCGGCAAGGCCGATCAAAATTCGCGACTTCGGGCTACCCGGCCAGGAGCCGGGCGCGACCGGCGCGGTGCCGACCTATCTGCACGGCATGATCTCGCTCGGGCCGAAGGCCAACCGGATCTATTTCGGATACGGCACCAATAAGGGCGGCGTGGTGCAGATCATTGATCGCGAGAAGCTCCTCAACGGCCCGAAGGAGCCCACACCTGAGAACCTGCGCTATCCGCAGGTTGGCCGCCTCGACCTCGCGCCGTGGTCGGGTGCGCACAGCGCAATCCCGCTGATGGGGATGCAGATCCCCGAATTCTCCAAGGACCTCGACGGCCACACCCGCGACATGGTGATGATCGTGAACGAGAGCCTCAGCTACGGCTGCACGGGCATGCGGCAGATGGTCTGGTTCGCCGATGTCACCATCGAAAGCCAGCCGATGGTGGTTTCGAACTGGACGGTGCGCGAGGGGCTCGGCAATTTCTGCTCGCGGCTTGGCCGCTTCGGCGCGCATGCCGCCAACGAGACGACGCATCCGATCTTTCACAAGAAGCTCGTCTTCATCAGCTTCTTCTCAGCCGGCGTGCGCGTCGTCGATATCCGCGATCCCTACCAGCCGAAAGAGGTCGCCTATTTTGTCCCAGCCATCACCGAAGCGACGGATCGCCGCTGCGTCCGGGTCGGGCAGGATGAGCGCTGCGGCACCTTCATCATGACCAACAATGTGGAGGTCGACGACCGCGGTTATGTCTATGCCGCGGACCGCTTCCACACCGGCTTGCATATCCTCGAACTGACCGGCGAGCCGCGTGCCATCGCGGGATTGCCGCCAGTGAAGTGACGACTGGTCACCCTAGAGCCAAGCGATGCCCTCGTAGGCGTGCGCAGCGTCCGCTATTGGCCAAAGCAGACATTGAGTTCTGCCCTTGCGATGTCCGCTTGTGACCCAAAGCAGACTGGCAGCGCAGCCTCCCTCAAACTTGCCGAATAAGAAACCGGATGTCTTGCAGGTAACTAGCCACCAACATAGCTCGCGCAATTACTGCACTACCGTTCTCGCATAGCTTTCCGCACGTTTGTTGTGGACGGCCTCCAATGGGACATAAACAAGTGACCAGGTGTCCTGCGCGTGCAGCTATCGGGGGCTAGCTTGATCTCGCGAATTCAACGGACCGAAACCAAGCGTCCAAAGACACGTGGGTCGAAATCGAGGACAAGTCAGGTTATCGAGGACATGTCACTCGCAAAGCGCCTGGTTGGCAAAGCCTTCGAAGACGAAATCGTCTCGAAGTATCAAAAATTACAAAAGGACTATCGAGAACTCGCTGCAGCAGTGCGAATGATTTGCCGGGCCACTGATCGTGCGCACCGAGGCGGCGTTCTTCCCCCTATCAAGGAAAATTGTGAGAATCCAAAACAAGAATGTGAAGCCATTGCGCGAGCGATATACCGATCAGTGCGCAATTAAGCATTGCGCCCCTTCTAGATGCCAATAGATCTCAGCTCGGAAATGATTGAGAATTCTTGGCCGATAACTCGGTCCGGAGGTTCGCATCCTGCTGCGACTATGGAAGGTGAGTTAGTTCATGTCCCCTTGAGTTACAAGCGGACATCAGCATCACTAAGTTGAAGGTAAGTCGCTAGTCATTCGCGCGAGCGCTCTTCCGATGCTGTTCGATCTCTTCCGGGTCCCGCTTGTCTATCTTCGTCATCTCATTCCGAGCATTTTTCTCCGCATGGAGAAGCTCGTCCAATTTTGCGTGTATGGCTTGTGTGTCGCGATACTCTGACCGTTGGATTGAAAGGGTCATGAACCATGTGGCCAATAGTGCGATGCCGTGCCAGTCGAAGGATGCTTGATCGAAGTAGAACCAAAGAGCCCATAGGCCGGCACCATCAGGAACGCGAGCGGATGTGCGGTCAATACTCCAATATTAGTCAGTAGTTGACCCATGTGATGGTTGTCCATGGTTCGCCGGACGGGGGGGTTGGATGCCCAGTGGGCCATACCTCCCTCTTTGCGTCCGGAGATCCCTAGAATTGGCTCGAACAGGGGCCAAGTCTCCTCTGATCTCGTCAGAACGTTGAGGTGGCGCGCCGGTTCCTGAACTCGCGCCACCCGGCACGGCGTCGGGCTTCCCGGTAAGGCCCGACCGCCGGTGGCGCTCTTCTTGGCGGGGCCTGCGAGGTATCGGGCTACATTTGCCCGCCATGAATTCTGGCATAGGATACCAGTGGGTGTACGACGCGACGGGTGCGGGCATAGGCGCTCGGCTCCGCGCTTGGGGCTTTTGAGCCGATGCACCCAGCATTGACGAAATCATCTATCTTTCTGGCAGTGGTGCTGATCGGCTCACCGGCCGATGCGAGCGTCATCCAGTGCCAAAGTGAAAAGGGCGGCGGCTCTCCTTGGTCGTGGCGTGAGATCGACGGCAAACGCTGTTGGTACAAAGGCATGCCCGGCATGGACAAAGAGCAATTGCGCTGGACGGCGACCAAGGGGTCTGCGTCGTCCGCAGCTCCGCGACGCGCACGATCAGTCACGATTGAGCAGACCACTGAGCGCGAGCGACTGTTGCACAGTTACTGGCCGCCGTTGCCGCCGCCCGGTTTGTTTGGTGGGCTCCTCGAGGCCGTGCGCGGCGAGAGACGGTGACGATTTCGCTGCGCTCGGCGACTAACAGCAAATGTTTGGCATGAATTCGCATGTCGCTCCGCACGTCCGCGTGCTACCGCGAAAACGATAGTGTGAGTTACCCAACGAGACACTTTTTTGCTCTGTTGGTTGAATGGCTTGGTCGGTTTGCCCGACAGCCGGGATCACTGCTTGATCCCACGTTGACCTGCACACTCTGCCGCAATCAAAAGGCAGCCTGACTTGGTGGTGCCGCCCAGCGTTGGGCGGTGAAAGTTCGTGCAAAGCGCGCTGCCAGCGCGGCGGTCTGCAACTACCCCTATCGGCTTCTGACGTTTCGACACCGCAAATTCCAGTCCGGGAAACGAACGCCAATCCCGGCGGTTCACAACCAAGGAGCAAACATATGGAGTTACTAGACAGAACCAAACCCGGAATGAAATCACGCATCACCGACGAGATGTATGTTCGCATTCCGGCCCTGCTGGAACAGGGCATGACCACGGCTGACATCGCCGCGATGTACGGCGTCGCACTCGGCTCGCTGAAGGTGATGTGCTCGAAGCGCGGCATCTCGCTGCGCAAAGGCGGGGCACGGCCCAAGCGTTACCGCCTGCTGCCGCCACTCAGCAAGGACGCACTGAGATCGCTGCGAGAGGCCACGCTGGCGATGGGCAAGGACAGCACGGAGCGGCTGGTTGGCGACCTACTGGAGCGGATCGCCAGCGACAATCTCTACAAAGCAGTGTTGGACGAGGAGGCCGCATGATGATGAGCACTGCACGAGGTCGTCGAGCGCGCGATGCAGCAAAGCGGCCGTGCTCGATCACGACGGCAATCCCACGGAGTATCGATTTCAGAGCAACGTGGCCGCGCTGATGAAGCACCGCCCGGGCGGTTGCCGTCGCGAGCGGCGTTGCGATCAAAAACAAGGAGCCCCGGGGAGTTGGCGGTCCGAGGCTCCTTGCGCTCAACGCAGTACGACCTCGCCACCATATCGAGTGGCCATTTACAAAGCCTGAACCGATGAACGCGGCGCGCAAAAAGCGACCCCGCGCCGGGGAAGGCACGGGGCTGCTCAAAGGCAGTATTTCGCGTCAAGGACCTGCGGGGGGCTCCGCAAGCGCCGCGACGACAGCATGGCTCGCGAGAGCGGGCAACGTTTGCCGGCCGTCGCGGAGCGATTTCCCTCCGTGTTGACGGCGCGACACACTGTAGTCGGTACCATGTTCCCGAGGCTGCAGTCCGCGGCCTTGCCGAGGTATCGAATAGGCCATTTGGCCGCCATGATTTCTTCATAGGATGCCAGTGGGTGTGCGACGCGACGGGGCGGCAAGCGCGCGGCTCCGCGCATTGGGGCTTTAGAGCCGATGCACCCAGCATTTACGAAATCATCTATCTTCACTGGCAGCGGTACTGATCGGCTCACCGGCCAATGCGAGCGTCATCCAGTGCCAGAGCGAAAAGGGCGCGGGCTCTCCTTGGTCGTGGCGTGAGATCGACGGCAAACGCTGTTGGTACAAAGGCATGCCCGGCATGGACAAAGAGCAATTGCGCTGGGCCGCGACCAAGGGGTCTCCGTCGTCCGCAGCGCCGCGACGCGCACGATCAGTCATGATCGAGCAGACCGCTGAGCGCGAGCGACTATTGCACAGTTACTGGCCGCCGTTGCCGCCGGCCGATTTGTTCGGTGAGCTCTTCGAGGCCGTGCGCGGCGAGAGACGGTGACGATTTCGCGGCGCTCGCTCATTGCAGAGAGGTGATGTGGATCGCCTACGTGTGCGAGCGAGTTGTCACGATGGCGGCGTGTAGGTACGTGCAAACCGTCCGTCCGCATTCAACTCGGATTTAGATGTGGAAATCTGGACGGTGTGGTCGCGCAATACCGGGGCCAAAGGGGTGCCCGCTTGCGCGATCACCTGACCTTAACACGATACTGACGCCTCTGATTTGATCTCTCATTGAGACGGATCGGTCATGACGGCAGAAGGCAGCAACAAAAGACCAGTGGCAGAACCGCAGGGCCTCGATGAGATCGAGGCGAGCATTTCTGCAATCGAGAATGCGGTGTTGAACTCGCACAGCGCGGAACCGCGACCGGCGATCCGCGAGTTGGGATGCTTTATTGTCGCTCAGGCGCTAGGAATAGGAACGCCTAGGGGCAACAAGCTAGCCAGTCGCGCTTCCTCGCTGACTGAGCGGGAAGCGCGATCCCACTTAGCTGGCTTGCGAGACGAGTACGGTGATGCTGGGCGCGGCAAAAACCGATCAAAGTTTGCCGGGCGGCGCGCCTATGCAGCACGCGCCGACCTGAAGCCGCTCAAGAACCTCGCAGTACTCTTGGCGCGCCACGTCGCGCACGTTATGGGGAGGGGGCGCTCGGCGATCAGCCTTAGATGAAGTGGATTTCGCGACTGAGACGGGCGAGCTTCGCGACCGCGGTGCTATTTTAATCGAACTATCAACGCCAACCCGGTCCGCGCCAGTTCGAGCCCCAAACCGGATCGCGCCAACCATAGTCGCGCCTACCGTCGTTGCGTCGCCTCCGGTCGGTCCACCGGTAGTCGCGCGACCAACTGTTGGCCTGCCTGAAATCGCCCCGCCATTCGCGCTTACGGGGGACGAGCTTGCGCTTCTTCTGCGGGGGCGCGTCCCGCGCCACCGGCGCTGGCGGAGCATTGAATTTCTGCGTCGGCTCCTCGACATGTCCCGGTGCCGCGACAGGAACTGCGGCAAACGACATCGTGGGCAGTGGATCTGAAGGGGGCACGGCAGTTGCATGCTGCGGCTCGCGTGGCGGCTGTGACGCGGCTTTGATGTTGCTGCTGGGCATCGGGGGAATAGGCGGGAGAACTACATTTGCAAGGTACAGCAGTCCGATCAGCGCCGATCCAACGACGACAAAATAGCTAAGCAGAGGCATTGGCCACCGCCTATTCACCGCGAGACGAGCGCGGGTCTAAGTGGACTAAGATCCAGTTCCGCTATTTGCCTCCGCTAGGAGGCGGTCCCTTAGCTTCATCGGGCGTCTTTCCCCGCGACGTGCAAGCTCGATGATGCGGGTAGCGATCACCTTGCGGTCCGGGTGCCGGTCTACGCCAAGCGTCTTGCAGACATCGTCCAGTGCCATCGACATCACCCGGATGTCGTCCGGATTGAACGCTGCGCCCTCGTGCTTGAACTCTACAATTGTGCCCATGGTCGAGATGATGTGACGGGAACGCTCAGCCGTCGATTATGCAAACGTGTCAGGTCAAAATACAAAGGTGCATGGCGGCTTAGGAGCCCTGCAGTGCAAGCGCGTCAAGCCGCCCTAGAACCCTTGCGGCACTTGTCGCGTGCCAATGGCCGCCGCGCGGCGTCAGGATGCCCCGAGTGTTAAGCGCCTCGGCAATCTGGCGGATGCTCACGATACCCTGAGCCCTCATATCGTCGACAATGGCCCTGAGGTTCTCAGCGCGCCCCTGCGCTTTCGATCTGATGCTCGCCACGGCTTCGGTGTTCCCCGTTTGCCTGCCCTTGAGGGCGCGGGCTCCGTTCGGGTTCCCGAGTTTCACGCCACGCGCCTTGGCGGCGACGAGCGCGGCCTTGGTGCGCTCGCTGATCAAGCCCGCCTCAAGCTCTGCGACGGAAGCCATCTGCGTGAGCAGGAAGCGTCCCATCGCCCCGGGAGGGACGTGGGGGAGATCGCAGAACACCAAGTCGACATCGCTGGCGACCAGCGACCGGAGGAGGTCGACGTTGCGGGACAGACGGTCGAGCTTCGCGAACACGATGGTCGCGCCGATGGCTTTCGCATGGGCCAGCGCCGCAGCGAGCTTCGGCCGGTCGGAGCGCCTGCCGCTCTCGGTCTCGATGTACTCCTGCACGAGCGACCACCGGCCGCCGTTCAGATAGGTCCTGACGGCAGCGCGCTGCGCCTCCAACCCGAGACCGCTGCGTCCCTGCTTGTCGGTGCTGACCCGCAGGTAAGAGAGAAATTTGCCCTTGGACACTGCCCCGAAACCCCGCACACAAATTGATCTAACGCACGTTAGATCGGTTTGTGGTGGTAGCGCGATGAGTTGAATTGACTCACGCCGCGCTGGCGCAACTGGACAGTCTCGCAAGGGGAATCCTAGGGGCGCGCACGGCGAGACCACGGATGTCCACTTTGGATCTACAAGCGTACATGGTGGCCGGCTCTCCCGGATGACCGCTTTTGACCCAAGCGGACATGTCTTGCGTCTTGCGATTACGGGCCAAAAAGTTGTTCTTGCGCGCCTCTCGTGTGCCCCATGATCGCGTCAGTCGCGCCGGTCGAGCGACGCGAAAACCTAGTCTCTGGCGCTAGCAGTTGGCCCTTTAAAGCCTCTGAAACCGTTTGTTAATACAATAAGGTCTGTCGCGAACGGGCCGCAGATTCGGGTCCGGCGACCAGCATGAAACGATCTTTGATGACCGCAAGGAAGTCGAGCATCCGAATCAGCGCCATTCTGCATGCGCTATTTGGGTTGATGCTTGCGCTGATCATCGGCGTGTTGCTGATACCCATTTACCGCGACATTCAGCAGCAAGCTGAGGGGCAGGCGGCGTTGAATAATGTGCGCGCAGCGAGAGCGGTCTTTGCGGCGCTGCAGGCTGCTCGCGTTGAACGGGGACCCACTCGCATAACGCTGGAAGGAAGCGAACCGGCATCCGCTGAATTCATCGCAGTCACGTCCAAGGTGCGGGCAAGTTCAGAACCGGCCTTCGAGAGTGTGTTGCATCAATGCATCGTCATCGATTGCGCCGGACCCAAAAAGGAAGTCTTCGCCGGCTTGTCGGGCAGTATCAGCAAACTCAAAGCGATCCGACTGGAGGTTGATGTTGCCCTTCGCGTTCCTCTGAAGGAACGTCGCCGAAACATCGCGTCCGATTTCAATGTAGCGTCTACTGATGTCGTCCGGGGGCATGCCATGAAGTTGACCGGATCCGAGTTCAGACTGTTCGTGGACGAGTGTCTTGCGTGCGCCCGCGAAGCGACAACGGACGAGTGTCGCAGACAGCACCTCGCCATGGCAAAGATGTGGTCCACTGCCGCAGGCAGGCTCGAAGACAACGGTAACGCCTCCCAGATTGGTCGACGCGGTGAGGGCAAGAATCCCACTGGCGCTTGGGAAAGCGACGACCACTAGTTGGTCGCGCGCACGTGTCAATCTCCGTGTGCGCATTAAGAGGATTACATCAGCCCACTGCGGTTAGCTGCTGTCTTCACGTGGGATGACGTTCTAACGCCTCGTGACCCAATTTAGCGCAACGCCTGTCTGCAATAGATGGCTCCGCTTCCCAAGTCCGCTTTGGGCCAGAAGCAGACCATTGATTGGACCCGGCGATATCCTGCACACAACCTGATCTAACGGTCGTTAGACCGATCTGTGTGCGTTATGGTCCGGCGGCTGCGGATTGAGCTATACAACTTCTCATTTCATACAGTGTTTGGCGGCCGAGAGGCCACCTCAAGGAAAGCCCTTATCCATTCTGAAACGGAAGCTAACTCATTGATCGGTAGAGAGCCGAATTACGAGCTTTTTTCGGAACAGACATTGACTACATGAAGGAAATTGTCGGATTTTGATTCCGCCATCCCCTGGTTCGAATCCAGGCGCCCCAGCGGACCGCTGTAACCAGAGCGCATGCGCGACCGTAACCAGCGGGAGCAGACGTCTCGCTGTAGAACCTAGAGTTCTCAGTTTTTCTTTCCTGCGCGCGCGAGCGCATCGCGCACGTCCCGCACAAGCTCCGGCGGAGTGGCGGCGAGCTTGGCGACCAGGCCCTGTAGCACTTCGCCGGTCATTGGCTCGATTTCAAGTTTGAGGTTGTCGGCCTCAGCCAGGAAGTCCTTGTCCTTCATGGTAGCATCGAAGGCCCGGCGCAGCGCAGCTACGCGCGCCGCCGGCACGCCGGGCGGCGCGAAGAACGGCCGACCGTACTCCTGCCGCGCGAACACCAGCGCCAGTGCTTGCCGCTGCGCTTCGGTCGTGGCGAGGCTGATCGCGGTCGGGACATTAGGCAGGTCGGGGTGCCGGTCGAACCCGAACTGCACGGGGATGCGGATCTTGCCCTCGTTGAGCCAAGCAAGGCTCTGCGCCTTGACGCTGACCCAGCCGATGCCGGCATTGCCGTGTACCTCGCCGCGTTCCATCGCGATGTTGATCTGGGCGGTGCCTTCGTAGCCCGGGATGATGCGGAATTTCAGGCCGAGCACCGCGTTGGCGATGGCCGGGAAATCCATGGTGGCCGTGCCCGGCGTAGTGGCACCGACGACGAGCTCGGTGACCTTGAGGTCTTCGAGCGTCTTTACCGGCGCTGTGTGCCACACGGTAGTGACTTGGATCTCGCGGTTGGTTGAGCCGATCCAGTTGAACCTAGTGGGGTCGAATTTTGCGGTCTCGGGCTGCAGCAGTGGCGCCGTGGGCAGCCCGTTGATGGCAAGGCCGAACGCCGTGCCGTCGTGAGGGCCGACATTGAGCAATGAAGTCGCGAGCCGTATTGAGCCGGCGCCTGCCAGGTTCTGCACGATCATCGTCGGGTGGCCCGGGATGTGCCGTGGCATGAAGCGCGCGATCACGCGCGCAATAATGTCGTAGCCCGTGCCGGCGGCGGACCCGACCTGCAGCGTCACGCGTTTGCCGGCATAGAACGCCGCGACATCATCCTGCGCGTGCGTCGGCGCGCAGACGAGCGAGATCACGAGTGCGGGGACGATCAGACGGAGCAGGTCTTGCCTCCATCGGCAATATACGGGAGACCATAGGGCGCTAACGCGACGCTCGCAAGGAGCGTGCCAACTGAGTGGGTCGAGCATGGGCTACGAAGTGAACTGGCGCGGCACAATCGGCATCGTCAATCCGACACGCGGCACGGGCTCGATCGAGGAGCTGACGCGCCTGCTGCCCGAAGGCATTGGGCTCGTCGTGTCGCACAACGACATCCGCCACGGCACGATCAAGGAATTCCAGAGCGTCATCGGCGCGTACGGGGAGCAGGTGCGTGCGTTTGGCGAGGCACCTGACCGCGTCGATGCGATCCATCCCGCCGGCACGCCGCCATTCATGCTGCTCGGGTTTGCGAAAGAACGCGCGCTGGTGGAGAAATGGCAACGTGCCTATGACATCCCGGTGTTCACCTCAGGCATGAACCAGGTGCGCGCGATGAAGGCGCTCGGCATCAAGCGCTTCATCGGCATCGGCTACGATTTCGACGACACCACCATCGTCTCGCGCTATTTCGAGGACGCAGGTCTTTCGCCGCAGGCGATGCTGAAGCTGCCGGGAAAATGGGAGGAGATCGGCACGCTATCCGCACACACGGTCTATGGCCTTATCAAGAAGCTGTTCCTCGAAAACCGCAAGAACGTGCAGGGCATCTACCTGCAAGGCTCCAAGCTGCGGGTGCTTGAAGTCGTGGACATTCTCGAGCGCGACCTCGGCGTGCCGGTGATGCATCCGGTCGCCGCCCGGGCCTGGGAGATCCAGCGCCGGTTGACGGTGCGGCAGCCTCGGCAAGGCTATGGGAGGCTGCTTGCGGAGATGCCGGTCGATTAGATGCGGATCACGGCAGGCGACGCCCGGTCCTGGTGGCCTGGTTCGTGCGGCATTCGCGCGTTGCGCTAAGGCGTGGCGCTATTGCACATCGTTGATGATCTTGGCCGCGCGGTCGACGATCGATTGTGGAGTGGCGTAGACGTCGCGCAGCAAGGTTTCGATCTCTTGTGAGGGAGCCACATTGATCGGCACATTGAGCTTGCGGGCCTCGCCGAGAAAGGCCGGGTCCTTCGCGGTCGCTTCGAAAGCAGCGCGGAGTGCCGCGACCCGGTCGGCCGGAACTCCGGGCGGTGCCAGAAACGGTCGCGCCATTTCGAGATTGCCGAAAGCGAGCCGCATGATCTGCCGGTCGGCTTCGTTCTTCGCCAGATCCATGACCAGCGGCACGTCCATGAGTTCCGGATGCTTGGCGAATGCGAACTGCAGCAGGACGGTGATCTTCTTGTCCTTCACCCAATCCGGCTTGTCCTGCTTGAGGCAATCCCAGCACCAGCCGAGCCGGCCTTCGACCTCGCCGCGCTCGATCGCAAGACTGAGATCGGGCGTGCCCTGGTACCCGGGCACGATTTTGAATTTGGTACCTAGCAGCGCATTCGTCAGGCGCGGAAACGTCACCGTCATGTCGCCCGCCCCGGTAGCGCCCACGAGGACTTCGGTTCGTGTGGCCGCATCGAGCGTCTGCACCTTGGCCCCACGCCAGACGAACGCGATGCTGGTCCAGCGATCGAGGCTGCCGAGCCAGTTGAACTTCGTCGCCTCGAACGACACGCCGTCGCGGCTCCACAATGGCCCGAACGGGACGCCAGGACCGATGATGCCAAATTCCGTGCCATCTTTCGGCGCCACACTGTAGAGGTAGTTCGCTGCCCGGACGCTTCCCGCGCCGGGCATATTCTTGGCGACCATGGTGGGGTTGCCCGGCAGGTGGCGTGGCATGTGGCGCATCAGGAGCCGCGCCGAGACGTCGAAGCCGCCGCCCGCCGGATAGCCGATCACGACCGAGACGGTCTTGCCCTTGTAGAAATCAGCGACGCTCTGGCTGCGTGCGGAATCGGAGCCGACCGCGACGGTTGCGACGCTTCCCGCGAGCACAACCCTCGCCAGTAGGGGCCCAATCTTACGTGTTTTCACAGTCCGCCTCCGCACGCCGTAGAATTCCGCTCTATTATCCATCGGCGAACAGATAAGTCGATGGAGACAAGAATGGCGTATGGCGCATGGCGTGGCATGGTCGGAACGGTGAAGCCGACCAAGGGCTCGGGTTCGCTGGAAGAGCTCATCCGCATGCTGCCGGACGGCATCGGCGTCATCCCGCTGTTCAATAACATCCAGCATGGCACGATCGGCGAGTTCAGCGGCGTACTGCCTTCCTATGAGGAGAAGATCGCTGAGCTCGCCGGGGACAAGGTCGACGTCATCCACCCTGCCGGTACGCCACCGTTCATGCTGCTTGGCTACCGGAAGGAGCAGGAGCTGATCGCGGAATGGGAGAAGAAATACGGTGTCCCGATCTTCACATCCGGCAGCAACCAGGTACGCGCGCTGAAGGCGCTTGGCGTGAAGAAGTTCGTCGGCATCGGCTACGACTTCGAGGACACGAGCATCGTCGATCGCTACTTCACCGATGCGGGCTTCAAGGTGTTGGGACTCGAGCGCCTACCGGGGCGATGGGAGGATATCGGGACGGTGTCCTCGCGCGAAGTCTACCGCTTGATCAAGCAAATCTACCTGAAAAACCCGACCGCCGATGCAATCTATGTGCAGGGCGGCAAGATCCGCATGCTCGACATCGTCGAGCTGCTCGAACAGGACCTGCAGGTCCCGGTACTGCATCCCGGCGTCGCAACCGCATGGGAGATCATGCTTCGGCTGCACGTGCGCGAGCCGAAGGCAGGCTATGGCCGTCTGCTGGCCGAACTACCGGCGGGCTAATCCAAAAATTTCACCCGAGCAGATCGACCTTGTAGTTGGCGCGCTTCATCACCGCGTCGCGCGCCTGCTGCGCCATCCGAACGATGCGGGCCTGGTCGACGCCGACGAGATTGCCGCGCCACTTCTTTACCTTGCCGCCGATGAACACCGCTTCGACGTGGCCGGGGTGCATGAAGTTCACAACCGTGCCGTAGGCGTTGCTAAGCGGCCAGATATCGAGCCGATCGGCCTTGAGCATCACGATGTCGGCATCCTTTCCGGGTGCGAGCGTGCCAACCTTGCCGTCAATCTGTGCGCAGCGGGCGCCCGCGATGGTGGCAAATTCCAACAGGTCACGGCAGTTGAGGAATGCCGGCGGGTTCTTGTCACCCGCGCGCCGGCGTTCGTGTGCCCGCAGCCGCTGAAACTGGAACGTCGTCCTCATCAGCGAGAACATATCCTGCGTAAGATTCACGCCGTGGTCTGAGCTAAGGCTCGGACGGAAATTGTGGTCGAGCGCCTCCTGGATGGTCGGCGTGCCGTGGCCCATCGTCATATCGATAGGCGCGCACAACGACACTTCGGCGCCGGCATCCTTCAATAGCTTCCAGGTCGCATCGTTGATCCCAATGCAGTGGATGTATTCATCGCCCGGCCGCATCAGGCCTGCCTGCTGCAGGTCGGTGACCTGCTTGTTGAGGTCCTTGCCCACAAGATGCTGCACGATCTGCACGCCGACCTCGCGTGCGAGTGAATAAATGCCGGCGTTGAGATTGGCGGTCAGGGCCAGGGTCAGCAGTTGGTCCTTGGAGCTGAAATGGGTCTTGGCCAGCCGCTTAATGTCCTGGGGATACTGATGCTTGTCGCCGGCGCCGCGGTGATAGGAATAGACCGCGCGGATGCCCGCCTCGTTGAGCGCGCGGATCATGGCATCGGAATGCTCCGGCGTGTGACTGCATTGCGAGATGTCGACAATGGCGGTGGTGCCCATGTCGATGAAGCCGAGCGCGGACAGGAGTACGCCGGCATAGGCGTCGTCCGCCGAGTACACCGGCGTCAGCGTTGTCTGGATGTCGCGGTTGTAGTCGGGATTGAGCAGCCCATTCGCCAGGATGTTGCGCACCAGGCCCTGATAGGAATGGCTGTGGGTGTCGATGAAGCCTGGAATGATGATGCGGTTCGAGGCGTCGACGACCGCGGCGGCGTCGGTGGAGACCTCGATATTCGGTCTGACCTCGCGAATCTTGCCGTCTTCGATCAACAGATCCGCTTGGGCGAAATCCCCGACTTGGCGATCCAGGGTCAAAACGATGCCGCCCTTGAGCACGATGCGGCGCTGTGACTGGAGACGGCTCAATTCGGGATCGCCTCCCTGCGCTTGGGCCGGCATGGTGAGCAACGGCGCCGCTGCCGCTCCGGCGGCGAGGGTGGCGCCAGCTGTAAGAAAACCGCGTCGAGTTGGGCCGTCTGCACGGAAGGTCCGTTCACCTTCGCAGCAGGTGCACATGGAGCGGTGGAAGGGGGCGTTGCTGGGTGAATGTTTCAAGTGTGTCCTCCCGCTGTGGGCCATCGATCCTGGGCGCATTGGTGCGACGATCGGGAACCGACGCATAATAAGACTACCGTGCGCACCTGATTGATTTTCTTTTCCCGATAACGCTTTGAAAGCTCCCTGTTCCATGCAGTAGGGAATTCGGCTGTAGGGCGTTGAATTTGCGAAACAACTTGTACTTGTTCTAGCCGTCAACTCTGTAGATCGGCGAATTTCCCTGTATTTTCTCTGCTATCAGGGAATTGATCGCAGAGACTAGTTCGCGCACTACTGCCACCACAGCGGACCAGTCCAGTCTCTCGATGGCCTGTCCGACGGGCACTCGGTGAAACGAAGGTTTTCAGACAACTATGCTTGGCGATGCCAAAAAACGACGGTTGGCAAATCCGCGAGACGTATTGAGAAACCTGGCCGGGCTAAAGAGTGACAGCTCAGTCGGGTTTCTGCCCGTTATTCTGTCAAATCCAAAAGCTGAACACGCCCTCTATGATTTGCGGGCGATCGCTTTGCACTTCCTGGATGTGGAATTTCTCACGGCCGTAAGACCATCCCATTCAGATCCGGCCTATATGCTCGATGCCGGCATCGATGTCATCGGCTATGCCGCGTTCGTTCAAAGCAGATTCCAGGAATATGCCGGCATTCACAAAAATCTCGGCGCTCTACACGAATATCTTCTCCGCACACCCGAACCCGAAATCATCAATTATGATTTGCAGGCCTTTCTCGTCACTTTGCGCGCGGCGCGTGAGGCCATGCCCGCATTGGCTGCCACGACAGCTGCGCTGGAGCCTCTGCTAACAGAGGAGCGAATTTTTAGAACATCTGGAAGGCCTCCTGAATATGCCAAGCTTATTCGACGCATTCACAACCAAAGACAGCAGTTCGCCAAATTCTTTGGCGGCGGATTAAGTGATTTGAATGAAGTCGTGGCGGCATTTTTCCCGCTTCTCCAAGAGGAGCCGGACGAAACCGTATTAAGTTATCTCGAGATGAAAGAAAAAATCCGCGCTACGTGTGGAGGCTCATTACAGGCACAGCCGGACGCAACGAATAAAGATGAAGACCAAGAGTCGCGCATGTCCCCCAAACAACATGCGCCTAATCTGAAACGTAAAACAAAACGTAGCGCACGGCCCATGCTCAATTATTACCGTCCTGCTTCGGCGGCCGTCATAGATCAAATTACAAGGGCCCAGGATTTTCGTGTGTGGACCGTGCCTGCCTCTATCAAAGAACTTTATGAGCAGCACGGGCGAGAGCTGGCGAAGGCGAAAAGGTCATGGCTTCAATATGCCAAAGAAACGTGGCCCGACAAATCTACCATGCGTTGGGTCCCCTCGGACGAAGGCGGAATCGTGCTCGGGTATTTGACTCAAAAAGTCATTGATCCCGTCAGCAGCCCACCCGAAGTGAATTTGATCGAAGAGGCGCAAGAAGAGGAGGAAACGATAGCCTCGCTTCTGCTCGATGTGTCTTGCTCCATGCAGGTCGATGAGCGCTATAAGCTGGCCTACATGATCGCCGAACGTTTGAGTGATTTTTTGACAAAGGGTGAAGTCCCGACAGAAATTATTGGTCATACAACAACAGGCGAGATCATCCCGAATGTCATCGGCCGCAATCGTCCGATGCATTACATCGTCTTCAAGACGCGCGAGGAGCCTCACAATTTATCAACGGTACACCGTCTGTGCGCCATACTGCACACAGGCATGCATTATTTTGGTTACGACGGTGAAGCCACCATGTGGTGTTACGAGCGGCTAAAGAAGAGCCGCGCCAAACGCCGGGTCATGTTCGTCGTTACCGATGGAGACCCCAGCGGGACATATATAAGTAAGAAAGGCGATGACATCAGCTATTTTACTGCGCGCCATTTCCGTGACGTCGTTGCCCTCATCGAAGTGGAGAAAAAAGTCGAGATTGTTGGCGTGCCCATCAAAACCGATGTGAGCGGGATTTTCAGCCGTTCTGTACGGATAGATTCCATCGAGGACATATACGGGAAACTCAGCCCCTTTGTCCTCGCTTTGCTCCGTGAAACGGCGGACAAGCGAAAAGTCTCTGGTTCCGATGTGTTCCAGAACTAGGCGAAATCCTTTCGATCTTCAGATAGCCTTTTTGACGAACACCGTTCCCCGGTTCGAATCCCGCCGATCCAGCCACCCCACGGAGTGAATTTTGTCCCAGTCGCAAATCGAATCCTCCCACGCGTCAGCCCATTCGCAATCCGGCTGGCCGGATCTCATCCATGCGATTCTCAAGCGCAATGGCGTGAGCCAGGTCGGTTACGTCCCGGACACCGGGCACGCGCGGCTCATCTCGCTTTGCCAGGCTGACAACGAGATCACCGATGTCGTGCTGACCAGCGAAGCGGAAGGAGCGGGGCTCGTACTGGGCGCCGCGCTCGGTGGGCAACGTGCCGCGCTCCTGATGCAGAGCAGCGGGGTCGGCAACTGCATCAACACATTCTCGCTGCTGCGCAATTGCGCCGTGCCCTGCGTCATCCTGGTGACGATGCGTGGCGAGTTCAACGACTTCAATCCGTGGCAAGTGCCGATGGGCTCGATCACCGAGCCGACGCTCAAGCTCTGCGGCTTTCTCACCTATCGGATCGAGCGGGAGGAGGACATCGAGGACATCCTCGCCTCCGGCTGCAAGATGGCGTTCGGCGGCGGCAATTTCCAGGTTGCCATCCTGCTGTCGCAGCGCATGCTCGATCGCTACAAGCCGGAGGGACACTGATGATGGATCGTCGTCCCTTCGTTGCCGGCCTGCTGGCCGACCGCGGCGAACTGCTGGTCGTCACAGGGCTTGGCTCGTCGACCTATGACGTCGCGGCCTGCGGCGATCATCACCTGAATTTTTATCTCTGGAGCGCGATGGGCTCAACCGCGATGGTGGGGCTCGGGCTTGCGCTCGCGCGTCCGGATCGGCGCGTCGCCGTGGTCACCGGCGACGGCGACGTGCTGATGGCGCTCGGCAGCCTCGCGACCATCGGCGTGAAGCAGCCGGACAATCTCGCGATCGTCTGTCTCGACAACCGCCACTACAGCGCCACCGGCATGCAGCCGAGCGCGACCGCGGCGGGCATCGATCTCGCAGGGACGGCGGAGTCGTGCAAGTTCCGCCAGGTCGAGCGCGTCTCGGACGTCACCAGCGCAGCCGCGATGCGCGCGTTGTTGCACACGGGACGAGGCCCGATCTTCATTCATGCCAAGGTCGAGGCCGACGATCAGAAGCGCGTCTTCCCGAGCCGCGACGGCTACGCCATCAAGCAGCGATTCATGCAGGCGTCGGCGAAGCAGGCCTAGCGCACAGTGGTCAATCGGGCCCGGCCTTTGCGCCCGAGACCTTGACCACCTTGCCCCACTTCTCGGTTTCGTCGGCGATCAGCTTTCCGAACGCGGCCGCCGGGCCCGTCAGCGCCGTGCCGCCCATGTCGGCGAGCCGCGCCTTGATCTTGGGATCGGCGAGGCCGGCATTGATCTCTTTGTTGAGCCTGTCGATGATCTCCGCCGGCGTGCCCCTGGGCGCGCCGATGCCGTACCACGAGCTCGCTTCGTAGCCTGGCACGAACTCGGCAACGGTCGGAACGTCCGGCAGCGCCTCCGAGCGCGTCGCGGTGGTCACCGCCAGCGCACGCAGCTTGCCGCTCCGGATGAGTTCGATGGTCGAGGCCGTGGTGCCGAAGAAGAGCTGCACCTGTCCGCCCATCAGATCGGCCAGCGCCGGTCCGCCGCCACGGTAGGGCACATGCACCATCTCGATGCCGGCCATCATCTTGAACAGCTCGCCGGCGACATGTTGCTGGCTGCCGGTGCCGGCCGACGCGTAGTTGACCTTGCCCGGATTGGCCTTCGCGTAGGCGATGAACTCAGGCAACGTCTTGGCCGGAAGCGACGGGTTCACCTCCATGACGTTCGCCACGCTGATGAGGCCCGCGACCGGCGCGATATCGCGGATGAAGTTGAAATTGAGCCGGTCGTAGAGCGTGGCGTTGATTGCATTGGCCGGAGCCACCAGAAGGAGCGTGTGGCCGTCGGCGGGCGAGCGCACCACCGTCTCGGTGCCGATATTGCTGCCGGCGCCGGGCCGGTTCTCGACGATGAAGGTCTGGCCGAGCCGCTCCGACAGCCACTGGCCGATCAGGCGCGCGAGGATGTCGGTGGCGCCGGCGGGGGTGAAGCCGACGATGATGCGCACCGGCCGCGTCGGATAGGGTTGTGCGCTCGCGCTGCGCGAGACGGCCGGAAGCATGGCAGCACCCGCTGCCAGATGCAGAAATTTGCGGCGGCGAAGGCGCATGGCGGTCTCTCCCCGGAAAGCTTGCGGACATTCAGGATGCAGGCGTGGATGGCTCCCGCAAAACAGACGTCCGCTTGATTGGGCGAATGCTTATCCGCCGAAGGCAGAGACACGAAACTTCGGCACGTCCCGCGGGCTGCTTTCGAGCAAAACTATAACGGTTGCCGGTGCGCGCGGAAGGGGACGCAAAGTCGCGTCTGGCCGCGATCGTTGACGGGCATGTCAGCGGATGCCCAGCGTGCGCACAGCAAGGGCGGCTGCCGACGTCCGGTTCTCGACGCCAAGTTTCGTGTAGATCTGCTCCAGGTGCTTGTTCACCGTCCGCGGGCTGAGGTCCAGGATCTCCGCGATGTCCCGGTTGGACTTGCCGCGGGCGATCCAGAGCAGAACCTCGGATTCGCGATCGGTGATCATCAGCCGGGACTTGAGAACCATCTGATCGTTGCCGGCCTCACCTTCGATGACACGGAGGAGATGCTCGTCCGACCCGATCTGACTGACATAGAGAAGCTGCAATCTGATTGACGGCGCCCGTGCTTTGAGCTCGATCGGAGGAGGAGGCGAGGCTGCCGTCGCCGTGGTGGCTTGGTGCAGCCAGTCCCGGATGTCTTCCGGAACGATGTAGTCTTCGGCGTCGAAATCATGCAAAGCGGTCGCGAGCAGCTTCACGGCTTGCGGCGTACACCACAACACCTTGCCGGTGCCGTCGACGGCAAGAAGAAAACGGCCAAACGCGTCGAGCGCCGTGCGGGCGCTTTGCGCCATGCGCGCGTTGGTCAGGTGTACGCGAATGCGCGCGAGGAGCTCGCCGGGAACGATAGGCTTGGTGACGTAGTCGACGCCGCCCGCCTCCAGGCCCTCAACGATGTGCTCGGTATCGCTCAAGCCGGTCATGAAGATGACGGGGACATGCGCCAGCGCGCGGTTCTGCTTCAGACGGCGGCAGGTCTCAAAGCCGTCGGTGCCGGGCATCACCGCATCCATGAGGATCACGTCGGGCGTTACTTTCTCGACGATCGAAAGGGCATGATCACCTTCGCGGGCCACCAGGACGGTCATGCCGGCCTCTTCGATGGCATCGGTCAACACGCTTAGCGTGTTGGGCGAGTCATCGACCACAAGGACGATATCTCTTTCCTTCTTACGCATTGCGGCTGCGGATATCCTCTAGTGCGACCAGGTAACGCTTCAGATCAAAAGCGTTCACGAACGCACGCATCTGGTTGACGAAGCGCGCGTATTCGGGCGCTTCGCGCTCGAGGCCGGCCAGTTTTTCCTGAATTCCTCCGGACATGGCCGATCTCGCCGAGGCTGACGAGCTCGTTGATGTCCTGCGGTGGCGGAAACCGGATCGGCCACGTCTGTTCGATTCCGTTGGATGAAGCCTCCTCCGGCCCGTAGATCCATTCGATGTTCAAGAGGACATGGATGGTCTTGAGGAGCTGGCGCAGATCGATCGGCTTCATCAAATAGTCGTCGTGGAGCCGTTCGGCGTCCACCAGCCGGCCCGGGTCGATGGCGTTGGCCGACAGGACGACGATCGCGATCCGTTCCGTCGACGACTGCCGCAAGCGCTGGGCGACCTGCCAGCCGTCCATCTCCGGCATGGCAATATCGAGAAAGATCAGGTTGGGCTTTTCGCGCTCGGCCAGGCTCAGGCAATCCCGCCCGCCCGAAGCGGTGGATACCGTGAAGCCGAGCGGCGTGAGCATGTCTCGTACGAGGTTTCTCTGGATCTCGTTGTCGTCGACGACGAGCACGCTTTGGCGAGGGCCGACATAGCCTCGTACGCGATCCTCTTGCGTGGAGACGATGCGCGGGCGCGACACCTCGGACAGCAGCATCTTGAGGCGGAAGACGCTGCCTTTGCCGACCGCGCTGGTGACGGTGATGTTCCCGCCCATGACGTTCGTCAAAAGCTTCGTGATGGTCAGGCCCAGTCCCGTTCCGGCCGTTGCCTTGGCGCGGGCGGTGCGGGCGTGCTCGAACGGTTGGAATATCCGTTCCAGATCGCGCTGATGGATCCCAATCCCGGTATCTTCGATTTCAAATTCAGCGACTTGATACCGGTACTTGACCCGGAAGGTGACCTGGCCGGCCTCGGTGAACTTGATCGCGTTCGACAAGAGATTAATCAGGATCTGCCGCAGGCGGTTCTCGTCCGTGTGGACGACGGCGGGAAGCACTGCCGAGGGAAGGTAGTTGAACTCGATCCCCTTGGCGGTCGCCTGCAAGCGGAACATGTCCACGATCTGATCGAGAAAGTCGGACGTGCGGACCTCGTTGCGGTTGAGATGGAAGCGGCCGGCTTCGATCTTCGAGATATCCAGTAGCCCGTCGATCAGGCCCGCCAGATGTTCGGCACTCCGCCTGACGACTTTAATCGCCTCGGTTCGCCGCGGCGGCATTCCGGGGTCGCGCTCCAGCAACTGCGAATAGCCGAGGATGGCGTTGAGGGGTGTGCGCAGCTCGTGGCTCAGCCCCACGACATGCCGGCTCTTCGCCTTGCTCGCCGCTTCCGCGACCTCCTTGGCCTGCTGCAGCTTGGCGTCGGTGCGCTTATGCGCCTCGATCTCGTTCATCAGCAGGTCGGTCTGACGACTGGTTTCCTCCTCCGCGACCCGGCGGCTGTCCTGCGCCAAGACGAAGAGCCAGGCGGCGACGCCGGCGATGATCGTCAGGATGAGAAATATGCTCCACAGCGTTGATCGAAGAGCCTGTTTGGGAATTTCCGCATCAAGCGACACCTGTAGATAGATCAATAGCAGGACCGAGCCGATGACGCCGCTGAAGAGGAGGAGAATCCCGAGATAGCGCCCGACATCGGTGTTGAGCGGCCGCAGGGCCCACTCCGGGAATATCTTGCCGAACAGGCTGCTGGCCTGTCGCGCGATCCGCGCTTCCGGCTTGCAGCAGTCGCGGCAGCGCGTTTCCAACGAGCAGCACAGCGAGCAGATCGGACCCGAGTAGGCCGGGCAGTGGGCCATGTCTTCGGTTTCGAACTGGTGCTCGCAGATCGCGCAGCGCACGACGTGCAGGCCGGCCCATTCCTGCCTTGGCGTTCGGGCGATGTAGAAGCGTCCCTTGGTCAGGTAGGCGATCGCGGGCGCCATGACGAACGCGACTGCAAGCGCCACGAACGCCGACAGCGATTGCAGCGTCGCCCCGAGCGCTCCGGTGATGGCAGCGATCCCGGCGACGGTGGCGGTCAGCATCGAGCCGACGCCGACCGGATTGATGTCGTAGAGGTGCGCGCGCTTGAACTCGATGCCGGCGGGGCTCAAACCGAGAGGCTTGTTGATCATGAGATCGGCGACCAGAGCGCCCACCCATGCAACGGCGACGATCGAATAGAGGCCAAGGATGTGCTCGAGCATCTTGAAAATGCCGAGCTCCATCAGCAGCAGCGCGATCGTCACATTGAAGACCAGCCAGACGACACGCCCCGGATGGCTGTGGGTCAGTCGCGAGAAGAAATTCGACCACGCGATCGATCCGGCATAGGCGTTGGTGACGTTGATCTTGAGTTGCGAAATGATGACGAACGCGCCGGTGAACGCGAGAGCGATTTCAGGCGAAGAAAAGACATACTGGAACGCGACGAGATACATCTGCGTCGGTTCCGCCGCCTTGTCCACAGGAACCAGGTTTTGAATCGCAAGGAACGCCAGAAACGAACCCGCGAGCATTTTGAGCACGCCGGGTACGATCCAGCCCGGTCCGGCCGATAGATAGGCGGCCCACCAGCCCCAATTTCGCTTGGCGCCGCGCGCCGGCAAGAAACGCAGGAAGTCGACCTGTTCGCCGATTTGCGCAATGAGCGAGAAGACGACCGTCGAGGCGGTGCCGAACAGGAGGATGTTGAATGTCGTCCCAGTGGTTTCGGCGGTTCCGCGAAACTGCGTCCATTCCTCAAACGAGCGCGGAGCGTAGATGGCGATGAAAACGAACGGCAGAAGGTGCAAGAACAGCCAGAATGGTTGCGTCCATGCCTGAAAGCGGCTGATGAGCGTGATGCCGTGGGTGACCAGTGGAATCACCACCAGCGAACTGATGATGTAGCCGATGAATAAAGGAACGCCGAAGCACATCTCCAAAGCGAGCGACATGATCGCGGCTTCGATCGCGAAGAACAGGAATGTGAACGAGGCGTAGATCAGCGACGTAATGGTCGAGCCGATGTAGCCGAATCCGGCGCCGCGGGTGAGCAAGTCGATGTCGACGCCGTAGCTCGACGCGTAATAAGCGATCGGAATGCTGGTCAGAAAGATCAGCGCGCCGACAATCAGGATCGCGGCCGTTGCGTTGACGAAGCCGTAATTGATGGCGATCGAACCGCCGATCGCTTCCAGCGCGAGGAACGAGACCGCGCCGATGGCGGTGTTCGCCACCCGGGCGCTCGACCATTTCCGCGCGCTCTTGGCGGTGAAGCGTAGCGCATAGTCCTCGAGGGTCTGATTGGCGACCCACTGGTTGTAGTTTCGGCGGACCCGCACGATCCGCTGCTGCGCTGTCATCGACGCCCTCCGGTCCGCTTTCGCGCCGGTCTGGTCGCGCCTGCCTTCTGACTTCCTCCCGATCGTGCACGCGGCTTTGCCGTGCTTCGCAGCAACACACTAACGCGCGGCGTGCGGCTCCGTATGGCCAAAAACAAAGCAGTGTGCGCTGCAAAATAATGCATCGAGCGCGACTTTCCTCAATCCACCGCAGTTTTTGAAGTTTTCGAGCATTGATGGGCATTCTGATGCGGTATTCCGCGTACTCATATACGTCAAACGACGTATGTTGCATTGCAACAAGACGATCGACGCTCGACCGCAGGAGCAGGCCGTTTCGGCCGCGCTCAGTGAAGCGGAGAGGGCATCATGTCATCAGACAAAAGTCGTTTCGATTTCTTCCACCCGACACGGCGGGAGCTTCTCACGGGCGCCGCCGCGCTATCGGCCACCGCCATGCTGGCGCCGAGTGCGCTGGCGCAAAAGTTTCCCACAGCGGCAGTGAATACGACGGGGCTCGCGGTCACTGACACTGAAGTGACCGTCGGTATCCTGCATTCGGTCACGGGAACCATGGCGATCAGCGAGACCGGTTCGGTGCAGGCCGAAAAGCTTGCGATCGAACAGATCAACGCCGCCGGCGGCGTGCTCGGTCGCAAGATCAAATTCATCCAGGAGGATGGCGCCAGTGACTGGCCGACCTTCGCCGAGAAGGCGAGGAAACTCCTGGTGAACGACAAGGTCGCGTCGGTGATGGGGTGCTGGACCTCGGCATCGCGCAAGGCGGTGCTGCCGGTGTTCGAGCAATACAACGGGATGCTGTACTACCCGACCTTTTACGAAGGCTTGGAGGCCTCGAAGAACGTCATCTATACCGGCCAGGAAGCGACGCAGCAGATCCTCGCCGGCCTTGACTGGGTGCAGAAGGAGAAGGGCGCCAAATCCTTCTACCTCCTGGGCTCCGACTACATCTGGCCGCGTACGTCGAACAAGATTGCGCGCAAACACATCGAGAACTTCCTCAAGCTCAAGGTGGTCGGCGAAGAATACTTCCCGCTCGGACACACGCAGTTCAATTCGGCGATCAACAAGATCAGGCTCGCCAAGCCGGACGTGATCTACGCGATCATCGTCGGCGGCTCGAACGTTGCCTTCTACAAGCAGCTCAAAGCGGCGGGTTTCGATCTCAACAAGCAAACCCTGATGACCATCTCGGTCACCGAGGACGAGATCGACGGCATCGGCGGCGATAATATCGTGGGTGCCTATGCCTGCATGAAGTACTTCCAGTCGCTCGAAAACGAGAACAACAAGGCTTTCGTCTCCGCCTTCAAGAAGATGTGGGGCGACAAGACCGTCATCGGCGACGTGACCCAGGCAGCCTATCTCGGGCCCTGGCTGTGGAAATTGTCCGTCGAAAAGGCCGGCAGCTTCGACATCAACAAGATCGCCGCGGCATCGCCGGGCGTCGAATTCAAGGGCGCGCCTGAAGGCTACGTCCGCGTCCACGAGAATCATCATCTGTGGAGCAAGACGCGCGTGGGGCGTGCGCGCAAGGACGGCCAATACGACCTGGTCTTCGAAACGGCCCAGCTGATGGAGCCCGATCCTTATCCGAAGGGCTATCAGTAACGCCGCTCAGGTGCCTCGGACGCACCCGGCAATCCGAGGCACCTGTCTTCCCTGAAGCTGATGCGTCGCAGCGCAAATTGAGGACCGCAAGATGTTCGGCGACTACTCGTTCGGCGATTTCATGTCGATCCTGGCGATGCAAGGGTTTGCCGGACTCATCCTGTTTTCCGTCTTTGTGCTGATGGCGCTCGGGCTTGCCATCATCTTCGGGCAGATGGGCGTGATCAACATGGCGCACGGGGAGTTCATGATCCTCGGCGCCTACATGACGTATCTGTGCTCGCATCTCTGCCAAATTTACGCGCCCGGCCTCATGGGCGGCTATTTCTTCATCGCGATGATCGTCGCCTTCATGGTGTCCGGCGCGCTCGGTCTGTTGGTCGAGTGGGCGATGATCCGGCATCTCTATTCGCGCCCGCTCGACACGCTGCTTGCGACCTGGGGGCTGAGCCTGATCATGCAGCAAGCGTTCCGCTCCACGTTCGGGGCGCGCGAAGTCGGCATCGATTTGCCGCAATGGATGATGGGCTCTCTTCCGGTCTTCGGATCGATCGAAGTGCAGATCAACGGACTCCTGGTGATGGGCATCACGCTGCTGATCACCGCGTTGGTTGCATTGCTTCTCTATCGATCCCGCTGGGGATTGCAGGTGCGCGCCGTGATGTCCAACCGGACCATGAGCGGCGCAGTCGGTATCGACACGCGGCGCGTTGACCGCCTCACATTCGGTCTGGGTTGCGGGATCGCCGGCATCGCGGGTTCGGCCTTCACGATGATCGGTTCGACCGGCCCGACGGCGGGGCAGCTCTACATCGTCGACACGTTCCTGGTTGTCGTATTCGGCGGCGCCCAGAGCCTGATCGGCACGATCGCATCGGCGCTGACGATCTCGCAGACTCAGTCGACGCTCGAGTTCTTCCTGACGGGTTCAATGGCCAAGGTTTTGACGCTCCTGATCGTCATCGCCCTGCTCATGCTCCGCCCGCAGGGACTGTTCGTTCTCAAGGTCAGAAGGTGAAACATGCCGGCTCCCGCACGCACCGACCTCCGTGTTCTTGAGTTGATCGGCTTCGCTTTGATCGCCGCGCTCATTCTGGTGGTGCTGCCATTGCTGCTCGACATCTTCCGAACTCAATCTCGTCGGCAAGTACCTGACCTACGCCTTCGTCGCGATCGGCTTGGTCTTGTGCTGGGGCCACACCGGAATCCTCAGCCTCGGGCAGGGCGTGTTCTTCGGGCTTGGCGGCTACTGCATGGCGGCGTTCTTGAAGCTCGAAGCGTCGAGCGTTCAGAACACCAAGATCCAATCGACGCCCGGTATCCCCGACTTCATGGACTGGAACCAGCTCACGGAGCTGCCGTTCTTCTGGATGCCGTTCAAGTCGCTGACCCTCACGCTGATCGCTATCATCGCGGTGCCATCGATCATGGCCTACATCGTTGGCGTTGCGATGTTCAAGCGCCGGGTCGGCGGCGTGTACTTCGCGATCATCACCCAGGCGATCGCGGCCGTGATGACGATCCTGATCGTCGGCCGGCAGGGCTACACCGGAGGCATCAACGGGATCACCGACTTGCGGACCTTGCTCGGGTGGGACATTCGCACCGACGGCGCAAAGTACATCCTCTATTTCTTCTGCTGCTTCCTGCTGCTCGGCACGATGTTCCTCGCTCGGTTTATCGTCGCCAGCAAGCTTGGGCGTATCCTGGTGGCGGTGCGGGATCAGGAGGATCGCGTGCGGTTCTCCGGCTACGACGTGTCCAATTTCAAGGTCTTCGTGTTCTGCCTGGCCTCCGCGATAGCGGCGCTCGGCGGTGCGATGTTCACCTTGCAGGTTGGGTTCATGTCGCCGTCGTTCGTCGGCATCGTGCCGTCGATCGAAATGGTGATCTTCTGCGCGGTGGGCGGGCGTCATTCGTTGGTCGGTGCGGTCGCGGGGACGCTTCTGGTCAGCTGGGGCAAGACGCTGTTCTCAGAATCGTTCCCGGAGCTCTGGCTGTTTGCGATGGGCGGATTGTTCATCGCTGTCGTGTTGGCATTCCCGCGCGGGCTCGCCGGCCTGGTGACCGACCAGATACTGCCAAGACTCATGAAGCCAGCCGGATGGGGGCGCCGCTCGCGTCAGCCCAGCCCGGTGCCGGCGGAATAGGGAGGCCGGCACCATGACAAACACGGATTTCTTGCTCGCGCTTGAAAATGTCAGCGTCTCCTTCGACGGCTTCAAGGCGGTCAACGAGCTCAATCTGTACATCGACAAGGGCGAGCTTCGGGTCATCATCGGTCCCAATGGCGCCGGCAAGACCACTGTGCTCGATCTGATCTGCGGCCGGACGCGGGTCTCGGACGGGTCGATCAAGTTCAAGAACCAGGAGATCACGGGCTACAAAGAACAACAGATCGTCCGCCTCGGCATCGGCCGCAAGTTCCAGACGCCGACCATCTACGAGGACCTCACCGTCTTCGAAAACCTTGAACTGTCGTTGCCGCTCGGCCGCAGCGTCGTCGGCGCGTTGTTCTGGGATCGGACCGAGGACATCAAGCAGCGCGTGCACGAGGTCGCGGAGATGATCTTTCTGAAGGATCATCTCGATCGTCTGGCTGCGACGCTGAGTCATGGACAGAAGCAGTGGCTTGAGATCGGGATGCTGCTGATCCAGGACCCGGAACTGCTGATGCTCGACGAGCCGGTGGCCGGCATGAGCGTTTCCGAGCGCACCAAGACTGCCGAGCTGCTCAACGAGATCATCAAGAACCGTTCGGTGATCGTGATCGAACACGACATGAAATTCGTGGAGAGCATCGCGCACCGGGTCACGGTCCTGCATCAGGGGAAGGTGTTGGCCGAGGGCGATATGCAGACGGTGCAGGCCAATCCGCGCGTCAAAGAAGTCTACCTTGGCCACTAGGGAGCATCCAATGTTTGAAGTGCGCAACCTGACGGCGGCCTACGGACAGAGCGAGGTTCTGCACGGCATCGATCTTTCGGTCGGTGCCGGTGAGATCGTGGCGCTGGTCGGGCGCAACGGCATGGGCAAGTCGACGCTGATGAAGTCGATGATCGGCGTAATGCCGTCCCGATCCGGCCAGATCGTCGTCGACGGCGTCGACGTCACCTCGCTGCCAAGTCACCGGCGCGTGGCGAGCGGCCTGGCTTACGTCCCGCAGGGACGACAGATCTTCGGCACGATGACGGTCACGGAAAATATCGAGACCGGCCGGGTCGTGACCGGCAGAAGCGATATCCCAAATGAGATCTACGATCTGTTCCCGATACTCAAGGACTTCGCGGGCAGGCGGGGCGGCAACCTCTCGGGCGGCCAGCAGCAGCAGCTTGCGATCGCGCGTGCGCTCGCGAGCGATCCGAAGGTGCTGCTGCTCGACGAGCCGACGGAAGGGATTCAGCCGTCGATCATCAAGGATATCGCGCGGCTGCTCCGTGACATTCGCGACATCCGCAATCTGTGCATCGTCGTTTGTGAGCAGGTGCTGAGCTTCGTACTCGACATCGCCGACCGCATCCTTGTCATGGAAGGCGGCCGCATCGTTCACGCCGACACCCGACAAAACGTCAATGAAGCGGCGATTGCCCGCTTCCTGGCGGTCTAGTGCTGGGAATCTTCAGAATAGGAGTGAAACAATGGATCAGATATTGACCAAAAGCAGTGCACTGACCGCAAAGCCCAAGACGCTCGTCGAGGTCGACTTGACGGAGTCGCCTTACAAGAACGACATGATTCATAACCGGTGGCATCCGGACATTCCAATTGTCGCCTGGGTCAAGCCCGGCGACGACTTCGTGATCCAGACCTACGACTGGACCGGCGGCTTCATCCAGAACAACGAGTCCGCGGACGATGTTCGCGATATCGACCTCACCATCGTGCACTTCCTGTCCGGCCCGATCGGCGTGGAAGGCGCGGAGCCCGGCGATCTGCTCGTGGTCGATCTGCTCGACGTCGGCGCGCTGCCGGAGAGCCTGTGGGGCTTCAACGGCTTCTTCTCCAAGAAGAATGGTGGCGGCTTCCTCACCGATCATTTTCCGGAGGCGCAGAAATCGATCTGGGACATTTCGGGCATGTTCACGCATTCCCGGCATGTGCCCGGTGTCAGCTTTGCCGGCCTCATCCATCCGGGCTTGATCGGCTGCCTGCCGGATCAGAAGCTGCTCGACACCTGGAATACGCGGGAGAGGGCGTTCATCGCAACCGATCCCGACCGTGTGCCGCCGCTGGCGGTGCCGCCGTTCGGCCCGACCGCTCACGCCGGCCGCGCCAAGGGCGACGTGAAGGATAAGGTCGCGGCGGAAGGCGCTCGCACCGTGCCGCCCCGCGAGCACGGTGGGAACTGTGACATCAAGGACCTGTCGCGCGGCTCGAAAATCTATTTCCCGGTCTATGTCAAAGGCGCCGGCCTCTCGATGGGCGACCTTCATTTCAGCCAAGGAGACGGTGAGATCACCTTCTGCGGCGCGATCGAGATGGCCGGCTGGCTTCACCTCAAGGTCGACATCATCAAGGACGGCGTCGCGAAATACGGCATCAAGAATCCAATCTTCAAGCCGAGTCCGATCACGCCGACATATAATGACTACCTGATCTTCGAAGGCATTTCGGTCGACGAGGCGGGAAAGCAGCACTATCTCGACGTCCACATCGCGTATCGGCAAGCCTGCCTCAATGCGATCGAGTATCTCACCAAGTTTGGCTATACGCGTGCGCAGGCCTACGCAATTCTCGGGACGGCGCCATGCCAGGGCCATATCTCAGGGGTGGTCGACATCCCGAACGCATGCGCGACGTTGTGGCTGCCGACCGACATCTTTGATTTCGATGTGATGCCGAGCGCGGCCGGGCCTATCAAGCATGTGAAGGGTGGCGTCGAGATGCCGCTGTCGCCGGACAAGTGAGGTTGATCGAGCGATCCGGGGGCGGCTGCCGCCGCCTCCTTCTCGGCCGAAGGAGAGGAACACGCCATGCCTGTCTACGAATACCTGTGCGCGGATTGCGGTCCGTTCACCGATTTGCGTCCGATGTCTGAATGCGACGCGCCACTGCAATGCCCGGGTTGCGGTGTCTTGGCGCCGCGCGCATTTCTGACGGCCCCGTATTTTTCCTGCATGTCGACGGAGCGCCGGCTCGCGCACGCAACGAACGAGCGAAGTGCCCACGCGCCGCAGCGGCTTGCCGACATGACAGCCAAGCACGGGGCCGGCTGTAGCTGTTGCGGCGGATTGTCCTCGCGCAAGGTCAAGCGAGGGAAGGGCGGCGCCAAAAGCTTCCCTGGCAGCCGCCCCTGGATGATTTCGCATTGAAGTGCGATCGCTGGGTGCCGCGGACGGGCTACTCTGGCTCGCTCTCGGCAAGTTTGGCGAGGCGGCTCGCGAGCTGATTGAGTTGCCAATCGCGCGCCAGCGCCGATGCCCGGGCCCAATCCGGCTTTTGATCCTTGACGCGCGGCAAGGGGGCTTTCGCATCCATCGTCGCGATCGCCCGGAACAGACGTAGCTGCTTGGCGAGTGCCGAAAACCGCCCGGCTTTCAACGCGGCTTCGAGCGATCCGTGCCGACGAATCACGTCGGCTGCGCCTTGCGGGCCGACACCGGGCACACCCGGCAGCTTGTCCGACGGATCGCCGCGCAAGGCGATGAAATCGGGCACCTGTTTCGGATCGACGCCGTATCGCTCGCGCACTTCTTCGGGACCAATTCTTGCGATCTCGCCGGCACGCACCGGGTACAGGATGGTCGTCTTCTTGGAGGCGAGCTGGAAAGTATCGCGGTCGCCGCTCGCCACCAACGCCGTTCCGCCGCGGCGCTCTTCGGCGGCGACCGCGGCGGCCAGGAAGTCGTCTGCCTCGTAGCCGGGAGCCTTTGCGTTGACGAACCCGAACGCGGTCACCAATTCGGGCAGGGCGTCGAGTTGCTCCAGCAGCGCGTCGTCGAATTCACGCCCGCTCTGGTAGGCTTCGAATGTTTCGTGGCGGTAGGTCGGTTCGTCAAGCGTGTCCCAAGCGACCAGCACGGCGCGAGGACGCTCGGCCTCATAAAAGCGCAGCAGAAAGTTTGCAAAGCCGAGAATGGCGCCGGCCGGCCGCCGGCCGCGCCGGAGGATCGTTTTCGGCAGCGCATGATAGGAGCGGTGGGCAAACAAATCGCCGTCGACGACGAGCAACGGACGCCCTTTAACCGCCGCGTTTGCCGCCGCAACGCGTCTCTTCTTGGGCGCGAGCGCCTTCCGGGGTGCGCGCGACTTGGCGGGCGAACGAACGGGCTCAGCCCGGTTGCCATTGCGCAGGACGATCCAAGTCGGCGCGTGATCGCTGGCGCCCGGTCTCCCGCGGATGTTGCGATCGACGCCGGCGTCGGTCAGGCGTGCCGCGGTTGCAGGACTCAGCAGCAGATGATCGAGGCGAAGTCCCGCATCCCGGGGCCAGCGGTTCCGCATGTAGTCCCAGAACGTGTACATCGGCTCGTCCGGGTGCAGCGTGCGGATGGCGTCCACCCAGCCCTGGTCGACAATCTGTTTGAACAGGGCACGGCTTTGCGGTTGGACGAGGGCGTCCTTTGCGTAGGATTTGGTCGGGTAGATGTCGCGGTCGGTGGGTACGACGTTGAAGTCACCCGCCAGCACGACCGGCACGCCGGCCTTGTGTAGCTTCCGGGCGTGGTCGCGGAGGCGCCGCAACCACGCCAGCTTATATTCGAATTTTGGGCCGGGCTGGGGGTTGCCATTCGGCGCGTACAGCGACGTGACGATCACACCATTCACGGCGGCTTCGAGATAGCGCGCCTGCGTGTCGCTCGAGTCGCCGGGAAGCTCATTCCGCGTGACGACGGGTTCGGCGCCGCGCGCAAGAATCGCGACGCCGTTCCATGATTTTTGTCCGCGCCACGCGGCTCCGTAACCGGCTTTCTTGATCGCCGCCCCGGGAAACTCGGAATCCGACGCCTTCAGCTCCTGCAGGCAAACGATGTCGGGGGTTGCCGTGCGGAGCCAGTGCAAGAGGTTGGCCAGGCGCTTGTTGACGTTGTTGATATTGAATGTTGCTATCTTCATCTGCGCGCGTCTTTTGCACCGGCTATGCTGCCGGCCCCATCGGAGCCCATCACGTCCCGCAAAATCCCCCCAGCCGGCATTCGCCTTCCATCGTAGCTCCGGACGGTTTTCCCTGATACCAGACATTGGGCACAGACCGGCGCAGCGCAGCACTGCAACCCCCATCAGCCGCGGGACATGACTGACAATCGATACATCGGAAAGCCTATCAAGCGAATCGAAGACCTGCCTCTGTTGCAGGGACTCGGCCGCTTTGTGGACGACCTGCAGTTTCCGGACATGCTCCAGGCGGCGTTCGTGCGCAGTCCGCACAGCCATGCCCTGATCCACGGGATCGATGCACGCGCGGCGCAGCAGGCGCCCGGCGTCCATGCGGTGCTCACGCTCGCCGACCTGGCGCCGTTGTTGTCGCAGGAGCGCATCCCGCTGCAGTTTCGCACGGCTCAGTTGCCGGCGGACATCACCCAGTTTGTCCTGGCCAAGGACGAAGTTGCTTTTGTCGGTGAAGCGGTTGCGGTCGTCATCGCGGACAGCCGCTATCTCGCCGAGGACGCCGCGGCCCTTGTCGCGATCGACTACGAACCGCTGCCGGCGGTGTCGGATTGCCGGCAGGCGCTTGCGCCGGCGGCGCCCGTCGCGCACCGCAACAAGTCCAGCAACCTCATGCACCAATTCCAGCAGTCCTACGGCGATGCCGCAGCGGCGCTTGCGCGCGCGCCGCATCGGGCCAGCGTCAAGCTGAAACAGCACCGGGGCGGCGCCCATTCGATCGAGGGCCGAGGCGCGCTCGCGGTCTATGACGTGAACGAGGATCGTTTGACTTTGTGGTCCTCGACGCAGCTCGCCCACGAGGTGAGGGCGTTCCTGATGACACTGCTGCGCCTTGACGAGAACCAGGTGCGCGTCGTCGCGCCGGAGGTCGGCGGCGGCTTCGGCGCCAAGTTCGTGATGTATCCGGAAGAGGTCGTTGTCGCGGCGGCCGCGCTGATGTTGCGGCGTCCGGTCAAATGGATCGAGGACCGGCGCGAGCATTTTCTGTCGGCGGTTCAGGAGCGCGACCAGTATTGGGACCTCGAGGTCGGCTTCGACGCCGATGGCGTGTTGCTCGGCGTCCGCGGCACTTTGATTCACGATGAAGGCGCCTACACGCCACAGGGCATCAACCTGCCGTTCAATGCGTCGACGGCGCTGCCAGGACCCTACATCCTCCCGGCGTACGAGCTCAACGTGAAGGTGGTCGAGACCAACAAGGTCGCGACCATGCCGGTTCGAGGCGCCGGCTATCCCGAAGGCGCATTCGCCATGGAGCGTCTACTCGACGCGATCGCCGACGAACTTGCGGTCGACCGCGCCGAAGTCCGGCGCCGCAATCTGGTGCCGGCGGACAAGATGCCCTACGCCACGCCGCTGAAGACGCGCGCGGGCTCGACGATCACGCTCGACAGTGGTGACTTTCCCGGTTGTCTGCAGCTTGCGATGGACGCAATCGACTACGCCGGCTTTGCCGAACGGCAGGCCCGCGCGCGGTCGGAGGGGCGCTACCTCGGCATCGGTCTCGGCAACGGCATCAAGGGCACTGGCCGCGGCCCCTTCGAGTCGGGCATCGTGCGCATCGGCCGTTCGGGCCGCATATCGGTCTATACCGGCGCAATGCCGATGGGGCAGGGGATCAGAACCGCCCTGGCGCAGATCTGTGCGGAGCAATTCGGCGTGTCACCGGACCTGGTCACGGTGATGGCCGGCGACACCGCCATTATCCCGCATGGACAAGGCGGGTTCGCCAGCCGGCAGACGATCACCGCCGGCTCCGCCGTGCACCTCGCCGCCGTCGCGGTCCGCGACAAGGCACTGGCAGTCGCGGCCCACCTCCTGGAGGCGAGCCCCGACGATCTCGACATGCACGACGGCCGCATCGAAGTCACCGGCGTGCCGGGCAGCGGCGTGACGCTGCGGATGGTGGCGGAAGCGGTGTCCGGCGTGCCGGGCTATTCGCTCCCTGGCAATTTCGAGCCGGGACTCGAAAGCATGCAGAACTTCATTCCGCCGACGCTCACTTACGGCCTGGGATGTCATGCCGTGGAGCTCGAAGTCGATATCGACACCTGCGGTGTGCGTATTCTGCGCTATATCGTGATCAACGACAGCGGCCGGGTCATCAATCCGATGATCGTCGAGGGGCAGATCGTCGGTGGCGTGGCCCATGGCATCGGCAACGCGCTGTTTGAGCTGATGGCCTATGACGACCAGGCGCAGCCGATCACGACCAATTTCGCGGACTATTTGCTGCCGGGATCGACCGAGGTGCCGAAGATCGAGTTGACGTTCGCGGAGTATCCTTCGCCGCTCAATCCACTTGGCGTCAAAGGCGTCGGTGAATCCGGTTGCGTGCCGGCGGCGGGTGCGATCGTCTCGGCGGTCGAAAGCGCGCTCAAGCCGTTCGGGGTGCGGATTTCCGAATATCCGGTCACGCCCGCACGGCTGTTCAAGCTCCTCGAGGGCAAGATTTAAAATCGCTCGCGCTCGAGCCCCTGCCACCGCGACATTCGCCGCTCGCCGCGAAGGCTGTGACCGGCTTTGAAAAGCAATACTGGAATTTTATGCAATAATTTGCGCGAATGCTGCGTCGAGGCTTCAGTCGGCGGTAGCCTTCGGGCCGACGCGTCCGGGACGTTGGTAGGAGTTCGGCTTCCGCTATTTTGATGTATGATGCAGAGGCGTCATCTTGGGAGCGCCTGCTTTTGCTCGGGATTGCGGGCCGGCATCACGGAAAATGCACTGACACATGGTTGGCTTCCGGCGTCTTCCGAGGACGCCCCGGGCAAGATTGCGATGACGGATTAGTCGACAAGAGACCTGCGCCTCTCAACGGCTGGAGATTGGCGGTGTGCCATGCCTACTCATCTTTCTGAACTGATCCAGGCGATAGCCACGAGTTTCCCCGGTCAGCAACTTGCGATCTTCCTGGACGATCGCCATGGGATCAAGCTTGCGCAGGTCGCGCAGGGAAACAACTACACCGAGATCGTCTATGCGCTGCTGGAGTATTTGGACGCCCAGGGAACGAAGGCGGACGTCCTTCGGGAAATGGTGCAGGAGCGGCCGAACAACAAGCGATTGAAAATCGCCGTTGAGCGTGCACTGTCGGAAGCCGAGGCTGCTAGCCCGACTGCGACTTTGGAAGAAGTAGAATCCGACATCCGGGAATCGGAAAAATGGAAAATAAAAACCTGGTTCGACGCGCAGGATAAGCGTCGGCTGGCAGCCAAAATTGTTGTCGTCGTTTTGGCTTGCTACGCAGTTTTCCTGACGCTGCTGAGCTCAATACCGCTGTCCATGACTTTGGACATAGAAAGGGTGGGAAATTTCGATCCTCCCCGCACCGGTCATTCGATCCTCTACGACGACTATTATTATGGTGTGAACAGGTCCGGCGACGTCCGCATCAGCGTTCATCCGGTGAGCTATATCGCGGCCCGGACAGCCGGAAAGCTCACGGTTCGCGTGGCTTATCCGTCGGGTGGACGTTCGCCGGCGCATCATCTGGCTTTTGTCGGGGTCACAGGCCTCGAGTTCGATCCTGCTGCCGGCGGACGCCAGCGCCCCCGGGTCGGCTTCGGTTGAAGAAGATCCGCTGGGTGGACGTTCGAGCTTGGCGGAGTACCGACAGCCGCGGTGGAGCGTGGTTACTCCCGCCAACGCGGCAAACGAAGCAGGGGGACGGCTCTACGTCCAGCGCATCTCTCTGGCGAACCAGACGGCAGGCGAGTTCGTCGATGCAAGGCTGACGATCGGGAAATCCAGCCAGCCGCTGCTCGGCCTCGGTCCCGATCTCATCGCGGCGCCGGAAACCCGTTTGAATGTCAGGGCCGTCGGCGCAGCCGCCGGCCGGTTTCAGTTCTTCTTTGAGCTTGCGCGGCCGGCTCTTCCGTCTGGAGCGACGATCCAGTTCCAAGGATCGAGAGGTTTCTTCTCAGCGGGTTACGGCGAGACGTTTGCGTTGCCCTCGGATGTGCCGCTCGGAAAAGAGGTGGAAGTCAAAGGCAGTCAGGGCAGCACCATCGTCGTTCAATTGGCCCATGCAATCGAGGTCGTATTCTTCGAGCGATTGAAGACGGCGTCGATCACCGAGCAACTGGTCCCCCAGATCGTAGCCGCGGGCTTTGCACCGCGTTTGAACAACACCGCGGCTCGAATCCCCGGGGAGTTCAACGTCATCTACGCCGGGACCCAAGTGCCTAACGATGCGCTACGCAAAGTGCTGAAAATCGCATTTGATAACGGAATTCCCCTCCGTCTGGTGCAGACGCAGTTGCAACTGCGAAACGGCCTGCAAAATCAGATCCAGTTTGGCAGCAATAGTCGCGTCGCGTGCCTGCCGGTGATCAGCCCGCAGCAAATTTCGATGCTGACCGGCAGATCCGAAGCCGAATTCAAGCAGGCGCTGGATCGGCTGCCAGAGCCTGCATGCCAACCGCCTACCTGAGCGTTGCGAAATTCTGGCCGCGCGGTTTTGAAAATTGCGCCGCACGGCAGTACCAAAGTCCCGAGCGGCGATACCTTAGTCCGTCTTGAAGAGGACATGCACGACCTGTCTAGTACAGGATGCGAGCCCTTTCCGATGAGGTGGCACCATGGCGCGGCGCGATGTCGAACGTCTGCGAAACTATCTTTCATTGATCAGCAAAAAGCGTGGCGGCATCAAAGCGCAGATTGCGGCGCTGAAGGCTCAACCGGAATTGGTGAGCCCGGGTGGATTGGAAAGCATGACGGCCGAACCGCCGCCGGTCACGTTGGCGGTGCGCGGCATGGAAAAAATTGACCGCAACAAGGAGCCTTCCACGCCGGAGATCAACGGGCTTGAAGCGATCATCAAGGAGGATCTTCGCCCCGCTGTCGACGTGATCGACGGCAAATTCTCGATCACCCATCCGCTCTGGAGACAGCTGTCGACGGATGCCGCGATCAGGCAACGGATCGAGGATGTCATCCCTTCGATCGGCCGGATCGAACTGCCCGGCAATCGGCGCATTCCCTATGGTGGAACCGGCTTCGTGGTCGGAGACGGTCTGATCATGACCAACCGCCATGTGGCCGAGATATTTGCACGGGGCCTCGGCGACAAGCATCTCAGCTTTGTCGATGGCTCAAAGGCCGGCATCGATTTCCTTCGCGAGCAAGGCCGGCCCACCGGACCGACATTGATGGTCCGCAAGGTCATGATGATTCATCCTTTCTGGGACATGGCGATCCTGGCTGTCGACGGTCTCCCGGCGACCCGCAAGCCGTTGCGGCTTTCGCTGAAGGATGCGCGCGACCTGGTTGGACACGACATCTTCGTCGTCGGCTATCCGGCATTCGATCCGCGCAATCCGGCTGACGTGCAGAACGACGTGTTCGAGGGCCGCTACGGGGTCAAGAAGTTGCAGCCCGGTGAATTGCAGGGCGGCATGAAGACGTCGAGCTTCGGCAAGATGGTCCCGTCCGCCACGCACGATTGTTCGACCCTCGGCGGCAATTCCGGGTCGGCGGTGGTCGATATGGAGACGGGCGAGGTGCTGGGATTGCACTTCGGCGGGCTCTATCACCAGCAAAACTTTTCGGTGCCTGCCTCCGAACTCGCCCGCGACTCGCGCGTCATTGCCACTGGCGTCAAGTTTGCCGGCGTACCGACCGGCGGCAACCACGACTGGGCTGACTGGTGGACGCGCGCCGATGCTACCGAGGCGCCCGCAACGTCCATTGCATTGACGTCACAAAATACCGTGTCGCGCGTTCAGCAATCACCGAAGGGGACTGATGTGGCTGCCACAACCACCAGAGGCGACGGCACGGTTCATATTGACCTGCCGCTGCGGATCACGGTCTCGCTCGGGCAGCCCGGTGCCGCGGCCGCAACGGTCAAAGCGGTAGCCGAGTCGGCGGCCGTAGACATAGACGCGACCGAAGCCCTTCGCGAACCGTTCCGTGACACCGATTTTTCCTCTCGCGCGGGCTACAGTCCGGATTTCCTCAATGCGCCGGGCCAGGATGAGTCCTTGTCGCCTGTGACCGTGCCGATGCCGGTCGCCGCCGATCCCGCCGTTCTTGCGAAGGCGCGCAATGGCGACACGATCCTGAAGTATCAAAATTTTTCAATCGCCATGCATGCTCAGCGCCGGCTGGCTCTGTTCACGGCGTCGAACGTCACCAAAGAACAGAAGCTGCGTCGGCCGGATCCCAACGAGGACTATACCCGCAGGGCGCTCAGCGGCCTCGGTCCCAACGACCAGGAGCGCTGGTATACCGACCCCCGGCTCGAGGATACATTCCAGATTCCCGACGTGTTCTTCACCAAGGACCGTAAGGCTTTTGACAAGGGTCATATCGTCCGCCGCGACGACGTCGCATGGGGCACGACCTATGAAAGCCTGCGGCGGGCCAACGGCGACAGCTATCACGTGACCAATTGCTCGCCGCAGGTTTCGGACTTCAATCAGTCCGCCCAGGGACAGGACAATTGGGGCGATCTCGAAAATCATGTGCTGTCCGAAGCGGGAAATGAGCGCCTGTGCGTCTTCGCCGGGCCGGTGCTCGATCCCGGCGATGAAGTCTTCGTCGGTAAGGGAGACGGCGGCACCACGCTGCGCGCCAAGATCCCATCGCGCTTCTGGAAGGTGATCGTATCGCGGGTCGACGACGGAATTGCTGCGTATGGATTTGTGCTCGAGCAGGATCTTTCGGAAGTCGAGTTCCGCGAGTTCACCGTACCGCGGGAATTCTTGCCGACAATGAGTTCGATTGCTGAGATCGAGGCCCTGGGCGCGATCAAGTTTGATCCCGCCATCCAGGACGCGGACCAATTCGAGACCGTGCGCGGCGAGGAAATCGGTAGGCGAAGCGGGGCGCGCAAGCGCAGGCGACGCTGAAGCGAAACGGCCGCGGTTCCATCGTTGCCGGTCGATATGAGGCCTGGGCGTGGCGGCCATGCCGTCGCGCTCGGTTCCGTCAGCACTGATTGCCATAGCATGACTGCGAGATGTGATGGAACCCCAACTGGCACGCGCACGTTGCCTCCCTTGATTTAGCGGCAACGGGAGATGACATGCGCGGCAGTTTTCGGTCCGTGCTGGCGGTGACGCTGGTTGCGCTCGGCGCGGCGGGTGGACCGTCCGCCCAGGAAGCGAGCGACAAGCATGCGCCGGTCCGGGCGGAGTCGACGATCCCTCCCGCCCGGACGCCGGAAGCTCCAGCCGAGCCTTCCGTGACCGTTCTTGGTTCGTGGCAGGCCCAAGGTGTGCTCGGCAGGGAGGTGCGGAGCAGTGTCGACGAAAACATGGGACGGATCGTCGACGTCATCGTCGATCGTGCCGGACATGTGCACGCGGCGATCATTGATTTCGGCGGGTTCCTCGGCGTCGGCAGCCGCAAGATCGCCGTCGATTGGAATGCTTTGCGGTTTCGTCCTGATAGCGCTAAACGCGACGTCATCACCTTGGAGCTCACCCGCGATCAAGTGAAGGCGGCGCCGGAATACAAGGACAAGCAGCCCGTCGTCGTGCTGGGAGCGTCGGGCGGACTGCAGTCACTACCCGCGGAGTGGTAGCGCCGGAGGAATCGTCTGTCTGGAGAACTGTCGCCACGAGTAATCGACAGGCCGGTACGCGGCGACGGCGATCGTGGGCGGTCGGATCAACGCGCGCTCGCCATCGTGCCGGGACCAGCCGACAAAAATGAATCCGCGCCGCATCCATCGCGAAGGAGCCTCCGCGGGCTCGATTGGTTCATCTTTTTCGTCGCCGACATTCAAACCGGTTTCGGTCCGTTCATCGCGGTCTATCTCACCTCGCAGAAATGGACGCAGGTCGACATCGGGCTTGTGCTCTCAGCGGGTGGTGTGATTGCGTTGCTGGGGCAGATGCCAGGGGGGGCGTTGGTAGACGCCGCGCGGTCGGAGCGGCTGGTGGCGGGACTGGCGCTGGGCGCAATCTCCGTGAGCGCACTGGCTTACGCGTTCTTCCCGATCTTTCCTGTCGTGCTGGCGGCGGCGGCCTTGCATGCCGCCGCGAGCTGCGTGCTTGGACCTTGTATCGTTGCCATGAGCCTCGGCTTGGTCGGTCATGCGGCGATCGGTGAGCGGCTTGGCCGTAACGCCAGATTTGCCGCCATCGGCAACGGCGGCGCGGCCGCAGCGATGGGCGCCGTCGGATATTTCTTCGAGCCGCGTGCGGTCTTTTTCGTCACCGCCATGCTGCTCGTTCCGACCTTGCTGGCGCTCAGCCGGATACGTCCAGTCGAAATCGACCCGGAGCGGGCCCACGGCGGGTCGGTCACGCAGAAGAGCGATCATTCGCGGCTCGATGTGCGGACGGTCTTGCGCAAGCCTCCACTCCTCATTCTTGCGGGGTGTGCCTTGCTGTTCCATCTGGCGAACGCCTCGATGCTGCCGCTGATGGGCAGCGTGGTGACGATGCGCTCGAGCGAGTGGGCGACGGTCTTGATTGCGGCGTGCATCGTAGTGCCGCAAGTGGTCGTCGCCATCGTGTCGCCCTGGGTCGGGCATCACGCGCAGATCTGGGGTCGGCTTCCGTTCCTGCGCCTGGCGTTTGCGGCGCTGGTGTTTCGCGCTGTGCTGTTCGCCGTGGTCATCGATCCCTATCTGCTCGTCGCCGTTCAAATCCTCGATGGGATAACCGCGGCGGCGCTCGGCGTGATGGTCCCCCTGATGGTCGCCGACATCATGCGCGGCACCGGCCGGTTCAACCTGGCGCAGGGCATCGTGGGCACGGCCGTCGGGATCGGCGCCTCGATCAGCCCGACACTGGCCGGCTACTTGACCGACCACTTCGGCAGTTCGGTGGCGTTCCTCGGGCTCGCCATGGTGGCGGCTTTGGCGTTCACCGCCGTTTGGGCGCTGATGCCGGAGACCCGTACCGATCCTAGCTAAGCGCTGCTGCCGCCGGTGGAGATTTTGCATCAGCGACCAGTCTCAGCCGCGGTGCCGCCGAATTCCGCCAAGCTTCGATAGACCGAGAGATAGTCGAGCGCCATGCGGCGTGCGGTGAACCGCTGCTCGAATCGTCGGCGGATTTTTGCGCGGGACAGGTGCGCCAGACGATCGACCGCGCCGATCGCGCCGGTCTCGTCCTCGACGATGAATCCCGTCACGCCTTCGTCGATGACTTCCGGCACGGAGCCACGATTGAAAGCAATGACCGGCGTTCCGCAGGCCATGGCCTCGATCATCACCAGGCCGAAGGGTTCGGGCCAATCGATTGGCACCAACAGGGCAATCGCGCCACTCAGGAACGCCGATTTGTCCTTGTCGCCGATCTCGCCGATGTATTCGATGTCGGGCGAGTTGATCATCGGGCGGATCTCTTCTTCATAGTAGTCGCGATCCATCGGATCGACCTTCGCGGCGATCTTGAGCGGAATTCCGCAATGCTTCGCGATCCGGATCGCACGATCGACGCGCTTCTCCGGCGCGATACGCCCAAGGAACGCGAGATAGCCGGGCTTGACCGGCTTCGGAACCAGCATCGTCTCCGGTAGCCCATGGTAGATCGTCCTGATCCACCGCGCCTGTGGCAGCGGACGCCGCTGCGCGTTCGAGATCGAAACGACGGGTGCGGAGGAAAATGTATCGAACACCGGCTGGTGTTCGGGAAGGTCCAGCCGGCCGTGCAGTGTCGTCAGGAACGGCGTCGATTGCCGTGAGAACAACGAGAAAGGGTAGTAGTCGAGGTGGAAGTGCAGGAAATCGAATTCATTTGCCCGGCGCCGGACTTGCTCCAGCATGGCCATGTGCAGGGCGTTTGGGTCGCGGATGGAACCATCAAGTCGCAACGCTCGCGGCCAGAACGCTTCAAGCTTTGCAGACGTGCATGAGTTGCCGCTTGCGAACAGCGTGACGTCGTGACCGAGTGCGGCCAGTTCTTCGATGAGCCAATAGACGACCCGCTCGGTGCCGCCATAGAGCTTGGGCGGTATCGCTTCGGTCAGCGGAGCCACTTGGGCGATGCGCATGGAACATTCCTCCTGACGATTGACGGGAACTCCCCTTCGCCCAACGCAGCCCAGCCATTAAAGATGGACACAACTTGTCTGTTCAACAAGCAAACTATTTTTGGTTGCGCGCCGGAACCATTTTGCTGCGATGCGATTTTCCAAAATCAAATGCGCGTGCCCGCGGACGACATAGTTTGTGACAGTTCGTTACAGAGGCAATTGAACAACGATTGGGCATCGAACGAGCACGACGTTAGAAAGTCGAGGATTGATGCACGACGCTTGCCGTTACGTCGACCGTCCTTTCGCCTTCATCCTTCGATATGTCCGGCTGCGGACGTTCAGCCATATCGTCATCGCGGCGGCTGTCCTGGCGGCGGTCGTTTGTTCGGTCACAACTCAATACGGCCTGAAATATTTGGTTGACACGCTGGCCGCCGGTCCGGCCGCTGCGGCGCATGCTATCTGGCTGGCATTTCTGTTCCTGGTTCTCCTCATCGCGGCCGACAATCTGCTGTGGCGGCTGGCCGGATGGATCGCGAGTTTCACGTTTGTGCGAGTAACCGGGGATCTGCGTAGCGACCTGTTCCGCCATCTAACCGGCCATTCTCCGAACTATTTCGCAGATCGCCTGCCGGGCATGCTGACGAGCCGCATCACGGCGACGTCGAATGCGGTCTACACGATCGAAAACATGTTCGTTTGGAACGTGCTGCCGCCATGTGTCGCCACATTGGCGGCAATTGCCTTTGTCATGACCGTGAGTACGTCGATGGCGGCGGTCTTAACGGTTGTCGGCGGCCTGGTTGTCTTTGGCATGTTCAGGCTGGCCGCGGCCGGACGGCCACTGCATCACGAATTCGCCAGCAAAGCTGCTGCGGTCGACGGCGAGATGATCGATGTCATCAGCAACATGCCGTTGGTCAGGGCATTTTGCAGCCTGGGGCGCGAGCGGCGCCGCCTCGATTTGACGATCGATCACGAACTCGCGGCACGTCGGGGAAGTTTGCTCTATCTCGAGAAGCTGCGCATCCTGCACGCCCTGATCACCGTGGCGTTGACGATCGGTCTTTTGGCCTGGGCCATTGCGCTATGGCAGCGCGGCGAAATCACAACCGGCGACGTGGTCCTTGCATGCACACTCGGACTCTCCGTCCTGCATGCGACGAGGGACTTGGCGGTGGCGCTGGTCGATGTGGTCCAGCACTTCGCCCGCTCTGTCCGAAGCCTTGGCGACACTGCTCGTTCCGCATGGATTGCGCGATCATCCCGAGGCGGCGCCGCTGATGCGATTTGGATCCAGCGTTGAGTTCGAGCGGGTGTCGTTCCAGCATGCGGGTGGACGACGCGTCTTCGAGAATCTCAATCTGCGGCTTGAGGCAGGACAGCGCATCGGGTTGGTCGGCCCGTCAGGCAGCGGGAAGTCGACGTTGTTCGCGATCCTGCAGCGGCTCGACGACGTGCAACGTGGACGTATCCTGATCGACGGGCAGGACATTGCGCGCGTAACGCAGAAAAGCCTGCGGGCGGCGATCGCCGTCGTGCCGCAGGACGTATCGATGTTCCACCGGTCGATCATGGAAAACATCCGCTATGGACGGCCGGACGCTTCCGACGAGGAAGTTCTGGATGCGGCGGCCGCGGCGCGATGCGATTTCATCGAGGCTCTGCCGAGCGGCATGGCCACTCTTGTCGGCGACCGGGGCGTGAAGCTGTCCGGCGGCCAGCGCCAGCGCATCGCGATCGCCCGTGCGTTTCTGAAGGATGCGCCGCTGCTTCTATTGGATGAGGCGACCTCCGCGCTCGACAGCGAATCCGAGGAGATGATCCGTCAGGCGCTCGGCTACCTGATGCGTGACCGGACCGTCATCGCGATCGCGCATCGGCTCTCGACGGTGCGAGCATTCGACCGCATCATCGTCCTGAACGCCGGCAGGGTGGTCCAGGATGGCGCGCCGGAGCAGTTGATGCGGCGTGATGGATTGTATCGCGACTTGCTCCGGCGACAGACTGCGTTCGAGAAAAAGGCCGCGTAGGAGAGGGCGCCCACCACTACGCTCGCGTTCCGGCGTTGGGCGTCTCGCATTCGAGAATATTGCCGGCTCGGCTTGCAGGGTGGTCAGAAGCTTTGTACTGACAACCTCATCCGCCATGTCCGCCCCCTCCGCAATGTCAGAGTCATCAACCAGCAACGGTGCCGTCGTCGTGGTCGGCGCCGGCATTGTCGGAGTTTGCACCGCTTGGGAGCTGCTGCGCCGCGGCGCCCACGTGACGCTGATCGATCGCGACGAGCCGGGACTTGGATGCTCCTACGGCAATGCAGGCGCCTTGAGTTTCGGAAGCGTTGCACCGCTGGCGATGCCGGGGGTGATGCGGGACGCGCTGACCATGCTGCTCGACCCGGCGGCGCCGCTGCGGATCCCGCTCGGCTATCTGCCGAAGGCTGCGCCATGGCTGCGGCGGTTCGTGCACGCTGCGCGGCCCGATGCGGTGCGGCCCATTTCCCAGGCGCTGTCGGCGCTGCTCGCCAATTCGATCGAAAAGCATCTCGAAATGCTGGGCGAAGCCGGCGCATCGGACATCGTTCGGCGCACTGGCCAGCTCTATCTTTACCCCGATGAGAAGTGGCTTCGAAAAGATACGATGTCCTGGGCGCTCCGGAAGGAGCATGGCCTGCGGATCGAGCGGCTCGGGCGGGAGGACATCCTCGCGCTCGAGCCGGAGGTCGGACCGGACTACGCCATCGGCATGTTCACACCGGATCAAGGCATGTCGGTCAATCCCTATCGGCAGGTCACAGCCATCGCGTCGGATTTTGCCCGGCGCGGTGGACGCATTGTTCGTGATCGGGTTGTCGCCATCGAGGCCGACGGCGATCGCGTGCGGGCGGTGCGCGGCGAGAATAGTTCTTATGCCTGCGACCATGCCGTGATTTGCGCGGGCGCATGGTCCGCGCAGTTGCTCGCGGATTTGGGTTATGCACTGCCGCTGGAGAGCCAGCGCGGGTATCACGTCACGATCCCATCGCCCGGGATATCAGTGGCGCGGCCGGTGGTCGCGGCGGACCGAAAGGTGTTCTTCACGCCGATGGAGGATGGGCTGCGTGCCGCCGGCACCGTCGAGTTCGGCGGATTGGCGCGCGCGCCCAATCGCCGTCGCGCCGACTATCTGGTGCGCGACATGGCGCGGGTGTTTCCGCGCGCCCAGATCCCGAACGACTGGTCGTTCTGGATGGGGCACCGCCCGTGTTTTCCGGATTCGCTGCCGGTGATGGGGCCAAGCCGCCATCGCGGGCTGTGGTTCAATTTCGGCCACGGACATCTCGGACTGACGATGTCGGCAACCAGCGGCGATATCCTCTCGCGCGCGATCCGCGGCGAGCCGTCGAATATCGACCTCGCGCCGTTCTCGTTCTCCCGATTCTAGATCAGCGTCACTGCGTGCCGGCGATGCCAGCTTGGTGAACGATCTTGCCCCAGCGCGTGACCTCGGTGGTGACGAACTTCTTGAGCTCGGCGCGGGAGGGGGTGACGATGGGCAGCATGCCGATATTGGCCAGTTGCTTCTCGATCTCCGGCATCGCCATCACTTCCTTGAAGGCCTGGTGGAGCTTGTCCACGATGTCAGACGGCGTGCCTGCGGGCGCAAGCACGATCGACCAGTTCGACTCGTCAAACCCGGGAACCGCGTCCGCGATCGGCGGCACGTCCGGCAATTCCGCGAGCCGCGCGGCCGATGAGACGCCGAGCGCGCGCAGGCTGCCGTCCTTCATCAACGGGATCGACGGCGCCGCCGCGGCGAACATCACCGCCACGCGGCCGGCAACGATGTCGACCACCGCCGGCGCGGTGCCGTTGTATGGAATTTGCCGCAGGTCGATGCCGGTCTGGACCTTGAGCAATTCAGTGAACAGGTTCTGCGACGTCGCGATGCCGGGCGAGGCGTACATGATCTCGCCGGGCTTCTGCTTGGCCAGCTTGATAAGCTCGGCCACCGACTTGACGGGCAACGACGACGTGGCCACCAGCAGGAAGGGATAGTGCGCGACCAGTGCTACCGGTTCAAAGTCCTTGTCGGCGTCGAACGGCGATTTTTTGTAGAGCGTCGGCGCAACCGCCAACGTCGAGCCCGACAGCACGAGCGAGTAGCCGTCGGGCGGCGATTTCGCGAGCGCCTGGATGCCGATCACCGCGCCGGCGCCCGGCCGGTTCTCGATCACAATCGTCGCTTTCACCCGCTCGGAAAGCTTGGCCGCGATGATGCGCGCGAGCACGTCGTTGCCGCCGCCTGCCGGGAACGGCGAGATCATGCGGATCGGGCGGCTTGGATAGGTTTGCGCTTCGGCTTGCGCGAGGGAGACCAGAACGATCGCCGCGATTGCGAGAAGCGTGATGGGGAGCTGTCGAATTTTCTTCATATCAACTCCCAAGCAATTTGCGGGCCACGTCAAAGTCCCAGCGCATACGACGGCCGCCGCGGATCGGCGCCGCCCTTGAGCACGCCGCTCTCTTGATCGGCGACGACCGAGCAGACGGCGCCCGCGAGCCAGGTCCAGTCCGGCCACCATCCGATCTTGTGGCCGAGACGGCCGAGCGCGTCGCCGGTCGCCTTGTCGATCCGGCTCTCCATATTAAGGAGTCCCGGATGATAGGCGTGCGGCTCGAACGACGACGGGTAGCTGTAGGACGCGACGCGCGGCGCCTCGATCGCTTCCTGCACCTCCATCCCGAACAGATGGATGTTGAGGAACACCTGCAGCATCGCCTGGGTCTGCACGTCGCCGCCCGGCGTGCCGAACGGCATCTTCATCTTGCCGGGCTGGATCGCGATCGCCGGGCTCGGCGTGAGCCGCGGCCGCTTGCCGGGCGCGACGCCGGAGGGGTGATTGGGATCGCCCCAGTTCTGGCTGCCGCGCGGCGAGGGAATGATACCGAGCTCCGGGATCACCGGCGCGTTATACGATCCGTCGCTCGGCGTGGCCGCGAAAACGTTGCCATGCTTGTCGACGCAGCAGACGTGCGAGGTGTCGAGCTCGGGTGCGGAGAACGCGCGCTCCGGCACCAGCGGTGCGCCCGGTGCCGCGCGCTCGGCGGCGAGCTTGCGCGGATCGCCGGCGGGCGGCATTTCCGGCCAGGCCTTGTCGGGGCGGATCATCTCGCGTCGCTTCTTCGCGTAGTCGCGCGAGAGCATCGCCTCGATCGGCACGTCGACGACGCGCGGATCGCCGAAATAGGCCTCGCGGTCGGCGAAGGCGAGCTTCACGGCTTCCGTGATGCGGTGCAGGTAACCCGTCGAGTTGTGACCGAACTTGCGCAGCTCGCCGGCGTCCAGGAGATTCATGGCTTGCAGCAGCGACGGTCCCTGACACCACGGCCCGCAGGCGTAGAGCTTGATGTCGCCGAACGAGGTCTCGACCGGCTCGTCGAAGCCAGAACGGTAGTTCGCGAGGTCTTCGGCGGAGAGGATGCCGCCGTTCTCCTTCTGATGCTTGACGATGGCGCGGGCGATGTCGCCGCGATAGAAGGCGTCGCGCGCGGCGGCCAAACCGGCTTCGCGTCCGCGCGGGCGCGCCGCCGCCTCCTGGTCCACCATGTGTTGCAAGGTGTTGGCGAGCGCGGCTTGCACGAAGACTTCGCCGACCTGTGGCGGCCGTCCCTTGGGAAGATAAAGCGCGACGTTCGTCGGGAACTGGCGATATTCCTTCTCGTGGTCGGTGATGATCTCGTTCATGAGATCGTAGGTAGGGAATCCATCCCGCGCATAGCGGATTGCCGACTGTGCAACCTCGCCAAAGCTCATGGTGCCGAAGCGTTCGAGCGCGGTGATCCAGGCGTCGGGCGCCGCCGGCACAACGGTGCGCATGATGCTCTGCGGGATCTTGCCGCCGTGGTTCTTCATGAAGTAGTTGGGGTCGAGCGCTTTCGGCCAGGGGCCGAGACCGGGAATGGTGACGAGGCGGTTCTCGGCGGCGGAATAGATGATGATCGGCGCGACGCCGGCGACGTTCACGAATTCCGGCTGCACCACGCCGAGCGCGATGCCCGCCGCCACGCCTGCATCGATCGCATTGCCGCCCGCCTCCAGAATCTTGAAGCCGGCTTCGGCGGCGAGATATTGGGTCGCGGCGATCATGTGGCGCGTGCCCATGATGGTTGGGCGATGGGATTTCATATCTTGTTGTCCCCGTGCGCGAAGGCTTGTTGCCTCGGTGAAATGGGGCGTTCTGCGATACCTAGCCCCAGGATCGAGGATGGTATCAACCCCGGCACCCGTCAAGGCGCCCGCGCTTGCCGCATGCCGGTGGGACATGCCCCCGAGCTGATTTCGGATGCCCGTTTTGTGGTGCCGGTGCCCTGAAAACGAGTGGCCGTGGCGGATTTCTATCTAGTCGCTACCCAGCCAGCCGCGCCGCGCGCAGGGTGCGCGAACGCGGATGCGACACTGTCGAAAGAGCGTGGGCGCCGTCAGGAGAGCGCGAGCTTGAGAAATGGCTGCAGCTCGGGTGGCAGGTCTGTTCTGCTTTCAATGGCAGCAGCCAGCGCCTTGTCGCTCTTGGCGCGGTTGATCAATTTGACGAAGCCGATCTCGGAGAGGCTGGCACCTTTGTTGTCGGTGACCTTGCGCGCGGTCTCGGCCGTGCAGCGTCCCACCAGGACATCCGTAATGGATTCGCTGATCAGCGGCCGGCCGGCAATCGCAGCAAGATGCTTTTCGCTCTTTGCGCCGGCCACCTCAGCAAGGGCTTGGTCCGTGACCACGTTGGACTTCTGAAGAACCGGGCCGGAGATCGCGATGTCTTCGTGGCGCGCCAGACGGTCGATGACGTTGACCGGCGCATTGTCGACCGGCGCCAGCTTGCCGCTCAATTCGGCGAGCGCCGGACGCTCGGCCTTCTCGATCTTGTTGACCAGCCAGCCCATGACATCGTCGAAAACGGCGACATGATCGTTCGAATACGTCTCCGCGCGGTCGAGGAATAGATCCGTCACGCGCCGCAGCACGGTCAGTTGCTGGGCACTCGACGCCTTGCTGAGGTTCGCGTCGAGTTCCGCGATCAATGATTGTGATTCGGACATCATGCTCGGCCCGTCATGACCGAAGAATTGATCCGGCTTCTGACAACGTGGAAATCCTGCGGGAACTGTTACCGGCAAATCAGCAAAATTGACTTAACGCGCAAAATTTACGCGGCCGGGCACTGCGGAATCGCGTCGCCGGCCGATCGGGTTAGCCGGCAATACTGGCAATCCAAAATGACAATCTATTTTATCGATCTACGATAATCTTTCAAATCTAGGTCCAATTAAAGCCTTTACCAATAACATTAAATTAAACCCATACCTCGGTACTGCATCAACGAGCCTGTCTCCCACGCGATCATTCGGTCTTTCTGCGCTCACGCTGATGTCGGGCAGCACGAAGGATCGGTCCTGCGGGAGGCCGTAGCAGCGAGTTGTGACCCCATGAATCAAACAGTTGCTTCGCCGAGCCCAGCCGCCACTCCATCCACGCCGGCCAATTGGGGAGCCGCCGATGCTGCACGCAGCGCGGCAACACCAACCCAATTCATCAGCTTTGCCATCGGCGACGATCAGTACGGCGTCGACATCATGGCGGTGCGCGAGATCAAGGGCTGGTCGGAAATCACGCACTTGCCCAAGCAGCCCGAATACGTACGGGGCGTGCTCAATCTGCGCGGCGTTATTGTTCCGATCATCGACCTGCGCTGCCGCTTCGGTCAGGGTGTCACCGAGGCGACGCCTCTTCACATCGTGATCATCGTGCAGGTTGGTTCGCGGCCCGTCGGCCTTCTCGCTGACCGCGTGCTCGACATCGTGTCGTTCGAACCGGCGCAAGTTCAGCCGGTGCCGCGTATCGCTCAAGCATCTCGTGTGGATTTCCTGTCGGGGCTGGTGACGGTCGATGGTGCGATGCTTGCGCTGATCGACCTGCAAAACCTGCTGGCCGTCACCATGACCGATGGTGAGGACCCGTCAGCCGCCGACCGTAAATCCGCGACCGCATCTCAGAGGAACTGACCGGGACTGTCTACGTCGGGAACACGGCAAAGCGCGCACGTCGGCCGAATCCCGATCGTCTGTCGAATATCCCCGGCCAGGAGGGCCATCTATGCTGAAGCTTTCGAATATCCGTATCCCCGTCCGCATAGCCATTGCCTGTCTGCTCCCGCTCTTGGCGTTCACCGGATTTGCCGGAAAGGAGCTGCTCGACCGTCGCTCGGTCGCCGCCGACATGGACGCCATCGGGGTGGTCGCCAAAGCGGCGCCGATAATTGCGGAAGCCGTGCACGAGTTGCAGAGGGAGCGGGGCTATTCAGTCGGGTACATCGACTCGAGAGAACAGTCACTGGCAACCGCGATGAGCGGTCAGCGGCCGAAGACCGACAAGGCGCTCGAGGCCTGGAATGAGCGCTTGGCCGAATATTCGAAGTTATATGCCGGGACGAAGTTCGCAAAGAATCTCGATGTCGCCAAGTCGCGCTTAACCGAACTTGGCAAGATGCGCACGGAAATCGACGCAAGCTCCACCGACAGCCAGAAGGTGATGGAGACCATGGTCTCCGCGGTCGCGGGCCTCCTCAATGTCATCGATGCGATCGAAGAGATGACGGAGGACGGCCACATTATACATCAGTCCAGTGCGATGGTCGCGCTGATGCGGCGCAAGGAATATACCGCGCAAGGTCGCGGCTGGGGAACGATCGGCTTCGGAGCCGGTCAATTCGTCCCGCAGATGTATCAGGCGTTCATGCGAAGCCAGAATCTCGGTGACGCCTACACCACCATCTTCTCACGGCGGGCAACGCAAGCCCAGATCGAGTTCCTGAACAGCACGGTCGATGGTCCGGCGCGAGACGCCGTGAACAAGATGCGGCAAGCCGCGGCCCTTTCGCCGTACAAAGGTAACGCGGGCAACGTGACCACCCAACAATGGCTCGAGGCCACCAGCAAGTATATCGATAGTCTCAAGCGCGTCGAAGATCGTCTCCTGAGTGATTTCGCCGCGACGGTTCAAGGCGTTGCTTCAAAGGCGCGGTGGGGATTTTGGAATCTGCTGGCGGTCTTCCTCGGTCTCTTGGCCATCACCGGCACCGTGGTCTGGTTTGTCGTGCTCTCGATCACGCGTCCCGTCGGGCAGTTGGTCCAGACGATGACGACGTTGGCCGACGGCCGCCACGACATCGAGGTGCCGGGTACCGACCGCGGTGACGAGCTCGGGCACATGGCGCGGGCCGTGCTGGTGTTCCGCGACGCGGCCGTCGAGAAGGAGCGCCTCGAATCGCAATCCGCCGATGCGCAGAAAGCGTCGGAAGTGGAGCGTCAGCGCAACGAGGCGGCGCGGGCGGCCGCCGCGGCGCAGGTCAAGCACGTCGTGGACGCGCTCGGCGAAGGGCTCGAGCAGCTCGCCAAGGGCGCGCTCAGCTACCGGATCACCACGGAGTTCGCCGACGAATACAAGAAGGTGCAGAGCGACTTCAACGCGGCCATTTCGCAGTTGCAGGAGACCATCGGCTCGATCGTGACGTCGACCCGCGAGGTGTCGAACGCTGCCGGTGAGATTTCGTCGAGCACGACGGACCTGTCGCAGCGGACGGAAGAACAGGCGGCAAGCCTGGAAGAGACCTCTGCCTCGATGGAGGAGATCTCCGCGACGGTGAAGCAGAACGCGGACAACGCCCAGCAGGCCAATCAGTTCGCGTCCGGCACGCGCGAAGTCTGCGATCGCGGCGGCCAGGTGGTGGCGGAAGCGGTCAAGGCGATGTCGCGGATCGAGGATTCCTCGCGCAAGATCTCCGACATCATCGGCGTGATCGACGAGATCGCGCGGCAAACCAACCTGCTTGCGCTCAACGCGGCGGTCGAAGCCGCCCGCGCCGGCGAGGCCGGCCGCGGCTTCGCGGTGGTCGCGTCGGAAGTGCGCAGCCTGGCGCAGCGTTCGTCGCAGGCCGCCAAGGACATCAAGGATCTGATCAGCAACAGCTCCAATCAGGTGCAGGAGGGCGTCGAGCTGGTCAACCGTGCCGGCACCTCGCTGAACGAGATCCTCACCTCGATCAAGAAGGTGGCGGAGATCGTCTCCGGCATCGCGGCGGCGAGCGCCGAGCAGGCGACCGGGCTGGAGCAGGTCAACAAGGCGCTGTCGCAGATGGACGAGGTCACCCAGCAGAACTCGGCGCTGGTCGAGGAGAACGCCGCGACCGCCAAGACCCTCGAGCACCAGGCGCATGCGATGACCGAGCGGGTGGCGTTCTTCCGCATCGACAGTGCCGGGACGGGCGCAGCACCGCCGCGCGCGGCAATGAAGGCGCAACCGCAACCGATTGCCGCCACGGCGTCACGGGCGACGCCTGTCGCCGTCGCGAAGCGGCCGCCGGTCGCGGCGCCCAAGCGCGTCGCTGCAGCGAGCAGGGGCGGCGGGCCGGTCGGCCGCATGCAGACCGCGCTCGCCACCGCGATCCACGACGATCCGGAGTGGAAGGAATTCTAGGAGCCATCGGCGGCCCACGGGGCCGCCGATCAACAACGGCGTCGGTGAAAAATTTACACGGCATTTCAGGATATCTCAGAATGTGGAAGCGGCGAGATGGAAGGCAGAACGGGGAGATCGGCGCGGGCCGCGGACTGGCCCGGCGGCTCATGGCTCCGATTCCGCTCGCCCTGATCGTTGCAATCGAGGGACCGGCCGGCCGGATGCGGGCCGCCCCGGCCGTCCGCAACAATTCCCAGTCGAAGGAATTCTTGAGATGTCGCCGGTCAATCGCGCAACGGCCGCGGCACTAGATCCCACAAACTCCGTCGGCGGTATTGCTCACGAGTTCAACTTTTCAGACGACGATTTTCGCAGTCTGGCGCAACTCGCCTACGATCACGCCGGGATTTCGCTTGCCGACAACAAGCGCAATCTCGTCTATAGCCGCGTCTCGCGCCGCCTGCGCGCGCTGAAAATGAACTCATTCCGCGACTACCGCGAATTCCTTGCCAGCGACGCCCGGGAAATCGAAAGCTTCATAAACTCGATCTCGACCAACCACACCAAGTTCTTTCGTGAGGCACATCATTTCCATCATTTCCGGACGCACACGGCGCTTGCGTTCGCGCAGTCGCATGGCAAAAGTTTCGGTGGCCGTCTGAGGGTCTGGTCGGCCGGATGCTCGAGCGGTGAAGAGCCCTATACGATTGCGGTCGTCCTGAAGCGCGAAATTCGTGACTTCGGCGGTAGCGACGTCCGCATCCTCGCGACGGATATTGACACCGATATCCTGACGAAAGCTGCACGCGGTGAGTTCACGTCCAGCGCATTCGATGAGGTCCCAAAACCGTATCATTCCTACTTCAAGGCCCAAGAGAGCGGCGGAGCGGCCGACAAAGTCGTAGTGGATCCCGACGTCAGGTCGCTGATCACCTTCCGGCATCTCAATCTCATGGGGCCGTGGCCGTTCCACGGGAAATTTGACGTCATCTTCTGCCGCAACGTGATGATCTATTTCGACGCGCCGACCAAGGCGACGCTGGTCGATCGTTTCACGCAACAACTCAAGCCGGGCGGCTGGCTGTACATCGGCCATTCGGAATCTCTGATCGGAACGCATCCCGGTCTGCAGCTCGTCGGCCGCACGATCTACCAGAGGGTTTCATGAGCGCCGCATTGGCACAAAAGCAGCCTGCTGCTGGCGCCGCCGAGGCCCTGCAGGCGACAGCCGGCCGGCGATTCTTCGATACCGCGAGCTCCGCCTGGATGGTGAAGGTGTTTCCCGGGGAATTCTACGTCACGCGGCAGTCGGACGAGATACTGGTGACCGTGCTCGGGTCGTGCGTGTCGGCGTGTATTCGCGACCCGGCCGTCGGCGTCGGCGGTATGAACCACTTCATGCTGGCGCAGGGTCATTCCGGAGGTTGGGGTGACGAACTGAAGTCGGCGCGCTTCGGCAACTTTGCCATGGAAAAGCTGATCAACGAACTTATCAAATCGGGCTGCTCACGCGACCGGATGGAGATCAAGGTCTTCGGTGGCGGCAATGTCATCGACGCCAGCACCGCGATCGGCAGCAGCAACGCGGAATTTGTCCTGCGTTACCTCGAAGCCGAGGGACTGCGGTGCGCCGCCGAGGATTTGGGTGGGTCGTATCCTCGGCGCATCCACTACTCGCCGGTGACGGGCCGCGTCGTGCGCCGTCTGCTCGGAACCAGCGAAACCTACGCGATCAGCCGCGAAGAGCGGGAATACGCCGACAAGCTGCGGACGAAGCAGCCGGCGGGAGAGATCCATCTGTTTGGAGATACGGAGTGAAGATATGAGCGCGCCGGTGCGGGTACTCATCGTCGATGATTCGGCTGTGGTGCGGCAATTGCTCACCACTCTGCTGTCGGCCGATCCCGAAATCGAGGTGGTCGGCACGGCCCCGGATCCCCATGTCGCGCGCGAGCGGATCAAGACGCTCAATCCCGACGTCGTAACCCTCGATGTCGAGATGCCGCACATGGACGGTGTGACGTTCCTGCGCAAGATCATGACGCTGAGGCCGACTCCGGTGGTGATGATCTCGACCCTGACCCAAGCCGGCGCCGAGACGACGCTCGAGGCACTCGAGATCGGCGCCGTCGACTTCGTCGCCAAGCCGACGACCGATCTCGCCAATGCAATGGCCAGTCTGGCCATCGAGTTGCAAACGAAGGTGAAGGGTGCCGCGCGCGCACGCGTCGGCATGCGCCGCGTTCCGCTGACGCCGCGTGCGCCGCGGCCGGCACGGCCTCATCGCCCGAACGGGAAGATCGTGGTGGTCGGTGCATCGACCGGCGGCGTCGAGGCGCTCAAGGCTTTGTTGCTGGGCCTGCCGCCTGATTGTCCGCCGACACTCATCACCCAGCATATGCCGCCACGCTTCACCGCCGCTTTCGCGGAGCGCCTCAACCGCGAATGCCCGATGACGGTGTCCCAGGCGGTCCACGACGAGATCATCGAGCCGGGCCACGTCTACATCGCGCCGGGCTCGCATCACCTCGAGCTCCATCGCGTCGGCGGTCACAATACGTGCCGGCTGTCCGATGGTCCGCCGGTCTCCGGACATCGACCGTCGGTTGACGTTCTCTTCCGCTCCGCCGCGCGCGTCGCGCCCAAGTCGGTGGTCGGCGTCATTCTGACGGGGATGGGAAAGGACGGCGCCGAGGGCATGTTGGAACTGCGCCAGGCAGGAGGAACAACCTTGGGCCAGAACGAGGAGTCATCGCTGATCTATGGAATGCCACGCGCGGCCTTCGAGCGCGGTGCGGTGATGCGCCAATACGCGCTGGCGCAGATGTCCGACGCGATACTCGATGCGTGTGACGATCCGACGGATCGCAGTGGCCGACCAAGCGTCAATGCCGCCTGAGTAGCTTGAACCGATACTCTGAAAAGCAGACCGGAGCCATGCAAACCGAACAAAGCGCGCAACTGAAATTACCCGCGGTGCTCGACCTCACCGCGGCCGAGGGATTTCTCACCACGCTGCGACAATGTCTGCAGGGCGAGGGCGCGCTCCGTATCGACGCATCGGGCGTCCAGACGTTGACGCTGCCTTGCGCGCAAATCCTTCTGGCCGCGCTCCGGGACCACGAGCACATTTCAATTGAAGGACCGTCGACGGAATTCGTCACTGCATTCAGTGACCTCGGTCTCGATTGGACGAACGGCCGAACGCCGGCCCAGGCGGACGTCCGTGAGTCAGACCCCGAGCAAGTCCAGACACAAGATGACGCAATCAATTTCAACGATGACGAACAGAAGGATCAGCGCGAGATGGCCAAGCGAATCCTGACTATCGACGACTCCAAGACGATACGCGACATGCTGATGCTGACCTTGTCCGACGCCGGATTCGATGTGCTGCAGGCCGTCGACGGGCAGGACGGGCTCGACGTGTTGGGCGATGATCGCGTCGATGTCATCATCACTGACATCAACATGCCGAGGATGGACGGCTACGAAGTTATCCGGCAACTGCGCCAAAATTCCGTGCACAAGACAACGCCGATCCTGGTCCTTACGACCGAAAGCGATGCCGACAAGCGGAACCTCGCGCGCCAGGCCGGCGCCACCGGTTGGATGGTCAAGCCATTCGATCCGGACAGCTTGATTGCGACCGTCCGTAAGGTCGCTCCGTAGGTTTCTGGGAATTTTTGGAGGGTATGAAGGTCATGGCAAGCTTGGATCAGTTGAAGCTGACCTTCTTTGACGAGTGCAGCGAGGCGCTCCAGCAAATCGAGGCTGGACTGACCGAGATGCAGGACGGCACGAGTACAGATGACACGATCAACGCCATCTTTCGTTCCGTGCATTCGGTCAAAGGCGGTGCGGGTATTTTCGGCTTCGAAGATCTCGTCAATTTCGCTCACGTGCTCGAGACAGTGCTCGATACGATGCGGAATGGGAAGCTGGTGGCAACGCACGAGATCATGGACGTGCTGTTGCAGGCCAACGACATACTTTCCGATCTGATCACGATGTCGCGGTCCGGCGAGGCCATTCCGCCGAATCACGGCAGCGAGTGCCGCGCGGCGCTTGAGCAGTTGATCGGAATCGAGCCGTCGGGCGGCGACGACGAGCCGGCACCCGCCGACTTTGAGGGCCTCGATTTCACGCCGGTGCGTATTGACGACTTTGACGGGCCCGAGGTCGGGGATGGCAAGCACACGTTTGGCATTGTCTTCCGGCCGAAGCCCGAGATGCTGAGAAAGGCAAACGAGCCGCTCTACATCCTGCGCGAGCTGCGCAAGCTGGGCGAGCTCGATCTCGTCGCCGAGACGGATGCGCTGCCGCATCTGGCGGAGATCGAGCCCGATCACCCCTATATCGGATGGACCGGCACGATCAGGACCACGTCGACGCGCGCGCAGGTCGAGGAGGTTTTCGAGTTCGTGACGGGCGATTGCGAGATCGAAATCGTCGAAGCCGATCCTGCACCCGCCTTCGGCGCAGTCGCCGAAAGCGATGCCATGGCCATCCAGACCGGTGGTGATATGCCCGCTGTCGCGGCGCCTCCGCTTGTCGATGCAAGCATGCCGGTGCACGAGGACCGAGCGCCGGCGCCGCAACCGCGCGTCACGGCCGAGGCTCCTGCCGGCGCGGCGAGGGCCCCGGCAGCCAAAGCGACTTCGACCACAACCCGGATCGAGCTCGAACGAATCGATCGCGTCGTGAACATGGTGGGTGAATTGGTAATCGCCCAGGCGATGCTGGGGCAGATCGTTCAGGATCTTCCGGAGGCAACGAGCGGCCGGCTGACGCAGATACTGGATGAAGTTATTCACCACACGCGCGAGCTGAAGGACAGCGTCATGTCGATGCGCGCTCAGCCCGTCGGCGCGGTCTTCCAGCGCATGCCCCGGCTGGTGCGCGAGCTTTCGACCAAGACGTCAAAGCGAGTCCGGCTCGAAATGTCCGGTGAAATGACCGAAGTCGATCGATCGATCATCGAGCGCCTCGGTGACCCGCTCACTCACATCATCCGCAACGCGGTCGATCATGGCATCGAGTTGCCGGCGGAGCGATTGGCGGCCGGCAAGAAAGAGGAAGGGACGATCCACCTCGGGGCCGAACATCGCGGCGGCCGGATCATTATCCAGATCCGCGACGACGGGGCAGGGATCAATTCCGAGCGGGTCCTCAAGAAGGCGCGCGAGCGGGGGCTGATCGGTCAGGACGCTACGCTCAGCGAGGACGAAATCAGCAACCTCATCATGGCGCCGGGATTTTCGACCGCCGAAACGATCTCCGACATCTCAGGCCGTGGGGTCGGGATGGATGTCGTCCGCAGCAATATCCAGGACATCGGCGGGCGGATTTCGCTCAAGTCGGAGCGCGGCCGAGGCATGACGATCTCGCTGGCGTTGCCGCTGACCTTGGCCGTCATGGAAGGCATGGTCATCAAAGTCGGCCAGGAAACCTACGTCATGCCGTTGTCGACCATCATCGAGTGCCTGCGACCGGCGCGCTCGGACATCAACAATCTGGTCGGCACGCGTGGGATGCTTCAGTTGCGCGGGGACCTTTTGCCGATCGTCCATCTGGGCGACTTGCTGGACATCAGCTCGGGGGCGGACGACTCCGAAGAAAGCGTCGTCATCATTACCGATGCGGGAGACGGCTCCCGTTTTGGCCTTGTCGTCGATCAGCTATGTGGCCACCAACAAGTCGTGATGAAGAGTATCGAAGAGAGCTACGGCTCCGTTCCGGGAATTGCCGCTGCCACGATTCTCGGCAACGGCCGCGTCGCGTTCATCCTTGATGTCGAGAAACTGTCGGATCTTGCGGTCAAATCGTCGATGAGTCCTGCCATGACGATGAAAGCCGCTTCGGTCGCAAAGAGCGCGATGAACTAAGCCTATAGAGCCCGCGGCAAAAAACGGGCCGCTGATCAGGAGTAATGGGAATGCCAAATGCAGTTGCACTCAAAGTTCTCGTTGTTGACGATCAGAACAGCGTGCGGCAAATGACCCGCATGACTCTGGAAGAAATCGGTATCCGGCACATTCACGAAGCGGAAAATGGTGTCCAGGCGATGGAGACGGCGTCGCTTCAGCCGATCGATCTGATCATCTCCGACTACAACATGCCGGAGATGGACGGCCTCGGTCTGTTGCGGGCGGTGCGTGGGCATCCGGTCGTCCGCCGGGTCCCGTTCATCTTGCTGACCGGGCGTGGTGACAAGGAACTCGTCGTCAAGGCGGCCCAGGCCGGCGCCAACAACTACCTCATCAAGCCGTTCACGACAGCGATCTTGCGCAGCAAGATCGAGCAAGTCATAGGCAAGCTGTCGTAGCGGCCCGCGAGAGTGATGTTGAAGGCGAGCGTACGTGCCAGCCGAGGAAGCGATTGTGCCTGCTCCCGTGTCCAGCAACGATGTTGGGTCGTTTCTTGCCGTGTTCGCTGCGCTCTTGCTGGACAACGTTATGCGACTTGATGAGACCGTCGGAAAAGTGACGGATCTCGTCATTGGTAGTGGACGTCCTGACCGGGAACTGGTGGTGACGTTGCAAGGCTTTGACCGCCTGAAACAGGAATTCGAGGCACTAGGCGATGCGCTGACGCGTTATGCCGAATCGACGAATGAAGTGCCGGTGTCCGGTGAAGAGCGCGCGCAACTCGGACATGAGGTTATCGCTGCGATTACGCTACACGAGCTGAAGGATCGTCTTTTGGGTCGTCTCCAGGAGAATCTGCCGACGATCGACGTGTCGCCGTTGTCGCCGCAGCTCGCCGCCGAACTGGATGTCGATGTTGTCTTCTAGCGTAGGGAGAAGCCGTCTGTCACCACGGATCGATAGCCGATGACCGCTCAACACTCTCTCATTCATGAGCTTGAAGACGCACTTTCGCAGGGCTCCGCCGAACGCCGCGAAAAGACACTTCGCCGTGTTACGGATCTTTTCGTTTTTGGGTCGAGCCACTTTTCCGTCGACCACATTTCGGTCTTTGACGGTGTCTTCAGCCATCTCGTTGCCGATATCGAGGAGTCGGCGCGCGTCGCGCTCGCCGAGCGCCTCGCGACAATCCCCAATGCACCACCAAAGGTGATCCGCAAGCTCGCGAGCGACGACGCGATCGAGGTGGCAGGTCCCATCCTCGCGCAGTCGAACCAGCTTGATAACGTCTCGCTAGTCGAGAACGCCAAAACCAAGAGCCAGCAGCACCTGCTCGCGATCACCCGCCGACAGGCGCTCGCCGAAACTGTCACAGACGTGCTGGTCGAGCGCGGGGATCGCGCGGTCGCGCTGAGCGTGGTCCAGAACGCGGGCGCCAAATTCTCGGAGGCGGGCTACGTCAGGCTCGTCAAGCGCTCCGAGCACGACGACGAACTCGCGCGCTCCGTCGGATCGCGACAGGAGATTCCGAGACATCATTTTCTGAAGCTGCTGAGCACCGCCTCGAAGGCCGTCCGTCTTGCTCTCGAAGGTGCCCACCCGGAGCACGCAAAGGAAATACAGCATGTCGTGGCCAAGGTTACGACGGCGATTCAGGCGCAAGCGGCCGCCAAGTCACGGGACTATGCGGAGGCGCGTGCACGCGTCGAAACGCTGCGGGCGGCCGGCAAGCTCAACGAAAGCGCAATAGCGGCGTCCGCGCGCGCCGGCAGTTTTGAAGATACGGCCGTCATGCTCGCGGAGCTGTCCGCTTTGCCGGTCGACGTTGTCGAGCGTGTGCTGGTGCAGGACAGGGTCGAGACGATCCTGATCGTGGCGAAGGTGATCGAGCTGTCGTGGGCGACGGTGCGGGTGCTTCTGCTGCTTCGCGCCGGAGCCGGCGGCCTGTCGATCCAGGCGCTCGAGCAGCACATGGGCAGCTACATGCGGCTGAAGCGTGCAACGGCGCTACAGGCGATCGAGTTCTTGCGACGACGTCAGGCGGCGGATTCGGCTCCGCGCCGCTGACTGCATCCGTCGCCGTGGTGTGGTCGGCCGCGTCGGGGCGCTCTATTTGCCTTCCCGCGTGGAGCTCGCAACCGCAAGCTCAACCATACGCCGCAGACCGTTGGTCATTTCGGGTACCTGTTCAGGGCGCAGTTTGCGATATGCGTCCGTTCGGGCCATCGCGAGCGCATCCATGTGGCAATCGATCATATTCTGATCGTAGGTTGCGCCGGCTTTGACGGCGTCAAGGATATCGCAGAAATTGTCGGCAATGAACGAGACGAGGTCGTAGCCCATGGTGCCGCCGACGTCCCGCAACTCACGGCAGGCCTGATGGGTGCGCTCCAGCACGTCTGCATCGTTAGGGCTGCTGGCGACCTCCTCGATTGACACGGTAAGCTCCTTCAATTGGCGACTGAGCCAATTGTTGAAAGCGGGCTTCAATTCGTCGAGATGGCGCTGGGCGCCTTCGACGGCGCGCTCACGCGACACGCCCCCCGGCCGCCGCGCCATTTGCTGGAAGCGCGTATCGACGGGAAATATGGCTGCATCGCCTTTGGTCGATTCTGCCATCGTCTATCCGGTACGGGTCGCTGAGAAAAGATTGTCAATATCGTCTTGTGCAAGCGCCGGTCCGGCTTCTTGGCCGACCTCTTCGATCGTGTCTCCTTTCCGGCGGCCAACGCCACCAGGATAGCCTTCGATCTTGAAGCGCCGGTCGGGACCAAAATAGGACTCGGTATCAACGAAGTTACGGGAACTGAAAGCGATCCACGCCAGCCGATCATAGAGGTTCTTCGGCGACATCGGTTTGGCGATCACCATGTTCGCGCCGGCGTCGCGGGCACTCTTGATCGCTACCTCGCGGGTATCGCTCGACATCAGCAAGATCGGCATCGTGCGGTTCACATTGTCGGCGTTACGGCGGATGGTGCGCGTGAGCACGAGGCCGCCGTACGGGGGGAGGCGCGCGTCGCAGAGAAGGATATCGATCTTCTGCGCGGACAGCGTCTGAAGCAGGCCCCCCGTCTGTCCGACCTCCAGGACTTTGTTGGCTCCGAAACCCCGCAGCATGCTGTGGCTGATCATGCGCACATAGGAACTCGCATCGGCGATCAGAATGACCAAATCTCTAAGATTGATGGTCGGGTTGCTGCTCATGCGGAGCCTGGCGGATATTCAGTCCGGCGCAACGATGCAGAAGCCTGCGGCCTGGTGGGCCGTTGGCGGGTGTCCGACAGAGAATGGGTGAAGGCACCTGATGACGTGCGTAATCCAACGCCCGCGCGTGGCGTCCGGCCGCGGCGGCTGGGCCCTGAACCATCGAACATCGCTGCGACTCTGTAGTATTCGTGGAGAAAAGGCTGCTCGAATTCGAGATAAATTGTGGTTAACGCTCCGTATATGACATCGCAATAAGCTACAATAACAATCTGTACTGACAGGCTTGGCTGGCCCTGTTTTGATCGGTGCGATCTTTGTTTCGATCGGTCCGATCGGATTTTCAAAAAGATAGCGCAGTATCTTGATGGGGTGCGGCAGCTGTCTAGCCGGCACCCGTGCTCGTCAAAATTTTAATGTGAATTAACAAAACAAATTATAATTTTTGATCTGTACTGGTATCCTGGAGTGCGGAATAACTGTGCAGATGATTCGGCAATGCTTGGTGGCCCGCTCAGCGGTCGTTCGGATGCATGAACTGTGATCCGCTGAGCTTGGGTTCTACATAAAGTTACATCCGAACTTCATACGCGTTTTAGTTGTTCTTGTGGCGTAGGCAACCGCACTTGCGGTGGCTGCGTGCGGGCGTGCGCGCCAGCCAACCAGGTCGACACAAGGAGGGCACCAATCGACATCAGCCCGAACCAAGTGGAAGTCAGCCGCACAAACACTTCGTCAATGCAAACAAACCGGCGGGGAAGACAGACGTGGCCAGTGTCGCTCAACAGCACGCGATAGTCGATGAAGCGTTGCCGAGGACATCCCGTATTGAACCGGCGCGAAGCAATTCCACCTTCGAGGCTTGCCCGGCCTGCGAGTTGAGCCTCTGCTCGATCCTCGGAAGGCACTCCACTTCGGAAGCGGAACGCCATGCGGTGACATCGCCGCTCATGTCGTCCGTCCATACGGTTCCGGCGCGGCGGACGATTTTCCACCCCAAGGAGTGGTCCGAATTCGTGCCGATCATCTGCAGCGGCTGGTCGGTGTCTTCGATCGCATTGCCGGACGGCCGACGGCAGATCCTGTCGTTTCTTCTGCCGGGCGATGCCGTGTCCACGGCATTTCTATTTGGGCCGTTGTCCGGCCGCTACGTCGAGGCGGTTACCGAGGTCACGTACCGCAAGTTCAAGCGCAGCGAACTCCGCGCGCTCCTGTTTGAGAATCCTGATCTGTTCGACAGAATCTCGAAGACCTGGATCGAGGAGAGGGTGCAGGCCGACCAGTTGGCACTTGATCTTGGCCGGCGGACAGCCAGTGAGCGGATTGCCCGGCAGATCCTGAATTTGGCGGAACGCCTTACCAAGCGCGGCATGATGCGCGGCCAAACGATGGAGTTTCCATTGCGGCAACGCCACATCGCGGACGCCACGGGTTTGACCCCCGTCCATGTCAGCAAGGTTCTGGGAGAGTTCCAGCGCGCCCGCTTGATCGAGATCAGCAGCCGCTCGCTCACGATCCTCAATGAACCGGAGCTACGTCTCGCCGCCGACTGGCGGTAACAAGAGGCTCGCAGTCGCGAAGCGATCGCCGGAACGTGGGCGTTTTTTGCGCGTCCGGTGCGACTCGCTCTAGTCGGCTTCAGCTGAAATCTGCTCGACCAGATGCACGATGCTGCGCCGGAGTTTTGCGTTCCTGATGTCCGAGAAGGCCTTCATGAGCGCCAGGCCATCGGAAGTCGACATGAATTCCGAGACAAAGCTGGGGGAGGGCGCGCCGCTGAAGCTCTTGGTATCGCCCCCCAGGCGCGGTGCTCCTTCGAAGAAGAAAGCCACGGGTACCTGGAGGATGCCGGAGATCTGCTGCAGCCGGCTGGCACCAATTCGGTTGGTGCCCTTCTCGTATTTTTGCACCTGCTGAAAGGTCAGCCCGAGCGCGTCACCAAGCTTTTCCTTAGACTCAAGCTCAACATCAATCGGCGCATCCGGACTCGGCTGCCCACATGCTTGTCGACTGGATTAGGCGCCTTCTTCATGGTCTTGTCTCCCAGCTTCCCAGCCTCTGTCGGGCCGGCAACGAGGAATAACAAGACTAGAGCGGATTACGACAGGTGTGTCGCTACCGCTTTTTGCAAAATAAACAGCTGCCGTATCAGATGATACAGCACTGAGATGTAGCGCCGGCCTGGTGCAACCCAGACTAATGCAATCCGCCGGCCGCCGCGCCGTGCGTCTCAATGGGTGGCTCAACTGCGGTTTTGGCTTCTAGAGCCGCCACCTCCAGGATGTAGGCGAGCTTCGTGCATTGTATTGCGCCTGCCATCCGAGCCAGTTCTGTTGCCATCTCTCCCACATAGGTCACGGTGGCGGCGTGTGACGTCCGCGATCGCTTGCGCATTTTCCCCTCAAGCGCTTCTTAGCCCCTCGACCAGTTTCAATGCGGATCGGTCCGCCTTCAAGAGCGTGGAGGTATAAGAATTTTTTGTAGTGCCCAAAAATCAATTGCGAAACGGCGGATGACACGCCGATGCGTGTTGCGACTTCTAAGCCCGGCGCCTGCGCGCCGGCTTTTCGATCGCCGGCGGCTCGGCTTAAATCGCCGGCGTGGTGGCGGTTGGCGGTCTCAGCAGGCCCTCGAGTATCTCCACCAGGGGCGTGATCCGCCGCAAATTGAGACCTTCGCGGGCGTAGATGCCGGTCTTGACGATCGGGGCAGCCGGCAGAAACGTCTCGTCGGCGATCACGACGTCGGGCGTCATGGCGCGGGTCATCATGAGCATGAAGCCGAGTCCGGCGGCGACGGCCGCCTTGCGCGAGGCATGATCGGCACCCGTAAATACAATATTGTAAGTCATCTGCGCATCGGACAGCAGTTTGGTCGCCAACCGCTCCGATAGCGTGCCCGGCCAGCCGACAAGCGGTACCGGTTCATTCGGTGCCAGCGTGAGCCTCGGCGACTTGGTCCAATGCATCGGCTCTTGCCATTCATAGACCGGCCTGCCGGGCTGTTCCGACGGATTGACCACATAGGCAAGGTCGACCGATCCGGTGTTGAGGTCGCGCGTGAACTCGGCGACGTCGCCACAGCGAAACGTCACCTTCTCAGAAACGTCGGCCTCCGAGCAGGCGCGGATCAGCTCGACCAGCCGCTGGTAGTCGTACCAGCGCGGCAGGCCCACCAGTAATTGGCGTGGCGCGGGCTTCGGTCCCGCCGTTGCGATCAGCTGGTCGTTCATTGCAACAATGCGACGCGCGTAGCTCAGGACGATAGCGCCTCGGCTCGTCAGTTGCCGTTCGGCGCCACGCGTGAACAGCTCGCCGCGCAGGATGCGGCGCAATCGTGCGATTTGCGCGCTGACCGCGGCCTGACTGAGATTGAGCAGTTCGCCGGCCTTCGTGTAACTGCCGGTCTCGACGACCGTCACAAACGATCGCAAGATCTCAATCGGTATATTCTTGCTCTCGTAGCGCTTCTGCACCCGTCACCTCCATTGCATCGGCTCGCATTCGGCCATGCAAACGGCACGTCTGACCTATTTCGCCATCGCCTGCGCTCGCTCACGCTCCGCCGCGCCAATGGTGACAACTTGCTCCGCAATCCGGCGGAGCTCTTCGCCTGACAGAGGCTCAACATCCAATTTTAGCTGTCGGGCCTCGGCAAGGAATTGTGGGTCGTTCATCGTCGCGTGAAAGGCCTTGCGAAGCGTCTGCAGCCGCTCCGGAGCCATGCCGGGAGGCGCCGCCACCGAGCGGCCGACCGTCCCGCCGGCAGCGAAAAAGCCCATCACGGATCTGTCTTCAGCGGTCTTGCCGAGTTCCACGATCGCCGGCACGTCAGCAAGATCGGGATGACGTTCCGGAACAGTCTGAACGAGGATATTGACCTGCTTGTCCGTGAGCCAATGGTTCCATCCCGAACGCACGGTGCTCAGCGAACTGTAGGCGCCCTCGACCTCGCCCCGCTCCATAGCGACATGAATCTCCGCCGTGGACTTGTAGCCGCGCACGAGCTTGAACTGCGCGCCCATCGACGAATTCAGGAGGCGTGCGAAAATGCCAATCAGCGGCCCGGCGATGCCGAAAATAGTCTCGCGCTGGGCGAGATCCTCAATCCGTCGCACCGGAGCACGATGCCACGTGTACATGATTTCGACGGTCGATGTGATCCGTCCGATCCAACTGAACCTGGTGGCGTCGTACTGGACGTTGGAGTGCAGCAGGACCTGGTCTTGACCGATCGTCTGGTACAGGAACCCCAGCGCGGTCCCGTCTTTTGGGGCGGTATTGTAGAGATAGTTGGCCGCGACGATCCCATTGGCGCCCGGCATGTTCGAGGGAACGACCGTCGGATTGCCGGGAATGTGCCGCCCGATGTGGCGGGCAAACAGCCGCCCGTACTGGTCGTAACCGCCACCCGCGCCGAAAGCGATGATGACGGTGACGGTCTTGCCTTTGAAGTCGCTGTCGGACTGGGCTTTCGCGTCATGCCCGAAGCCGATCGCAAGGGTGGCAATCCCGAGACGTCCAATCAGCGCACACAGCGATGCCCGTTGCGACACGGTTCACTCCCCAAGGCCACCGGTCGCGAACGTACCGGGGTTCTAGCCTAGGTTGTCAAGCAGGCCATTAGTACTGCCTGCAGCCGCGATGGGTGTGCCGGCCATAACGGCGCACGGAGCGGCCGGTTGCTCCGCAAAAAAGAGCGGGGCGGGCCCATCAACAGGACCCGCCCCGCCGATACCATCGCGTTACTGGACCGGCTGTGAGCGGTCGACGGGAGCGCCGCGCAGCACCACCAGCGATATCCGCCGCGTATTGGTGATGTTGTCCAGCGGATTGGCGTCGAGCACGAGCAAATCGGCGCTCTTGCCCGCTTCCAGTGTGCCGGCGTCGGCGATCCGCAGGAAGTCGGCACCGTTGCGCGTCGCGGACACGAGCACTTGCGCCGGTGTCATGCCGGCAAGCACCATGTCCTCCATCTCCTCGTGCGGACCCCACGGCCGGTTGCCGTCGGTTCCCATGACCATGCGCACGCCGGCTTGATTCATTTTCGCCAGGTTGCGCGCCTGGATATTGTGGAAGGCATTGGCCTTCGGCCGGTCGGTGTTTTCCGTCTCAAGCTTTGCGAACTCGTCGGCGGACATGCCCGGCTTGAGCCAGCTCCGGTCCACCTTCACGCCGCGGTCCGGCAGGTTTGGGTTAAGGACGATATTCGGCCGCTGCTTGAACATGGCGACGGTCTCGTCATCGACGTCCACGTCGCGAACGCCATGGGCGAAGGCGTCAAGCCCGGCGCGCATGAGCCCTTTCGCGTCTTCCATCGCGAAGATGTGCGCCGTGATGCGGATCTTGAGCTTGTGCGCCTCGTCGATGATGGCGGTGTATTGATCCGGCGTGATCTTCTGGACCTTGCCGTTGCGGTCATCGACCCAGATCTTGACGATGTCGACCTTGAGCTTCGCGTTCTCCTGGATGGCCTTGCGGCCTTCCTCCGGGCTATTGATGAAGATCGTTGGGCGCAACGGCTCGGGCCGGGTGATCCCGCGGCCGGCGCTCATGAACCGCGCGGCGCCGGGAATCACCTCGTCGCGCATCGGCAGCAATTCGAGATTGTCGGTGCCCATGCTCATGGCGGTGCTCACGCCCCAATACGCGCGCTGCTTCAGGTCGCGTATCATGGTTTCGCGCTTCCCGCTCAGGTGTACGTGCGTATCGATGATCATCGGCATCACGGTCTTGCCGCTGAGACTTACGCGCTTGGCGTTGGCAGGCACCTTGACGTCGGCGGCGCTGCCGGCTTGGGCAATCCGTGTGCCGTCGACCACGATGGTCCCGTTCTCGATGACGGTGCCGTTGCCGACAATCAGGCGGGCGCCCTCATAGGCCGTGACCTGGGCCTGCGCCGGGACGGCGAAACCGGCAAGCAAACCAACGGTAAGTGCCGCAGCTGCGGCTGCATTCATTCGACGCATCGGGAACCTCCCCAAATTTATTCTTGGACGGCCGCACTGTAGCGCGTCCCGGACGGCAGGGGGAGGGGAGCAAAAATAGAGGTTGGTGCGGGGAATAATTCGCGGAAGACCCGCGACCTCACTCGAGATTGACCTGCGCCATCAAGAGATCGTAGCGCTCGATGACAATCGATTGCCGTGCCACCGAAATGATCCCCTTCTTCTGAAATTTGTCGAGGGTCATCGTGACCCATTGCCGGGTCGAGCCGACGATCGTGGCAATCTGGTCGTGGGTGAACTTGCGCTCGATGACGAGGCGGTTGCCGTCGCGCCGCCCGTGGTTCTCGGCGAGGATGACCAGAAGCTGGGCGAGGCGCTCGACGACGGAACGAGTGCCGAGCATCTGCGCCAGCGCCGAATAGCACTTGCCCTTCGCCACCAGGCCCTCGATCAGGCACAGGGCGAATGAGGGCTGGGTTTCGATCAGCTTGCGGAGAACGCCGGACGGCAGATAGAGCAGGCGGCAATCCTGCGTCACGTCCGCCGACCAGATGTGCTCGCCGCCGCCGAAAATTTCCGGCCCGCCGACGAAATGTCCGGCGGTCCAATAGGCGAGCGTGATCTGGCGGCCCGACGGCGCGGCGTAGAAGGTCCGCACTTTCCCTTCCTCGATCAGCCAGATGCCTTTGTGCTCGTCGCCCTGGAAGAACACGCTGCCGCCGACCTCGATCGAGATTTCGGTGCCTTCGCGTCGCAGCACCTCCCAGTCGCGCGCCGACAGGCGAGAGAGGAAATTGGCGCCCTCGTTCAACTCTTCGACGGTCTCGGCCAGGAACAGGGCCGGCTCGCCGGTCGCAATGGCGTCCGACGGCGGGAACGGGCGGTTCATGGCGCGGCCTCATGCAGTTCCGGCGTTTGCGACAGGAAGACCGCGAGGGCGGTGATGTCGCCATCGCTCAGGCGTTTGGCGATGGCGCGCATGACCTCGTTCGGGTCGTTGTCGCGGTCGCCCGCGCGAAAGTCGGTGAGCTGCTTGGCGATGTAGAAGTCGCGTTGGCCGGCGAGCCGCGGTGCGACGAGTTCGCTGCCGGCCAGCGCCGGCGCGGCGGCGCTGTGGCAGGACGTACAGGCCGGGATGCCGTCGGCCCCGGCCGTCGCCAGTTGTCGCGCGCGGGTGAGGTCGGGTGGAGGCTCGATCGTCGGCTCTGGCCACGCCGGCGTCTGCTTCGCGAACCAGTCGGCGACGCGGCCGATGTCCGTTTCGGTCAGCTCGGATGCCATGACCTGCATCTGCCCGCCGTCGTTCCGGCGACGCTCGTCGCGAAAATCGTTCAGTTGCTTGACCATATAGGTGCGGCTTTGTCCGGCAAGCCGGGGAAACTTGATGCGATTGCCGGCGCCATCGAGTCCATGACAGCCGCCGCACGAGTGCCAGGGTTCGACTCCGGTCATATCGACCATGTCGGCTCTCGCTTGAGGGGCCGCGAGGCTTGCCCAGATGACCGCCACGAGGATCCGCCCGGGATGGACGAGCACGGCATCAGCGGTTCTGTTGCTCGAAAGCCCTGACGCTCTCGGCTCTGATGTACGCAATGCATTTTCTCTTGAGTTCGAGAAAGGCAAGGTCTGCGGTCATCTCGGGCATTCGCGGACGGGGCAGCTCGACAGTAAGATCGGCGATGATCCGGCCGGGGCTGGCGCTCATGACCAGGACCCGGTCGGCGAGGAAGATCGCTTCGTCGACGTCATGCGTGACGAACATGACCGTCGTTCCGAAGTCATTCCAGATTTTCAGCAGGTTCTCCTGCATCATCACGCGAGTTTGGGCATCGAGCGCTCCGAACGGCTCGTCCATGAGCAGCACGCGCGGATAATTCGCGAGCGCCCGGGCAATGCCGACCCGCTGCTGCATGCCGCCGGACAATTCGGCGGGATAGCGATTGGCGAAGCGCGTCAGCCCGACCATGTCGAGAAACGTATTCGCGACCGCATCGGCGGCCTTGCCCGCGATCTTGGGCCCGAAGGCGACGTTCTCCTTCACGGTCTTCCAGGGGAAGAGCGAATACTGCTGGAACACCATCCCGCGGTCCGGTCCCGGGCCGGTGATGAGCTCACCGTCGACACGGACTTCGCCGCTGTGCGGCGTCACGTAGCCGGCGACGGTGTTGAGGAGGGTGGATTTGCCGCAACCCGAAGGACCGAGAATGCAGACGAACTCCCCCGGCTCGACGCGGATGGATGTCTCCTCCACCGCCTTGTGCGCGTGGCGTCCCTTTCCGAAGATGATGGAGACGTGATTGATCTCGACCAGGCCGGTGTTGACCCCATGCCGATTCATGCGGCTCGGCGTATCGGCGACCTGCGCGGTTGCCAGCGAAATCACCCGGCTCAGCACGATGCAGCCTCCTTGATGTTCGCTCGTCCGACATGGGCGGTCTGGTTCTCATAGATCGTCAGCAGCGCCGACAGGACCAGGACCGCCGCGCCGGCCAGCGCAAGCGTGGTCCCGAGCGGCTCAAGCGCGAACGTGGTCGAGAGGTCGATGCCGAGGATCGCCAGGCTCACAACCCAGGTCGGGCCGGAATGACAGATGATCCAATACAAGGTGATGCAGGTGAGGCTGGCGAACAGCGCGCCTACGCTGGTCATCAGACCGCAGCGGACCGAACGCATCTGTTGCCGCAGGAATGTCGAGGTTGGGTCTTGATCGGCGATGAGCGCGAAGTTGAGGCCGATCAGTGCCCCGATCGCCGTCACGACCGCCACCTTGTGCGGAATGATCAGCAGGCTCCATTCGGAGACGCCTTTGCCATAGGCGTAGTTCATGTAGCCGATTTCGAGCAGCCATTCGTCCGCGGCGATCCGCAGGATGTCGGAGACCGAGCCGGTGCTGACGATGATGCGCCAGACATTGTCGAACCAGTCGTAGGGGGTGACGTAGTTCGGTAGGTGGCCAAACCGCACCACCAGCAGCCCCATCAGGACGAGATAGAAGAAGAAGGGGAAGAGGAGGGTGAAAGCCAGGATCAGCACGCGATGGCGCCTGACTGTCGCAAGCACGGAGCGGCCGGCCCCACGATCACGGGCGGCCCAGAGGCCGCCTTGTGCCTCGCGTGCCGCCAGGACGCTCATCGGGCCTTCCTTTGCCAGCGCAGCATCGGCTGCGTGAGCTTGCGCACCGCCATGGTCGACAAGGTGCCGAGCGTGCCGATCACCAGCATGCCGACGACGATGTCGGGATACTTGATCAGCGAGTAGGCGTTCCAGGTGAAGTAGCCGATGCCGTATTGCCCGGAGATGATCTCGCCGGCCAGCAGCGAGAACCACGAAACGCCCATGCCGATGGCAAGCCCGGTGGCGATCGACGGCAGCGCCGCCGGCAGCGTTACGTTCCAGAAAATCTGCATTCGTGAGGCGCCGAGCGTCTGCGCGGCTCGCACCAGGACTTCCGGCGTCTGTTCGACACCGTGGACGGTGTTGAGGATGATCGGGAACAGAGCGCCGAGGAACGTGATGTAGATGATCGAGGATTCCTCGGTCGGCCACATCAGGATGGCGAGCGGAATCCAGGCCACGGCCGGGATCGGCCGCAAAACTTCGATATAGGGGGTCACCACGTCGCGCGCGATCTTCGAGCGGCCCATCAGCACGCCGATGACGATGCCAATGGATGTCGCCAGCGCGAAGCCGATCAGGATGCGCTGCATGCTGACCAGAATGTGGATGTAGAATTTGCTGTCCTGCACGTGTCCGATAAACGCGCTCAGCACCACGAGCGGCGACGGCACGTTGTTAAATCGAATGAAGAAGTCGAAGTTGTAAACGCAGGCGAGGTGCCAGATCAGGATCCCGGCCGCCAGCGACAACAGCCGCACGGTCCAGCTTTGCAGCAAGCCGGACCAATCGACGTGCTCGGCGGCGCGCGCCAGGAGGGTGAGCGGGTTCGTTGGCTTTGCAACAGCGCGTACTGGCTGCCAGCCGCCGGTCGCCTCATTTGGCGAAGCGGCCGCAACCTCGGCAGGAGGAACAGCAGGTTCGTCGTCGATCTTGCTGGCGAGCGCTAACGTCGAGTTCGTCATTATTCCATTCCCGGCATCCGTGGCCTTCAGCGGCCAAAGCCGGACCCGCGGTGGCTGCCGCGGGTCCGGATCGCGATCGCTACGAGGCGAAGGAGTTCCAGGCCTGCTCGTAGGTGACCAGGGTGCCGCCGACCGTTTTTGCGTAGGCCTCGGCTTCACGCTTGCGCATGAAGGTGGAGAATTCGCCGTTGGCCGACTTCACAAAGAAGGCGGTCTTGCCGAACAGCTTGAGGCCGGTTTCCTTGTCGTAGACGTAAGTGGCGTTGAGCCGCACGCCGGTCGCATTGAAGTCGGCCACCGCCTTCAGGAACTCGGCCATGTTGGGATAGGCCTTGATGCCGTCGCGGGCGTGCCAAATCTCCATCGGCAGTCCCTCGTTGGCCTTGACCGGATCGACCATCTTCGCCGCTTCGGCGTCGTAGTTGAGGCCGAGGTTCTTGTAGGCGGTCCGCACGAAGGATTCGGTGATCCAGTTGTCGAAGTCGAGCGGTCCGATCACGTTCTCTTTGACCAGGACCTGGTGGTCCAATTTCAAGGTGTCGACCCACTTCGGCTTGATGGTCGGATCGAGGGTGAGATATCCACCTTTTGAGAAGTAGAGGTAAAGGACCTCCTTCTCGACGCCGCTCCATTTTTCCATCAGCTCGACGGCGCGCATCGGATCGGCCTTGATCCATTCGCCCGCCTCGTAGATCGCTTCGATGAAGGCGACCACGATCTCGGGATACTGCTTGGCATAGTCCTCGCGGACCACGAGGCCGTGCAGATAGGGAATGCCGGTCTCCGAGCCGTCGTAGATTTTGCGGCCGGTGCCGCGGAATTCCATGATCTCGGACCACGGACAGAAGTCGGCATGCGCGTCGATGCGGCCGGTCTGGATATTGGCGGCGCCGACTGCAGGCGCCTGGTTCTTCAATTGATAGGCGCTGGTCGGGATGTTGGCGTCCTGCATGGCCTTGAGCAGCATGCCCCATGCCGCCGAACCGACCGGCGTCGACACCGACTTACCCTTGAGGTCGTCGATCGAATAGATGTCCGAAGCCACCGGAACGACGATCGCGTTGCCGGAGCCCTTCAGGTTGTAGCCGGTGCCGGCGACATAGAGGGTACGCAGGCTTTTCGTCTCCTGGAATTTTGCGCCATTGACGATCAGCGGATAGTCGCCCATCACGCCGAAGCTCAGGCGGTTGGCCAGCATCTGGTTGGTGATCGGCCCGCCCGACGCGTAGTCGCTCCAAGTAATCTGGAACTTCACGCCCTTGTACTTGCCGTCCTTCGGCAAGCGCTTTTCGAGCAGACCGAGCTCTTTGACCACGATGCCCGCGGTGTAGGTATCGGTGCACATGCTCTGATGCCCGATGGTGATCGGGATCGTCGTCGTCTGGGCGTCGGCGGTCGCCGTCGCCGCAAAGGCGAGGGCCGCCAAAAGCGCGAATTTCGAGGGAGTCATGCCAAGATCCTTTGGTTTGGAGCCTGAACTTGTTTTGGGCGCTAAGGGTAATGCCGCAAGCCGCATGCCAATTGCCTGACCGCTCCTGGAATCTCCCTTAAGTGATTGGAATTGTTGTAATTCGGGAAAGTCAGGTCTATTGACGGATTTGGCGCTGTTAACGTCGTGCCCAGCCCTTGGGCTGTGGCGGGACCGAACAGCGGAAGGAACAGGCAGCCGCTCGACTGGCCGATGATACAAGTTGGGGCGGGTTTTCCGGGCGCACGGGTCGATCGTGCCATGCGCGCCGGGATTGCATCCGGGTCGGCGAGCCTGTTCGCCAAGTTCTTTCCGCCAAGTTTCTTAACGTCGCAAAGCACTACAGCACACATCATTGGTTACGATTGGAATCGTAACAGTGAGGCCGTGCGGCTCAAGTCGAGCACGCTCTAAATTGCGTGCGATTTGGCGGACGTTGCGGTCGGCAATTCAAGAGAAGTCAGAAGATTTCTACTGGCGAGAATTCTTCCAACAACACGATGTGCGAAGAAAAACTGTTCTGCGGGCATCACGCAGCGATCAGCGCACGAAGCTGACGTTCGATATCGGGCGACCGCCAGTCTCGTTCGCCGATTGCGCCCAGCCGCAGAATGCCGGACCGGTCGACCGCGTAGGCGACGGGAAGGGCCCCGACATGCCAAGGCGCCGCGGAGGTCTTGTCGGCATCGAGAAGGATCGGAAGATCGGGTGCCGGGTAGTTGGCAAGAAAGGCATTGATGCGCTCGGCGCTGTCGCCAAGATTGAGCGCAAATATTTCATAGGGCGTATCCGCGAGGCTCTTGCGCAACGCGGCGAGCTCCGCAAGTTCACGCCGGCACGGCGGACACCACACGGCCCAGAAGTTGACCAGCACCGGCCGTCCGCGAAATGCGGAGAGGCGCTGCAGCTTGCCGGAGAGATCGGGCAGTTCGAACTCGGGCGCCGTCACGTTGCCGGGCAGCTCCGCAAGCGGAAGATCGACGGCCGATGCGCGCGCCGGCAGCAACGATGCCGCCAGCAGGGACAACAGAGTGCGCCGGTCGATCGCCATCATCGGCGTGGTACGCGGACCTTGAACAAATGGGACTCGGGAAGACCGTACACGTATTCGAAGTCGATCGGGAAGCCGCGAAGATCGTGGGTCAGGCGCGTCATCTTGAAGATCGGCGTTGCAAGTTTCACGCCGAGCTGCTGCGCCGGCTCGTCGTCCGCGGGCGCAATCTCGATCGTGACATCGGCGAAGCCCAGCGGCATGCCGAGCGCACGCTCGATCAGTACGAAAATATCCTGGCGAGACAGGTCCTGCTCACGCAGGCGCCGGCCGATGTCGAGCGGGAAGTAGCTGAGATCGTAGGACATCACCCGGCCGCCCGCGATCCGCAGCCGCGCGATCTGGACGACGTTTGAATGCTCCGGCAGACCGAACGCTTTCGCCACCGCTTTGGGGATCGGACACTCCTTGATCTCCAGCACCTTGGAGCGAACCTTGACGCCCATTGGCGCCAGCATCTCGCCGAAGCCCTGCAACCGTCCAAGATTCTGCACGGCGCAGATGCGGCGCAGGAACCAGCCTTTGCCGTGACGGCTTTCAATGAAGCCTTCGGCCCGCAGCGCCTCCAGCGCCTGCCGCACCGTGACCCGGCTGACGTCGAACCGGCGGACGAGGTCGCTTTCCGACGGCAACTTTTCGCCGCGGGCGAACCCCGACGACAGGATGTGCTCCATCAACCAATCGCGAACGCGGATGTATTTCGGCGCTTCCGGCCTCCCGAGATTGGCGACGATCGGCAGACCTTGCTTTGCGAGGTCGAGGTCAGGGCCGGCGCGCGTTGGGGACATGGTCGGCGTGGCTCCGTTGCTGCAAACCGTACTCAGTCGGTCCGCAATCGCGAGATGGCCCAGCGGACATTCTTGCGGACGTCCGGATCGGGATCGTCGACGTGCTTCTGCAGGAAGGCCAGCGCCGAAGGATGACCGATTTCGCCGAGCGCGGCGGCGACTTCCTTCCGTAGATTGCTGATGTCGTGGTCGAAGTGCGCGCCGATCGACGCGACCGCGTCGGTGACACGTAGCTTGCCGAGGCTGCGAACCGCTTTGAGCTTGACCTGCCAATAGTCGTCGGCCAGCGCCCCGACCAAACGCTTGCCGGCGTCCACGCCGCCGGTGCGCGCGGCGGTCTCGGCCGCGATCTCGCGCACCATCCAGTCGGCGTCGTCGAGGGCTGCAATGACCGCGTTGGCGGCATGCGGACTCGCCGAAAAGCCGAGCGCCGCGACCGCCGAACGGCGCACGACGGCTTCTTGATCGCGACCCGCGCTGATCAGCGCCGGCAGCGATTCCTCGAGCTTGAGCCAGCCGATGACGGCCACCGCCTGCTCACGCACCGACGGATCGGGATCGCTCAGCGCGGTCACCGCGGGCTTGAGCGATTCCGGCCGGCGCAGTTCCTTGATGCCGCGAAACGCCGACGCCCGAACGAAAGGCTTTTCATGCGCCAGATAGGCGAACAGGGGGGCGGCCGCCTTCGGATCCTTCAGCTCGGACAGGCTGTCGGACGCGGCACGCGCCACCGCGTCGTCGCTATCGCACAGCGCGCAGGCCAGCGCACCGGCGACGGCCGGTCCGTCGAAGCCGCCGAGCGCGATGGCGGCCTGCAGCCTCACCTCGGAGGCTTTGTCGGTCAGCGCGCTGGCCAGAAACGGAATCGCCTCCGGCGCGGCGGTGTCGGCAAGATCCATCACCGTGACCCGGCGCGTGCCGGCGTCCGGATCGCTTAAGCCCTCGGCCAGGGTCTCGATGTCGTCGAATTTTTCGAACGGTTCGAATGCGCTCATCGTCTGCCCCTATTTGAGGAGGTAGGGGATGTTGACGGTCACCGCGCCGGTCGGGCAGTCCGCTTCACACGGCATGCAGTACCAGCACTCGTCGTATTTCATGTAGGCCTTGCCGGTCAGTTCGGAGATCCGAAGCACGTCGAGCGGGCAGACGTCGACGCAAACCGTGCAGCCTTTGTCGGCGATGCACTTGCTCTCGTCGACGACGACCGGGACGCTGGTGGATGTATTGGCCAAAGGCATGATCGGCTCCAGTTGCGCGGCGCGCGGTTATTCGGCGGCTTCCGAGGCGTGAATGCGCTGCTTGTAGTAGGCGTCGCGCTCGTGTTCTTCGATTTCGATGATGTAAGGCGCGACCGGTCTTGTGGTCAGCGAGGGAATGCCGTCGTCGCCCTTGGTCAGGATCGAGTGGCAGAACCAGTTCTCGTCGTCCCGGTCGGGATATTCGACGCGGTTGTGATAGAGACCCCAGCGGCTTTCGGTGCGGTACAACGAGGCCGCCGCCGCCATGTCCGCGCAGTCCATGATCGATTGCGCCTCCAGCGCCCGCATCAGCTCGTGGCTGTCGCGGACATACATCGCAGTGTTCATGTCCTCGCGCACCTCGGCGAAGCGCTTCTGCGCGAGCTGCATCTTGCGCGTGACCTTGGGCGGCTGGAGATAGTCGTTCACCAGCCGGCGGATCTTGTATTCGATCTGGTTCGGCGGGATGCCGTCGTCGCGCTTGGTGGGGGCCAGCACGCGTTCCTGCTCGACCGGAACGACGCCGGCATCGTAGTCGGCAAAGTCGACGTCCTTGGCGAAGTCGATCGCGTGCTCGCCCGCGACCGCGCCGTTGGTGAAGGCGCCGAGCATGTAGTTGTGCGGGACGCTGGCCATGTCGCCCGCGGCGTAGAGGCCCGGCACGGTGGTGCGCGCGAACTCGTCGACATACACGCCCGATGCGGAGTGGCCGGAGCAGAAGCCGATCTCCGAGATGTGCATCTCGATCATCGCCTCCTTGTAGTCGGTGCCGCGATTGGCGTGGAAACGGCCGCGGGTGGGGCGCTCGACGATGTGCAGCACGCGCTCGATCTCGGTGACGGTCTCGGGCGCAAGATGATTGAGCTTGAGGAAGACCGGTCCCTTGCCGGACTGCAACTCGTTATAGAACTCCTGCATCATCTGGCCGGACCAGTAGTCGCATTCGATGAAGCGGTTGCCTTCGTTGTTGGCGGTGTAGCCGCCGAACGGGCCGGCGACGTAGGCGCACGACGGGCCGTTGTAGTCCTTGATGAGCGGATTGATCTGGTAGCATTCGAGGTTCGCGAGGCCCGCGCCCGCGTGATAGGCCATGGCATAGCCGTCGCCGGAGTTGGCGGCGTTTTCATAAGTGCCATAGAGATAGCCCGACGTCGGCAGGCCGAGACGGCCGGCGGCGCCCATGCACATGATCACCGCCTTGGCGCGGATCACCAACAGTTCGGCCGATCGCGTGTTGACGCAGATCGCACCGGCGACGCGGCCGTCCTTGCCCATGAGCAGGCGGGTCGCCATGTAGCGGTTGGAAATCAGAACGCGCTCACGCTTCAATTGGCGATAGAGCGCTTTCTTGACCGTGTTGCCGTTCGGCATCGGCAGGACGTAGGTGCCGATGTGGTGCACCTTCTTGACGTCGTAGTCGCCGTTCTGATTTTTCTGGAAACGAATCCCGAAGCCATCGAGCTCCTGGATCATGTCGTAACAGGTCTGCGCGTATTTATAGACCGCTGCCTGATCGACGATGCCGTCGTTGGCGATCGTGATTTCCTTGGTGTACTGCTCCGGCGTCGCGTAGCCCGGGATCACCGTGTTGTTAAGTCCGTCCATTCCCATGGAGATGGCGCCGGACCGCTTCACGTTGGCCTTTTCGAGCAGGATGACGCTCGCCTTTGGATTCTTGCGGCGCGCCCGTATCGCCGCCATCGGGCCGGCGGTGCCGCCTCCGAGCACCAGCACGTCGCATTGGACCTGTGACAGACCGCCCTGAATTTCGTCCATCGTCGTTTCCTTTGCGCTGGTCAGTTGCCGGTCAGGGTGGCGGCCGCGCCGGATCGCAGGTCCGCGATCTCGGCGAGATAGGGCCATGGAAAGATTCCGCGGTCGTGGCCGTCGGAAAATGCCAGCCGGACGGCGTAGTTGCCGATCGGCTCGACGCCGGTGATCTGCAAATCGGTGGCGGCCGGCACCGCCCAATCGTTGATCGCCATGCGCACGGATCCGGCATCGCGTGCCTTTTCCCGCAACAGGGACGCCGGGTAGGAGCTGGTCGCACCATTCTCCCAAACGACCGAAAGCTGCGTGCGGCTGCGGTCCAGACGGATTTCGGTTGGGTTCATCGGCCCGAGTTCCTGCGCAAGACCCTGCTGGGTCGATGCGGGAAACGTGCCAGACCGCGATAATACCGGACTAGCAACTAGTTGACCGACGCCGTGGGGCAATCCGGGCAGTTTTTACGTGCGCGTCACCACCGCGGACCTGAAACCCATGACTTTCGCCGTCACCGAAGCCTGCATCCGCTGCAAATACGCCGACTGCGTCGAGGTTTGCCCCGTCGATTGCTTCTACGAGGGCGAGAACATGCTTGTGATCCATCCTGACGAATGCATCGACTGCGGCGTTTGCGAGCCGGAGTGCCCGGCCGAAGCCATCATCCCGGGAACCGCGGAGGGCGCGGAACGATGGCTTGAGCTCAACGCCAAATACGCCCTGCTATGGCCGAACATCACCGAGTCCAACGGACCGCCGGCCGACGCTGAAGATTTCAACGGCATGGCTGACAAATTCGAAAAATATTTCTCGCCGAACCCCGCGACTGAACCGGTCACCTGACGCTGTTCAGAACTGACAGACCGCAATTGCTGGATGGTCGGGCCAGGCCGGCTATCTCGCGCGCGGGGCCCCGGTCCGCAATCCCCTTGCCAAGTGCCTGCCAAAGCGAAAAATTTGCGTTGCCACCGGAACTAAACACCGGCTCGCGCATTTGATCCGGTTGGACCGGGGCGGCTGGGAAGAAGATGTCTGCCGAAACCACTGAAAACATTGGTTTTCTCTAGGGTGGGGCGGCGTTGGGGCGAGCAGCAGCCACGACAATTCAGACCGGATGTCGCCGCTTGGCATATTGCGTATCAGCCGGCAGGCCGACGGGGTTGAGCAGGGGAAGCGCGGAAGGGCACCATGGCACGCAGCGATTTGATCAGCGAGAAGGGGGCGAACGGCCCGTCTTCCGCAGCGGTTCCTCTGGCGGAACACGCGGTATCGCCTGGCAATGGTACGACACCTTTTGAATACGAGCTCCTGGCCGCCCTGCAGGCGATCCGCGCGGGCGATTTTTCGGTCCGTATGACCGGTGAGCAGTCCGGCGTTCGTGAAAAGATCGCGGACGCATTCAACGAGATCGCGGCCTCGAACCAGCGCATGGCGCAGCAGCTCGAACGTGTGGGGCAGGACGTCGGCCGCGACGGCCGGACACGCCAGCGCATGAAACTCGGCGTTTCCAGCGGCGCGTGGGGCGAGATGGAAGACTCGGTCAACACCCTGATCGAGGATCTGTTGTGGCCGACTGCCGAAGTGACGCGCGTGGTGGCCGCGGTCGCCAAGGGCGACCTGCTGCAGACCGTCCGCCTCGACGTCGACGGCCGCCCGCTGAAGGGCGAGTTCCTGCAGGCCGCGACCATCGTCAACACCATGATCAAGCAGCTCGGCGTGTTCACTTCCGAGGTGACGCGTGTGGCGCGCGAAGTCGGCACCGAAGGCAAGCTTGGCGGCCAGGCGCAGGTCATCGAGGTGACCGGCGTATGGAAGGAATTGACCGAGAGCGTCAATTCGATGGCCAACAACCTGACCGCGCAGGTGCGCAACATCGCCGAGGTGACGATCGCGGTGGCGAACGGCGACCTGTCGAAAAAGATCACCGTCGACGTGCGCGGCGAAATCCTCCAGTTGAAAGAAGCCATCAACACGATGGTCGATCAGTTGCGGTCGTTCGCGTCGGAAGTGACGCGCGTGGCGCGCGAGGTCGGCACCGAAGGCAAGCTCGGCGGCCAGGCGATCGTGCCCGGCGTCGCCGGCACCTGGAAGGACCTCACCGACTCGGTCAACGCGATGTGCGGAAACTTGACCGACCAGGTGCGTAACATCGCGCAGGTGACCACCGCGGTGGCGCGCGGCGACTTGTCCCGCAAGATCACGGTCGACGTGCGCGGCGAAATCCTCGAGCTGAAGGATACCATCAATACGATGGTGGACCAGCTCAACGCCTTCGCCGGCGAAGTGACGCGCGTGGCGCGCGAGGTCGGCACCGAAGGCAAGCTCGGCGGCCAGGCCGTGGTGACCGGTGTTGCCGGTACCTGGAAGGACCTGACCGACAGCGTCAATTTCATGGGATCGAACCTGACCGCGCAGGTCAGAAACATCGCGGAGGTTGCGACCGCCATCGCTGGCGGCGACCTGTCCAAGAAGATCACGGTGAACGTGTCGGGCGAAATCCTGCAGCTCAAGGAAACCATCAACACGATGGTCGACCAGCTCAACGCCTTCGCGTCGGAAGTGACGCGCGTGGCGCGCGAGGTCGGTACCGAAGGGCGCCTCGGCGGTCAGGCCAACGTGACCGGCGTTGCCGGCACCTGGAAGGATTTGACCGACAGCGTGAACTCGATGGCGTCGAACCTCACCGCACAGGTTCGCAACATCGCCGAAGTGTCGACCGCGATCGCGAGCGGCGACCTGTCCAAGAAGATCACGGTGGACGTGCGCGGCGAAATCCTCGAGTTGAAGGATACCATCAATACGATGGTGGACCAGCTCAACGCCTTCGCCGGCGAAGTGACGCGCGTGGCGCGCGAAGTCGGCACCGAAGGCAAGCTCGGCGGTCAGGCGCTGGTGCGCGGCGTCGCCGGCACCTGGAAGGACCTGACCGACAGCGTCAACTCGATGGCGTCGAATCTCACCGGACAAGTCCGCAACATCGCCGAAGTGGCGACCGCGGTCGCGCAGGGCGACCTCTCACGCAAGATCACGGTGAACGTGTCCGGCGAAATCCTTCAGCTGAAGGAAACGCTGAACACCATGGTGGACCAGCTCAACGCGTTTGCCGCCGAAGTGACGCGCGTCGCGCGCGAAGTCGGCACCGAAGGCAAGCTCGGCGGTCAGGCCGAGGTGCCCGGCGTCGCCGGCACCTGGAAGGATTTGACCGACAGCGTGAACTCGATGGCCGGCAACCTGACCGACCAGGTCCGCAACATCGCCGAGGTGGCGACCGCCATCGCGGGCGGCGACCTTTCCCGCAAAATCACGGTCGACGTGCGCGGCGAAATCCTTCAGCTGAAGGAAACGCTGAACACGATGGTGGACCAGCTCAACCGCTTCGCCGGCGAGGTGACGCGCGTCGCGCGCGAGGTCGGCACCGAAGGGCGTCTCGGCGGTCAGGCCAACGTGCCGGGCGTCGCCGGCACCTGGAAGGATCTGACCGACAGCGTGAACTCGATGGCGGGCAACTTGACCGCCCAGGTGCGTAACATCGCCGAGGTGACCACCGCCGTGGCGCGCGGCGACTTGTCCCGCAAGATCACGGTGGACGTGAAGGGCGAAATCCTCGAGCTCAAGAACACCATCAACACCATGGTGGACCAGCTCAACGCATTTGCCGCCGAAGTGACGCGCGTGGCGCGCGAAGTCGGTACCGAAGGCAAGCTCGGCGGCCAGGCGCAGGTGTCCGGCGTCGCCGGCACCTGGAAGGACCTTACCGACAACGTCAACTTCATGGCGTCGAACCTGACCGCGCAGGTCCGCAACATCGCCGAGGTGGCGACCGCGATCGCCGGCGGCGATCTCTCCAAGAAGATCACCGTGGACGTGCGCGGCGAAATTCTCCTCTTGAAGGAGACGCTGAACACCATGGTCGAGCAGCTTCGTTCGTTTGCCGGCGAAGTGACGCGCGTGGCGCGCGAGGTCGGCACCGACGGACGGCTCGGCGGTCAGGCGGTCGTGCCGGGCGTCGCCGGCACCTGGAAGGACCTCACCGACAACGTCAACCTCTTGGCCGCGAACCTCACCACGCAGGTCCGCAACATCGCCGAGGTGACCACCGCCGTGGCGCGCGGCGACTTGTCCCGCAAGATCACCGTCGACGTGAAGGGCGAAATCCTCGAGCTGAAGAACACCATCAACACGATGGTGGACCAGCTCAACGCGTTCGCCTCGGAAGTGACGCGCGTGGCGCGCGAAGTCGGCACCGAAGGCCTGCTCGGCGGGCAGGCGACCGTGCCCGGCGTCGCCGGTACCTGGAAGGACCTCACCGACACCGTCAACGTCATGGCCGCCAACCTCACCGAGCAGGTGCGCGGCATCGTGAAGGTCGTGACCGCGGTCGCGAACGGCGACCTCAAGCAGAACCTGACGGTGAAGTCGAAAGGCGAGGTGGCCGCGCTCGCCGAAACCATCAACAACATGACCGATACGCTCGCGACCTTCGCGGATCAGGTGACCACGGTGGCGCGCGAGGTGGGCGTCGAAGGTCGTCTCGGCGGTCAGGCCAACGTGCCCGGCGCCTCCGGCACCTGGAAAGACCTCACCGGCAACGTGAACCTGTTGGCCGCGAACCTGACCACGCAGGTGCGCGCGATCGCGGAAGTGGCGACCGCGGTGACCAAGGGCGACTTGACCCGGTCGATTCAGGTCGATGCGCGCGGCGAAGTGGCCGAGCTCAAAGACAACATTAATACGATGATCGACAACCTGCGGCTCACCACCGAACGCAATACCGAGCAGGACTGGCTGAAGACCAACCTCGCGCGCTTCACCAACATGCTGCAGGGCCAGCGCGACCTGTCGACCGTCGGCCGCCTGCTGCTCACCGAACTGACGCCGCTGGTCAATGCCCAGCAGGGCGTCATCTATCAAATGGAAAGCGAGGATGCGCCGTCACTCAAGCTCCTGTCCTCTTATGCCGACGACGGCAGCCGCGGTCATTCGCCGACGACGCGTCTCGGCGAGGGGCTGATCGGCCAGTGCGCGCTCGACAAACGGCGCATTCTTATTTCGGACATCCCGGTCGAATCGATTCCAATCGGGTCGGCCCTGTTCAAGGCGATCCCACAGAACGTGATCGTCCTGCCGGTGCTGTTCGAGAACCAGGTCAAGGCGATCATCGAGCTTGCGTCGATCAGCGCGTTCACGACGCTGCAAACCAGCTTTCTGGATCAGCTCACCACCAGCATCGGCATCGTTCTCAACTCGATCGAAGCCACCATGCAGACCGAAGGTCTGCTCAAGCAATCTCAGCAGCTCGCCGCCGAGCTGCAGACGCAGCAGCGGGAATTGCAGCAGACCAACGAGCAGCTCGAGCAGAAGGCGCAGCAGCTCGCGGAACGCAACGTCGAGGTGGAACGCAAGAACCAGGAAATCGAACTCGCCCGCCGCGCGGTCGAGGAAAAGGCGGCCGAGCTCGCGCTGACGTCGAAGTACAAGTCCGAATTCCTTGCCAACATGTCGCACGAGCTGCGTACGCCGCTCAATTCGATCCTGATCCTGGGCCAGCAGCTGACCGACAACCCGGAAGGCAACCTGACTGCCAAGCAGGTCGAGTTCGCGCGCACCATCCACGGCGCCGGCACCGACCTGCTTGACGCTCATCAGCGACATCCTCGATCTGTCGAAGATCGAATCCGGCACCGTGACGGTCGATGCCGAGGAAATCTACTTCTCGAACCTGCTCGATATGGTCGCGCGGCCGTTCCGGCACGAGGCCGACAACAGGCAGTTGTCGTTCGAGGTTCACCTCGACTCCAATCTCGGCCGCAGCCTGGTGACCGACTCCAAGCGGCTTCAGCAAGTGCTCAAGAATCTGTTGTCGAACGCATTCAAGTTCACCGCCCAGGGCGGCGTGCGGCTCAATGTCTCCGCCGCCATCGGCGGGTGGAATCCGGATCACCCGGTCCTCAACCAGGCGCCGTCGGTGGTGGCGTTCGAGGTGTCCGATACCGGTATCGGCATTCCGCTGGAAAAGCAGAAGATGATCTTCGAGGCGTTCCAGCAGGCCGACGCGTCCACCAGCCGCAAATACGGCGGCACCGGTCTCGGCCTCGCCATCAGCCGCGAGCTGTCCTCACTGCTGGGCGGTGAAATCCAGCTGCGCAGCACGCCAAGCGTCGGCAGTTCGTTCACGCTTTACCTGCCGGTCAAATATGTCGGTCCGTCCGCCACCGTTCACCCGGAGAGCGACGCGCCGCTTCCGGCCAGCCGGCCCGTGGCGCTGCTGCCCGCCGCCGCCGAGCGCAATTTCGAGCAGCTGCCCGACGACAGGATGGATATCCAGCCGGGCGATCCATTGCTGCTGATTGTCGAAGACGATCCGCACTATGCGCGGATCCTGATCGACCTTGCCCGCGACAAGGGATTCAAGGTGTTGCTGGCAATGCGCGGCGAAGACGCGCTCGATCTCGCCAAGCAATATCAGCCGTCCGCGGTGTCGCTGGACGTGTTCCTGCCCGACATGCTGGGATGGAACGTACTCAGCCAGCTCAAGCAGAATCCGCTCACGCGGCACATCCCGGTCCAGATCATCACGCTGGACGAGGACCGTCAGCATGGGCTGGCGCGCGGCGCCTTCTCTTTCGTCGTCAAACCGACGACACCGGAAGGCATTTCGGACGCGCTGGCGAGGATCAAGGACTTTACCCAGCCGCGGCGGCGCCGGTTGCTGGTGGTCGAGGACAATACCGCCGAACGGATCAGCATCGACGCGCTGCTTGGGCACGACGATATCGAGATCGTGAATGCGTCCACCGGTGGCGATGCGCTCGCCGCCATGCGCGAGAATCCGTGCGATTGCGTGGTGCTCGATCTGCGGCTGCCCGACATGTCGGGGTTCGAGGTGCTCGAACAGATGCGGCATGACACTTCGCTCGCCGACGTTCCCGTCGTGGTGTTCACCGGCAAGGAGCTGTCGCCCGACGAGGATACGCGGCTGCACTCGATGGCGCGGAGCATTGTCGTCAAGGGCGTGGAATCTCCCGAGCGCCTGCTCGACGAGACGGCGCTGTTCCTGCATCGGGTTGTCACGGATCTCCCCGCCGACAAGCAGCGCATGCTGCAGGTCCTTCACGGCTCCGACGAAGATCTGATCAACAAGACCGCGCTGCTGGTCGACGACGACGCACGCAACATCTTTGCGTTGTCGAGCGTGCTCGAGCGCAGGGGAATGAAAGTGCTGACCGCGACGACGGGCAGCGAGGCGATTGCGCTGCTCGACAGCGAATCCCATCCCGCGATCGTACTGATGGACATCATGATGCCGGAGATGGATGGGTATCAGACCATCGCCAAGATTCGCGAGAATCCGGCCTATCGTCGCCTGCCGATCATCGCACTGACGGCAAAAGCGATGAAAGGCGATCGCGAGAAATGCCTTGAGGCCGGCGCGTCGGACTACCTGGCCAAGCCGGTCAACACCGAACAACTGCTCTCGGCGCTGCGTATGTGGCTCCATCGCTAGGCGGAAGCGACCATAATGCAAGAAGACAAGGTCAACGTTCTTCTCGTCGACGACCAGCCGGCGAAGTTGCTCGCGTACGAAGCCGTGCTGGGCGAGCTCGGCGAGAACCTGATCAAGGCGTCATCCGCAAGGGAGGCGCTGCAGACCTTGCTGAAGACGGACATCGCCATCCTGCTCATCGACGTGTGCATGCCGGAGCTTGACGGCTTTCAGCTCGCCGCGATGATCCGGGAGCATCCGCGCTTTCAGCAAACGGCGATCATCTTCATTTCCGCGATCCAGTTCACCGACGTCGACCGGATCCGTGGCTACGAAATGGGTGCCGTGGACTACGTCCCGGTTCCGGTGATTCCCGAAGTCCTGCGCGCCAAGGTCAAAGTGTTTGCCGAGCTGTTCCGCAAGACGCGGCAGCTTGAGCACCTCAATGCCGACCTTGAGCGCCGCGTTGCAGAACGCACGGCCGAGCTTGAGGCATCGAACGCGCGGTTGCGCGAAAGCGAGCGTCGCCGCAGTCTCGCCTTGGCGGCCGGCCAGATGGGCTCATGGGACTGGGACATTATCACCGGCGAATGCCAGTGGGATTCCGGACAATATCGGATCTTCGGCGTAGAGCCCGGCCGGCTCAAGTTGACGCTTCAGAACATCGGGCCGCTGATCCATCCGGACGACCTCGCGCGCATCGAGAAGATGGTGCGGAAGGGCGCCACGGAAGGCAACACGTTCCAGACCGAGGCGCGGATCGTCCGCCCCGACGGTCAAACGCGCTGGTGCATCTGTGCCGCGGCGATGACGGTGGACGGGCAGGGGATGGTGACGCGTGTCAGCGGCGTCACCATCGATATCACGGAGTTGAAGGAGGCCGAAGAGCGCCGCACGTTGCTGGTGCGTGAGGTCGATCATCGGGCGCGCAACGCGCTTGCCATCGTGCAGTCGATTGTCCGGATGACAAAGTCGAAATCGATCGACAGCTATGTTTCCACGGTGGAAGGGCGTATCGCGGCGCTGTCGACCGCGCATGCGTTGTTGGCGGAGTCGCGGTGGGAAGGCGCCAGCCTCAATCGTCTGGTGGACGAAGAGCTCGCTCCGTACCGCAGCGGCGAGCTGGAACGAATTGACGTCGACGGCCCGGCGGTCTTTTTGAAACCGGAGACCGCGCAGATCATTGCGATGGTGCTGCACGAGCTCGCTACCAACGCCGTAAAGTACGGCGCCCTGTCGGATGCTGCGGGCAAGGTGAGCCTGAGTTGGCAATGCCGCCAGGCCGAGCTCAGTCTGCAGTGGGTCGAAAGCGGAGGACCGGCGGTCAGTCCGCCGGCGACCAAGGGCTACGGAACCAAGGTCATTACCGTAAGCATCGAGCAGCAGCTCAATGGCAAGATCACTTTCGATTGGCGGCCGGATGGACTGGCGTTCGCCATGTCGATTTCGATCGACGGCGCCTCGGCCGACCCGAAGGAGCCATCGCGCAAGCGGCAGGCGGGTCTAGCCAACGGCAATGGCTCCAAGGCCGCGGTCAAGAACGGGCGCGTGTTGCTGGTCGAAGACGAAGCGCTTGTCGGAATGATGATGACGGATTTTCTGCGCGACATCGGATTTCATGTGATTGGCCCGTTCGGAAGAGTGTCCGAGGCCATCGACGCCATCAGTGGTGAACAGCTTCAGGCTGCCATCCTTGATATCAATCTCAGAGGCGAACTGATTTATGAGCTGGCCGACGAGTTGACGGGCCGCGGTATTCCGATCGTCTTTGTGACGGGCTACGGCGCCGACGCCGTCGACCGGCGATTTGCGGATTTTCCCGTTCTCCAAAAGCCCGTCGACAGCGCCGCGCTTCGGCGCGTGCTGGCCTCCAAGGACGACCGCCTAGCCAGTTAGAGTTCAGTCCACTGCCGCAGCAGATTGTGATAGATCGCGGTGAGCTCGACGATCGAATGATGATCGGGGTGATCGCGGTTGAGCCGGACAATTGCCATGTCGAGATCGAACAGCAGGCTCCGTTTGGAGACATCCCGGATCATGCTCTGAATCCAGAAGAACGACGCGATGCGGGAACCGCGCGTGATCGGGGTGACATGATGCAGGCTCGTTCCCGGATAGACGATCATGTCGCCGGCCGGCAGCTTCACCCCGTGCGTGCCGTAGGTGTCCTGCACGACCAGCTCTCCGCCGTCGTAGTCCTCGGGCGCTGATATGAACAGCGTCGCCGACACGTCGGTGCGGATGCGCAGCGGCGTATTGAGGTAACCGCGGATGGCGTTGTCGACATGCGATCCGAAGGTCATGCCGGCGTCGTAGCGATTGAACAGCGGCGGGAAGACCTCCTTCGGCAGCACGGCCGAGAAAAACAGCGAGTTGCGCCCGAGCGCGTCCATGACCATGCCGCCGAGCTCGCGCGCCTCCGGCGCGGTCTCCGGCAGTTGCAGGTTGTTCTTCACCTTCTCGGACTGGTGACCGGCGGTCACGCGGCCATCCACCCAGGCCGCGCGCTGCATCACGTCGCGGCAGCGCGCGACCTGGTCGGCGGACAGCACGTTGGGGATGTGGACCATCATGGCGTGGCGTACTCATACAAAATGTCGAGCCCGCCGCCGCGGGGGGCCAAGCGGCGGCGGGCTTGAGGCAGGTCGGAGGAAACTACCACCGGCCTCTTAGTGTCAATGCCGCGGACCGGCCCGCTCCGGGGACGGCCCAGTTATTGTAGACCTGAGCGAAGTAGTATTCGTTCGTCAGGTTGTAGATGTTGAGCTGCGCGACGATGTTGTTGGTGATCTTGTAGCTGGTCATCAGGTCGAAGCGCCAATAGGACGGCACCCGCGTTGTGTTGTCGACATTGCCCCAGACCGCATCCACAAAGAACGCGCCGCCGCCGACCGTCCATTTTTGCGTGACATCGTAGGTTGTCCAGAACGAGAAGGCGTTGTGCGGCGTGTTCAGCAGCTCCTTCCCGACGTATTGCCGGATTCGGACTTTCGAGGAACTCCGATCGCAGATGCGTGTAGCCGGCAAAGACCTGCCATTGATCCGTGATGCGGCCGATCGCGCCTAGCTCGACGCCTTCGACGCGGACAACGCCGGCTAGGACCATTACGTTGAGCGCCGGATCGGTCACACGAGCATTGGTCTTGTCGGTGCGGAAAACCGCACCGGTCAGGCTGAGGCGTCGGTCGAGGACGTCGACCTTGACGCCAATTTCCGTCGTCTCGTTTTCTTCGGGATCTAGCGTCGAGATATTGGCGTTGAAGGTCAGGAACTCGGCGGTCGGATTGAACGACGTTCCCCGCATCGACATAGATGCTGCTGTTGCTGGTCGGATGGAATACGGCGCCGACCCGCCAGCTCCACATCTTGTCTGTCCGCTGTAGCAGACGTCGTCGTGCCGGACTTGGCGTCGAAGTTGTCGTAGCGGACGCCGCCCAGCAATTCGAACCAGTCAGTGATCTTCACCTGATCGGCGAGATAGGCGCCAACGGTCGTGGCGTTCGAAACGGTCGTCGCGCCAGGTAGACCGAAGTTTCCGCCAAACCGGTAGGGATCGGGATCGGAAACAATGGTCGGGGCCGGCTGATTTGCGGCACCCGCAAGAATCGTCCGTGCTACCGAGTTGCGCTCCTCCCGCGTTATGTCGACGCCCGCGACCAAGCTGTGCCGAGCCATCCCGGTCGAGAACTTCGCGGAGAAGTCGGTGTTGTTGGCCAAGAGTTCGTTGTTGACTTCCGTCCATTGACGGCCTGGGGCGTAGAGGGCCGTGGCGAGGTTCGTGGGCGTCGCTGGAAGAGTGTTGGGAGCAATGCCGTTGCTCGGCAATGTCACCCGGTTGAGCCGGTCGACATTCACGTAGCGCGATGTGTTCGTGATCTTGATGTCGTTCGTGAACTCGTGAACAAAACGCGCGGTTGCAACGTGTGCGTCGATCTTTTCCCGGTCCGGAGTTCGGGCCGGACAGTGATGCCGTACCAGGTCTGCCTTGGTACCGGGAGTGGAAATCTCGGCAGTGCCCCAGCCTGCGGGCAGCGTACGGAATTCCTCGATCCGGGATGCTGTCGTCGTGCTGGTAGATGTAAGCAGAGCGTCGCGCGCGTCTGGTCGTTGAACTTGTAGGTGAGCGACGGCGCCACGCCCCAGCGGTTCTCTTCGACATGATCGCGGCCGGGGATGTCGTAGCGCTGGCCCATCACCTGGATGCGCGCTGCGGCTTGCTCGTTGATCTGCTTGTTGGCGTCGAGGACGGACCGTGCGCCGGGGCCGGTGTGGACGGTCCCCATGATTTCAATGAAGTCGGCGGACGGCGCGCTCACGAACAGCGGCGATTTAACGGGGTAGGCACGGAGCGTTCGTGGTCGGCGCGCGTGCCGAACACCGGCCACTTGCGTGTTCATGTTGATCACGCCGCCGGTCGAGCCGCGGCCGAACATGAACGACGACGGCCCCTTCAGAACCTCGACGCTGTCGACGGAGAAGCTGTCGCGCGTGTACCAGCCTGGATCGCGGACACCGTCGCGGAAGATGTCGTTGCGGGCATCGAATCCGCGGATGTAAGGCACGTCGCCTTGCGCGCCGCCTTCGCCGGCCCGGAAGGTGATGCCCGGCACGTTGCGCAGCGCGTCCATCACCGTCGATGACGCTTGCTCGCGGATGATCTGCTGCGGGACGACCGTGACGGTCTGTGGCGTGTCGAGCAGAGGCGCTGTCATGCGCCCGGTGCCGCCAGCTGTGCCGACCAAATAGTTCGTCGACGGCGATGGTGCGACGACGGGCGTTGCCGGTGGTGCAGGCGGCCGCTTGGCCGCTTTCTTGGTCGGTCCCTTCTGCGCCTTCTTTGCGGGTGGACGTTTTGCGGGATCGACGCGCACGGCCGGGAGCGGAGACGGCGCCCGTTGCTGATTGCGCTTCTTGCGCTGCTCGAGCTTTGGCGCTGCACTCAAGCAGAGCAGCGCTGCGATACTGACAAATCCGAATTGCGACTGAATACGACGCTGGGCCCCCCGGCCCGTGTAGCGTGACATTAGACACCCCCGATAAAATCTTTGTTTTGAACACTTCTATACTGTAGAAATGCTCGTAATACTTGATATGTCGATTCTTGGTCTGAGCAATAGCGAAAATGCAGAGGCGCTATGTCAGTGGAATTATTCTTAGAATAATTAAAAACAACAGCGAATACTTCGAAAATATTTGCCCGGCGCGATGATTGGCGGTACCCAGCACAGATCGTTTCACGCATCCGGGATGTCTTCTCCGGATGCCAATGCCCGCCCAAGAACAAAAGAGCGATCACCGGCATGGCGCGTCCGGCCCGACTGCGGCAATTTTGGTGGAGTTCTCCATCGATGGATCGGCATCGGGCTGCTGGTGCTGCTTGTGCCGATCGCGGTATCCGGCGCTTTGCTCGTCTATCACGACGAGTTCGATGCACTGGTCAATCCCAAGCGCTGGACGGTGAGCGGGCCGCAGCTTGCGTTGTCGCCGGCGCAATATATCGCTGCGGCATCGGCAGTGGTTGCGGCGAATGAAACGGTCACCGGCGTCAGATTTCCGCGATCAGCCGGCGCTCCCGTCGTCGTCCTGGCGCGCCAGCAGGTCGATCCGGCGAGCGGGCGGCGCCCGCGATTCTTCAGCATCTACCTCGATCCGCCGACCGGCGCGGTGCTCGACAAGGTCGATTTCCGCGCCTCGTGGGTCGGCTTCCTGCACGTCTTCCACGAGAACCTGACCATTCCCGCAATATTCCGGACGCCAGATCGTCGGATGGGCCGGCGTCGGGATGCTCGATCCTTTCGCTCACCGGCATCTGGCTGTGGTGGCCGCGTCGCGGCATCGGTGCTGTCCGCGCCTTCGGTGGCGGCGCGCGCCGCACACGTCGACAAATCTGCACCACACGCTCGGCTTCTGGATTTCGATACCGCTCGCGATCGTCTCGCTGACCGGAATCTATCTGTCGTTCCCGCAGACGGCGCGCTCGCTGATGTCGTCGATCGCTCCCATGCAGCCGCAGCCGCCGCGCGCGTTCGCCGCGGCGATCGTCGAGAAGCCCAATCTGATCGCCGGATGAAGCGCTGCGCCTCGCGCAAGCGGTCGAGCCGGCAGCGCGGCCGGCCACGCTGTTTCTGCCGACCGAGCCCAATCGCCGGCCGGCGGCCGAAGGCCGCGAAGGCGGCAAGGGCGCCGAACGCGGGGCGTCCAAAGAGGGTGGCAAGACACGCGAGAGCGGCAAGGAAGGCGGCAAGGGACGCGAAGCGGCGAAGGGGCGCGAGACACCACCGCCGTCGTGGCGCGTGCAATTGCGCAATTCCGCCGGCGACCTGATCACGGTCACCGTGGACGACCGCAACAGCGGCGTACGGCGCTTGCCGGATCCGCTGGCCGGCAATCGCGCGGCGCAGTGGATCCGATGGATCCACGACGGAAGCAGGGGCGGCCCGGTGTGGCAGTTCGTCGTGTTCCTCACCGGTGTGTTTCCGGTCGTGTTTGCCGTCACGGGAATCCTGATGTGGCTGCGCGGCCGCCGGGCGCGCAAGCGACTGGCGAACGCGCAGACGCCTCGCGAAGAAAAACTGGTTGCCGCCGAATAGACTATGGCTGGTCGCGCCTTCCTTCGGGTTCTTCTGACGTGCTTTCAGGCCGCGCATTTTTTTCCGAAGGCAATGCGCTGAAGCCGGCCGCGATCATCCAACCAAGCACCGTTGCTGCCCCCAGCCAGATGAAGAAGGCCACCCAGTGGCCACTCAGCGCCAGCAGGCCGCCCGGCAGGCCGGCGACGGCAGTTGCGAGAGGCCGCAGGCTGCCGAATGCAGCCTGGCGCCCCGCCAGCCGTTTCGAATCCGACGCGGCCAGAAACGCCAAGCACGATGCGCTGATCGCAGCAGACAGGAAGCCCAGCAACGTCGCGCTCATTCGGCAGGCTGCGCAAACGAGCGCGATGGCGCTTCAGCCGTTTCCTGCCTGCGCAACAATGTGCGCGCCGGCAACAGGCACGCCACCGCACCGATACTCACCAGGATGTCGAGCACCGGCATGGCCAATTGACCGGCCGCCAGCGCGGCGGACCAGCTCGGTCCGCCGGTCGCTATCCGAAGCATCGGCAACGTGAGCAAGACGACGCCGGTGGCGCTAAACAAGATCGGCGTAATGCGCGCGGCCCGAACGATCAGCGCAGGGATCAGCGCGAAAGCGGCAGCGATGACGAAAGCCGCCGGCGTCCAATAGAGCGTTGCGTCCGTCTTCAAGGCGAGGAAGTAGCCGACCGCAGAAGCCGCCATGGCGAACGGAAGCCCCGCGCCAACCCACGCGTTCAGGCGGCCGAGCGCACGCCAGCCGGGCCGCTCCTCGCGGCGGCGGACCCAGAGCGCAAGCCCGCTGAAGGTGACATAGGCGCTCGCCGCGCCAAGCGCGAACCACACGGCTTTCGACCACCAGCCGGCGAAGTTGCCGAAATGCAGCGGCCCCATCAGCGCGAACGCAGACCCGCCGATGGATGGCCTGGTGCCGAGAATGGGTTTTTCGCTGATGAACGCGCCGGTCGCTCCCGCATATGTCAAAGTCGTCAGCATCAGCGAGCCTTCCCGCTGGAACAGCCGGATGGTGATGTGCGAGTCGGCGCGGTCGAAGTGGTCGATCGAAACGAGCGCAATCGGAGCGCCGGCGCGCGCCTGCAGAGTCCGCAAAGATCGTATCGAGGTTTGTGCCGACCGCCGGGCGCGGGTCCTCCGCCTTTTGAACACCGATCAATGTCTCGATCATCGCCGGCTGGTTGCCGTTGAAAGCCACTTTGGCAAGGAGCGGAACGCCGATCGAAATCGCGAAGCTGAAGAATGCGCCGGTGAACGCGAGCACGAAGGCGTGCGGCAGAATCCAGGTTCCGGCGACGGTGTGCAGGTCGCGCATGCTGACCGGCCGTTGCCCGGGACGAAGCGTGAAGATGTCCTTGATGAGATGCCGGTGCATCAGCAACCCCGACACGGCGGCGGCGAGCATCGCGATGCCCAGAATGCCGGTCAGGATGAGACCCCAGGGATCGGGGAGATGCAACCGGACGTGAAGCTCCACGAAGAATCGCCCGAGCGCGGACGCGCTATCCGGGCCGGACACATCAAGGCCGAAGCCTTGGCGGCGCGCGACGACGCGTCCATCGGACGCCACCTCGTACCAAAACCCTTTCTCGCGGATTTGGCCGCCTTCCACTTTCTCATGCCGGTGGAAAAAGAATGCGAGATTGCCGGCGCCGGTACGGCGGATCGAGAGGTCCTCGCGATACTCCGCCGGTGTCTCCGCCGCGAGACCTCGGACGACGCTTTCGAGCGGCCGTGCGAAGGGATCGACCGGCTCGAGGACACCAGCGGACCAGATCTTGATCTCCTGCGAGAACACGGCGGCCGTGCCGGTGACGATGACTGCATAAAGCAAGAGGCCGAGCACGATTCCGAGCCAGCCGTGGACGGCCACCATCAGCTTGGTTTCCCGCTGGGGCAGGCGGATCATCGCTTGGCATCCTGCGAGGCGGAAGTAACCGGCGGCTTTGAGAAATGAGAAACGAGCGTCACGACATGCGCGCCCCCGATGACGGCTGCGACAAGCGCGACACGCGCGAGGCTGCGGTCAAGCACCGCATGGAAGAAGATCGCGCCCCAGATCGCGGGCAGCAGGATCAATGGGAGCACGATGTGGTCGATGCCGGCGGCGCCGCGCGGAAGCCACAACGGCATGCCGGCAACGACCATCACGCTCAGCAGCACGGCTATGGGACCTGCGAGCACGGCTCGTGCAGCTGTTTGCCAGCGGCTATTGCGAGCGATGACGGGACTGACGGCTGAATCCATTGCAAGCGCTTCAATGACTTGTTCGACGCGGACCATACCGCGAATCCCAACGCCGCCAACTCAAACCATCTTTTCTAGATCAATTACAAAGTAGCGACCCAGAGCACGTTTTCGTTGCCGAAATCCTTGCTGAGAGTTCCGGGCAAGCACGTCGATTTTGTGTGAGCCGGCCGTCGCTGTCTTGAGTACGTCAGCTTCGCATGGCTGCGTCGCGCGTTCTTGCTTAATGACGCAACGCAGAAAATACGGGCGAAACTCGCCACGCTTCTTCTTAGAAGAATTAAAAACACCGAAAAATATTTGCTCGACGCGACATTTGGCGATACGCAGCATCGAAATCCGATGGATCACGGGTGTCGTGGGACCGGCGGGCCTGCCATGTTGCGTGGGCTCGCGCATGCTCAAACGGCCAACAAGAAAAAGCGGGTCGCGGTTGGTGTGAACTGGAACTCTCCTGCGACCGGGCAATCTGGATGCGAGTGCAAATGGTGAAATTCTCGGCGGTTCGTCGTCTGGTCTGCGGATATCCAGCGGCGGCCTATCAACTAGCTGCTGTCGCTGTGCCGCTGCTGGCGAGCACCGCCTCCCTGGCTCAGGAAATCTCCACGACCCCCACCGATCTGCCACGCGATCTCACGCCCTGGGGCATGTATCTGGCCGCCGACTGGGTGGTGAAGGCGGTGATGATCGGGCTTCTGTTCGCTTCGATCGTGACCTGGACGGTCTGGCTGGCCAAGTCGATCGAGCTGCTGTTCGCCAAGCGCAGGGCGCGCAATGCGTTGAAGGTGTTGGCCTCGGCGCGCTCGCTCGATGACGCCGCCCGCGAGCTCGGCAAGACCAGGGGGCCGTTCGGCGAGTTTGTGCGGGCGGCTATTCTGGAATTGCAGCTCAGCGCCGACGGCATGGATCGCGAGGGGATTCTCTCGCGCATTGCTTCGCGGCTGCAGCGGATCGAGATTGCACGGAGCCGAGGCATCACGCGCGGAACCGGTGTGCTCGCGACCATCGGTTCCACCGCTCCCTTCGTCGGCCTGTTCGGAACGGTCTGGGGCATCATGAACAGCTTCATCGGCATCTCGAAGGCGCAGACGACAAATCTGGCGGTGGTCGCGCCGGGGATCGCCGAGGCGCTTGCTCGCGACCGCCTTCGGCCTGGTCGCCGCCATTCCGGCGGTGGTGATCTACAACGTGTTCTCGCGCCAGATCGCGGGCTACCGCGGGCTTTTGGGCGATGCTTCGGCGGAGATCGAGCGGTTGGTAAGCCGCGACCTCGACCGCCGGGCGGCAGCGCCGGTCAAGCGCGGCACATTGGCGGCGGCGGAGTAGGGGATGAGCGCGCGTCTCGATGACGGCAGCGACGAGCTCGCCGAGGTCCACGAGATCAACGTCACGCCGTTCATCGACGTGATGCTGGTGCTGCTCATCATCTTCATGGTGGCGGCGCCGCTCGCGACCGTCGACGTCTCGGTCAATCTGCCGGCCTCGACCGCGGAACCGCAGCCGCGTCCCGACAAGCCGATCTTTCTCACGGTGCGCCGCGACCTCACACTGGCGCTCGGCGAGCAGACGATCGGCCGGGAGGCCTTGGCCTCGGGCCTCAATGCCGTCACGATGGGCGACAAAGATACCCGCATCTTCCTGCGCGCCGACCAGGAGGTTGCCTATGGCGCGCTTATGGAGGTGATGAACCTCATGCGGAAGGCCGGATACCTGAAAGTCGCTTTGGTTGGTCTAGAGAAGCCCCCGCCGCAATGAAAATTCCTTTTGTCGAAGACCGGAACGAATTGCTGCTGTGGGCGCTGAGCGGCGTGGCCGTCGTGTTCCTGCATGGGGCGGTCGCCGCCGCCATGATCAACTGGAACGAGGACGATGCGTCGGAGCCGACGGCGGCGATGGTCGTCGACCTTTCGCCGTTCCCGACCGCACCGCCGGAAAGCGTGACCGATCTGCCGCCGGGACCCGAGCAGGTGGAGGCCGAAGCCTCGCCGCAGACACCGGTCACCGAGGTGAAGGAGCAGGTCGAGGAACAGCTCGAGACCGCGCAATCGCGGGAGCTGCAGCCCGAGCTTGCGCAGGCGGTCAATCCGGAGGTCGCGCTCGACACCACGCCGCCCAAGCCGGAGAAGCAGGTCGAAATCCAGCAAGAGAACCAATTGCCGGCGCCAGAGACGACGGCGCCGCCGCAGATGCCGCAGTTCGCGCTCGCCGACATCGCCGCCGCGCAGGTTCAGGGCGCACCGACGGTCGATCGCTCCAACGCGATCCCGACATGGCGCAGCTCGATCGCCGCGCTCTTGGAACGCAACAAGCGCTTTCCGGCCGACGCCGGAAACGATCGCGGCATTGCACAGGTCGCGTTCAGCATCGACCGCAAGGGACGCGTGATGTCGAGCCGGGTCGTGACGACCTCCGGCTCGCCGGCGCTTGACCGTGAAGCGTTGGAAATGATCAAGCGGTCGCAGCCGTTCCCGCCACCACCGCCCGCGCTGCAGGGCGCGGAAGTCAGCCTCACGGTGCCGGTGCGCTTCAACATGCGCTGAGCGTGCAAGCTCGTGCCTCAGAAATTGAATGTCGTGGATGCCAAGTAAGTTCGCGGAGCGCCGAGCGACACCGCGCTACTGACGGTGCGGTACGCCGTCCAATAGCCTTCGTTGAAGACGTTCTCGACGTTGGCGCGGAAAACGATCGGCTTGCCGTTCCACGGTGACGTCATCGTATATCGGGCGCCGATGTCGACCCGGGTCCATGACGGCAGCTCCTGGGTGTTTGCGTCGTTGGCGTATTGTTTGCTCGTATAGACGACGCGACCGGTCAAGGTCAGATCGCGGACAAATGGTGTGTCCCATTCCGCGCCGAAGTTGACATTGATCCTCGACACGCCAACCGGTTCCTTGCCCTCGTAGTTGACGACGACTGCGCCACTGGAGAAGGTCTGCTTGACGATTTCTCCGTCAATAAGAGCGATGCCGCCGAGTACGCGGAGAGTTGGCACGAAACGTACCACTCAAGGCCGCGATTTCGCTGTTCGCCGGCAAGCCGCCGTGCCGGCAGCGTCACTCCGGGCACTGCAACGGCGATGATATTTGGCATCGTGATGTCGAACGCGCTCACTGTTGTGGTGATGCGGCCCATGTCGATCTTGACGCCGACTTCCTTCTGCTTGGTTTGATAGGGCGGAATGATCTCGCCGACGTTGGAGAAATTGCTGACTCCGACCACGACGTCTCCGGCCTTGAGCCCCTCGATATAGTTCGCATAGAGCGAGATATATTCGACCGGTCTGATGACAACAGCGTAGGCCGGGCTCCAGATCGATCGGTCGACGGTCGAGTTTATGGCGGGTGTCAGAAAGTTTCGTGACTCGACGCCGGCACTTTGTCGTCGAGCGCCGACGATAACCTGCAGCCGATCTTTAAACATCGACATCACGTCGGCGACGCCCACGCTCGAGAGGTTCGTCCTGGTCTGCAGCGACTGAACGACGGTGTTGAAATTTGCCGGGAAAGGAGGATCAACGGGGTTGTAGAGGTTTGAGAAGACCTGCGGGCCTCCTCTCGCAAAGGCGTCGTACTCCCGGTTGGTCGTCGAGTAGTTGACGGTCACCAGATGGTTGACGGGACCGATATCAAATGTAGTCCGCACACCGGCGTCGCTTGAGCGCGTGTCGTAGACGTCGCTTCCCTTGAACGGAGCTGCCTGCCAGTTTCCGAGCCCACCGGTGTTGGTTATACGGGGTGATGTAAACAGATAATCGATCTCGCTCTTGTGATATCCGACGGCGCCGTAAACGGTCACCGAATCCGTCACGTCGACCTCGCCGCGGGTCATTGCGAAAGTGTCTTTCGGCTTCCACGTCGTCCAGGACGGCATGTAGTTGGTCCCTGGCCTCGGCACCGGCGGAACGGGGATCGTGGCAGCAAAGGGCGGACTGTTGTTAAACGTCAAAAACCGCAGTGGTGGCGAAAGATCGCTAGCCTGATAGCCGAGATCGGTGGAGAAGCGCGCAGTCTCGCCGCGATAGTCGAAATTGAGTACGGCATTGCCGAACTTTTCGTTCTGCCGGTCGTAGGCGGTGTTGCCGTCCCGGTAACCGCCGTTGAAGCGCACGCCGTACTCTTTGCGCTCGCCGTAGCGCCGGCTCACATCGACGTTCGCTCCGAAGGTTGACTTCGAGGCATAGGTGGCAGTGAGCTGGGTGATGTCGAAGTCGGGGGCGGTTTTCGTGACCAGGTTCACGTTCCCGCCGACGGCACCTGCGGGCGGCATGCCATTGAGCAGCGCGCCCGGACCTTTCAGCACTTCAACCCGCTCAACGAAATTGGCGCTCGTCGAATAAAACGGTGCGATGCCGTAGAGACCGTTCAATCCATAGTCGCCGCTGTCGTAATAGAAGCCGCGGATGTAGAGTCCATCCACGCCGTTGCCGTGCGGGGTCTTAACCCGCACCGAGGGATCGTTCAGCATCACGTCGCCGATGGTGCGCGCCTGCTGGTCTTGGATCAGCTTCGCCGTGTAGCTCGTCAGGTTGAACGGCGTGTTCATGACACTGCGGTTGCCGAGCAATCCAAGCCCGCCGCCGGTCGCGACCTGTCCGCCAGCATAAGGCGGCGGCGGCGCGCCCAGCACCCCGGTCGAAGGCGTCAGGTATGGAACGGGTTCGGCTTGCCGCGGCGGCGCTTCGACGCGCTGGACCGGCGCTTTCTTCTTTGCGCCTTGCTGAGGCTTGGGTCGTGCGGGTTGGCGTTTCGGCGGATCGACGGCGACGGTGGGCAGCGAGACTGCCTCGGCGTACACGTCATTCGCCGCGTCGATCGAGAGTGCGAGACAACTCACCGTGCTGCAAAGAACCGTCCAGTGGAGTTTCTTCTTAAACGTTAATGCATTCATCGCGTTCAAACCCCCAACACCCGCTACTCCTTTATGTTCGATCAGGCGCGAACGGTGTTAGAAGCTCTCAAAACTCGGTCGTATCTTTCTGCCTGTGGCATTTAGGCCCTCTATTCGAACTGGAAGACTTCCAGAAAAGCCCTACGACTAAAGTCGATCTGCGCTAGAGTGTGCATGACTGCGCCGGACCAAACAGGCGCGGCACGAGGGAGAAACGAATGATGCGAAGCCGTCATGTGCTTTCTGCGGGCGTTGTCGTTGCAGCCGCTGCCATCGCTGTGGCGCAGGCTTTCGCGCAGAGCTTTCCCACCAAGCCGATCGAGCTGGTGGTTCCGTTCGTCGCCGGCGGCACGACCGACAACATCGCGCGCTTGATGGCGCAGCGGTTCACCGAAAGCTGGTCGCAGACGGTGATCGTCAACAACCGCCCGGGCGCCGGCAGCGCGATCGGCACGTCGGCGGTGGCGAAGTCCGCGCCGGACGGCCATACGCTGCTCGTCACCACATTCGCTTTTGCCGCGGCCCCCGCGCTGCAGAAGGTGTCGTTCGATCCGATCAGGGATTTTGCGCCGATCACCGAGCTCGCTTCGCTGCCGATGATGCTCCTGGTGCATCCGTCGGTGCCGGCCAAGAACCTCGCTGAGTTCATCGCGCTTGCGAAGTCGAGCCCGGCCGGCCTCGACTACGCGTCGTCGGGCCCCGGCACGTCGACGCATCTTGCTGCGGAGATGTTCAACACCATGGCCGGCGTTCGTCTGGTGCACGTCCCTTACAAGGGCAATGCCGAAGTGTTCAATGCGCTGCTCGGCGGTCATATCAAGGTGCATTTCAGTCTGGTGCCGAGCGGCATCGCGCATGTGCGCGCAGGGAAGCTGCGGGTGCTCGCAGTCACCACCGAACAGCGCTTGCCGTATCTGCCGGATGTGCCGACCATCGCCGAGTCCGGTTTCCCGAGCTATGAGATCAGCTCGTGGCAGGGCGTGTTTGCGCCCGCCGCAACGCGTCCGGAGGTCGTCACCAAGATCAATAGCGAGCTGATCGAGCTGCTCAAGACGCCGGCGATGCGCGAGCGCATGGCGCGGGAAGGCGCCGATCCGGTCGGCAGCACGCCGCAGCAATTTTCCCAACGCGTCGCGAGCGAAGTCGACAAATGGGCGAAGGTCGCCAAGGCCGCCGGCCTCGCGACGAACTGACATCGCATCATCAGAAATCCGACAGTCCTAAAATTCCGTCGGTCAGGTCGGCGCTCGCCATCAGGCGCTTGCCGATCAGATCGCGCAATGTTTCCGACGTCCCGCCGCCGAGGCTGCCATAGCGCGCGCCGCGATAGAGCCGCGACACCAGGTACTCGTCGGTGAACCCATAGCCGCCGAAAATCTGGATCGCCTGGCCGGTGACGCGCACGGACATTTCGTTGCAGAAGACCTTGGCCTGCGCCGCGAGCAGCGGATCGGGAAACGGATCGGCGGTCGCGCAGGCGCGATAGAGTAGGCCGCGTCCGGCTTCGATCTCGTTGAACATGTCCGCGAGCTTCCAGCGCATGCCCTGGAATTCGCCGATCGGCTTTCCGAAGGCTGCACGCTCGCGCGCATAGCGCAGCGCCTCGTCGAAGGCGCCTTCGGCGAGGCCGAGCGAGATGCTGGGATTGAGGCAGCGTTGGGTGTTGAACGCCGAGAGCAATTTCTTGAGGCCGCCTTCGGCGAGCAGCAGGTTCTCTGCCGGCAGCTCGCAATCCTCGAACCGCACCTCGTGCAGATATTCGCCGCCCATGGTGTGGAATTTGCCGGACAGCACGAGGCCGGGCGTGCCTTTCTCGACCAGCACGCAGCCGATGCCGTTGCCGCCGGGCGTGCCGTTGATGCGCGTGAAGACGACGAAAGCGCCGGCCTCTTCGGCGCGGCTGCACAATGTCTTCACGCCTTTGAGCCGCAGCGTCGCGCCGCGCACCTCGGTATTGGTCGTGTAGCTCGCAACGTCGGTGCCGGCATGCGGCTCGGTCATGCAGATCGCGAGGATGCACTCGCCCTTGCAGACCGCCGGAAGCAGGCGCTGCTTCACCGGCTCGGGCGCATAGGTCGCGATGATGCGGGTCTGCACGCCGACCTCGCCGAGCACGGCCATCGCCGTCACGTAGCAGCCCTTGGCGATCTCCTCGAGCACCAGCGCGGTGTCGAACACCGCGAATTCGGAGCCGCCATAGGCCTGCGGCACCGCCATGCCGAGCACGCCAATATCAGCCAAACGTCGGATGTTTTCCCACGGAAACGCGCCGTTCATGTAGTCGAGCCCGCGCAGCTTGAACTCGCCCTGGGTGAGCTCGCGCACGGTGCCGACGATCTGCTTCTGTTCGTCGGTCAGCTTGAAACGAAAAGGTTCGGTCATCGGTGTGCTCGTGTTTTCCGACTACGGACTATGCTGCTGCGGGCGCCAGCAGTCGCGCGGCATCCTCGACGATATCACGCATGGTCGCGTGGACGCGCACGCCGGCGCGGCCGAGCGCTGCGATCTTCGACGCAGCGGTGCCGCGGGTGCCGTGGATCAGTGCGCCGGCATGGCCCATGGTCACGCCCTCGGGCGCGGTGGTGCCGGCGAGGAGCGCAAACACCGGCTTGGAAAAGCGCGCGCGGATCAGCGCCTCGGCGAGTTCCTCTTCCTCGGTGCCGCCGATCTCGCCGATCACCAGCACCGCTTGCGTTTCGGCGTGCGACTGGAACAGCGGAACCAGATCGGCGAAGCGTGCGCCCTTGACCGGATCGCCGCCACTGCCGATCCACAGGGATTGCCCGACGCCGCGCTGGGCGAGGCGGTAGCAGACTTCGTACGACAGCGTCCCGCTCTTCGACATCACGCCGAGCGGTCCCGGCGTCAGCGCCGCATCGGGCAGAAAGCCGATCTTCATGCGGCCGGGCACGGCGATGCCCGGCGTCGAGGGGCCGATCAGAACGGCGCCGCGCTCGTGCACCATCCGCACCAGCTTGAGCGCATCGTGCACCGGCACGCCCTCGGTGATGCACACGAGAAGCTCGACGCCGCCCGCGAGCGCATCTTCCACCGCCGGCAAGACATTGAGCGGTGGCACCATCAGCAGGCTGGCGCGCGCTTTGGTCGCCGCGACCGCTTCGCGGCACGACGCAAACACCGGGATGCCGGCGATGGGCTCGCGCGACGCTGTGGCCGAGGCGACAACGCCGCCCACAACGCGCGTGCCGTAGCGCTGCATCAGTTGCGCATGGGTGCGGCCGGCACGGCCGGTGATGCCCTGGATGATGACGGGCACGGACGGATCGAACAGCGAGCTATCCACGGCTGCCGCCTTTGGCGTCGAGTGTCGCCAGGGTGAGGGCGAGGGCGCGGTCGAGATCGGGCTCGAGCGTCACGGCGAGGGCGGACGCGGCGAGGATCTGCCGCGCCTCGTCGAGATTGCGGCCGATCAGCCGTGCGACGATCGGGACGCGCAGCTCCGGCACCGCGGCCGACGCCTGCACCAGGAGGCGAGCGAATTCGGCCAAGTCCGTGATGCCGGCGAAGATATTCACCAGCACGACGCGCACGCTCGGCCGCGATGCAATCCATTGCATCACGGCGATGAGGCGGGCCGGATCGCCACGGAACTGGCCGGAACGGATGTCGCAGAAATTCAGCGGCCGGCGGCCTTGCGCCTTCAGCTCGTCGATGAGTTGCATGCTCAAGCCTGCGCCGGTGGTGATGAGCCCGATCTCGCCTTGCGGGTCGACCTCGACATAGTCGAAGCCATGCACGAGCTTGCGCGCGCTCTCGGGATAGATGCCGGGATGCTTTTCGAGTAGCGCGGCAATCACCGGCTGGCGCAAGATCGCGTTGTCGTCGATCACGAGCTTGACGTCGCCGGCGATCCAGCTTCCGTCGCGCAGGATGAACAGCGGATTGACCTCGAGCAGCGTCGCTTCGTGCCTGAGGAAAACGTCAGCGAGGCGCGGCACGGCATTGCTGAGAGCGTCGCGAAGCGGCGAGGGCAGTCCGGCGCACAGCTTCGCCGCCGCGTCGGCCAAATTCTCCGGCTCCGCCAATGCGGTTAGCGCCCCGTTTTCATGCGTGGCGTGAGCCTCGACATCGACGCCGCCTGCGGCGGAGACGAGCAGCCGGATGCGTGCGGTTTCGCCGTCGACCGACAGGCTCACATAGGCTTCGTGCACGAAGTCGACACGCTGTTCGATGCGAAAGCCATGGATCGGCTTGCCGTTCAGCAGCACGCTGTCGAGCTTCGCGACGATCCGCGCGACATCGTCGCGCGACGCGGCGCTTTCGACGCCGCCAGCCTTGCCGCGGCCGCCGGATGCGACCTGCGCCTTGACCATCACAGGACCGTCGGGCGGCGAGCAGGTGAGCACGTCGCCGCCAGCCGGCACGAACACGCCGGCCGGAACGGGAATTCCGTGCGACGCCAACAGCTCCTTGCCGTGGTGCTCTATCAGGAACACGGGGCGCGGCCTAGATCACGCCGTGGCCCTTGAGCTTGACCCGGCGCTGGCGAAGGTCTGCGCGAGCATCTCGTAGATCGGCAGGTTGCTCATTTCAGTCCTTCTTTTCTCTTCGTTCGCTTCGGATGTTCGGGAGCGGATCGGGGCGGGGCGACGGCGGGCCGCTATTATAGCGTGCAGAGAAGGCGGAGCGACCGGCCTTTTCATCATGGGCGCATGCGTTATTGCGCTCGCGAGGCATTGTTCCTCCGAGGTTTGTCTGCTCCCCATCACACCAGGTGAGGGGGCGGAGCGCCGACAGGCGCTCGGGTGCTTGCGAGGCACCCTTCGCGGGCCGATGCCGCCGGCCCGCAGGCGCTTCCGCGAGGCGCCTCGCGTCCCTTGCGATCAGGACGCTCGCCTCTCGGCGCTCCACCGCGGGATTTATGTCTCCGGTCCCGCGCGGGATGAAGCCGTCGGGCTTCATCGCCTGCGAGCTTCTCGCGTCCGCTCGTAGTGGCGGAGGGCGGGTTTCCGGAGCCTCCCGGGTGCCTGCTTGCATGGGCAAGCGCGCGGGACGCCGCATCCCGTTCTGCCTTCGCAATGCCTCGCGACAGCACCCTCGGCGAACGGGACGACAACGAACATAGGCAGGGAAAGACAAACGAAAAGCAAAATCGTCCGGTTGTGCCCGCTATGAACGAAATGCGGTGGACCACGGTTGATAGGGTTCAATGGAACCAACGTCGGTATCCTTCGTTTGCCAGTCGAAGAGGGATGCCATGACCTTGTTGAGATGGGCGATCATCGCGCTGGTGCTGTCGATCGTCGCCGGCCTGTTCGGCTTCACCAATCTGTCGGCGGCGAGCGCCGAAGCGGCGAAGATATTCTTCTACATCTTCGTCGCGCTGTTCGTGCTGCTGCTGGTGCTCGGCCTGACCGCCTTCAGGTCGGCGAGGGGGCCATGACGGCGATTTCTTAGGGCGTGTACTTATAAAATTCGGCGGCCGCTCTTCCGCGAAAAGCGGACATTCTTATGGGGCGTCCTGCATGTCCGCTTTGGGCCACAAGCGGACATGCGAAAGTGGCGGGATTGCTGTCCGACCAGAATTTAGGCAGCGGGCTTGCGCACCCTCCATCGCCAATGGCTTAGACAAGGCTCGGTATGAATTTGCCTTGGATCTGCCCTAGGACGTGGAAACGGTGTTCCCGACTTGCGATGAGACTTGTCCGGGATCATCAGCGTCTCGTGCCCGGACGGCCATTTCTTCGGCGCGTTTCATCAGGCGCTCAGCTAGGTCATGATTGTTTGCTGACATCGACAATCTGAAAAGCAGGTTTGCTTGCTCGCGGTAATAGTTTGAACTCGGCATGATACGCATCCCACTACAAACCATACCCGATGACCAGTCTCGCCCCGAATTTGAAACTGACGGGGTCGGAATTAGACCGGATTGAGGGGGTTTATAGGCACTTTGCCAAGATTTAGGCGATGATGGCCGATGGGAATGTCCGCTTCGGGCCATAACCATACTCACGCACCGCGGACGCTCATTGCTTGGTGCTCTTTGAGTGGAGTTGGGCAAGAGCAGCGTTCGCCGACTTGAATTTTTCGCCCACTTCTTTCTGTGCTGCTTGGAGTTCCAGAAATCTGTTCGTGAAGTTGTCCCACGCTTCACCCCCGCGCTTATCCGGCGGCGTGTTCTCCATTTCGGTGATCATTTGATCCATGAGCTGGTCTAGTTCGTCGGTCTCCGCCTTCAGCTTCTCAAGGAGCCCTACGGCTAGCTTCTGATCGTCATCAGTCATCCAAGCGCCTCCTCTGTATTTGACGTGGTGGTGTAAGATACCAAATAGCCCCTTGCAGGATGATCGACATGACCACTTTAGAAGACAGGCAGCCTCCAGCGGTTGGAGCCTATTGGATCAACGAAGAAGATTATCCAGCCCTTCTAAAAATTTTCCCCGACAGCAACAAGATGCCACGCACCTGGAAGGAGTGGCTTAAGATTGCAGAGGAAATGGAGCGGGGACTTAAGGCCTATGGACATGTCGTCCTGCGCGTTCATATCGATCCGAACACATTTCCGGATTGGTGCGCGGCCCATGGCACGAGCCCGGGCGGAGAAGGGCGGAAAAGGTTCGTCGCTGCAGCCGTAGCCGAGAGATACGGCAATCAAAAATGACCGGCGGTTCGAGGGCATTTGCCCAAAGTCCGCTTGGGTCAGAAGCAAAAATCCTCAAAGCGAGCAGAGCGGGTCCGCTCGTCCGAAAGCGGATTCGCGCCCACGCCGACGCCGACCGCGACGTCGCCGCTGGCGCCGACAAAGCGACCAGTGAGCGCGCCCGGGGGGATGGTCGGGGTGCTCGCCAGAACCGCCCACACCATGACCCCGCCACCGGTAACACCAAGGTCCAAACCGACGCGGTTGAGGACGCCGGTGTAATTCTGAGTCCGGCCGCGGTCCGATTTGAACTGGCAGCCAAGCCGCTGGCGCGACCCGACGATCAAGCCAATGCTGGCCCCTGCGCGGCAGGTCAGCACGCCTTGCCGGTTGTGTTTCCTTGCGCGTCGGCGGGAGCCACCGCGGCCATGAGGCCGATGAACAGCACTGCTGTGACGAGGCGACCAAGCATTGGCGTGTGTGCTTTTTGATCAGAAAAATACGCAAGCCCGACCCAACGGGTCGCTCCCATTCAACTCCGTCGGATTCCTCGCAGCCCAATCGTATCAGGCTTCGTCCGGGGGTGATATTATCCTTAGGGGTAATTCCTAACCCATGCATGGGCAAGCGGTGTGCGCTTGTGGCGTTTGATCTTGGCCGCCGTCGTCCTAAACTGGTGTCCTCGACAGGAGAGACGGCATGACTAACGAGTTGATGCATCCGGTTGCGACCAAGCATCTGCCGGCGTTCCTCACCGCTCCTGGTGAAACGGACACGCTCATGGTCGTGACGAGCATAATTCTGGTGCTCTCCGTTCTGGGGTTCGGCAGCTTGTTCTTCCGGTTGCACACCCTGCCGGAGCGCATGGCACACAGATCTCACAAGCTGCAGTTCGAGATCGTCGCGGTGCTGGGCCTTCTTGCCCTCTTCACCCACATCCATCTTTTCTGGGTGGCGGGTCTGCTGCTTGCGATGATCGATATTCCGGATTTTGGCGCCCGATCGCTAAGCAGGATCGCCGGCTCGACCGAGAAGCTCGCCGGGCTCGAGCCGGGCCAAGGCGCCGTGGACGCGCCGAGCCAGACAATTGTTGAAGACAAGGGAGACGACGGCGCAACCACCGTGCCGGTCGAAGGCGCCGGCAAAGAAAAGGAACGCTCCAGCAAGGAAAAGGAAGTGGTCCATGCTTGAGATTCTTCTGTGCTCTTTAGTGACCATTTTGCCGGACTATCTCTTCCGCCGCTACTACCAGGGAAAGCGGATTGGCAAGGAATTGACCTTCTATTCCATTTGGTTCGAACTGAGGTGGGGGATCACCTCGTGCGTGGTTCTGGCCGTATGCTTGATCACTGTGATTTTCTACAACCACCCCTCCACCACCAACGTCACACTGTTCTTCAGAACGATCCCGATCATTTCCGAGTCAACCGGGCGCGTCGCCGAGGTCTTTGTCGGCTTTACTGGCAAAGTCGAGAAAGGAGCGCCGATCTTTAGACTGGACAGTTCGACGCAGGAGGCGGCTGTCGAAACCGCACGGCGCAGGATTGCCGAAGTCGAGGCGGACATGGCGGTGTCGGCGGCCGATCTCCAGAAGGCTGAAGGCCAGATCCAGGAGGCCAGGAGCTCTCACCAGCAGGCCTTGGACGAACTGGAGACCAAGCAGGAACTGCAAAAACGCAATCCGGGTATCGTCGCGCAGCGCGAAATCGAGAAACTTCAGCTTCTTGCAGAAGGCCGCCTGGCTGGGATTGCGTCCGCCACGGCTGCAAGACAGGCCGTGCAGGCGCGCATGGCGTCACTTCTCCCAGCCCAGAAGGCCAGCGCCGAAGCTGCGCTGGCCCAGGCCCAAGTGGAGTTGGAAAAGACGATTGTCCGTGCGGGCGTCAGCGGCCGCGTGGAGCAGTTCGCGTTGCGGGTGGGCGATATTGTCACGCCGATCATGCGTTCGGCCGGGATTCTGATCCCCGACGAAGCCGGTCGGGGAACTCTGTCGGCCGGCTTCGGGCAGATCGAGGCGCAGATCATGAAGATCGGAATGATTGCCGAGGTCACATGCGTGTCGAAGCCGTTTACGATCATTCCGATGGTGGTCACGAATGTGCAGGACTACATCGCCGCCGGCCAGTTTCGTGGTGGCGAGCAACTGGTCGACGCGCAGCAGGTGTCACGGCCGGGCACCCTGCTGGTCTTTCTTGAGCCACTCTACAAAGGTGGGCTCGATGGCGTAACGCCCGGCAGCAGCTGCATCGCCAACGCCTATTCGAACAACCATGACATAATCGCCTCAAAGGAGACGAGCGTCATACGAGGTATGGCTCTCCACGCGGTCGATGCCCTTGGGCTCGTGCACGCCTTGATCCTGCGGCTTCAGGCGCTGCTGCTACCCTTCAAGATCCTGGTGTTCAGCGGCCACTGACGCGAGGGCTCCTCCAGGAGCGTTCCGACAGGAAACCAAGTGATCGAAGACGACAAAAAACTTGTTCCTGAAAAGATCAATGCCACAGTCATCGAGCTGGCAATTCGGTTGGCTCTCCTGGGCTTCCTTCTCTATTGGTCGTTGACCATCATTCGTCCCTTCATTGAGACCGTGGCATGGAGCGTCGTGTTGGCCGTGGCGCTTTATCCGGCTTTTAGTCTGGTGGCCAAATGGCTCGGTGGACGTCGTAGACTGGCAGCGGCACTGACCACGATCCTGCTTCTCCTGATCGTCATCGGACCGGCGACCTGGCTCGCATTGGATCTGGTTGAGGTTCTGGGGACAATTTACGAAAGGTTTGAATCCGGATCAGTCTTCATTCCGCCGCCGATCGAGACCGTTAGACAGTGGCCATTGATTGGGGAGCAGTTGTTCCAATTTTGGGAACTCGCATCGACCAATCTCAAGGCGGCGCTTGTCAACGTCGCTCCTCACCTAAAGCCGCTCGGCAGCACCTTGCTTGGAGCGGCCGGGAGCGCCGGCACCGGCATTCTTCAATTCTTTGCTTCCGTGATCATAGCAGGATTTCTGTTTGCGCCTGGTCCGTCGTTGGTCGAGGCCATCGCAGCGTTTTCGCGTCGGCTTGTTTCGAGGCGCGGCGACGAATTCGTGCAACTGGCCGGTGCGACGATACGAAGCGTGTCGCAGGGCGTCATCGGCGTTTCGCTCTTGCAGGCGTTTCTTGCCGGCATCGGACTCAAGTCAGCCGGCGTGCCGGGTGCAAGTCTGATTACGTTCTTGGTTCTCATCTTGGGAATTATTCAAATTGGTCCATCGGTGATTTTGATCCCGGTCATTATCTGGAGTTGGATAACGATGGAGACAACAGCGGCGCTGATCTTTACGGCCTACATGGTGCCGGTGAACTTGATCGACAACATTCTCAGACCAATTCTTATGACCCGTGGTCTGAGGACGCCGATGTTGGTGATCTTTGTCGGCGCCATTGGGGGCACTCTTTCAAATGGGATCATCGGTCTTTTTGTTGGTCCGATCGTGCTGGCCGTTGCTTGGGACTTGTTGGTCACCTGGGTCCGTGAGGACGATACAGTTTCAACCTAGCTCAATCCTAGACCGCGCCTCTGCCGGGCGGTAGCGGGGAGGCTTTCGTGTCCCGGTCGCTCAATGTCTTCTTGCTTCCACTTACGCGATCGGCGGCCTGTCGCTCGTGGTGCGTTGGCGCAGCTCCCGCGCCTAGAACTCACCCTTCATTTCATCGTGCTTGCGGTGGTGGTCGACCTGGTAGAACTTCGCCCAACCGTTGCTCAGCGAGAACACCAGCGGCTTGCCGATGATGTTCACAAGGCCCGACGGAAAAGTAAAATGGCGTCGGTTCGAGAAGTACCGGTAATATTTCTTGTAGTCGTCGTCGGCCTCGCCAAGCACGTTGCGCGCCGCAAAGCTCCCGGTGAACGCCGCCCACGGCAAGCCCACCGAGCCAAGAACGAAATGCAGGTGCGGCTGATCTGGCGGCCGGACGATAATCGGTAACAGATCCCGTGTCGCGTCGATGAGGCCCGGCCAGAACTGGATGAACGCGAGATCGTCCAGGAATGGAAAATGCTTTTTGAACCGCCGGATGACGCGCGAAATGATGCGGTGATTGTTGTAGGCCTCTTTCAGATAGGTGGTTATGGCGGTGCCACCGCCGACCAAGAGGCGGTTGTCGCCGGTCAATCGGTAATAGGTGTAAACCAGCCGCGAATCCCAGCACTGCATCTGTTTTCCGCTGGGGAACAGCCTGATGAGATCCTTGTCGGTAAGCGGCTCGCTCACGCTCAAGAAGGTCTGCGCGTGAAAGACCTCGTTCGCCAGCGGACTGATGTCTCCCTTGAGCTTGTCGACGGCGATGATGATGTGATCGGCCGTGACGCTGCCGCCACGCGTGAAGGCGGTATGACCTTCGAGCCGCACCACTTCCGTGCTCTCGAACACTTGCATGCCGTGGTCGATGAGCACGTCCTTGTATCCCTGCAGGCAAAGCAGCGGATTGACGCCATAAGTGCCGGTGTAGCGGATACCTGCGGCATATCCCTCGGCCCCGACAATGCTCTTGAGCGCGTCGCCGTCGTAGATGGTCTGGTCGGTAAAGCCCACACTCCGCCGGCATTCCGCCTCGGACTCGACGTCCTCCTTGCCGTGCTTGCCGAGACCCAGAAACAGCGAGTCCTGCTCCAGCAGTCCGCATTCGATGTTGAATTTCTTAATACCGCTGACGATGCGTTCGATGCCGCGGCACGGCGCATCCCAGATGTCTTTGGCCGCTTTAGGTCCGTAGCGCCGCACCAGCTGGTTCAATTCGAGTTCGCTGTCGGGCGTAAGAAACCCGGCGCTGCGTCCCGAGCTGCTTCCGCCCAGGATATTTTTCTCGAGCAGGACGACTTTGAGGCCCTTCTGGACGAACTCCGCCGCCGCGCTGACGCCGGCGAACCCGCCTCCGACGATGAGAACGTCGCACCGGATGTCTTGCTTAAGCGGCGGGCAATACTTGAACTGCTTCATGAGCAGCGTTGTGAACCACCAATCCTGGTTGATCATTGTTTTGCCTGACTATTCTCTCTACGTCCCTCGTCGTCGCGCGTGGTCATCAGCGCCCTCCGCAATATCTCAAAAATGACTGCAGTTGACCAACCAAACATCAGTATGCCGTTCATCGCTGTCATTGGACCGAGCAAGTGCCAGCGCTCCACTGGCGTCACGTCGCCGTACCCAAGCGTTGTGTAGTTCACAAAAGCAAAATAGACGAGATGAGTGCCTTCAGGAGCGGCGCCGACGATTGCGTAGGCCAAAGACCAAACGAGCACCTCGGCAAAATGTGCGGCCATCAGGAACGACACCGCCGCAATCATGACGGTAATCAACCGCAGCGCTTGATGTGACGTCTTGACCGTGGCCGCCATACGCGCCGCCCACAACACAGCCGCCATCACAAATGCATGGATGGCAATGTTGCAGACACTGACGGCGGCACCCACCAGCATTTCGCGCAACATGAAGATCGCTCCGGCGATGGACCTGACTACTGGACCCGGGGTGGCAACAGATAAAGCGTCATCGCGAAAATCAGGTACACCAGCAGTATCAGCACTCCGACGAACCACGCCGAGCGCCCGCTGTTGGTCACCAGGGACACGGTCATGGTGGCGATGAGCATCATGACCACTGCGCCCGGCCAGAATTGCAGGTTCATCGGCGCCGGGCCGATGACGTAGCTCAGCAGCACCAGCACCGGGGCGACGAAGAGGGCGATTTGGGCGGCGCTGCCCAGCGCGATGCCCACGCTCAGGTCCAACCGGTTTTTGCGCGCGCCGGAAAACGCCGAGGCCATCTCCGCCGCACCGCCCACCAGCGCCACCACGATGAAACCCACGAATGCGGGGGTCATCCCGAACGTAACCGCCGCCTGCTGCACCAACTCGACAAATACCTCGCTCACCAGCGCGACCAGCACTGTGACGCCGGCCAGCGTGGCCAGGGCCAGGCCCAAGGGCCACGCCGCTTCGCCGGTTTCCGCGTGTTTCGCACTGCCGAAGAATTCGCGATGTGTCTTGAGTGAGAACAACAGGCCCAATCCGTAGGCGGCGATGAGCAGCACAGACAGACCCACGCTCAACGTCGCGGTGAACGCCGACCCTGCCGTGGAATCAGCCTCAGAGACCGCCGAGGGGATCAACAACGCGATCGTGGCCAGAAAGAGCAGGCCCGCTTGCAGACGGGCGCTGCCCCGGTTGTATTCCTGCACGTGATGCTTGAGTCCGCCGAGTAGAAACGATGCGCCCAGCATGAACAGGGTGTTGGTGACAATCGCCCCCGCGATCGATGCCTTCACCAGCGCGTATTGCCCGGCTCGCAAGGCCGTCAGCGCGATCACAAGTTCGGTCAAGTTTCCGAGCGTGGCGTTGAGCAGGCCACCGACGGTATCGCCGGTCTTGGCCGCTACGGATTCGGTGGCGTGACTTAGCAGCGCCGCCAGCGGCACGATGGCCAGCACGGACAGCACAAAAAGCAGCGTGTGCGCTTCGGGTTTGAGCTTGTGAGCGGCGAACACCACAGGCACGAATGCCAGCAGCCAGAGCAGGGGATTGTGACGGATTTCCTTGAGCAAGGCATTCATGAAGGCGCCTTCGGAAAGAGCGTCCGTTCGCATTCAGGCCTCCTGATCCGACGACCGGTCACTTGATCCGATGACCTTTGTATACGCCGGAACGGCAAATCCCCGAGTGCCGGCAGCCTGAAACGAAGAATGCGTCGCTACTTCACGATCCTCGGCCTCGTCGGCGGTGCGGCCGGTTCCGGCGCGGCGGGCGAGACTGCGAAGGTCAGCCACACGTTCCAGCCTTCGGGCCGGTGCTCGGCTGCGAACTCCTTATAACCTTTGAGATTCACGTAGCCCTTGTAGCCGTCGCTGATCTTGAAGACGTGGCCAACCTGCGGTCCGATGCCCAGAACGCGTGATCTGAAACAGCCGACCCGGTCGCCCGATCCGCTGTCGCAGGTGAGCTGCTGGTAGGCATAGCCCACGAGACCGATCTGCCACTCCGGGGATACGAAGCGCGAGGCGCCCCAATCCCAGTGCGCGTCGATGCCGTTCTGATAGTTCGTGTGATTGTTCTCGAAATTGTAGGTGATCCCGACCACCGACGAGAATTCGTATCCGGTCTGCGGATTGAAGTAGGTGTAGCCGCCGCCGGCGTCGAGCGCCTGATGCCCGATGCCGAGATTGGCCAGTCTGTTCTGATCATAGCGGCCGACCGGAATGTTTCCGGTGAAGTAGGCGAGGTAGTTGTGAACGCCTTCATTCCATTTCAGCGTAAACATCGGTGCGAGATCGCCGAACCCGGTTATCGCGTCCTCTCTGCTGCCGCTCACCGTGAAGCCGATCGGGCCGATCGCGCCGGTGAGCGTCCCGTTGACTTCGGCGAAGGAGCGGCCGTAGGGGACGAGCAGGTTGAACGCGGCCTGCGCGCCCAAAACCTTGTCGGCGAAAACGTAGGTCACCACGCCCATGGCAAGGTCGGCCCGTGCCTTGAGGTTGATGTCCACGTTGGCGGTGAACGGCACCGTGATGTTGCCGCGCGAGACCTGACGCGCAAAGGCGACATCGGCGCCGGCGTTGACGGATCGTGTGATAGCCGATGACGGCGAAGGAGAACCCCGGCGTCTGCGGCGTTGCGGCCAGGCTTCCGAAAAATCCCGGCACCCAGAAGCTCACGCCGCCTTCGTCGGCGAGCGCCGTCTTGGGTACCAGCGTCATAAGCGCACAGGATGCTGCTACAGCAATGGCCGCTTTGCGGATCGTCGACATCGAACGCCCCCGTTCGTACGGGTCACGGCTGCGTTCGCGCCAGGCGACCGCGAGCTCCCCCCAGAGCGTGTCAAGTAGATGGCGGTGCGCGTGATTTGTAAACTCAAATTGCGAAGCGTCGCCGGATATACGCAGAGAAGCCGCCGGTATCCCGATGTGCTGTGTTCGATTGTGATCTTGCATACGCGCAATCGCGCTTTGCCGCTCGGCATTGTCCGTCGTTAACGAACCATCGAACAGTTGCCGGCGGTAACCGAACATCCCTTGCGATGCAATGGCATCTTGTGCCCGGGGTGATAATCTTCGGTGGGATCAAGGTGCAACTGACGGTCCGGTATGGACTGGAGCAACAATTGTCCGTGCGGTGAGCGATTGAGAGCCAAATAGCATTGCAGTTGGCGTAACAGATCTAGGTTGGGGTCATGACTGACGTTCTATCGACGTCATTAACGGCCGCTGGGATTCCAGAGCTGCCGTCGGAAAGCATGCAGCCGTACGAGATGCTGCCGGAGCTGCAGCTCATCTACGATACGGCTCCGATCGGCCTGGCGTTCCTGACTCTCGACTGCCGTTACGTGCAGATCAATCAGCGCCTGACGGAGATTTGCGGAATTCCGGTCGCCGACCATATCGGGCGCTCGGTACGGGAGACCGTCCCGCAAGTGGCGGCTCAGGTCGAACAGATTGTTGATGCCATCGTGCGCACCGGCAAGCCTGTCACGGGCGTCGAAGTGCATGGCCAACGAGCGGACAAACGCAACGCCGATCACGTCTGGATCACCAACTGGCATCCCTTGAAAAGCGCGGATGGGACGATCGTCGGCGTCAACGTGGTCGCTGAGGAGATTACCGAGCGCACGCGCGCACAAGCCGTGTTGAGCGCCAGCGAAGCCGCGCTGCGCGAAATCGAGGCGCGGTTCCACGAGCTTGCCGACAATATCAGTCAGTTCGCCTGGACTGCCGACCAATCCGGCTGGATCTACTGGTACAACAAGCGCTGGTACGACTTCACCGGGACGACACTCGAAGAAATGCAAGGCTGGGGCTGGCAGAAGGTCCACCATCCCGACCATGTCGACCGCGTCGTCCAACGCATCCGGCAATGTTTCGATAGCGGGAAGCCGTGGGAGGACACGTTTCCCTTGCGCGGCCGGGATGGCGGCTATCGCTGGTTCCTCTCGCGCGCGCTGCCTATTCGCGATGAGGCAGGGGCCGTGGTTCGCTGGTTCGGCACCAATACCGATATCACCGAAGAGATCGAGGCCGACAAGGCGCTACGCGCCCTCAACGAGACACTGAAGCAGCGGGTCGAGGCCGAGACACGACAACGCTTCCAGATTTGGAATGTCTCGCAGGATTTGCTGGTCGTTGCCGATCTGGCGGGGAAGTGTCTCAGCGTCAATCCGGCCTGGACCGCGATACTTGGCTGGTCGGAATCGGAGCTGCTCGGCAAGTCGTCGCAATGGCTGCTGCATCGGGGTGACCGGGAAAAAACACGCACCGAGATAGCCCGTCTTGCCGCCGGCGGAACCACAACGCGCTTCGAATTCGCGCTTCCGTCACAAGGACGGCTCGTATCATTGGATATCGTGGAAGGCGGTCGCGGATTCGGACCGCATCTATTCGATGGGACGGGACGTCACCGAACTCAAGGATGCCGAAAATGAATTGCGGGAAGCCCGGCGCGACCTTGCGCAGGCTGCCCGACGCACGACGGTCGCCACGATGACGGCGTCAATTGCGCATGAAATCAAGCAGCCGTTGGGAGCGATCGTAGCAAACGCCAATGCGGGTCTGCGCTGGTTGAAGAAGACGCCGCCATGCCTCGAGGAAGCGCGGGCAACATTCAGCGACATCGCCGCCGACGGCTACAGGGCGAGCGAGGTGATCCAATCGATCCGCGCCATGTTCAACAAGGGCGAACACAAGGGAAGCTTGCTTCGCCTGAACGGCCTCGTCCGCGAGACAATCGAGATTGCGCGCAGCGACCTGGAGGCCGCGAATATTACCTTGCATGTTGCGCTTGCTGCGCAACTTCCAGCGGTGTGCGCCCACAAGGGTCAACTGCAACAGGTCGTCCTGAATATCATCACCAACGCAATCGATGCGATGCGCGACGTGGACGATCGGGAACGGGTGTTGAAAGTGAACTCTTTAGCTCTGCCATCTGGTCAAGTGGGGCTGTCGATCGAAGATTCCGGGATCGGAATTCTCCCTGATGAGGTGGAGCGCATCTTCGACGCATTCGTCACGACGAAGCCCAATGGAATGGGAATGGGTCTGGCGATTTGCCGATCGATCATCGAGGCGCATGGCGGCACATTGTCGGTGTCGCCAGCCTCACTCCACGGCTCGGTCTTTCGCATCGCCCTGCCGGTGAGCAAGTGATGCAAGACGTGACCAACAAGCACGCTTCCGGCGCGCATCCGGTTGTCTTCGTTGTCGATGACGACGAATTGATGCGTAAGGCCCTCAGCAACCTGGTTCGCTCGGTGGACCTGCAGGTCGAAGCCTTCGCGTCTGCACCGGAGTTCCTGGCCATGAAGCTGCCGGACGCTCCGTGCTGCCTGATCCTCGATGTCAGGCTGCCCGGGCTGAGCGGACTTGATTTTCAGGCCAAGCTGGCAAGCTCCAGAATTGAGATCCCGATCATTTTCATGACGGGGCATGGCGATATCCCGATGTCGGTACGGGCCATGAAAGCAGGCGCGGTCGAGTTTCTGACCAAGCCGTTTCGCGATCAGGACATGCTCGACGCCATTCAAGTCGCGCTCGCACGCGACAAGGCCAGACACGCAAAGGAAGATAACATTCTGACGCTGCGTGCGAAGTACGAGACTCTGACCCCACGCGAGCAGGAGGTCATGGTTTGCGTCACCGGCGGCCTCATGAACAAACAGGTGGCCGCGGAAATCGGCATTACCGAAAATACGGTCAAAGTACATCGTGGCAATGTGACTAAGAAGATGGGTGCGAAATCGCTGGCCGAACTGGTGAGAATGGCCGATGCATTGGGGGTTCGCCGCGCGCACTAATACCTTGGTGTTAGGTTCCTCATCTATTCCGCTAGTGAATCGTCGCTTCAATCGTCTTGAATATCGGGAGCCCGGTTGTATTTGTATCGTCACAATGGGCGACAGCACGACGGAGGCCTTCGTGATCTCGATCGTCGATGACGATGCATCCTTTCGTCGAGCGACAGCGAGCCTTGTGAGATCCCTCGGTCATGCAGTTGAGGCGTTCAGCTCGGCTGAGGAATTTCTGAACTCCGACCGTGTTCACGACACCGCGTGCCTGATCTCCGATGTGCAGATGCCGGGCATGAGCGGCATCGAATTGCAGAGCCAGCTGCTGGCGCAGGGTGTCAGGATGCCCGTGATATTTATTACCGCCTATCCCGAGTCTGAAGCCCGCGAGCAAGCGCTGGCCGCCGGGGCGCTTGGGGTCTTGAACAAGCCATTCAACGAAGAAAAGCTGATTGCGTGCCTGGATCAGGCGCTTTCCGAGCTGAAATCCTAGTCGGGCCCGCTCGCTTCCGCCTCGTGCTCTCATTGTCGCCGTCATTGGACGAGAAGGCCGGCCCATCGGGTCGTGGGCGGTGCCTAAACCTTTGTATGGGACCGTGGGCCTTTGAGATGAGGTGACATCCCCTACTGTGCAATAGCCGCGCTATACGCGGGCATTTTAGCCTCTCCCTACAAAGAAGGGTCAGGGAGCGGGCCATGATTTCAAGCAATCTGGATTCAACGAAAGCGGTCGCAGCATCTCATTCAATTCCAAGGGATACGCTGGATGAAGCCCTGATCGGACGCATCGCCATGGGCGACGCGTCGTCGATGGCGGTGCTTTACACACGGCACAATGTGCGGGTCTACCGCTTCGCCCTGCGCCTTCTCGGCAACGTCGTCCTCGCCGAGGAAGTGATGAGCGAGGTCTTTCTCGATGTGTGGCGGAAGCCCACTCATTTTGAAGGCCGATGCCGGGTCACGACCTGGCTCCTGGCGGTCACCCGCCACAAGGCGATCGCGATGCTGCGGCGCCGATCGACCGATACACTGAACGACGATCACTGCAACTCGATCGCCAACTCGTCGGACGATCCTGAAATCACCCTCGACAAGAGTCAGCGGCGCGCAATTCTATTCAAATGCTTGTCGAAACTGTCGCCGGCTCACCGGGAAATCGTTGACCTCGTTTACTACCACCAAAAGACGGTCGACGAGGTCGCGGATATCGTCGGTCTCGGACGAAACACCGTCAAGACAAGAATGTTCTACGCGCGAAAGCACCTAGCCGAATTGCTGGGCGGGCAAGGGATCGTCGCCGCCTCGGCCTGAAGGCACGGGAGCAAGCAAGAACTCATAACCCGGGGTGCGTCATGTCCGATATTGATGTTGTTGCTGCAACGCAACGCCGTGGCGCGGTAACCGAGCCCCGGCAACGAGCGGACATGATTTTGGTCCCCGGCGGCACGTTCCGCATGGGGTCGGACAAGCACTATCCGGAAGAGGCGCCGGTCCATCGCGTCACCGTCGACAGTTTCTTCATCGACCGCGCGCCGGTCACGAACGCGCAGTTCAAGCAATTCGTCAACGAGACCCGCCACGTCACCTTCGCCGAAGTCGCCCCCGATCCGAAGGACTATCCCGGCTCGCTGCCGCACATGATCTTTGCCGGCTCGCTGGTGTTCACAGTGCCGACGCATCCTGTCGACCTGCGCAACTGGGGCGAATGGTGGTCGCTCATGAAGGGCGCCAACTGGCGGCACCCATACGGACCGCAGAGCAATATCCGCGGCCTCGACGACCATCCGGTGGTGCACGTCGCGTTCGCGGACGCGCTCGCCTATGCGCAATGGGCCGGCAAGGATCTGCCGACCGAGGCGGAATGGGAGTTCGCCGCGCGCGGCGGGCTCGACGGCGCCGAATATGCCTGGGGCGATGAGTTCGCGCCAGGCGGGCGGCACATGGCCAATACCTGGCAGGGCGCGTTTCCGCACCAGAACGATATCGAAGACGGATTTCAGCGCACCTCGCCGGTGACCGCGTTTCCGCCGAACGGCTACGGCGTCCACGACATGATCGGCAATGTCTGGGAGTGGACCACCGACTGGTATGCGCCGAAGCACGAGGCCGACGCGCCGAAGGCGTGCTGCATTCCGGAGAACCCGCGCGGCGGCCGCGAAGAGGCGAGCTACGACCCGCGCCTGCCGGACATCAAGATTCCGCGCAAGGTGATCAAGGGCGGCTCGCATCTCTGCGCGCCGAACTACTGCCGCCGCTATCGGCCGGCTGCGCGCCATGCCGAGCCGATCGACACGTCGACCAGTCATCTCGGATTCCGGTGCGTCGTTCGACAACGCGCCGGCGCGTAAGTGGAGAGGGTCGTCAACAGAAGAGAGAAGAAGGAGCAAGCCATGAGCGAGCAGAAGTCGGAAGACGCGAACCGCAAGGTATCGGAAGACGACCTCGAACGACAGGCGGCGGTTTGAACCGCCGCAACATGCTTCTCGCCGGAACGACGGTTGCCGCCGTGTCGGCTTTGGCGGCGGCGGCGCCGATCCGCACCGCGCAGGCGGAGCCGAAGCAGCAGCAGAAGCCGGCGCCGACCGGCGGCCCAACATCGTTGCCATCATGGGCGACGACATCGGCTGGTTCAACATCGGTGCCTATCATCGCGGAATGATGTCAGGCAAAACGCCGAACATCGATCGGCTGGCAGCCGAAGGCATGATGTTCACCGACTACTATGCCGAGGCCAGCTGCACGGCGGGCCGTGCGAATTTCATTACGGGTGAATTGCCCATACGCACGGGCATGACGACCGTCGGCCAAGCGGGGTCTCCTGTTGGCCTCCCGGCCGCAGCGCCCACGATCGCTACCGTCCTTAAAGATATGGGCTACGCCACCGGACAATTCGGCAAGAACCACTTGGGCGACCTGAACGAGTTCTTGCCGACCGTTCACGGCTTCGATGAGTTCTTCGGATATCTGTACCACCTCGACGCCATGTCCGATCCGTTCTGGCCGGGCTATCCGAAGGACCTGATCGACAAGATCGGGCCCCGCAATCTGGTTCATTCCTGGGCCACCGATGTTGACGACGGCACCGTGCAGCCGCGCTGGGGCAAGATCGGCAAGCAAAGGATCGTCGATGACGGGCCGCTGCCGCCGCATCCGGTAAAAGGCATCAAGTACGACATGGAAACGGTGGACGACCACATCCTCAAGTTCTCCACCGACTTCATGGAAAAGGCGCAACGCGACGGCAAGCCGTTCTTTGTGTGGCTCAATCCCACGCGCATGCACATCTTCACGCACCTGTCTCCCAAATATAGCGCGCTCGAAGGCCAGAATAACTACGGTCTGCAAGAAGCCGGCATGACGCAATTCGACGACATCATCGGTTTAGTTATGGCGAAGCTCAAGGAGATGGGTGTCGACGAGAACACCATTGTCATGGTCACCACCGACAACGGCACCGAAGTCTTCACCTGGCCGGACGGCGGCAACACCCCATTCAAGGGCACCAAGGGCATGGTCACCGAAGGCGGCTTCCGTGCTCCGGCCGTGATCCGTTGGCCCGGCAGAATTCCGGCCGGCAAGGTGGAGAATGGAATCATGTCCGGGTTGGATTGGCTGCCGACGTTTGTTGCTGCTGCCGGCAATGCCAACATTGTTGAGGAGCTCAAAGCGGGCAAGAGCATGGGTGGCCAGAAGTACAAGGTGCATCTTGATGGCTACAATCAGATGGACATGCTTACCGGGAAAGGGCCGAGCAAGCGCAATGAAGTCTTGTACTTCGGTGAATCGACGTTGGGTGCAGTACGCATCGGCGACTGGAAGTATGTCTTCATCGCGCAGCCGGACGGCTGGCCTGGCGAGAAGATCAAACTCAACATGCCGCTGATCCACAATCTACGTCGTGATCCGTTCGAGCGTTATGCCGACCGGAACTGGGCGATTGGCTCTTCGGACTACATGATGTCTTTCTACGCACGTGAGTTCTGGCGCTTCACCTATGTGCAGCAGCAGGTGGGGGAGCTGGCACGGACAGCGATCGAATTTCCACCGATGCAGAAGGGCGCGTCGTTCAATCTGGAGGCCGTCAAGACACAGATAGAGGAAGCCATCGCAGCAAGACATGGCGCGTAGAAGGCGTACGTGATCGTTCGAGCGAGCGCCCCACGAGCAGGGCGCTCGCACAAGTGGCGGCGGCGCGCCATGCGGAGCCGATCGACACGTCGACCAGTCATCTCGGATTCCGGTGCGTCGTTCGACCGCGCGCCGGCTCGTAATCGTAAGTGGAGGCGTCGTCAACAGGAGCGGCAGAACAGGGAGTACGCAGATGAGCGAGCAGAACCTGGATAACCCGAACCGCAAGGCATCGGAAGATACCTCGAACGACGGCGGCGGTTTCAACCGTCGCAACATGCTTCTCGCCGGAACGACGGTTGCCGCCGTGTCGGCTTTGGCGGCGGCGGCGCCGATCCGCACCGCGCAGGCGGAGCCGAAGCAGCAGCAACCGGCGGCGCCGGCCGGCCGGCCCAACATCATCATGATCATTTCGGATGATACGGGTTACGGCGATCTCGGTCCCTACGGCGGCGGCGTCGGACGCGGCATGCCGACCCCCAACATCGACCGCCTGGCGGCGGAAGGGATGACGTTCTTCTCCTTCTACGCTCAGCCGAGTTGCACGCCCGGCCGCGCCGCCATGCAGACCGGGCGCATCCCGAACCGCAGCGGCATGACCACCGTGACCTTCCAGGGCCAGCCCGGCGGGCTGCCGGCGGCGGAGTGGACGCTGGCGTCGGTGCTCAAGACCTCCGGCTACAAGACCTTCTTCACCGGCAAGTGGCATCTGGGCGAGTCCGACTACGCGCTGCCGAACGCGCACGGCTACGACGAGATGCGGATGTGCGGCCTCTATCATCTCAACGCCTACACCTACGCCGACCCGACCTGGTTCCCGGACATGCCGGAGAAACTGCGCGCCATGTTCCAGAAGGTGACCAAGGGCATGCTGTCGGGCAACGCGGGCGGGCCGGTGACCGAGGAATTCAAGCTCAACGGCCAGTACGTCAACACGCCCCAGAAGGGCGTGGTCGGAATTCCGTTCGTCGATGCCTATATCGAGCAGGCGGCGCTCGACTATCTCGACAAGAACGCGAATTCGAAAGAGCCGATCTTCATGAGCATCAATTTCATGAAGGTGCACCAGCCGAACATGCCGCACCCGGACTACATCCACAAATCGCTGTCCAAGAGCAAATACGCCGATTCGGTTGTCGAGCTCGACGCCCGGATCGGACGCATCATGGACAAGATCCGCTCGATGCCGGGCGCCAACAACACGCTGGTGTTCTACACCACCGACAACGGCGCCTGGCAGGACGTCTATCCCGACGCCGGCTACACCCCGTTCCGCGGCACCAAGGGCACGCTTGCGCGAAGGCGGCAACCGCGTTCCCGCCATCGCCTGGATGCCCGGCAGGATTCCGGCCGGCGTCAAGAACCATGAGATGATCGGCGGCACTGACCTGATGGCGACGTTCGCCTCAGTCGGCGGCGCGAAGCTGCCCGAGCGCGATCGCGAGAACCAGCCGATGATCTTCGACAGCTACGACATGACGCCGGTGCTGTACGGCAAGGGTCCTTCGCCACGCGACGCGTGGTTCTACTTCACCGAGAACGAGCTGTCGCCCGGTGCCGTTCGCACCGGCAACTACAAGTTCCTGTTCAACATTCGCGGCGATGACGGTGCCGCGACCGGCGGCCTTGCGGTGGACACCAATCTGGGATGGAAGGGTGCGGAGAAATACGTCGCCACGGTGCCGCAGGTGTTCGACCTCTGGCAGGATCCTCAGGAGCGCTACGACATCTTCATGAACAACTTCACGGAGCGCACCTGGATGGGTGTGATCATGGAAGAGAAGTTGAAGGAGATCATGACGACGTACGTGAAGTATCCGCCGCGGAAAGTGCAGAGCTACGGCTATACCGGCCCGATCACGCTCTCGAGTTACGAAAGATTCCAGAACATTCGTGAGTTCGCTGGCGAAGGACGGTTTCAGCTTGCCGATGCCGACCGGCAACTGACGTGACATCGAGCGGCGGCGCCTTTGTGGCGCCGCCCTTTCGGACTCGATGCGGTTCTCTCAAGCTTCAGGAGGCGGGCGAAAGCAGATAGCGACGCCGCGCGGAAAAAAAGAAGACGGTCATGTGTAACAAGACCCCGAATGCAGACAACCAGGATGGCCGAGCCTTCAGCCGGCCATCGAGGCTCATGTTATGAGCGACGGAGCGCCATCAACTCTCGCCGTTGCCATGACGTGGGTGGTCGTGGCGGTCTCGGCCGTCCTGCTTGTGTTCGGAATTGTCCGGTATGGCTGGTCGCTGGAAGTCCATCACCGCTTCTGGGCCGACATTTTTGGCCGCGCGGGCGGTCCAATGGCGTTCCGCTTCGTCCTCCAGCCCGCCATGGCGTTCGTGGCGGCCTTGCATGACGGCATCAAGGATGCGCGCTACGGGCACAAGTCGTTTTTCTGGAGCGTGAGCGAGGGCTCGCACCAGCAAAGCGGCCGCTTGCGCGAAGGGCTGATTGCGACGGCGCGCGTTGCGCTCATCGGGCTCAGTATGGATGCGATCTATCAGTTCAAGGAGTTCGATCGGTTCTATCCCGCCGAAGCCGTGATGATGGCGATTCTGCTCGCCGTCCTTCCGTATTTCATCTTCCGATGGATCGTCGAGAATGTTGCGCGCTGGTGGCTGGCGCGCGACTCCGCGGCTTCTTAGTGACGAGGACTTTGCGATGACTGATCAGACTGTGACCGCGAAATCCGATACTGACCGGATCTCCGTCGAGCTGTCGTCGCGGCGTACCGGCATGTCGTTCCAGCGCACGCGCATGAGCGCCGACCGCACGCTGATGTCGGTGATCCGCACCTCGCTGTCGCTGATCTCTTTCGGCTTCACGATCTTCCAGGTGTTCGAGAAGGCGAGGGACCATGACCTCATCACCCATGCTGCGGCGCCGCGCAATTTCGGCATCGCGCTGGTCGGGCTCGGGGTCCTGATGCTGGTCGGAGGGATCATCTATCACGGGCAGTTCATGATCGAGCTGCGCGAAGAGCGCGAGCGGATGAAGGCCGCGGGACTGATTCACGGCGAGAGCCGCTATCCGGTCTCGCTCACGCTCATCACCGCCGGAATTCTGCTGCTGATCGGTATCGCGGCGATCGTCAGCATGGTTTTCCAGATCGGACCCTTTAACTGAATGGGGATCGTACAACCGCGCGTCAGGAGGAGTGACTAAATGGCCAAGGCTGCGAAGACCGACAAGCCGAACATCCTTTTCATCATGGCCGACGATATCGGCTGGTTTAACCTCAGTTGCTACAACCACGGCATCATGGGCTATCGCACGCCCAACCTTGATCGCATCGCCAAAGAAGGCGCGATGTTCACCGACTTCTACGGTCAGCAGAGCTGCACCGCCGGCCGTGCCGCGTTCATCACCGGACAATCGCCAATCCGCACCGGGCTGACCAAGGTCGGCATGCCCGGCGCCGCGCTTGGTCTCAAGGCCGAGGATCCGAGCATCGCGGCAGTTTCTCAAGAATCTTGGCTACGCCACCGGCCAGTTCGGCAAGAACCACCTTGGCGATCGCAATGAGCACTTGCCGACCGTGCACGGCTTCGACGAATTCTTCGGCAACCTCTACCACCTCAATGCCGAAGAGGAGCCGGAATACGCCGACTATCCGAAGGACCCGAATTTCCGGAAGAAGTTTGGCCCGCGCGGCGTGATGAAGTGCAAGGCAGCCGACAAGGACGACACGACCGTCGATCCGGTATTCGGCAAGGTCGGCAAGCAGACGATCGAGAACACCGGCCCGCTGACCCGAAAGCGAATGGAAACGGTGGATGAGGAGTTCATAGCCTCTGCGCTGGATTTCATGGAGCGCAAGACCAAGGAAGGTGGGCCCTGGTTCTGCTACTTCAACCCGACGCGGATGCACGTCTTCACGCACCTGAAGCCGTCATCGGTGGGCAAAACCGGGCATGGCCTCTATCCCGACGGCATGGTCGAACTCGACGGACTTGTCGGCCAGCTTCTCAGCAAGCTCGACGATCTTGGCGTTGCGGACAACACCATCGTCGTTTTCACCACGGACAATGGCGCGGAAGTGCTCTCGTGGCCGGACGGCGGCGCGACACCGTTCCGCGGCGAGAAGGACACCAACTGGGAAGGGGGGTGGCGTGTACCGTGCGTCATGCGCTGGCCCGGCGTGATCGAGCCCGGCCGCGTCATCAACGATATTTGTTCGCTCCAGGATTTCATCCCGACCTTCGCGGCGGCGGCAGGCGAGCCTGACCTCGTCGCCAAGGTGAAGAAGGGCTACAAGATCGGGGATACGACGTTCAAGGTCCACCTCGACGGCTTCAACCTTCTGCCCTTCCTGTCCGGCAAGGATAAGGAATCGCCGCGCAAGGGCTTCCTCTACTGGAGCGACGACGGCGACCTGATGGCGCTGCGCGTCCATCAATACAAGGTCGTGTTCGCCGAACAGCGGAGCAAGGGACTCGACGTCTGGCGCGAGCCGCTGTCGGTCATGCGCATCCCCAAGATGTTCGATCTTCGCTCCGATCCGTTCGAGCGCGGCGAGGAAAGTAACTTTTACTACGCTCAGTGGTTCGCTGAGCACGTTCCGTATCAGTACGCCGCGCAGGCGATCGTCCACGAATGGCTCGAAAGCTTTAAGGAATTCCCGCCGCGCCAGAAGCCGGCAAGCTTCTCCGTCGACCAGATCGTCGAGAAGTTGATGCCGCGCGGGTAGACGCACGGAGACAAACGACATGGCCTGGCGCGGACGTGCCGCGTCAGGTCATCGGGAGCGGGGTGCAGAAGCAGGAATTGTTCAGCAAGGAGTGTAATCCATGGCGAAGAAAGCAAAGAAGACCACGATACGAGGCAGCACCACACGGGCTAAATCCGACGGCCAAGCAACCGAACATCCTCGTCATCTGGGGCGACGATATCGGCCAGTCGAACCTGAGCTGCTACACGCACGGGCTGATGGGCTATCGCACGCCCAACATCGACCGCATCGCCAAGGAAGGCATGCTGTTCACCGACAGCTACGGCGAGCAGTCCTGCACCGCCGGCCGCTCGTCTTTCATCACCGGGCAGAGCGTCTATCGCACCGGCCTGTCGAAGGTCGGCATTCCCGCGGCGCCGGTCGGCATGACGGACAAGCTCGTCACCATCGCGGCGCTGCTCAAGGAGCAGGGCTACGCCACCGGGCAGTTCGGCAAGAACCACCTCGGCGACCTCAACCAGCATGCTGCCGACCAATCACGGCTTCGACGAGTTCTTCGGCAACCTCTACCACCTCAACGCCGAGGAAGAGCCGGAGATGGACGACTATCCGCCCGAGAAGGACTTCCCGAACTTCAGCAAGAAGTTCGGTCCGCGCGGCGTCATCCATTCCTGGGCGACCGACAAGGACGATCCGACCGATGAGCCGCGCTGGGGCAGGGTCGGCAAGCAGAAGATCGAGGACACCGGCCCGCTCACGAAGAAGCGCATGGAGACCTGCGACGACGAGTTCGTCGCCGCCGCCAAGGACTTCATCAAGCGGCAGCACGAGGACGGCAAGCCGTTCTTCGTCTGGCTCAACACCACCCACATGCACCTGTTCACGCACACCAAGCCGAAGAGCCTCGGCCAGGCGGGCCGCTGGCAGTCGCCCTATCACGACACGATGATCGACCACGACAAGAACGTCGGCGAGATGCTCGATCTGCTCGACGAGCTGGGCATCGCCGACGACACCTTCGTGATGTACTCGACCGACAACGGCCCGCACAGCAACACCTGGCCGGACGGCGGCATGACGCCGTTCCGCAGCGAGAAGAACACCAACTGGGAAGGCGCGTTCCGCATGCCGATGCTGGTGCGCTGGCCGGGCAAGATCGAGGCCGGCTCGGTCGCCAACGGCATCGTGCAGCATCACGACTGGCTGCCGACCTTCCTCGCGATGGCCGGCGCGCCGGACGTCGTCGACAAGCTGAAGAAGGGCTACAAGGCGATCGGCCGCACCTACAAGAACCACATCGACGGCTTCAACCTGCTGCCCTACCTGACCGGGCAAGACCGAAGAAGTGCCCGCGCAACTTCTTCTTCTACTTCAGCGACGACGGCGACGTGCTCGGGCATGCGCTTCGACAACTGGAAGATCGTGTTCATGGAGCAGCGCTGCCAGGGCACGCTGCAGGTTTGGGCGGAGCCGTTCGTGCGGCTGCGGCTGCCGAAGATCTTCAACCTGCGCACCGATCCGTACGAGTTCGCGGACATCACCTCGAACACCTACTAGGACTTTGTGCTCCACAACGCCTACTTCATCTACGCGGCGCAGGCGGCCACGGGGAAGTTCGTCGAGACGTTCAAGGAGTTCCCGGCCGTCCAGAAGCCGAACACCTTCACCGTCGACGACGCACTGAGGAAATTGTCTGAGGTCCCAGGCGGCGACTAAGCGGCGAGCACTGACCGGGCGGCGAGAAACACTCGCCGCCCTTTGTTTCCATGAGGTTCAAGATGGCATCCGGCTTAGAACCGACCGAACCAGTTCAGATTGATGACATGGGCCAGCGCCGCAAACGGCATGCTGCAGTGCTCGTGGTAGAAGCCGCTCAGCCCGCGATGCCCTTGCGGGTCAGTCTTGAAGTCAATTCGCACACTGCGCTGCCCGCTGGTGATGGGTGCGCGACAGCTATTGCAAAACGGTCCTTCCGAACCGCTGCCGCCGCTCGGCATTGGATCGAAGGCCACAAGCTCCCCAGATAAGAATCGTCTCCGCCTTTCAGTCTCACGAAGGTACCAGCGTGCCAACAGAACGTTGGTCGATGGCTGTGGATGATTTAACCGTTGAGGAATTTTGGTGTGCACGGTGGCGCGAAAAAGCAACTCGCAGGGCGGAAAATCGCAGCGGCGCGACAGCTTCAACCGGAGAGATAGGTTGGAACCCTCGGCATCGCCCGCGTGAATTTGCTCTTGTCCCGGCCGGTTTGACGAGGAGGGCGATCGCATGAGCGACGGTCCACTCCCGTCCTGGAACGATGGTATCGCGAAATCCGCGATCCTCGATTTCGTCGCGCGCGTGACGACGGAGGGCGGGCCGGACTTCGTACGCCCGGCCGAGCGCATCGCGACCTTCGACAATGACGGCACGCTGTGGTGCGAGCAGCCGCTGCAGGTGCAGCTCTTCTTCGCTGATCGATCGAGTCAACGAACTCGCCGCCAAGGACCTGTCGATGCGGGAGCGGCAGCCCTTCAAGGCGCTGCTGGAGCGCGATTACAAGACGCTGCACGCGCTCGGCAAGCAAGCCGTGCAGGAGCGTTTGCCGCGACCCATGCCGGGATAAGCGAGGAAGACTTCTACGGCATCGCCCGCGCCTGGCTCACAGCGGCGCGGCACCCGAAGCTCGGCCGGCTGTTCAAACAATGCACGTACCGGCCGCAGGTCGAGCTGCTCGGCTATCTGCGCGACAACGGATTCAAGACCTTCATCGTCTCCGGCGGCGGCATCGAGTTCATCCGCGCGTTCGCGGAGGAGGCCTACGGCATCCCGCGCGAGCAGGTGATCGGCTCGAGCGTGAAGACTGCGCTACGAAATGAAGGACGGCCGCATCGCGCTGATGAAGCAGTCCGAGCTCAACAGCTTCGACGACCGCGAAGTCAAGGCGCAGAACATCGGCCTGCACATCGGCCGCCGGCCGATCCTCGCGTTCGGCAATTCCGACGGCGACCTCGCCATGCTGCGCTACACCAGGAGCGGGCCGGGCACGCGGCTCGCATTGCTCATCCACCACGACGACGCGGAGCGCGAGGTCGCCTATGACCGCGAATTCCGGCTGAGCCCCTTGCCGAGGCGCTCGACAAGGCCAGCCAATACGGCATCACCGTCGTCAGCATGAAGCGCGACTGGAAAACGGTGTTTGATTTCGAAATGCGTCGAAGTTGGCCGTGGGACAATGAAGGAATGGCTCATATTCACGACCGGGAACGCGATCGTCGTGATCGACTGGCTGGCGTTGATCCTGATCGTGATCGGTACCGTCGAGGCGTTTTTTGGCGGGCTGCGTCTGATGTTCTCTTCGCCAACGGGCCATGAGCAGCGCGATGTCTGGCTTCGTTACGCACGCTGGCTGGTCGCCGGGCTGACCTTTCAGCTCGCAGCCGACATCATCGAGACGTCGGTCACCGACAATTGGGACGCCATCGGGCGGATCGCGGTCATCGCAGTGATCCGTACCTTCCTCAACTATTTCCTCGAACGCGACCTTTCGGAAATCCGTGACCGGAATCAGCCGGCTGCGGCGACATAACGGAGACAGAGCCATGAAACGAACCATGCTGACGCGTCGCGCGGCCCTGGCGGGCGCGCTCGTAAGCGTGCCGTTGCAGTCGCTTTCGCTGGGCACTGCAAATGCGCAGGCCGGCGATCCGCTGCCGTCCTGGAACGACGGCGCGACGAAGAAGGCGATCACCGACTTCGTGGCGCGGGTGACGACGCAGGGCGGCAAGGAGTTCGTGCCGGTCGCCGAGCGCATCGCCACCTTCGACAACGACGGCACGCTGTGGTGCGAGCACCCGATGTATTTCCAGGCTGCCTTCGCGATGGATCGCGTGAAAGCGCTGGCGCCGAAGCACCGGAGTGGAAAGACAAAGAGCCGTTCAAGGCGCTGCTCGACGGCGACATGAAGGCGGTCGCCGCCGCCGGCGAGAAAGGTCTGCTGGCGTTCGTCGCGGCGACGCACGCAGGGATGAGCGTGGATGACTTCCACCAGATCGTGCTCGGCTGGCTCGAGACCGCGCGCCATCCGCGCTTCAAGCGGCCCTACAACAGTCTCATCTATCAGCCGATGGTGGAACTACTCTCCTATCTGCGCGGCAACTGCTTCAAGACCTTCATCGTGTCGGCGGCGGGATCGAGTTCATGCGGCCGTGGACCGATAAGGCCTACGGCATTCCGCCCGAGCAGGTGGTCGGCTCGTCCGGCGTGACGAAATTCGAGATGGGTGCCGACGGTAAGCCGGTGCTGATGAAGACCGCCGAGGTCGAGTTCGTCGATGACGGGCCCGGCAAGCCGGTCGGCATCAACCGCTTCATCGGGCGGCGGCCGGTCTTCGCGTTCGGCAATTCGGACGGCGACCTGCAGATGCTGCAATGGACCGCGGCCGGCGGCGGCGCGCGCTTCATGGGCATCGTCCATCACACAGACGCCGAGCGTGAATACGCCTATGATCGGCAAACGCATGTCGGCCGCCTCGACAAGGCGCTCGACAAAGGCGGCGCTCGCGGCTGGAGCTTCGCCGACATGAAACGCGACTGGCGGCGATCTTCCCCGCCCAGGTGGCGAGTGGATCGCGATAACAGTGAGATATCAAGACAAGAGGTGTGACATGAGTACGATCACGTACATGACGAACGGCCTCCGCAGGCTTGGCTGACGATCGCGCTGCTGTTCGTGGCACTGAACGGCGAACCGCTTCGGGCGGAAGAAGCGCGGAAACGCTCAACACCAAGCAGCTCGAGCAGCTGGTGGCGCCGATCGCGCTCTATCCTGACGGCTGCTGTCGCAGGTGCTGATGGCGTCGACCTATCCCCTGGAGGTCGTCGAGGCCGCGCGCTGGCTGAAGGAGAATCCCGAGGTCACCGGCAGGCCCTCGAAGATGCCATGCAGAAGCAGAGCTGGGATCCGGCCGTCAAGGCGCTCACCGCAGTGCCACAGACCTTGGAGATGATGAACGACAAGCTCGACTGGACCCAGGAGCTCGGCGACGTGTTTCTCGCCCAGCAGTCCGACGTGTTCGATGCCGTGCAGCGGCTGCGCGCGCGCGCCGACGCAGCCGGCAACCTGAAATCGAAGAGCAGCAGAAGGTCACCCGGCAACCGGCCCGCGGGCGCGCCCGCCAGCGCCCCACGAACGCCTATGTGATCGAGCCGGCAACTCCGACCGAGTATTTCGTGCCGATCTACGATCCGGCCGTCGTGTACGGCGCCTGGCCTTACCCGCCTACCAGCCGTTCTACTGGTACCCGCCGGGCTACGTGGCCGCCGGCGTAATCGGCTTCGCGGCCGGCGCCTTCGCCGGCGCCGCGATCTGGGGCGGCATGAACTGGTGGAACCGGAGCGTCAACGTCAACGTCAACCGCTACAACACGTTCAACCGCACCAACATCACCAGCACCAACTGGATCACAACGCCGCCCATCGCGGCAACGTGCCCTTACAACAACGCGAGCGTCGCCAACCAATTCGGCGGCGCACCAGCGACAAGGCGCGCAAAGTCAGCCCGCCAGAACCTCGCAACAAAGGCGGCATGGGCGGCAAGGGTGAAGGCGCATGGGTGGAAAAGGCGCAGGCGGCATGGGCGGCGGCATGGGCCAGGGCGGCATGGGGCTAGGCGGCATGGGCCAGGGCGGAATGGGCCAGGGCGGAATGGGCCAAGGCGGCATGGGCGGCAGGGCGGAATGGGTGCCGGTGGCATGGGCGGTGGCGGCGGTGGCATGGGCGGTGGCGGCGGCGGCATGGGTGGTGGTGGTGGCATGGCCGGCATGGGTGGCGGTGGCATGGGCGGCGGCGGCATGGCGGCGAATTCGGGCATGGGCGGTGGCGGCGGCGCACGCGCCGGCATGGGCGGCGGCGGCGGGCGTGGTGGTGGCGGTGGCATGGGCGGCGGTGGACGCCGTCCGACGTCACGCTGAAGCACGACATCGCGCTGCATCGGCTATCTCGGCAACGGCCTGGGCTTCTATCGCTTCGCGTACAATGGCAGCGACACCGCCTATGTCGGCGTCATGGCGCAGGAAGTGCAGCGGTCATGCCCGATGCGGTCGTGCGCGGCCGCGATGGCTATCTGCGCGTCTTCTACGACAAGCTCGGCGTGACATTCCAAACCTACGAGCAATGGATCGCGTCCGGCGCGCAGGTGCCGTCGGTCGCGCGCTAGCGCGGACATTGAACGAAGGTTTCCCGGCGCGGCTGCTCGATCACGGCCGCGCCGGAGGTGAACAACTCTCGGGCCGACATAACCAACGACCAGAGGTCCGCCATGCTTCGCGCCGCCGTCTTTTTCTCCTCGCTCCTGTCGGTCGCTTCGCCGCCTGCGCGAATGCGCAACCAACGCGCAAACTGAAACAACAAGACAAGAGGATCGCCAGCCAAGCTCAATGCCGAGCGCTGTCGCCGGCTAGTTGAAAGGAATTGGGCCATGAAACCGAGATATCGAAAAAGCCGCTTTGATCGCTACGATGGTTGCTTTCATCGGCCTTCCAGTGGCGGTGCATGCACAAATTGATCGCTTCGATCTCTTTGGCCAACAGCCCGATGGCCGAGAACCGGCCGACGGCCGAGACCGCGAAGCTGCTCAAGGACGAGTTGCTGTTCCAGCGCGCGACGCAGACCTATCTCTGGGCGCTGCCGCTGATCAACACGCTCGGCATGAAGGTCGGCTCGGAAAAGATGTTCGGCGCCGGCTACAACGTTCTGCCGGTATGGAAGAAGCGTCTCGACGCCAAGACGCTGGTGACCACGCCGAACTCCGACGTGATCTACGCGATGAGCTATCTCGACGTCGGCAAGGACGGTCCGATGGTGTTCGAGGCGCCGCCCGGACTGCAGGGCATCCTGCTCGATTTCTGGCAGCGCCCGATCCCGGGCCCGACGATCGGCGGCAACGCCTTTCTCGGCGATGTCGGGTTTGCCGGCCCCGACGGCGGCAAGGGCGGCAAGTTCCTGATCCTGCCGCCCGGCTACGACAAGCCGGTGCCCGACGGCTATTTCGTCTACCGGTCGGGGACCAACAACGTCTTCGTCTTCCTGCGCTCGTTCTATCAGGACCCGAACAATCTGACGCCGGCGGTGCAGCTGATGGAGGCGGCGAAGATCTATCCGCTGGGGGCGAGGCCGAGCGCCAAGCCGATGCAGTTTCCCGATGCCTCCGGCGTGCCGGCGAACATGCTGCCGGTCAGCGACGGCAGCGCGTTCGATCAACTCAAGCAGCTCGTCGACAGCGAAGGCGCCAACCTCGCCGATCCCGATTGGCTCGGGATGCTGGCGTCGATCGGCATCGTCAAGGGCCAGCCGTTCAATCCCGATGCGACCACCCGGGCGATCCTCGATCAGGCCGCCAAGACCGCCTACAAGATGAGCCGCGTCATCGGCTTCGAGGAAGTCGTCGGCGGCCGCTCGTTTCCGCGTCTATCCGGATCGCCGCTGGGTCAACCCGTCGCCGACGGAACGCCGGCGAATCCCGGCCGGCGCATTCGATCTTGCGTGGAGGAACGTCGCGGGCGGCTATCTCGATCTCGACGCCCGCATCTGGTTCTTCACCGACTACTATTCGATCAGCCCGGGCATGGTCTCGCAGATCGCCGGGCAAGGGCGCGAAATACATGATCGCCTTCACCGACAGCGCGGGCACGCCGTTGTCGGGCGGCAGCAACTATCGCCTGAAGCTGCCGCCGAACATTCCCGCCGCCAACTTCTGGTCGGTGACGCTCTACGAGGCCGAGAACGCTTCGGGTCTCGCCAACGGCCAGCCGTTTCCCTCGCTCGGCTCGCGCGACAAGCCGGCGCAGAACGCCGACGGTTCGACCGATCTCTATCTCGGCCCGACAGCGCCCGCAAGGCAAGGAGCGCAACTGGCTCGCGACGGTTCCAGGCAAGGGCTACTTCGCGATCCTGCGGCTCTACGGCCCGACCGAAGCCGCGATCAACAAGAGCTGGATTCCGGGCGACATCGAGCCGCTCAAGTGAGCGGGCAGGGAGACGAACTGGATACCCACCGACGCCAAGGGGCGCTTTGAGGTTCTCTTCCGTCTTTATGGCCCGCAGAAACCTTCTTCGACAAGAAATGGGTGCCGCCGGACATCGAGCGGGTGAATTGAGCGGCAAGATATAGCCAAGGAGAACGTCATGAACAGAAGCCGTCGAGAAACGATTGTCGCTTTGTTAAGCGCGGCCGTCGCGCCCGTCGCAAGCGCTGGGCGCATTCGTGCCGACCGCAGCGGCCCAGCCAAGCCCGCAACTCTCGCCGCAGGAAGCCCGCGCGCTTGCGCAGGAGGCCTGGGTCTTTGGCATGCCGCTTGTCTACATCGAGAAGCAAATCGACGCCGGTGACGCACGTCACAAAGCCCGAGGGGCCGTTCGCACCGATCAACCAGTTTGCGCACTACCGCGAGTTTCCCGACGCATCGAACAAGATCCGTCGTCGGCTTCAATGTCGATACGCTTTACTCGCTCGGGCCACTCGACCTCTCGCAAGGTCCGATCGTTTTGTCCGTTCCGGAGATGGGCAATCGCTTCTGGATCATGCAGATGATCGACGCCTGGAACAACGTGCCTCATGCGCCAGGATCGCGCACGGTCGGTGGCAAGGGCGGCAACTTCGCCATCGTCGGTCCGGGTTGGAAAGGAACGCTGCCCGCCGGCTTGACCGAGCTCCGCATGCCGACGAACTTGGTGATGATCGGCGGGCGCACCTACACCGCCAACAAGGACGACTACGCTGCGGTTCATGCGCTGCAGAACCAGTACAAGCTGGTGCCGCTGTCGGAATGGGGTAAGAGCCTACAGCCCGCCAGACAACGTGCCGCTCAAGCCGGGCGTCGACAGCAAGACGCCGGTCCCGACGCAGGTGCTGGCGATGTCGCCCGAGGCTTTTTCAGCCGCCTGAACGCATTGCTGGTCGCAAATCCGCCCGAGCCCGCCGATCCGGCTACAATGGCGCGCATCGCCAAGCTCGGCATTGCACCGGGCGCGTCGTTCAGCATGGCCGCCTTCAGCCCCGACGTGCGCAAGGCCATCGAGGAGGGCGTCGCGGCTGGCCAGAAACAAATGCGCGAAACTCAGCGCGGCAAGAATGTAAACGGCTGGGATATTACGCTCGACATGGGCCGCTACGGCACCAACTATCCCTATCGCGCGTCATGGACCTTCTACGGAGTTGGCGGAAACCTGCCAGAGGACGCGATCTATCCATTCGCAGCCAAGGACGGCGACGGCAATCTGCTCAATGGCGCAAGCAAATACGTGCTGCACTTCACCAAGGCCGAAATCCCGCCGGTGAACGCGTTCTGGTCGCTGACGATGTACGATGCTGAAAGCTATCTCGTGCCCAATGCTATCAATCGCTACGCGCTCGGCGACCGCAGCGGAATGAAGGTCGGCGACGACGGATCGCTTACGATCTACATCCAGAACGAGTCGCCCGGCGCGGACAGGCAGGCCAACTGGCTCCCGGCGCCGAAGGAAGGCGAGTTCAGGCTCGCGATGCGCCTTTACGCGCCGAGGAAGGAGGTCGCGGACGGCACATGGTCGCCGCCTCCGATCAAGCGGGCGTAGACGGTGGATCGCTGGATGCCCGCTTCGTTCCTAGAGTTTAATCAATCCATTGGGGCTGGTTCCCGCATGGAGCAAGTCATGAACAAAAACCGCAGAGAAGCGATTGTCGCTTTGACGGCTGCTGCTATTGCGCCAGGCTCCGGTGCATTCGTGTCGACTGCAGCGGCTCAGCCAAGCGCGCAGCTATCGCCGCAGGAGGCCCGCGCCATCGCCAAGGAAGTTTTCCTCTGGGGCATGCACCCGGTCGCGATCTACCACCTGCGCTACAACCAGACGCAAAACGACAAGAGCCCGACCTTCAGCGGTGTCAATCGTCTGCATTGGAGCCGCACGCCGATGAAGGCATTGCCGCGCATTGCGACGACGCCCAATGCCACAACGCTCTACGGCTTCGCGCAATTGGACCTTTCCAAAGAACCGGTTGTCGTTATTGTGCCCGAAATCAAGGAGCACTACTGGAGCGTTCAGCTTCACGACAACTATGCGCGCTGGTGGCACCTGATCGGCAGCCAGTTCAACGCGCCCGGTCCGGTGCGGAGACTTTTGATCGGGCCGAACTGGAGCGGCAAGCTCCCCGCGGGCTTCGTCGGCGCAGACATCGTGCAATCGACTTCCGACTTCGCCGGTGCGCTCGCCCGGGTCGCGCTGACCGACGATACGGCCGAGGAACTGAAAGTCGTCAACAGGATTCAGGACGGCATTACCATCATGTCGCTTGGCCAGTGGATCGCCGCCGGCCGGAAGGAGGTCCGGGGCGAGGACGTTCCGCTCACGCGCGGCAGCTATCCAACCTATCCCGGCATGGAGGCCGTGAAGGAGCCGGGAAAACTCAGCGGCGTGGAATTTCTGCGCTGGGTGAGCCTGGTTCTTAACGATCCGGTTTTCACCAAGCAGACCGATGGGCATCACGAAATCACGGCGTTCACGCGTTTCGAGCGCCTCGGCCTCAAGGCCGGCCAGCCGTTCGACCCGTCCAAATTGTCCCCGAGATCTTACGACGGCCATCAATGCCGGTATTGAAGACGGCCGCAAGGACGTGCTGGCCCTGATGGCAAAGGGCTCCGGCGTGGAGAGGAACGGATGGGGGTTGTCGAGCGATCTCGGTTACAAGGACACAGACTGGCTGGACGCGCGCGCTACGGGCTTATTGCCGTCCTCGCACCCGTGCCGTCCCGCTCGCATACCGGCGCATTCTGCTTGAAAGACTCGAAAGGTCGCGAGTTGTCGGGCGCGTATCGCCATACGATCACGTTCGATCTCAAGGACATGCCGCCGGTGACGGAGTTCTGGGAAATCCCGCTCTACGATCGCGAAGGGTATTTCTACGACAACCCGATCGATCGCTACTCGATCAACAGCTACATGCTCAAGCGCGGCAAGCTGCACACGGCGGACGGCAAGCTTGTCATTTACGTGCAGAACGATGAGCCCAAGGACGCGAACCAGCGCAAGAACTGGCTGCCGGCGCCGAAGGAAGGCTTCCAGTTTGCCGCTCGGTTCTACGGGCCCGGCACAGGCATTAATCGATGGCAGCTACAACATGCCCGGCGTTGTGCGTACGGAATAAACGAAATAAGTCATGGGAGGACAATACCATGACAACGGTCCAGCGACTGACCGGCATCGTCTTGCTGAGCGCGATGGCTTAGCCCGCACCGGCGACGCTGGCGAAGTGAACGCTGTTGACGCCGATCAGGAAACAAGATCGCGGAGATAGTCATGAACAATGCTTCGATGACCGACCGCCGTAAGCTGTTGCTCGCCACCGGCGGCCTTGTCGCCATGTCGCAATTGCTAAAGGCGCCGGTCGCGCAGGCGCAGGCTCCGGCGCAACTAAACCCGCAACCCCTGCCGCCGTCGCCAGGTTGGACACGGGCACTTCCGACCGGTCCCGATACGCGTTCGAAAATGACCGAGGCTTACGCCGTCCACCTCGCCCGCGACGCCTATTTCTGGGCGTGGCCGATGGCGAACATCTACAATCGCCGATTGGCCTTCACGGACGTCAAGGAAATCGTCATGGCGGGACCGGTGCCGTCCGCGCCACTCAACCGCTTCGCCATGCTCACCGACTACATCACGCCCGAGCAGCGGCTGGTCGCGTGTCCGAACCAGGACGTGGTCTACGGCGCCGGGTCGATCGCGCTCGATGTCACGCCGGTGGTGATCCAGGTGCCGGACTTCGGCGATCGCTTTTGGGTCTACCAGGTGGTGAACCTGCGCACCGATGGCGTCGTGCAACTCGGCAAGATGTACGGCACCACACCCGGCTTCTACATGCTGGTCGGGCCGAACTGGCAGGGCGAGGTGCCGAAGGGGATCACGCAGGTTTTCCGCTCGTCCACCAATACCGGGTTCATCGCCCCCCGTGTGTTCCTGGACGACACGCCCGAAGACAAAAAGGCAATCCAGAGCGTGCTGCGGCCGATGCAGATGTACCCGGTCGCCGAATACGACGGCACGATGAAAACGACAGACTGGAGCCAAATAAAGAAGATGCCCGCCGCGGCGGCGAGCGGAGAGGGGGAAACGCAATGGGTATTTCCGGAAAAGTTCTTCGATGAACTTCCCGCCGTCCTCGCCGATGCGCCGCCGCTGCCGGGCGAGGAGGCGCGCTATGCCCAGGTGCATGCGCTCCTGGCAGCCATCAAGAACAATCCGCGCTCAAGCCGGCCGTGATCAAGGCCGCCGCAGAGGCGGACGACCAACTCGTCAAGCCGCTGTTCCAGTTTCGCAACTACGGCCAGCAGCTTCCGCACCATTGGTCGACAATCTCCAACGAGGCTGCGTTCGGCGTCGACTATTACACCCGCACGGCGGCCGCGAAGTCCAACATCCTGGTCAACGCGCCGAACGAGACCAAGTATTTTTATCAAGACCTCGATGCATCCGGTGCGCGGCTCAACGGCGCCAACAGCTACACTGTGACCTTCCCGAAGGGGCAGACGCCCCCGGTCAACGGCTTCTGGTCGTTGACGCTCTACAACGAGCATCATTTCTTCGTGCCCAACGAGCTCAATCGCTATTCGCTGGGCACCAAGAACAGAACGTTGAAGCCGAACGCGGACGGCTCGCTCACATTCCATGTGCGGGCGGACTCGCCGCCGCAGGCGCAGCGCGACAATTGGCTGCCGTCACCAAAAGGCGGCGACTTCTCGCTGTATGTCCGTGCCTATTGGCCGAAGAGCCCGGTCACGGAGGGCTCGTGGACTCCGCCAGCGGTGCAGAAGGTGTGAAGTGAACGCGGAACGGAAAGCACCGTGAAAATGAATTTCGCGATCAAGACATTCGAACCGCAGCCGGTGGATTGACTTTATCGGAGCCTGCCATGTCCGTGCTCGACATCTTCGCCTGGATCGTATTGCTGGTGCTTGTCGCCAGCACCGTCGCCGTGGTCGTGTTCCTCGCCATGCTGCCGGGAATGATCGCGAAGAAGCGCAACCATCCCTGGGCGCAGGCGGTCACCGTGGCCGGCTGGGTGACGCTGTTGCTCGGCTTTGCGCTGTGGCCGGTTACACTGATCTGGGCCTATGTCGACTTTCCGGCAAAGCGGGCAGGGGAGGCGGCGTCATGATTGTCGTTCTTCTCAACGTCTATCTCGTCATCCTCTTCCTGCTGGTGCATTTCAAGATCGTTCCGTTCAACCTGTTCTGGAAGATTTCGCCGGTCATCGTGCTGTTGCTGCTGCTGGTCGGGCTGTTCATTCCGATGAACTGGGGCGCGCCGCAGGGCAACGCGCTGGTGGTGCGCTACTCGGTTTCGATCGTGCCGGACGTCGCGGGTGAGGTGCTGGAGGTCCCGGTCGAGCCGAACCAGGCGCTCAAGGCCGGTGACGTCTTGTTCCGGATCGATCCGGTGCCGTACGAGGCGCAGTTGCGCGCACTCACCGCGCAACTCAAGTTCCACGAGCTGCGTCTGGAGCAGATGGAGCAGCTCGCGAGCACGGGCAGCGGCCGCGCCTTCGACGTCGAGCAGCGCCAGGCCGAGGTCGACCAGCTCAAGGCGCAGGTCACTGGCGCGCAGTGGAACCTGGACAAGACCGTCGTGCGCGCGCCGGCCGACGGCTATGTCACCAACGTCACCCTGCGCAAGGGCGCGCGCGCCACCAACATTCCGCTCGCGCCTGTCATGGCATTCATCGACACGTCGGAAACCATCATTGGGGTGGAAGTCGAGCAGATCGCCGCGCGCTATGTCGAGCCCGGCCAGCCGGTCGAGGTCACGTTCAAGTTCATGCCGGGCACGGTCTACACCGGCAAGGTCGACGCCGTGCTGCAAGCCATCTCCAGCGGGCAGTTGCAGCGCTCCGGCACCGCGGTGACGCCGACGGCAGTCCAGTCGGCGCCGTTCGTCGTGCGCGTGAAGCTTGACGACACCGACTTCGCCAACCGGCTGCCGGCGGGCGCGACCGGCACCGCGGCGATCTACACCGAGCACGTGAAGGCGGCGCACGTCATCCGAAAGGTGGTGCTGCGGCAGATCGCGATTCTCAACTACATCAATCCGTTCTGACGGAGGTTGCACCCGTGGCCGAGGTCAGCGGGGCCTGAACCGGTCCACCCAAACCATTGGGATTGCTGGATAACTGGCGGTCCTCCGGGCGCGGCAAAGTGCGGTCTGTTGGGGACTTAAGCGCTTCACAACCATGCTATATTACTTGACACCCGAGAGGCCCAAGACGAAGCATGGGCCAATTGCAACAAGCCGCTTGAAAGGTGGGAAAATGCCTCGATCTTTCACCGCTTCTTTGATCGCTGCCGCCGTATTCGCGTTCGTTCCGTTGTCCGCTCAGGCGCAGGGCCAGGCCAAGGGGCCGCCCGGACTTCCCGAAGGCAAGGGTAAAACCGAAGTCGAGGCGATTTGCACCGGCTGCCATGTCACCGGTCTGATCAACGCGAGCTCCGGCTACACGCGTGATCACTGGAAGCAGTTGATCGCCACCATGATCGATCTGTCGCCGGCTGCGGACACGCAGAACGCGATCCTCGACTATCTGTCGACCAATTTCCCGCCGAACGAGCGCCGCAAGCCCACGCTGGTGTCGGGCAATTACGACGTGAAGTTCACCGAATGGGTGATGCCGCAGCTCGGCCAGCGCACGCGCGATCCGATGCAGCACACTGACGGATCGATCTGGTATGCCGGCCAGTACGGCAACCTGATCGGACGGCTTGATCCGCGCACCGGCCAGGCGAAGGAATACAAGCTGCCGGCCAATTCGATGCCGCACACGGTGCAGCTCGACAACGACGGCATCCCCTGGTTCTCGGGCAACAAGAACGGCACCGTCGGCAAGATCGATCCGGTGACCGGCGAGGCCACCGTCTTCAAGATGCCGGACCCGAAGTCGGACCCGCACACCTTGGCCTTCAACAAGGACGGCATCCTGTTCTTCAGCTTCCAGGCGTCGAACCTGATCGGCCGGCTCAACCCGAAGACCGGCGAGCTCAAGGTCGTCAATGCGCCGAACCCGAAGTCGCAGCCCTATGACGTCAAGGTCGCTGCAGACGGCACGGTTTGGGTGTCGTGCAACGCGCGGGGCTGCCTGCTCAAGGTCGACCCGGTGACGATGGAAGTCACCGAGATTCCGTTCCCGATCGGCGGCTCGACCCGGCGCTTCGACATCTCGCCCGACGGGATGATCTGGTTCAACAATTCGAACCGCGGCGGCATCGGCCGTTACAACCCGAAGACCGGCGAGTTCAAGGAATGGCAGTCGCCGTCGGGTGGCAGCTCGCATCCTTACGGCGCGCTGTGGCTGGACGGCGCCTACTGGTACAACGAGTTGGGCATGCGGCCCGATCCGCTGGTGCGCTTCGATCCGGTGAGCGAGACGTTCCAGAGCTGGCCGATCCCGTCCGGCGGCATCTATTCCGGCATCCTGCGCAACATGCGCGCGACCCGGGAAGGCAACATCCTGATCCACCAGTCGGCGACCAACCGCGTGTTGCTGGTGCAACCGCAGCGTCGCGCCGCCGCGGCTCAGTAGACGATATAGCTGATAATTGAGATTGGGCGGCGACCGGGAAACCGGCTCGCCGCCCAAATCTTTTTGAGCGCCCGCTCGGGTCAACGCACCGCCACGCGCTGCGGCTTTTTCTCTGACAGCCGCCAGCGCTGCACCGGCATCTCGGCCGAGCGCGCCGCCACGCGCTTCTCGACTTCCGCGCGCGGCAGCAGTCCGGTCTGCGTGTCGACATAGCTGACCACGCCGGCGGCGTTGACGGTCGCCGCCTGCAACGCCTGATCCGGCTTGCTGCCGAATGCGATGAACGTTGCAAAGGTCGAGGTGAAGGCGTCGCCGGCGCCGGCGGTCCCCGCGACCTGCACCTTGAGCGCCGGGCAGAACATCAGCTCGTCCTTGGTCCCGAGATAGGCCCCCTCGATTCCGTCGGTCAGCAGGAGATAACGCGGACCCATCGAGCAGACGGCGGCCATGAAGGCGGCCAGCGTCATGCGGAAGCCGCCGCCATTGAGCCCGCGTTCGGCAAGCCGGGGCAAGTCGGCGCCTTCGATCTTGGCGCCGCCTTCGCCGAAGCGGGCGATCAGCGACGGCAGCATGACTTCGGCTTCCGAGCGGTTGATCGAGAGGATGTCGATCTTGCCCAGGCAGTCCTCGAACGCGCGCCCGCGGGCGGCAAGCTGGCGCGGCCCCGGATTGGCGGTGACGAGCGCGCCGGCGGCCTTCGCCTTGCCGACGATTTCCGGAAAGCGCTCGGCTGACTCGTTCGACAGCGTTGCCACATGGACGAGATCGACGGCGAAGGCTTCGTCCTTGAGGTCCGCGGATTCGAGCAGCGTATTGGCGCCGCGGAACGTGAATACCGCGGCGTTGCGTTCATGCGACGACACCATCACCGAGGCCCCGGTCGGCGCGCGGCCGTCGCGCACCACCCAGCGGGTCGAAATGCCTTCCGACAGGAGCCGGGCGAGCACCGTCTCGGCGCGCGTATCCTTGCCGAGCTTCACCAGGGCGCTCACGTCGAGTCCGAGCCGGGCCATGCCGACGGCGGAATTCACCGCGCCGCCGCCGGTGTGGGTCGAAACCTCGGCGGCCTCGGTCTTGCTGCCCTCCTTGAGCAGGAGGAAGGCGGAATCCGCATTGAGCATGCTCATGCGCTCGATACGGTCGCTGGCGATGATCGCGATCGTATCGATGGTGGCGCCGCCGATCGTGAGACTTTTCATGGAGCAACCTATGGACGTAAATCGATTTCGTTACCAACGAGACGCAACAATGCCGCCAACCAGCCCGGGTTCCCAGCGCCTTGCTACCATCGTCAACGCACGGACGCGTTCCCGGTTCGGCTCCGAGATCAGCGCGAAAGCGGCATCATGGCGAGCCCGAACAAAGCGGCATTGTCGCGCCGGATGACCGCCGTCGGCACCTGTAGCATGCGCAGGTGCATCGGACCCTTGCGGGTGAATGCGGCCCGGAATCGCCCGGCATCCGCGGTCGCGGCCCAGGCCGTCGCAACGCTGCCGCAAAGATAGACCCCGCCCCACGCGCAGGTGGCGAGCGCGAGGTCGCCGGCGATGCGTCCCAGGACGTCCGTGAACACCTCGACCGTGCGGGCGGCGGCGGCGTCGCGGCCGGACATCGCCAGCACGTCGGCGGCCTGTTGGGCGGCAACGTGACGGCCGCCGGTGAGACGCCCATAGAGCTTGGCCAGGCCGCTGCCGGACAGGACGCTTTCGACGCTTGCGTCCGCGGGCAGGGCAGGCACCGCCGCCAGCGGGCCGAGCGTCATGTGTCCGGACTCGCTCGGGCACGTGTACCACCGCCCGTCGCGCAGGATGACGCCGGCGGCGCCGAAGCCGGTGCCGACATTGACCGCAAGCATCGTGCGCCGTTCCGGATGCGCCGGCGCCGGTGCGCCGATCGGCGTCAAATCCCCGGATGCAAGGTGCGGAAGCGAGGCAGCGACGGCTTCGAGATCGTTCACCAAAGCGACGGGCACGCCGGCGAGCGCGGCCGAGATTTCGGCGCGATCAATCGTCCAGTCATTGTTGGTCAGCTTGACGATGCCGTCATCGACCGGGCCGGCGGCCGCAATCGCACAGGCGCTGATCTCCTTCAATCCGCCTGCGCCGGAACCGTAGGCGGACAGCGCGTCCTTGAATGCCGGGAAGTCCGCGGCCTGAAAGCTCTCCACCCTTTCAAGGCGGCCGCTCTCGTCGGCGATCGCGAAGCGGACATTGGTGCCGCCTGCGTCGGCCACCAGCCGCCGCGCACTCATGCCGCGTACCGCTGCTGAGAATTGCTCAGCGCTGTCAGGAACTGCTGGCGCCAGTGCGTAACGTCGCGTGCGCGGACGCGGCCCATCAATGCGCGGTGACGCTCCATGCGTTCGGCGAGCGGCATTTTCAGCGCGCGCTGCATGGCGGTGGCCACGTCGTCCATGTCGTAGGGATTGACGATCAGGGCTTCCTCGAGGTCCTCGGCGGCGCCCGCAAACCGCGAAAGGATGAGCACGCCGGGGTCGTCGTCGTCCTGCGCCGCGACGTATTCCTTGGCGACCAGATTCATTCCGTCACGCAACGGCGTCACAAGGCCGGCTTTGCTGCCCCGGAACAATGCCGCCAGGATGTCGCGCTCGATCGAGCGATGGATGTATCGCACCGGCGTCCAGTCGAAGTCGCCGAATTCGCCGTTGATGTTGCCGGACAGACCCTCAAGCTCTTCGCGGATATCGACATAGGCGGCGACCTCCTCGCGCGTGGGAGGAGCAATCTGCATCAGGATGACGCGCTTGAGATGCTCGGGGTAGAGCTCGAGCAGGCGGCGGAATGCACGGAATCGATCCGGCAGGCCCTTGGTGTAGTCCAGCCGGTCGACGCCGATGATCTGCGCGCGATTGAGCGTGCGCGTGGCGAGCAGCTGGATGCTGGCATCGGCCTTCGGCGTGTGTGCCATGTTCTTGATGGCATCGACGTCGATGCCGATCGGAAAACTGCGGGCGACGATGGTGCGGCCGAACGCGGATATCTGCCCGCCGGCCTTCAGCACGCCGCCGCCTTGCTCCAGCACGTAGCGCTGGAAGTTGGTCACGTCCGAGGACGTCTGGAATCCGACCACGTCGTAGGCGAACAGCGTCTCGATCAGCCATGCGTGGTCGGGAACGGCGACCACCACGTCCGGCGGCGGGAACGGAATATGCAGGAAGAAACCGATGCGGGCGTTGACGCCGCGGCTGCGCAGCTCCGAGGCGAGCGGGATCAGATGATAGTCGTGGATCCACACCAGGTCCGACGGGGTGATCATTTTCGCCAGGTGGTCGGCGATCATGGCGTTGACGCGGCGGTAGCCTTCGATGAACGACGACTCGTATTCAAGGAAGCCGAGACGATAGTGAAACGACGGCCAAAGCACCTTGTTGGAATATCCGAGATAGTAGGTGTCGTATTCATTGCGGCTGAGCGGAATGGTGGCGACGGTCGCGCGATCATGGCGGACAATGTTCGGCGTCCGATCGGCGTCGTCCTCAACGATATTGCCGTCCCATCCGAACCAGAGGCCGCCGGTCTCTTCGAGCATCGAGCTGACGGCGACCGCCAGCCCTCCCGACTGGGCGCCGGCCTCAAGATCGGCCACTCGGTTCGAAACGACGATGAGCCTGCTCATACGACCGTCTCCCAGGGACGCGACAACCGCATTGCGCCGTTCACAATACCAACCATGGAGTAGGTCTGGGGGAAATTGCCCCAAGCTTCACCGCTGCGTGGATCGGTGTCTTCGGACATCAGACCGAGGTGATTGCGAGCGCGCAGCAATTCTTCAAATTTCTCCCGGGCTTCATCACGTCGGCCAATTCTAGCCAATGCGTCGACGTGCCAGAAGGCGCAAACATTAAAAGCAGTCTCAGGTTTGCCGAAATCGTCGGCATCTTCGTAACGCATCAGGTGCGGGCCGGTTCCCAATACCTCCTGGATCCGCTCGACCGTCGCCACAAAGCGCGCATCGTCGGGGGCGATAAAGCCTACTTCGCTCATCAGCAGGACGCTGGCATCGAGCTTGGAGCCGCCGAAGCTTTCGACGAACGCCTTGCGCTCGCTCGACCAGGCCTGGGTCAGGATGGCCTCGCGGATCGTGACGGCGCGTCCGGCCCAGAACTGTGCGCGCTGCGTTTCTCCGAGCCGGTTCGCGATCTTCGCCAGCCGGTCGCAGGCCGCCCAGCACATCAGGCTCGACGACGTGTGGATGCGGGCGCGCGAACGCAGCTCCCAGATGCCGGCGTCGGGCTTGTCGTAGAGCTGGAAGGCGCGCTCGCCGATCACTTCGAGCTTGGCAAAATCCGCGGCGCCGGGAGTCATGAACAGGCGTGTATCGAAGAAGGCGGGCGCCGCCGCCAGAATGAGATTACCGTAGGTGTCGTGCTGGAAATGCTCATAGGCCTGGTTGCCGACGCGTACCGGCCCCATGCCGCGATAGCCCGGAAGGTGATCGATGGTGCGCTCGGTGAGCTTGCGTTCGAGCGTGATGCCGAACACGGGCTGGATGTGACCGGCATTGACGTCGTCGACGATGTTCATGATCCAGCGGAAATAGTTTTCCAGCGTGCGCACGGCGGCGAGGCTGTTGAGCGCCCGCACGACAAAGAACGCGTCGCGCACCCAGCAATAGCGGTAGTCCCAGTTACGCGCGCTGTTCGGCGCTTCCGGGATGCTGGTCGTCATCGCCGCGACGATCGCGCCGGTCGGCTCGTAGCTGCACATCTTGAGCGTGATGGCGGAGCGGATCACCGCCTCTTGCCATTCGACCGGCACCGCGAGGCGGTGCGTCCAGGAGCGCCAATAGTTGGTCGTGTTCTTGAGAAACGACTCCGCGACTTCCGCCGGCAACTCCGCCAGCGTTTCATCGGGCCCGAGGATCAGGTGAATAGGCTCGGTCACCTTGAAGGCGATCTCTTCGAGCAAATAGTCGATCGGCGCATCGGTCGACAGCCGCACGGTGAGCCGGTCGCCGACAAAGCGGATGTGATTGGAGCCGTAGGTGATGGTCGGCGCCTTCGCACCGTAGTCGAAGCGGGGGCGCAGCCGGATCTTCACCCGCGGGTTGCCTTCGATCGGCACGATCGTGCGGATCAGCATCTGCGGCCGGAACGTGCGGTGGCGGCTGTAGAAGCGCGGGCAGAAATCGGTGATCTCGACACTGCCGGTGTCGCCGCGCAGCGTCGTCTTCAGGACCGCGGTATTGGGGATGTAGGACTGGACCGCGCCGGATTGATTCTCGATCTCGATCGAAAAGATGCCCTGCTCCGGCGCGGCCGTGGAGTGGCCGAGCAAGGCGTGGAAAATCGGATCGCCGTCGAACCGCGGCAGGCAAGACCAGACGATCCGCGCCTCGCGATCGATCAGCGCGCCGATGCTGCAATTTCCAATCAGCCCAAGATCAAGACTCTGCAACGTCAATCATCCTTCAGATCGGCCGGCAGTTGCCGGAGCCATGCCAGGAATTCTTCGGTCCCGGCCGCGCGGTAGGTTGCTTGGGTCTCGCCCGGGCCGACCTTGATCGAAATCCCGTCCCGGGCGTTGACCAGAATAAATGCGTCTTCGTCGGTCACGTCGTCTCCCGCAAAAACCGCGCGCCGGCCGACGAACGGCTTCTCGTTGAGATAGTCGGCAATGGCTGCCCCTTTGTTGCCACCAACGGCCTTTGCTTCGACAACCATTTTGCCGCGTTTGAGTTCAACGCCCTGCAACTCGTCGACCGCCGCTTCCATCAGCACAATGCACTCCTGCTCAAGCTCGGGATGGGACCGGTAGTGCAGGGCGACGGCGCCGTATTTGTATTCCAGGAACAGGGCAGAGTATTTCTGTAGCAACGGGTGCACTGCCTTCTCGATCGCGGCAGCAAAACCGCCGTCTACGGGCGGCCTATGCATGTGCCCTGCCGCGTCTCGCCGCGTCAGGCCGTGCACGCCCGCGATCGACAGACGAAGCGGATCGAGAAACCGATCGACCGCTGCAATCTCGCGGCCGGTGATGATGGCGACCGCGCCGCCGAGTAGTGTGTCCAGATGCATCAGGGCCTGACGCGTTGAGAGGTCCAATCGCACGTCGTCCGGACGATCGGCGATCGCGACCAGGGTGCCGTCGAAATCCAGAAACAGGGCGATGCGGTCGGAATCGCGAAGGTTGGGCAGGGTCATAAGGGGCGTTCAGCATCAATTCGTTAATGCCGCACCATGTTATGCGGCAAGAGCTTGATTTAGGCCATATTTCGGGATGTTCAACGCCGGAGGGTGTCGTTTCCGTTGCGCAGGTAGGCTGCCGCTTCAGGCATTCGCTACCGGTTATTTTACCGAATGCCACCAAATCTGCGCAGTTCGCGTGCTTTTGTAACGTTGTCCACTCTGGACTGTCATAAGGTCGGCGAATAGAATTTCGCTAACGTAACGTGAATCGGTGCGCGGATGATTCGATTCATCCATTTGCTCGGCAGACGCTTCGCGACCTGTTTGGCGGTCGTGGCGGCGCTTGCCTTTGTGGCGGACGGTGCGCTGGGCGCCGACCATCACATGGGCGCGGCGCCGGCGAGCGGTGGTCACTATCATGCGCACGCTCACAGCCATGCCGGGGCGTCCGATCATCAGCTCGCCAACGGCGAGGTTGCGGACAGCGCCGATCTCGCTGCCGCGCATGATGGCTTGGCGCCGGCGTCCGGTGCGGACGCGGACTGCTGCTTCTGCGCCTGTAACGCCGGCATTGTATTGCCCAGCCTGAATGCTCAGGCGGCCCCGTTCGTGTTGTTGCGCACCATGGCCACCGTCAACCAGCGCCACGGCGACGGCGTGGTGCCTGACGGCCTCCGAAGACCCCCAAGATCCATCGCGATCACCTGACCGCGCGCAGCTCCGATGCTGCGACGCGGGTCGCAGCACTTGGGGTTGCCAATGTTTCCATTTGGATTCCATCGAGCCTTTGCCGGCTCACGTTTCGGCGCTCTCGGCGCAGCGCTCGGCATTGTCGTGGCGCTGTTGACGCCGCTCACGCTTACCGTGAAGGCGCACGAAGGCCACGACCACGGCGCGGCGGAAAGCATCGCGGGCCCGGTCGCTCCGCGCGTCTCCGCGCGTTCCGAGGTCTTTGAGCTCGTCGGCGTCCTTCGCGGCGAGCGGCTGATCATCTATCTCGATCGCTTCGGCACCAATGAGCCCGTCACCACGGCCGACATCGCGGTGACGATCGGCGATGCGACCGAAGCGGTGAACGCGGAGTGGGCCGCCGCGGGCACCTACGCCCTGACGTCCCCATCGTTCAAGAATGCGGGGCCGCTTGAGCTGGTGTTTTCGATCACCGGCGACGCCGGTGAAGACCTGCTGGCGGGGACGCTGGCCGTGCCGCAGGACGCGGCGACGGTGGGCGTTTCCACCATCGGCACGCTGCGGACCTGGCTGACGTCGCTGCTCTCGCCGCTCTGGCAGATGGTGTTGCTGGCGGTGGCCTCGGCGGCAATGGCGCTCTGCGGCGGTTACTTCCTGCTCCGGCGCTATTTCGTGCAGGCCGCGGCGACGGCGCTGCTCGCGGTCGCCGGACTCGGAATGCTGTTCGAGACCGCGCGCGGCCACGGCGGCGACGGCAACGCACGCACCGCCGCATCAACGAATACATACGCTGTCAATTCGCCGCGCCGTCTGCCGGACGGGCACGTCTTCGTGCCGAAGCCCACCCAGAGATTGCTCGACGTGCGCACCGAGCAACTGGCTCCGCAATCGGCGCAGCGCGCCGTCAGCCTGATCGGGCGCGTGATCGCGGACCCGAACAGCACCAGCCTGGTGCAGAGCATCAATGGCGGCCGCGTGATGGCGCCGGACGCCGGCCTCCCGCGTATCGGACAGGCGGTCAAGAAAGGCGATCTGCTGGCGCGGATCGAGCCGACCCTGCCGCAGGCGGATCGCACCACGATCATGGAGAAGCTCGGCGAGGTCGAGCAACTGATTGCGGTCGCGGAAGCGCGGCTGCGCCGCACCCGCGTCCTCGTCGAAAAATTGGTGGTCGCGCAGAGCCAGCTCATCGACGCCGAAGCGGAGCTCGAAGGCCTGCGCAAGCGGCGGCAGGTGCTGCTCGAAATCCGGGTCGAGCCGGAAGCGTTGCGGGCGCCGACTTCAGGCGTCATCGCATCGGCGCGCGTGGTGGCGGGGCAGGTGGTGCAGGCGCAGGACGTGCTGTTCCAGATCGTCGACCCGGGCGCGCTCTGGGTCGAGGCGCTGGTCTACGGCGAGATCGATCCCGCCTCGCTCGGCGAGGCCACCGCGTCGGCGCCCGGCCGGCCGCCGCTGAAACTTCGCTTCCAGGGTTTCAGCCACGCGCTTCAGCAGCATGCCACGGTCGTGCAGTTCGTGGTCGAGAACCCGCCGGCCAATCTGAGCATCGGCCTTCCGGTCAATGTCATCGCGGCGAGCGGCGAGCCGGTGACGGCATTGATCGTGCCGAAGGACGCGGTCGTGCGCAGCGGCAATGGCGAGGCGATCGTCTGGATGCACGAGGAAGCGGAGCTTTTCGAGCCGCGGCCCGTGCGCGTCACGCCGTTCGATGCGAAGCGCGTGATCGTCGCCGCCGGCGTGTCGAAGGGCGACCGCGTGGTGGTCCGCGCGTCCGATCTCGTGAACCAGGTGCGCTAGGAGAGCGGGAGCATGTTCAACATCCTCGTCTCGGCGAGCCTGCGCAACCGGCTGCTCGTCCTGGCGGCGGCGCTGATCCTGGTTGGCTACGGCGCCTTTGTCCTGCCGCGCATTCCGATCGACGTATTTCCCGATCTCAACCGCCCGACGGTCACGCTGCTGACCGAGGCGGAAGGCCTGGCGCCGCAGGAGGTCGAGCAACTCGTCACCTATCCGATCGAGACCTCGATGAACGGCATGCCCGGCGTGATCCGGGTGCGGTCGGTGTCCGGCGTCAGCCTGTCGGTCGTCTATGTCGAGTTCGACTGGGGCACCGACATTTATCGTGCGCGCCAGCTTGTCTCCGAACGGCTCGCTCTGATCCGCGAGCAGCTTCCGCGCGGCCTCAATCCGCAGATGGGGCCGGTCACTTCGATCATGGGCGAGATCATGCTGGTCGCGCTGACCAGCGACGGCCGCGCCTCGGCGATGGAGGTGCGCGAGATCGCCGATTTCGTGCTGCGTCCGCAGCTCCTGGCGCTCAGCGGCGTGGCGCAGGTGATCCCGATCGGCGGCGAAGTGCGCCAATATCGGGTGACGCCGAACGTCGCCACCATGCAGGCGCTCGACGTTACCCATGAGCAGATCGAGCAGGCGATCACGCGCTTCGGCACCAACACCGGTGGCGGCTTCGTCGATCAGAGTGGCCGCGAATTCCTCATCCGCAACGTAGGCCTGACCAAGCGGCTCGAGGACCTCGCCAACACGGTCGTGATCCACCGTAACAACCAGGCGATCCTGCTCAAGCAGGTCGCGATCGTCGAGTTCGCGGCGCGCGTCAAACGCGGCGATGCTGGCTATCAGGGGGAGCCCGCCGTCATCATCGGCATCCAGAAG
>CAWAWR010000015.1:0-15995 GCA_963785745.1 uncultured Alphaproteobacteria bacterium
TCACCAGATCCTGATCTGGCCCCTCCAGCTGCTGCCGCTACGGAATTTTCGCAGATCCATCATCATTGGGAATCCTTGAGAAGGATGCAGGCCGGGTCTGGAAGGAGGTGGATGATGAATTCTGCGCCGATCCCGAAGCCTTCCGGGAACGGCATTATCGCGAGTTCGTGACATTCCTGCCCTATGTGCAGCGCCTTCTCTACGGCGAAGGCGCCAAGCGCCGCTCAATGTCCGCTTACGGCAAATCCCCAATCAAGGCTTATCGCCGGACGGACGTGGCAAGGGTGCGGATCCTGTTCCCCGGGCGCGACGCGCCGGTCGTCTTCGAATCAGGCATGTCGATCTTTACTTTTTCTATGATGTCGACCTTGTCATTCTTGCTGTCGAAGTGTCCGGCTCCGACGTGCCGCTCGATGTGGTGCAGGAGACCTTGCATCGGTTCGGCCGCGCCTATCCTGCGGGCTGGACCGAACAGGGAGACCGCCTCAACTGCCCCCGCAAGGTGGAATGGCTGGCCGCAGACGGGCGCGTGCTCGCGGTGTCTGATTATGAGGACCGAAAGCAGTATCTGGCATCGGTGTGTCGCGAGCGGGCGCCGCCGCTTGCCGCGCACTGGCAATACCTGCTCAACCCCATGGCGGCCCATCACACCGATCAGCCGGATCGCTGCGATTCCGCCAGCTCGAATATTATCGCATGCCGTTGATGGCCTATCTCGCCGTCGAACATCCGGAGCAACTGACGCGCGGAGACTTTGCCCGGCTTGCCTATGCGACCGGACCCGGCGACCGGCACGCGCTGCCGTTCTCGGAGCGATATCTGGCGCGCTTCGAAGAAGACCATTGCTACGACAGATACTACGACGAGGCCCGATCCGGCAGCGGACTGAGCACGCGCGTGATGTGTTGCGATCACACGTTCCTCATGGTCGGCGATGCTGCGAGGTCCGTATTCACGGATGCGGAGCGCGGTGTTCTCGGCCAGTTCCGTCATCAGTTCTTCCTGCTGGCCTCATCGCTCACATGCACAAGGCGGCCTTGCTCATGATGTCCGACCGTCTGGTGCAGGCTGTGACGCGTCTCAACATCGACCAGCAGGAAACGGTGCGACAATTCCGCGTCGAGATCAGGAGCCTGCTTGAGATATTCCTTCGCTTCACGCACCGCTACTGGTTTCACGACGTCTCGGATCACGTGCAGACGCGCGACGTGTTCCATGGGGTGGTCAAACATCTCGGGACGGATCGTCTCTACGTCGAGATTCGGGAAGAGTTGAAGGACATGGGCGCCTATCTCGATAGCGATTTGCTGCGTCGCCAATCGAATATCTTCCTCAGGCTCACCGTCGTGACGATGATTGGCCTGATCGGCACCACCACCACTGGCTTCCTCGGCATGAGCAGCCTGATCGCTGCAACCGACCATCATTTCGCAATGAAGGCGTTTTACGTTGTCGTGACGGCAACGTTTTTCGCAGCGCTCACGCTCTACACGGTGGCAAAGTCGCAGCGAATTGCGGGATTCCTCGATGCGCTGACCAATGAACGATTGCCGCTGCGCACGAAGCTCGAGGCGCTGCTCGATATCTGGCGCAGGAAGCGATGACCTTTACCGGCTTCGCGGCCCCCAACGCTTGCGGCTCAGCATTGTAGCCCGCATGAGCAAAGCGATATGCGGGATCTTATCTCACCGTGGTCCCCCGGGTGTCGCTACGCTCACCCGGGTTACGGGCTTGCTGAAGTGGCCAAGATCGGCGTCACTTCTTTGGTCGCGTTGTCAATAAGAGTGCAAAGTCCCCGTAAAAAATATGATCTCTCACGAAGTTAAACTATTGGCTTGTGATTTAATGTGGACGATTTGCGTTCCCTTCTTGCGCCCTGTGAATTGCCGGGAGAATGGCGAACACCTTCGCATTCTCGTGCAACTCATAAGTCCTCCCGGCATGTCCGGTAAGGCCTACAGCCCGTCATCGGGCGGCCGTTCGGCCGACCCGTTGGCGGGCATCGGCCGGCGGGGCGCACCTCATCGCGGCGGTGGCAGCGTAAAGAGTGGCCGGGCCTGCACCGAGCGCGCGAGCTCGTAGGCGACGGTCGCGTTCACCAGTCCCGCGCCGGTCGCGCCGTCGTGACCGGGTCCTGCCGGCTGGCCGTTGTTGCTCGCGCCGACCGTCACGTCTCGCGCAGAGGCTCGCAGAACCGATTTCGCGAGCTTCGGCGACAGGCCGGGCTGCACCTGCTTCAACAACGCGCAGACCCCGGCGATCTGCGGCGAAGCGGCGCTGGTGCCGCTGATCGCCGCCCAACCGTCGTTGCTGGCGGTCTCGTCGCCGTTCGGGTGCGTGCCGCCGGAGACACCGACGTCGATGGCGCTTCCCGGCGGAACCGGGAGCATGATGTACAGCGCCCCCGGCTGCATCCCCACCAGGCCGCACACGTCCGGCACGTGCCGCCCCGGATAAATCAGGCTGTCGAAGCTGCTCGCATAGTTGGAGGCCTCAAGAAAGAAATCGTTGCCGACGAGGTTCGCGCGCGCGTGGACCCCGCCCACGGCGAGCACGTCAGGCATCATCGCCGGGAAGGCAATATGGCCGTTCCCCGCCGAGAAGCACACGATGATGCCGCGGAGGTTGACCGCCTCCAGCACCGCGGCCTCCAGCGGCTTCAGGAAGTTCGGCAGCGTGGTGAGCCCCGGAAGGTGATAGCCCCAGCTGTTGGTCATCACCGCGGGCTCAAGATCCGACGCGGCTTTGAACGCGAGCGTCGCATTGGGGCCCATCTTCACGCCGATGAAATCGATGTCCGGCGCGCAGCTGAAGATGTTTGCCGCTTCGGCCGTGCCGTGCCCATAGGCATCCTGATCGACGTTCGTGGCGTCGGGCGCGAGCGTGGCGTTGTAATGGTAGCAGTGCCAAGCGTAGAAGGGGTGCCTATAGAAGCCCGTGTCCACCATCGCGACCAGTACGCCGCGGCCGGTGACGCCGTGCCGGTGCACCCCGTCGGCGCGCAGCACCATCCCGACGTCGGCGGGGACCTCCAGATGATGGTAGTCGACCCGCGGGGGCAGCGACGACTCGAAGATGATCGGCGGGCGCTGGGGATAGGCGCGCTCGACCAGGCCCTGGAGCGTCCGCGGGATCTCGAACTTGGTGTCCGCGACGTGCGACCAGTACTCGACGCCGCCAATTTCGGGATGCGAGGTGCTGATCGGCTGGGTGCGCTTTTCGAGCTTCGTATTGAACGTCTTCTCCCACAGCGACCGCGCCGCCTCGACGCTGATGGAGAACGTCCCGATGTGACGGACCTTGAACCCGAGCTCCTGGAGCACTCGCGCGGTCTCCATGCCGCGTCCGGCGGGAGGCTTGTAGTCGTCCAGGTTGTTCGCGGTGAGTACCGCGCCGGTCTCGAACATCGACCTGCCGCTCTGCGAGGACAGGACGACCTCCGCGCTGATCTGGTCGCCTGCCTGCTGAATCATCGCCTTCCTGATCCGCTTCGCCTTCCTTGCCACGACAACCTCCTGCGATTGACCACCTACCACCATCACCGATCGCTCGATGACGCCCTCAGCATAGACGGTATCGGTCGGCGCGAACGTGATCTGGATCACACTCGCGTCACCCGCGGGGGTAGACACGCTGGTGTCCACGGCGCGATGTCTCTTAACCTGGGGCGTGCGCCGCGAGCTGCCGATGGCGGTGCTCAAGAACTACACCGCGTTTGAAGCTCTTGACGTCCTCGGCCGTGAAGGTGTCGCGGCCCACCGACGCCTTCAGAAGAGCTCGGGCGGCTCGACGAAGACGACGCTCTCCACCAGCGGCTCGAGAGCCGCCGGCACTTGAAACGCAACGGGTGACACTCGCTGGGCAGACGCCGCGGCTCCCGGCGTCCGGCGTTTCTCCTGGTGCCGGCGCACCGGCGCGAACCGCGCGGCGAACGCGGCCTTCCACCGCTCCCGCGGCGCATCGACGCTGATCGTCGCGCCGACCGCGTGCACGCGGAAACCCATCGCCTGAAGCGCGCGCGCCGCCTCTCGCTCTTTGCCGCCGCGCGGCGTGATCTCCGCCGCGACGAGAGCCGGTTCAACTCTCGGCATCACCGCTCCTCCTGCTGATGTCGGCAGCTTGCCCGCCTGCTGTGCACGCGAGGCGAGCGGCCATGCGACCGAAGTCGCGACCGCGCCGCCGAGAAAAGTGATAAACTCCCGCCGTCGCAGATTGATCCGCATGGGCTTCCCGGTTCGAGGAACTCACCTGCATCTTACCAAACTGGCAAATCGCGGACAGGGGTCTGTGACCTGCTTCGAAGCGCCGCCGAGAGTGCCACGGATAGTCCGATAACTCCCCGGACCAGGGACCGAATGAAGCCGGTTTAGATTTAATTCATCGTAATTGTTAGAAGTCGATTCAAATTTTCCGTTCATGGTTGCCGCGCTGCGCAAAATTTTCATGCGATCACCTTTGGCCAAGCGCGTTTGATCGGAAATCATTGGCATGGCGATCCCAGGTGGAGCGCTTCGTTTTCAGGATTCTGCGAAGAAGCAGGCGAGCGGCCGCATGCCGCCAGCCTGAAATCGCTCGCCCCAAAACTTCTGACCGTCTGCGTCATTTTTTGCTCGATGTCATTTGCCGGCTGCGCGCGCAATCCGGCGCAACGTGAAGTCAGTCCGGCGTTACACGAAGGCAAAGCGCCTTCCATCCGGGCTCCCGTACGCACCCGTCGATACTCCGAACCATATCGATATGCCGAACCAAAAATCCGGCGGCCGGACCTGGCGTTGCTCTCGCCGCAGCCCGCCCCCGATTGCGAGTTCAAACGATCCGACCTCAAGACCGTCGATCCGGATGAATGGGCGCGCTTGAAGGTCGAGTACGAACGCCAGTGCTATCAGGATGCGGAGAAAGCCGCGCGCGAGCGCCTCGTCCTGCTGCAGACGTCCAGCACATGCGAAATCGAGCCGGTTCGGCAACGAAGACCGGTTCGATAGCAATCCGCGCAGCCGCGCGACGGGGCCGAGCATCGTCGCCGGCTACCGCGTCAGCGGAGCCCACGGCCCGCGCCGTCTATTTTCACAATCTAAGCAAGAGCGGGTGATCTGCATCCACCCTGGCTGGCATTTCCCGATGCCTGCGGTGCGCAGCCGTTCACCGTTTGGTCTTGGTTTTGCCATTCCAACCCTTCACGCTTTTCGCAGCGGGGTTTTCCGCTGGTTGCGCATTGATTGAGGCGTCGACCCATATCGCTAAATTTATCGAGTAGATCAGTATTTCAGTGAGCAGTAATGGCAACTCTTTACGATTTGCTGGGGGCGCTTCCGGACGACAACGCGGACGGCCTTAGGGCTGCATTCCGTAAGGCCGCGAAGGCAAGTCATCCCGACGTCAATCCCGGCGACCCCGAAGCTGCAGAGAGATTCAGGCGGATTGTCCGCGCCAACGCCATATTGAGCGACGAGCAGCAGCGAGCGGCCTATGACCGGCTGCTCGTAGTCGCACGCCGGCAGCAAAGTCGAGAGCCAAAGCGCAGCAACTTCTCCGGCATGATCCGCAGGCTGGCCGCTGACGCGATCGCGAGTGCTGCCGTCTCCGCGGTGCTCGTCGGGGGCTACCTTCTGTTCAGGCCTGTCGACGGGCTGCGCGTCGCTTCGGCACAGGTGACCGAGGTGTCCAGGCGCGAACCCGCGCAGGCGCTCACCGCGACCGAAATATCCGACGCAAGCGGCCGAACCGGGCAACACGACCAGCTTGCAGTCGCCGGAGCCGACATGAAGGTCGACGTCAATCGACGGGATGCCGAAGCGCCGACCAAACCGGACGGCATTGCACCTGCTGCGACGACAGGCATGGCTCCTGCAAGCGCCCATGCTTCCCCGGCTCGCGAGGTTGTAATCAAGGACGCCAAATATTATCGAGAACGGGGCATTTTGGCGTATCGCAGCGGGGATCTTTATATTGCGCTCGCCAATTTCGACCTGGCTATAGAGAAGGATCCCGGTTTATCAGATTCCTACATCAATCGCGGCATCGTCTTCCGTCGCCTGGGCGACCTGAAGCGCGCATTGTCCGACGTCGCCGAGGCCAAGCGCATCGATGATTTGAATCGAAGCAAGTCCGCTTCGGGGGCACGCGCGCCCCAGAGCCCTCTCGGCTCTGATTGAATTAGAGCCGGGCTCCAGGTTTTTGTTTGACGCTTTTCTTTACGCGAACCGGAGTCCACCCCGGGGCATTTTGAGTTGACAACGTGCTGTCGCTCGCCAACATTGTCACCGGGTCGATACACCCGCCGCCTGCGCCCTTCGGGGATGGTGAACGTATCAATCTATCTCCGCGCCCTCGCCATTGGCGAACGGGTCGGCAAGGCAGGCACCGATCTCCTCCGTTCGTCGATAGAGAGGTGCTCTCATGCGCGATTTCCGCGATGCGAAAGTCATGGCGCATTCCCTGCGCGATGCCTTGAAGACCAAGGCTATGGAGATCACCCATAGCGAATCTCTGGAGCTGATCGCGAAGACGTTCGGCTACGAGAACTGGAACATCCTGTCCGCCAAGATCGATACGGCACAGCCACGGTCCGGCTCGACTGCCGGGCACACGGCTCCAACGCCGCAAGCCGTCCTCTATTGTTCCTTCTGCGGCAAAACCCAGCATGAAGTGAAAGCGCTGGTTGCCGGCCCGCATGTGTTCATCTGCGACGAATGCATCGATGTGTGCAGCGACATCATCGACGAGCAACTGCTCCGGCTCATCGAAGGCGATGAGGCGAGCGCCCGGGCCATGTCCACCGAAAGGCTGTCGCATTATGTCGAACACGCGAGGAAGGGAGAGCAACGCAATCGTCTCGCCTTGCAGCGTATCGAACGCATGCTTGCGCTTCGACGCAACGCAGAGCCGGTGGATGATGATATCTTGACATCGTCCGGCATCATCCACTTGAAGAACAAGACCACCGACGAACTTCTGGCCATGCAGAAATATCCGCAAGATCAACTGAAGCGGTACGAACAGGCGCTGCGCACGGCAACGCCTGTGCTCAATGAACGGAAGCAATGATCCGTCCAGGAGTCATCACCAAGTCCGGACTGCCGCGCTCTCCCAGCGCATGAGTTTGGACTTGGTCCCAGCGGACCTGAGCGAGCAGCCTGACGATGTCTGCTGGGCTGAACGGGCGGTCCGTTTCAGCGACCCGACTGCCGCCTTTCACCCTGAGCGGACATGCCACTGTCTTCTGCCGAAGTCAGCTAAGTGACGCCCAAAGAAGTCAATTGCTGTTGCCGCTATCGGCATGCCTTTGATCACAGCGGCGCTGAAGGATCGAGCGGGGACATGAAGCTCAGGCTCCGGAAGCCGTCGTCCACAATGGCCGCCAACTCCGTTCTCGCATCAATCGCAGCACGGCCTCCCGGAGGGTCCGGCTCGAGCCCAAGACGGAGACGAGCCCCAGCGCCATCAGCAGCACGCCAAGCCAGGTTGCCGTCCAGCCCCGCCCGTCATCGGCCGCCTCGGCGATGGGAAAGGCGACCGGCGCGGCCGGAGGCACGGAGGCGGCAACCGCGTCGCTGGCGGCCGGTGCGGCCCCCAGAAGCGCCTCCACGTCGACCTGGCGCGGGCGGGCGGGCGCGAGGTTTTCGATGGGTGTCGGCAGCAGGAAGGCCGCGGCCCCCGTAGCGGAAGCGGCATCAGCCACCTTGAGCTCGGGCGCGGGCCGCATCGGCTTGGACGTTTCCGCCGGTGCGGAGCGCAACAGCTCCGCACGCGCATCCACGACCGCCTTTCGCTTGCGCTGCGCGGCCTCGTTCTCCTCGGGAGCGGCGACACGAGGCTTCGCGGCGCGATAACGAACCTGCTTCTTCACCGCGCTCTCCTCAGCGGCCTGGAACCAGCATTTGCGGTGGCCGTCAAAACGATAGACCCAGCGCTGACCTTCCGCCGTCGACTTGCCGGGCCGCGACAGGCACTCCTCTTCCGCGGGAGCGGGCGGAGTGGCTTGCCGGGGAGCGACATTGAAGAAGTCGGCAAAAGGATTCGAAGACGCAGGTGAAATCGGGAGACCTGCGAGAAGGACAAAAGCGGCGATGCAAAATCGCAAATGACCGGACATGGAATACCCCGGTGTTGCGCGCCCCAGCAGAACGACCTTTCGCCGCGACCTGGGTCACAATGCGGCTCAAATCAGGCAGCGCGGTGGATTCATTCTGGCCTGGAAGCGAGATTCGGGCCCGACGAGCCGGATCGTTGCTTCCAGCGAGGAGGCTGACGTGCGCATCCGCGAGTTGCAGCCAAGGCCGGAACCACGGCCTACGTTCGCCTTGCGCCAGAGCCGGCTGTGTCAGTGAGGTCGCCTTGTGGCAGCGGACCTGCCAAAGCGGCCTGGCGATGTCAGACCATTGAGGCACAGCAGACTTCGCAACTGAACACTGCCGAAGTCCGCCAGTGACCCCCAAAGCGGACCTCCGGCAAATCGTTCACTCCTTAGCGCGCAGAAGAACGTGGTCGGGTTCAATCCAAATGGAGTGCATATAGCTGTCCTGGCTAACGACTTCGCCTGCGTGCAATTCCAGAAGCCCGTTTTGGTCTATGCTTTGGATAGAAAAGATCCGACCTACACAAGCTTCAAACAATGCCTGCGTGCCCATTCCTGACGGAAGCAATTCCGGCACTGCAACGACCTCAACTCGATCCCCGATCTTCATGCCGCCTCGACCATTCACTGAACACCGCACTTGCTGCCGTGCGGTCGTGTTTTAGAACGGACAACTTAACGGCGATCTGAACCAGATTACGAAAATTTGTTCAATTCGCGAAATGTCTGAGTTTGGCATTTTTCAGACGTGAACGAGCGGCCTGAGATGTCCGTTATCGAGGCCAGCAGTTCGACCCAAAGCAGACAACACAAGTGTTCTTGCCATATAGTTCAGCATTCAGACGAGCGGGATGTCTGTTCGGAGGATTGAGGTCATGCGCAAAACACCTGGAATATTGCTCCTGGCTATCGCTGCTGTTCTTTTCAGCCCGCAGGTGCGGGCGCAACAGGTTGCGGTCGAAACGCCGCAGACCATGCTGTCGGCTCAGATTCGCACACAAGGCTTCACCTGCGACAAGGCGCTAGGCGCCACCAGGGACAGGAAGCGCTCCCGGCCGGATCGCGCCGTCTGGGTCCTCAAATGCAGCAACGCCACATATCGGGTCACACGCGCGCCCGACATGGCGGCGAAGGTCAAACCGCTGCCGTGAACGAATGATTTCAAATTCCAAGTGCGAAAAGCCCAGTACAAGCCACAATCAAACTCAGCACGATAACCGCAAGGAAACTGGAAGAAGCAAAATCTTCGCGCATGACGACACCTGTGCCTCAATCAGGCAAATCTCTGGTGAATCAAATGGCCGCCGGACATTTGCCGTCACGCCATTAAACCATCAGTTCGTTTCAGGACGTCTTCGTCGGACTGAGAAAACGACTTCATCGCGGCGGCCCGACTGTTACGTCCCAAACGCCCCACGAAGCATATTCACAGAACGGAGAGCCCGGCGGGCGCCGGGGCATGCTTCACACGCGGCTGCCGCGCCAGGGATTAGCGGCGTAGGGTGGGCAAAGCGCAGCGTGCCCACCCTCTACGGGGCGCGCGGTGGTGGGCACGCTGCGCTTTGCCCACCCTACGAGTCCTGGATGCTGTCGATCAGCTCGTCGGCATGACGTAGGCGTAGATCCGGCCGCGCGAGACCGGGGCTTCGCGGACGCGGTTGCCGTTATTGCCGGATATCATGATCGGATTGCCCTTGGCATCGACGCCGGTGATGATGCCGACATGGCCGCCGCGGCGGCCGCGCGTCATCACCGCAATCGCGCCGACCTGCGGGCCGGAAACGCGCTGGCCGTATTTCGCGAACGAGTTCGCCATGTCCGAGCCGGTGCCGCGATAGCCGGAATGCTGCAGAACCATGTTCATGAAGCGCGCGCACCACAGGCTGCCGCGTCCCGTCGGGTTGCCGCCGAGATATTTGCGCGCTTCGGCGACGACGTTCGATGAGGTGAAGCTGGAGGCCATCGCGCCGCCGGCCGGCGTCACGGTTGCATTCGACCCGACGCTTGCACTCGTTGCGACGCTTGCATCCGTTGCGACGCTTGCGTTGGCGTCAGCAAGACCGCGCGCCTGCATTTGCGCAACGCCACGCTCCCAGCGCGATGCGCGCGCGGCGTGCCGGAGCCGGGCACGATGGCCGCGATCGGCGCGCGCCTCCGTGACGACGTTGGGCGAGCCGAAGCCGCCAGGCGCAACCATCTGGGGGCTGCTTTCCATGAAGCTCGGGTTGGTGTCGGCAAAGCCGCCGGCCTGCATTTGCGGCGCGCTGCGATCCCCGCGCGACATCCGCGCTGCATGGCGATGGTGGCGATAGGCGTAATGATGCTTGGCATGATGGCCGGCGTGATAGGCCCGGGCGTGTCGCCCTGCGCCGTGGTGAGGCCGTGCCGAAGCTGGAGAGACAAATACGACGATGGAAGCCGAACACAGTGCCAGTGCGATGAAACGAAGCGACCGGCGAAACGCAAACAACTGACGCATACTTGATCCTCTGTAGACCCCCACTTCCCCTTTGCGTTCGCGTACGAACGAACGCAGGCGGCGTTTTGCGTCTGGCTGTGACGAGAGGAAGATTTCATGTGGCGACGCGGGAGCGGTTCCGGGGTGATTCCGCGACGATTCGATGGCGAAAATGAAACCAAACTGCCGCATTGCAGCCGCGAGAATTAATTGCAATTTTGCTGGCCGGCCGCGCAAGGAAGTTGCGTGAAAACAAGAAAATGGAGAGGAATCCGAAATGCCCTATGCCGTCGCCAAAGATAGCGTTCGTCTTCACTATGAAGAGGCGGGAAGCGGGACGCCGATCATCTTCCTGCACGAGTTCGCGGCCGACCACACCAACTGGGAGCCGCAGATGCGCTACTTCTCGCGCGGCCACCGCTGCATCGCCTATTCGGCGCGCGGCTACACGCCATCCGACGTGCCGCCTGACGCCGAATTCTACACCTACAAGCATTTCTATACTGATGCGCTCGCCGTGCTCGATCACCTCGGCATTGCGAAGGCCCATTTCGTCGGCCTGTCGATGGGCTCCTATTCGTCGCTGCAGATCGGCCTCAACGCAGCCGACCGCGCGCTGTCGATGACGCTGGCCGCCGTGGGCTCAGGATCAAATTTGGAAAACCTCGACGCCTTCCGCGCACAATGCCGGGCCAATGCCGAGCAGTATGAAGCGATCGGCTCGGTCGAAGTTGCAAAAGTGACGCGCGAGGCGCCGAGCCGGATTCCGTTTTTGCTGAAGGACCCGCGCGGCCACGCCGATTTCTACGCCGCGCTGGCGCGGCATGACGCCAAGGGTTCGGCCAATACGATGCGCAGTTTTCAGGGCGCGCGTCCCTCGATCTACACCATGACGGATGCGATCCGGCGCGTGCCGACGCCGGCACTGATCCTGTGCGGCGACGAGGACGACAATTGCATCGGGCCGAGCCTGTTCCTGAAGCAGCATCTGCCGGCGGCGGGGCTCTCGTTCTTTCCGAAGTCAGGCCACGTGCTCAATCTCGAGGAGCCGGCGCTGTTCAACGAGATGGTGGAGCGGTTCATCGCGCTGGTCGAGGCCGGGAGATGGCCGGTGCGGGATGCGAGGTCGATGGTGGAGGCGCCGGTCTGAGCCGTCATTCCGGGGCGCGCGCAGCGCGAGCCCGGAATCCATTCATCCACGTAGCCTGCTGCCCGATGGATTCGGGCTCGATGCTTCGCATCGCCCCGGAATGACGGCGGTGCCGTCACTTCCCCACCCCGCCCCTGCTCAGCAGAAACACGCCCTGCTCGCCGAACATGTTCCAGACCCACCAGGGCAGGTTCAGCGGCACCGGGCGGCCGTAGAGATCGAGCGCCACCGCGCGCTCCATCTTGACGTTGATCGCGTCGCACAGTTCGACGAAATCCTTGATGGTGCAGAAGTGGATATTGGCCGTGTCGTACCAGGTCGCCGGCAAATTCTCCGTGCGCGGCATGTGGCCGCCGACAAGGAGCTGCAGCCGCATCTTCCAGAAGCCGAAGTTCGGAAACGAGACGATGGCGCGCCGGCCGATCCGCAGGAGATTCTCCAGCACGACCTTCGGCTGCCGCGTCGCCTGCAGCGTCTGCGACAGGATCACGTAATCGAAGGCGTCATCAGGATAATTGACGAGGTCGGTGTCGGCATCGCCCTGCACCACCGCGAGCCCCCTGGCGACGCAGCGGTTGACGCCCTCGCGCGACAGCTCGATGCCGCGGCCGTCGATGCCGCGGCTCTCCAGCAGCTGCAGCAACTCGCCATCGCCGCAGCCGACGTCGAGCACTTTCGAGCCGCGTCCGATCATGTCGGCGACCAGGAGATGATCGGTGCGATACTTGCCCGTGCGATCGGGCGTGACGCCGCCGAGCGGCAAAGCCTGTTCCTGAAGCGCCATGTCAGCCACCACCTACGCTACCAAGCCCGCGCGCCTTGCCGGCGGATTCCAGGAAGGCGCGGGAGATGTCGAAGAACTCCGGCACGTCGAGCAGGAAGGCGTCGTGGCCGCGATCGGTCTCGATCTCGGCGAACGACACCCGCGCGCTCGAGGCGTTCAGCGCATGCACCAACGCCCGCGATTCCGAGGTCGGGAACAGCCAGTCCGAGGTGAACGACACCACGCAGAAGCGGGTCTTGATGCCGCGAAACGCCTGCGCCAGCACGCCGTTGTGGTCGGCGGCGATATCGAAATAGTCCATCGCGCGCGTCAGATAGAGATAGCTGTTGGCATCGAAGCGCTCGACAAAGGACGAGCCTTGGTAGCGCAGATAGCTTTCGACCTGAAAATCCGCATCGAACGAGAAGGTCGGCAGCTCGCGGTCCTGCATCCGCCGCCCGAACTTGCGATGCAGCGCGGCGTCGGAGAGATAGGTGATGTGCCCGGCCATCCGCGCCACGGCCAGCCCGCGGTGCGGATGGGTGCTGCGTTCGAAATAGCGCCCATGATGCCAGTCCGGATCGGCCATCACAGCCTGTCGGCCGAGTTCGTGAAACGCGATGTTCTGCGCCGAATGGCGTGTCGAGCAGGCGACCGGCAGCGCCGAGAACACGCGCTCCGGATAGGCGGCAGTCCATTGCAGCACCTGCATGCCGCCCATGGATCCGCCGATCACGCAGAACAATGTTTCGATCCCCAGCCGATCGAGCAACATGGCCTGCGCGCGGACCATGTCGGGGATGGTGATGAGCGGAAAATCCAGCCCCCACGCCTTGCCGGTGGCCGGATTGGTCGAGGCCGGTCCGGTTGATCCCATGCAGCCGCCGATCACGTTCGCACAGATGATGAAATATCTGTCGGTATCGAGCGGACGGCCGGGACCGACCATGATTTCCCACCAGCCGGCCTTGCCGGTCAGCGGATGCAAATTGGCGACATGCTGATCGAGGGTCAGCGCGTGGCAGATCAGAATGGCGTTGGAGCGGTCGGCGTTCAGTTCGCCATAGGTCTGATAGGCGATCTGGAACGGCGCGAGATCGATGCCGCAATCGAGCTTCAAGGGCTGATCCATGCCGAACTTCGCCACCAGCGACGTCGGATGGTCGGCCTCATGGGCGCGATCCTCGTTGAGGATCGAGGGGCTCGGTATCGGATGCACGTTTGTCATCGTGGCGACCTTCCTCCTCGCGGAGGCTCTACGGACAGAATCAGGCCATAAAAAACCCGGCCTGAACGAAAGGTTCGGCCGGGATCAACTCTGTCCCCGGCCTGTTTAGCGAGTTGTTTAACGTGGCTGCAAGCCGGCCGGCTCAAATGACCACGGAATGGAACAAAGCTAGTCCCGCCTAAGCATTTCGTCAAGGCAGGCGGGGGCCGGGCAGGCATGGTTAACCTGACCGTGCAGGGCTCCCCCGTGACGTTTCTCTTTGCTTTCAGCGCCCGTCTTTCCTAATCAATGCGACTGTCTGCCGGCCGCATCGGGCTGTTCCGGCACCAAGGTTTTGAAGATGTCCAAGGCACCCCCGGCCCCGCCCTCGCTGCAGGAACTCCGCAAGGAGATCGATGCGATCGACGAGCAGGTTCATCGCCTCCTGATGGCGCGTGGCGACATCATCGACCGCCTGATCCAGGTGAAGCAGACCCAGGAAGTCGGCTCCGCGTTCCGCCCGGCGCGCGAGGCCAGCATGATGCGGCAACTGGTGCAGCGCCATCGCGGCATCCTGCCGCTCGACACCATCGAGAGCATCTGGCGCGTCATCATCTCGACCTTCACTTACGTGCAGGCGCCGTTCTCGGTGCATGCGGACGTCTCGGTCAGCGAGCCCGCGATGCGGGATTCGGCGCGCTTTCATTTCGGCTTCGTCGTGCCCTATGTCGCGCACTTCAGCGCACAGGCCGCGGTGGAAGCCGTGGCGAAATCGAAGGGCGATCTGGCGCTGGTCTCGGCGATCTCCAGCCGCACGCCGTGGTGGATCGCGCTGGAAGCCAGTGGCGCACCAAAAATCATCGCGCGGCTGCCGTTCCTCGAACGCGCCGATCATCCGGCGGCGCTCCCGGTGTTCGTGATCTCGCGGGTCGCCGACGACGCCATGGTGACGGAAGTCCAGATGTGGAGCGTGCGCGTCGCCGGCTGGAATGCCGATACCGCGCGCGCGCTGGCGCCGCTCGCCGAAATCGTCGCCGTGCCCGATACCGCCTTCGACGGCGCGGCGCTTCTGGTGTCGGATGCCGGCACCGGCTTCGAGAAGATCAAGGCTGCCCTGATCCAGGCCGGCGCCTCGGTGCGCTCGTCGGCCCTCGTCGGCAGCCACGCAACGCGCTATACGGTGCCCCCGAACGGGGCAGCCAAATCTTAAAGCCGCCAAGTCCTAAGCCGCCCTGAATATCCGGAGCCAGAAGATGAACCGCCCCGTGCCGAATCCCGGCATTCTCGATATTGCGCCCTACACGCCCGGCAAGACGCCGGTGCCGGAGCCGGGCCGCAAGGTGTTCAAGCTGTCCGCCAACGAGACCCCGTTCGGGCCGTCGCCGAAGGCCAGGGAAGTCTACAAGCAGGCGGCGGCGCATCTGGAGGACTATCCGGAAGGCACCTCGCGGGTGCTGCGCGAGGCGATCGGCCGCGCCTATGGGCTCGACCCCAACCGCATCATCTGCGGCGCCGGCTCGGACGAAATCCTCAACCTGCTGGCGCACACTTATCTGAGCCATGGGGATGAAGCGATCTCCACCGCCCACGGTTTTCTGGTGTACCCGATCGCGACGATGGCGAACGGCGGCAAGAACGTCGTCGCGCCCGAGACCAACTTCACCGCCGACGTCGACGCCATCCTTGCGCGCGTGACGCCGAGGACCAAGCTGGTGTGGCTGGCCAATCCGAACAACCCGACCGGCACCTACGTGCCGTTCGACGAGGTCAAGCGGCTGCGCGCAGGATTGCCGCCGCATGTGCTGCTGGTGCTCGACGCGGCCTATGCCGACTATGTGTCGCGCAACGACTACGAGCTCGGCCTCGAACTGGTGGCGACCACCGAAAATACCGTGATGACGCACACCTTCTCCAAGATTCACGGGCTGGCCGCGTTGCGGATCGGCTGGATGTTCGGCCCTGCCAACATCATCGACGCCGTCAACCGGATCCGCGGGCCGTTCAACGTCTCGACGCCGGCGATGCTGGCGGCGGTGGCCGCGATCGAAGACACCGCGCATGTCCAGATGTCGAAGGCGTTCACCGAGCAGTGGCGCAACTGGCTGACGGAAGAGGTGACAAAACTCGGGCTGAAGGTCACGCCGAGCGTCGCGAATTTCGTGCTGATCCACTTCCCGCTCGACAAGGGCAAGACCTCGACTGAGGCAGATGCGTTCCTGACCAAACGGGGGCTGGTGTTGCGCGCACTCAACAATTACGGCCTCCCCCACGCCCTGCGCATGACCATCGGCACCGAGGAGGCCAACCGCCTCGTCGTCGATGCCTTGCGCGACTTCATGGCGG
>CAWAWR010000016.1:0-624706 GCA_963785745.1 uncultured Alphaproteobacteria bacterium
CGAAGGTCTCCGAATATCCTCCGACGACGCCTCTGCCGACGAAGGTGCTGTAAGGCGAGTATACGGGAGCGGGCGACACGCTGGCGACGGCCGCCCCGACTTCAGTCGGGAAGAACGATTTTCCATCTCCGTCGGTAAACACGGAGAGCGTCAGCACGATCGTGTCGCGCGGCAGGCGCGACACCTCGTCAAGCAGATCGGCATGCCGAAGACCAAACAAGTAGGTGGTTTCAAACTGAGTTTTGCGTGCCTTGATGATCTGCGGCGCCACCTCTTGCCAGCGCCGATCGGTCTCTGACGTGCCGGTGATGACGACGAGCCGTCGCGCGGTCGGCTGGAGGCGTTCGGCCATATCGAGGGTCTTGTCGATATCAAACTTGCTGATAATCCCGGTGATGTCGGGCGGCGGTTTGGCGGTCGCGTAGTTGGCGGGTGAGACATTCAGGAAGACGACGGGAGCTTTCGAGGCAATGGACGCGCGATGGCGCAAGATGAAGGGCAGGGCGGCCGATCCGAGCGTCACGATGACATCGGGAGGATTAACGGCATACTTCTCCGCGAGATAAGCGGCAGTGCGCTGTTCGTGGTCGGGGTCGGAGCTGCGGATCAGGTCAAGGAAATCGGCGTCGATGTCGATCCTGCTGCTAACGCTATTGATCAGCCGCTGCCGGGCCGCCGTTGCCGCGATCGTCGTCGCGGCGAAGGTGTAGTTATAGGCGTGCAGCATCAGCACTCGGGGCACACGCTCCTGAGCCGAAGCGCTCGTCGCCGATGACAGGAGCAAAAAAGACAAAAAAATGCCCGAGGCGCACGATCGCGGTATGCGACATAGGCGATCGCCTAGCAACTGGCCGGACGACATTACAAAAAGGTCCCAGGCAACGGTGCCGACCGGGCAATACTATCAAGCGCCATCGATGTAAATAGCCCAAATGTGCCGCAACTTTGAGCATTGCGGAACGGCTTGAGGACAAGGGCAAGCATTGCTGTTCCCTTCCTCACAAAGAGGTAGCGGCGCACGGGTGCGTCTGGGTTAGCGCAGGTGAGCGGCCGCGTCTGGTTGACCACCAGCGGTCCCGGCGCGGTGAACAGCAGCGTATGACCGTCGGGCTCCGCCTTGGCCACCAACTCGGCGCCGACATTGCCGCCGGCGCCGGCGCGATTGTCGACGATGAATTGTGCCCCAAGATTTTCGCTGAGCTTCTGCGCCAGGATCCGCGCCATGGTGTCGACGGAGCCGCCCGGCGGGAACGGATTGACGATGCGCACGACGCGCTGCGGATAGGTCTGCGCCGCCGCGCCGGCGGTCGTCGCGACTGTCAGCAACACGGCCGAAACGAAACGGAATGCGAAAGCGAACATTGCGGTCCCCGCATGTGATCGACGGCCCGGCGTCAAATCGTAGGGGATCGGCCTATGCCTGCCAAGTAAGGCGGCCAGGTATCGGGCCGGTGCGACGATCTGCGATGCGCCGCCCGACATTGACAACGCGCCGGGCCGTCATGACAGTCTGCACAACAAACATGCTGACGGGGCGTTTGAATGGGCAACCTGCGATTGACCTTGGCTTGCGGACCGTATGACCGCACGCAAGCGCTGCGGGACGGAACGATCAAGCCGGAGGGCATCGACCTCAATTACGTGACGCTGCAGCCCGCCGAGATTTTCTGGCGGATGCTGCAATACAAGGAGTTCGACGTCTCCGAGATGTCGCTGTCGAACTACACCACCCTGGTGAACAGCGGCGACGCTCCCTTCATCGCGATCCCGGCGTTTCCGTCGCGCGTGTTCCGTCACGGCTACTTCTTCATCAACACCGACAAGGGCATCAACGGGCCGAAGGACCTGAAGGGCAAGCGCGGCGGCGTGCCGGAATACTCGATGACGGCGGCGGTCTATATGCGCGGCCTGCTCGAGCACGAATACGGCGTCAAGCCGAGCGACGTCGAATGGGTGCAGGGGCGTGCCGACCGGCTCGGCCGCGCGCTGCCGAAGGACATCCGTCTGACGCAGGCGCCGGCCGGCACCGAGCTCGGCGACATGCTGGAGCGCGGCGAGATCGATTTCATGATGACGGCGAACAACCCGCTGTCGTTCCGCCGCGGCGCCGGCAAGGTGAAGCGGCTGTTTCCGAACTACGGCGAGCTGGAGAAGGACTATTACCGACGCACCCAGATCTATCCGATCATGCACACCATCGTGATCCGCCGCGATATCTACGATCGCGATCCCTGGGTGGCGCTCAGCCTCTACAAGGCGCTGTGCCGGGCCAAGGACTATTCCTATCACCACATCCTGGAGACGGGATCGCCGAAGGCCTCGCTCGCCTGGCTGCAGCCGTTGCTCGAAGAAGAGCAGGAGATCATCGGGCCGGACTGGTTTCCCTACGGCATCGAGAAGAACCGCCCGTCGATCGACGCGCTCCTGCAATATGCGCACGAGCACGGACTGACCGATCGCCGCATCAAGATCGAGGATCTGTTCGCGCCGAGCACCATGCGCGACATTCCGCTCAGCGAAGGGCAGTTGATCTGACGATCATGACGACGTGAGGAGACGTTCCATGCGGATTGGTTTGGCGATCGCGGCCCTCGGCGTCGCACTCCTCACGGCGATGCCCGGCGCCGGCGCGGAAGAAGCCTATCCGAGCCGTGCGATCCGTCTGATCGTGCCGTACGGGGCGGGCGGCGCGTCCGACGTGATGGCGCGCTATTTCGGGCAGAAGCTCACCGAATTGTGGAAGGCGAACGTCGTCATCGAGAACATGGCGGCGGCCGCCGGCACCGTCGCCTACACCACGGTCGCGCGGGCGCAGCCCGACGGCTACACGCTCGCCTACGGCACGTCGTCGATCGCGGTCAACGCGGCGCTACGGACGAAGTCGTCGCCCTACGATCCGATCAAGGACTTCCGGCCGATCTCGTCGCTGCTGTCGGTGCAGAACGTGCTGGTGGTGCCGGTCGCCTTGCCGGTCAAATCGGTGGCGGAGCTGGTGGCGCTGGCCAAGCAGAAGCCCGGCGCGCTCAACTATGTGTCGCTCGGGCCGGGCTCGACGCCGCATCTGTCGATGGAGCTGTTCCGCTCCGCGGCGGGGATCACAGTGCAGCAGGTGCCGTACAAGCTCACGACGCAGGCCTATACCGACCTGATCGACGGCCGGGTGCAGCTCTGGCTCGCCTCGATGCCGAGCGCGCTGCCGTTCATCCAGTCCGGGAAGCTTCGCGCGCTCGCGGTCGCCGGGCCGTCGCGCTCGGCGGCGCTGCCCGACGTGCCGACGCTGATCGAATCCGGCGTCGCGGCGGAGACGACGTTCTGGCAGGGACTGTTCGCGCCGGCGGGCGTCGCGCCCGACGTCGCCGGCAAGCTCAACCGCGCGGTGCACGACATCGTCGCGCAGCCTGAAACGAAGGCCTGGTATCTTAAGCTCGGCGCAGAGCTCGGCGCTGGCACGCCGGAGCAGCTCGGCGCCGAGGTGCGCAAGGAAATGGAGAAGTGGACCGCGATCGCCAAGCAGATCGGCATCCAGAGCGATTAATCGCTGGCCTATCCTCCGCTCATTCCCGCGCAAGCGGGAATCCAGGACTTGTTCTTACTGGGTCCCCGCTTGCGCGGGGACGAGCGGATAGGTCTATGAATGGCCCGCGCCGGAAAACCTCTCCTTCAGCCCCGGCTCGAATTCGCCGTCGATCAAGATGAACGCCACCACCGCGGGCTCGCTCGATCGATTGCTCCAGGCGTGGTTGGTGCCGCACTGGACCAGGATGTCGCCGGCTTTCAACACCACGTCCGCGTCATCGAGCAGCATCGTGATCTCGCCGGAGAGCACAATCGCGTAGTCGATGGTCTCGGTGCGGTGCATGCGCGGATGACGGCCGCCCTTGCCGAAGGTCGCCGCCTGTTCGTTGCCCAGGGCGGCGAAGGCGCGGCGGGATTCCTCGACGCTCATGCTGCGGATCGCTTCGGTCTCCGGCGGGAAATGATTGATGCGCAGCACCGTCGCGTTCTTGGTCGGCAGCTGGCGGCGCGGGCCGAGCGTGGTTTCGCCGGGCGTCGCGGGGATCGAAGCCGGTGCGCCATCGGTGCGCCAGATGTCGGTCGACTGCCAGCCCGGGAGCAGGGGATTGAGATGAACGAACGGCGCCGGTCCGTCGGACACGACGATCGCCCGGCCGCTCTCATCGTGTCCGGTCACAACGCGGCGGATGGTGCCGGCCATGGTGCTCTCCTTGTTGCATGTGTTTCATTGGCGTCCGCCGATAACCAGCCGCCGTTCCAACGGAAAAACCTGCCAGCCGTAGCGGTCGGCAACCAGGCCCCACAGGCCCTTCGGCGCCTTGAGCATGACCATGATGGCGACCGCGCCCAATATTAAGAGATAGATCGCGCCGAGGTCGGCAAGCGTCTGCCGCAACAGGAAGAACACCACGGTGCCGACGATCGGCCCCTCGATCCGGCCGATGCCGCCGATCACGGTGATGAAGATCACGAAGGCGGTCCAGTCGTTGACCGAGAATGCGGTGTCCGGCGAGATCCGGATCTTCTGCAGGAACACCAGCGCGCCGACCATCGCGGTGCCGAACGCGACCGCGACATAGACCAGGTATTTGACGCGCGCGACGTCGACGCCGTTGGATCGTGCGCCGAGCTCGTTGTCGCGGATCGCCGTCAGCGCGAGACCGTAGCGCGAGCGCAGCAAGACGACGATGGCGGCGAGCACGCCGACCGCCAGCGCCAGCGCGATCCAGTAGATGATGAATTCGCGCAGCTCGCGCGTGCCGGCGATCGACAACACGACCGCGGCGGGGAGGCTGGTGCCGGAGCCGCCGTCGAGCGCCGAAACCTGCGCGGCGGAGAGCCGGAACACCTCCGCAACCACCCAGGTGCCGATCGCGAAATAGTGCCCGCGCAATCGGAACATCAGGAGCGCCACCGGCACCGATATCACGGCCGCGGCAAATCCCGCGATTGGGATCGCGACCAGCGGATGCACGCCCGCGAGCATCGCCAGCGCGAACAGCACATAGGCGCCGAGCCCGACATAAGCATGTTGCCCGACAGAGACGAGGCCGGCATAGCCCGCCAGCAGGTTCCACAGGCTCGCGAGCGCCACGTAAGCATAGATTTCCGACAGAAGCCGCAGGCTGGCGCGGTCGGCCCACCAGGGCGCCGCTGCCAGCGCGATCAGCGCGCACGACACGATGGCGAGGCCTATGCGGCTCGCACGGTTCGAGTGCTCGACGCGGATCGTGGGCTCGATCGCACTCACCCTCGCACCTTCGGGAACAGGCCCTCGGGCCGGAGCGCCAGCACGACCAGGAAGGCGATGTGACCGGCCAGCAGGTTCCAGCCGGGGTCGATCTTGGCGCCGACCGCCTGCGCGACGCCGATGATGACGCCGCCGGCGAGCGTGCCCCACATGCTGCCGAGCCCGCCGATGATCACGGCCTCAAAGCCGAAGATCAGCCGCGCCGGGCCGATCGACGGGTCGAAATTGGCGCGCACCGCCAACAGGACACCCGCGACGGCGACGATCGCGAGCGAGAGCGCCATCGCCAGCGCGAATACGTGGGCGTTGTTGAGGCCCATGAGCTGCGCAACCGGCTGGTCATCGGAGGTGGCGCGGAAGGCGCGGCCGAGCGCGGTGCGGTAGAACAGCCATTGCAGACCGGCGATCACCGCGACCGCGAGCGCGAACTGCAACAACGGCAGCACGCCGACCGCCAGGCCGCCGCCGATGTGGAAGCTCGCAATCTCGATGTTGCCGGCGTTGAGCTTGCGGCTGTCGGCGGTAAACAGCTCGAGCAGCGCGTTCTGGATGATCACCGACAGGCCGAACGTGACGAGCAGCGGCGGCAGCAGGTCGTCGCCGAGCGTGCGGTTAAGCAGCACGCGCTGCAGGATGTAGCCGAGCGCCGCCATCACCGGCACCACGATCAGGAGCGAGGCGAGGGGATTGATGCCGAGCGTCTCGACCGTGACCAGTGCGACGTAGGCGGCGAGCACGATCAGATCGCCGTGCGCGATGTTGACCAGCCGCATCACGCCGAAGATCAGCGACAGCCCGGCGGCGAACATGGCGTAGAGCCCGCCGAGCAGAACGCCTTGCAGGATGGTGTTTACCCACTCCACGTCAAACCCCGAAATACGCGGTGGCGATTTTCTCGCGCGTCATCGTCTTCGCTTCGCCGGCGAGCGCGACGCGCCCTTCCTGCAGGCAATAGACCTGGGCGGCGACCTTCAGTGCCTGCACGATGTCCTGCTCGACGATCACCAGTGAGATTCCCTCGGCGACGATCGCAGGCAGGCGCGCATAGATGTCGCGGATGACGATCGGCGCGAGGCCGAGGCTGATCTCGTCGCAGAGCAGAAGCTTCGGATTGGACATCAGCGCGCGGCCGATGGCGACCATCTGCTGCTGGCCGCCAGAGAGCGACGTCGACGGCTGCCGCGCCCGTTCCGCCAGCATCGGGAACAGGTCGTAGACGCGCTTGAGGGTCCACGGACCCGGGCGGCCGAGCTGGCCGCCGACCAGGAGGTTCTCCTCGACCGTGAGCGAAGGGAACAGCCGACGCCCTTCGGGCACGAGCGCGATACCACGCGCGACGATCTCGTGCGCGGGGAGATCGCCGATGGGCATCCCTGCATACACGATCGCGTCGCGCCGCGCCGGCATGGCGCCCGCGATACACTTGAGCAGCGTCGACTTGCCGGCGCCGTTGGCGCCGATCACCGCCACCACTTCGCCCTCGGCGACGCCCATCGAGACGCCGAACAGCGCCTGGAAGTCGCCGTAACGGGCGTCGAGCGCGCGCACGTCTAGAAGGCGCTCAGGCATCGGCTTCGATCCCCATATAGATTTCCGCGACCTGCGGACGCCGGATCACTTCCGCAGGCGCGCCTTCGGCGATCAGCGCGCCGCCGTGCAGCACCACCAGCCGGTCGACGGCAGCGATCAAGGCATGCACGACGTGCTCGATCCAGATGATCGAGACGCCTGACGCGCGCACCACTTTGACCAGCGACACCAACGCCGCCGTCTCGTGTTCGATCAGCCCGCCCGCGACTTCGTCGAGCAGCAGGACGCGCGGGGAGGTCGCAAGCGCACGGGCAAGCTCCAGCCGCTTGCGGTCGAGCAGCGTGAGGCTGCCGGCCTGGCGGTTGGCCTTGTCGGCGAGGGCGCATTGCTCGAGCAGCGTGGCGCAGCGGGCATAGACGTCGCGCTCGCGCTGGCCGCTGCCGAAGGCGGCCGCCACGACCAGGTTCTCAAACACGGTCATGCCGGCGAACGGCTGCGGAACCTGGAACGAGCGCGCGATCCCCATGCGGCAGCGCCGCTCCGGGGTCGCGCGGGTGATGTCCTCGCCGTCGAAGAACACGCGCCCCGCGTCCGGCGGGACGGTGCCGGTCATGATACCGAACAGCGTGGTCTTGCCGGCGCCGTTCGGGCCGATGATGCCGAGCGCCTCGCCCTCGGCGAGCGCGAGATCGATGCCGTCGGCGACGACGACCGCGCCGAAGCGTTTTGAGATTTTCGCGAGGGTGAGGATGGGCGATGTCATTTCATTTCCCCGGCAGACCCATCTCTCGCCGTCATCCTGAGGTGCGAGCGAAGCGAGCCTCGAAGGATGCACGGCCCGGGCTCGCGGCGATACAGGGGCCGTCGCCCTTCGAGGGCCGCCTTCGGCGGCCGCCTCAGGGTGACGGGGAAAGGCTAGCGCGGGCAGCGAGTTCTACGACAGCAATTCCAGCTTGCCACCGACCGGAATATTCGGCGCGGGCCGGTTGGCGGTGATGACCAGCTCGAAGCGGTCGCCGCGGCGCTGCCATTGGCCGGCGACCAGCGGCGTCTTGGTGACGTTCTTCACCGGCTTGCCGGTCCACTGCACGTGGCCGACGATCGAGTTGTAGTTGGTGGCGATGATCGAGTCCAAAATCGCCTTCGGCTCCGGCGCCTTGGCGCGCTTGAGCACGTCGATCGCCACCTCAAACAGCGCGTGCTGGAAGCCGATCGGCTGCGACCACGGCCGCATCGTCGCCTTCACATAGGCATCGGCAAGCTGCGCCGAGCTTTGCCCGGTCAGCCCGGACTTGAACGGATGGTTCGGCGTCCACCAGACTTCCGTCGTCAGGCCGTTGCCGCGGGCGCCGAGCGAATTGATCACCGAGGGGAACAGCAGCGCCTTGCCGATGGTCACGATCTTCGGCCGGAAGCCCTGCTGCGCCGCCTGCGACCAGAAGGTCGAGAAGTCGGGCGGGATCATGTTGCCGGTGACGATCTCCGCATTCGCCGCCTTGAACGCGGCGATCTGCGAGGAGAAGTCGTTGTTCATGACTTGATAGCGGCCCGGATCGACGAGCTTGTAGCCCGCGCCGGCGAGCGCGGGCGGCAGGCCGAGCTTCGGGTCGCCCCAGGCATTGCCGTCGGCGTCGTTGGGGAACAGGCCGGCAACGACCTTGTTGGTCGGCGCGCCGTCCCACAAGGCGAGGAACGCCGCGATCACGTCCTCCAGACCCCAGAAGAACAGATAGGTCCAGGTGAAGCCCTTCTTGGGGTCGCCCTTGCGGCCGAAGAAGTAAGGCTGCCACGGGCAATTGGTGCAGACGCAGGGAACCTCGTTGACTTCCGCTTGGTCCGATACCGGATTGGTGGTGTCGGGCGTGCCGGCGGCGATGAGCAGATCGACCTTGTCGCTCAGGATCAGCTCGGAGGCGACCTCGGCGGCGCGGCTGCCGGTCGACTGGCTGTCCTTGGATACGATCTGGACCTGATAGTCGCGCCCGCCGATCTGGATGCCCTTCTTCAGGAGGCCGCGCACCTGATCGATGATGAAATTGTCGGCCTCGCCGAACCCGGCGAGCGGGCCGGTGCGCGGGCTGACGTGCCCGATCTTGATGACGCGGGCCTGCCCGCGGGCAGCCCCCGGACCGAGCAGGGCCGGAGCCGCGATGGCGGCGGCGCCGCCCTTCACCAGCGTGCGACGGTTGATGCCGTATCTTGCCGAACCCATGTCGCTCCCCCCTGAGGCGCCGAGCGCCGATCTTGAGCTGCCGATTTTGAGATTTTGCAAGGCTTTGACCGCAGTTCCTTGAAGCTTACCCGCCGGGCGGCGAACCGCAACGTCCCGTCAAGGAGCCTTTGTAAGTGGCTGAATCTTGCTGCGTTTTGATGGCGGCCGCCTTATACTCGGCGCGAGCGAACAATTGGAGGAACACCATGGCGCTGACCATGTTGGACAAGACCCCCCTCAAGGCGGAGAAGGCAGCTTGGCCGGCCGAGATCACGGCCGAGTTCGAGCGCGAGACGCAGAATCCCAACGGCTGCGTCGGCCAGCGGCTGCTGTCGGAGAACGAGCGAGTGCGGGTCTGGGAGATCCGGCTTAAGCCCGGCCAGCGCTTCGGCTTCCACCGCCACGTGCTCGATTATTTCTGGTCGGTCCTGACCGACGGCAAGGCGCGCGCCTATGTTAGCGACGGCAGCATGGTGGAGCACACCTACAAGGCCGGCGAAACCCGCCACGAGACGCAGGCCAAGGGCAGCTTCAAGGTGCACGACCTCGCCAATATCGGCGATAGCGACCTCAACTTCATCACTGTCGAGTTCCTCGACAGCGCCAACAAGCCGTTGCCCGTTCCCGATACGGTGCGAGTGAAGTAATTCCGCGGGCCGTCAACCGGCGCAGCCTCGACGCTGCGCCGGCAAAAAAATCTTGCGTCACTGTCGCGTGGCCATCCGGGGGGAATGGTGGACATCCCATACGACCTGCTCATCAACGCGCTGGTCGCGGGCCTGTTGCTCGGCGCCTTTTACGCAGCGGTGACCGTCGGCATTTCGATCTCGTTCGGAATTCTCGACATCGTCAACATCGCGCATCCCGGCTTCATCATCCTCGGCTCCTATATCGCGTATATCGTCAATACGCGGCTGGGCTTCGATCCGATCGTGGTCAGCATCGCGATGCTGCCGGCGTTCTACGCGCTCGGCGCGCTGGTCTATCAGGTCTATTACGAGTTGTTCGAGAAGCGCGGGCAGGACTTGCTGCGCGGCCTCGCATTCTTCTTCGGCCTGCTGTTCGTCACCGAAGTCGCGCTGGTGATGGTGTTCGGCGTCGACTACCGCTACGTCCAGGCACCCTATATCGGACCGAGCTGGAACTTCGGCATCGTCGACCTGCCGCTGCGGATGCTGGTGCCGTGCCTGGTATCGCTCGCGCTGGTCGCCTCCTTGCAGCTGTTCCTGACCAAGACCTTCATCGGCCGCGCGATCATGGGCGTGGCGCAGGACCAGCTTGCCGTGCAACTGATGGGAGCGTCGCCGACCCGCATCAAGCGGACCGCGTTCGCGATTTCGATCGCGACGGCTTCGATCGCGGGCGCGCTGCTGATCATCATCCAGCCGGTCGAGCCCTCGGTCGGCCGCGAATATATCGGGCGCGTCTTCGCCATTTGCGTGCTTGGCGGCCTCGGCAGCATTCCCGGAACGCTGATCGGCGCGATGATGCTGGGCATCCTCGAGAGCTTCACCGCGACCTTCTACGGGCCGTCCTGGGCGCCGGCCGTTGCGTTCGGCGTTTTGCTCTTGGTTCTTGGGTTCAGGCCATCCGGCCTGTTCGGACGATAGGACGACGCCGTGCGAACCTCGACATTCGTCCTCATTTGTACCGCGGTCGGCGCGCTCGTGTTTGCGGTCGCGCGCTGGTACGGCAATGAATACGCGTTCTTCGCCGGCTATGTCGTGCTGCAATTCATCGTGTTGGCGACGGCGTGGAACATCCTCGGCGGCTATACCGGCTACGTGAATTTCGGCTCGGCGGCGTTCTTCGCGGTCGGCGCCTATACGTCGGTGTTCTTCCACAAGACGTTTCCGCTGCCGATCCCGGTGCTGATCGTCATCGGCGGTGTCATCTCCGGGCTCATCGGCCTCGGGATGGGCTATCTGACGTTGCGGCTGCGCGGCGCGTTCTTCGCGATCGGGACGCTGGCGCTGGCGGTCGTGCTGCAGACCATCGTCACCAACTGGACCTATCTCGGCGGTGCGCGCGGCGCCTATGTCATCCGCCCGCACGAGATGGAATTCATCGGGCCCTATATCCAATACCTGTTCCTGCTGATGCTGGCGCTCACGGTATTCGCGCTGTCGGTCGCGCGCGGCATCGAGCGCTCGCAGCTCGGCTACGGGTTCGCGACCATCCGCGACGACGAGCTGGCGGCCGAGGCGTCCGGCGTCCCGACGCTGCGCCTGAAATTGATCGCGACGACGATCTCCGGCGGTTTGATGGGCATGGCCGGTGCGCCGTTCCCGTATTACCTCGGCTACGTGCAGCCGAGCTCAGCCTTCGGCCTCGAATATGCGGTGAACGCGATCGCCATGCCGATGATCGGCGGCACCACGAGCTGGGTCGGCCCGCTGATCGGCGCTATTGTCCTGGCGACGCTCCAGCAATGGGCCACCGTGACCTTCTCCTCCGAACTTGGCGTGCTCATCGTCGGCGTGCTGCTGGTCGCTTTCGTGGTGCTGGCGCCCAAGGGCATCGTCGGACTGGTCCAGGGCTGGCGAGGGAAGGCCGGATCATGACCGCTCCGCTCCTCGAAGTCTCCGGCCTCGGCAAGCGCTTCGGCGGCTTTGTCGCGCTTGACGGCATCGATCTCGCGGTCGCCGAGGGCGAGCGCGTCGGCCTGATCGGTCCCAACGGATCGGGCAAGTCGACGCTGGTGAATTGCATCTCCGGCACGCTCGCAAATGAGACCGGCACCGTCCGCTTCAACGGCGAACTGATCGGCGGTCTCAAAGCGCATGAACGCACCCATCGCGGCCTGGCGCGAAGCTTCCAGTTGCCACGGCCGTTCACCAGCCTCACGGTGGCCGGAAACCTGCGCGTGCCGATGGTCTACACCGTCAACGCGCGGCCCGGCACGCATCTTTCGCCGGCCGAGATCGACGCGCGCTGTGCGGAACTGTTGCAGCTGGTCGGCCTGGCGGCGAAGGCGGACCATTTCTCCCGCGACCTCACGCAGGTCGAGATGCGTAAGCTGGAGCTCGCTCGCGCCTTGGCGGCAGAGCCAAAACTCCTGATCGCCGATGAATCCATGGCCGGCCTGTCGCAGGCCGAGGTCGCCGAAATTGTCGCGTTGCTGATCGACCTCAACAAGCGTGGTGTCACGATCATCTTGATCGAGCACATCATGCGCGCGGTGATGAGTTTTTCGCAGCGCCTGGTCGTGCTGGTGTCGGGGAAGAAGATCGCCGACGGCAAGCCCGATGTCGTGATCCAGGACCCCGAGGTGGAGAGGGCGTATCTTGGCCAGTAGCCTCACCATCGAGAACGTCGACGCTGCCTATGGCGCGGTGCGCGTGCTCGAAAACGTGTCGCTCAACGTGAAAGCGGGCGAGACGGTGGTGCTGCTCGGCACCAACGGCAACGGCAAGTCCACCTTGATGAAATGCGTGATGGGAATCGTGCCGCCGCGCGCCGGCCGCATCGTCGTCGAGATCGACGGCGAGACGCATAATCTCGTGGGTCTCGCCACCGAACAGATCGTCGACCTCGGTATCGCGCTGGTGCCGGAGGGCCGGCGGCTGTTCCCGCGGTTGAGTGTGGAGGAGAACCTGCTGCTCGGCGCGTTCCGCCGCAAGGCGCGCGCCGAGATCAAGACCAATCTGGCGTTCTGCTTCGAGTGCTTCCCGCGGCTGGCCGAGCGGCGCTCCCAGCTCGCCGGCTCCATGAGCGGCGGCGAGCAGCAGATGCTGGCGCTCGGCCGGGCGTTGATGCTCGCGCCGCGCCTCTTGCTGATCGACGAGCCGTCAGTCGGGCTCGCGCCGGTGCTGGTCAGCCGCACCATCGAGAAGATCAAGGAGCTCAAGGACCAGTACAAGCTCACCGTGCTGATGGCGGAGCAGAACTTCCCGCAGGCATTGCGCATCGCCGATCGCGGCTATGTGATCGTGCACGGACAGATCGCGTTCGAGGGCCGCTCGGCGGAGGAGCTCAACAACAACGACCTGATCAAGAAATTCTATCTCGGACTCTAAGAAGAAGAATCAACAAGAAGGGAGAACGCCATGAAGCGTTCGATAAACATAGCGCTCGTGGCGATTGCCGGCGCCCTTGGATACGCGGCGGTTGCGCAGGCGCAGTCGTATCCCAACCGGCCGGTGCGTCTCGTCGTCGGCTTCGCCGCCGGCAGCGGGCCCGACATCATAGCGCGTGCCGTGGGTGCGCAGCTCGGCGCCGATCTCGGGCACAATTTCTTTGTCGAGAACCGTCTTGGCGCCAACGGCACGATCGCTGCCAAGGCGGTCGCGGACGCGCAGCCCGATGGCTACACGCTGCTCTACACCAGCTCCGGTTTCGCGACGACGCCCTACATCTACAAGAAGGCGACGTTCGACGTCTTGCGCGATTTCACGCCGATCGCGACTGGTGGAATCCTCGACGGCTATGTGCTGGTGGTCAATCCGTCGCTGCCGATCAAATCGGTTCCGGACCTGATCGCCTATGCCAAGGCGAACCGTGTCCTCTATGGCTCGCCGGGCGTCGGCAATCTTCTGCACATCGTCACCGAGTTGTTCAATCTGAAGGCCGGGATCAAGCTCGAGCACGTGCCGTATCGCGGCGCGTCGGACGTCATCAACGCTTTGTTGCAGGGAAGCGTCCAGGTCGCGTTCCTGACTCCGGCAACGACGGTGGCGCTGATCGAGGAGGGGAAGCTGCGCGCGATCGGCTTCAATGGAAGCAAGCCGTTCCCGGAATTGCCGAACGTGCCGCTGGTGAGCGCATCGGTGCCGAGCAACCCGCCCTCGAGCACGTGGGGTATCTTCTTCGCGCCGGCGAAGACGCCGACCGCGGTTGTCGACAAGCTCAATGGCGCCATCCGGAACGCGCTGACGGTGCCGGCGGTCGCCAATGTGGTGACGAAATCGGGCTACATCCCCGATGGACGGACGGCGGCGCAGACGGCGGAATTCTTCCGGAAGGAAGTCGAGAATGCGGGGGAGGCGGTGAAGGCCGCCGGGATCGAGCCGAACTGAACTGAACTGAACTGAACTGAACGCAACAAGAAACAGGGTGCAAGCCATGCCTTATGCGGATATTCGCGGCGTCGCCATCAACTACGAAATCCTCGGGCGTAGCGGTCCCGCGATGGCGCTGTCGCCGGGCGGCCGTAATCCTTACCAGCACGTCATGCCGGTGGCCGAGCGGATGGCCGCGAAAGGCTACCGCGTGCTGCTGCACGACCGGCGCAATTGTGGCGCGTCGGACGCATCGTTCGATCCGTCGCGGTCGGAATACGAAGTCTGGGCCGACGACCTCGATGAATTGCTCAAGCAGTTCGACATGGCGCCTGCCATCATCGGCGGCAGCTCGTCAGGGGCGCGGCTGGCGCTCACCTTCGCGCTGCGCCACCCGCAGTCGGTGCGGGCGCTGGTGCTATGGCGCGTCACCGGCGGCGGCTTTGCCGTCAAGCGGCTCGCCGAGCGCTACTACGATCAATATGTCCGGCTGGCAGGCGAGGGCGGAATGGCGGCGGTGTGCGCCGAAGAGCACTTCGCTACGCTGATCCGCAACCGGCCGTCCAACCGCGAGCGGCTGATGGCGATCGATCCGAACGAGTTCATCAGGATCATGCAGGCCTGGCGCGCACCATTCGTGGCGGGCGCGGAGCTGCCGCTGATCGGCACGACCGAGAAGGACCTGCGCTCGATCCGGGTGCCGACCTGCATCATTCCGGGCAACGACCTCACCCATGGCAGCGCAACCGGCGAGACGGCGGCGCGGTTCATGCCCGATTGCGAGGCGCATAGTCTCGGCCTGGAGGACCAGAACGTCGATCTCGTCCCGGCCGAGGAATGGTACAAGAAGGCGGACGATATCGCCGGGATCCTCGGCGAGTTCCTGGCACGCAAGCTTCCCCAAACGCAGGCGCAGGCGGTGGGCGCCTGACGAAAAAAAAGCGCCGCGCGGTGTGGCCGCGCGGCGCCGATCCGAACCCGGCGTCGGATCTAAGATCTTGCCTTCTCGTAGGGATAGATCACGTCGGCTGAAGCATAGGCAGGTGGATCGACCACCGCCTGGGTCTCGATGCCCTTGAACTGCGCCGCATCGTTGTTCTTGATGCCGCGGAATTGCACCTGCAGCACCCGCGACTCTGCCCACTCGCCGAACTTGCCGAATTTGACGTCGCCGAGCACGGTCTTGAACGTGCTCTTGCGGATGTAATCGGCAAGCGTCTGGTCGCTCAGGCTCTTGGTCGCCTGCACCGCCTGCTCCAGCACCTGGTATTGGGCATAGCCCTGCGGCGCCATGTAGTAGCCGTAGGGGTCGATGCCTTCGGCCGGCGCGCGCTTCTGATACTTGTCCATCAGGTCGCCGACGCCGGGGAAGTTCATCTTCGGCACCGGCAGCCAGAAGTCGTAGTTGGTCCAGCCGTTGAGCAGCGGGCCGAGCTGTGCCTTGATCGAGGTGTTCTGCAGGCCGACCATGCCGCCGCCGATCATCTTCGGGCGGAAGTTGATCTCATTGACCGAGCGCACGATGCCGACCGAGTCCGGCGGATAGGAGCACACCACCACCAGGTCCGGATTGGTCGCCGCGATCGCGCGCACGATCGGCGCGAAATCGGTGGTGTTCGGCGGATAGCGCCGGTCATAGACGTTCTTCAGTCCGGCTTTCTTGGCGTTCTCGCGCGCGCCGTCGGCGGCATTGAGCGCGAACTCGGCGTCCGCCGCTACGATCGCGACCGAGGTTGGCCGCGGGTTTTGCTTCATCGCCATCTCGATGAAGCCCTTGGTGAACGACGGCTTCGGATCCGGCCCGGAGGGGATCATCACGAAATAGTTCGAATAGTTGAATTCGGTGTTCACGCCGAGGCCGAGGAGCCCGATGAACAGCTTCTTGCGTTGCATGACCAAGGGCATCGCCGGCGCCAGCACGTTGGTGCCGTAGCCGCCCATGATCAGGTCGACCTTCTCGACGTCGAGCAGCTGCGAGTAGATGCCGGGGACGGTGGTCGGATTGGTCTGGTCGTCGCGGAAGATCACCTGCACCTTGCGCCCGAGCAGCCCGCCTTTGGCATTGATGTCCTCTTCCCAGATCTTGATCGCGAGCAGCGACGACTTGCCGTTGGGCCCGAGCCCGCCGGTCATGGCCATGCTGGAGCCGATCTTGATCGGGGCGGTTTGCCCGATGACGGTGGTGGAAAATGCCGGGGCCGCCAATGCGGCAAGGCCAAGCTTACCGGCCGTGCGGCGCGTAATCAGTCGCTTCATGTTGCATCCTCCCAATGGACCTATTTTTTTTGACTTTAGGCTGTTTTGGGAGGCCGGGCAAAGCCCATGCGAGCGTCCGCTACCTGCGCGTTATGGCCACACGGATGGTCTCGTCGGGGCCGATTTCGCGGCTGTCCGCGGACGGCTGCCAGGTTGGGGCGTTGCGGAACTGCTCCGGCGTCATGTCGAGTGCGCCAACATGCGGCCCGATCAGCGCGACGAGCTCGATCGGCACCGCGACCGGGCGTTGCCACCAACCGATCCAGCCGAACCATCCGCCGTAGCGAACGATCAACTGGATTTTGCCGTCGCCGGTGCGGACCACCCGCTGGACATAGCCCAGCGTGTTGTCGCTCCAGTCGAGCACCGGCAGTCCGATCAGGTCGCGGACCCGCGCCGGCTGCGGGAAACGCCGGCGCATTTGTTCTTCCGGCGATAGCTGCTGTTCTTTGGCTTGCTCCGTGTTCGATGGCTGCGTCGATGCCGCCCGCGCAGGCGAATCCGCCAGGACACCGCCGATCACGAAAAGCGCGGCGGCGAGTAAAGCGGATGTGAACGGACAACGTCTCATGTGCGTGACTTAATACGTTCGTCCAGCGAATTGGTTACGGTCGTCGTCGAATTGTTCGCCTGCATTGTTCGCACGTGGAAGCCGAGTGCAAATGACGTTCGCGTGTTCGTCCAGGCCACCGGCGGCGCCGGCGCCCGGCAGGCCGCATAGCGGAGCAACGCCATGACCGAAGTTGTCCTGCAAGCGAAGCCGCAGCGCCTACGGCGGATGCATCCGCTTGCGGTCCGCATCATGCATTGGACCAACGCCTTTGCCATGGTCATCATGATCGGCAGCGGCTGGAAGATCTACAACGACGAGGTGCTGTTCGGCTGGCTGCATTTCCCGGATGCCATCACCATCGGCGGTGAAGCGCAGGGCGCGCTGCAATGGCATTTCCTCGGCATGTGGATCTTCACGCTCAATCTCATCTGCTACCTCGTCTATGGCCTGGTGAGCGGCCGCTTCTGGCGAAAGCTTTTGCCGATCTGGCCGCGCCAGGTGATCGGCGACATCCGCGCGGCGCTGAGCTTCAAGCTCAGCCACGACGACATCACCAAGTACAACGCCGTGCAGCGCGTCCTCTATGTCGGCATCATCCTGGTCCTGATCGTCCAAGTCATCTCCGGGTTGGCGATCTGGAAGCCGGTGCAATTCCAGGAGTTGACCGCGCTGTTCTACGATTTCCAGGGCGCGCGGCTCGCGCACTTCATCTGCATGGCGCTGATCGTGCTGTTCCTTCTCGTTCACGTCCTGCTGGCGCTCGCCGTGCCGAAGACGCTCGCCGCGATGATCACCGGCGGACCGCCGGTCGACGACGATGGCCGGCAGCCGCCGACATCGGGAGGCTGACATGACAATCCGAACGCCTTCGCAATCGATTTTCCGTCCGCTCAAGCGCGTCGACCAGAGCGTGCTGGACGAGAACCGCAAGCTGATCGAGGAGATCGACCGCCGGAAGGTCCTGCGCGGCGCGGTCAGCCTCGGCGCGCTGTCGATGCTCACCGGCTGCAACGTCACCGACCGCAGCGCGGTGCAGAGCGTGTTGCGGGCGGTTTCCGAATGGAACGACGGCGTGCAGGCGTTCCTGTTCAATCCCAACAAGCTCGCGCCGACCTATAGCGAGGCGCAGGTGCTGCGGCCGCCGCGCTACAACGCCTATTACGAGATCGATGAGGTGAAGCCGGTCGACGCGGCGAACTGGAAGCTCGAGCTCTCAGGGCTCATCGGCGACAAGCGGCCCTGGACGGCGCAGCAGATTTTCGCGCTGCCGGAACAGGAATGGATCGTGCGTCACATCTGCGTCGAGGGCTGGGACTATATCGGCCAGTGGTCGGGCCCGAACCTCAAGCAGTTCCTCGAACGCGTCGGCGCCGACCTCAGCGCCAAATACGTGATGTTCCGTTGCGCCGACGACTATTCCGGCTCGATCGACATGGCGACGGCGCTGCATCCGCAGACCATCCTCGCGACCAAATATGCCAAGGAGCCGATCACCGATCCGTTCGGCTTTCCGCTGCGGCTGCGCACCGCGACCAAGCTCGGCTTCAAGAACCCGAAATGGATCACCTCGATCGAGGTCACCAATACCTATCCGGGCGGTTATTGGGAGGATCGCGGCTTCAACTGGCACTCCGGGCTTTAGCCGGTCGCGACTACCGCGCCGCCACCGCGACTTCCCCGGCGACGTAGATCCGCCAGCCTCGCGCGCTGGTCTCGACCAGCCGCCAGTGCTGGCTGGTGGCGAAGGGATCGCGGGTCCATGCGCCGTCGAGCGCCGTCACCACCACGACCTTGCAGCCATATTTGGCCGCGAGGTCGCGCAGATCGTCAGGCCAGCCGTCGCCGGAAAAGACGCGATTGAACTGCGCGTCGATCGCCTGCAGCCGCTGGCGCGGCAGGGGGATGAACGGCAGCGCGAGGTCGTACCCGGCGTAGCAGGAGCGCCGGTTCGAGAGGAGCGCCCAGGAAATATTGACCGGCCACGGCGTCATCGACTCCAGAAACATCGGATTGTTGCCGACGCGGTCGGCCGGGCCGGCGTAGCGGCGCACCGCCGCCCACATCTCCGGCGTGGCGGCGAATGCTTCGCCGGCAGGGTCGCGCGTGCCGAAGATGTCGTAGTTGAGGATGCTGATGCCGCTCGGCAGCGCCAGCACGATGGCGACGAAGCCCGCCACGGCGAGCCGGACCCGCGTCTTGATCCATTGCGAGAGGCCGGCGACCGCAAACACGGTCAGCACGAAGCAGGCGGGCAGCACCGCGCGCCATCCGAGATCGTTGTTGCCGCCGACGGTGCTGACCATAAGCCACGCCACCGCCAGGCTGGCGCCGGTGAGATGGATGAGGATGGTCGCGACCCGCTTGCGCGCGGGCTCGAGGTCCTTCGTGAGGTGCAGCATGGCATAGGCGCCGGTGAGGTAGATCGCGGGCAGCTCGATCACCAGCAGGATGACCCAGAAGGCGGGCATGTCGAGAAACTGCCGCAACATCGGCGGGAAGGCTTCACCCATCACCTCATAGGTCTGCAACGCCACCGGCGATCCGCCGCCGCGCGTCCCCATGGCGGCCAGTTGATCGTAGAGGATGGGCGCGGCGAGCACGGCGGCGCCAATCGCGGCGATAGCGAAACGTCCGAGCAGGGGCAGGCGCTGCTGCGGCTCCGCGTTCGCGAGTGTCACGCCGCCGATCCAGATCGCGGCGACCGCGAAGGTCACGCCGCCGACCCAGGTCGAGCTGGTGGCGCCGGCGACCACGACCAGGACGAAAGCCGCGAGCAGGGCGAGGCTTTCCCGCCGCACCAGTTCCGACAGCAGCAGCATCGCCAGCACCACGCAGGACGCCGACGCGAGGTGCTGCGGCACCCAGGCTGACTGGAACAGCCAGCCGGCGAACCCGGTCGCCGGCATGATCGCGGAATCGATGCCTGGAATATAAGCGAGCAGCGGTCGCAGCGATCCCGTCGTGCAGATCAGCAGGACCAGCAGCGCCGCGATCTTGCGGCCGCTGATCCAGGTCGCAAGACCGATCATCAGCATCAAGGATGTGAAGGCGCTGAACCAGGTCAGCGCGGCATCCGCTTCCCAGCCGCTGATTCCCACGAGCAATGCAATTTCAGCCGCGCTGAAGTGAAAGAGATAGTAGTAGACGAGCCGCGACGGCTGACCCGCTTCGCCGAAAAACGGATTTCCCGGTGGGAGTCCGAGCCGGATCATCTCGTCGACCATCGCGACCTTGGCATGATCGAAGATCGGCCCGGACAGGACGACGGCGCCGTCGGCGAATTTCGGCAGGATGGCGGCGGCAGGGCCGAGCGCCAGGACCAAGGCGCCGAGCCACGCCCAAGCCGGCACGGCAATCGCATCCTTATCTTGCTCGAGCGAGGCCGGCTGCCGCCAGAGTGCATAGGCGCCGGCGGCGAGCGAGAGCACCGTGACGATTGCGACGGTTGTGCGGTTGAAGCCGATCAGCATGAACAGTGGCAGCGTGGCCGCGCTGTGGACCGCCCAGCCGAGAATCGGCGCGGCCGGCCACATCAGCGTGCGCGCCGGCAGCACCGCGCGCGCGACTGCCAGACCGACACTGGTCCACAGGATCAGGGCGGCGGCTGCGCCGAGAATGACGTTGGTCGTCGATGCCATCAGGGTTCGGGATCAGGGGTTAGCGGAACACGAAAGAGCGGCATTCCGCCCGGCGACACAGGGTTGGCGTCATCACGACCGAGTGATGCCACAGAACAGTCAAGAGACAAACGGGACCGCTCAATTTCCTTTGAACCAGAGTTGATCGGACGCGTTGGGGGAGTGGTGCACACTCATCCCATGGCTGGAACGGATCGATCGAAGACGATGCCGGATGTCGGGGAGCGCCGCTCCTGCGGCATTGCGGTGATGGCGAAGGCCTCGGTTCCGGGCCGCACCAAGACCCGCCTGACCCCGCCGCTCACCGCGACCGAAGCCGCCGCCTGTAATACCGCCTTCCTCAAGGATGTGTCCGCAAACCTCCTGGCTGCGAGCGGACACGCCGCCATTCACGGCTACATGGCCTATGGGCCGCCCGGGTCGCAACAGTTCTTTATCGACAATCTCCCGCGCGAGATCGGCCTGATCGAATCATGGCTGCCCAATTTCGGCGATTGTCTGTTCAAGGCGATCGGCGGCCTGTTCGCCGCCGGTCACAACTCCGCGGTGGTGCTCAATTCCGACAGCCCCACCTTGCCGACGGCGCTGCTGGTCGAGACCGCCGAGGTGCTCGGCCGGCCGGGCGACCGCGCCGTGCTCGGTCCCTCGACCGACGGCGGGTATTACCTTCTGGGCATCAAGCAGGCGCACCGGCGGCTCTTTGACGATATCGACTGGAGCACCGAGCGCGTGGCGCAGCAGACGCTGGAGCGCGCCCGCGAGATCGGCCTCGACGTGCATCGTCTGCCCGCGTGGTATGACGTTGATGATTCGCAGGCGCTGCGCCAGCTACATGCGGAATTGTTCGAAGGCGGCTCGCTCGATCCGGCGCTGACGCCGTTCGGCGCGCCCAACACGGCCGCCTTGATGGACGATCTGCTGACGACCGCCGATCTTCGCACCCGGCTCGGGCTGTCGCGCAAGGCGGAAAGGCTCGCGTCATGACCGAAATCGCCGCCGGGCAGACGGTCGATCCGCGGCGCTATTTCGAGAGCGTCGATGCCAGGCGCAGCCAGAAGGCGGAGCGGTTGCCGGTCTGCGTCTATCTCGAGACCACCAACCGCTGCAATCTCCTGTGCACGACCTGTCCGCGCACCTATGCCGAGCTCGAGCCGCCGGCGGACATGAGCTGGGCCTTGTTCACCTCCATCGTCGACCAGATCCCCAATCTCGAGCGCGCCGTGCTGCACGGCGTCGGCGAGCCGATGCTGGTGAAGAACCTGCCGAAGATGGTGCGCTACCTGAAGGACCGCGGCACTTATGTGCTGTTCAACACCAACGGCACGGTGCTCAACGACAGGAACGGCCGCGCTTTGATCGACGCCGGCCTCGACGAGCTGCGCGTCTCGCTCGACGCCTCCAACGCCGCATCGTTCCTCGCCATCCGCGGCGCCGATTTCTTCAACCGCATCCTGCGCAATGTGCGCCGCTTCCGCGAGCTGCAGGTGCGCGAGGGGCACGAGCGTCCGCGCGTCTCGGCCTGGCTCACCGGCCTCAAGGAGACGATCGCCGATCTGCCGGCGTTCGTGCGGGTCGCCGCCGACATCGGGGTCAAGGAGGTCTACCTCCAGCGTCTCGTCTATTTCGAAAGCGACTCGATCGGCAATGCGCGTCCCGACCAGGCCTTGTTCGAAAAGATGACGGCCGATGAGGCGGTCTATATCGACGAGGCCGCAGCGCTGGCGCGCTCACTCGGCATTGCGTTCAGCGCCTCCGGCGCCGCCTCCGAACCGGGCATGAGCCTGACGCGAACCGGCGACGGCTCGCCCTGGTCGCTATGCCGGCGGCCGTGGTCGGTGATGTATTTCACCGCCAATGGCCGCGCGCTGCCGTGCTGCATCGCGCCGTTCTCGCAGCGCGGCTACGAGAACTACACGCTGGGCGACGCCACCCAGCAGACCTTGCGCGAGATCTGGGACGGGCCCGGCTATGCCTCGTTCCGCGAAGCGCTATTATCCGAGCAGCCGCCAACGGCCTGCGCCAATTGCGGCCTGCGCTGGAGTTTGTGATATGCGGGCCGCCGTCGCCATTCCTACGCTGAACGAGGAGGACTCGATCGCCGACGTCGTGCGCTCGATTCCGCGCGAGGTGGTGGACCAGGTGATCGTCGCGGACGGCGGCAGTACGGATCGGACCCGCGAGGAAGCGCACGGGGCCGGCGCCGAGGTGATCAACGCCGGGCGCGGCTACGGCCGCGCCTGCCTGATGGCGACCGTCAATGCGGTCGACGCCGACATCATGGTGTTCATGGACGGCGACGGCGCCGACGACCCGGCGAGCATCGCGGCGCTTATCGCGCCGATCCGGTCGGGCGACTACGATTTCGTGATCGGCTCGCGCGTGCGCGGCGAGCGCGAGCCCGGCAGCATCGCCTGGCACCAGATCGGCGCCGGGCTTGCCGCCGGGTACGGGATGCGGCTGCTCTACGGCGTGCGCTACACCGACATGTGCGCGTTCCGCGCCATCCGCCGCGACGCGCTGCTGGCGCTCGACATGCACGAGATGACCTACGGCTGGAACATCGAGATGCAGATGCGGGCGGCGAGGGCGGGGCTGCGCATCCTCGAAATTCCGGTTCCTTATCGCTGCCGCAGCGGCGGGAGCTCGAAGGTCGCCGGCAGCCTCTCGGGCACGCTCCGCGCCGGCGCGCGGATCGTCGCGACGTTCGTGCGCGTCTCCAGTCAGCGGCCGGCGGACGGCGCCCGGCCGGGCTAAAGCTCGGTTTTACGCTCGCCGCGCGCCTGCCATCCGCGACACTGCTTCGATGATCGCCTTCGGGTCGGCGACGCCCTTGCCGGCGATGTCGTGGGCGCTGCCGTGCGCGACCGAGGAGAACAGGATCGGCGTGCCGATGGCGAGTGCCGCCGCGGCGTTCTCCGCCAGCAGTTTCGCGGCAATGTGTCCCTGGTCGTGCAGCATGACCACGAAGGCGTCGAAGCCTTGCATATGAAACATGGTGTCGGCGCCAAACGGGCCGGCGACGGCGACACCGTCGGCCACCGCCGCATCAATGGCGGGGTTGATGATCTCGATCTCCTCGCGGCCGAACAGGCCGCCTTCGCCGGCATGGGGGTTCAAGCCGCTGACCGCAATCCTCGGTGCGGCAATGCCCATGCGTTGCAGCGTGCGGGCGGTCTCATTGATGACACGGGTGACACGCTGGCGCGTGATCGCCTGGAGCGCCTGACGGACGCTTTGGTGCAAGGTCGCATGGGAAATTCTGGTGCTGCCAAAGCACAGCATCATGAAGACGTCGTCTTCGGGCGTTCCGGTCTCGCGCGCCACGAACGAAGGATGGCCGTTGAATGGAATACCGGCGAGCGCGATCGAAGTTTCGTTCTGCGGGGCGGCGACGACGGCAGTGACCTGCCCGGCGAGGGCGGCTTTCACCGCGGCGCCGCAGAATGCGAGCGACGCTCGTCCTGCTGCGGCGCTCACCTTGCCGAGGGCGATGCCTTCCTTTTGCGGGCAGTCCAGAACGGCGAGCTGATATCCGGTTTCTCCGGCGTCTTCGACGTGCCCGACCGGCTGCAGGTCGACCCTGATTCCGCAGGCGTCGGCGTGCGATCTCAGGATCTTCGCATCGCTCACCAGGATCGGGCGGCAGGCGGCCCGCACCGCCGGGTTGAGCGCGGCCTTCAGGCTGATCTCAGGCCCGATGCCCGCCGGGTCCCCGGTCGCGATCGCAATGATCGGTTTGTCGGATGCCATGGCGTATTCTATGGTCCGGAATCAGCGGACGCCATTGGCTGGGCGTCGACTTGGGGCGTCGACTTGGGACCACGGCAGGATAGAGCAGGGCGCGCTTGAACAAGACTGGTTCCTCTCCGCTCGCTGCCTTCACTCCCGCCGAGCGCCGCCTGATCCGGCGCCTGCGCACGCCGGACGCGGTGCAGCGCTATCTCAGCCGTCTGCCCTACAACACCGAAAAGCGCGGCGGGACGCTGCGAAGCTTCCGGCAGGTCGTCCGGCGTGGCACGGCGCATTGTCTCGAAGCGGCGCTGTTCGCCGCCTGCGTGCTGGAGCAGCACGGCTATCCGCCGCTGCTGCTGACCCTCGAGTCGGTCGACGGCCTCGACCATGTGCTCTTTCTCTACCGCAAGGGCGGACGCTGGGGCACGGTGGCGCGCTCGCGCGATCCCGGCCTGCACGGTCGCAAGCCGGTGTTCCGGACGCTGCGTGCGCTGACCATGAGCTATTTCGACGCCTATATCGATCCGACCGGCTGCATCGAAGGCTATGCGTCGTTCGACCTGAAGACACTCGGGCGCTACGACTGGCGGTTCGCGCCCAAAAACATGTGGGCGCTCGAGCGCGCGCTGATCGATCACCCGCACCGTCGCATCAAGTCGTCGCGCCAGCGCGTCGCGCGCATGCGGGCGCGCTATCTGGCCTATCGCGAGAAATACGGGAAGAAGCCGCTGTTCTATGCCGGCCGTAACGCGTGGACGGAGCTTCCGAAGGAATTTCTCTAGCGCCGCCGCGGCTACGCGGGCTGCGCCTGCGCGCTGGCAAGGGCGCGCGCCCTTGCGTGATCCGCTTGCGCCCGCTCGGCGTCGCCGAGCTTGGTATAGGCGACGGCGCGCTGCTGATAGACGTCGACGAACTCCGGAGCGGCTTCGACCACCTTGGTGAAATCGGCGATGGCGCGGCGGAAATCGTTCTTGCCGAGGTAGCTCAGGCCGCGGTGGTAGTACGCATTCGCGTCTTTCTTGTTGAGCTTGATCACCCGCGAGAAGTCGCTGATGGCGCCGTCGAAGTTGCCGCTCTGGTACATCAGGATGCCGCGATCCATCAGGGCGTCCGCGAACTTCGGCTCGATGCGGATGGCTTTGGTGTGATCGGAGATGCCGGCCTTGAGGTCGCCGAGGCCCGCATGAGCCTTGCCGCGAAAGTGCAGCGCGGCGGCAAATTTCGGATCGATCTCGACGGCCTTGCGGTAGCTCTCGACGGCGCCGTTCAAATCGCCGGATTGATGACGGGCGATACCGTCCTCGAAGTGGGGCAGGGCGCGCTTGCGGCGCCTCTTGGAGAGCATCGTCAGCGGGATCAGGCCGATGATGACGGCCAGCGCGATCCAGGCGCCATGACCCATGGCGTAATCGAGCACGGACAACTGGTAGGGCGGCAACGGCGACGGTAGCTGGCCGCGCGCCTGCATCGATTTGATATTGGCGTCGTCGATCCGGAAATAGGATTGCTCGCCCCGGATGCCGAGGATGTAGCCGTCGTCGGTCATCCTGTACGGCAGGATGAAGGAGTGAAACGAATACTTGTGTCCGAGGTAGAGCGCTTCGCCTTTCGGCCCGGTGACCTCGACGTCCTGGATGCGGCGAAGGTACTCCTGCGTGCCGAAATACACTTTGGCTGCCTGCGCCGGCGTGGCGGCGATGGCGAAGACGGCAATCAGGCCACACAGCGCGGCCCGGGCCTTGGATGAGACATTCATCAGGACCCCTCCCAAATTGAATGCGCGCGACCGCCATCAGCGCGCGCGACAATCTACTCCCACGGCATCAATGACGCATGGATCACGTCCGGTATGGCGCCTGGCTTGTTACCGACCGAGCGAATGGCAAGGTCGACATCCTTTAAGCCGAATCGATGCGTCGTGATCTTCTCCAGCGGGAAACGCTTGGAGGCGATCTGTTCGAGCGCCAGCTCGCAGGCCTTGAAGCTGTGGCCGCGCGCGCTCTTCATGGTGATGAACTTCACCGTGAATTTTTCCAGCGGGAAATTCGGGAACTGCGCCATTTCGCCTTGCGCGACGATGATGCCGGCCTTGCGCTTGAGCGCCTCGATGCCGAGCAGGATCGGGATGGTGCCGGCGCCGGCGGTGCAATCGAGCGAAACGTCGACGCCCTTGCCGCCGGTGATCTCCATGATACGGGCGAGGGGGTCTTCCTTGGTCACGTCGATCACGTAATCGGCGCCGAGCTCCTTCGCGACCTTCAGCCGCGCGCCGTCCTTGGCGGTGCCGGTGACGATGATCAGCGCCGCGCCGGCCTGCTTGCAGATGACGGTCTGCGAGAGACCCTGCTGACCGGGCCCCTGGATCAGCACCGTCGAATTGTATCCGACCTGGCCGTCGAACAGCGACCACTCGACGCCGTTCGCCATCGGGGTCACGAGCCCGGCGAGCTCGGGCGTGACGCCCTTGGGCACATGATGGATCACCGAATTCCACGGCAGGTAAATGTATTGCGAGAACCCGCCCCACAGATGTGGCGGCTTCTCGTCGGAGGTGTAGCCGTAGCGGATCGCGTCCGGGTTGGTGCGCCAGTTGGTGTTCTCGCAATGGCGATACTGACCGAGGTGGCACCACTCGCACTTGCCGCAGCTCACATAGTGCTCGACGAAGACGAGGTCGCCTTCCTTGAAGCCCTTGCGCTGGGTGAACTCCCGGCCGGCCTTGGCGATATAGCCGATGTTCTCGTGACCCATGATGGTGGGCTTGTTGTTCGGCGGCTCCTGGTAGAGGCGCACGTCGGTGCCGCAGATGCCGGCGACTTCCATCTTCATCAGGGCGGCGTCGGCCGGTACGTCCGGCATGGGGTATTCGCGAATTTCGGTTTTGCCCGGCCCGACCCGGACCGCCGCCAGCACTTTCTCAGCCACTGAAGAAGTCTCCGCTATCTCGTTGAAATGTCGCGGGCACCATAGGACCGGCCCAAAACGCGTCAAGTGCCGGCTCGCCGCCGTCCGTCCGGCCTAATTTGCCGATGCATCGCGTCCGCCCAGCGGTTATGTAAGGTCGAGGTAACAGCGAAACCACTCTGGGTGCCCGTGAGCGACTACTATACCGCCCTGAAGGCCTGGCAGACCGGCCGCAACGAGCCGGGCGACACCGGCGCCATGCCGGAAGGGTTCCGGATCAGGCCGGCCCTCAAGCGCAGCCCCGAGCACGTCGCCGCGCTGGAGCAGGTGCGGGACTGGACGCGTGCCCGCTTCAAGCTGCCCGAGGAGGCGGCGGTGATGGCCGCCGAGGTCACTTGCCGGCTGCCGGGCTGCCCGCCGCTGGAGACCGTGGTGGCGTTCTGGACCGACACCAACCAGCGCCACCAGTTCAAGGTGTTCAAGCGGGTGGAGGAGGTGGCCGAGGACGACATCCCGCCGGCCTGGCTCAAGGGCGCGCTGGTCGTGGACGAGGACGCCGACTTGGATTGCTGCTGACCCGCCGCGCCCCCGCTTGCACGACGACGACAAAACGAGGCAATGATTGTCTCAACCATCAGGTGGAGCGACGCGTCCCATGTCCGATCTCAAGCTGAAAACCGCCACCCGCACCCAGGGCAACAACAAGCCGCTCAAGGACGGCGCGGTGAAGCCGAAGACCTTCGATTTCGCGTTCGAAGAGGTCGATCCCATCATCGCGGCGTTCCGGCGGATGGTGCGCGGCAACGAGTTCGACATCTGCGAGATGGCGATCACGACCTATATCTGCGCCAAGGAGCACGGCAAGCCGATGACGGCGGTGCCGATCTTCCTGGTGCGCGCGTTCCACCACGGCGCGATCCTCGCCAATACCAAGGTGGTGCGTTCGCCGAAGGAGCTCGAAGGCAAGAAGGTCGGCGTCAACCGCGGCTACACCGTCACCACCGGCGTTTGGGCGCGGGGCATTTTGCAGGACGAGCACGATGTCGATCTCTCCAAGATCACCTGGGTGCTGTCCGGCGACGAGCACGTCGCCGAATACAAGGCGCCGAAGAACGTGGTGCCGATCGAGAAGGGCAAGGATATGGCCGAGATGCTCGCCTCCGGTGAGCTCGCGGCCGCGATCGGCATCGAGTCGAAGTCGCCGGACGTGGCGCCGCTGATCGCGAACGGACAGCAGGCGGGCCTCAAGGCGTTGCGCGAGCGTGGCCACTACCCGATCAACCATTGCATCGTGATCAAGGACGAGCTGATCGCGAAGTATCCCGACCTTCCGGTCGACGTGTTCAACACCTTCGCCGAGTCGAAGCGCCAGTATCTCGCAAAGCTGAAGGCCGGTCAGATCGAGAACCCAACCGCGATCGACAAGCTCCACCAGCAGGTGATGGAGATCACCGGCGATCCGCTGCCTTACGGCGTCGCGCCCAACCGCAGGGTGATCGACGAGCTGCTGCGCCACGCCACGATCCAGGGCATCATCACCATTCCGGTGGCGGTCGACGATCTGTTCACGCCGTCGACGCGCGGGCTGGTGGGGTAAACCCGCGCCATGCCTGACACCGTCCCCACCCATCGCCTGACCGAAGAGGCGAGCCTCAAGATGCTCTCGGCCGGCGTCGCGAAGGCGAACGCGCTCGGCTGCAAGGTCTCGATCGCGGTGGTGGATGCAAGCTGCCGGCTGATCGCGTTCCTGATGATGGACGGCGCGCGGCATTTCTCGATCATCACCACCAAACGCAAGGCGATCACCTCGGCCTCGCAGCGCATGCCGACCGGCTACGCGCCGGAGGAGAACGCGCTCAGCATGTCGGTGCGCATGGACGACTTCACCAACGTGCCCGGCGGATTCCCGATCGAGGTCGGCGGCGAGGTGATCGGCGCTGTCGCTGCCGGCGGCGCCAAGATCGAGCAGGACGTCGAAGTGGCGAAGGCGGCGCTGGCCGCGCTCGCGGGTGCCCGCAAGTTTTAAGATTCCCTCCGTTCGTCCCCGCGAAAGCGGGGACCCAGAAACCAAGAAGCCTGGATGCCCGCTTGCGCGGGCATGAGCGGAGAGGGGCATCTCTGCGACCTCGTAGACGCTTGCTCTCGCAGCCGGGGCGGCGGATCTCGTGCTGGCATCACAGCGGAGCGACCGCATGACCAGACTGCACGCTCGTTTGTTCGCTATCGCGGGTTTCGCGCTCGCGCTGACGGCTCCAGCGGCCGCGCAGGAATTTCCGACCAAGCCGGTGCGGATCATCGTTCCGTTCGCGCCGGGCGGTCTCAACGACCTCGTCGGCCGCATGATCGCCACGCATCTGACCGAGCGGTTCGGCCGGCAGGTGATCGTGGAGAACCGCACCGGCGCGGGCGGCGTCGTCGGCACCGAGCTGGTCGCGAATTCGCCGAAGGACGGCCACACGCTGCTCATCGTCTCGATCGCGCATGCGGTCAATCCGTGGCTCTACAAGCTGAACTACGATCCGTCGAAATCCTTTGCGCCGATCGCGCCGATCCTCTCGAGCCAGAATGCGCTGGCGGTCAATCTCGACTTGCCGGCCAAATCGCTGAAGGAGTTCCTCGCGCTCGCCAAGCAGCAGCCGGGAAAGATCCAGTATGCGTCCGGCGGCATCGGCGGCTCGCTGCATCTGGCGATGGAGCTGTTCAAGATCACCGCCGGCGTCGATCTGTTGCACGTACCGTTCCGCGGCGCCGGCCCCGCTGTCATCGACGTGGTCGGTGGCCACACCAAGGCGATCAACGCGACCATCTCGACGCTGTCGCCGCATATCCGCGGCGGCAAGCTGCGCGCGATCGGCGTCAGCGGGACGAAGCGGAGCGCGGTGTTGCCGGATGTTCCGACCATCGAGGAGGGCGGCGTGCCGGGTTACGACGCCGGCAACTGGATCGGGATCGCGGCGCCGGCCGGAACCCCCGCCGCCGTCGTCGCCATGCTGCACAAGGAAATCTCAGGCATGCTCGACAAGCCTGAGATCCAGAAGCAGATCGCCTCCGACGGCTCCGAAATCCTCCGGATGAGCCCGGCCGAGTTCGGAACCTACATGGACAATGAAATGGCCAAGTGGGGGAAGGTCGTGAAGACCGCCGGAATTCCGGCGCAGTAGCGGCTCGCTCAAAACGCGCGACAATGGCCTTGTTGCGGCCACCGAATTTTCGGATGCTCTGATCGTCAAACAGTCCGGCGATAACGCCGGACCATTCAAGCGCCGAAGAGCGCGACAGTCAGGGAGGCTATCATGCAGACGCGACGCGACTTCATCCATGGTGCAGCCAGCGCGGCCGGAACGGTGGCCTTCCTGAGTTGCGACCTTCTGGACGCCAGGCACGCCCATGCGGAGGGCGCGCCGCGCCGCCGGGAGGTCGTGGTCAGCGGCAAGCGCGTGAAGACCGTCGACATCCACGCGCATTGCGCATTCCCCGAAGTCAATTCGATGCTGGGTCAGAAGGTCTTTCCGGCGGCGCTCAACGAGACGGCGCTGCGCATCCAGCAGATGGACGCGCAGGGCATCGACGTCGAGGCGATCAGCATCAATCCGTTCTGGTACGGGGCCGATCGCGATCTCTCCGAAAAGCTCATCAAGCTGCAGAACGAGAAGCTCGCCGAATTGTGCGCGACCAATCCGGAACGCTTCGTCGCCTTCGCGACGACCGCGATGCAGCATCCGGAGCTTGCCGTTCAGCAGCTCGAATACGGTGTGAAGAAACTCGGGCTGCGCGGGATGTCGGTCGGCACCCATGTCGACGGCCAGGATCTCTCGGATCCGAAATTCCATCCGATCTGGGCGAAGTGCGAGGAGCTCGGCGTGCTGGTGTTCATGCACCCGATCGCCTATGCGCCATTCGAAAAGCGTCTCGCCGGCAACGGCGGGCTCGTCAACATCATCGGCAATCCGCTCGAAACCACGGTCGCGCTGACGCACATGATCTTCGAGGGCACGCTCGACCGCTACCCGAAATTGAAGCTCTGCACCTCCCACGCCGGCGGCTATCTCGGGTCCTATGGCGACCGCTCCGACGCCGGCTGCATCACCTTCCCGGATCGCTGCAAGGCCGTGCCGCTGAAGAAGAAGCCGACCGAGTACCTCAAGGACCTCTATTACGACACCATCATCTTCAACCCGGAGGCGTTGCGCTATCTCGCGTCGCGGGTCGGCGTGAGCCAGATCATGCTCGGCACCGACTATCCGTTCCCCTGGGCCAAGGGCGGCGCCACGGTCGATATCATCCTCAACACGCCCGGGCTCAGCGACGACGACAAGCGGGCGATGCTCGGCGGCAGTGCCGCCAAATTGCTGGGGATCAGCCTCTAGCGGAGTAGGCGGTCGTCTTATCTATGCGCCGTCGGGCAGAAGCCCGAGGACGGAGCGCGACCATGAGCGAAGGGACTGAACCGAAAAACCTGACCGGCGTCTGGAACGGGCTCTACAGCTATTCGTCGGGCCTTTCGGTTTCGTTCGTGGCGACGCTGATCGACAGCGGCAGCGCGCTGTCGGGCGCCACGCACGAGCCGAACGTGCTCGGAACAGGTCCCGGCAGCACGCTCACAGCCATGCTGTCGGGCGGCCGGCGGTCCAGCGCGATCACCTTCGTGAAGACCTATGACGAGGCCGGGCCGCGTTACTACTACCCGGTCAGCTACGACGGCGTGCTCAACGGCGACGCCACCGAGATCGAAGGCCGCTGGCGTATCGGTGACGGCACCACAGGCAAGTTCCTGATGATCCGCTCGGAAGGGAAGGCGGTCGCGGTCGAACAGAAGAAGCGCGCGAAGGTCTAGCGCGCTACTTCTTGGTCGCGCTCCACTTGCCGCCGGGGCCGCCCTTCACATCGCCGCTCATCGAATTGCCGTTGACGCGGCCGGTATAGGTCGCATTGCCAGCGGTGAAGGTGATGGCTTCGCCGTTGAGGCTGCCTTCGATCGGCGTGCTGTTGCTGCCGTTCGACAGCGTGCCGGTGATCTTCTGGAAGCTTTGCTTGATCGTGAGCTGGCCGCTCGGCAACTGCCAGGTGCCGCCGACCTTGGCCGGCACGTGGAACAGGTGCACGGTGCACCAGCTGCCGCAGTCGCCCGTCGCCCGTTCCGTCACGTCGGGGGTCCAGCCGGTGATCCCGAAGCCGTTGATGACGATGCGGGAGCCGGGCTTCAGCTCCAGGAACTTCGGCATCAGCTTGTCGAGGTTCTCGGTGAGCAGGAACATCGCCATGACGTTCGCCTTGGAGATGTCGGCCGCGTACATGTCGCCCTGGACGAACTCAGCCTTGTCGGCGACGCCGGCTTCGCGCGCCAGGCGATTGGACAGGTCAACCATGTCCTGATTCCACTCGACGCCCTTGGAGCGCGCGCCGCGCTTGGCGGCGCCGATGATGTTGCGGCCGTCGCCGGAGCCGAGGTCCATCACGAAGTCCTGCGGCGTTACCTTCGCCATGTCGAGCATCTTCTCGACCGTGACGAACGGCGTCGGCACCCACACCACGTCCTTGCCGGACTGGCCGACCACCGGCTCGAACGGCTTCTTCTCCTGCGCCACCGAGACGGCGGCGACGACGGTGAAGCTGAGGACGACGAACGACTGCAGCACGCGACGAAGGGCTTTCAAGCGGAGCCTCCTGGACAAGAACTGGGTGAGCATTGGATGGGGATCGATGACCTCGGAATAACGGCGGCGGACGGCCGTTTATTCCTCATTCCTCAGACAATATCCACCCTCAGTTATGGCCGTTAACGTACTCAGTTTACGGAGAAATTACGCCTGCCAAAAGCGGCCGGACATTAACCGTGCGCCGCCTACTTCTTGGCGGCGCTCCAGGGCTTTCCGTTGACCTGGCCGCTCATCGCATTGCCGTTGACGCGGCCGGCGTATTTGGCGTCGCCGGCGGTGAACACGATCTCCTCGCCGTTAAGCCTGCCGTCGGTGACCGGGGTGCTTTTGCCGTTCGCGGTGAGCGTGCCGGTGAGCATCTGGAAGCTCTGCGTAAGCGCGAGCTCCGCTTCGCCGAGCTGCCATGTTCCCGCGACCTTGGCCGGTACGATGTAGAGATGCGCGGTGCACCAGGTGCCGCAGTCGCCGGTGGCCTTCTCGGTCACGTCGATCGTCCAGCCCGGAATACCGAAGCCGTTGACCGTGATGCGCGAGCCCGGACGCATCGCGAGGAATTTCGGGGTCAGCTTGGCCAGCTGGTCCGGCAGCATGAACAGGCCCATCACCGTGGCCTTCGAGATGTCGGCGGCGAACATGTCGCCGCGCTCGAATTTCGCCAGGTTCGACACGCCGGCCTGCGCGGCAAGCTTGTTCGAGAGATCGACGAGGTCCTGGTTCCATTCGATGCCCAGACCGGGCGTGCCGCGCTTCGCGGCGACAATGATGGCGCGGCCGTCGCCGGAGCCGAGATCCATCACGAAGTCTTTCGGCGTCAGCTTCGCCAGGTCGTACATCTTCTCCAGCGTGATGAACGGCGTTGGGACCCAGACGGAATCCTTGCCCGGCATGCCGGGCACCGGCTCGAACGGCTTTTTGGCTTCCTGGGCGGGGGCGTTGAAGGCGAACGAGACGACACTCAACGCGATTGCGAACTGAACAAAACGTCGGACAGTGATCAAGCAACGCCTCCCTGGCGAGGTGGTAACGAGGTAGGCAAAGGCCTGTGGCGACAACAGTCTACCCACATTTCTCAAGGAATTGCAGGAGGCGGGCGGGGGTCGTTTCCTCGGTCTGCCCGGCGACCGGGACGTCCCAATAGTCCGATTTTGGCAGGCATTCCTCCAGATACCGCGCCGCCGACGTGGCATGGGCGGCATCCCGGCCGGGGACGATGAAGGCGGGCAGGTCGACGCGCAGCAGATCCTCGGGTTCGGCGCCGGGCGCGGTGTCGCGGTCGAACAAAGTGCGCGCCATGCCGGCGACGATCAGCTTGTAACGGTCGAGGTCCTGGCTGCCGTAGGCGTCGGCGAAGGCGCGGTCGTGGCGGAGCACCGCCGCCCAGGGGCCGCCGCGCGGGTCCTCGCCGAACGACTTGCCCGACGCTGAGGCGAGCGCAACCACGTCGGCAAGGCTGTGCTCGTTGAGGTAGCCGAGATGGATGGCGAAGCGCTGGTGGCTCGAGAGCCGGTACTTCGCGCCGCCCACCGGCCAATAGAGGATGAGGCTCAGCGCCCGGTCCGGACGCATCGTTCCCCATGCCGCGACCGGGCAGCATCCCATGCAGCCGCCCATGATATGGGCGCGCTCGATCTTGAGCTGATCGAGCAGGCCGATGCCCTGCGCCACGTAGTCCGCCCAGGTGACGCGCTCGACACGTCCGCCGGACTGTCCGGTCTCGCGCCGGTCGAAGGTGATGCAGGTGTATTTCTTCGGCAGGTGGTCGAGCAGCTTGATCTTGGCGTAGACGCCTTGCGTGCGCCATTTGTCGAGCGTCGCGTCGAATCCCCCCGGCGAATACATCAGGATCGGCGGGCCGGAGCCGGTCACCTCATAGCGCGTCGAGATTCCGTCGATGATCGCGGTCGGCATCTTTACCCTTTGATCTGCCGGCCGGCGCGCGCGTCGTCGATCAGCGCGGTGAAGGCGGCAAGCGTCGCCTTCGCGCCGTTGAAATACGTGTCGGACTTGGAGTCGATCCAGCGCGCTGCATAGCCGATGGCGGTGTGCGCGAGCCGCACGCGGCCGTCGAGCCACGGTCCGCCGCCGAAGCCGCCGATCACCGGGATCTTCACCGCCTTGACGACCGCCGCGCCGGCGACCGGCCCGGAATTGGTGAAGTCGAGCGCGACGGCGCCCGCCGCCTCCAGCATCTTGGCTTCCTCCACCAGCTTCGCGGCGGCTTCGTCGGTCGCCATCGCGTTCGACGAATTCTGCGAGCTGTAAGGGATGCCGTATTTCAGCGCGGTCTGCGGCGTAAGCCCGAACTGCGCGAACACCGGAATGCCGGCGCGGGTGAGCGCGGTGACGACCTCCGGGAAGTCCGCCGCGGCGTCGACCTTCACCATGTCGGCGCCGCCTTCCTTGACGATGCGGATCGCAGCGCGCAACGCGCTGTCGACGCCCTCCTGCACCGGCCCGAACGGAATGTCGCAACTCAGGAGCGTGCGCGTGAGCCCGCGCCGCACCGCCTTGCAGCAGACCAGGATCTCGTCGATCGTGACTTCCAGCGGATTGGAGTGGCCCCACAGATTGACGCCGACGCTGTCGCCGACCGACACGAAGTCCGCACCGGCGCGTTCCGCGATCAGCGCGATCTGATAGTCCCACGCCACGAACCCGACGCTCTTCTTCCCGTCGCGCTTCATCTGTTGCAGCACGGGAATGGTGACGGGGGTGTCGCTGGACGCCATGGAAACCTCGTTCGGGAGCACGATTGCGGGCGCATAAGAGCGGACGGCGCCTGTCGTTGCAAGGTGCGGGAGGTCTCTTTGCCTCATGGGCGAGGCTTGAGAAATCATGCGATATTTACGGGCAAGCCGCGCGGTCCCGCCGACGCAAAGCCGGGCCATAACACTCATAAGCTGCGCGTGAAAAAGGGACGGAGACCCCATGATCAGGCGACGTGAGTTCCTGGCCACGGCTGCGGCCTTGGTTGCGGCGCGAGCCCTGCTGCCGCAGCCGGCCGCAGCGCAGGCGAAATTTCCCGAGCGGCCGATCCGGCTGGTGATCCCGTTCCCGCCGGGCGGCGTCTACGACGCCGTCGGCCGCCCCTGGGCGGAGAAGGTCAAGACCAGGCCTCGGCACCGTCGTGATCGAGAACATCGGCGGCGCCGGCGGTTCGCTCGGCGCGGCGGCGGTCGCGCGCGCGGCCGCGGACGGCTACACGCTGCTGCTCGGCGGCGGCGGGCCGCTGATCATCAACTCGGTCGCCTCTAGCAAGGTGTCCTACGACGTGCTGAAGAGCTTCGAGCCGATCGACCTGTTGGCGCTGACCGGGCTGTCGATCTGCATCCATCCGTCGGTGCCGGCGAAGAATCTGCAGGAGCTGATCGCCCACGCCCGCGCCCATCCCGACAAGATGTCCTACGGCTCGGCGGGCACCGGCTCGATGAATCAGCTCGCCGGCGAATTGTTCAAGAGCCTGATCAAGATGCCGGGCATCGTTCACGTCCCCTACAAAGGCGGCGGCCCCGCGACCACCGATCTCGTGGGCGGCCAGATCCCGATCGTGTTTGCGAACGTGACCGGCCAGATCATCGAGCTGCATCGCACCGGCAAGATCAGGATCGTCGCCGTCACCACGCCGTCGCGGCTGGTCGGCGCGCCCGACATTCCGACCGCGGTCGAGCAGGGGGTGGACGGCATGATCTCGCAGAACTTCATCGGCGTGTTCGCGCCGACCGGAACGCCGAAGGCGATCCTCAATCAGATCGCCCAGGCGAGCGGCGGCGTGCGCGGCGACGCCGAGTATCAGAAGCTGCTGCTCGCCTCGGGCCAGGAGCCGGTCGCCGACTCCGGTCCCGACAAGACGCTGCAGTTCGTCAAGGACGAACTCGCGCGCTGGACGCCGATCATCAAATCGATCGGGTTGAAGCTCGATTGACGGGACACCGCGGGGCGTCCAAGAACAGCAGAGACGTCTGTGCAGCGTTGCCAGCGACCGCTGCGAGTGAGGGATTTCATGGCCTACGAAGACATCATCGTGCAGCGCACCGACGCCGCGCTGGAGATCACGATCAACCGCCCCGAGAAATTGAATGCGCTCCGTGAGAAGACCGCGGTCGAGATCATGGAGGCGATGGGCGAGGTCGAGATGGATCGCGCGGTCGTCGGCGTGATCCTGCAAGGCAGCGAGAAGGCATTCTGCACCGGCGTCGACACCAGCGAATTCAAATATTCCGACGACGAGCGCTTCGACGTCTACCGCGCGCGCAAGCGGACGCGGAAGACGCTGCAGATGCAGCGCTTCGTCATGGGCTTCACCAAGCCGGTCATCACCGCGATCGAGGGCTTTGCACTCGGCGGCGGGCTCGAGCTCGCAATGTCGGGCGACATCATCGTCTGCGGGGAGGGCGCGCAGCTCGGCCTCCCGGAAGCGAAGCTCGGCATGATGCCGGGCGCGGGCGGCACCCAGACGCTCACACGGCTGATCGGCAAGCCGCTCGCCAAGGAACTGATGTGGACGGGGCGGCGGCTCAGCGCCGCCGAGGCACGAGAGTTCAAGCTGGTCAATCATGTGACGCCGAAAGGCCAGGCCCTGGCGAAGGCGCGCGAGATCGTCGCCGAGATCGGCAAGAACGCGCCGATTTCCGTGATGCTGATCAAGCAGGCGGTCGATCGCGGCGTGGACATGTCGCTGGCCGACGGGCTCGCCACCGAGAACGACATCTCCTACCTGCTCACGTTCTCCGAGGACCGCGAGGAGGGTTTGAAGGCATTCCGCGAGAAACGCCCGCCGAAATTCCGCGGACAGTAGTTCAATGGACGATCTTCCAACTGACAATAGTTCAGCGGACGATAGTTCTGCGAACGACCTAAGACTTCACTTGAAGGGCGAAGCATGAAGGACAACTTCCTCAAGAACAAGGACATCGCGATCGTCGCCTATGCGGAGACGCCGCTGGAGCGGCGCTCCGGCAAGTCCGCCTTCGATTTCGCCTGCGCCGTCGCGTCCGAGCTGTACGAAAAGACCGGCCTCGCGCCCAAGGATATCGACGGCCTCGGCTTGATCGGTCCGCTCTCGGAAGCCGGCAATCCGTTCTGGTCGAACTTCGCGACCGATTATTTCGGTATCACGCCGCGCTGGCTGCAGACCACCGACATCGGCGGCTGCTCGGCGACCGGCAATGTCGCGCGCGCGGCGGCCGCGATCCAGGCCGGGATGTGCGAGACCGTGATGCTGGTCGGCGCCGACACGCCCTCGACCATCAACCGCGCGCACTATGGCGGCTATCGCGGCGAGTTCTGGGAGCCGACCGGCCTGCCGGGGCCGCCCGGCATGTTCGGGCTCCTCATGAACCGCTACATCGCGCAGTACGATCTGAAGTTCGAGGCGCTCGGCAAGCTCGCGGCGACGCAGCGCGCCGGCGCGGTGCTCAATCCCAACGCCTATGAGAAGAACCGCACGCCGATCACGGTGGAGGACTATCTGAAGTCGCGCCAGGTCGCGAGCCCGCTGCGGCTGCTCGACTCCGTCATGTATTGCGACGGCGGCAACGGTCTGATCGTCACGACCGCCGAGCGGGCGCGCAAGATGGGCACCAAGCGACCGGTGTTTCCGGTGGCCTATTCCGAGATCACCAATTTCAACGGCCGCGAGATGACGCCCGACATCACCGAGACCGGCTTCTCGGTGGTCGGGCCGGAGGCGCTGAAGAAGGCCGGCATGAGCGCGGCCGACATCAAGATGTTCCACCCCTATGACGACTTCCTGATCGCCGAAATGCTGCAGCTCGAGCAGATCGGTTTCTGCGGCCGCGGCGAGGGCTCGCGGTTCCTGCTCGACACCGACGTCTCGTTCAAAGGCCGACTGCCGATCAACACCGGCGGCGGCCAGATTTCCGCGGGCCAACCGGGACTTGCAGGCGGCGGCTTGAATCTGACTGAAGCGGTGCGGCAGCTCATGGGGGAGGCCGGCGAGCGGCAGGTCACCGGCGCCAACAACGCCATGGTGACCGGTATCGGCGTCATTCCCTATGCCCGCAACTGGGGCTCTAGCAGCGTTCTGATCCTGGAGGCGTGACATGAACGAGAAGAAAACGCAGCGCCCGGTGCCGCGGCCGTCGTTCTACACCAAGCCGTTTTGGGAGGGAGCGAGCCAGAAGAAGCTGATGCTGCAATACGATCCCGAACTCAAAATCGTTTCAGTTCTGGCCGCGGCCGACCAGCGTGAAGACCGGCAAGGCCAATCTCGAATGGCGCGAGGCGTCGGGCAAAGGCACGCTTTATTCCTATACGGTGTGCCACGTCCCCGGCGCCGGCTTCGAGGAGCGCGTGCCTTACGTGGTCGGCTGCATCGAGCTGAAAGAAGGGGTGCGCATGGTCGCGAACCTCGTCGGCGTCGGCCCGCAGGACGCCAAAATCGGGATGCCGATGCGGGTGACCTGGGAACCGGTCGGCGAGACCAACTACTACGCGTTCGAGCCCGACCGGTAGGTTTGAGATGGCGGCCGGCGCGACGACCCCTGGTGCGACGACCCCTGGTGCGATGACCCCTGGTGCGATGACCCCTGGTGCGATGACCCTTGGCGCGCTCCTGACCGAGAACGCGCGGCGTCATCCGGAGCGGATCGCGATCGTCTGCGACGGGCGACAGGTGACCTATCGCGAGCTCGATCTTCTTTCAAACAGTCTCGCCAACACACTGATCGAGCGCGGTATCGCCCCGGGCGACCGCGCCGCCGTCTACCTGCCGAACGGCATCGAGCTGGTCGTGGCGCTCTGCGGCGTGCTGAAGGCCGGCGCCATCGTGGTGCCGGTCAGCACCCGGCTCGTGCCCGCCGAGGTCGAGATCATGATGGAGGACTCTAAGCCCGCGGCGGTGATCTTTCATTCCGGCGTGCGCGCGGCGGTGCAGGGGTTTGCGGCCAGGCTCGCAAACCCGCTGCTGATCTGCGATGCGGACGCGGTTGCCGGCGAGCTCGATCTCAAGACCGTCATGACGACGGGATCGCCCGCGCCGGTGGAGCGTGCGTCGTCCAACATGGACGACGCGCTGATCGCCTACACGTCAGGCACGACCGGCCGTCCAAAAGGCGCGATCTCGACGCATGCCAACCTGATCGTCGGATCGGGCGAGATGACCGCGCAGGCCTGGGGGCTGCGTGCGGACGACGTCATCCTGATTACGACGCCGATGGCGCATCGTATCGGGCTCGCGCGGCTCGCCAATGCATTCGTGCTGGGGGCGAAGCTTGCGATCATGTCGCGCTTCGACGTCGCCGGCGCGATCGGCTTGATCGAGGCGGAAGGCGTGACGGTGGTGTCGCTGGTGCCGACCATCGCGCGCATGCTGCTGCCCGAGATCGAGAAACGCCCGCAGGCATGCCGCTCAATCAGGATCGTGGTCGCGACCGGCGAGGCATTTCCCGAAGACGTGCAGCGGCGGCTGACGGAATTGCTTCCGCAAGTGCGGGTCTACGGCTTCTATTCGCAGACCGAAGGCGGCTTCATGGCGTCGCTCTCGCCGGAGGATCGGCTCACGCATCCGGGTTCGGTCGGGCGGCCGGTCCCGACCGTCGAGGTCAGGGTCGTGGACGACAACCTGCGCGACGTGCCGCGCGGCGACGCCGGCGAAATCCTGGTCCGCTGCGGCGCGCCGGGCGAGCGCTCGGTCATGCGCGGCTACTACCAGTTTCCGGACGCGAACGCGGAGGCCTTTATCGACGGCTGGCTGCGCACAGGCGACGTCGGCCGCATGGACGCCGACGGCTTCCTCTATTTTGTCGACCGCGCCAAGGACATGATCGTCTCGGGCGGGCTCAACATCTATTCGCGCGAGGTCGAGCTTGCGCTGACGAAGCACGCAGCGGTCGCCGACGCAGCGGTGATCGCGGTTCCCGATCCTGAATTCGGCGAAGCGGTCATGGCCTTCGTGGAGCTTGCGCCGGGCCGGACCGTTTCGCCGGAGGAGCTGGTCGAGCACTGCCGCGCGCATATCGCCGGTTACAAGAAACCGAAGCATGTAAGCTTCGTCGCGGCGCTGCCCCGCAATACCACCGGCAAGGTGATGAAGGGTCCGCTGCGCGAGCAGGCGCCGCGGGAGCGGCCGGACTTGTTCACAAAAACCCCGGCAAAGCTGGGCGCCTGACGCTTTACATTTTCGCAATTCTCAAGCCTTAACCTTTCCCCATGCCCAAGGCCAAGCCCGAATCGGAAACCGCGCTTTATGCGCCGGTGAAGCGCTTCCTGGAAGCGCAAGGCTTCACGGTAAAAGGCGAAGTCTGCGGCTGCGATCTCGTGGCGCTGCGCGGCGACGAGCCGCCGGTGGTGGTCGTCGGCGAGCTGAAGCTCAAGTTCAATCTCGAGCTGGTCCTGCAGGGCGTGGAGCGGAGCGCCGCCTGCGACGAAGTCTGGCTCGCCGTTCGTATTGCTGCCCGCGGCGGCCGCGAGAACGATCGTCGGGTGCGCAAGCTCTGCCGACTGCTCGGTTTTGGTTTGCTTGGCGTGTTCTCGACCGGCCGCGTCGAGGCGCTGGTAGAGCCGCAGCCCTGGAAGCCGCGTCCCGACCGCAAGCGCCGTTCGCGCCTCATCCGCGAGCACCAGCGGCGCAACGGCGATCCGGTGTCGGGGGGCATCACGAAAGTTCCGATCATGACCGCCTACCGGCAGCAGGCGCTGATCTGCGCGGCCTTGCTGCAAGGCGGCCCGTGCCCGACGTCGAAGGTCAGGGCAACGGTGCCGGATGGCCCGAAGATTCTGCTGCACAATGTCTATGGCTGGTTCGACCGCGTCGAGCGCGGTGTTTATCGCTTGACGTCCGACGGTGCTGCCGCGCTCTCGCGCTGGCCGCAGCCGGCTTAAGCTTTTCGTTCGAGAATCTTTTGCGAAAACCGGTCCCCGCTTTTCGGGCTCTACCGAATTTTCATCGCCGCCCGCGCGTCGCGCACCACCTCCTTCGGCGTGCTCAGGACTTCCCGCACCAGCGCTTCGACTTCGGCGCCGCCGGCGAACCCGCTATCGAGCCTGGAAGTCTTCACTTCGGTCAGATAGGCGGCATCCTTCACGACCGCCGCGATTGCCTTGCGCAGAATCTCGACGTGGGCGTCGGGAACACCCGGCCCGGCATTGAGCGCGCGGCTCAGGGTCAGCGCCTTGGTGACGAAGGTCGCGACTGCGCGGTTCTTCGGGTCCTTGCCCGCAAGCTCCAGCAGCAGCGGGGTATTCGGCAGCTCCGTCTCCCGCTTGAATCCAACCTGGGCCAGCGGATGCAGCTTGCCGGCGTCGACGTCCTGGCCGAGGAGGTTCTTGAACGAGGTCCAGGACGCGGCGCCGCGTCCGTCGAGCTCGCCGCGGTCCATGGCGAGATGCTGCTCGGGCGCGCTGCGATAACCCTGCACCACCACGAATTTCGTGCCCACGAAGGCGTTGTAGAGATACGGCACCATGGACGACATCGCGCCGGCGCCGGAGCCGCCCAGGCGCACGTCGCGCAACTTCGCATCCTCGAGCGTGCGGATGTTGGACTTGTACCAGGTCGCGGTCACCATGTTCGTGGCCGATAGCGCGCCCAGCCATTTGAACGTGCCAAGCGAGGCCTGCAGGCCCGGGCGGCCGACGGCCTCGTACATCAGCAGGCCGTCGCTGACGATCTGGAACGTCGTACCGTCCTGCGGTGCGACCCGTGCCACATAGTTGGCGGCGGTGATGCCGCCATCGCCGGGGACGTTCAGCACGACGATCTGCGGCTTGCCGGGGATGTGCCTGCCGAGGTGGCGCGAGAGCATCCGGGCATAGGTGTCGTAGTTGTTGTTGGTGCCGCCGTAGGAGACGATGGTGATCGTCTTGCCGGCGTAGAAGTTCCCCTGGGCATTGCCGGAATCACTGCGGATGGTTGAGAACGCACTAAGCGCCGCGAAGAAAAATACGAGTCGCCGCATCCCTGCTTCTCCCTCCGTCTCGGACGTACCCTGACACTGAAATGATTTCATTTGTCTTGCGCGACAGCGCACCGCGCCCCGCGTAGGCATGTTCTCCTTGCAAAATGGGAACCCGCCCCTCTACGCTTGTTTTCCTGACGAAAGATTGAAAGGACGTTGATAATGATCCGGAAGTCATTGTTTGCAGCGCTGGCCTGCGCGGCGGCCATTTTCGCGCATGGCCCGGTCGCGGCCGAGCCCCAGCAATCGTTGGCAGGCCGGACCGTCACCTTGACGATCGGATACGGGCCCGGTTCCGGCAACGACGTCTACGGCCGCCTGATCGCGCGCCATCTCGGCAAGCATATTCCCGGCCAGCCGAACGTCGTGCCGCAGAACATGCCGGGCGCCGGCAGCTTCAAGGCGGCCAACTATCTGTTCCAGGCGGCGCCAAAGGACGGCACGGCGCTCGGCTATATCAGCCAGACCGCGGCCACCGAGGAACTTCTCGGGTCGCAGGCGATCCAGTTCAAGACCGCGCAGTTCAACTGGATCGGCCGCATCGGCTCCTACAACAACATCACGATCTTCTGGCACACGTCGCGCATCAAAACGGTCGCCGACGCGCTGAAGATGGATTCGACCATGGGTGCGACCGGCGTTGGGTCGGCGGTCTACATCTATCCCAACATGATGAACAAGATTCTGGGAACGAAGTTCAAGATCGTCAGCGGCTATCAGGGCACGGCGCAGACGTCGCTAGCCATGGAGCGCGGCGAAGTCGAAGGCGTGACCATGGGCTGGTTCCCGGTCAAGACTAACAAGCGGGACTGGATCGAGCAGAAGAAGATCAATTTTCTCGTTCAGTTCCTGACCGAGCGGCATGCTGACTTGCCCGACGTTCCGACCATCGTCGAGCTGGCGCGCTCCCCGGAAGAAAAGCAGTTGTTCTCGCTGTTCGCTAACGACGGCGAAGTCGGGAAGGCGATCTTGGCGCCTCCGGGCATGCCGCCGGCGACCGTGACCATGTTGCGCCGCGCCTTCGACGCCATGACCAAGGACCGCGACTACATCGCCGACGCCGACAAGCTGCAGCTCGAAACGGATTCGATGGCCGGCGAACGGCTGCAAAAACTGATCGAGACCGTCATGGCAACGCCGGCCTCGGTCGTCGAACGCGCGAAGAGCGTGCTGAAATAGTTCGCTGCTCTCTCCGTCCTCATCCTGAGGAGCGAGCGCAGCGAGTATCTCGAAGGATAGGGCGGCCCCGGGCGGCCTATGGTCGAGACGGCGCTTTCGCGCCGCCTCACCATGAGGCCGATTGAGGACAGATCCTATTCCTTCAGCAGATGCCGGTAGCTGGTGAGGAACACCCGCTGGTCGGTATAGAGCTTGCGCGTCTGTTCCGGCGTCCCGGCGTCGAGCGGATAATTGGTCTTGTCTGCCCACGCCGCCAGCTCGGGGTCTTTCAGCGCTTTCTGAACGACATCGACGAGCCGCATGCGCACGTCCTGCGGCAGGCCCGGTGGCGCGGCGAACACGCGGTTGAGACTGAGATTGGCAAGCTCGGGATGGCCGACGTCGTCGGCGGTCGCGACGCCCGGCGGCGTTCCGCGCGCGCCCTTCTTGGCGAACCACACCAATTGTCGGAGATCGCCGCTCGCCAAATGACGCGCGATCGCAACGTCGATGCCGAGCCCCGCATCGGCCTCGCCGCGGATGATGGCGAGATGGGTCGCGGGACCGCCTGTATAAGAGGTGAGGAACTGCGCCTTGATCCCCAGCACCGCGGCCGCGATCTTCGCCATCGCAAGGTCGTTGCTGCCGGTGGTCGCAAAGTACGGCACCCGGCCGGATGGCTTTTGAAACGCCGGGAGCGTCGGGAACGCGGCCTTCTTGCCGATGACCAGCGAATAGACGCCGATATTGACGGTGCCGAGCCAGGTCGCCTTGTCGAGATCGTAGGGCAGTTGCTCGCCCATGATCTGCGGCGCGACGGCGCCCGGCAGGTCGACGATGCCCATGGTGTAGCCGTCGGGCGCCGCGCGATACATGGTGGCGATGCCGTTCACGCTGCCCGCACCAGGGATGTTGCGCACGATCACGCGGGCGTTCTTCGGCAGGTGGTTTTCCATCGCCTTGGCCACCGCGCGGGCATAGAGATCGAAGCCGCCGCCCGGTCCATAGGGCACGATGACGTCGATATTCTTGTCCGGATACTGCGCGCGAGCGGTTGGCGGCAGCGCGACGATGGCCAACGCGGCCGCGGCGCAGATGCGCGCGACCATAGCGGTCGTCGTCATGATTTACTCCCTGTAATCCGTTCCGCGCAGTCACCGCGCGGCTGCGGCCATTCTAAAATGGAACCGCTATCAATTCGAATACATCGTCACAATTGATCAAATCGACGCGCTTCAGCACAATCTTGTAGCTGTCGTCGTCCTGCCGCAGACGGTGCTGCACCCGCCCGGAAAATAGACGCTGATTGCGCATGCGGTAATCGGTCATAATCATGTTTGATATGACCGAGCATTCGCCGAGCTCATCATCGACGCTCTCGACCACGATGTTGCCGATCACATGGCAGGTGCGGTGCGGCGGCGATTGCGAATGGATGTTCGGATGCCGCAGCCGCTCGAAGCGGATGTCCATCATCCGCTTGTCGTCATAGAACAGCGAGGCGCGCCCATCAGGGCTCACCTGGTCGGGCTCGAGCGGCACCCAGTATGCGCCGTCCTCGGCGAACAGATCGCGCCATTCCTCGAACCGCCGCTCGTCGAGGAGCTGCACTTCGTGAATGAGAAATCTCTCGATCGTCCGCAGGTCGCCCAGCGGCGGCGCTATCACAGCGAGTTTGTCCAGCATTATATCAGCCCTCGGCGCTCATCAGCCGCAGCCAGGCGGTGTACTGCGCCCGCTGCTGGATTTCGACCGTGCCGGTGTTCACATAGTCGCCGCGCTCATCTTCCTTGTCGGTATCGATGCCCCGCGCGAACCAGACCCAATCCGAGCCCTGTGCATTCATGCCGTCCTGGCAGCGCCGGAAGCATTCGAGATCGTCGGTCTGGATCAGCGATGCCGCCGAGTGCGTCACGTTGAGGTGGCGCACGAAGCCGCGGTTCATCTCGTCGGGCGCGCCTTTCAGCATCACCGGATAGACGTGCACCTCGGTGCGGTCGACGGTGACCGGTACGATCACGCGGATGTGCTGGTTGAGCGCCTGCAACGTCATGTTGGGATAGAACGCGGTGTTGTGGCGCTTCGGCGTCAGGATGCGTTTGGTCCGCTCGGATCCGTGCTTGCGTTCAAGCATCGCACGGTAAGTGTTGAACACCGGATCGTCGGGGAGCTGCTCCGCGATCGGCTGATGGCCGTTGTAGCTGTGACCGCTCGACTTGGCGCCCCAGGCCGAACGTTGTTCCCAGCGCTGCGCGGCTGAGCCGCGGTCGCTGATCGCGGAGGAGGAATCCTCGCCGGCGCGGCGGCCGAACTGCTTGCCGCTGCGGCGTACCGTCGATTCATGCGAGAACGGCACATGGTACATGTCCACGGCGTTCTCGAGCTGCAGCTTCCAGTTTCCGCGGAACAGGTATTTGTGGACGCCGCCGCCGAGGTCGATCTCACCTTGGGGTGCGCGGTCGCAGAGCTCGTCGATTGAGTCCTTGGCGTGGCCCAGATGCTCGTCGAGGCTCGGGCCTTTTTTCGCGAGGCTGGCGAACACGAAACCGCGATAGATGCCGACGCGGGGGAGGCGGCCCATGCCGAGCGCGGGATTGGTGAAATCGAAATCCTTGCCGTAGCCGCGCGGCATCGCCACCGCGTCGAGGTCGCCGTTGGTCTTGAACGTCCAGCCGTGATAGCAGCAGCGGAAGATCTGCGCGTTGCCTTTGGCCTCGTTGCAGACGATGGCGCCGCGATGCCCGCAGCTGTTGTGGATGACGTAGATTTTCCCGTCCGCGTGCCGCGACACCACAACCGGATGCTTACCAATGCGGGTGGTGATGAAGTCGCCGGGCTTCGGCACCAGGCTTTCGTGGCCGACATAAACCCACGTCGAACCGAAGATTTTGTGCATCTCCAGGTCGAACACTTCGGAATCGAGGTAGAGCGAACGGTGAACCCGGTCACGGTGGACCAGCGCTCGGATCGCCTCCGAATCGAGCCTCATCTGCCTTCCTCCGGAGCAAGTGGTCTCTAAACCTATGGTCATGGACCCTTTTCTCTATTGAACCACGCGCCGTTTGGTGCAACAAATAGAATAATGAATTGAATTGATCAGAAAACATGATCAATCTTCCGCTGCGCCAAGTTGCAACCTTTGTTTGTCTCGCCGAAACCCAGAGTTTCCGGCGGGCGGCCGAGCGGCTTCGCCTGTCGCAACCGGCGGTTAGCGCGCATATCCGCGAGCTTGAGCGCCAGGTCGGGGTGGCGCTGGTGCACCGGACCACCCGTCATGTGTCGCTCACCGCCGAAGGCAAGGCGTTTGCGGTGCGCGCCAAGCGCGCCCTCGACGAGCTCGACATGGCGAGCCAGGACCTGCGTGAGCTCGCCGCCGTCCATCGCGGCCGCGTGACGGTCGCCTGCATCGTGCCGCTGATGGCGACCGTCGTGCCCAACGTGGTCCGGCGCATCAAGGAGATGCACCCGGGGCTTGAGGTCGAGATACGCGACGTCCTGTCAGGGCAGATCGACCAGTTGATCGCGAGCGGCGAGGTGGACCTCGCCATCGGTCCGCGCCCGACCGGCAGCAACCGGACGTTCACGCGGCTCGAGCGCGATTATTTCGTCGCCGCCGCTCCGGCCGATCATCCGATTGCCGCGCGTGCAACGATCAATCTTCGCGAAGTCCTGGCCTATCCGATCATCTTGACGACGCGCAACACCAACGCGCGCGCCGTGCTCGAACGGGCGATCCATCAAATCGATCAGACGCTGCAGCCGCGCTTCGAGCTCGTCCACTATTTTTCGCTCGGCCGAATGATCGACGCGGGTCTCGGCATCACCATCCTGCCGCGGACCGCCGTGCCGAGCCTAGCCAGCACCAGTATCGTTGCCGTGGACATCAAGTCGCCGCGCCTGTTCCGCGACATCGGCTTGATCACGCGCCGCGAGTACCAGTTCTCTCCGGCGGCGCAGGCCTTCGTGGCGGTCCTCAAGACGTTCTTTGCGAAGCCCATCGAACGGGAGGACGAAGCGCCGCGACCTGCCAAGGTCGCGCGCGGCCGTCAGCTTGTCGGCATCAACTCCTGAGCGTCAGTTCATCTTGATCGTGGTGACGATCGGGGTCCAGCGCTCGATCTCCTGACGGATGAATTTCGCGAACGCCGCAGCGCCGGGCTCGCCCAGCACGACACCGTGCTGACGCAGCATTTTCTGCGTCACCGGATCGGTCTGCACCGCCAGCGTCGCGGCTTGGAGCCGCGCCACGACCGGCGCCGGCGCCTTCACCGATATCAGCGCGCCGTACCAGACCTCGGTTTGCACCGCCGGGAATCCCACCTCGGCGGTGGTGGCGAGATCAGGCATCAGCGGCGAGCGGTTCGCGCCGGTGACCGCCAGCGCGACGAGCTTGCCGGCTTCCGCCTGCGGCTTCACCAGCGCCACGTCGCCGAAGATCGCGTCGATATGACCGCCGAGCAGATCGTTGATCGAATTAGCCGTGCTCTTATAGGGCACGTGCGTGAAGTCGACCTTGGCTTCGCGGCGGAACAGCTCGTTCGCGAGATGCGTGACCGTGCCCAGGCCGGCCGATCCGATCGTGAGCTTGCCGGGATTGGCCTTCGCCTTGGCGACGAACTCAGCCACGGTCTTGACGCCGACCTGCGGATGCACGGCAAACACCTGCGGCGAGCGCCACATCAGGCCGAGCGGCGCGAAATCCTTTTCGGTGTTGTAACGGACCTTCTGCACCGGCGGGATGAGGGTGAGCGGCGCGATGCCGCCCATCAGCAGGGTATAGCCGTCATGATCGCCTTGCAGGGCAGCCTCGGTGCCCGGAATACCCGCGCCGCCCGGACGGTTCTCGATCACGATGGTCGCCGACGGTCCGAAATGCCGGCGCAGACCGTCGGCATAGACCCGCGCCGCGACGTCGTTCGGACCACCGGCGGTGAAGGGAACAAGGATGTTGATCGCCCGGGTTGGGTAGTCCTGCGCTGCGGCGCCGCCGACAATCGGCACAGCGGCGAGCGCTGCAATCGCGGCGAATGCATTCCGGAGTTTGATCTGCAAGCGCACCTGTGTCTCCATGTCGGCGCGGCGGCGGGCCGCGGCGTTTTCGCATGAGTGCTTTCCAGAACTATCAAGCAGTTTGCATGCCAACACCAGAAGCGGATATCGATGGCTGATGCGACCAAAGGTCAGTCCGTGAGCTTGCGTGCGCTGCTCGATCCCAAGGCGATCGCGGTGGTCGGCGCTTCGCCACGACCGGGGCCCGGGTCGCGGGTGATCGCCAACCTGCGCGACGCCGGCTTCAAGGGCGGCATCTTTGCGGTCAATCCACGCTATCCGGACGTGTTCGGCTACAAATGCTTCGCCAGCGTCGGCGAGCTTCCGAAGGACGTCGACTGCCTCGTGGTCGCGGTTGCGGCGGAGACCGCCTGCGGCGTCCTGGAAGAGGCGCAGGCGCATGGAATTCCCGCAGCGGTGGTGCTGTCGGCGGGATTCGGCGAGGGCGGGCAGCTCGACACCCGGGCGCATCGCGTCCGCGCCGTCGCCGACAAGGGCATGGCGATCTGCGGTCCCAATTGCTTCGGGATCATCAATGTCCGTTCCGGCGCGGCGTCGTTCAGCGGGGTTGCGCCCAAGGCGATGGCGGCGGGCCATGTCGCGCTGGTCTCGCAAAGCGGCAGCCTCGGCAATTTCGCGTTTGGTCCGCTGGTGCGCGACCGCAAGCTCGGCTTCAGCCATTTCATCTCGTGCGGCAACCAGATCGGGACGACCGTCGAGGACTATGTCGATGCTCTCGTCGACGATCCGGACGTCTCGGTGATCGCCTGCGTCATCGAAGCGCTGAAGAAGCCGGACAAGCTCATGCGCGCGGCGCGACGCGCGCATGAGCAAAAGAAATCGCTGGTGTTCTTCCAGGTCGGCACCTCCGCGACGGGACAGGTGATGATCCGCTCGCACACCGGCGCGCTTGCGGGCAACACCGAGATCCTGCGCGCGTTCCTGCGCCGCTGCGGCATCGTGCAGGCGGACAGCTACGATCAGTTCGTCGAGACCGTCGAGCTCCTGGCCAACGCACCGTTCGACACGACGCTTGGCGACGAGGTTGTGCTGGTGTCGGGCAGCGGCGGTTCGGCGGCGGTCGCCGCCGACTGCCTCGACGCCGCGGGCATGGCGCTGACGACGCTTGACGCCGCGACCAGCGAAAAGCTGCGCGCGATCCTGCCGGAGTTCGCCAGCCCGTCCAATCCGATCGACGCGACCGGGGTGGTCTATGACGACCCGGCGCTGCTGCCGGCGCTGTTCGAAGCGATCTTTGCGCAGCCGGAGAGGCCGATCATCGCCGCGACCGTGAACGTGGCGCCGGTCGACCGGCTGCGCCGCATCGCCGGCGCCATCGCCGATGCCGCGCGGACGTCGGGCCGCACCATCGTGGCCTATCAGTCGAGCCCGCTCGGTCCACTCGACGACGAGATCGTGCGCACGTTGCACGCGGCCAACGTCCCGCTGCTGCTCGGCATCCAGAACGCCATGGGCGCGCTGAAGCAACTCAAGCAGCGGCGCGATTTCGCGCTGCGTGCCGCGAACACGCCGTCCGAAGGTGAGAAGCCTGTCGCTCGCGCTAACGATCCGATGCCGCAGGATTTCATCTCCGCGCAAAAGACGCTCGCGGCAGCCGGGGTTCCGATCGTGGAGGCCGCGCTTGCTTCCTCGGCGCATGAGGCGGTCGCGATCATGCGCCGGCTCGCTCAGCCGGTCGCGCTCAAGGCGGAAGCGCCGGAGCTTCTGCACAAGAGCGACCTCGGCTGCGTGAAACTCAGTTGCAGAACCGAGAGCGAGGTCATCGCCGGTTACGAGGCGGTCGTGGCCAATGCGAAAGCCGCGGGCTTCACGCCCGACGGCGTGCTGGTGCAGCCGATGGTGTCGGGCGTTGCCGAGTGCTTCGCGGGGATCATCGACGATCCGCTCTACGGACCGGCGATCGTCTTCGGTCTCGGCGGCATCTTCGTCGAGCTGTTGCGCGAGACCGTCACCGAGATGGCGCCGCTGACGGCAGACGACGCCTTGCGCATGATCCAGCGCGTCAAAGGCGCGCAAATCCTGACCGGCGCCCGCGGCCGGCCGCCGGGTGACGTCGCGGCGCTCGCGGAATGCCTGGTGAATCTCGGCCGCTTCGCGGCGGCGAATGCCGGGCGCTTCCGCGCGCTCGATCTCAATCCCATTATCGTCAAGCCGAAAGGTGAGGGGGTGGTCGCGGTCGATATCGCGATCGAGCCTGTCGCCAACACCCACGAAGGGCACAAGCCATGAGCTACCAGGACCTGATCTACAGCGCCGCCGACCAGATCGCGACCATCACGCTGAACCGGCCGGATCGCATGAACGCGCTCTCGCGCAATCTCGAAGCCGAGCTGCATCGCGCCTTCGACGAGGCCGACGCCGATCCGCAGGTGAAGGTGGTGGTGCTGACCGGCGCGGGCGCCGCCTTCTGCGCCGGCTTCGACCAGCAAGGCAAGCCGGGCGAACAGCGCGGCGGCGATCCGACCGGCAAGTCGATCGCGGAGTTCGTCAAGTACTGGCACCAGCGGGACGGAGAGCGCATCGGACAGTGGGAGCACATGTGGCGGCTCGGCACGCCGATCATCGCCGCGGTCAACGGCTGGGCCATGGGCGGCGGCTTCTGGTATCAGCTCGCCGCCGACATCACGATTGCATCGGACAAGGCGGTATTCGCCCAGCCAGAAGTGCGCCACATCTCGAACACGAGCTTCCTGATGACGCAGCTCTGCGGATGGAAACATGCGAACCGCTGGGGCCTGACCGGCGATCATTTCGACGCGGCGGAGGCGCTCCGCATCGGCATGGTCAACGAGGTGGTGCCGCACGACCGATTGATGGAGCACACCTATGCGCTGGCGAAACGGCTGGCGCTGGTGCCGGAGCCGGCGCTGCGGCTGAACAAGGCGATCGCGATGCAGGGCATGCAGGCGGCCGGACTGCATGCGGCGCTGTTGCTCGAAGGCACGCTCGGTGCGCTGGCGCATTCTTCGCACAACGAGTATCGGGAGGAGCTCTACAACATCCAGCGCACCCAGGGGACGAAGGCTTACCTCGAGCGGCGCGACGGCCCGTTCCAGCCGGAGCCGATGGGTCCGCGTTCGGCCAAGGGCAGGGCGGAACGGGCGGCGAAGCAGAAAGGCTAGAACGCCGGTGCGACTTCGGCCATGAAGCGCGCCATCTCGTCCTTCACGCGCGCGTGCGGCTTGAGGCCGAGATTGAAGTAGAGGATCACCTCGTCGAAGCCCGCGCGCTCGACCTTGGCCTTCAGCGCGTCGGCAATCTGCGCCGACGAGCCGATGAGCACGGCGCTGTCGGTGAAATCCTCCGGCTTCATCGTTTGATAGCGGTTCACGATGGTCTCGAAATAGCGGTAGTTCGCCGGCGCGGTTTTCGGATCGCCCGGGAATGCCGGCGATGTGCACTCCTGGTGATAGCGGAGCTGCCGCTCACGCGCCGCGCGCTCCTCCGCCGGCGTGTCGGCGAAATGGATGAAGTAGCTGGTGATCAGCCGGCCCGGCTTGCGGGACACCGCGGCGCAGGCATCGCGATAGACCTGCGCCGTCGCCGCGAGGCTGCCGTGCATGGCGCTTGCCTGTCCCGCCGCCACCACGAGGCCCAGGCCCAAGCGCGCAGCGAGCTCGATCGACGGCTTCGAGAACGACGCCACGTAAATCGGAATCGGCTGCTGCTTCGGCGCCGGGGTGACGGTGATGTTCTCGAACCTGTAGTGCTTGCCTTGGTGCGTGATCAGCCCGCGCTCGCTCCACAGCCGGTGCACGATCTCGACGCCTTCGGCGAAGATCGCCGCGTTCTCCTCGAAATTCGCGCCAAGCGGCTCGTATTCGCGGCGATCATAGCCGCGGCCGGTGGCGAAATCGACGCGGCCGCCGCTGAGGAGGTCCAGCGTCGCCCATTGTTCGGCGACCAGCACCGGGTTGTGCAGCGGCAACACGTTCACCGCCGGCGCCAGCCGTACCCGGCTAGTCTTGGCCGCGATGTAGGCCAGCAGCACCTCGGGCGATGAATTGACGCCGAGCGTCGAGAAATGGTGCTCGCCGATCCAGACCGAATGCATGCCGAGCTCCTCGGCATAGAGCGCCTGCTCCAGGATGTCGGAGACACACTGGTTGGGGCTTCGGTCGTTGTTGCGGTAGTTGTTGTCGCTCAGCGTGAAGTAGCCGAATTTCATTTTTTGTCTTTCAGCGCCCACTCGCCGTTGGCAAGCCGTGTCACCAGGTCCTGCTCGCGCATCCCGTCGAGCGCGAGCGCGATCTCGCGCCCATCCGCGCTGCCGAGTGCGGCGACCAGCTCGCCGAAATGCATCGCCTTGGTTTGCAGCGCTTCGGCGACGCTCTGGTTGCGCAGCGTGCCGGTCGACGCTTTCGGCGCCACCGCCCGGCGATATTCGATGGCGTCGGGCTGGTCGTGTGGCGCCGTGCAGTCGAAGCCCGCCTTCGCCACCAGGCCGTCCTTGTCCGCCATCGGGTCGGCGTAGAAGCCGGGCAGCCCGGTCGAGACTACGATGTCGCGGTCGGCGCTGAACCGCGTCGCCATCGCCCATTCGACTTCCTGGTCGGAAAAGACATCGACGTCCTCGTCGACGATGAAGGCATGCTTGACTGTCGGCAGCGAGAACAGCGCGGAGATCGCAAGCCGCGCCTGTCCCGGCGCACCGCGCTTGAGCGAAACGCGGCAGTGCTGGCGTCCGTTGCTGGCGAGGACGAAATTGATCGCCACCGGCTCGATCCGCGCCGCGCGCAGCGCGCGCCAGGCGTTCACCTCGGCGTTGAGCGAGGCGAGGTTTGCCGAATCCATGCGTCCGATGAACCGGCCCGCATGCAGGACCGTCTGGAACATCGCGTCGCGGCGCATGGTGATGGCGGTAGCGTGGAACACCGGATCGATGTGCATCGATCCGTAGTAGCCGTAGAATTCGCCGTACGGGCCTTCCATCTCGCGGTAGCCAAGCTCGTCGAAATAACCTTCGATCACCGCCTCGGCGTCGGCCGGGACATAAACGCCGTTGCTGACGCCGCGCACCATCGGCACCGGCTCCCCGCGCACGGTGCCGACCAGCGCAAACTCGTCGACCGGCTGCTTCTGGGTGGCGGCGAGGTAGTCGAGCGGGTGCGAGCCGATCACGTAGCTCACCGGCAACCGCTCGCCGCGCTTGAGGCAGGCGAGATACATCAGCTTGAGATCGGACGCGTCGGTCAGGTTGGCGCGCATGGTGTCGCGGCTGCGCAGCATCAGGCGGCGGCAGCCGACATTGCGCTTGCCGGTCGCGGGATCGACCGCATAGTCGATCGACGCCGAGATATAGACGCCGCCGTCCAATTCATGTTGGAGGTGAAAGGGCAGGCGGGTGAGATCGACGTCGGCACCCTTGCGCACGACCTGATGCACGGGCGCTGCATCCGAGGCGACCTCGATCATCGGCTGCGGCTTGCCGAGGCGGTTGAGATACTCCTTGCCGGCGTCGCGCTCGCTGACGCCGAGAGCCTCGGCCAATCGGCGGCGGCTGCCTCCCGATGCGGCGACGATCTCGAAATGCTCGGGCCCCGCATCCTTGAACACGACGGCCTTCGGGGTCTCGGCGATCGCGGCGCCAAGGTCGGCCATGGCGATCGGCCTGGCATGGACTTCGGCCTCGCCGATCGCGACCAGATGCTCGGCAAAGTTCCGCAGGCGGAATTTTTCGAAATCTGGAGCGCCGTCGCGCGCGCTGACGGTTTTGAGGACAGGCGGGCTCATTCGCGGCTCATCGCAATGGCGTGCTTGATGACCTCGGGCGAGACGGTGAGCGCATCGGTGATCAGCTTCTGCAACTCCGCGCCCGACATCGGTCCATATTCGAGATTTCGCTTTTCGACCTCGTTCTTGAAAGACGGATCCCGGAGCATGGTCTCAACCGCCGTGCGAAGCACCGCCAGTCGCTCCACCGGCAGGCCGGGCGGCGCCACGATCGAACGGCCGATCTCGGCGGTCGAGCCGTAGAGTCCCAGCACCTTCTTGTCCAACTCGGTCTTGCCGAATTCAACCATGGCCGGAACGTTCGGAAACGACGGATGGCGAGTCTGGGTATATTGCACCAGCACCGTCATCTTCTTTTCCTTGATCCAGTCCTGGTGCGAAAACAGGGTCTGCTCGAGCGTCGAATGCGCGCCTTCGGTCTCGCCGCGCTCCATCGCCAGCACGGTGCCGGTGATGCCGGGATAGCCGCGGATCATCTTGAACTTCGTGCCCACCACACGGTTCATCAGCAGCGGAAAGGCGTCCGCCGAGGAGCCGGCACTGGTCGACGCGAGCGTGGTCTCGCGGCTCATCGCGTCGGCTAGCGACTTGGTGGGGGAGGTGTGCCAGATCACCGTCGCTTCGCCGCCCGAGGTGAAACGGCCGAGCCAGTTGAACTGGCGCATGTCGAATTTCACGCTGGCGTCGCCGAGTGCCTGATTGATCGGCAATTGCTGACCGATGACGCCGAGCGCGAGGCCGTCACGCGGCGCCTGATTGTAGAGATAGTTCGCCGCCTTGGCGCTGCCGACGCCCGGCATGTTCTGCGGCACGATCCTGGGATTGCCGGGGATGTATTTCGGCAACAGCGTCGCGGCGAGCCGCGAATACACGTCGTAGGGGCCGCCCGGGTTGTAACCGATGATCAGGTTGATCTGCTTGCCCCTGAAGAAGTCCTCGGCCGTTTCGCTCCGGACCGGAGCCGCGAGGGAGACAACGGCAACGGCGGCGAGGAAGGCTCCGCAAATCGAGAGGCGTCCGGTCATCGGCGGTCCTGTGCTGAGGCGGAGCGCGTAACCGCCCGCTTTCGCCATATTGGCCGATCGTTTCAGGGCCCTCAACCGACCGGGCCGCGATTTCCGGTTGCCGAGGGCTGTTCCTGTTGTCGCACGTGCAAGGGTCGCTTGCGTCAGGCACGCATCTGAAAAATTGCGTCCGGGCCGTGGCCTTTGCTAGCCTGCCCCTCAGCGTCCTTCCAACGAAAGGCATCCGACCATGGCCAAGCTCCGGCACATCGCTCTCATCGTTCCCGACCCCGACAAGGCGGCGAAATTCTTCGAGGACGCCTTCGACATGAAGATCGCCGGCCGCGCCCGGCGCGGCGTCTATGTCTCGGACGGGATCATCAACGTCGCGCTGCTCAAGCAGGAAGGCAACGAGAAGGTCGGCATCTATCACTTCGGCATGTGGGTCGACGATCTCGACCAGGCCGAGAAGAAGGTGCAGGACGCGGGCGCAACTTATCTCGAAGGCCGGCCGACTTCCCCGGACTCGTTCTATGAGTGCAAGTACAAGGATCCGCTCGGCATCGTCTTCGACCTGACGCATAAGGGCTGGAAAGGCGCGGTCAAGGACGTGGTCGCAAAGTCTTGAGTCAGACAAGTCGCGAGTCATTGAGTCCTGATTGAGCCCGTGTTGGACAAGCCGTCGGATCGCGTGATCGTCATCGGGGCAGGGCCGGTCGGGCTCTGCCTGTCGCTGGCGCTCGCACAGCAGGGCGTGAAGGTCTCGCTGATTGAGGCGCTCAACGACGATAATTTTCTCGAGCAGGTGCCGCGCGCCGGCACCAATCATCCAGCGACGCTGGAGTTGTTCGAGCGCATCGGCCTCTACAAGCTGCTCGAGCCGCGCGGCATCATCGCGCCCAAGTTCCACTACTGGGACCGCCACGAAGGCAAGCTGATCGCCGAGTTCGATCACAAGCATCTCAAGGACGACACGCCGTTCCCCTACGTCCTGCAATGCGAGCGGATCAAGATCGTCGAAGAGGCGATGAAGCTCGCCAAGGCGCATCCCGATATCGATCTGCGGCTGTCGACCAACTTCACCGCGTTCGAGCAGGATGCCGACGGCGTGACCGCCACCATGGTCAATCCGGGCGGCGAGACCGAGAAGCTCTCCGGCCGTTTTATCGTGAGCGGCGAGGGCGCCCGCAGCATCATCCGCAAGGACCTCGGCATCGATTTCGAGGGCTTCACCTATTCGGACCGTACGCTGAACATCGAGGTCGCTTACGACTTCCGCCAGCACGGCTACACCGAGCGCAATTACATTTCCGACCCCGACGAGTGGTCGAACCTGTTCCACTGGCTCGGGCCGCCCGACCGCTGGCGCGTGCATTTTCCGACCGGAGAACATGAATCCGAGGAAGAATTGCGCCGGCCCGAGGTGTTGCAGAAGAAGCTGCAGGGTTTCCTGCCGACCGGCAAGGATTTCGAGATCGTCGGCAGCAACGTCTACACCGTGCATCAGCGGGTTGCCGCGAAGTTCCGCTCCGGTCGCGCGATCCTTGCCGGCGACTCCGCGCATGTGAATTCGCCGATCGGCGCCATGGGCATGAACTCAGGCGTCCACGACGCCTTCAACCTGGCCGACAAGCTGATCGCGATCTTCCGCGGCGAAGCGGACGACGGCGCGCTCGACCGCTACGAGCGCCAGCGCCGCCACGTCGCCATCCAGCACAGCCAGGCCGACACCATCCGCAACAAGCGCGTGCTGGCCGAGAAGGACCCCGCCGTTCGCAGGCAGAACCACGAGCAGCTCCGCCGGACCTCCGAGGACCCGAAGCTGGCGCGCGCATTCCTGTTCCGCTCGTCATTGCTCGACAGCATCCGCGAGGCCGACCAGATCCCGTGACTGACTGTCACGCCCGAACGGTCCCAAGGGCGTGGCATGGTTCTTGATTGAACAGGAGAGGATGCCGCACCTCGGGAGACAGTCGTCATGACCCAGATTGCGTTTGCTCTTCTTGCCGCATTGCTCTCGGTGGGCGCCGCATCGGCGCAGCCGGCCGCCGATAGCCAGTGGCCGAAGGAACGGCCGATCCGGCTGATCGTGCCGTTCCAGCCCGGTAGTAGCTCGGACGTCATTGCCCGGATCGTGAGCCAGCGGCTGGCCGAGCGGCTCGGCCAGCAGATCGTGGTCGACAACCGCGTCGGCGCCAGCGCTACGCTCGGCAGCGAGGCGGTCGCCCGCGCCGAGCCCGACGGCTACACCATAGGGCTCGCGAACACGACCACGCACGCATCGGCGACGGCGATGCAGGCGAAGCCTGCTTATGATCCGGTCAAGGATTTCACGCCGGTCGTCCTGATCGGCAATTCGCCGATGGTGATCCTCGCGACGCCGAAGCTCGCCGCGCAGAATATCCAGGAGCTGCTCGCGCTCGCCAAGGCGAAACCTGGCACGCTCAACTACGCATCGGCCGGCCCCGGCAGCATCGCGCATCTCACGGGAGCGCTGCTGGAGAAGATGGGCAACGTCCGGATGACGCATGTGCCCTATCGCGGCACCGCGCAGTCGGTCATCGACCTGATGGAAGGGCGCATCGAGCTGCTGATGGGGACGATCGCGCCGTCGCTGGCGCATATCCGCGATGGCAAGATGCGCGCATTGGCGACGACCGGTGCAAAACGGAATGCGCAATTGCCGGACGTCCCGACCGTCGCCGAATCCGGGCTGGCCGGCTACGAGGCGGGCTTGTGGAGCGCCTTCGTGCTGCCCGCCAAGGCGCCGGCGGCTGTCGTCGCGCGGCTCAACCGCGAGGTCATCGCGGTGGTGAATGCGCCGGAGACGCGCGCGGCGCTCGACAAGCAGGGCGTGGTGGTAGAGACCAGCACGCCGGAAGAGCTGGGCGCGCTGATCCGCAACGACGTGACGCGCTGGAGCGCGATCATCCGCGAAGCGGGGATCAGCCCCAAGTGACAAGTGCGGGGAGTGAACACATGAGCGTCGACGCGCTGGCGGACATCCATGTCGAGGATATCGAATACCTCCGGCACCGGAGTGGGCCGCTGCTGGCGCGCATCTACCGGCCGAAAGAGGGCAGGCCGCGCGCCGCGCTGGTCTCCATGCATGGCGGCCGCTGGACGCGCGAGACGCGTCTCACCAACACCGTGATCGACGAAGCGCTGGCGCGCGACGGCGCGCTGGTGCTGGCACTCGACATCCGCATGCCGACGGTCGCCGGTTATCCCGACTGCCTCGCCGACATCAATTATGGGATCCGCTGGCTCAAGGTTTACGCACGTATGCTGGGTGTCGCCGACGAGCACATCGGCGGCATCGGTACATCGAGCGGCGGCCATCAGATGACGCTCAGCGCGTTACGCCCGCGCGATCCGCGTTACACGGCGATTCCCGGTCCTGAAAACGTCGACGCGTCGCTGGCATTCCTCATCGCCGGCTGGCCGGTGCTCGATCCGCTCGCGCGCTACAAGATGGCAAAGGCGCAAGGCAACGAGGAAATGCTCTCGGCGCATCACGCCTATTGGCCGGACGAAGCCGCGCAGGCCGAGGGCAATCCGCAGATGATCCTCGACCGCGGCGAGCCCGTGGAGCTTCCGCCGGCGCTGGTGATCCAGGGCACCGCCGATGTGGTCTTGCCGGACGGCATGGCCGACAAATTCGCGGCCGCCTATCGCAGGGCCGGCGGCGCGGTCGACCTGCGCAAGTTCGAAGGCCAGCCGCATACCTTCATCACCAAGGAGCCGGCCAATCCGGCCTCGATCGAAGCCATCGAGGCGATCAAGACCTTCGTCCGCGCGCGCACCGGCCGCCGATGATTTTGCCTTTGCCCCGCGACACCGGCGCCTGAATCGCGATAAGCTCCCCTGGATCGGTTCCAGGGAGTGCAATGAGCGATCAGCCGGGCGTCACATTTGAATCTGCGTTGTCGGAGCGCGTCGCCGCCATGGCGGACGCCTGCACGCAATGCGGCAAATGCTTCGAGGCTTGCCCGATCACGGAGGCGGCCGGCGTCGCCGACGCCGCCCCGCGCGCGGTGCTCGCCGGCGTCGTCGACATTCTGCGCCTGGGCGACGGCAACGAAGCGGCGCGCAAATGGGCGAGCGCGTGCCTCCTGTCGGGCGAATGCATCAAGGCGTGCGACTACGGCGTCAATCCGCGCTTCATGCTGGCGATGGCGCGCAGCACCATGGCGCGTGTCAAGAACGATCCGCGCGAGCAGCGCAAGCAGGGCGTCCAGGACTTCCGCAAGGTGGCGCGCGACGTGACCCATATCTCGCGCATGCAGCTCGACGACGAACTGCTGGCGCGGCTCGGCCAGAAGGCCGATGCGCCCGCAACGGATATGCGGCCGGATTTCGTGTTTTACACCGGCTGCAACGTGCTCAAGACGCCGCATATCGCGCTGCTCGCGCTCGACGTCATGGACACCATCGGCGCCACTTATCAGGTGATGGGCGGGCCGAGCCATTGCTGCGGCGTCGTGCAGATGCGCACCGGCGACGCCGCGACCTCGGGGCGTTTCTCCGAGAACACGATGGATAAGCTCGCGAGCAGCAAGTCCGGGCAGGTCGTGTCGTGGTGTCCGAGCTGCCACATCCAGTTCACCGAGACCGCGCTGCCGACCGTTGAAAAAGTCCGCGGCGCAAAGCCGTTCGAGATGACGCCGTTCATGCTCTATCTGCGGGCCAATCTTGACCGACTGCGACCGTATTTGCGCGCGCGTGTGCCGATGCGCATCGCGTTGCACAAACACCCTGGCGTCCACGGCGTCGTGGAAGCGGCCGAGGACATCCTACGCGCCGTGCCCGGCGTCGAGCTGGTCGATCTGCAGCAGCCTGCGATCGGCGCCATGAGCAACTACTTCCGGGCGCTGCCCAAGCTCCGGCGCGAGCTGCAGCAGAACGAACTCGACGCCGCGGAGGCGGCCGGCATCGATGCGCTGGTCGCGGTCTATCACGCCGACCACCGCGAGCTGTGCGCGCATGAGGCCGTGCGGCCGTTCCGCATCCTCAACATGCTGGAGATCGTCGGCGCGAGCATGGGGCTCAACCGCGACGACACCTACAAGCGGCTCAAGATCATGAACGACGCCGACGCGATCGCGGCCGATTGCCGCGACCTCGTGACGAAACACGGTCTCGACCCCGAGACCACGCGGGCGGTGATCCAGGCGATGCTCGAGGAGCAGCCCTTGCCGGTCAGCGCCGGCACGGCATCGTAGGCTACTTCCGCATCTCGCTCGACGAGTTGATCACCGCGTGGATGTTGCGCGCGAAGTCGACCGCGCTCGGGACGTCCATGGTGAGGGCGCGGCGGAGAAACTCCTTGGCGCTGTCGGTCGCAATGGCAGGCGTCTCGATGATCCGCTTGCACAGCGCGTCGACGAACGTATCGAGCTCCGCGTCGGGGATCACTTCGGTCACGATGCCGGCTTCGCGTGCTCGCGTGGCGCTGATGGTCGCGCAGGAATACACCAGATAGGTGAGGTCCTTTCGCGACACCCGGTCCATCAGCGCCGACATCACCATGGTCGGCATGATGCGGTGTGACATTTCCGGGATCTGGAATTTGGCGCTCTCCGCCGCGATGGTGATGTCGGCGACGCCGGCAATGGCGCAGCCGTAGCCGGCGGCAAGCCCGCGCACCACCGCAATCACCGGAACGGTAGCGGCGCGGAACGCGGCATAGCTGTCGAAGATCACCTCCGATTGGCGCCGGCGCACGAGCGCCTCCGGATCGACCGCCGGGCGCTGGCCCATGCCCGCGCGGCCGACGCAGAAATCCTTGCCGTTGCCGTTCAACACCACCAGCCGCGACGTTTCTCCGGCCTTGAGCAATGTCTCGGTCAGTGTGGTCGCCATCGGATCGGTCGCACCGTTGCCGTGGTCCGGCCGGTTGAGGGTGATGCGCAGGATCGGTCCGTCCTGCTTGACCAGAATATCGTCGCTCATGTTGTCTTTCCTTTCTTTGCCGCGGTTTTGTCTAACTCTTTCGCGCTTCCTGGATCGCGCGCCAGACGCGCTCCGGCGTTGCCGGCATCTCGATATGCTTCACCCCGAATTCCGACAGCGCATCGACAATGGCGTTCACCACCACCGCCAGCGCCGGCGTGGTGCCGCCTTCGCCGCCGGAGCGGATGCCGAGCGGATTGAGCGGGGAGGGCGTCTCGCCGATCTCGGTCGCGAACGACGGCAGCGTGTCGGCGCGCGGCATGATGTAGTCCATGAACGAGCCGGAGAGGAGCTGCCCGCTGGCGGGGTCGTAGCAGCATTCCTCGCCGAGCGCCTGGCCGACGCCCTGCGCGATACCGCCATGCGCCTGGCCGTGCAGGATCAGCGGATTAACCGCGCGGCCGACGTCATCGAGCGCGGCATAGCTGGCGAGCGCCACCGCGCCGGTGTCGGGATCGACCTCGACCTCGCAAACGTGTGTGCCGAAGGGAAAGCCGCCGCCGGTGAAGGTGACGTCCGACACGGCGGTCAGCGGCCCGCGCAATTCGTCGGGCAGGTCGTTGCGGGTGATCGCCGCATTCGCCACCTCGAACAGATCGAGCGATCGGTCGTTGGCGGTGAAGCGGCCGTCCTTGAATTCGACGTCCTTGACGCCTGTCTCCGCGATGTGCGCCACGATGCGCTTGGCCTTCGCGACGATGTCGCTGGTCGCATTACCGATGACGATGCCTGCCATGCGCATCGAGCGGCCGGAATGCGAGCCGCCGCCGGCCGCGACCGTATCGGTGTCGCCGGTGATCAGGCGTACCCGCTCGAACGGGACGCCGAGCCATTCGGTGACGAGTTGCGCGAAGCTGGTCTCGTGGCCCTGGCCGCTCGACAGCGTTCCGATCACCACGTCAACGAAGCCGTTGAGCGCGACCGTGATCTCGGTGCGCTCGCGCGGGATGCCGCTGGTCAGCTCGATGTAGTTGGCGACGCCGATGCCGCGGAGCTTCCCGTTCCGGCGCGACTCGCGCTTACGCTTCGCAAAGCCCGGCCAGTCGGCGAGGGCGAGCGCGGCGTCCATCGCCTTCTTGTAGCCGCCGCCGTCGCAGGTGAGGCCGAGCGGGTTGACATAGGAGCGCGGCCGCTCCGGCACGAGATTGCGCCGCCGCAGCGACACGCGGTCGAAGCCGCATTGGGCGGCGGCGAGGTCGATCAGCCGCTCGATCACGAACATCGCCTCGGGACGGCCGGCGCTGCGGTAGGAATTGGTCGGTGGCGTATTGGTCATGACGGCGCGGGCCCGGAAATGCGCCGCCGGGATCTTGTAGACGCTGGACATCAGCTCGACGCCCTTCACCAGCGCGACGAAGCTCACGGTATGTGCGCCGATATTGCTGGTGTTGGTGCCGCGCAGCGCCAGGAAATGGCCGTCGGCGTCGAGCGCCAGCTCGGCCTGCACGGCGAGGTCGCGGCCCTGATAGTCGCTCAGGAAGGATTCCGAGCGCTCGCAGGTCCACTTCACCGGCCGCGACAGCCGCCGCGCGGCCCAGCACACCAGCGCGAATTCCGGATAGAAGGCGTTGCGGGTGCCGAAATTGCCGCCGACGTCGCGCGCGATCACGCGCACGGCATTCTCCGCGACGCCGAGGATGCCCGACAGCTCGGCCTTCTGCCGCACGACATTGCCGCTGCCGGCATGCAGCGTGTAGCGGCCGGTGCGGGCGTCGTAGACACCGACCGCGGCGCGCGGCTCCATCGGCACGCCGGTGACGCGCTGCACCTGCGTATCGAGCGACACCACATGCGCGGCATTCTTGAATGCAGCTTCGGTGGCGGCAGCGTCGCCGACGTCGGCGTCGACGCAGACATTGGAGCCGTCCTTGAACACGGACGGCGCGCCGGGGTTGGCCGAGGCCAGCGAGCGGGTCACCGGATCGAGCGGCTCATACTCCACGACGACCAGCTCGGCGCCGGTCTTGGCGGCTGCGATCGAGTTGGCGACCACCATCGCCACCGCTTCGCCCGCGAAACGGACCTTGTCGGCGGGAAGGGGATAGTGCGGCGTGGTGACGGCATCGCTGCCGTCGCGATTGCGCAGCGAGATATCGGGCGCGCCGCGCAACACCGGACGGTGCGGGATCGGCTTCAGCCCGTCGGCCAGCAGATCGTCGCCGGTCAGCACCGCAAGCACGCCGTCGGCGGCGCGCGCGTCTGCCGTCGCGATCGAGCGGATGCGCGCATGCGCATGCGGCGCACGCACCATCGCGGCATAGGCCTGGCCCGGGAGATTGACGTCGTCGCTGAAGCAGCCGCCTCCGGTGACGAGGCGCAAATCCTCCTTCCGCCGGACGTCGCTGCCGATCCTGATGTTCATATGAGATTTTTACGCGAAGTGCGACGGAGGTCGATGATGAGCGCACAATAGAGACAGGGCGAAGCTGCGCAAGGGCTGTAGAGCCCGGCCTTCAGCCATGGCATTGCTTGCGGCGAGCAAGCTCGCACCGTAGGTTGCGGCGGCGCGCAAGGGGACAGCAATGAGCAAGGCGTTCCGCTTCTATCGGCACGGCGGACCGGAGGTGATGCAGTGGGAGGACGTGGACGTCCCGCCGCCCGCCGCCGGGCAGGTGCGGATGCGGAACACCGCCGTCGCCGTCAATTATCGCGACGTGCTTGTCCGTCGCGGCAGTCATGAGGTGCGTACGTTTCCGTCCGGCATCGGGCTCGAGAGTGCGGGCGTGGTGGAGGCGGTCGGGCCCGGCGTGACGGAAATCGCAGTTGGTGACCGCATCGCCTGCGTGGCCGGGCCGGACGGCGCCTATGCGGAAGCGCGCAATGTACCGGCGGCGCGTGCGGTGAAGCTGCCGGACAGCATCGACGAGCGTACGGCGGCCGCGATGATGATCCGCGGCATGACCGCGCGCTATCTCCTGCATGATACCTATGCGGTGAAGCGCGGCGACGCGATCCTGGTGCACGCCGCGGCGGGCGGCGTCGGTCTCATCCTGTGCCAATGGGCGAAGCATCTCGGCGCGACCGTGATCGGCACGGTGTCGACCGATGAGAAGGCCGCCGTGGCGCGCGCGCACGGCTGCGAGCATCCGATTGTCTACACGCGGGAGGACTTTCCCGAGCGCGTGAAGGAGATCACCGAGGGCGAGGGGGTCGCGGTGGTCTATGACTCGGTCGGGCGCACGACCTTTGAAGGCTCACTGCGCAGCCTGCGACGGCGCGGCGTGCTGGCCTCCTATGGCGAAGCCTCGGGCGATCCCGAGCCGGTGCCGCCGCGCAAGCTCGGGCACCTGGGCTCGCTCTACCTCACGCACCCGAGCCTGCCGGACTACATCGCGACCCGTGCCGATCTCTTGAACACGGCCGGCGATCTGTTTGCCATGGTGATGACCGGCAAGGTGACGATCGAGATCAGCCATACGTATGCGCTGAAAGACGCCGCGCGGGCGCATGCCGATCTTGAAGCGCGCAAGACCACCGGCTCGATCGTGCTGATACCTTAGGAAGCGGCATGACCGATCACGGATACCAGACCCGGACCTGGGAGGAGCTCAAGGCGGAAACGCTCGCGCGCGCCGAGCGCGGCGCCTATCCGGTGTTCGCGATCAAGCCAGACGACGCGCGCGGCGCGCTGTCGATGATCCACGATCTCGATCCCGATGTCTGGGGCGGCGCGTGGATGGCGGTCGGCGACCGTTTCATGGAACAGGCACAGGAAGCCGAAGCCAGCGACGCGTCCGCCGCGGCGCAGCACTATCTCTATGCCTGGCGGCTCTACACGTTCGGGCGCTGGCCGGTGATGTCGGCGCCGAACAAGCGCGCGAGCTACGACAAGGCGCAGGCGGCGTTCGCCGCCTATGGGCGGCTGGTGACGCCGATCATCGAGCCGCTGTCGATTCCGTTCGAAGGCAAGACAATCAAGGCCTGGTTGCAGAAGCCCGCGGGCATCGCGCGGCCGCCGGTCACGATCAATATCGGCGGCAGCGATCTCTGGAAGGATTCGGTTGCGATCCAGGCGCGGGGCTTTCTTGCGCACGGCATCGCTGCTATCGCCGTCGACAAGCCCGGTACCGCCGACGCACCGGTTCCGGCGCGTCCGGGCTCCGAGCGCATGATCTCGGTGATCATCGACTTTTTGCAGACGCGCAGCGATCTCGACGGCAGCCGTGTCATCGTGCGCGGGCAGAGCTGGGGCAGCTACTGGTCGGCGCGCGCCGCCTATGCCGAGGTGGCGCGGCTCAAGGGCGCGGTGTTCCAGAGCGGGCCGGTGCACCGCTATTTCCAGCGCGAATGGCAGCAGGAGGCGTTCGGCACCAAGGAGTTCCTGTTCGACTACGTGCCGTCGCGGCTGCACATGCTTGGCGTGCACACGGTCGAGGCGGCGTTCGCGTTCATGCCGTCGTTGTCGCTCGTCAATTCAGGACTGATCGAACAGCCGACGCCGCCGATGCTCCTCATCACCGGCGCGAAGGACACGCAAGTGCCGTTCTCGGATTTCATCCTGATGATGGAGCACGGCGGTCCCAAGGATGCCTGGGTCAATCCGCAGGGGCAGACCATGGGCCGCTCGCTGACGGTGAAGGACGATGACATCTTCCGCGACGTCGTGGTGCCTTGGGTGAAGGCGCGATTTGAGGCGTAGGGGCTGCTCCACCCTCCGGTCATTCCCGCGCAAGCGGGAATCCAGTCTTGCTTTTGTTCTGGGTCCCCGCTTTCGCGGGGACGAGCGGGTGAGTGTCTCAGTCGATCTTCAAATTCGCCGCCGCGATCACCTTGGCCCACAGCCGCGAGTCGGTGCGGATCAGTTCCGCATAGGCGTCGGGGGTGCTGGTGATCGACTGCATCATCTGCTTGGAGAGGAACATCGTCGCGAATTCCGGGCTCTCGATGATCTTGCGCACATCGGCATTGATCTTCGCCACGATCGGCTGCGGCGTACCGCCGGTCGCGAACAGGCCGAACCAGGATTTCGCCTCGAAGCCGGCGAGGCCGCCCTCGGCGACGGTGGGCAGTTCGGGATAGTCGGGGAGCCGCTTCGGGCTGCCGACGGCGAGCATCTTGAGCTGGCCAGCCTTCCAGGACTGCAGCGCCGAGCCGAAGCTCACGAACATCAACTGGATATGCCCGGCGATGACGTCGGTCATGGCGGGCGCGGCGCCGCGATAGTGCACGGCGGTGAGCTTGACGCCGGCCTGCGACTGCATCGCCTCCATGTTGAGATGGCCGGCGGAGCCTAAGCCGAAAGTACCGTAGTTGAGCGCGTTGGGTTTCGCCTTCGCGAGCGCGATCAGCTCCGCGACGCTGTTCGCCGCCAGTGAGGGATGCGTCACCAGCGCCTGATGCAGCACCGTGAGCCCGGTGATCGGCTCGAAATCCTTCACCGGGTCGTAGCTGAGCTTGCGATAGAGATGCGGGTTGACGGTGAAGGTCACGTCCGGCCCGAGCAGCAGCGTGTGGCCGTCGGGCGCGGCCTTGGCGACGTAGTCGGCCGCGATCTGGGTGTTGCCGCCCGGTTTGTTCTCGACGATGACCTGCTGGTTCCAGAGTTTGCCGAGATAGAGCGCGAGCGCCCGCGCGGTCGCGTCGGCGGCGCCGCCGGGCGCCGAGGTCACGATGATGCTGACGGGCTTGGCCGGGAAGGTCTGCGCGTCGGCGCTGGTCGCGATCGCGGCCAGCGTTGCAACCGCGGTGGCGAGCGTCAGTAGTTTTCTCATTGTTTTTGTTTCCTTCCCGTACTTCGCAACTTCACTTTGCGAAAAGTGTCTCAGCCATCCAGTCCGCCGTCAATGGACGGAACTTGTAGCTGATGTTGAAGCAGACGTGGTTGCCTTCGGGGTAGAGCACGAACTTCGACGGTCCCGATGCCTCGCGCGCGAGCCGCTCGCCTTCCGCCGGCGGGATCAGGCGATCGCCGCCGCCGAACACCACCAGCAGCGGGCATTTGATGCGCGCCGCCGCGCCGTCGAGCGTCATCGCTTTGGCGATCTCATGCCCCTGTTCGATGGTGGCGGCGTGGCTGCGGACGCGGAAGACCTCCTGCGACACTTTCGGCATCTGCGGCAAAACGCGCCCCCAGTCGTAGGGGCCGCAATTGGCGATGCAGGCCTTGATGCGCGACTCTTGCGAGGCGGCGAGCGGCGCATAGAACGCGCCGAGACTTTGGCCGACGACGCCGACCGCATCGGCGTCGACATCGTTGCGGGTCTTTAGGCCGTCGATGACCGCACCGATCACCTTGCCCCAGTCGGTGCGGACCGGCAGCGCGAACGCGCTTTCGCCCTGGCCGGGACCGTCGAGCGTCAGTGTCGCCAGGCCGCGCGCAAGGAACGCCTCGCTCCAGGCGTGCAGCTCCTCCTTGCAGGCGTCGAGGCCCGGCAGGATGATGGCGACCGGCAGCGGCGAGGGGGCCTTCGGGCAGCGCAACCAGCCGTGAAGCTGCGCGCCCTCGAACGGAAACGTCAGATGTTGCGCTGGCGGGTCCATGTCCGGCGCCGCCGCCGCGTAGCAGCGCAGCATCGCCTCATGCGCGGCGCGATATTCGTCCACGCGGTCGGCGAACAGGTGCTTGGCGTAGTGGTAATAGATCGCGGCGCGCAGGAAGCTCTCCGACGCGGTGACACGGCGGCCGGCGTGCGACGCCTCCGTTCCGAGCCGCTCGTGCAGCGCCGCCTCCTCGGACCAGATGCGGCACCAGTCGTCCCAGCGCCCGATCCTGGTTTTCAGGCGTTCGAGATCGTTCGGGTCGACGCCGGTCGCGATGTAACGCGGCGTGAAGTGGGAGAAGATGAGATCGACCTGTGGATCGCGGGACATGCCGCTCAATTATCAGGCGCGCACAGACTTTGGTAGCGCGCGATGCAGGTCTTGAGCACCTCGTCGCCCGGCCGCTTCCACCAGGTCTCGGACAGGATCTCCACCGCCTGCGGGCCGGTGTAGCCGGCGGCCTCGATGGCGCGACGGATCGGGCGGAAGTCGATGACGCCGTCGCCCATCATGCCGCGGTCGAGCAGCATGTGCTTCGTGGGGACGAGCCAGTCGCAAATGTGATGCGCGAGGATGCGCTTGCCTTTGCCCGCGCGCGCGATCTGCGCGTTGAGCTTCGGGTCCCACCACACATGGTAGGTGTCGATCGCGACGCCGACGCCCTCGCCAAGCTCGTCGCAGAGGTCGAGCGCCTGCTCAAGCGTGTTCACGCAGGCGCGGTCGGCCGCATACATCGGATGCAGCGGCTCGATCGCGAGCGGGATCTTCGACGCGCGTGCGTGCGGCAGGACGGCGGCGATGCCGTCGCGCACCATGGCGCGCGTGCCCGCGAGGTCGCGAGAGCCTTCCGGCAGCCCGCCGACCACGAGCACGAGCGCGTCGGCGTTAAGGGCCGCCGCTTCGTCGACGGCGCGCTTGTTGTCGTCGATCTGCCGCTTAAGTCCGGCGGCATCGGCGGCGGGGAACATGCCGCCGCGGCAAAGGTCGGTGACGCGGAGCCCATTGTCGCGCACGATGCGCGCTGCTTCGGCGAGCCCGATCTTCTCGATCTGATCGCGCCACGGCGCGATTGCGGTGATGCCGTGCTTCACGCAGGCGTCGACCGCCTGGCGCATGTCCCACTGCTCGCGCAACGTCGCGAGATTGATCGAAAGACCTTCGAGGCTCATTGGCTGCTCCGGCCTAAGCCACCCCAGCGACCGCCATCACCTGTTTCATGCGGCGCGCGGCCAAGTCCGGATCGCGCAGCACCTGCGCGCGGTCGGCCAAGCGAAAGAGTTCGGCAAGGTGGACGACCGAGCGCGCGCTCTGCTGGCCGCCGACCATCGCGAAATGGTCCTGCAGTCCGTTGAGGTAGGCGAGGAAGACCACGCCGGTCTTGTAGAACCGCGTCGGCGGTTTGAAGATGTGGCGGCTGAGCGGGACGGTCGGCGCCAGGATGTCGCGAAAGGTTTTTTCGTCGCCGGCCGACAAGCGACCAAGCGCCGCGGCCGCCGCCGGCGCAATCGCATCGAAGATGCCGAGCAAGGCGTCGGAGTAGCCATGCTCGTCGCCCGCGATCAGCTCCGCATAGTTGAAGTCGTCGCCGGTATACATGCGCACGCCAGCGGGGAGACGGCGCCGCATGGCGATCTCCTTCTCCTTGGACAGGAGCGAGATCTTGATGCCGTCGACCTTCGCGGCATTGGCGGAAATCGCCGCCAGCGCCGTGTCCATCGCGGCGTTGTGGTCGCGCGAGCCCCAATAGCCTTCGAGCGCCGGATCGAACATTTCGCCCAGCCAATGGATGATCACCGGCTCGCGCGTCTGTGACAGGATGCGATCGTAGACGCGGAGATAATCGTCGGGGCCGCGCGCGGCGCGCACCAGCGCGCGGCTCGCCATCAGGATGATGCGGCCGCCCAGCGCCTCGATCGCCTCGACCTGCTCCTCATAGGCGCGGATCACGTCGTCGACAGTGACGCCGGCGTCGGCGGCGAGCTGGTCGGTGCCGGCGCCGCTCGCGATCAGCGCGCCCGGCCGATCCTTGGCCGCGTCGAGCGAACGCCGGATCAACTCAAGCGCGGTCGGCCAGTCGATGCCCATGCCGCGCTGCGCGGTGTCCATCGCCTCGGCGACACCGAGCCCCAGGTCCCAGATGTAGTTGCGGAAGGCGACGGTCTTGTCCCAGTCGATCGCGGTATCGATCCAGGGGTCGTTGTCGGCGAGCAGATCGGCGGTAACGTGCACCGCCGAATAGGCGATGCGCGAAGCATTGCCGGATTGCGCCGCGCCGCGCGCCACCTGCAGCGGCCCGTTCTTGACGGTGTAGTCCTCGAAAGAGCGATCCGGCAGCGGCAGCCTGATGGTTGTCATGGCCGGCGCCTCAAGCCGCGGCCCGCGCCGCCTGCAAGGCCGGCACGTCGACCCAGCGCCGCTCGGTCCAGCTCTTCATCGCAAGCTCGGCGAGCTGCACGCCCTTGGCGCCCTCGAATAGGTCGAACTTCCACGGCGCGTCGGCGACGACGTGGCGGATGAACTCCTCCCACTGCAGCTTGAAGCCGTTCTCGTAGACCTGATTGTCCGGCACCTCGTCCCATTGCTGCTCGAACTTCATGGTCTGCGGCTCGTCCGGATTCCAGACCGGGCGAGGGGTGTTCACGCGATGCTGGCTGAAGCAGCGCGTTAAGCCCGCGACCGCCGAACCGTGAGTCCCGTCGACCTGGAAGGTCACGAGGTCGTCGCGCTTCACGCGCACGCACCAGGACGAATTGATGTGCGCGATGGCGCCGCCCGCGAGCTGGAAAGTCGCGTAGGCGGCATCGTCGGTGTCCGCGGCGTAGGTCTTGCCGGCTTCGTCCACGCGGGAGGGAATATGGGTGACACCGAGGCATGACACCGCCTCGACCGCGCCGAACAGGTTGTCGAGCACGTAGCGCCAGTGCGGCAGCATATCGAGGATGATGCCGCCGCCTTCTTTCTTGCGGTAGTTCCAGCTCGGGCGTTGCGCCGGCTGGCCCCAGTCGCCTTCGAACACCCAGTAGCCGAACTCGCCGCGCACCGAGAGGATGCGGCCGAAGAAGCCGGAGTCCTTGAGCATTTTGATCTTGCGCAGGCCGGGGAGGTAGAGCTTGTCCTGCACCACGCCGCTCTTGATGCCCTTGTCCTTCGCAGCCTGCGCCACCGAGATCGCTTCGGCGAGCGTCTCCGACACCGGCTTTTCGCAATAGATGTGCTTGCCGGCGGCGATCGCCTTGCGCAGCAGACCGACCCGCATCTGGGTCGAGCCGGCGTCGAAGAAGATGGTGTCGTCCTTGTTGGCCAGCGCGGCATCGAGGTCGGTCGCCGTGCGCTTCACGCCGTGCTTCGCCGCAATAGCTTGAACTTTCTCCGCGTTGCGGCCGATCAGCACCGGGTCGGGCATCACGCGGTCGCCGTTGGCGAGCGCGACGCCGCCCTGGTCGCGGATCGCGCAGATCGAGCGGACCAGATGCTGGTTGTAGCCCATGCGGCCGGTGATGCCGTGCATGATGATGCCGAGGCGCTGTGTGGCCATGTCCGTCCTCCTGCCGGTCGGGCGCCCGCGCGCCCATAAGTAACTAACTGGTTACAAATTGCCACGCACCCGTGGCGCGGTCAAGTCAGCCCTGCCATGCGCGCAGTTACGGACGCAGATAGCCAAGGATCACCTCCTTGATGTGTTCGCCGCGCGCCTTGAGCTCGGCCGGTTCCGCGAGGTTCCTCCGGAAGATGGTCGAGAGCGTCCAGCGGTTCGACAGATAGAAGAAGCCGAGCGACGCGATCGAGATATAGACGTGCACCGGATCGGCGCCGTTGCGGAAGTCGCCGCGCGCGACGCCGCGCTTGAGGATATCCGAGATCGCGGCCACCAGCGGGGAGTGCAGATTGAACACGCGCGCCGAGCGCTTGAGGTATTTCGCGCGGTGCAGGTTCTCGGTGTTGAGCAGGCTCAGGAACTCGGGATGCTCGAGGAAATATTGCCAGGTAAAGTCGATGAGCTTCTCGATCGCGGCCTTGGGTTCAAGATCGGTGAGGTGCAGGCCGGCTTCGGCTGAGCGGATCCCGGCATAGCCGCCTTCGAGCACCGCCAGGTAGAGCGCCTCCTTGTCCCCGAAATAGTGGTAGATCATGCGCTTGTTGGCGCCAGAGCGCGCGGCGATCGAATCGATGCGGGCCCCGCTGTAGCCCTTGTCGGTGAATTCCTTGATCGCGGCGGCGAGGATCGATGCACTCGTGCGTTCGGGATCGCGCGGGCCGGAGCCGCGCACCTTCTTCGCACCACGGCCGTTCTTGCCGCGCATCTCGCTGCGCCGCTTCTGCATGTTGCGCCCGGGGCTCGCCGTCTTCGTGTTGAGGCGGCGGGCGTGAACCCGCCGCCGGCAGTTCTTACTGCACCTCGACTTTGGCGTCGCGGATGACCTTGCCCCACTTCTCGACGTCGGCAGCATGGATCTTCGCCAGCGCCTCGGGCGAGCGGTCGGCGGGCGGCGGCGGCTCGGCGCCGAGCTTTGCGAAGCGCTCCAGCGCTGCCGGGTCAGTAATGCCCTTGCCGATCGCGGCGTTGACCTGGCTGATGATCTCCCGCGGGGTACCTTTGGGCGCAAAGAGCGCGTTCCACACCACCATCTCGGCGCCCGGATAGCCGGCCTGCGCGATGGTCGGCACGCCCGGCAGAGCGGCCGAGGGCGACGGCGCCAGCACCGCCAAAGGCTTGATCGCGCCGGCGCTGACCTGACCCATGACGCTGGTCGACTGGTCGCAGACATAGTCGATGGTGCCGGTCAGCATATCCGCCACCGCGGCGCCAGAGCTCTTGTAGGGAACGATCGCGGGGTCGACCCCGAACCGCGCGTTCAGCATCACGCAGGCGAGATGCGAGGTAGTGCCGGCGCCGGCATTGCCGTTCGAAAGCTTGGCCTTCTTCTTCGCCGATGCCATGAATTCCTTGAGGGTGTTGCCCTGGATTTCCTTGCTGCCGACGATCACGATCGGCGCGGAGGCGACGATGCCGACCGGCTCGAAATCCTTGAGCGTATGCACCGGTGCGTTCGGATAGAACGTCGGCGAGAAGCTCATGGTGCTCATCGGTCCCATCAGCAGCGTATAGCCGTCCGGCGCGGAGCGGGCCGCGCGGGCGGAGCCGGTGATGCCGGCGGCGCCGGCCGCGTTCTCGACGATGAAGCGCTGGCCGAGAGCTCGCGCTCAGGCGCTCGGCGATGACGCGCGCGACGATGTCGGTCGGTCCGCCGGCCCCGAAGGGGACGATGATGGTGACGGGCTTATTGGGATAGGGCTGTGCATGCGCCTGCGGATGGATCGACAAAGTGATCGCGGCGCAGGCCAAAAGACCGTGGATCATGAGACGGATCATGACGCTTCCTCCCGGTGGCGTGTTTCTGACCCCGACCTTACGAAAGCGCGGGAAGGGCCGTCAATGACCTAAGTAACCAACGAGTTATAACGCGTTGTCGCAGGCGTCCGGCCTGAACTTGAACGCGAATGGCCCCCGTGCGACAGACATTGCTGACGTCTAAAGACGGGGGTTTCATGAAAATTAAGCGCGTTACCGCTCACGCACTCAATCCGCCGGTGCCGATCAAGGCGCCGGGCATCGACCGGACCGTCAACCGCCCCATCGTCTTCGTCGAAGTCGAGACCGATACCGGCATCGTCGGTCATGGCATCACCAGCCTCGCGCCTGCCAAGGGCGCGGCGGCGCTGATCGCCAACACGGTCACGCCGCTGATCCTCGGCATGGACGCGCGGCGCATCGCCGACGTTTGGAACGTGATGTACCGCGAGCTTGCCCATCGCGGGCAGACCGGGCTCGCCTATCATGCCATCAGCGCGATCGACATCGCGCTCTGGGACATCCGCGGCAAGGCGCTGAAGGAGCCGGTGTGGCGGCTGCTCGGCGGCGCGCGAGACAAGGTGCCGTGCTACGTGACGATGGGCCTTCCCTCGATGGACCGCGACCAGCTTGCATCGGTGGCGAAGCATTGGGTGGAGCAGGGTTTCGGCGGCGTGAAGATGGTGGTCGGCGTGATCGCGCGCGACCGCGCCCACGAATTCCCCAACATGACCGAGGCGCTGCTGGAGGACGCCCGCCGCGTCAAAGCGGTGCGCGACGCGGTCGGCCACAGCATCGAGATCGCGATCGACATCAATTGCGAGATCGATCCGTCGCAGGCGCTGGGGCTGGTGAGGATGTGTGCGGGTTACGGGCTTGCCTTCGTGGAAGAGCCGGTGCCGGACAACGACGCACGCCGCATGGCCGACTTCCGCCGCCAGACCGGTCTGCAGATCGCGGCCGGCCAGAGCATGGGCGCGCTCTACCGCTTCAACGAACTGCTGGTGCATCAGGCGGTCGACATCATCCAGCCGAACGTCGTCAATTGTGGCGGCTACACCGGCGGCCTTCGCGTCGCCGACATGGCGCTCGGCTTCGCAACGCCGATCTGCAACGGCGGCGGCTCGACCCAGCACAATCTGCATCTACAGGCCGGCGCGGTGAACGGCACCATCTGCGAATGGCATCCGTATCAATCGGCCGGTGCGGTCGCGGCGATTTGCCCGACGGCGCCAAAGCCGCAGAACGGATACCTGATGTTGACCGACGCGCCGGGGCTCGGCTTCGACCCCGATCCGGCGGCGCTGAAGGAGTACGCTTACAAAGAATAGGGAGCGCCGGATGCTTACCCGCCTGATCGCGTCCAGTGCCGCACTCGCGCTGATCGCCGGCTCGGCGCTGGCCGATCCGGTCGCCGATTTCTACAAAGGCCGGACGATGACGGTGGTCATCTCCGGTTCGACCGGCTCGACCTATGACGTCGGCACGCGGCTGATCGTCAAATACATGAGCCGCTACATCCCGGGCCAGCCGCAGATCGTGCCGAAGTCGATGATCGGGGCGGGGCACCTGATCGCAACTAACTATCTCTACAACGCCGCCGAGCGCGACGGTTCCGTGATCGGCTCGATCGGCGAGACCGTGCCGATGGCGCATTTGCTCACGCCGCAGCAGGCCAAGTTCAAGGCCGGCGAGTTCTTCTGGCTCGGCAATCCGGCGGTCACCAACACCACCATCATCACCTGGCATACGACCGGCATCCGCACGCTGCACGACGCGGCGAAGCGCGAAGTGGTGCTCGGCGCCTCCGGCGCCGGCTCGCCGTCCTCGCAGGTGCCGCAGATCCTCAACAACGTGCTTGGCACCAAATTCAAGATCATCAACGGCTTCCCGGCGACCGCTATCGACGTCGCGATGGAGCGCGGCGAGGTCGAGGCGCGAGGTGGCATCTCGCTCGGACGGCTGAAGTCGTTCCGCCGTGCGTGGATCGAAGAGAAGAAGGTCAATCTCCTCGTTCAGATCGGACTTCGGACGGACGCAATGTTCCCCGATGTGCCGCTGCTGGAGACCTATGCCCGCAACGAAGCCGAGCGCCGCATCTTCCGCTTCATGTCGTCATCATCGATGGTCGGGCGGCCGCTGGTCGCGCCGCCCGGTGTGCCGGCCGAGCGCGTCGCCGCATTGCGCCAGGCCTTCGACCGCGCCATGCAGGACAAGGAATTCCTGGCCGAAGCGGCGAAGCTCCGGCTCGACGTCGAGCCGGTTCAGGCCGCCGAGTTGCAGGCGCTGGTCGCGGAGATCGCCCGCACGCCCGCCGACGATGTGGCGGTGATCCAGGCCGCGCATGCGACCGGCAAGTTCTTCAACTGCAAGGACGTCGTGAAGGACGCGAAGCTCTGCGAGGGGAAGGACGCCGCGGAATAGCGCGCGTCCCGCGATACCGGCGGTAGAGCCGCGGTCGTCATCGAACCTTCGCAATCAGGGCTGTGCTGTCAACGCATTGTCATTGAACCGAGTCGAAACCGTTACAGTCGTTAACGGCCAACGCGCCGCGCGTTAACGACTTCATGCCGTGACGGAAGAAATCGCACGTTCGCGTGTGACCGTCGTCAAGCTGAAATATGAATTCGTGATCTTGCCATACGTGAGTCGGTCATCTCGCCGAGATGATCGGCGGTCAAAATCGAACCGCGTGTGGCAAGACATGGCTGATCGACACGATACGGGCTTGCGCACCTCCGTTGCGATGGAGGTGCGGTGATGCGGGTGCTGGTCGCAACCGATGCATGGCATCCGCAGGTCAACGGGGTCGTCCGCACACTGGAGGCGCTGGCTCGCAGCGCACGCAGTCTGGGAGTCGATATCCAGTTCCTGTCGCCGCAGGGATTCCGTTCCGTCCCGATGCCGACCTATCCGAGCCTTCGGCTCGCGCTGCCGAGCGCCCGCGCCATTGCGGCGCGAATCGAGGAGATTGGGCCGGACTCGATCCACATCGCCACCGAAGGCCCGATAGGGTTGATGACGCGCGCGTACTGCCGCAAACGCGGGCTTCGCTTCACCACGTCGTATACGACGCGCTTTCCCGAATACATCTCGGCCCGCTTTGCGATCCCCAAATCGTGGAGCTATGCCGCGTTGCGCCGTTTCCACGCGGCGGCCGCCGTGACCATGGTGTCCACGCCATCGCTCGCGGCGCAGCTTACGGAGCGCGGCTTCCGAAACCTCGCAATGTGGGGGCGTGGCGTCGATACCGATGCCTTCACGCCGGAGGCGCCGGCCGATCTCGGTCTCCCGCGTCCGATCTTCCTGTGCCACGGCCGCATCGCGATCGAGAAGAACCTGGAAGCATTCCTCTCGCTCGATCTGCCCGGCTCGAAGGTCGTGGTGGGTGAGGGCCCGCAGGAAGCGGAACTGCGCCAGCGCTTTCCGTCCGCGCACTTCCTCGGTCTCAAGGTCGGCAAAGAGCTCGCCTCGCACATCGCGGCGGCGGACGTCTTTGTCTTTCCAAGCCTGACCGACACGTTCGGCATCGTGCAGCTCGAGGCGCTCGCCTGCGGCGTTCCCGTCGCGGCGTTCCCGGTGACCGGTCCGCGCGACGTCATCGCCGGCCGCCCCGTTGGAGCGCTTGACGACGACCTGCGCCGGGCGTGCCTGAGTGCACTGGGGCTTTCTCGAAAGGCCTGCCGCGACTTGGCGCTGACGTTCTCATGGGAGAACAGCGCCCGGCAATTCATCGAAAACCTGCGTCCGTTCCTGCCCGGTCACCGGCCCGCCAGCGTGCCGCTGCCCGCCATGGCAACGGCCGAGCGTTAGTCGGTCCCCTTTCACGCGTTTCCATTCAAACGAGGAACCAGCATGCAAGCGAACCTGGCCGATCTCGACAAAGAGTCGGTTGCGCGAACTTACAATCGATGGGCGCCTGTCTACGACATGGTCTTCGGGCCGGTGTTCGAGAAGGGCCGCAGGGCCGTGATCGACGCCGCTGAGCAGATCGGCGGGCGCATCCTGGAGGTGGGCGTCGGCACCGGCATATCGCTGCCGGAATACGCTCCCGACAACCAGATCGTCGGCATCGATATTTCCGAGATGATGCTGCGCAAGGCGCGCGAACGGGTCGCCGAACTCGGACTCACCAATGTCGAGCACCTGAGCGTGATGGATGCCGCGAACCTTGAATTCCCCGACGCTTCCTTCGACGTGGTGGTCGCGCAACTGGTGGTCACCACCGCGCCGGACCCGGAAGGTACGCTTGACGAATTCGCCCGCGTGCTGAAGCCGGGCGGCGAGATCGTGCTGCTGAGCCGGGTAGGCGCCGACGATGGGATGCGCCGCAAGCTGGAGCATTTGTTCGCACCGGCCGCACGCAAGCTCGGCTGGCGTAGCGAGTTCGCCTGGGAGCGCTACGAGGTCTGGGCCGCTCGCACTCCGGGCATCCGGATCGCCGAGCGCCGCGCCGTACCGCCGTTCGGGCATTTCTCGGTGATCCGCTTCCGCAAGGACGGGCCGAGCCGCAACCGCGGGATGAATACCGTGGAGGCCGAATATCGCCGCACGGCCTGACGAGGCCGTGTCACGGCACGTTCACGGAATAGAAATATTCAATCGATCGACGACGAGAGGGATAAGGTCATGCAGCAGCAGAGCTTCATGGAAGCGCTCCGGCAACAGCGGTGGGATGACCACCGCTACTACCACCACAGCCGCATCAACCAGACGCTCCACCTGGTCAGCGCGATCAGCTTCGTCTGCGCCTATGTGATCGTGTTCTGGGATCCGGCGCTGGCGGCGCTAATCGGCTGGCTGTTCTCGATGACGACCCGTCAGGCCGGACATTTCTTCTTCGAGCCGAAAGGCTACGACCGGATCAATCACGCCACGCACGAATACAAGGAAGAGGTCAAGGTCGGCTACAACCTGCAGCGTAAGGTGGTGCTGATGGCGATCTGGGCGCTGTCGCCGTTCGTGCTGGTCGCCGATCCGACGCTGTTCGGACTGTTCAAGCCGCACACCAGCGTGTTTGAGTTTATCCGACACACAGCGATCATGTGGCTGCTGATCGCGGTCGGCGGCCTGCTGTTCCGCACCGTCCACCTGTTCTTCATTCAGGGCGTGCAGGCCGGCCTGGTGTGGTTCACGAAAATCCTGACGGATCCGTTCCACGACATCCTGCTTTACTACAAGGCGCCGCTCTATCTGATGCGCGGTGAGCTGATCGACCCGCAGCACGCCAGCCATCAGCACGCCTGACCGGCAGATCGATTTGCATGAATGGCGAAGCCGCGGCGCTCAGAAGCGATGAGCCAGCAACTCTTTGAGCAGGGAGCGCCGGATCGATTTGTTGGTGGTGGCGCCATCGTGCCACCACCAGCCGTCGCGCTCCATCTGCGTCGCCGCTTCCACCAGCCGGTCGGCGACCGCCGCGAAGTCGGTCTCGGAATAGTCGAGGCTGAAGATCAGGCGGCCAGTGCCGATCCAGCTCAGCGCCAGCCCCGCAGTGCGCAGGTAATACTGCAGCATCCAATTGTAGCGCGACGGCCGCGTATAAACGATCGTCCAGATCGACGAGAGGTTCGCGATTCGCACCGGCAAACCTGCCGCCTCGAAGCGTGCATTCAGCGATGCCACCCGGCCGTTCCAGGTTTCGTCCAGGCCGATATAGAGGCTGCGGATCGCGGGATCGTCGAGGCGGGTCAGGAATGCGTCCATCGCCGTCATCACGTAGGGATGCGAATTGAACGTGCCACGCGCAAAGCAGATGTCGGCCGGCCGGTCGTCGCGGAAGCGCCGCATGAATTCGCTGCGGCCGCAGACGACGCCGACCGGCAGTCCGCCGCCCAGCGTCTTGCCGTAGGTCACCATGTCGGCTTTGACGCCGAAATATTCCTGAGCGCCGCGGCGCGCGACGCGGAAGCCGACGAACACCTCGTCGAAGATCAGGACGATGCCGCGCTCGGTGCACACCTCGCGGAGCTGCTTCAGCCACGCCGCATACGCCGCGCGGTCGAAGTGGGCGCCGCGCGAGCTGTCAACGAGCGAGGAATCGCCCGGTGCATTTGCGTTGGGGTGCAGCGCCTGCAATGGGTTCACGAGCACGCAGGCGATGTCGTTGCGCCGGCGCAGGACGCGCAGCGCTTGCTCCGACATGTCGTTGAGCGTGTAGGTCTCGCGCGCGGGCACGGGATTGCCGATGCCGGGCTGCACGTCGCCCCACCAGCCGTGATAGGCGCCGCAGAACCGCACGAGATGCGAACGCCGGGTGTGGTAGCGGGCGAGCCGCACCGCCTGCATCACCGCTTCGGTGCCGGACATGTGGAACGACACCTCGTCGAGGCCGGAAATCTCGCGCAGCCGGCGCACATTGTCGGCCACCACCGGATGATAGGCGCCGAGCACCGGGCCGAGGCCGCGCGCGCGTTCCTCGGCGCGCGCGATGCAGGCTTTGTAGAAGTCGTAGCCGAACACGTTCACGCCGTAGGAGCCGGTGAGATCGTAGAACGTGTTGCCGTCGAGATCGGTCACCGTGACGCCGTTCAATTCCTTGAGGAAGGTACCGGTCCGCAGATGCTCGCGCACCATGCGGCTGAACTGGAACGGGACGCGGTAGTGCTCGGTGAACTGCAGGTCGGAGATGCTGTCCGCCGCCTCGGCGGTCAACCGGACGGTTTCCGGGTAGCGCGTCCGAAACAGCTCGGACAGACGCGCGAATGCTGTGCGGCGGCGCTCGGCGACCTCCTCGGGCGGACTGTCGGCACGGAAGAACCGATGCTCGTCGTATTCGTAGTACGGGATCAGCGCCGCGATGCGCCGGGACATCCGCGAGTGGCCGGACAGGGAAGGGTGCTTGGCCTTGGAGAGCTCAAGCCGGGTCCTGAGCTTGAGCAGCGACAGGCTCACGGCGGCTGCGCCAACTCCGTACCAGGCCAGCGTCGAATATGACAAATCCATCATGTGACAGCGCTAGCGAGATCAGATTTCAGAATGATGACGCCCAGAACCCTCATTGACCGGATGACCCAGCAGGAAACCCTGAACTTCCTGCTGACCAACCGCATTCCCCGCCGCTGGGCGACCCAGTTCGTGGGCTGGTTCAGCCGGATCGAACGCCCGCTGGTGCGCGATGCCTCGATCGCGCTCTGGCGGATGTTTTCCGGCCTGGACCTCTCCGAGGCCAAGACGACGAAATTCAAGAGCATGCGGGATTGCTTTACGCGCGAGCTCAAGGAGGGGGCGCGCCCGATCGACGCCGACCCGGCCACCATGGTGAGCCCGTGCGACGCCATCGTCGGCGCCTGCGGCACCATCGCGGGCACCGAGCTGCTTCAGGTCAAGGGCTTCCCCTATACGATCCGCGAGCTGACCCACGACGGCGACATCGAAACGATCTACCGCAACGGCCGTTACGTCACCCTGCGGCTGACGTCGGCGATGTACCACCGCTTCCACGCGCCGCATGACTGCGTGGTGGAGGAGGTGACCTACATCTCGGGCGACACCTGGAACGTCAATCCGATCGCGCTCAAGCGGCTCGAGAAGCTGTTCTGCAAGAACGAACGCGCGCTGATCAGGACGAAGCTGGAGGCGACCGGGCACATCATCACGCTGGTGCCGGTGGCGGCCATTCTCGTGGCCAGCATCCGGCTGCATTTCCTAAACGTGCTGCTCCGGCTCAAGCACCGGGGGCCCAACCGCTATTTCTGTAATGCGCCGCATCGCAAGGGCGAGGAGATGGGATGGTTCGAGCAGGGCTCGACCATCATCGTGTTCGCGCCCGATGGATTTGAGCTGGCGCCCGACGTGCGCGAGGGCTCCACGATCCGGATGGGTCAGGCGCTGATGCGCTTGCCCAGCGCCTGATCAGTGAACCGAAGGCTGAGCGTCAGCCCCCGTTCTTCGCCCTGTGCTCGTCGATCAGCTTGAGCACCTTCGGCGGCGACATCGGCAGCGATTGCGGGCGCACGCCGATGCACTGGCCGATCGCATTGGCGATCGCGGCCATGGTCGGCACCACCGGCACCTCGCCGACGCCGCGCAGACCGTAGGGATGCCGCGGGTTCGGCACCTCGACGATCTCGGTGTCGATCATTGGCACATCGGAGGCGACCGGCATGCGGTAGTCGAGGAAGCTCGGATTCTCCATCCGGCCGTCCTTGCCGTAGTAGTATTCTTCGTTCAGCGCCCAGCCGATGCCTTGCACGGCGCCGCCCTGGAACTGGCCCTCGACCTGCAGCCGGTGGATCGCCTTGCCGGCGTCCTCGACCACGGTGTAGCGCTTGATGTCGACGCGGCCGGTCTCCTTGTCGACTTCGACGTCGACGATGTGCAGCCCGAAGCCCGGGCCGGCACCGGTGACGTTCATCTCCGAGTGGCCGGCAATTGCGCCGTGCGTCGCCATGGTCTTGGCGGCGATCTGCGCGATCGACAGCGGCTCGAAGCTGCCGACGTTGGCGCTGGCGGGCTTGCAGTATCCGTCCTCGAAGGTGACGGCGTCTTCCGACACGCCCCAGATTCCGGCGGCGCGCTTGCACAGCTCTGTGATCGCCTTGCGCGCGGAATCGATGATCACCATGCCGGTGGAGAAGGTGGTGCGGGAGCCGGCGGTGACGCGGTTGAAGCCGAGCGAGTGGGTGTCGGCCATCACCGCGCGCACCTTGTCGACCGGGATGCCGAGCTCTTCCGCCGCCATCATCGAGATGGAGATACGCGAGCCGGCGACGTCGGTGGTACCGAGGATCAGCGTCACCGAGCCGTCGATGCCGATATTGAGCGTGCCGGTGGTCTCGCCGCCGCGGTTGAACCAGAAGCCCGAAGCGGTGCCGCGGCCCTGGCCGGCCGGCACCGGAGACTTGTAGTGGTCGCACTTCTTGGCCGCCTGCAGCGTCTCCACAAAGCCGATCGGGCCGAATGTCTCGCCATAGATCGTCTTGTAGCCTTCGGTGGCGGCGTTCTTGAGCCGGAAGTCGATCGGATCCATGCCGATCTTGCGGGCCAGCTCCTCGATCACGCCCTCGACTCCGAACACGACCTGCGGCACGCAGGGGGCGCGGAACGAGTTCACCTTCGGACGGTTGGAGACTACTTCGTAGGAGACGGTCTTCACGTTCTTCAGCGCATAGCGTGTGAACATCGCCTGCGGCGCATTGGTGAAAGCCGAGCCGGTGAAGGGGCCGGTCTGGAAAACCAGCTCCGCCTCGGCGGCGGTGATGGTGCCATCCTTCTTGCAGCCGATCTTGATGCGCGATTTCGTGCCCGAGACCGGGCCGGTGGCGCGGAACACCTCGTTGCGGGTCAGCGCGATCTTCACCGGCCGCTTGGCCTTGCGCGAGAGCTGGATCGCGATTGGCTCCGGATAGAAGCCGGTCTTGCCGCCAAAGCCGCCGCCCATTTCGGATTGCTGGATGCGGATCTTCGCGGTCTCGATCTTGAGGATGTTAGAGAGGCGGTCGCGATAGACCCACGGCGCCTGCGTGCAGCACCACAGCTCGATCTGGCCGTCCTCGGTGGTGGAGGCGACGCAACCCTGCGGCTCGATATAGCCCTGGTGCATCGGCTTGGTATCGTACTCGTGTTCGACGATCACGTCGGCTTCCTTGAAGCCGGCTTCGACGTCGCCGATGCCAAGCTCATAGCGCTCGACCACATTCGTGGGCTTGTCGGCGCCCTTCACGCCTTTGGTGCGCATGTAGTCGTGCAGGATCGGTGCGTCGGGCTGCATCGCCTCGACCGGGTCGATCACATGCGGCAGCACCTCGTACTCGACCTTGATCAGCTTGAGCGCTGCCTTGGCGGCCGACTCGGAGGTCGCGGCGACTGCGGCCACCGGGTGGCCGTCGTAGAGTGCCTTTTCTCGTGCCATTGCATTTCTAGTCATGTCGCCGTCGGCCGAGCCCGGCTTGATCTCCGGGAAGTCGTCGCGGCAGATCACGGCCTTCACGCCGGGAACCTTTTCGGCGGCCGAGATGTCGATCGACTTGATGATCGCGTGCGCGTGCGGGCTGCGCAGGATCTTTCCGACCAGCATGCCGGGCAGGTACATGTCGGCGCCGAATTTGGCGCGCCCGGTCACCTTGTCCATGCCGTCGTGCTTGACCGGCGAGGAACCGACGATCTTCAGCTTCTTGTCGGGATTGAAGCCGCTTTTTTCGAGGATGGGATGGGCTTGCGCCATGATCAGGCTCCTCTCATTTCTTTCGCCGCTGCCTGTACGGAGCGGATGATCTTGTCGTAGCCGGTGCACCGGCAGAGATTGCCGGCGAGCCAGTAGCGGATTTCGGTTTCGGTGGGATCGGGATTGCGTTCGAGCAGCGCGCGCGCGGCGATCAGGATGCCGGGCGTACAGATGCCGCATTGCGAGCCGTTGAGCTCCAGAAACGTGCGCTGCAGGGGATGCAATTCGTTGCCGTTGGCCATGCCCTCGATGGTGTCGACCTTGGCGCCGTCGGTCTCGACCGCCAGCACCAGGCAGGAGCAGACCATGGTGCCGTCGATCATCACGGTGCAGGCGCCGCAGTCGCCGGTGGCGCAGCCTTCCTTGGTGCCGGCGAGCTGCAATTCGTCACGCAGCACGTCGAGCAGCGACTGCTGCGCTTCGCATAGGTACTCGTAGTCGTCGCCGTTGACGGTGGTCGTGACGTGATACTTTTTCGACATCAGTTCTTCCTCGCCACTTCGAGCGCCTGCTGAGCCGTGCGCTTCGCCAGCACGCCCGCGATCTTGATCCGGTATTCTTTCGTCCCGCGCTTGTCGTCGATCGGCCGGCAGCCGGCGCTCGCCGCCGCCGCCAGCTTCTCGATCGCCTTGTCGTCCACTTTCGTGCCGATCAGCGCGTCGGCGCATTCCTTCGACAGCAGCACCGTCGGCGCGACCGCGCCGAGTGCGACCCGCGCCGCGGTGCAGGTGCCGCCATTGTCGAGCGTGAGGTTCACGCCGACGCCGACCACCGCGATGTCCATCTCGGTGCGCGGCGTGAAGCGCTGATAGGCGTCGCCGGAGTGGGGGGCGCGCGCCGGCAGGAAGAAGGAGACGATGATCTCGTCCTTGGCGAGCGAGGTCTTGCCGGGTCCGGTCGGGATCTGCTCGACCGGCACTTCGCGCGTGCCCTTGCTGCCGATGATGCGCGCGATCGCGCCGGCGGCGATCAGCGGCGGTACGCTGTCGGCCGCCGGCGAGCCGTTGCAGAGATTGCCGCCGATCGAGGCGCGGCCGCGCACCTGGATCGAGCCGATCAGCTTCACGCCGTCGAGCACACCCGGCCAGGTCTTGGCGAGCGCCTTGTGATCCATGATTTCCATGCCCGGCACGGCGGCGCCGATACGGAAGCCGCCGTTCTCGGACGTGATTTGTCGCAGCTCGGGGATTTTCTTGATGTCGACCAGGAGCGAAGGCTCGATCAGGTCGGTTTCCATCTGCACGATGACGTCGGTGCCGCCGGCCAGGATTTTCGCCGGCCCGGTAGCGGCCGCAAGCAGCGCAACGGCCGCCTGCAGCGATTCCGGCGCTTCATATCTCACATCCACGCGTGTCACTCCCCGTATGAACATTGGCCGCAGACCGCCGCCACGCCATTTCTCTGATTTTGCGCTTGGGCTGCAGCGGTTTGGGATGCTCTTTTTATAGGACAGTTTGGGACAAGTCTAATCCGGCCGGCGCGCCGCACCTCTGCAATCATGCATGTTTGGGCTCGCCCGATCCGGCGGCATGGGCGGCGGTCAGTTGGAGTGCGACAAAGAGCCAGTGCAGCGCCGTTGTGACATATCCGACCGCGAGCATGTCCCCGGCGACAAAGATTTGCCAGAAAACGAGATTGGCCGTTCCCAGCAGGACATGGACCGCAGCGGCGGTGATATGCCAGGCACGCGTCGCAGGCGCGCGCCACAGCAGGACACCGATGATGAACGCCAGCCCATGCGCTTCCACCAAGCCGATCGCGGCATGCGGCGCATTGGCAAGGATGGGGGCGACCGGGCCGCGCGCAAAGAAAGCGCCGAGAATATCGGACGCGAAGCCGCCGGCCGCCGCGAACAGAAGAAAGATCGCGTTGGTGCGCAGGATCGTGGTTCGGATTGACGTCGTCATGAGGCCCCCTCGGTCCGGCGTTGGTCTCAGGCGCGGTCGCAACGCTAGCACGAGTCCCACCACAGGCATCTGGATTGCTGACTATATTCCTTCGCCCGGCGGGCGACGCGAAGCGGCGCCGTGGCGGCGCGCATCTTCCGAACTGCGTGCTATAGATCGAATCCAACCCCGCCAAGCGTGCGAGAATGCAAGAACACAATAAAAACCTCAGGGCGTCCTCCGGCTCGACCTTGCTCCACAAACTGCCGCTCTACCGCTCCGCCGCCGCCCGCTGGGACAAGACGGACAGCGTGCGGCGCGGCATTGTGCTCGTTTCGCTCGGATCATTGACGCTGGTCGCCATGGCGACACTGGTGAAGCATGTCGGCGAGCGGCTGCCTGCCATGGAGATCTTCTTCTTCCGGTCGCTGATCGGGTTCTTTCTCGTGCTCGCGGTGCTCTGGCGCGATCCGTTCGAGCCGCTGCGCACCAAGCGGCCCGGCATGCACTTCGTGCGCGGCGCGACCGGCGCGGTCGGCAATGCCTGCTTCTTCTGGACGCTTACGCATATGCTGCTCGCCGACGCGATGGCGCTGCAGTTCTCGCGGCCGCTGTTCATGATTCCGCTGGCGGTCCTTTTCCTCGGCGAGTTTGTGGGCTGGAACCGGATCGGCGTGGCGCTGATCGGCTTCCTCGGCATCCTGGTCTACGCGCGGCCATTCACCGCGGGCTTCGAGCCCGGCGTCTTCGTCGGCGCGCTCGGCGCGTTCACCGGCGGTCTCGTGGTGATCTGCATCAAGCGCCTGCAGACCACCGAGCCGACGCGCGTCATCATGTTCTACTACGCGTTCTGGAATGCGTTGATCGCGGCTGTGCCCGCGTTCATCTGGTGGGTCACGCCCAATGCCTATGAGCTTCTGATCCTCACGATGGTCGGCTTCCTCGGGATTTCCGGGCAGGCGCTCATTACCCACGGCCTGTCGCAGGGCGATGCCACCGTCCTCGTGCCGCTCGACTATTCACGTATCCTCTACTCGGCCGTGATCGGCTACCTGCTGTTCAACGAAGTCCCCGGACCTTGGAGTTTCGCCGGCATGGCGCTGATCATCGCCGCCTCGCTCTATCTCGTGCTGACCGAGAAGCGGCGGCAGGCGACCGTGCGCGCTCTGCCGGAATGACGCAGGGCTCCGCCCGCGAACCCGTGCTAGAACAAGCAAACAAGAAGCGTGCAGGGGAGGCGGCTGTGGCGACGTCCCGTATTCACGCGGCGGTTCTTTGCTTGGTCGCCGTTCTGGCAAGTCCGGCGCGCGCGGAAGATTTCTACGCCAAGAAGACCATCACCATGATCGTCGGGGGCAACCCCGGCGGCGGCTACGACCTCTATGCCCGCGCTCTGTTGCGGCACTATGCCAAGCACATCCCGGGCGAGCCGGGGTTCGTCGTCCAGCACATGCCGGGCGCCGGCAGCGTCAATCTTGCCAATCATCTCTATGCGCGCGCGCCCAAGGACGGATTGACCATCGGCATGATCTTTCCGGGCGTGGTCGTCGGCCCGCTGCTCGACGAGCGCATGGAGGCGCGCTTCAAGCCGACCGAGTTCATCTATCTCGGCAGCGCCAACAACTCGGCGCGGGTCTGCGCCACCTATCAGGGCTCGGAGACGAGGACGTTTGACGACGCGCTCAAGCGCGAGACCGTCATGGGCGGCGATGCGCCGGGCGGTTCGTTGTTCGACTACCTGCAATTCCTGCGGCGTGAGGTCGGCGCGAAATTCAAGGTCGTGCGCGGCTACAAGGGCAGCGTCGACATTCTTCTCTCGATGGAGCGCCGCGAAGTCGAAGGCATCTGCGGCCTCGACTGGTCGAGCCTTCGTACGCAAAGGCCCGATTGGGTGCGCGACAACCGCATGCACGTGATCCTGCAGACCGGGATCGACACCCATGCCGGGCTTGCGGCGCAGGGCGTGCCCAACATCTGGAACTACGTGAAGGACGACGACAGCCGGCAGGTGCTCGAACTGATCCTCGGTCAGCAGGTGTTCGGGCGGCCGTTCAAGCTGCCGCCCGGCGTCCCCGCCGATCGCGTCGCGACCCTGCGCAAGGCGTTCGACGACACCATGGCCGACAAGGCGTTTATCGCCGATGCCGAGAAGATGGGGCTGGAGATCACGCCGGCGAGCGGCGTCCGCGTTCAGGAGCTGGTGACGAAACTATACGCTTCGCCGCCGAATATCGTGAAGCGCGCGCGCGAGGCGCTACTGCCTTAGTGTCTAGTCCAGCAGCGCCTTGCGTACCCGCGCGACCAGCGCGTCCGGCAGCGCATAGGCATCGCGGACGATGCGCTCCATGTCCTGGCCCGAGGTCGCATCGATTGTGAGCTGAAGCTTCTTGGTGTCGGCGAGGAACGCCGGGTCTTTCATTGTCGCCATGAACGCATCGCGTAGCGCCTGCCGGCGGTCGACCGGAATATTCGGCGGGGCGATGTAGGGCCGCGCGAGGATCGTGCTCAGGAAGATCACGTCGAGCACGCGGCGGTCGTCCGCGTCCGGAACGGAATCGTTCACCAGCGGCACGCTGGCCGGGACCTCCGGCATTTTCTTCGGCGCCAGCTGCGCGACGATGTTGAGGCTGCCGTCGGTAAGCCACTGCGGGCGCCCGGCCTTGATGCCTTCCATGTCCCAGACGCGGCCGGTGATCTCGCCGCGTTCGAGCGCGATCGCCGCCTCGCGCGTGCCGGGATAGCCCAGGATGATCTTCATCTTGTCCAGCCCGAGGATGTTCTTTACCGCGAGCGGCAGGAGATAGGTGTCGCCGGTGCGCGACGTGGCGCCGACGATGAGGCCCTTCTGGCGGACGTCGTCGAGCGTCTTAACGCCCGACGCGTTCCAGGCGACCAGCACCGCGGCAGACGAGACCGCGTTGCCGATCATGGTCATGTCGGGACCGGAGAACTGCGCCTTCGATTCCGCGCCCGCGAACAGCGTGTCGAAGACAAGCGCGGAATTGACCGCGCCGATGGCGGTGCCGTCCTGCGGCGCGCGCTTGGCGAGATGATTGGCGAGGATCATGCTGCTCGCGCCGGGCATGTTCATCGGCAGCATCGCCGGATTGCCGGGGATGTGACGCGGCATGTGCCTGGCGATCGTCCGGGCGAACAGGTCATAGCCGCCGCCGGCGCCATAGCCGATGTAAACGGTGATGGTCTTGCCCTTGTAGAAGTCGGCGACGCTCTGCGCCGATGCGGGCGCGATGCAGAGCACCGAGCAGGCAATCGCGAGTGTCAGCAGTCGCGCAATCATGGCGTCCCTCTATTGTCCGGTGCCGGCCTGCGGCTTGATGCCGGTCTTGCGGATGACCGCGCCCCATTTGTCCATCTCGGCGCTGATGTGCCGGGTGAAATCGTGCGGCGTGCCGCCCACAAGATTGATGCCGAGATTGTCCATGCGCGAGCGCACGGACGGATCCTGCATGCCGTTGTTCATGGCCTGATTGATCGCGGCGATCACGTCCGGCGGCGTGCCGGCCGGCACCACAAAGCCGAACCAGGTGTACGCTTCGTAGCCCGGCAGCCCGGCCTCGATCATGGTCGGCATCTCGGGGAACCGTTCGAGCCGGCGCGCGACGGTGACGGCGAGCCCCTTCAGCTTGCCGGCCTGCACCTGGTTGAGCGAGCTGGTGACGTCGAACGCGTAGTCGATCTCGCCGCCCAGCATCGCCACGAGCTGCGGCTGCGTCCCGCGATAACCGACACCGACCGCCTTGATGTTGGCGTCGCTGTTGAACAGCTCGACCGCAAGATGCGGCGTGGTGCCGATGCCGGGATGGCCGTAGGTCAGCTTTCCGGGATGGGCATGGCCGTAGGCGATCAGCTCCTTGACCGAATTCACCGGCAAGGTCGGCTTGGTCACCAGCACATTCGGCGCCGAGCCCGCGAGCACGACCGGCGCGAAATTTTTCAATGTGTCGTAGGGCAGCTTCTGGAGCAGCGACGGGTTGACGGCAAAAACGGTGGTCACCATCAGGATCGTGTAGCCGTCGGCCGGCTGGCGTCCGACATATTCGGTCGCGATGAGGGTGTTGCCGCCGGAGCGGTTCTCGACCACGACCGGCTTGCCCCACTGCTCCTCGAGCTTCTGCGCCAGCACGCGCGCCAGCGCGTCGTTGCCGCCGCCGGGCGCGTAGGGCACCACGATGCGCACCGGGCGATCGGGGAAGGCGAGGGCGGGCGCCGCAGCAAGGATCAGCGCCCCGGTGAGGAGTGCGAACAGGCTCGCGCTGCAACGACGCAACATTCAGTGCTCTCCTGAATTGCCGGGCGGCCGCAGCACCACCAGCCCGTCGAGCGCGACGACGCCTTGTTCCCGCACCAGCAGCGGGTTCACGTCGACGGCCTCGATCACGTCGCCAAGATCGCGGGCGAGCCGCCCGAGATTGATCAGGGCATCGCACAGCGCGTCGATGTCGCCGGGCTTGCGGCCGCGGAATCCTTCCAGCATCGCCCCGGCGCGCGTCGCGCGCACCATCGCGCGCGCCTGCTCGCGGTCGAGCGTTGCGGGCGCAAAGCTCACGTCCTTGAACAATTCGACCAACACGCCGCCCATGCCGAACATGACGACCGGACCCATTTCAACATCGCGCTGCACGCCCAGCACCACCTCGGTTCCGCCGGAGACCTGCTGCGCGACCAGCATACCGTCGAGCGCCGCGGGCAGCGAGCTGGCACGGGCCGCGATGGCGGCGGCGGCTTGCCGCACGGCGTCGGTATCCGTCAGGTTGAGGAACACGAGTCCGGCGTCGCTCTTGTGCGGCAGCGCCGCCGACACCGCCTTGAGCACGACCGGAAAGCCGATCGCTTGCGCCGCCGCCGCGGCTTCGTCGGCGGTCCGCACGAGCCGCTCCGGTGGCAGCGGAATGCCGAACGCGCTGAGCAGGGCCTTCGAGTTCGACCTCGTTGAGCGCGGTCGGACGATCGAGCGTCGCGGCGCGGGCGCGCCAGCGGCGGACGAGCTCGGTATCGGCCGGCGGTGTGGCAAATGCGCCGGCGTGGAGCGGACGCGCCGCAGCGCGTGCCAGCGCACTGACAATCCGCAGCGCGCGTTCGGTGCCGCGCAGCATCGGCACATGCGGAATTTGCTCGCGCACCGAACGACCGTAGTCGGTCGGACTGGCGAGCAGCGGCGTGAACACGGCGACAGTCTTTCCGAGACTCTCGGCGCGGCGCGAGATGCCCTCGATCGACAGGAGATTGCCAAGCCGCCGATCCACGCTGTTGTCGATGGGAAGGTCCTCGGCGACCAGCACGATATCCACCTCGGGCGCATCGACCAGCGTGTCGATGCAGCCCTTGTACTGCTTCTCCGGGATCGTGCGGATGGTGTCGAGCGGATTGGAAACCTTCGGCTGTTCGAGGATCGCGCCGAGCGATGCTGTGGTTGTTTCCGACAAGGCGGCCAGCGTCGCGCCGGTGCGCTCGGCGGCCTCGGTGATGAGGCTGCGCAACGCGCCCGAATTGGACATCACCGCCGTGTTGCGGCCGTGCGGCAAGGGGAGGCGGGCCAGGAATTCGACCGCCTCGATGGCGTCCTCGAACGAATTGAAGCGGATGACGCCCGCGCTGCCGGCGACGGCATCGAACGCCTCCGCGCTGCCGGCGAGCGAGCCGGTATGCGCCAGCGCCGCGGCGCGCGAGGACTCGGACGCCCCGACCTTCACCGCCACGACGGCTTTGCCGTTGGCGCGGGCGCGCCGCGCGGCTTCGAGAAAGTGCACGGCGTCAGGCACGCCTTCGATGTAGCAGAGGATCACACGCAGGTCCGGCAAGGTGGCGAAGTAGTCGATGAAATCGGAAATCTTGCAGCCGAGCTGACTGCCGCAGGAGGCAAGATAAGCCGTCTTCAGCCCGAGATCGTTGATGGCGCGGTTGATGACCGTCGCCATCGCACCGCTTTGCACGGCGATGGCCACCGGTCCCGGCATCGGCTGCTGCAGCGACTTGTCGGGGACGGTGGCGAAGTTGGCCGCGCCGCAGGCGACGCCCATGCAGGTCGGGCCGATCACCGTGATGCCGGTTCGCTCGATCGCTTGGCGCAACTGCACACCGCGTTTGCGGCCGTCAGGATCGCCGCCTTCGCCGAAGCCTGCGGCATAGACGGTGGCGCTGCGCGCGCCGGCGGCGCCGCCGTCCTCCAGAATCTTGATGGTGGTTTCGGCGGGGGTGAAGATCGCGAGATGGTCGGGCGCTTCCGGCAGCGCGTCGAGCTTCGGATAGCAGGGCGTGCCCCAGATATCGTTGCGGTTCGGATTGACCGGAAAGACCTTCCCGGCAAACCCGAACCGCTTGAGGTTGTCGTAGACGCGTTGCGACCAGTGCCCGGGGCGGTCCGATGCGCCGACCAGCACGACGTTCTTCGGGTGGAACAGATGCCCGATCGCGTCGTTCCGGCCGGTCATGCGGTGCGCGCTCGCCGGTCGGCCGTTCGCTTAGACGTTCTCGACCTTCCGGAACGGACCGAGGCCCGGCCGGTAGGACTTTTCGTCCAGGAACTGCTTCATGCCGTGCTGCTCGCGGATTTCCTTGTCGTTCTTCGTCAGCGAGTCCTGCTTCGACTTGAGGTAGTCGCGCGCCTGCCTGTCGTCCATCTTGCGCACGGCGCGGATGGCCTCCTTGGTGTAGCGCACGACGTTCGGGTTGAGCTTGATCAGCTTCTCGGCGAGCTTGGTCGCCTCTTCGCGCAGCTTCGCCTTCGGCACCGAGAAGTTCACCAGCCCGATCTCGACCGCGCGCTTGCCGTCGAAGGTATCGCCGGTGACGGCGTAATACATCGCGTGGCGCGGCGGCAGCATGTCGGCGAGGTTCCAGCTGACGAGGCCGCCGGGGATGATGCCCCAGTTCACTTCCGACAGGCCGAAGGTCGCGTCATCCGCGGCAATCGCGAAGTCGCAGGCGCAGAGCTGCGTGAACGCGCCGCCGAACGCAAAGCCATGGACCATGGCGATGGTCGGCTTCGGAAACGACGAGAGCCGCTCCCAGCGCCAGCTATGGCTGTCGTTGTTGGCCTTGTAGCGCGCTTCCGGGTTGTCCTGGGTGCCGCGGAAATAGAGCCGCAGGTCCTGGCCCGCGCACCAGGCTTCGCCCTTGCCGCCGAGCACCAGCACCTTGGTCTGCTTGTCGGTGGCGAGCCAGCTCAGCGCGTCATCCATGTCGGCATGGAGGCCCGGGCTCATGGCGTTGCGTTTGTCGGGGCGGTTGAGCCAGAGGAAGGTGATGCCCCCCTCGCGCTCGATCAGAATGTTCTCGTAGGTCTTGTCGGCCATTTCGTTACTCTCCTTGTCGTGGACGCACACTTTATGCGGCGCTGGGCTCCGAGGAAGCCTTGGCAGATTAGTACCACCCGGGGTGATCGCCGCAAGCGGCGGACCTGCAACCGTCGACTGCGCAGGGCGGATGCATTCCCGTCCGGTCGCGGTATCGCGCGACGAGGCCGGGTGGTAGCGTTCCCACAAGCGCCGGCCCATCAAGGAATGCCGGCGCAACAGGGAGGTATCCATGAGAATCCGCTTCGCGGGCCTATGTCTCGTGTCGACGCTGGCGACCGGAACTGCCTTCGCGCAGCCGCTGCCATTCAATGAGGCGGGCGTGACCATGGGTCACTGGCACTTCGCTTCGCAAGACGTGGACGCGACCAGGAAGATCTTGGTCGGCATGGGCGGCCAGGCGCTCTCGCGCCCCGGTGGTGCCGAATCCGTCCGATTTCCGGGCGTGCTGATCAATTTGAACTTCGGGAAAGAGATAGGCAAAGGCGGCACGGTCGGCTCCGTGGTGAATCACGTCGGGTTCATCGTCAACAACGTGCAGGAGCAGGTGGCCAAGTGGAAAGCGGCCGGCGTGGCGGTGCTGCCGCCGCCGGCCTTCAACAGGACCGATCAGGCATTCGTCGAAACGCCGGAAGGCGTGCGTATCGAAATCCTGGAAGACAAGTCCCAGGCCATGCCGATCCGGCACGAGCACATCCACTTCTTCCTGCCGGAGGCGGAGATACCCAAGGCCGTGGCTTGGTATGCGAAGCACTTTGGCGGCAAGGTGAGCGAGCGCAACAAGTCTCCGGTCGTGGACATCCCGGGCGCTCAGCTCCGGTTTGCCAAGGCCAACGGCCCGCAGGCGCCGACCAAAGGACGGGTGCTCGACCACATCGGCTTCGATGTGAAGGATCTGAACGCCATCATCAAAAAGATCGAAGCCGACGGCATCAAGCTCGATGAGCCCTATCGGAAGAACCCGCTGACCGGCTCGGCGATCACCTATATCACCGATCCGTGGGGCACCCGGCTGGAACTGGTCGAACGGGGACCGATGCCGTAGCAAGGGACCCTGACGTTTTTCTCGTTGCTGGCGGCTTATCCGAACGTGTTGAGCACATGGCGCGCGAGCGCCATGCGCATGATCTCCGGCGTGCCTTCGGTGATCATGTGGCTGCGCTGGTCGCGCCAGAGCCGTTCGACCGGCAGATCGGTGGTGAGCCCGATGCCGCCGTGCACTTGCAGGCACATGTCGGCGGCCTCCCAGGCCATCTCGGTGCAGTAGAGCTTGACCATATAGGCTTCGTTCCGGTCGCCGTCGCCGCGGTCGTGCCGCGCCGCCGCCCGGTGAACCAGAAGCGTCGCGGCCTCGAGTGCGACATAGGTGTCGACGAGGCGGAACGAGATCGCCTGCCGGCTGGCGATCGGCTGGCCGAAGGTCACGCGCTGCTTGGAATAGGCGGTCGCGAGCTCAAGGCAGCGCCTGGTCGCGCCCAGCGCGCGCGCCGCCTGCTTGATCCGGCCGGCACCCAGCCACTTCTGGCCGAGGCTGAAGCCTTTGCCTTCCTCGCCGACCAGGTGATCCTTATGCACCCGCACATTGTCGAAGATGATTTCCCACGGCGTCTCGCCGGTCAGGGTCTGGTAGCAGGTCGAGAGCTTCACACCCGGCGTGTCCATGTCGAACACGAAGCAGGAGATGCCGCCGCGCGAGCCTTTGCTGCGGTCGGTCGCGGCCATCAGGATCACGAAATCCGCACCGTCGGCGCCGGTAATGAAGCGCTTCACGCCGTTGATGACGTAGTGGTCGCCGTCGCGCACCGCTGTGGTGCGCATGGCGCCGGGATCGGAGCCGGCGTCGGGCTCGGTCTGTGCGAAGCAGCTCTCGCGCTCGCCGCGCGCGGTCGGCGTCAGGTAACGCTCGCGCATCTCGCCGGTGAGGGCGTAGAGCGGCGCGCGGATTTCCGGGCCGAGGATGCGCACGACCCGCGTCGGCAACGCAACCGTGCGGCCGAGTTCCGACCACACGATCGAGCGGCCGAGCACGCCGAGACCCTGGCCGCCGAGTTCCTCAGGCACGTCGATCTGATAGAGGCCCAATTCCTTGCAGCGGGCCGTCAGCCGGGCCTCGATGTCGGGCTTCATCTTCTGGCCGTCGAGCGACTTGCCTTCGAGCGGAATCAACTCCTCGTCGACGAAACGCCGCACCATGTCCTGCAGCATCGTGAGTTCGTCGGGAAGCTCGACCTGGACATTCACCTTCATGGTCGTTGCAAGCGCAGCCAGCCTCCGGCCCATTCAAGCGCGGGCGGTTCGCGGTATGGGAGTGGAATTCCGAAAATACCATGAGGGCAGAGCGTCAGCCGGTCAAGATTGCGCCGGTTGTTCCGGCACTTCCGTTCAGGGATTGCGGCGGCGGCTCAGCTTGTCAGCATTTCAAGCTTCACCTATCGTTTGCGCGAGGAAACCGGCGTAGCGGAGAGCGGGAGCGATGTTCCCCAAGAACGGCTGGTATGCAGCGATCTGGTCGAAAGACCTGACCGGGGAGCCCGTCGGGCGCACCTTCCTCGGCGAGGCGGTCGTGCTCTTCCGCGGGAAGAACGGTCAAGCCGCCGCGCTCGAGGATCGCTGCTGCCATCGCGCGGCGCCGCTCTCGCTTGGCGCGGTCGAGGGCGATCACCTGCGCTGCGGCTATCACGGCCTGACATTCGACATCAAAGGGCAGTGCATCTCGGTTCCGGGGCAGGACACGGTGCCGTCGGGCGCGCGGGTGCGCGCCTATCCGGTCGCGGAGCGCTACAACGTGGTCTGGATCTGGATGGGGGATCCGGCGCGCGCCGACGACTCCAAGATCGTCGAACTGCCCTGGCTTGCCGACCAAGGCTGGACGTTGACGCCCGGCTATATGCGCATCGATGCCCATGCGCAGCTCCTCGTCGACAATCTCCTCGACTACACCCACGTCGCCCATCTGCATAAGAACACCATCTCGGGCGATCCGCGCGAGGCCACCACGCCGACCAAGACCGAGCGCCTGAACGACGGCGTGCGGGTCGGGCGCTGGATGATCGATTTCAAGCCGCCGCCGTTGTTCGCGAAGGCCGGCGGCTTCGACGGCAATGTCGACCGCTGGCAGCACGCGACCTGGCGGCCGCCGAGCATCGTCTACATGGACGTCGGCGCCGCCAAGACCGGCACCGGCGCGCCGGAAGGCGACCGCAGCCAGGGCATCTCGATCTGGTCGACCCATCTGGTGACGCCGGAATCCGAAACCACCTGCCACTATCACTTCGGCTTCGCGCGCAATTTCCAGCGCGACGACGCGGCAATGTCGAAGCTGCTCTACGACGGTACGGTGAACACGTTCCTCGAAGACAAGGTCATGCTGGAGGCGCAGCAAAAAAACCTCAAGGGCGGCGCGATCGACGGGCTCATCCACATCAACGCCGACGCGGCGCAGATGCAGGCGCGGCGGATGCTGGACGAGCTGGTCCGCGCCGAGGCGCGCTAGCCCCACGATGACCATCACCATTACCGCCTTTGAACGGTCACCCGATGGCGGCAAGGGATTGGCACGTGACACGCGGGTTCGCTGGGCGCTTGAAGAAGTCGGCCAACCCTACGAGGTTCGCCTGGTTTCGTTTCGTGCGATGAAGGAACCCGCGCATCTGGCGCTTCATCCTTTCGGCCAAATTCCGACCTACGAGGAAGGCGATCTCGCCCTGTTCGAGACCGGGTCGATCGTCTTCCATATCGCCGAGCGCCATGCGGGCCTGCTGCCGGACGATGCCGATGCGCGGGCGCGCGCGATCACATGGATGTTTGCCGCGCTCAGCTCGGTGGAGCCGCCGATCCTTGAGTTCGCAAACGCCAGGCTTCTGGAGGGTGACAAGCCCTGGAGCAAGGAGCGCCTGCCTCTGGTCTCGGATCGCGTCCGTGACCGGTTGAAGCAACTTTCCGCTCGCCTTGGCAGCGCCGACTGGCTCGATGGTGGGTTCAGCGCGGGCGACCTGATGATGGTGCATGTGCTGCAGAGGCTGAAACCATCGGGCATTCTGGAGGAATTTCCGAACCTGGCCACCTACGTCGCCCGCGGCGAAGCACGGCCCGCCTACAAGCGAGCTTTCGCCGCTCAATTGGCGGTTTACACCGGCATGCCACCGACCGGCTGATTGAGGTCCGTCCCGGGCTGGAAGTCGTCGTCCGAGTTTTTTCAGTTTGTGGGTCCTGACCTAGTCTGGCGACAATCACGGGGAATTTGGTGTAAAGTTCAGACCGCAGTTCCGGCCACTCGGGAGACCCGCACGATGAGGCTTGGTTATTTCACGATGCCGATGCATCCGTTGCATCGTTCCTGGACCGAGACGCTCCAGGAAGACCGCGAGATTGTCATGCTGGCGGACAAGCTCGGCTTTCATGACGCATTCATTGGCGAGCACCTGACCGACGCCAACGAGAACATCACCAACAGCCTCCTGTTTCTCGCGACGCTGATCCATTCGACCACCAACATCAAGCTAGCGACCGGCACCACCAACCTGTCGCAGTCGCACCCGGTTCTGGTCGCGACCCATTCGGCGATGTTCGATCACATGGCCAAGGGGCGCTTCATCCTCGGCGTGAGCCCGGGCAACTTGCGCACCGACGCGGAAGCGATCGGCAATCTCGACGAGGACCGCAACAAGCTGTTCGAGGAGGTGATCGACGTCATTCTGGAGATCTGGACGCGCGATCCGCCCTACGACATCGACTTGCCGAACAATCGCTTCAAGGTTTCGACCATGAAGACCGCGCGGCTGGAGATCGGCCTCGGCGGCCTCGCAAAGCCTTACCAGAAGCCGTATCCGGAAATCGTCGGCACCGTGGTCGCGCCGTTCTCGAAGGGCGTGATCGCGATGGGCAAGCGCGACTTCCATCCGCTCTCGGCGAACTTCCTGCTGCCGAAATGGGTCAAGACCCATTGGGCGAACTACGCGCAGGGTAAATCGGAGGTTGGCAAGGCCGCCGACATCGGCGATTGGCGGGTCGCGCGCACGATCTTCGTTTGTGAGGACGACAAGGTCGCCGCGCGCTATGCCCGCCACGACGAGAACAGCCCGTACCTGTTCTACTTCAAGCAACTGCTCGCGAAATTCCGCGCCAGCGGGCGCCTCGCGCTGTTCAAGGACCGGATGGACCAGCCGGACACCGAGATCACCGACGACTACGTGATGGACCGTCTGGTCTGGTACGGGTCGGTCAACAAGATCGTCGATCACATCCTCGAATTCCGCGAGGAGATCGGCGACTTCGGCGAGCTGGTCTATTGCGGCGTCGACTGGACCGATCCGGCGCTGTCACGGCGCTCGATGGAGTTGCTGGCGAACGAGGTGATGCCGCGCGTCAACGCTGCGATCGGCACGCCGGCCGCCGCGCGATCCGCCGCGCGATAGATGCAACGGCGTTCGGCCATTGCGGCCGGCGCCATCCTGCTCGCGGGCGTGCTCGCGAACGCGGCGGTGCCGTCGCCCGCCGCGGCCGAACCCTACGAGTGGAAGAAGCTCACTGTCATCGTCGGCTCGACGTCGTCCGGCGGCTATGACCAGTACGGCCGGCTTCTTGCACGCCATATCGGTAGGCACCTGCCGGGCAATCCGGGCGTCATCGTCTCGAACCGGCCCGGCGCCGGCGGCATGGTCGCCTACAACCACATCTACAACACCGCGCCGCGCGACGGCACCGAGATCGGCATCTCGGCGCCCGGCAACGTCATCGACCGGCTCCTGGCGGGTGACAAAAGCAACGCACGCTACCAGCCGGAGAAATTCACCTGGCTTGGCGTCATGGCCAAGGAGATCGCCGTCTTCGTCGTGTCCGGCAAGAAGGGGATCACCTTGCAAGGGGATTCTCGACGGCAAGCCGGTCGAGCTCGGGATGGTAGGCGCCGGTGGCAACTCCGGCGTCTACGGCCGCGCGCTGAAAGAGCTGCTCGGACTGCAGGTGCGGCTGGTTGCCGGTTATGCCGGCATGCCGCAGCTTCTGCTTGCCTTCGAGAACGGCGAGGTCGACGGCGTGCCGGCCACCAACTGGGACACTCTCAAGGCGACGCGGCAACACTGGTTCCGCTCCGGCACCGCGAACGTGATCCTGCAATACGGCGCCAGGCGTCACGGCGAGTTGGCCGACGTTCCGGTCGTGCATGAGATCCTCCAGCGTGACGACGACCGGCAGGCGATGCGCGTGTTCACGACGCTGGAGATGATCAGCCGTCCGGTCTTCGCGCCGCCCGATCTGCCGCCAGGGCGGGTCGAGGTGATGCGCCGTGCATTCGAGGCAGCGATGCGCGATCCCGACCTGATCGATGATGCGAAAAAGCTCAAGCTCGGGATCGACTGGTCGCCGGGCGAGGAACTGGCGGAACTGGTGCGGCAGATCACCAATCCGTCGGACGCGGCGGCCGCGAAGATCCGGGCGCTCGCCGGTCGCTAGTCGGCCTGCGACGCCGCCGCATGGGACGGGGCTGTTTGGCTTCGTCTATCCTGCCCGTGCAAGAAGACCACAAGAACAAGGGGAGTGGGCGTTCATGGCGTTGCTCGGGGCTCGCGGTTACGGCGCGCTTGCCGCCGTGTCGCTTGCTTGCGTCCTTCCGGCGGCCGCGCAGGCGCAGTCGCTCGAGGAGTTCTACCGCGGCAAGCAGCTCAATATGGTCATCGGCTACCCGACCGGGGGCTCGAACGACATCTATGCCCGCGCGGTGGCCCGCCACATCGGCAAGCATATCCCGGGTAACCCGACGGTCATTCCGCGCAACATGCCGGGCGGCGGCAGCCTCGTCGCCGCGAACCACGTCTTCAACATCGCACCCAAGGACGGCACCACGCTGTCGCTCATCGCCCCGACGATTCCTCTTGAAGAGCGGCTGGGTGTGGCGAACGTCAAGCTCAAGACCGCGGAATTCAACTGGATCGGCCGCGTGGCGCCATCGGTGAACATGACGTTCGTGATGGCGACGGTTCCGGTGCAGACCATCCAGGACACGTTCAAGCGCGAGGTGCTGCTCGGCGCCAGTGCGCGCAGCTCGACGGTCGCGATCTACCCGGCGGTGGTCGCCAATGTGCTCGGCGCGAAGTTCAAGCTGGTGATGGGCTATCCGAGCTCGACCGCTTCCATGCTCGCGATGGAGCGTGGCGAGGTCGAAGGCCATTCGACCAGCCTCGAAGTCGTGCGTGCGGTGCATCCGGAATGGCTGCCTGAGAAGAAGATCAGGGCGCTGGTGCAATATTCGCTCAAGCGCCATCCGGAGCTGCCCGACGTGCCGATGTCCTGGGAGCTGGCGCAGAACGACGTCGACCGGCAGATTCTCAGGATCGTCGCCAACGCGACCGAGGTCGGGAAGATGATCTTGTCCACGCCCGACACGCCAGCCGACCGCATCCAGGCGCTGCGCCGCGCTTTCGACGCGACGATGCAAGATCCCGCGTTCCAGGCGGACCTGAAGGCGCAACGTGTCGAGCTCGGGCCGATGTCGGGCGAGGAGTTGCAGAAGCTCGTCGTCGAGCTTGGCACCGTTTCGCCGGCAATCATCGACAAGGTCAAGGCGATCTATCCGCTGAATTGACGAGGGCTGCGATGCTTCGATCGCTCGGCGTTGCGCTGGCCGGTGTCATTGCACTGGCGCCGTCAGGTGCGATGGCGCAATCCGTCGCCGACTTCTATCGCGGCAAGACCGTCAGTGTGATCCTCGGCTATCCCGGAGGCGGCAGCAACGGCATCTATGCGCGTGCGGTGGCGCGCCACATCGGCAGGCACATCCCCGGCAATCCAACGGTCATCTTCAAGAGCATGCCGGGCGCCGGCAGTCTCGTCGCCGCCAACCATCTGTTTCATGTCGCTCCGAAGGATGGCACCGCGCTGGGTTTCATTTCAGCGACCATCCCGCTGGAGGAATTGTTGGGTGTCGCCGGCGTCAAATTCAAATCGGCCGAGTTCAACTGGATCGGCCGCATCGCGCCCGGCGTGAACATGACGTTCGTGAAGGACACGTCGCCGATCAAGTCGATCGGGGACGTTTACAAACGGGAAGTGATCCTGGGCGCCTCGGGACGAAGCTCCACGGTCTTCATCTATCCGGCGGTGCTCGGCAACGTGATCGGTGCCAAGTTCAAGATGGTGATGGGCTATCCGGGCTCGTCCGAGGCCATGCTTGCGATGGAGCGCGGCGAGGTGGAAGGCCATTCCACCAGCCTGGAGATCGTCAGGGCGCTGCATCCGACCTGGCTGAGCGACAAGAAAGTCACCGTTCTGGTGCAGTATGCGCTCCGGCGGCATCCGGAGTTGAAGGACGTTCCGACGTCGTGGGAGCTCGGCCGCAATCCCGAGGAACAGCAAATCCTCAAGGTCGTGGCCAATGCAACGGAGGTCGGCAAAATGATCATGGCGCCGCCGGGAATGCCGGCAGACCGTGTGCAGGCTTTGCGACGGGCGTTCGATGCCACCATGAAGGATCCCGAATTCATCGCGGAATTGCAGGCGAACCGCGTCGAACTTGGCCCGATGCCGGGGGAGGAGCTACAGAAGCTTGTGGCTGGTCTCGGCGACGCGCCGCCCGCGATCATCGACAAGGTCAAGGCGATCTATCCGCTGAACTGACGGAGACTAGGATGCTTCGATCGCTCGCTCTGGCTGCCGTGGCGCTGCTGCCACCTGCCGTGGCAAATGCACAGTCGGTCGAGGAATTCTATCGCGGCAAGACCATTTCCGTGATCATCGGATTTCGCGCCCGGCGCGTCCAACGATTTCTACATCCGCGCGGTCGCGCGCAACATGGGCCGGCACATCCCCGGCAATCCGTCGGTGGTGCCGCGCAACATGCCCGGCGGTGGCAGCCTCGTCGCCGCCAACCACATCTTCAACGTGGCGCCGAAGGACGGCACCACGCTCGGCCTGATCGCTCCGACGGCGCCGCTGGAGGAGCGGCTCGGCGCCTCGAACGTCCGCTTCAAGGCGGCGCAGTTCAATTTCATCGGGCGGATGGCGGCGACACCGAGCGTCACCTTCACGGTAGCGTCGTCGCCGGTGAAGACCATCCAGGATGCCCTGGTGCGCGAGGCGAGCCTGGGCGCGACCGGGCGAAGCTCGACCGTGACGGTCTATCCGAACCTGCTCAACCACGTGATCGGGACCAAGTTCAAGCTGGTCATGGGCTACAAGGGATCGCCGGAAGCGATGCTGGCCATGGACCGCGGCGAGGTCGAGGGGCACACGACCACCTGGGACGGCATGAAATCGCGGGCCGAGCATCACCTGCGCGACAAGACCATCAACATGCTGGTGCAGTACGGCCTCAAGCGGCACCCCGAATTGCCGGACGTGCCAACGTCGGTCGAGCTGGGGCGGACGCCGGAGCAGATCGAGGCCTTGCGCGTGTTCGGCAACGCGACCGATGTGGGCCGCTTCCTCTTTGCGACGCCCGATACGCCGGCTGACCGCATCCAGGCGCTCCGGCGTGCGTTCGACGCCATGATGAAGGATCCCGAGTATATCGCCGACCTGAAACAGCAGAAGCTCGAGCATGGCCCGCTCTCCGGTGAGGAACTGCAGAAGCTCGTGGTGGAGGTGGCAGACGTTTCGCCGGCAACGATCGAGCGCGTCCGGGGCATCTATTCCGCGAATTGATCCGAGCGTGCTAGAGAGGGCCATCTCGATGGGAGGATTGGCCTGGAATGGACGATGTGACAGCAAAGGTGCGGGGCGGCGAAACCACGCAACCGCGGCTTGATCTCCAGGAGCACCTCGCGGATCTCGAGGCGAGGGGGCTGCTGACGCGGATCGATCATCCGGTCGACAAGGACACCGAGCTGCATCCGCTGGTCCGGCTGCAATTCATCGGCGGCATTCCCGAAACAGAACGCCGCGCCTTCCTCTTCACCAATGTCGTGGACGCGACCGGCCGCAAATACGACATGCCGGTGGTCGTGGGCTCGATTGCGGCCTCGGCCGAAATCTATTCGCTCGGCATGCGCGCTGCGGTCGAGGATATCGGCAAGCGCTGGATGGACGCGATCGCGCATCCGATCCCGCCGATCAAGACCAATGCGGCGCGCTGCCAGGAGGTCGTCATCACCGGCGACGATCTGCGCAAACCCAATGGCGGCCTGAAAATCCTCCCGGTTCCGATCTCGACGCCCGGCTTCAATTCCGCGCCGTATCTCAGCGCCACGTTCTGCGTCACCAAGGACCCGGACTCCGGCATCCAGAACGGCGGCACCTATCGGGCGGCGTTGAAAGCGACCGACCGCATGGTGGTGCGCATGGTGGCGCGCGCCGGCGGGGCGGGCGGCTATCTGCATTGGGAGAAATACAACAAGCGCAAGGAGCCTATGCCGATCGCGATCGTGGTCGGCGCCGCGCCGGTCGTTTTGTTCACCGGCGCGCAGAAGCTCGACGTCGATCTCGACGAGCTTGGCGTGGCCGGCGGGCTCGCCGGACGGCCGGTGCCGGTGGTCAAGTGCAAGACCATCGACCTCGACGTTCCCGCCGACGCCGAGATCGTGATCGAGGGGCTGATCGATCCGGAGAAGCTCGAACCCGAAGCGCCGTTCGGCGAGAGCAACGGCTATGTCGCGCTCGAAGCCTACAACATGCCGATGCAGGTGACGGCGATCACGCATCGCAAGAACGCGGTGTTCGCGTCGATCATCAGCCAGGTGACGCCGAGCGAGTCGAGCCTGGTCAAGAAGGTGGCCTACGAGCCGCTCTATCTCGCGCATCTGCGCGACGCGCTTTCGATCCGCGGCGTGCGCCGTGTCGTCATGCACGAGCCGCTCTCCAATCTGCGCCCGGTCATCTTCGTGCAATATGCCGCCGGCACGCCGCACTCGGAGGTCTGGCGCGGCATGAACGGCGCCGCGAGCTTCAATGCCATCGCCGGCAAGGTCATCATCGCCGTGAGCGAGGACATCGATCCGGACAATCTCGACGCCGTGATGTGGTCGATCGCCTATCGCTGCAATCCGGTCGAGGATGTGCACATTCCGCCCTATCACGGCGGCGTGCAGGGCTCGCAATACACCAACCGCGGGCTCGGCTCAAAGCTCCTGATCGACGCCACCATGAAGGGGCCGATGGCGCCGCTCGCGCTGCCGAAGAAGGAGTTCATGGAGCGCGCACAGGCGCTGTGGGCCAAGCTCGACCTGCCGCCGATCACGCTCAAGCAGCCGTGGCACGGCTATGAGCTCGGCGACTGGATCGAGCGCTGGGACATCTGGGCGGCGCGCGCGGTCAAGGGCGAGTGGGAAGAGACCGGCAAGGAGACGCTCGCCCGCCAGCGCACCGGCCTCAAGCCCGAGACACCCGCGCGCAAAGTGACCGACTGAAGTCCATCGCCTGCAAATTCGGCACAACATTTGCACTGATTCCGCGCAGTTGATTTCGCTGCTGTTCCCGATTGTATGGTGGGAACGGAGGGGCTGATCGTGACCAAGACCGCCGCGGAGATCGTGGCCGACCATCGTGCCGGGACGACCACGCCCGAAGACACGATCGCGCAATGCTACGCGCGCATCCGCGCGCATGCCGATCCGGCGATCTTCATCAGCCTGCGCGACGAGGCGGATGCGATCGCCGAGGTGAGGGCGCTCAGCCGCCACCCGAGCGCGGGCCGCTTTCCGCTGCTCGGCGTGCCGGTCGCGGTGAAGGACAATATCGACGTCAAAGGCCTGCCGACGACGGCGGCGTGCCCGGCCTTCTCCTACAATCCCGACATCGACGCCAGCGCGGTGAGCGGCCTGCGTCATGCCGGCGCGATCGTCATCGGCAAGACCAATCTGGATCAGTTCGCGACCGGGCTGGTCGGCGTGCGCTCGCCTTACGGCGTGCCGCGCAATCCGTTCGATGCGAAGCTCATTCCCGGCGGGTCGAGCTCCGGCTCTGCCGTGGCGGTCGCGGCGGGACTGGTGCCGCTGGCACTCGGCACCGACACCGCCGGATCGGGGCGCGTCCCCGCGTCGCTCAACAACATCGTCGGGTTGAAACCGAGCCTCGGCATGATCTCGACCTGGGGCGTGGTGCCGGCGTGCCGTACGCTCGACTGCGTCTCGGTGTTCGCGCTCACCGTCGACGATGCGATGGCGGCGCTTGCGGTGACGGCCGGGCCCGACAATGCCGATCCCTATTCGCGATCGTATGCGGTCGGCGTTGTGGAGCCGATGCCGCGCGGCATGCGCATCGGTGTGCCGCTGGCCGGGCAGCGCATCTTCTTCGGCGATCGCGAGGCCGCGCGCATCTACGACGATGCCTTGGAGCGGTTTCGCAAGCTTGGCGCGGTGCTGGTCGAGATCGATGTCGAGCCGTTCTACGAGACCGCGCGCCTCCTCTACGAGGGCCCATGGCTTGCCGAGCGCTACCTCGCAGTACGCTCGCTGCTGGCGTCGTCGCCGGAGGCCATCCATCCGGTGACGCGCGCGATCATCCAGGAGGGCGCGCGTCCGACCGCAGCGGACGCTTTCGCGGCGTTCTACAAGCTCGAGGAATTGCGCCTCGTGCGCGCTCGCATCTTCAGCGACATCGACGCGCTGGTGCTGCCGACGATTCCGACGGTCTATACCGTCGATCAGGTGCTCAACGATCCGATCCAGCTCAACAGCCGGCTCGGCACCTACACCAATTTCGTCAATCTGCTCGACCTGTGCGGGCTCGCGGTCCCGGCGGCGATGCGCGACGACGGCGCGCCGTCGGGCATTACGCTGCTCGCAGCCGCCGGGCGCGACGCTGTGCTCGCGACCATCGGGCGAGCGTTCCATGTCGATACGGGCCTTCCGCTCGGCGCAACCAAGCGCGCGCATCCGCCGCTGGCGGTGGCGTCGAGCGAGCTACGCGGCGGCGAAGTTCCGCTCGTGGTGGTCGGCGCGCATCTCTCCGGCATGCCGCTCAACGGCGATCTGCGGATGCACAACGCGCGCTTCATCGAGGAGACGAAGACCACCGCTGACTATCGGCTGTTCGCGCTTGCCGGCACCACGCCGCCGAAGCCGGGCATGCTGCGCGTCGGAGACGGCGAGGGGACCGCGATCATCGTCGAGGTCTGGGCGATGAGCGCCGAAGCGTTTGGTAAATTCGTTGCCGCCGTTCCGCCCCCGCTCTCGATCGGTAACGTGCGTCTGGCTGGTGACCGCTTCGCCAAAGGTTTCCTGGTCGAGGCGAAGGCGATCGAGGGCGCGCGCGATATCTCGAGCTTCGGCGGCTGGCGCGCCTTCGTGGCGAGCAAGAGCAGCGTTGCCACGCCTCTTCGGCTCGTCGATCACGCTGACATGGGCGGCGACGACGAACCAGCCGTCCGGGAAACGCACCCAGGTCTGCTTCTGCCGCCCGATCTTGCCGGGCGACGTGGTGCGATGGAACAGCGTCGACGCCACCGCCATGTCGCGGCCGTAGGTGGTGATCACCGTTTTCGATATTGTGCGCGCCAGGCCGGCCGGCGAGCGCGCGGCGCGGAACGCCTCGATCTCCTTGTAGCCGTAGAGGTTCTCGCCGCCGCCATAGCGGATGGTGCGCGGATCGTTGCGGAAGATCGCGTCGAGCGTCGCCACGTCGTTCGAAACCAGCGCCTGCTCATAGCGGTTGAACGCAGCCGTCACTTCGGCGACGACCTCCGGCCGGTCGATCTCCATTCTTGAGCTCCTCTGAACTTCAGCTTTTCGGTCTTGGCGCGGCGGCGGCGCCCGATCGTTCGAGTGCATGCGCGACCCGCAGCGCGACGTCCTCGCGCCACGGCGCGGCGATGATCTGCACGCCGATCGGCAGCGGCGAAAGCGGCACCGGCACAGCCGCGACTGGCAGGCCGATGAACGAGATCGGTTGCGTGTAGAGGCCCATGTTCGGGCGCACCGGCATCTCGACGCCGTCGAGCACGAAGTTCTGCTGCCCGATCAAAGGCGCGGTGCAGGGCGTCGACGGCGCGATGATGGCGTCGACGTCCCTGAACAGGTCGAGCACCTGTGTGCGATACCAGCGGCGGAATTTCTGCGCCTGGCTGACCAGCGTTGCCGGGATCATGGCGCCCGCGATCAGGCGGTCGCGCACTGCCGGGTCGAAATCGTTGGCGCGTGTCCGCAATCGTTCGAGATGCAGTGCCGCGCCTTCGGTCGCGGTGATGACATAGGCCGCGGCGCGCGCGCGGGCGGCCTCCGGAATCTCGACTTCGCGGGTGACGCCGAGCGCACCGGCCACGCGCTCCACGGCGGTCAGCGCTTCCGGGAACGCGCCCTTGCGGAAATATCCGCCGGCGATCGCGATCCGCAGCCCGTCGGTGCCGTTGCCGATAAGAGATGCCGTGGGTTCAAAAGCCCGGTCGACGCAGACCGGATCGTCCGGATCAAAGCCCTGCATCGCGTCATAGGCCAAAGCGAGGTCGTAGACCGAGCGTGCGAACGGCCCGAGATGGTCGAGGCTGCCGACAAACGGAAAACTGTGCGCGCGCGACAGGCGGCCGTAGGTCGGCTTCAAACCGAAGATGCCGCACAGCGAGGAGGGCACGCGGATCGAGCCGTTGGTGTCGGAGCCGAGCGACAGCGGCACCAGTCCGCCCGCGACCGCGCCGGCGGAGCCGCTCGACGAGCCGCCGGTCATCCGCGCCGTATCGTGCGGGTTGCGGGCAGGGCCGTCGTGGATGTTTTCGCCGGTGAAATCATAGGCGTACTCGCCCATGTTGAGAGCCCCGACGAGCACGGCGCCGGCCGCCTCCAAACGTGTGATCAGCGGCGAGTCGCGTGTTGCGGGCGCGCGGTCGCGGTTGATCTTCGAGCCCGCGACGGTCGGCAGGCCCGCGACGTCGAACAGGTTCTTGACCGCGAACGGCACACCGGCCAGCGGGCCGAGCTGTTCGCCGTTCTTGCGCGCCTCATCGACCGCGGCGGCGCGCTTAAGTGCGCGCTCCTCGGTGACGGCCGTGAACGCATTGAGCATTTCATTTTTCGCTGCGATGCGCGCCAGCGCGCCGGCGACGACGTCATGCGCGCTCACTTGGCCGTCATGGACGGCGTAGGCGATCGCGTTGGCGGACGTCCAGGTGAGATCCATGGTCAGGCGACGAACACCGGCGCCGGCTCGGCGTCGTCGGGCAGCTCGAACTCGGCGACATGCGCGCCATGGCGCAAGGTGACTTGCAGGTTTGTCTTCACCGCCGCCTTCCACTCAGGCTCGATCGGCAACTCGAGCGCGCTGGCGGCAGCGTCGATCAATTCATCAAGCGGATCGGACATGGTCGTGCGGCTTGTCCTGCGGTTCAAAGGTCGGGTGCGGAATGGCGGCCAGGAGCTCGCGAGTATAGTCCGCTTCGGGGGCAAACAGCACCTTGTCGGTCGGGCCCTGCTCGACGATCCGGCCCGCGCGCATCACCAGCACCCGGTCGCACAACAGCCGCACCACGTTGAGGTCGTGCGACACGAAGAGGTAGCTCATGCCGAGCGATTCCTTGAGCTCCTGGAGGAGGTTAAGAACCACCGCCTGAACCGACACGTCAAGCGCGGCGGTCGGCTCGTCGAGGATCACCAGGTCCGGATGCAGCGCGACGGCGCGGGCGATGCCGACGCGCGCCTTCTGTCCGCCGGAAAGCTGATGCGGGAAGCGGTCGAGCAGCTCGAGCGGCAGCCCGACTTGCCGCGCCAGCTCCTCGCAGCGGGCGCGCACGGCGTCGCGGCCCCTGATGTCGCTCAGCCGCAGGATCGGGTCAGCGATGGCGCGTGCCGCGGTGAAGCGCGGATTCAGGCTGTCGGTCGGATCCTGGAACACCATCTGGATGCGCTTGCGGATCGGCAGCGTAGCGAATTTCTTGGCCGGGATCGCGCCGATGTCCTCGCCGTCGAACTGGATCAGGCCGTCGGTGGCATCGATCAGCCGCATGACCATGGTCGAGGTCGTGGACTTGCCGCAGCCGGACTCGCCGACCAGGCCGACGCTCTCGCCGCGCCCGACGGTGAAACTGATGCCGTCGACAGCGCGGAAGGTCTCCGGCTCTGGAGCGGGGCCGCGGCGGAACATGCTGGCCAGCGACTTCGCCATGCCCTGACGCGGATATTCCTTGACCAGCTTCTCGACCACGAGCAGCGGCGTCTTGTCGGTGTTGATCGGCAATACTTGTGCGGTGGGACGGGTCGCGGCGTCCTCGGGCAGCAGGTCGCGCAGCGACACGCCGGGTCGCGGCGTCGCGCGCATCAGCTTGCGCGTATAGGGATGCTCCGGTGCGGTGAAGACCGCGCGGGCGGTCGCCGTCTCGACCACATGGCCTTTCTCCATCACCGTCACCCGGTCGCAATAGGTCGCGGCCAGGCCGAGGTCGTGGGTGATCAGGATGGTGGACATGCCGCGCTGCTTGGTCAGCTCGACCACGAGGTCCATCACGGTCTTCTGGGTCGTCACGTCGAGGCCGGTGGTCGGCTCGTCGGCGATCAGGAGCTGCGGCCGGCAGGCGAGCGCGAGTGCGATGACGATGCGCTGGCACATGCCGCCGGACAATTCGAATGGATAGGCGTGGTAGCGTTCGCGCGGCCGCGCGATGCGCACCTGCTCAAGCAGCTCGATCGCCTTATCGGTCACGTCCTGCGAGCCCGCCTGCGCGTGCTGCATCAGCACGTCCTCGATCTGGCGTCCGACCTTGCGTATCGGATTAAGGGCCGCGCGCGGGTTCTGGAAAATCATCGACATTTCGCGGCCGCGCAGGTTCTGCATCTCGGCTTCGCTGGCGGCGCGGAGGTCGAGGCCGGTGAAGGCGATGGAGCCTTCGGCGATACGTCCGGCGCGGTCGAGGATGCGCATCACCGCGAACGAGGTGACGGACTTGCCCGAGCCGGACTCGCCGACGATGGCGACGGTCTCGCCCTTGGCGACGGAGATATCGACGTGTTCGACGGCACGGACGATGCCGCGCCGGGTCGAGAATTCGACGGTGAGGTCGCGAATGTCGAGGAGCGGGAGCGCTGTCATGATCAGGTCCGCCTCTGCGGGTCGACGATGTCACGCAGGCCGTCGCCCAGGAGGTTGAAGCAAAACACCGCGACCATCAGTGCGGCGCCCGGGAAAAAGGCGATCCACCATTCCCCCGAGACCATGAAGGCGGCGCCTTCGGCCACCATGATTCCCCACTCCGCCGTCGGCGGCCGCACGCCGAGACCGATGAACGACAGGCCTGCGGCATTGAGGATCGCGTAGCCCATGGTGAGCGACATCTGCACCACCATGATCGGCATGATGTTGGGAAGCACCTGCGTCAGCACGATGCGCGCGTCACCGTTGCCAGAGAGCCGCGCCGCCATCACGAAGCCGGCCTCGCGGCGCACATTGGCTTCGGCGCGGGCGATGCGGGCATAGAGCGGGAAGTTCACGATGGCGGTGGCGAGAATGATGTTCTCGACGGTGTTGCCGAGCGCGGCGACGATGCCCATCGCCAGCACGAACAAGGGGAACGCCATGATGGTGTCGGCGATACGGCCGACGATGCGGTCGGTCCAGCCGCCAAAAAAACCCGCGGCGACACCCGCCAGCCCTCCCATCAGGAACACCAGCGCAACCGATGCCACGGCAATGAAGAAGTCGAGCTGGGTGGCGACGATCACGCGGCTGAAGACGTCGCGGCCGAGCTGGTCGGTTCCGAACCAGTGCGCCGCCGACGGCGGCTTCAGCGACATCGCGGTGTTGCTGGCATAGGGATCGTAGGGGACGATCCACGATCCGAAGGCCGCGGCGATGACGATCAGCAGGAACAGGCCGGCGGCGAAGCCGGTGACCGGATTTTCACCGAGCACATAGCGGGTGTGGCGCAACAGCGCGGCAATTCCGCTGGCGGGACGGACGACCTCGGTGGGGGCTGCGAGCTCGCTCATGCTTCGATCCTCACCCGCGGGTCGATAACCCCGTAGAGGATATCGATCAGGAGATTGAGCAGGACGTACATGATCGCCATCGTCAGCACGAAACCTTGCAGCGGCGCGAAGTCCGACGCGACCAACGCCTCGACCGCATAGGAGCCGATGCCGGGCCAGGCGAACACCTTTTCGACCAGCACATTGGCGCCGAGCAGGAACGAGAACACCATGCCGAGCGTCGTGATGACCGGGATCATGGCGTTGCGAAACGCGTAGGTCACGATCACGGTCGTCGGTGTGAGCCCGCTCGCGCGGGCCGTGCGCACGAAATCCGAAGCCAGCACGGCCAGCATCGAGGCGCGAGTCATGCGCGCAATCGGTGCCAGCGAGAAGATGGCCAGCGTCAGCGCCGGCAGGATAAGCTGCTTCAGGCTCGCCACGAACACCTCGCCATTGCCGGCAATCAAGCTGTCGATCAGGTAGAAGCCGGTGACCTGTGGCGGCGCGCTCATGAACGTGTCGAGGCGCCCGAGCGGCGCCGGAGCGATTCCGAGCAGGTAGTAGAAGACGTAGACCAGGATCAGGCCGGTGAAGAACACCGGCAGTGACACACCCGCTGTCGCAATCACGCGACAGAGGTGATCGATTGGGGATCCGGGATTGGTCGCGGCCAGGATGCCAAGCGGCACGGCGATCAGCATCGAGACGATCAGGCCCAGCAGCGTCAGCTCGGCGGAAGCGGGCAGGCGGTTGCGAATGTCGGTCGCGACCGGCTGGCCGGTGGTGAGCGAGGTCCCGAGATCGCCGCGCGCGAGATCGGTCACGTAGTTGCCGAACTGCACGATCAGCGGCTTGTCGAGCCCGAGCTTGACGCGCACCTGCTCGATCGCCTCCGCCGTTGCGGCGGGTCCCGCAAAATAGGCGGCCGGGTCGCCGGGCAGCGCGCGTGTCAGCAGAAACGTGACGATGATCACGCCGATCAGGCTCGGTAAGGCAATCAACGCTCGCTTGAGGATCATTCGAAGCATGGAAGCCTTCCTGTCACGACGTTTGGGTCGTCATGGCCGGGCACTTGGCCCGGCTACCCACGTCTTGCTTGAAACCGAAGAAAGACGTGGATCCCCGGCACCGCAGACAAGTTTACGAAGTCTGCGCAAGCTTGATGGCGTGCCGGGCATGACGAGCTCGAGATTCCGTTACCCCTTGACGAATGAGCGATAGTCGAGCCGCCGGTGGAACCAGTACTGGTAGCCCGACACGTTCTTCTGCATCGCGATGTTGACGTAGGGCTGGAACAGCGGAATGCGCGGCATGTCGGCGAAGGCGAGATCGACGAAGCCTTTGACATTCGTCTCGTACTTGGCGGCGTCGTTGATGGCGGCGGCGTCCACCGCGGCATCGATCATCCCGTCGAGCTCTTGGCGACTGATAGCTCATCGTGTTGAAGATCGAATTCTTGCCGTGATAGCACCAGATGAAGAAATACTCCGGATAGTCGAGCCAGCCGGAGAACACGTTGGTGTAGAGCGGCAGCACTTTCTTGTTCAGCTCGGTGCGCCAGGTCGCGCCGGGGATCTTGTTGATCGTGCACTTGATGCCGATCTGCGCGAGGCTCTCTTGCGTCAGCACGCAGAGCGGCTCGTTGATGCCGGCGAAGCCGAGGTCGAACGACAGTGTGGTCTCGAAGCCGTTAGGATAACCGGCTTCCGCCATCAACTGCTTCGCCTTGGCGATATCGGTGGTGAACGTGTGCGGCTGCGGCCAGGCGACTTCGGTCTTGGACCCGGCGCTCGCGCCGAACATCGGCTTGGAGAGGCCGAACAGCACCGCGTCCATGATCTTCTGGTAGGGAACGGCGTAGGCGACCGCCTGCCTGACCTTCGGGTTGTTGAACGGCGGCTTGGTAACGTTCATCCCGAGGTACTGGATACCGTTCGAATACGGGGTCGAGATGATGCTGAGCTTCTGATTGTTCTTGAGCTCCGAGAAATCCTTGTTCGGCAGGTCGTAGGAGATGTCGGCGTCGCCGCGTTCGAGCAATGCGCGGCGATTGCCGGAGGACGGCACCATGCGCCAGACCACGCGGCGCACCTTCGGTTGCGCGCCGCCCGCCCATTTGTCGAAGCGCTCCATGACGACTTCGGTGCCCGCGTTCCAACTCACCACGCGATAGGCGCCGCTGCCCGCGGTGTTCTGCTTGGTGTATTCGAGGCCCCAGGGATCCTTCTCGGTGGCGTGCTTCTTCACCAGGCCGGAATTGAGGATGCAGGGCACGATCACCGCAAGGTCGGGAATCGTCAGCCGGTCCTTCTTCAGGAAATCGACGCGGACGGTGTGGTTGTCGACCACCACGAACTGCTCGGGCTTGGTCAGCGAGCCGGCGCCCATCTGGAAGGTCGGAAAGCCGCCGACCGAGACCGCGCGGTCGAGCGACCACTTCACGTCGTTCGCGGTCACCGGCGAGCCGTCGTGGAAAGTCGCGTTCTTCTTGAGCTTGAAGGTGGCCGACATGTCGCCGACGTTCATGTCGTCGGCGAGCTCCATCTTGAACCGGTCACGGTCGTAGTAGGGCGTGCCGTTGACCGTTTTCATTTCGTGGCTGATGAGGCGGTCGTAGCAATTCCACGACACTTCGTAGCCGGGGACGTTGGTGCCGACGCCGTGGATGTCGATGTTGTTCGGCCCGCTTTCAGAGACGATCAGCAGCGTCTCCTGCCGCGCCTGCGCCTTGGCCGGCGACCAGATCGCGGGCGCGGTCACGGCGCTGCCCGCCGCCAGCGCGCTTACGGATTTCAAGAAGTCCCGACGTCTCATTGGAAAGCTCCCGGTGCTTGAAAAACGGCATTCCCGGGGTTCCTTCCGCAAGGCTCGTGCCACCATCGGTACACGCGCTGTCGCAGTCGCAAGCGTTTGAGTTTTATGGAATTTCTATCCCCAGCCACCGGGCCACAACGCCCGCGCGAACCTGCCTGCCCAAACTTTGAGCAGTTGCCCAGGGGCCCCGCTAGGCAGCGCTACGCCGGCTTTTTCGGCTGGTCAGGCTCGTCGTCGCGCTTCACCGGCTCGTTCATCGCGACGTCGCCGCGGCGCTCATTGCTCATGGCCTGTCCGAGCGAGAAGTAGTCGCTGTCGGTCGCCATCTGCGCCTGCCGCGCAAGCTCTCGCGGCCAGTGGCCGAGATCGTAGCCATGCCACGGCGATTCCGGCGTGAGCGGCGGCAGGCCGAGCCGCTCCCAGATCGCCTTGGCGTTCTCCATGAATTCGCGCTTCGGCAAGGCGACCGGCGCGAAGGTGCCTTTCAGCGTTGCGTTGATAAGCACGGCCGCGGTCTCGCCGTCGTCATGCGGGCCGCGCGGTCCGTGCCCGGGATCCTTGTGCGGCATGAGCTTGAGATCGTATTGCGGCTGACAGCGGTAGGACATCGCCCAGAGCAGCGCGTCGGCATTCTCGGGTTCGATATCCTCGTCGACGGCGATGATCCATTTGCCGGCGAAACGATGCAGCGACGCGGCGCCATGCAATGCGCGCCAGATTTCCGACTCCGGCGTGCCGCGCGCGAACTGGATCGCGATCACCGCGTAGAGGCTGGTCAGCGGCTCGTGCATCGCGACGCGCTTGACGCCGCGGATCGACAGCACGGACTTGAGATAGTGCTGGAACACCGGCTCCATCGCCACGCGGCGGATGACGCTCGACTCGCTCGGCGTCACCTGGCTGATGAAGGAGGTGAGGATCGGATGGCGCCGCCGCGTGATCGCGGTGACGTCCATGAACGCATTATACTCTTGGAGGTTGACGTAGCCGTGGGATTCGCCGAACGGTGCTTCCGGCTCCAGCATCTCGGTGTTGATCAGGCCCTCGATCACGATTTCGGCTTCCGCCGGCACCAGCAGATCGACGGTCTTGCAGCGCACGACATTGATCGGGCCGCCGGCGATCGCGCCCGCCACCGCCAGCTCGTCGAGATCGTTGGCGAGCTTCTGCACCGACGCATAGGACACGACCGGCGGACAGCCCACGACGACCGCGCAGGGCAGGGGCTCGCCGCGCGCCTTGTATTTCTCCCAGTGGGCATAGATGCCGGCGCGCAGCTCCACCGACGGGTTCATGCCGAGGCGCTTCGGCGCCTTGAGCTGTCCGCGATAGTTGCCGACATTCTGCACGCCAGATTCGGGATCCTTGGTGATGTAGTGCCCCGCCGAGAGATAAGGTGCGTTGTCCCAGCCCGGTGTCGAGATCGGTACCGGCAATCCGTCGAGCGCCTGGCCGTCCTCGTCGAGGTCTTTGCCGGTGATCACGATCTCCTGGCACGGCGCGTTCTCGACCACACGCGGCGGAATCGGATTGGCGATCGCATTCACCCAGGCCGCGCCGATGTCTTCCAGCGGCTTGCCGAAGCCGGTGCGATAGACGGCGCGGTTCGCGGCAAGCCCGGCCACCAACACGGCTGTGTCGTAGCGGCGGCCTTTCGAGTCGGTCGGCTGCGTGAACAGAAAGGCCTTGCGGTCCACCTCGGGAATTCCGCCGCGATATTGCCAGCGCACCAGCGGATGCATCTCGGTGTCTTTGTTGATCGGCTCGTCGACCACCACCAGCAGGTTCTCGCGCGCCAGCGCCAGCACGTGCTCATGCAGATCCGGATAGCTGCGCGCATTCTCGGGCGCTCCGTCCCGATAGCGATCGAGCGCGGCGGCGAGCTTCTTGAGGGTGCGGTCGTCCATCAAGCGCCCAAGAGCTGGTCGCGCAGCCATCCCGAAAGCGCGAAGGTGCGGGCATCCTCGTTGAAGAAGCCGAGCACCTGCAGACCGAGCGGCATGCCATTGACGTTGAACACCGGCAAGGTCAGCGCCGGAACGCCCAGCAGGGAGCTCGGCACGGCGAACGCGGCGCTGCCGGTCGATTTCAGTCCCTTCGGCGCGCCGCCCGGGGCCGACAGGGTGATGCAGCCGTCGTACGACGCCGCGAGCTCGGCATAGAGCGCGCGGATGCGGTCGCGTTCGGCGAGCGCGGCGCGATAGTCGTCGAGCGTCAGTTCTTCGCTCTCCGCAAGCCGCGTCTGCATGATCTTGCTGAGCTTGTTCACGTCGCGGTCGCGGGCGCCGCGCAGGAACCAGCGCGTCTCGAAGCTGTTGATCCTGTTCGACAGTGCATGCGCGCCGGCGATGGCGGTCTCGACCGGTGTCAGGTCCGCATTGCTGTGACAGGTATCGATCTCGACGCCAGCCTCGCGCAGGTCTCGCATCGTCTCCACGGTTGATTCTTGATTGCCGTAGTCGGTCTCTTTCCATCCGGCCGTAAAGAGCCACACCAGCCGCTTGGGCTTCTCGGGGGCAGGGCAGGCGTCGGGTCCGATCAGCCCCGGCGTTCCGGCGTCGCCGCCGACGCGCGCGACGATCTCGTGGGCGACCTGCCAGGTATCCTCCAGCGAGGCCGCGATGATGCCGGTGCAGCTCTGGCTCTGATAGTCGTGGCAGCCTTCGCGGTTGAGCGCGTTCACCGACGGCTTGAAGCCGTAGGCCCCGCAAAAGCTCGCGGGACGGATGACCGAACCGATCACCTGGGTGCCGAGCGCCGCGCTCAGCATGCCGCAGCCGACGGCCGCGGCCGAACCGCTCGACGATCCGCCCGGTGTGTGCTCGAGATTCCAGGGATTGCGGGTGCCCCGCGGCTCGGTGGCGGCGAACTCGGTGGTCACCGTCTTGCCGAGGATGACCGCGCCGGCCTGCCGCAACGCCGAGACGCAGGCCGCATCCTTCTCCGAGCGCCAGCCCGCGAACAGCGGCGAGCCCATTTCGGTCGGCATGTCGGCGGTCTCGATGATGTCCTTGATGCCCATCGGCATGCCGTCGATAGCCGACGCCGGCATGCCGGCCTTCCAGCGCGCGGTCGACGCATCCGCCGCGGCGCGGGCGGCTTCGATATCGAATGTGACAAAGGCGCCGACGTCCTTCTCCCGGTTGGCGAATTCGGCAAGACAGCCTTCGAGGAAATCCCGCGGCGTAGAAGTGCCGGCGGCGAATTGCCTGGTGGCGGTGAGGAACGGGCGCAGCGTGGGGCGGAGCGTATGTTCTGGCGCAAGCACGGTCACGCGTCCTCTAGCTCGAGCGCGTCGGCGCGTCGTTGGCTGGCGATCATCGAACTGCGCAGCAGGAACTGCCGGGCGCGATCCGGATCGGCTGCCATGGCGCGGAGATCGTCGAGGTTGCGCTTGCGCACCTCCGGATCTTTGGCCTCCAGCCGGTTCTTGTTGGCGATCGATTGCTCCTGCACGAACTCGACCGCGACCGCGCGGCGTTGACGGTCGTAGACGTCGAGCAGGCGATCAGGCGCGCCGTCGAGCAGGATGCGCGCGAGCTTGTCGGCAAGGTTGGCGCCGTCCTGAAGCCCGCCGTTCAGGCCCATCCCGCCGATCGGATTGTTGATGTGCGCGCTGTCACCCGCGAGCACGACGCGGCCCTTGCGGAAGGTTGCTGCGACGCGCTGGTGCGTCACATAAAGATTGCGGTGGATCACTTCGTAGTCGTGCGGCGCCGGAAAGAATTTCTGCATCAGCGCCTGCACCGCCGCGTCGCTGGTCAGCTCTTCCTCCGGTGTCGTGGAGTCGGTCGGGTAGACCGTGCGCCAAAGTCCGGGCGGGCCGTCGGCCGACACCTTGAAGCAATTGCACCATGCGCCCGGGTCGGCGAAGTAGCTGCGGTAGCAGTAGCCGCGTTTGGCCTCGAAATCGAACGGAGTCGTGAACACGATGAAGCGCTCGGGCCAGGTGAAGCCGTCGAACGCGATGCCGGATTGCTTGCGCACGGTGCTGCGGCCGCCATCGGCGCCGATGACGTAGGCGCCCTTGTGCGTCTTGACGCCATCCGGGCCGCTCACGGTGACGCTCGCGGAATTTGCGTCCTGCGCAACGTCAGTCACGGCATGGCCGTACATCAGCTCGACGTTGGCAAGCTTCTTGACCCGCTCAAGCAACAGCTTCGCGGTCTTGAACTGCTCGCATTGCACGACGAACGGATGCTTGGTGTCGTTCTTGAGGATCGCGTGATCGAACTCGGCGACCAGCGTGTCCGTCGGCCGGTCCCAGAACTGGAAGATCGGCGCCACCAGCCCGACCCGCGCCATGTCGTCGGCGAGCCCGTCGTCGCTCAAGAGATCGAGTGTCGCGGGGTGCGTGGTGGCGGCGCGCGGATCGGCTTGCGGGCTGTCATTCTCGTCGAACAGCCGCACCGGTATGCCCTTGCGTCCGAGCAGCCATGCGCAGAGCAAGCCGACAGGTCCGCCGCCCGAGATCAGGACGCGCCGGTCTTCAGTTGCCATGAGAACGCTTCATGAGTTTCGATCCGCACGTTGTTCTTACTTCTTGCTCTCGTCGTAGTAGTGAATCTCGTACAGCAGGCAGCCGCGATCGGACTTGAACGGGCCGTGATAGACGCCCGGCGGGCGGCAGGCATAGGTCGGCGCGTCGAAGCTCTCGCCGCCCTGGCCCTTGGTGTCGTTGCCGACGATCAGGTCGCCGGAGACGAGATAGACCTCTTCCCAGTGGTCGTGCACGAACGGCGCGGTCGTGTACACCCCCGGGTCGAAGCGCAGCAGCCGCGTGCGGCTGCCCATCTTGCGGGTCTCGTCGAGATCGCTGGCGAGCGTCTTCTGCTTGATGCCGGCCGGGTAGCCGGGCGGCGTGAACCAGCCTTCGTCCATATCGACGCGCTGGAACTCAAGATGCGGCTTGTTGAACGGCATGGCGATGGTCCCGTGTAAAAATGCTGCGCGATGGTCGCGGCAAGCGGCGGAAAGGTCAAGGGTCGCTTAATCTTTAACCGGCGGCAGCGCCAGCGCGCGATCGACCATCGCGGTCGCGCGCTTGAAGTCGTAGTTGCGATAGACGTTCTGTTTCACCACGAACGACGAGCCGCCGTAGAATTTCTCGTATTGCTGGTGGCGACTGCCGAACTCGGTTCCCAGGAAATCCCACAGCAGCCGCACCAAGGCAGTGCGCGACCGCGCGTCCATGGAGCCGGAGCGCATGTAGCGCTCGATGTAAGGCGCGATCTCCGGATTGTTGAAGTCGGCAACGGACGAAGGCAGCGAGATCACCGACGACGAGACCAGCTCGCGGATCATTTCGAGCATCCGGCCGTTGAACTCCGCCTGCATCGCCATCGCCGCATAGAGTGTCACCCGGGACGGCCACAGCACGCCATTGATGATCGGTGCGTTGGTCTCGTGCGCGAGCAGCATGCCCTCGTAGATCGAGGCCAGCGCCGCGAGCTCGCCCATCGCGATCTGCGTCGGGGGCAGGGCGGCGGTGCCGATCATCTCGGTCATGCGTTGCACGAGCCCCATCATGAAGCGGAGCTTGGTCACGTAGCGCACCTGCGCCTGGTGGTTGCCGTAGATGTGCGACGGCGTCTTGAACCATTGGTCGCGGGTGAGCTCGATGTTGCGATAGATGAAGACGTGCTCCCAGGGCACGAACACGTTGTCGAATACGACATAGCTGTCGGACTCGTCGAAACGGCTCGACAGCGGGTAGTCGAAGGAGTTGTCGGCCTGCAGGGCGAACGGCCGGCGCGAAAACAGCTTCACGCCCGGCGCGCACACTGGGATCGCGACGCAATTGGCGTAGTTTTCGTCGCCGGGCTGCAACGGATGGATGCAGCTCAGCTGGATGTAGTCGGAGAAGACACCGCCGGTCGCGACCTGCTGGGCGCCGGCAATCACGATGCCGCCGTCGGTCTCCTTCACCACGCCGGCGTGGAGCGTCGGGTCGCTCTGCTTGTGGGCAGGCTTGCTGCGGTCGATCTGCGGCGGGACGATCGCGTAGCTGATGTAGAGGTGCTGGTCGCGGGCGCTCTCGTAGAACGAGACAACGTTATCGGCGAACTTCTGTCCGGCGGCCGCAAAAACCTCCGGCACCGCCGCATAGCCAGCAAAGAAGCCCGCCACGTGGTCGGGCGTGCGACCCATCAGCCCGAAGGTGGCCTCCGCCCATGTCTCGGAGAACAATCGTCGCGCGCGCAGGTCGGCATGCGTCCGGGGGATCTGCCAGGCGCGCTGCACCGGCTCGCCGGTCGTGGGCGAGGTGAACGTCATCAGCTCGCGGTTCTCCGGCGCCGCCGCGATGTCGTAGAGGCGCGCCACCGAACGCGCCGCTTCGCGGAAGGCGGGATGCTTGGTGACGTCGGCGACCTTTTCGCCGTTGACGAAAACCTGCCGCCCGTCGTTGAGCGACTTGAGATAGTCCGATCCGCTCCGCATACTCAACGCAATAGTCCTTGTTACTGAGGGCTGTTGATCTTCTTCACGAGTTCTATCACGTCGGGCGGCGAACCATAGAGCTGCTCGACCAGCTCCTGCATTTCCCGTCCGCGCACCGCGGCGGTTTCGAGCTTCAGCTTGGCGGCCTCGGCGCGCAGGTCGGGATCGTTCATCATGGTCAGGAATCCGGTACGCAATTCCTTCACGCGTTCCATCGGCAGGTCCGGCGGAGCGACCAGCGGCCAGGCCAGCACGACGTCGGCCGACAGGAAATCGATGGCGCGCTTGCCGGTTTCGGTCGGCACCAGATCGCGCGCCACCGGCACGTTCGGGAGGTCGCGCGTGAACTGGGCCAAAAGCGTCAGCGTGCCATCGTGCAGCCAGTTGGAGGCGCGGTTCACGATGCTGCCGACCGTCCAGCCGCAATAGCCTTCGACCTCGCCGCGCTCGACCGCCAGCGTGATCTCGTTGCCGCCAGGATAGCCCGACACGATCTTGAATTTGGTGCCGAGCAGCTCGTTGAACGCGCGCGGATGGGTGAGCGTCCGCGATCCCGGCCCGGTCGCGCCAACCACGGTCTCGCGTTTGGTCACGTCGGCCATAGTCCGCACCGGCACCTTGTTCCAGGTGGCGCAGACGATGTTGTCCTTGGTGCGCCCGCCAATCCAGTTGAACCGGCGCGCGTCGTAAGTCGCTTGTGCATTGCCGAGCAGGGGCTCGAGCACGACGCCGCCGCCGACCACGCCAACCGTCGTGCCGTCCTTGGGCGCGGCGTTGTAGAGGTGAAGCGTCGTAACCAGGCTGCCGGAGCCCGGCATATTGCGTACGATCACACTGGGATTGCCGGGGAGGTGCTTGCCAAGGTGGCGCGCGAACAGCCGCGCGGTCGCATCATAGGTGCCGCCGGTGGTGAAGCCGACCACGATGGTGATCTGCTTGCCCTGGTAGAACGGTGTGGGCTCCGCTTGCGCGGCGCTCGGCGAAGCCACGGCCAGGGCCGCCGCGATGGCGAGATATCGGGCATGCTGCATGGTGCCGCTCCAACGCTCAGGACGTAACGCGCCGCGCCGCCATTGTCACGCTAGTGTGGCGGTTCAGAAGCCCGCATCATTCCCGCGGCGAGTCCAACATGCGGGCTTCTGAACTAAAGCCACACTAGTTTCAAGCGTTGCTAGCGTCCTTCGATTACAACGTTCGCATTAGTGGTTGCCGCGAAATCGTGCGAACGTTGGAATCGGGACGCTAGTCGGCATTTCGGCGATCAGCCGGCCGAAGCCGCGGATCGGTTCGCGGATGCCGAGGTGGCGCTGGATGTCCCAGCACTGTACCGGCACTGCGTGGAACACCGGGACACCCAGGTCTAGTTCAAGCCGTTCGATAATGTCGAGCGTGGGCCAAGCCGGCCCCAGCATATAGACCGCCTCGGCGGATGGGTTGCGGCTGAACGCAGCCTTGACGAAATCGTAGACCTTGCTGCTCGGCAGCTTCGGCACCTTGTGGAAGTCGACGTCGATGCCGGCCATGTCGAGGCATTCGAAGCCGGCATCCACGAAGTATTGCCCGTAGATCTTGTTGATGTCGCCGCGAAAATAGGTCGTGCCGACGATGCGTTTGACCTTGAGCGCACGCATGGCGTCGATATTGCTCGTGCCCGATGTAAAGACGCGCGTGTTGTATTGCGCCTCCCAGCGGCGGATCAGGTCCTGCTCTTTCGCATAGCCGAGCACCATGAAAGGCGGCGCGCCGGACGGATTGACCACGTCGACGCCCATCTTCGCGAATTCGGCGACCTTCGCCTCATAGGCGGGAATCGCCGCCTGGAATTCGTCGATGGCGCCGCGTTGCACGTCGAGCGCCAGCGGAATGAGCCGGATGCCTTGCGGCAGGATCCGCAACAGGTCCTCGAAGCCGCCGGTGCGTTGCGTCGGCCGGACGATCCCGACGGTGCCGCGTGAACCTTCCGGCGCCATTGCGTTGTTCTCCTATTTCGCCGCGCGCGCGAGCAGGTCGCGCAGGCGATCGACCACCGGCTGCGGCGTTGCCTCGATCTGCCGCACCATTTCGTTCAGCGCCGGCCCGCCGATCCAGTTGGTGTCGAGCCCGAGCTTGTTGGCGTCGTTGAGATATTGCGCGTCGCTCATGGTGGCGGCGAAGGCGGCTTGCAGCGCCGCGATCCGGTCCGACGCCTCGGTGACGACGGCAAGCGGGCGCGCCATGGCGAATTTCGCGGCATAGGTGCGCAACACCGCGCGGTCGGCGTCATTGGATGCGAGTTCCATCGCGGTTGGCACATCCTTGATGACGGACAGGCGCTCGGTGCCGTACTGGATCAGGATGCGGACCTTGCCGTCGCGCAGCCAGTCGGCGCGATTGACGGTGAGGTTCGAGAGGCCGGTGTTGTTGCCCTGCACCTCGCCGCGCTCGGCGGCGATGTTGATCTCGTTCTGGCCCTGATAGCCGGTCACCGGCTTCATCCGCGTTCCGGCGATCTGATTGACCAGCATCGGCAGGACGAAATTGTCCGCGGTCGCCGTGGTTGCGCCCATCAGGATGGTGGTGCTCTTCAAGTCGGCGGCGTTCTTTGCCGGCGCCGTGTGCCACACCCAGGTCACCTGCGGTTCCTGAAGCGGCGTCCCGATCCAGCCAAAGCGGCCGATGTCGAACTTGATCGCACTGCCGTCCGGCGAGATCAGCCGCAGCCGCGGCTCGATCGGCACGTTGCTGGTCGGCATGCCGAGCACGGTGCCGTCGCGCCGCGCGACATTATAGAGGTGGTTGGTCATGATCAGGCCGGTCGCGCCCGGCATGTTGCGCACGACGATCGTCGGATTGCCTGGAATGTGCCGGGTCATGTGATTGGCGATCAGCCGCGCCACCACGTCATAGCCGCCGCCGGCCGCCGCACCGACCAGGATTTCGACGGTCTTGCCGCGATAGAAGTCGGCGACGGATTGGGCGTGCGCATCCGCCGAAGCCAGCGCGCCGACGATCAGCGATGCCGTCACTGCGATTGTCGCGCGCATCATTTGATCTCCGACAGCGAGGCGAGCAGGCGGCCATGGCCGCGGATGGCGTCCTTGATGCCGAGGGTGCGGAACGCGGCGAAGAAATTTGCGTGCGTGTAGCAGACGACCGGCAACGAACGTTCGCGCTCGATCGCGTCCACCACCTGCGCGGCCTGCCATTGCGGGCAGGGGAGATACAGCGCATCGCACGCGCCGGCGCGATCGAGGACGCGGCCGGCGAAGGCGTGGATGTCGGCGGGCGGCAGGTTCTGCATGTCCTTGAACGGGAGGTCCTTGCCTTCGGCGCGGACAACCTCAAAACCTTGCGCCGTCAGATACGTCGACAGCGCGGCGTTGTGCCGTTCGGGGTAGGGCGATGCGATGGCGATGCGGCGGGCGCCGACGTGGCGCAGCGCTTCCATGCCGGAGCGAACGCCGGTCGTCGCCGGTACCTTGGCGACCGCCTGGATGTCATTGACGATCAGGTCCTCATAGCCCTTGCCGCGCGCCACCACCAAGGGACCGCCGCCGTGCACGATGTAGTCCACTTGGCGGGCGCCGAGATAGGCCGCGGCTTCCTTCACCTGCCCAAGGGCGCGGTCGAAATGATCCTGCGTCCAGTCGTCGATGTTGCAGGTGACGCCGACAAGCCCGACGCCGTCCGGCGCGAAGCGATAGAAGTCGTAGGGCACGACCTCCAGCACTGACGGCGAGATGTAGCCGATACGTTTGCGGGAGCCGAACATCCTCAACTCTTGCCGGCGTTGCGCCGCGCTTCGCGCACGCCGAACAGCGTCGCGCAGGACGGACAGGAAATTTCCTCCAGCGCGAAGTTCGGCCCGTCGCCATGGTGCCGCAGCGCCATCCACGGACTGGCGGCGGAGAGCGGGCGCTCGCTTATGGCAACGCGTCCGTCGGGACCGTTCAGGCTCTCGCCGCAGCGGCGGCAGTGCAACGTACCATCGGCCGCAAGGTCGATGTTCTCCGCGGTGCGCCAGGGCGTATTCTGCGCCGCACCCGGATGCTCGCAGCGGTCGTCGCTCACCCAAGACGCCGTCGGGCGCTGCTTGCGTGCACCCCTGGTCTGGTCGCGCTGCGACTTCGTCGCTGCCTCATCCACGGTACCGTCCGCGTTGAGCGCGACGCCGTAGTTCTCGCGGGCGCGTTCGCGGCTGACCCAGCCATTGGCGACATCATTTGCGACACGGGCCGGCTCGCGGTCGAGCGGGTCGCCGAAGCCGCCGCCGCCCGGCGCGAAGAAGGCGAGCACATCGCCGCGCTGGAGCATGTCGCTGGCTTTGGACGGCAGATGCTCGACCTCGCCGCCGAAGTCGGCGTCCTCGCGCGGTACGCGGCCGCCTTCCAGCTCCGACCACACGTCGGTGCCGCGCAGGATGCGCACCTGCGAACCGGCGCCGGGATAGCCGCCGTCGATGCCGTGGGCGTTCGACTGCTCGGTGCCGGCGGTGTTGGTCGATTTGAGCACCATCTCGGGCACGCCGATCGGCGTGAGCGCCACCGCCGCGGTGAGCCCGCCGCGCCAGCGGCCGGCGCCGCCGGAGTCCGGGAGCTGCTTGCGGTAGAGATAGAGCAGGGGAAGTTTCCACTCCTGGCTCTCTATGTTGGCCATGCTCGCGGAGAACGAGGTGGTCTGCCCGGAATGGCTGAAGCCGTCGGCGAACGAGCGCGCGGCCGCGCCGCCGCCGCGGTGATCGGAAAGCAGCGCGCCGACGCGCTTGCCCTCCGCCGTGACGCCGAACAGGTTGTTGCAGTTCGCCGATACGCTCCACGACGAGCAGACCCGATCACGCAAGTCGCCCGACGCATCGAGCATCTTCGCAACCGCCTGCGATGCTGCGACCGTCACCAGCCAGCGGAAGCCGATGGTGCAGATTGAGACCGGCGCCGGGAAGCTCGCGTTCACCACGGTGCCGGCCGGCGCCGTCACCTTGAGGCAGCGTTTGACGCCGTCGTTCCAGTCGATGTCGCCCTGGCAGATGAAGGTGTAGATCGGCACCGCCGCTCCGGCCACGGTGGCGTGATAGGTGCAGTTCACCGCGGCATCGACCTGCGGCGACGAGCCGGTGAAGTCGAAATGCAGCGTGTCGCCTTCGCGCGTCAGTTTGACAATCACGCGATGCAGCCGCTCCGAGCCGACGCGGTCGCCGTCCATCCAGGCTTCGCCGGTCCAGGAGCCGTTCGGCAGGCGGCGGATGCGATCGCGCAACTGCCGTTCGGCGAGGTCGAGCGACTGCCGCATGACCGCGCGCACCGTCGGCGCGCCGCGTTCGTCGAGCAGCGCGATCAGGCGCTTCTTGGCGGCGTTGATCGCGCCGATCTGGGCGCGCAGATCGAGCGCCACCATGTCGGGCAGGCGGGAATTGGTGACGAAGGTGTGCTCGAGCTCGGGCAACAGCTCGCCTTCGTCGACCAGCTTGAAGAAATAGCGCGGCGGGTCCTGATAGAGATTGCGCGCGTTGATGCAGAAGCTGCCCTCGTCGATGCCGCCCACGTCGGGGTGATGCAGCACGTTGCCGACCCACATCACGATCTCGCCGCCGTAGAACAGCGGGCCCGCCAGCACCACGTCGTTCTGATGCAGCGCGCCGAGGAACGGATCGTTGGTGAGGAAAATATCGCCGTCGCGGATTTTTCCGGCGCCGCGCATGATCGACTTGAGCGCATCGCCGATGGTGCCGACATGCACCAGCGAGCCGATGCCGGCGGTGGTGACCTGTCCGTCCTCGGAGAATAGCCCGACATTAAAGTCGTTGCCTTCGACCACGATAGGTGACGACGAGATCGTGCGGATCGCGATCGACTGCTCGTCATTGATCTGCCACAGCCGGTGCTTGATCACCTCGAAGGTGACCGGATCGACGTCGGGCAGGGCGGCGGGCTCGGTCATGTCGTGATCGGGTCGGCGTCGAGCCGGACGACGGCGTCTTTCAGCTCTGGCCGCGGCGCGGGATAGCGTTGCATGACCAGCGGATCATGGCCCGGGATGATGTGCGCGGGCGAGGCGGCAAGCTGCCGCAAGGTCTTGTGGCCCTTGAGCATGTCGCCGACGTTGTAGACGATCGGGAAGGCGCGGCCCTGCTCCATATGCGCATAGTGATGGGCGGCGTCGGACGCGAGCACGACCCATCCCCGCCGCGTCATCACACGCACGCATTGCAAGCCATCGGTATGCCCGCCGATGTGGTGCAGCGTAAGGCCCGGCGCGATCTCGGTCGCGCCGTCGTGGAACGCGACCTTGCCGGCGTAGACGCGCCGCACCATGCCGACGACGTCCTCAACCTCGAACGGCGCGCTCATCAGCGGATGGCACATGCAGCGGCCGGTGCAAAAGTGCATCTCGCGGTCCTGGATGTGGAAGGTGGCGTTCGGGAACAGGTCGAGATTGCCGACGTGGTCGTAGTGCATATGGGTCACGATCACGTCGTCGATCCTGGCCGGTTCGATGCCAATAAGCCGTAGGCCGTCGCCGGGCGAGCGCAGGAAATCGCGCTTGCGCTTCTTCGCCTGTTCGGCGGTGAAGCCCAGATCGACCACCCAGGACTTGTTCTCGCCGACCACCGCCCAGACGAAGAAATCGAGCGGCATCGGCGCTTCGTGCAGGTCGCCGCCCAGGAAATTCTCACCCGACATCCGGTGATGATGCGCGTAGCGCACCGCATAGACTTCATACATTGGCGACATGGGACGGCGCCTTGCGGGCGGCGCCGTCGTGCGCGGCGCCGGAGAATTTCGGCATGACCGTGCCGGCGAAAAGCTCAAGCGACGCGATCGCCCGGTCGGAGCCGTACCACGGCGGATAATGCAGCATCAGCGAATTCGCGCCGATCGACCGCAACTGCTCGATCCTTTCGATCACATGCGCAGGCGAGCCATGCAGGATCACGTCGCGCTGCAAGCCTTCATAGTCGCTGCGTCCGGCGGCCACCGTTCCGAGATAGCCGGAGGTGTGGCCGGACGAGAAATGCTTGAGGTGGCGCAAGATCACCGGCTCGCTTTCGGTTCGCGCGCGCGCGTCAGTCTCGGCGACATAGACATAGCGCGCCACGTCGACATGGCCGTAGGCTGGATTCTTGCGCAGCTCAGCCGGCGTATGCGCGAGCTCGGCGCGGTAATGCGCGATCTGCCGGGCGAGGCCGTCGAACGGCGTCCAGGTCGAAAGCAGGAGGCCAAAGCCCATCCGCGCCGCGACCGAAATCGAGCGGTCGGTAGCGCCCGCCATGAAGATCGGCGGGTGCGGCTCTTGCAGTGCGTGCGGAAACATCTCATAGGCGCCGTCGACCGTGAACTGGAACTGCTTGCCCTTGTGGTCGGCGCGCTTCTTCTTGAACAGGTCGAGCAGCAGCGGGATCGCTTCTTCCTGGATGTCGCGCCGTGCTTCGAAATCGATGCCGAATCCGTCGAACTCGTATTTGCGGTAGCCGGAACCCAGACCCAGCACGAAGCGCCCGCCGCTCAGGATGTCGACAAAGGCCGTGTTCTCGGCCACCCGCACCGGATTGGCGAGCGGCAGCGTCACCACCGCGGTGCCGATCTTGATCCGCTTGGTCAGTGCCGCGAGATAGCCGGCATAGACGAAGACGTCCGGCATGATGCCGTATTCGTCCGAGAAGTGATGCTCGGCGAGCCATGCATAGTCGAAGCCGAGCTGGTCCGAGCGAACGATCTCGCGCGTCACGCGCGCATGCACGTCGCGCCGCGGGTAGGGCTCGACGTCCTCGTTGGCGTGGGACGTGAACAGGATTCCGAATTCCATGCGTTTCCTTCTGGACTAGCCATCATGGCCCGCCTGCCTCTACCATCATCACACTCAAGCACGGCGAATGCCAGCACCGGGAGGTCCAAGGTGGCGAAGGAAACGATCGGGTTCATCGGCGTCGGCCGCATGGGCCAACCCATGGCATCGCGGCTGATCGCCGCCGGCCACTCCATCGTCGCGTATGACATCCAGGGTCAGGCGCTCTCGGCCATCGCCAACAAGGGCGCGGCGACCGCATCGTCGCCGGCTGAGGTCGCCTCGCGGGCGGAGATCGTGATGGCCAGCCTGCCGGTGCCGGCGGTGGTCGAGGAAGTCGCGCTCGGCAAGGACGGGATTGCGTCGGGCTCGCGGGTGAAGACGTTTGTCGATCTGTCCACCACCGGCCCGCGCGTCGCCAAGGCGATCGCGGCCGGGCTCGCCGCGCGCGGCATCACCGCGATCGACGCGCCGGTGTCGGGCGGCGTTGCCGGCGCGGTCAAGGGAACGCTGGCGGTGATGACCTCAGGGCCCAAGGAGGTGTGCGAGGGTCTGCGGCCCGCGCTCGAAGCGATCGGCAAGTTCTTCTACATCGGTCCGGAGCCGGGCATGGGGCAGATGATGAAGCTCGTCAACAATCTCCTTTCCGCCACCGCCACCGCGGCAACGTCGGAAGCAGTCGTGCTCGGCGTCAAGGCCGGGCTCGACCCGTATGTGATGATCGACGTAATCAATGCCGGCAGCGGACGCAGCACCGCGAGCGAGGACAAGTTCCCGCGCGCGATCCTGCCGCGCAGCTTCGACTTCGGCTTCGCGATGGCGCTGATGACCAAGGACGTGAAGCTTTGCATGGACGAAGCCGAGGCGCAGGGCGTGCCGATGTGGATCGGCCAGGCGGTCAAGCAGGTCTGGCAATACGGGCTGGCGCAGGGCGGTCAGGAGCAGGATTTCACCGAGATCATTCGCCACATGGAGGCGTGGTCGAATGTCACGGTCGGCGGCAAGAAGAAGTAGCCGCTGTCATTTCCACTTGAGAATTTGCGCCGTGCGGTCGAGCACGGACTGCGGCGTCTTGATAACTTGGCTCACCAGCGCCTCGACCTCGGCACCGGTCTGGACGCGGATGTCCATCCGGGTCTTTTCGGTTTCCTTGATGAACTCGGGGTCCTTCATCACCGTCACGTAGGCCGTGCGCAGTGCTGCCAGGCGGTCCGCGGGCACCTCCGGCCCGAGCCAGTGGCCGTAACCGATGGCGGTTGGCAGGCTGATCACCCGGATCACGCCCTTGTTCTCTTCGCCCTTCACGAGGTCGAGCAGCAGCGGGACGTTGGGAAGGTCCGGTTCCTTTTCAAAGCCGACCTGCACGAGCAGGTTGATCTTGTTGTCCTTGATCCATCCCGGATTGGCGGTCTGCAGGCTTGACCAGCTATTGCCGCCGCGGCCCATGACCTCGCCGCGCTCCATCGCGAGATGGATCTGCGTCGAGCCGGCATAACCGGTGATCGGTTTGAACTTGGTGCCGAGCAGTTCGTTGATCAGGTTCGGGAAGATTACCGAGTCCGATTGCGCGCCGACCGCGCCCATCGGCACCTCGTTCAACTTGGCATCGTCGAGGCTTTTGATGCCGCTTGTATGCCACGTGTAGACGGTGCCGTTGGAGTTGGTCATGCTCCCGAGCCATCGCAGGTGCGCAGCCTCGAAACGCGCCCCCGCGCCGCCGAGCAGTTGATACATCGGCGCGTTCTGGTTGACGGCGGCGATCACGGTGCCGTCCTTCGGCGATCCGGCATAGACGTAGTTCGCGGCGCGCACGCTGCCCGCGCCTTCCATGTTCTGCACGACCACGGTTGGATTCCCGGGCATGTATTTGCCGAGATAACGTCCAAGCGCGCGGGCGTAGAGGTCGTAGCCCCCACCGGCGCCGAAGCCGACGACGATCTGGATGGTCTTGCCTTTGTAGAAGTCGGCGACGCCTTGCGCCGACGCCGCATGCGAACCGAGAGCAAAACAAGCCGTCGCGCAAATAATTCTTGCAAATAAGGAGATCATTGTTTCGCTCCCTGTTTCTTATAGATCGATCGCAAGATTGCCGTAGACGTCGAGCGTAGCGCGCGCGCCAGGAGGGAGCCAGATGGTCGTGCTTTCGCGCTCCACAATCGCCGGACCCGAAAGCGGATGATCGGGCGCAATCGCGTCATAGGCGTAGATTGCGGCGTCGATCCATCCGGACTTGCGCGTGTAGACCGGACGCTTGCGCGCCGCGTCGGACGGCGTGCGCTTGCGGTCAAACAGCGCCGAAAAGCGCGGCTTCTCGGTTGCTGTCGCGGCCTCGGCGCGGAAGCTGATGATCTCGAGCGGGGTCTCGCGGCGAAAGGTCCCCGCGCCATAGCGCTGCTGGTAGAGCGCTTCGAACGCCGTGCGCAGCGCCGGCACGTCGCGTGCGTCAATGCGTCCCGCCGGCCACGCGAGCGGAACCTCGTTCATCTGCCCGACATAGCGCATCTCGATGCCGTAGCGCATTTCCGCGGTCTTGGGATCGAGCCCGCTGGCGCGCATGTCGGCCTGCGCGCGTTCGGCGAGCTCCGCGAACACGGCGTTCGCCGTCGCGACCGTGGCCGGACCGTCGAGCAGCACCGGCGCCGAGCGGACGTGGCGGTACGCGATATCGGAGAGCGCGACGCCGAGCGCCGAGAACACCGGCGCGGCATAGGGTACGACCACGCGGCGGATGCCGAGCTGCGCCGCGAAGTCCGCGCAATGCGCGCCGCCGGCGCCGCCATAGGAGAGCAGGCAGAACTCGCGCGGATCGTGCCCGCTCTCGACCGTCACCTTGCGGATGAGGTCGGCCATCTTCGCGGTCACGACCTCGTAGATGCCGGCGGCGGCGTCAAGCACGTCGAGGCCGAGCGGCGCCGCGATGCGCGTTTCGATGGCGTCGCGCGCCTTTTGCGGATCGAGCGCATAGCGGCCGCCGAAGAACGTCGCCGGATCGATAATGCCGAGTGTCACCAGGGCGTCGGCAACGGTTGGTTCGGTGCCGCCGCGGCCGTAGCAGGCGGGGCCCGGCTCCGCGCCCGCGCTTTGCGGGCCGACTTGCAGGCGATAGCCGTCGGTCCATGCAATCGAGCCGCCGCCGGCGCCGATGGTGACGACTTTCACGGTCGGCACATGCACCGGCAGGCCCTGGTCGAGGAACGGCGACGCCTCTTCCTCGAACACGCCGTCGACGATCAGGCCGACATCGAAACTCGTGCCGCCCATGTCGGCGGTGATGATCTTGCCGTAGCCGAGTTCACCTCCGACGTGGCGCGCGGCGACAAGGCCGCCGATCGGACCGGAGTTCACCACCGACACCGCCTGATGCGCGACCGCGTCCGGCAGCATCACGCTGCCGGACGATTTCATCACTTGCACCGGCGTCTTCAGGCCGAGCCCGGCGAGCTTCGCCTGCAGGCTGCCGATGTAGCGCTCGGTCACCGGGCCGATAAAGGCGTTGACGGCGGTGGTGACCATGCGTTCGAACTCGCCCATGCGCGGCGCGATTTCGCAGGAGAGGCTGACAGGCAGGTTCGGCGCGACCTCGCGCGCGATCTCGCGCACGCGGCGCTCATGCGTCGGATTGCGGAACGACCAGAGCAGGCACACCGCAAGGCTCTCCGCGCCGGCAGCGACCAATGCGGCGATCGCGTCGCGTACCTCGGCCTCGTTCAACGCAACGAGAACCGTGCCGTCGGCGATGACGCGCTCGGTCACGCCGCGCACCATGGTCTTGGGTACGAGGGGAGGCGGCGGTTCGGTGTGGAGGAAATCCATCGCCTTCGACTGCGGCAGGCCGCCGGCGCGGCCGACCGGCCCGCGCGCGATGATCAGCGTGTCCTCGAAGCCGGTCGTGGTGATGAGCCCGACACGAGCGCCGCGGCGCTGGATCAGCGCATTGGTCGAGACCGTGGTGCCGTGGGCGAAGCGCTCGGTCTCGGCCAGCAGCGTCCCGATATCGATGCCGGTCGACTGTGCGAGCGCCGCCAGGGCATTCAAGAATTCCTTGTTCGGGCGCCTTCGGTGTCGAGAACGCCTTGTCGAAGCGCAGGCGTCCCTGGCCGTCGATCTCGACCAGGTCGGTGAAAGTGCCGCCGGTGTCGACGCCGAGGATGCGGCGCTCGGACATCAGGCGCTCGCCGTGGGATCGGTTTGCGAGCGGGTGCCCCAGGTCGCGAGCGTGCCGCCGTCGACGCGCAGGTCGATGCCGGTGATGAACGATGCGTCGTCGGAGACCAGGAACAGCACCGCATTTGCGTGATCCTGCGGCTGGCCGAGACGGCCGAGCGGTATCTCGTCGAACGAGCGCGCCGCCGCCGACTCGACCGCGCCCACCGATGCGCCGGTCTTGGTGGGCGACACCGAATTCACGCGGATCTTGTGCGGTGCGCATTCGATCGCGAGCGCGCGGGTGAAGTTGAGGATGCCGCCCTTGGCGGTGGCGTAGGCGATCGCGTTCTTGCGGCCGCGATGGCCGGTGGTCGAGGCGATATTCACGATCGCGCCGGGCTTCTTGGCGTCGATCAGCCGCTTCACCACCGCTCGGCTGCACAGGAACGCGCCTTCCTGAATGGTGCGGGTCACCAGCCGCCATTGCTCGACCGAGATCGTGAGCAGTCCGCGCGGTACCGTCACGCCGGCATTGTTCACCAGGATGTCGATCGGCCCGTGCTTCTTTGAGGCTTCCTCGATCGCCTTCTCGACCTGATCGGGATCGGTGATGTCGAAGGGCAGGGGATAGGCCTTGCCGCCCGCGGATGTTGCGGCGGCTTCCGCGAGGTCGCCCTTGAGATCGTTGCACCACACCGTGGCGCCGGCGCGCGCAAGCGTTGCCGCGATGGCGCGCCCGATATTGGGGCCGGCGCCGGTGACCAGCGCGACGCGCCCGGAAAGATCATACACCATTTTCTTCTGTTCCTTTTCTTCGAGGCAAAGACTTTATTTCTTGTATGGGCCGAGCGCCTTGAGCGCCGCGTCCACGAACGAGTGATCGACCAGTTGCTCCATATTGACCGGCCCGGAGATCAGCTTCTGCTCGCGGTAGAACGCAAGATCGTCGGCGAGGCTCTTGATGTTGACGTGACCGTCCGGATTCATCCCGGTCGGGCGTGATCGCCTTGTAGATCGCCGGATCCTTGATCGGCGTGGACGCGGCAAGGATCTCGATCACCTTGTCGGCGTTGGGGCCGGCCATGCGTCCATCTTGCAGGGCGCCGTTGTAGAAGCGCACGGCGCGGATATAGGCGCGCATGAAGCGGTTGCCGGCATCCTTGTTCTTGGCGAATTTCTCCGAATAGAGCAGCACCGCGATCTGATGGTTCGGGATGATCTCGTCGTCGCCCTTGAGCAGCACCGCGAACTTGTTGCGGATGGCGATGGTCGGCGCCGGCTCGACCGACGCCGCGGCGTCGACCGCCTTGTTGCCGAGCGCCGCGACATGGTCGGGCAGCGGCATGTTGACGGTGGTCACGTCGGAATAGGCGAGGCCCGCCGACTTGAGTAGCACGTTGAGCGTTGCGGTGTTGCTCACGCCCGGCGCGTTCATCGCAAAGCGGAAGCCCTTGAGGTCGGCGAGCGTCTTGAAGCGGCCGCTCTCGATGTGGTCGGCGCGGATCAGAATCTTGGTGGCGCCATAGCCGGGCGCCGACGATGCTTTGTCGGCGACGATCTTGATGTTGATGCCCTGCACGGTCGCGTTGTAGAGCCCGGCGGACGCGGAGCCTGCGCCGGCGTCAAGCGCTCCGGTGCCGAGCACCGGCACCATGTCGGCGGCGGAACGGAAATTGGTGACCTTCACCGTCAGCCCTTCCTCACGGAAGTAGCCGAGCCGGTCGGCGATATAGATCGGCGCATCGCTCGTCGTCGCCGCCGCGCCGACCGTGATCACGTCCTGGGCGAGCGCGGTGCTGATGCTGAAGCTCGCAGCCACGGCCGCCACGACGCAGCGGGATAGACGCGTCATCCATTCCTCCCTTGTTTGCGAGCCCGCTTAGTGGCCTTCGTCGGCCAGATAGCGTTCGAGCGTCATCGGATTGGGACGCACGGCAGGTTCGTTCAGGTCGACGCCGGTGAACGGCGTCGCTTCCTGGTACCATTTCTTCTGCGCCGGCAAACCCCACGGATTGACGCGGTAGGGGTCGGCGGGGTCCCAGCGCACCGGCGGCACTTCGAGGTCCATCGCTTGGTAGTGGGTGTTGAAGATCTCGACCCGGTGCCCGTCGGGATCGCGCAGATAGACATAGAGCGCATGCCCCGGTCCGTGCCGGCCGGGTCCGCGCTCGACGACCTTGCCGAAGCCAAGCGCGCCGGCGCAATCGCACGCGCGCATGATGTGGAAAGTCTCCGGCGCTGCGAACGCAGCGTGGTGCAGCCGCGGCCCCTGTTCCTTGAAGAACACGATGTCGTGCGGATTGCCCTTGCGCGCGAGGAAGACGCCGGTCAATTCGCCGCTATTCCCCGGCGACAGATATTCGGTGAGCCAGAAACCCGCCGACATGTAGAAGGCGCACGCCTTGCCCACGTCCGGGACCAGGATCTGATAGTGATCGAGCCGCAGCGCGCGAGCCGCCCTTGTGCAGGTGGAACTGGGTGAGCGGGCGCGGCACCACGGTCATAGTCGCGCAGAACTCCAGCGGCACGTCGGAAATATCCGAGGCGTGGAGCGTCTTGCCCTGGTGCGGCACATCGGCCCAGGCCGTCTTCAGCCCCTGGCCGTCGAAGAAGGCCTTCAGCGGCTCGAGATCGCGCTCGCGCAGCACCCGCATTCCGATGCGCTCGCAGCGGGGAGCATCCTTGGATTGCTTCAGCACCAGGCTGTGATGGCAGGCTTCCTCGACGCCGCGGAGATAGAGCGTCCCGCCGGCCTCCTCGGTGACCATGAGGCCGACCACCTCGGTGTAGAACAGCCGGCTCTTTTCGAGGTCCTTCACCGTCAGCACGACGTGGCTCGTCCGGGTGATGTTGAACGGCGTGTCGAGGTTCTTCTCGGGCAGGTTCATGGCTGATCCGACGGTTGTTCAGGGGGAAAGGCGTGCTAGATAATCGAGTTTTGATGGATCGAGCGCAAGCGACATGAACCAGATGACGAAGGGGATAGGTCAGCCGGTACGCCGCAAGGAGGATGCGCGGCTCGTGATCGGGGCTGGCTGTTTCAGCGACGATGTCGATCTGCCGCGGCAGACGCGGGCCTTCGTCCTGCGCTCGGTTCATGCCCACGCCCGCATCAAGGGCATCGACACGACACGTGCCAAGGCGCTGAAGGGTGTGCTGGCGGTGCTGACCGGCGCCGATCTCAAGGCCGACGGCATCAAGCCGATCCCGCCGGATGCGTCGATCACGGTGCCGGTCGAAGCGCAGCGCAAGCTCCCGGACGTGGTGCTGGTCAACAAGAACGGGCCGTATCAGCCGACGCCGTACAATATCCTCGCCGTCGACAAGGTCCGCTATGTCGGCGAGGGCGTGGTGCTGGTGGTGGCGGAAACGCTCGCGATCGCCAAGGATGCGGCCGAGCTGGTCGCGATCGACTACGAGGTGCTGTCGGCGGTGACCGATACATCGGCCGCTGCTGAGCCCGGCGCCGCGCGGCTCTATGACGACGCGCGCTCGAATTTGTTTTGCGAGGCCGAGGTCGGCGATGCCGCTGCGACCGAGCAGGCCTTCGCCAGGGCCGCGCATGTCGTGCGGCTCGAAACCTGGGTGCAGCGCGTCACCGGCGTGCCGATGGAGGCGCGCACCGCGGTGGGCCACTACGACAAGCAGGCCGGACGTTATTTTCTGCACGCCGGCTCGGGCGGCGTTGTTCGTCAGAAAGGCGAGTGCGCGGCGATCCTCGGCGTGCCGGCGGAAACCGTGCAGGTGGTGGCGCGAGACATCGGCGGCAATTTCGGCACCAAGAATTCGCTGTTCCCGGAATTCCCGCTGGTGCTGTGGGCCTCGAAGCGCGTCGGCCGTCCGGTGAAGTGGACCTGCGAGCGGAGCGAGGCGTTCCTCAGCGACTATCAGGGCCGCGATCTCGTGGCTAAGGTCGAGCTTGCCGTCGACGAGAAGGGCAAGTTCCTGGCGGTGCGCGGCTCGCACCTGAGCAATATCGGCGGTTATGCGGCGTCGATCGTCCCGCTGCGCAAGGGGCTCACGATCTGCACGAATGTCTATCGCATTCCGGTCGCGCATTTTCAGGCGTTTGCCGTGCTCAGCAATACGATGTGCACGATCCCGTACCGCAGCGCGGGCCGCCCGGAGGCCGTCTACCTGATGGAGCGGCTTTGCGATCTCGCCGCCGACAAGACCGGCATCGATCGCATCTCGATCCGGCGGCGCAACCTGATCGGGCCGAAGGAACTGCCGTATCGCACGGCGCTCGGCACCAAATACGACAATGGCGAATACGAAGAGGCGATGGACACCGCAATCGCCATTTCCGACTGGAAGGAATTTGCCAAGCGCCGCCGTGAATCGCGCAAGAACGGCAGGCTGCGCGGCATCGGGCTTGCGAACTACATCGAATGCACCATGGGCTATCCGCGTGAGTGGTCGAAGATCACCGTGAAGCCCGACGGCGAGGTCGAGGTTGCGATCGGCACGCTGTCGAGCGGGCAGGGCCACGAGACCAGCTTCGCGCAATGCGTCAGCGAATGGCTCGCCGTTCCGTTCGAGCAGGTGAAGCTGGTGCAGGGCGACACTGACATCGTGCCGGTCGGCGGCGGCTCGCATTCCGGCCGCTCCATGCGTTTCGCCTCGATCGTAATGGGCACTTGCTCCAATGCGATCATTGCGCGCGCGAAGCGCATCGCCGGGCGCATGCTGGAGACCGACCCCGACAAGGTCGCGTTCAAGGACGGGCGCTTCCGCAGCGACACGTCGCAACGTTCGTTCGACGTGTTCGAGATCGCGCGCGCGGCGCAGACGCTCAACGATCTCGAGGACGACCTGCGCGGCCCGCTTTCGGCCGAGAGCGACCAGCATTTCACCGACGGCGGCTATCCCTACGGCTGCGCAGTCTGTGAGGTCGAGATTGAGCCCGACACCGGCGCTGTCGAGATCGTGCGCTATTCCGCGGTCGACGACGTCGGCCGCGCGGTCAATCCGATGATCCTGCACGGCCAGACCCACGGCGCCATTGCTCAGGGCGTCGGTCAGGCGCTGTGGGAGCATTGCATTGTCGATCCCGACAGCGGGCAGGTGATGACCGGCTCGTTCATGGACTACGCCATGCCGCGCGCCGATGGGCTGCCGTCGTTCCGCACCGAGCTGATGGAGGTGCTGTCGCCTTCGAATCCGCTCGGCGTGCGCGCGGGCGGCGAGGGCGGCACGACGCCGGCGCTCGGCGCGGTCGTCAACGCGGTGGTTGACGCGCTACGCGACTACGGCGTCACCCACATGGACATGCCGCTGACGCCGGAGAAGATCTGGCGCGCAATCCGCGACGGCAAATCTGCGTGACAATCGGAAGCAGCGCGCTCGGCTGGCTTCGCCATGATTTGCGTGGCACCTTCGGCGCGCGATAAGGCGGAGGACGCGCGGTGAGGATATTTGCGGGATTGCTCGCGACAATTTTGGCGGCGTTTGCTTCGCCGGCCGCCGTCGCCGACAGCATCGCCGATTTCTACAAGGGCAAGACCGTCACGATAATCGTCGGCTATCCGCCGGCGTCGGGCTACACGCTTTACGGCCAGATGCTGGCGAAATATCTCACCGACCATATGCCGGGCCGGCCCAATGTGATCGTGCAGAGCATGCCCGGCGCCGGCAGCATCAAGGCCGCAAACTATGTCTACACCGTCGCACCGAAGGACGGCACCACGCTCGGCATCTTCAGCATCGGCGCGCTGATCGACGAGTTGTTCGGCCTGGCGACGACGAGCTTCGACTCCACCAAATACGGGTGGATCGGCAACATGGACGAGAGTGTCGGCGTCTGCGTGGTGAAGAGCGCATCCGGCGTGCGCAAGTTCGAGGACCTGTTGCAGAAGGAAACGCTGTTCGGCGGCACCGGGCCGGCCGGCGGCGCGACACAGGCGGCGGTCGCGCTGACCCGCCTCTACGGCGCGAAGATCAAGCTGATCAAGGGATACCCGGGCGCGCAGGACGTCGTGCTGGCAATGGATCGCGGCGAGGTGCAAGGGGTCTGCGGCATCACCATCGCCGTGCTCAAGAGCCGGCTGGCGCAGCAGATCGCATCGGGGCAGCTCATCCCGATCATCCATGACGCGATGAAACCGCATCCGGAATTGCCGGGCATTCCAAGCGTCTACGACTTCGCCAAGAGCGACGACGACCGAAAAGTGCTCGACCTGCTGTTCGGTTGGCGCGTGCTCGGCCGTCCGATCGCGGCGCCGCCCGGCGTTCCCGCCGAACGGCTGACGGCGTTGCGCAAGGCATTCTCCGACGCCGTGAACGATCAGCGCTTCATCTCCGATGCCGCCAAGGCGCAGCTCGACATCGCGCCGGCGCCGGGCGAGGAGGTCGCGAGCCTGATCATGCGGCTGTTCAGCCACTCCAAGGACACCGTCAAGCGCGCCGCCGACGCGGTGCGGAACTAGCGCCGTTATCGTCACCGCACTGTCATGCGACGTTGTTAGCGCGGATGGCGGCGGCCGCCCTGTGCTAGGCTTGGCGCGCCTGACGGGAGCGCTGCGATGCGACACATCTTGCGATTGTGCACGGGTCTTGTGCTGGCGGGTGCGATCACCACCGTTGCGTCGGCGCAGCCGAGCGGCCGGCTTATGGTCTACACCTCGCAGCCGAGCGGCCAGATCGCCAAGGTGGTGGAGGCGTTCAACAAGGCGCACCCGAAGGTGCAGGTCGTGCTCTACCGCTCCGGCACCACCGAGGTGATGAACCGGCTGCAGGCGGAGTTCACAGCCGGGCGCCCGCAGGCCGACGTGGTGCTGGTCGCCGACGCCGTCGCCACGACGCAGCTCAAGAACGACGGACGCCTGCTCACTTATGCCAAGGCGCCGGCGGACAAGGTGCCGCCCGCGCTGATCGATCCCGACCGCACCTTCTTCGGCACCAAGCTGATCACCACAGGCATCGTCATCAACACCAAGCTCGTCACATCCCCGCCGAGGTCGTGGAATGACCTGCTGGCGCCGGCGGTCGCGTCGAAGACGATCATGGCGCATCCGCTCTATTCCGGTGCCGCGGTCATCCATGTCGGCACCTTCGCGCAGCACAAGGATTTCGGCTGGCCGTATTTCGAGCGGCTGGCGCAGGGCGGCGCCATCGCCGCCAAGGGTAACGGCGCGGTCATCGAGGCGGTCGCGCGCGGCGAGAAGGCCTACGGCGTCATCATCGAATACATGGCGTTCAACGCGCAGTGGAAGGGCTCGCCGGTGAGCTTCGTATTCCCACAGGAGGGCGTCACTGCCATCACCCAGCCGGTCGCGATCCTGAAGACCGCGAAGAACGTCGAAGCCGCGCGCGCCTTCGTCGACTGGCAGTTGTCGGAAGAGGCGCAGCACCAGTCGGTGAGCCAGGGCTACTTCCCGATTTTCGACGGCGTCGCACCGCCCAAGGGCTATCCGACGGTGTCGTCGCTCAACATCATGAGCGGCGACCTTCGCGACATCCTCTTGAAGGACGAAGAGAATAAGAAGCGTTTCACCGATTTGTTCGGTGGTTAGGGTAATTCCATCGGGCGCGCTTCTATCGGACATAACGCCTGCAAATGCAGAGCGGTGTTCAACCACCGATCCATATGGACAAGACCGCGTCGCTCTAGGATGGTCGTTGCGGGGATCATCCGCGCGCGCGGGTGATGACGGGTGGGGTTTAAGAGTTGTCTCGTTCTCCGACGATGGCGTTGTCGGCGCGTTCGCTGTTTTCCAGCGAAGCCGCGCTGCTCACGGCGTTGACTTTTTACATTGTCGTTCTCGGACTCTGGCCGCTCGCGCGCTTGTTCGTTGAATCGCTGTCGCCCGGCGCCAGCGGCGAATTCCTCGGTCTGTTGCTCGGCCAGTGGCGCAGCGCCGCGACGCAACGCGCGCTGATCAACACGCTGGAATCGAGCCTGCTGGCGACGCTGCTGTCGGTTGCGATCGGCACGACGGTGGCGTTCGTGCTCACGCTCACCGATGTGCGCGCCAAGGCGGCGCTCACCTTCGTCGCCTTGCTGCCGCTGCTGGTGCCGTCGCAGATCACCGCGCTGGCCTGGATCGAGCTCACCGGCGCGGGCAGCCTGATCCTCGGCCCGCTGGGCCTGGCGCCTGCGCCGGGCGCGACCAATCCGCTCTATTCGAAATGGGGCATCGTGCTGGTGATGGGCATCGAAAGCTCGACGCTCGTCTTCCTCGCGGTGCGGGCAGGGCTGCGCAACCTGCCGCGCGACCTGGTCGAGGCCGCCCGTCTCGGTGGCGCGCATCCGCTGCGCGTCACTTATTCGGTCATCATGCCGCTCGCGATGCCGGCGATCCTTGCCGGCGCGGCGCTCGCCTTCGTCACGTCGATCGGCAATTTCGGCATCCCGGCGATGCTCGGCATCCCCGGCCGCTACACCGTGCTGACCACGCTGATCTATCAGCGGCTGCAAGGTTTCGGCCCGCGCGTGCTGGGCGAGGTCGCGGCGCTGGCGCTGATCCTTACGATGCTGGCGGTGATCGGGCTGGTGCTGCGCGCCTTGTTCGTGCGCCGCGGCGGCTTTGCGGCCGACGGCGCGAGCGCGCCGTTGCTTCCGTTCCGCCTCGGCGGTGGCCGCGCGCCGGTGGAAGCCGTGTTGTGGATCGTGCTCGCCGGCATTGCGATCCTGCCGCTGCTTGCGCTGCTTGCTTCGTCGCTCGCGCCCGCGCTCGGCGTGCCGCTCAACCTCGACACCGTGACGCTCGCCAATTACCGCTTCGCGCTGTTCGAGCAGGAATTGACGCTGCGCGCCTTCACCAACAGCTTCATCCTGGCGCTCGCCGCCGCTATCATCTCGGCATTCGTCGCGGTGCCGCTCGCCTATCTCGCGAGCATGCGCAAGAATCCGGCCGCGCGGGTGCTCGACCTGTTCGCGGATGCGCCGTATGCGGTGCCGGGCACGGTGCTTGCGATCGCGATCATCATCGTGTTCCTGCCGCCGCTGCCGTTCGCGGACGTCAGCCTCTACGGCACGCTCGGCATCATCCTCGTCGCCTATCTCGCGCGGTTCCTGGCGCTCGCGTTGCGGCCGGCGGTCGCCGGCATGGAACTGGTGCCTCGGAATCTCGACGAAGCCGCCCAGGTCGCCGGCGCCGGCGTGCTGCGGCGGCTGCGCTCGGTGATCCTGCCGGCGGTCGCGCCGTCGGCTGCCGCGGGCGCATTGCTGATCTTCATGACCGCGTTCAACGAGCTCACCGTTTCGGTGCTGTTGTGGTCCACCGGGCACGAGACGCTGGGCGTGGCCGTGTTCTTTCTGCACTACGAGGGCAACTCTCCCGCGGCCGCGGCGGTCGCGGTGATCTCGATCGCGGTAACGCTGGCGCTGGCGATCCTCACAAGCCTCATGGCGCGCAACCTGCCGGAAGGAGTGGTGCCGTGGCGGGCGTGACGTTCGAGACCGTGTCGCGGCATTTCGGCGAGACCCGCGCCGTCGAGCGCGTGAGCCTCGACATCGCCGACGGCGAGTTCTTCGCGCTGCTCGGGCCGTCCGGCTGCGGCAAGACCACGCTGCTGCGGCTGGTGGCGGGCTTCGAGGTGCCCGACGGCGGCATCGTGAAGCTCGGCGACACCGTGGTCGGCCGCCCCGGTTGGGCGCTGCCGCCGGAGAAGCGGAACATCGGCATGGTGTTCCAGTCCTATGCGCTGTGGCCGCACATGAACGTCGCGGAGAACGTCGCGTTCGCGCTGCGTGTGCGCCGGGTCGCCGAGCAGGAGCGCGTGCGCCGCGTGAACGGCGCGCTCGCCATGGTCGGGCTCGAAGCGCTGGCCGAGCGCCGCCCGCATGAGCTTTCCGGTGGTCAGCGCCAGCGCGTCGCGCTCGCGCGCTGCCTCGCCATGCGCCCCGACGTCGTGCTGCTCGACGAGCCGCTCGCCAATCTCGACGTGCATCTGCGCGAGGCGATGCAGCAGGAGTTTGCGCGCTTCCACAAGGAGATCGGCGCGACCTTCATCTACGTCACCCACGACCAGGCCGAAGCCTTGGCGCTGGCTGATCGTGTTGCGGTGATGGACGCCGGGCGCGTCGAGCAGGCGGCGTCCCCGCGCACGCTCTATGCTGAGCCCGCGAGCGAGATGGTCGCGCGCTTTGTCGGACGCGGCATGCTGCTGCCGGTGATCGTGATCGGCCGCAACGCCGAACGCGTGGTCGTGGACCTCTGGGGCCTGCGCCTGCCGGTGCGCGGCGCCGGGCAATCCGGCGAACGGCGGTTGCTGTGCGTGCGGTCGGAGAGCCTGGCGATCGTGCCGAACGGCGGCGGCATCCGCGGCCGCGTCACCGGCGCGACCTATCACGGCGCCGCGACGCTGATCACCGTGCAGCCCGATGCTCAGGATGCGCCGGAGCTGAAGGTCGAGCACGCCGGTCCGCCGCCGGAAGCGGGGAGTGCGGTGACTGTCGCGGTGCGTGATGGGTGGATTATTCCGCAAGGCAATGACTCCGCGTAGCGCAGTGGTTTCAACACAACAGAAATCGTTCTCGCGAGGCAATGTGTCCTCCGAGCTTTTTTGCGATCGAAGAACGGTTGCGTCGGGCCGTAGAGCCGGAAGTAGGTGAACCAGCCTTTGGCTGGAAGCGTCTTGATCCAGTTCTTTTCCCGATCTGCGACCGGCGGTTTCGGGCCAAAATAGAGATCGATCGAGCCGTCCGCATTTTTGACGATGTCGTCGCGCGAAGAGCGGTCCGGATAGCTCCCGGTGTCGATCAGGCAGCGAGATTTGTTGTCGTAGACGCTGAACGACCAAAACTGCGCGACTGGTGCGTCCGGCGGAACGCGCAGGCGGTAGGTTTTGCCGCCGTCGAGCCAAGTGCCGGCGGCGTCCTTTTGGGATTCGAGATAGACTTGGCCGAAGCCGACGGTGCGTCCGAGCATCCCGTCGGTCACGCCGACGGCTTCGTAGAACCAAGAACCGCGCTCGTCGAGCTGGGTGTAGTTCGCTGATTTCCTGCGTGACGTTTTCTAGGAAGAGCGAGAACTCCCACCGCCGATTGGGCCACACACGCGAGCCTTCGAAGCGTTTGGCATAAGAATTCGCGCGCGCCATGATCTCGCCGAGCTGCGCTGCGTCGATAAGAATCTTCGTCTGCCGCTGGTCCGGCTTGAACGGCTTGCCTTTCTCGATGCCGAGCGGCCGCAGCATCGCCAGCATGAGGCGATCGCGTTCGATCGCCGGCTCCTGGTCGATCATCCTCGCAAGCCCTATCCAATAGTCGATTCCGCGCGGCTGGGCGGCGCTCCACTTCTTGTCGCCCGGTCTGACGGGCTTCGCAGCCGGCGGCTTGTCACGCTGGCTGTATGGGTAGATTCCATGCTCGCCACCAGCGCCTGAGCCTTTTCGATATCGTCGCCAACGCCGCGCTGTCCGGACCAGATGTTCCAGGTAGGCGAGCGCACGACGATGAAGCCGTTGGGCTTCACGTCCGGATGGTCGGGACCGAGCACCAGAAACTTCGCACCTTTGCCTTTCTCGGGGCCGGTCTGTCCGGTGTCGGTGAGCGGACGCTGCCAGAAATCAAGAATGCCTCCTGCGGTCGGGCCGGCGGGAATCTCGACCACGAGCGGGCCTGTGTCCTTCATGTTAGGAAACGCCTGTGCATAGGGCGTTGTGGCGTTGGCAGTGAGAATGCCAAGCTTATCCTTGAAGTCGAAATAATCGACGTAGTCGAAATTACTCGCGCCGAACGTCTCATGACTTTGACGTTGCCATTCGCACATGGCCATGATCGGCAACGCCCATAGATAGCCCTGCACCGCGCGCTGAAAATCCATCTCGTCATAGACCTTGGCGACCGTTTCGTCGGTGGGAAAGCCGTTGATGAGTTCGAGCTTCCCGACACGGGTGTCGAGCGTCTGCCTATTTGCTGGCGCTTGCGCTTCCGCTTGCGCGAGAGTGGCGAAATTGGGTGCAGCGAGCACCGCGCCAGCGGCCATCATTGTGCGACGAGTAAATTCCATTGGATCCTCCTCTTTTTTTTGTGTGCGGTCGCTAGGTTATGCAGCTTATGCAGCCTCGCATCCCCACTACCGTGCGCGGGATGACAAGCACAGCACCGACCGCGAGGGGCTATTTTGCGCCTCACGAGCACCCCGGCTCAATATGGTTTCCACCAAGGACAGTGAACCACGTCAGGTATGCTGACTGATCAACACCGGCATCAACTCAAATTTTGCAAAATCTAAATCCGGCTTCGCATGTCCGCTTTGGGTCAGAAGCGGACATTCTAGGTCAGCTGTCGCGATGTCTGCTTTTGACCCAAAGCAGCCGTGATGCGTTAGGTCCTCAACCAATCTGTTGCGCATCGCATAGCGCACCGGCGAGGCCGTCGATTTGAGATTGAGCTTGTGGATCACTGTCGCCCCGGTGCATCTCGATGGTCTTGACGGCGAGGCCGAGGGTGCTGCGTGATGTTAGCGATGCATACCACCGCGACCGATATCCATGATGAGGAAGGCGCAATTGGCCCAAAGCATCATGCACCACCATACCCCCCGCATCTGTGGATAACAGACGCGCGACGTGGCGCAGCTTCCGGAGCGCGATCAAGATGCCTGTGAGTGGGAGCGCGTGCATGAGCGAACAGGAGTGAGGAGGGCTTAGAAATGACAATAACGGTATTGCTGATGACGATAATGACCGGACAAAATCATACCGTTGTCGCTGAGTATGACACCCCAAAGGCTTGTGAAGTCGCAGCACAAGCCCACCGGAAAGCCCTTTTGGACTACAACATCACCCTGGTCTATAGCTGTTCTCCTAAAGCGGGTTCACGCTAGCGAACTGTGCGCGCCTGGGACCTGCGGTGCATGAGTTTGGTTATGGCCCAAAGCGGACATTGGGCGAGTGCGCCGCGCACTCACGCTTTCGCGCGGGAGAGCGGAGCGGCGCTTAAAGAACTCTGAGCAGTGGGGTGACGCAGAATCGGCAGCGAGCAAGCCGCTCGTTGCCGATTCTGGAAACGCTGTGTACCGCGAAAGCTTCTTCAGTTACGTCCCCGGTTGACGTACACACCAGGGGTTTGCCAGTAACCGGGTCCCTCTGCGCCAAACTGCGGATAAGCACTCAGGCCCTCGTCGACCATGCGTGCCGAGGCGGGCGCCGCGAAGGCCGCCAGGAAGGCAAGGCAAGCGATAACCTTGGTCATGGTGGTCATGGGTTCATCTCCGAGATAAGGATGAGCGATATTGCTCGTCGGTATCGCGGACGTACCGAAAGGCAGTGACCGCGAACATCATCCTCGCGTCCCGATCGTGATATCAAACGTCCGGTAGGGCTCCAGACGTATGTATTTGCTTGGAGGCGTTCCTATCGGTCTGGCTTTCGCAATCCCGAGCCGACCCCGCCCCCCGCACAGCATATCGCGCCGCGTCGTTTGAAGGCCCTGCATGCCGCTCCAACAAGCTCTCTGCAAAATGTCCGCTTTGGGTCAGTAGCAGACATGACGCCTATGTCTGCTCTATCCCCGCAAGCGGACATTCCTGTGCGTTTATGGTGCGCGCCCTAGTTCTGCGGCGCCTCAGCTCCATTTTGCTGTGCTCTATCGCGTGGAAGACGACAGCAAGATCGTCCCGTTGCTGCATATTCGCCTTGGGTCAGAAGCAGATATTGGCGCGGATGGGACTGGATGTCCGCATTGGGCAAAAAAAGCAGACACGGCAACGACTGGCCTGAACCCGGCTCGGTTATTGTCCGGCGCGCTTCAGGTGGTTCAGATTCGTCAACTGAACCTGTGTGGACTTAGTTGCATCGGTCTCGGGTTCGATCGCCCATGACCACAACGTCTTCAGCAGCCAAATTACGACGGAAGCAACGCTTGCGAACAACGTGAACATCGCGCCGAACGAAACGAAATAGAGAAGACACTCAAAAAATACCGGCACTGGTCGCCTACCGCATCATTGCGCGCATAGCTCACCCCGGCTCCTTGCCATTCAACAACCACCCGAACTTCTCCCGCGCCTTCTTCGCGATCTCCGGGCTCGGCGTATTCGACGGCGGGAACTCGTCCTTCCAGTGGAACGGCTTGCAGGCGTTGATCAGCGCCACCGAGTGCGTGATGTTGCCGACCTTGCGGCGTTCCGGCGGGATCGCGGGATCGGCGTTCGAATCCCACGAGCCCTTGATGAACTGGATCGACTCCACCGGATCGGTGCGGGTGATCATCGCCCAGAGCATGTGGTCGAGATTGGTGACGTCGACGTCGTCGTCGCACACCACGATGTATTTCGAGGCATAAGCCGACGCACCGCATTGCGCCGCGATGTGCGCCGCCTGCACGGCATGGCCGGGATAGCGCTGCGTGATCGACACCGCGTGCAGCATGCGCGCGCCGCCGACCTCATGGCACCACACCTGGTTCACGCCCGGCACGCCGGCATTGACCATGTTCTGCTTGATGAGCGCGGAGCGCATCACCGCGCGGTAGCGCGCCATCTCGTCCGGCCCGCCGCCCATCGGCGGCACGCCGAGCAGGATCGGATCGTTGCGATAGTAGACGGCCTGGATGTCGATCACCGGCAGGTCGCGCACGCCGCCGGCATAGTGGCCGGTCCATTCGCCGAACGGACCCTCGGGATGGCGCTTCACCGGATCGACGAAGCCTTCGAGCACGACCTCGGCATTGGCGGGGAAGGGCAGGCCGGTCACCTTGCCCTTCACCATCTTGACCGCGCGGCCGCGCATGCCGCCGATGATGTCGATCTCGAACGTGCCGTAGGGCGCCTCGACGCCGCCGTAGAAGAAGGCGAGCGGATCGCCGCCGAGCACCATCGCGATCGGCATCTTCTCGCCGCGCGCGAAATATTTCTCGCGATGGATCCAGCCGTGGTGGCCCTTCGCCGTCACCAGGCCGACGGTCTTTTTGTCATGCACCTGTGCCCGATAGGCGCCGGCGTTGAGCCAGTTCTCCTCCGGATCGCGGGTGACGCTGTAGGTGCCGGTGCCGATGTAGCGGCCGCCGTCCTTCTCGTGCCAGATCGGGGAGGGGAATTTGGTGATGTCGATGTCGTCGCCGGTGACGATGTTCTCGAACACCGGTCCGTCCTCGACGATCTCGTGCTTGATGATTTTCGGATCCGCCAGATAGGCTTCGCGATAGGCGTCGCTCAACTCCCATTTGGTGAGGTGATCGGGGAAGCCGAGCGTCATGTTGCGGCGGACACCGGCAAACATGTTGAGCAGCAGCCGGAAGCCCTTGGGGGAGCCAGGCACCTCGTCGAACACGACGCAGGGGCCGTGCTCCGCGCGCAGGATTGCCTCGGCAACCAGCCCGATGTCCTCCTGCCAGGTCGCGCCCTTGAGGTGCTTCACCTCGCCCAGGCGCTCGGCATGCGCGAGCCACTCGCGCAGGTCGTCATAGTCGATGTGGGCGGCGACGTTGCTTCCGGCAGTCATTTTTTGTTTCTCCCGATGTGGGCTCTTTATATCCGGCATGGCCGGCCTTGTCATACCCGGGCCCTTGCCCGCACCCTCGCGAGGAACGCACGCCTGCCGTGCTACAGTTGCGTGCGCGGACGGCTGCAGGAAGGCTGGAGACGGATGTACAAGAATTTGCGTGAATTCATCGCCGAGGTCGAGGCGCTCGGCGCGTTGCGGCGCGTCATGGACGCCGATCCGCATATCGAGCTTGGCGGCATCACCGAGGTCGCGGCCGGCCTGCCGGAATGCCCGGCGCTGCTGTTCGACCGCATCAAGGGCTACCCGGCGGGCTTCCGCATCTTCACCAACGCCACCACCAATCCGCAGCGCGCGGCGCTGGCGCTCGGGATCGATCCGGCGCTGCGGCCTCTCGACGCACTGAAGGCGTGGATGGCGAAGCGCCAGACCCTCAAGCACCACAAGCCGGTGACGGTGAAGGACGCGGCGTTCCTCGAAAACAGCGTGAGCGGCGATGCCGTCGATCTGCGAAAGCTCCCGGCGCCGGTGTGGCACACCAAGGACGGCGGGCCGTATATCGGCTCCGGCTCGATCGTGATCATGCGCGATCCCGATAGCGGCTGGATCAACGCCTCGATCTATCGCGTGCAGGTGCACGGCAAGAACAAGGTCACCGTGCAGTTCGATCATCTCGGCCGCCACGGCGCGATCATCGCCAAAAAATACTGGGACGCCGGCAAGCCCTGTCCGCTCGCGATCGTCAACGGCATGGACCCGGCGCTGTTTATCGCTGGTTTCGAATATCTCGCGGCGGGGCAGTCGGAGTACGAGTTCGCGGGCGCGATCAAGGATGCGCCGATCGAGGTGATCGCGGGGCCGAAGACCGGCCTGCCGCTGCCGGCGCATGCCGAGATCATCCTCGAAGGCGAGCTGCTGTCGCCCGACCAGGAGACGCTGCCGGAAGGTCCGTTCGGCGAGTTCACCGGTTACTACGCCGCCGACAAGCGGCCGTGCCCGGTGATGCGCGTCGACGCGATCCATCATCGCAACGATCCGATCCTGCTCGGCTCGCCGCCGATGAAGCCGCCGCGCTTCCACTTCGGCCTGCCTTTTCGCGCAGCGGGTATCTGGAGTAATCTGGAGATGGCGGGCGTCACCGACGTGGTCGGGGTCTGGCAGCATGTCGCGCAACTGATGACCGTGGTCGCGCTCAAGCAGCGCTACGCCGGGCACGCCAAGCGCGCCGGGCTGATCGCCGCCGCCAACAGCTATATGGGCCGGCTGGTCGTGGTGGTGGACGAGGACGTCGATCCCTCCGACATCAATGACGTGATGTGGGCGATCACCACGCGCTGCGAGCCGTCGGAGCAGATCGACATCGTGCGCGACGCCTGGTCGTCGGCGCTCGATCCGCGCATTCCGGAGGAGGACAAGCGCCGCGGCGTCACCTCGCATTCCAAAGCGGTGATCGAGGCGGTGAAGCCGTTCTCGTGGATCGACAAGTATCCGCCGACTTCGGCGCTGACGCAGGAGGAGGCGCGGGCGATCGCCGACAAGTGGGGCGCGGTGTTGCGCGGCTAGGCTATTCCAGCACCGTCACCGTCGCGCCCGTGGTGCCGCCCACCGACACGTCCGGACAGGTGCTGAGCGCGGCCAGCAGGTCCATCTCCGCCCGCAGCGTCACATGCGCACCCGGCGACTTCGGGCGGATGTGGGAATGCTCCAGCTCGCCGTCGGGATGGATGATCATGTGCTGGAAAATGTTGAACGGGCTCGGCACGTCTTCGAGCGCGATGCCGTAGGGCGCGAGCGCGGTCGAGAGGTTCTCGGTGCAGCCGCGCGGCGGCATCTCGGAGAGCGGGCGGCCGTAGGTCTTCTGCCACATGCCGCGCGCCGCGGCGAGCTCGTGGCGCTTGCGGCTGCACATGCCTTCCTGCAGGTCGTGGTGGCCTTCCTTGAAGGTGTCCTCGATGATGGTCATCAGGGTGTTGTTGAGCTTCGACACCAGCATGTCGCCGGTCGAGATGAACACCTTGCGCTGGTTCGCCTTGGTGCGCGCCTGGTCGAAACGCTCGCGCAGATTGTCGCGGTTGAAGCAGACGAAATCGATGATGGTCTGCGAGCGGATGCGGACCGACTGGCCCTTCTTGAGATCGAACACAAAACCCGTGTTGCGCGGGAGTTCTTTCTCCCAGATCACCGTTTCGGCCATTCTTGAATCCAACGTGAGATGTCCCCGGGAAGATGGGCGGTCCTTGATCAACTCAGTGGCCTTCGCGCATGAGATAGTCCACGCGGGTGAGCTTCAACTGGCCGCCTTGCGGCGCGAAAGTCAGCCGGTACCAGTCCGCCACGTGCACCACGACCCCGTCGCCCTGGGGCTCAAAGCGCAGTTCGGAATATTGCTTGTAGGGCTGCGCATAGATGTGGCCGAGATGGGCCAGCATCTGGAACGGAATGCCCTTGCGCGCGGCCACGGCGCTGCGGATCTGCTGGACCGAATATTTTGCGACGTTTCGCCCTCGGTTGACGTCGGATGCGGCAAACCCGTCTGGCGAAATGAAGGACAGCAGCCGCGCAATATCCCACTTCGGCGCGGCGCCGGCCTGGAAGCCCGAGGCTTCCTTCGGCGGCTTCAGGTAGTCGAGAAATTCTGCCGTGACCTTGTACTCCGGCGGAATTTGACGTGTCGTGATCAGGTACGGGCTCTGCTCTTCTGCCGTTGTGGGAGTTGCCAAGACGATGGCGAGCGCCGCCCAGAGTGCGGCGGCGGCGTTCCGGTGAAATGAGCGCATTCGGGGCGATCTAGGCGTTGTATGAGACCCGTGAGACGGCAAGCTGCAGGAAAGCTATCGCCGTGCCCGGGCACTGTCCACATCCGCGCGCCGATGCGCTAAAGAGTGTCCCGACATCGGCGGGCGTGCCGCCGCGAGCGTAAGGAGAGTTCCCATGAATGCACCCGTCCGGCATCTGCCATGGATCGGCGGCGCGGCCGCCGTCGCGCCCGAGACGAAGTTTTCGCCGCTGGTGTCGCCGATCGACGAAACCTCCGCCTCGCAGATCGTGGAGTCCGATGCCGTCATCATCGACGCCGCCGTCAAGCACGCCTACGGCGCCTATATGAAGCATCTCGACGCAACGGTCGCGAAGCGGCTCGAATGGCTCAATGCCGCCGCCGACGCCATCGACAAGATCGAGGCCGAGCTGGTCCGTTCGCTGATCCGCGATATCGGCAAGCCGCGGCGCGCGGCGACCTTCGAGGCCAAGCGGGCAGGGGCGTTCATCCGCGCCTGCGCCGCGCAGCTTCCGCATATCAACGGCGAGGTGCTGCCGCTCGATACGATGCCGACCGGCGCCGGCCGGTTCGGTTTCACCACACGGATTCCCTACGGTGTGGTCGCCGCGATCACGCCGTTCAACGGGCCGGTGAACCTGCTGGTGCAGAAGATCGCGCCCGCCATCGCGGTCGGCAATGCGGTGGTGGTGAAGCCGTCGCCGCCCGGCACCGAGGTCGCGCTGCTGATCGCCGACGCGGTGAAGCGGGCTGGCGTGCCGGACGGGCTGTTCAACGTCGTGCCGGGCGGCCGGCAGACCGCGCAGATCCTGGTCGCGCATCCCTTGGTCGCCGCCGTCACCGCGACCGGTTCGACTAAAATGGGCAACGAACTCGCCCGCGCTGCCGGTGCCAAGAAGTTCGTCGGCGAGCTCGGCTCGAACGCCGCCAACATCGTCTGCGCCGACGCCGATCTCGCGGACGCCGCAACCCGCATCGCGGGCGCCGGCTTCGAGGCGAGCGGCCAGCAATGCATCTCGGCGCAACGCGTGATCGTCGAGCGTGCGGTGTACGAAAAATTCCTCGAGCTGTTCGTCGCCGCCGCCAACAAGCTCAAGGTCGGCGACCCGGAGGATGCCGCGATCGACGTCGGCCCGATGGTGAGCCGCGAGGCCGCCGATCGCGTCGAGGCGATGGTGGCGGACGCCGTCGCCAAAGGCGCGAAGCTCGTGCGCAAGCCCGAGCGCAACGGCTGCATCCTCGGCCCGGCGATCGTCGCCGACGCGCCGCCGGAGGCGCGGTTGATGGGCGAGGAGGCGTTCGGCCCGGTGGTGGTCGTGCAACCCGTGGACAGTGTCGACGCGGCGATCGAGCTTGCCAATTCGTCGGAGTTCGGGCTGCAGGGCGCCTGCTTCACCAAGAGCCTCGAAACCGCGTTCAAGGTGTCGCGTCAGCTTCGCGTCGGCTCGCTGTGGATCAACGACGCCAGCCGCTTCCGCCTCGACATGTATCCGTTCGGCGGCGTCGGCTCGTCCGGCTTCGGCCGCGAGGGCGTGCGCTACGCCATGGAGGAATTGTCGCAGTGGAAGTTCACGGGGATGCGGGTTACACCGTGACCCCTGGCGATTGATGCAGTCGCCGCGCAAGAAACGATAGAAGAAAAGGAATCAACGTGGCGTCGCCTCACAACCCGCCGTTCCGGGCCGATCACGTCGGCAGCCTGCGCCGTCCGCAAAGCCTGGTCGACGCGCGTTCGCGCTACCGCAAGAAAGAGATCGGCAAGGACGAGCTCGGCAAGGCGGAAGACGACGCCATCCGCGAAGTGGTCGCGCTGCAGGAGTCGATCGGCCTGAAATCGATCACCGACGGCGAATTCCGCCGGCAGAACTACATCATCGATTTCTACTTCAAGGCGTTCGGGCGCGACGGCATCGGCTTCGAGCCGGGCCAGTTCTATCATCGCAACGACAAGGGCGAGAAGCTCCCGGCTGAGCGCATGGTCGTGAAGGCCAAGGCGAAGTGGTCAGGCCCTATCTTTGCCGAGCACTTTTCGTTTCTGAAATCGGCCACCAAGCAGACGGCGAAGATCACGGTGCCGTCGCCGCTGATCCTGCACTTCCTCGGCGGCAATGAGGCGGTCCTGCGCGGCGCTTACACGGCGCTCGACCAATTCTGGAGCGACCTGATCGACGTGTACGTGAAGGAGCTGGCCGCGCTGCACGCCGCGGGGTGCACCTATCTCCAGATCGACGAGACCTCGCTGGTGAAGTTCGGCGATCCGGAAATCCGCGCCGTGCTCGACGAGCGCGGCGACGACTGGCAGAAGCTCGCGGCTTCATATGTCGAGGTGCTGAACGCCATTCTCGCAAAAGTGCCCGCGGGCCTCGGCGTCGGCATGCATGTCTGCCGCGGCAACCGGCTCGGCTTCTGGCAGGCCGACACCGGCTACGAATTCATGGCGGAACAGATTTTCAAGAAACTCAATGTCGGCTTCTATCTGCTCGAATTCGACAGCGCGCGCGCCGGGCCGCTCGACGCCCTGCGACTGATGCCGGACGGCAAGACCGCCGTGCTCGGCCTGATCACCACCAAGAGCCCGGAGCTGGAAGAGCGAGAGGCGTTGCGTCAGCGGGTGATGGAAGCCGCCCAGCACGTTTCGCTCGATCGGCTGTGCCTGAGTCCGCAATGCGGTTTTTCCGGCGACGTGCGCAATGCGGTGATGACCATCGATCAACAGGCCGCCAAGCTCAAGCTGCTGGTGGAAACCGCCCAGTCGATCTGGGATGATGCGCGCTAGCTCATGCCGCTCTCCGGAATCAAGGTGCTTGATCTGACCTCCGTCGTCGTCGGCCCGGCCGCGACGCTGCGGCTCGCCGACCTCGGCGCTGAGATCATCAAGATCGAAGTCGCCGGAGGGCGACCTCCTGCGCACGCTGGGCGGGCCGTCGCCGTCCGGAACGCTGTCGGGAAAATTCCTCCACTTCAATCGCGACAAGCGTTTCGTCGGTCTCAATCTGCGCACGCCGGACGGTCTGAAGGCGCTGCGGACGATCATGCAGTCTTGCGACGTGTTCATCACCAATGTGCGGCCCAACTCGCTGGCGCGCATGGGGCTGGACGCGCCGGCTTGCCGCAATGCCAAGCCCGACCTCATCCACTGCATCATCACCGGCTTCGGCCCGGGCGGACCGTACCGCGGCCGTCCGGCCTACGACACGGTGCTGCAAGCGGCGTCGGGCCTTGCCGGCCTCACCATCGAACGCGACGGCGCGCCGAGCTTCGCGCCGTTTCTCGCCGCGGATCACGTGGTCGCGGAGATCGCCGCCGGCGCCGTCGCGGCGGCGCTGGTACGGCGGTTCCGGACCGGCGAGGGGGCGACCATCGAAATCCCGATGCATGAGACCATGGCGGCGTTCGTGTTGCAGGAGCATCTCGGTCCCGCGACGTTCGATCCGCCGTTGGGGCCGCCCGGCGACCGCCGCGTGCTCGATCCCAATGCGCGGCCGATCGCGACGCAGGATGGATGGATCGCGATCACCGCGAACACCGACGCGCAGGCGAAGGTGTTCCTGCTCGCGGTCGGTCGCGAAGACCTCATCGACGATCCGCGCTTCTCGAGCGTCGCGGCACGCGTGAAGAACTCAAGCGACTGGTATCGCCTGCGGGAAGAGTCGATTGCGTCGGGCACGACCGCGCATTGGCTCAAGGTTTTTGCGGAGCTCGACATCCCGGCGATGCCCTGCCATGCGCTGGCGGCGATTGCCGACGATCCTCACCTCGCCGCGGTCAAGCTGGTGGAGCGCGCGGTGCATCCCACGGAGGGCCCGGTCCGGACGGTCCGGCCGACCCTCATGTTCGACGGCGAGCCGGTGCGATCGGAGTCCTCCGCCAAGCCTCTCGGAGCGGACACGCGAAAGGTCCTCGCGGAAGCGGGCTATTCCGACGCGGCGATCGACGCGCTCGTGAAATCCGGCGCCGCGATCGACGGCCAAGCCTGATCTTGTCACGTTGTGACCACGATTTTTCGGCAATACTGTACCTGCTTCGCCGCTGCGGCCGTTAAGGAGATGTTGACGACCGCTGCCGTTCTTGGGGGGCGGCCCGGGGAAGGGCGCCGCGGGGACACGACATGCAGCATTGTTCCACTCTGACGTTGTCGGGTTTGCTGGCTGCCGGCTTGTTGCTGGCCGCGGCCGAGCCGTCGCATGCCCAGCGCGTTGCGACCCAGGCGCAGTCAGGCGCGAGCTATGAGGCGCGGCTTGCCGCCTATACGCGCGCGCGCAACGCCTATGAGGCGGAGGCGAGCGCGTACTGGGATCAGATTTCGGAAAAGCGCCGCACCCGTTTTGCCAAGCGCCGCAACAACCAGCCGGTCGGGCTCGACGACTATGTGCTGACGCAGCCGCCTGTCTACACCGGCCCGCCCAAGCCGCCCGGTCCGGACGTGCCCGATGTCACCAAGCCGCCGCGCGCGCCAATTCCGGTGGTCGCCGATTTTCTCAAAGCCGCCGCCGATCACTATCGCTTCGTGCCGCAGCGGCCGGGCAGCGACCTCGATTTCAAGCGCGCTTATGCCAAGGAGGCGAAGGCCGCCGGGCTGACCCGCGACCAGATCGTGCGGATCTATGCGTTCGAGACCGGCGGCAATGGCACCTACGACGTGCAGTCGGGGCTCACGCATCCGCGGCCGAACGCACGCGCGATCTCGACCGCCGTCGGCTACAACCAGCTTCTCACCACCAACAGCGTCAGCCTGCTCGCCGGCTACGGCGACCAGTTCCTCCGAGCGCTTCACCAACGGGACGTTCCCGACAACAAGGTCGCGCATCTCAAACGCATGATCGCGTTCAGCAAGACGGTGCCGAACCAGTGGGGCGAGCACGACAAGCTCGCGAAGACGCGCGGCGGCATGGGCATTCACGCGGCGGTTCTCGACCGCGACTTCGGTCCGCTGTTGCAGGTTCAGAAACTTCTGAACTCGGTCAAGTTTGCGCAGACCAAAGGACACGATGCGCGGCTGACGGCGGCCGAGCTCGAGATGATGAACCTGACCGGCGACGGCAACGGCATCGATCTCGTCACCATGCCGCAGTCGTTGCGCGAGCGGGTGCCGACCTCGAATTTCTTCCAGCGCGGCGGCTATGAGCGCAATGGCATCGCGCGCCGCACCGGCACGGTCGCGGCGCTGTACGCCGAGATGAACGGCATCATGGACCGGCAGTCGCAGCAGCCCGGCGCCAAGGAGTTGGCCTCGGCGTTTTAGCCCAGAAGAACCGAAGGCCGTTGCGTGGCGGGTGCGCACCGAGTTGTGGGACGAAGAGCCTGCGCCTAATTCCAGGACTTGATCGCCGATGTCTCGTTATCGAAGATTTTGATCAGGCTGTTAAATCCGGACGATTCAAGTGCGTCCCGAACCACGCCGTTGGCGTGACCTATCTTCATTTCGCCGCCGGCCGACTGGAGCAATCGCGCCAACGTCAGAAAGACACGTAATCCTGCGCTGCTAACGTATTCGAGCTTGTCAAGATTGAGCAGAATTCTTTTGGCCCCACTTTTGGAGTAACCGACCAGCGCATCGTGTGCGTTGCCGGAGGTTGACGTGTCCAGGCGCCCGGCCATGTCCAGAATGAGTATGTCGTCGTGCTGTCTGGATTTTATTTCCATGGAACTATCCTTCGATAGATTGATCTCAGTTTCGATCGAGCGCGTTGACGCGCTTGACGACCGTCACGACGTTCTTGCCGGCTCGTCGCTGATAGGAAAGGTCGTCAGCAATCTTCTTCACCAGATGAATTCCTAGTCCGCCAAGTGGACGGGCTTCCAACGGCACCGCGGTATCCGGCAAGTCCTTGGCCGAAGGATCGAATGGAACGCCGTCGTCGGTAATCGCCAGGCTGAGGCGATTGTCTGCCAATCCTAGCTCGATCTCGATGTCGTGCTCGCCGTCGTCCTGATAGGCATAGGAAACAATGTTACTGATGAGTTCATCGACAATAAGGTTGATCTTCATAACGTCGTGAGAGGAAATCCCGCGTACGTCAGCGAATTGTTTAAGTGCAGTCTGCACCAGGGCTATATCCGAAAGCCGGTTCTTGATCGTGATCTGCATTCGCAAAGAGCGCAAGGTGGGCGAGCGTGACGGCAGCGCCCGGTCCGACACTGGCACGATGCAAGGCTGATGTGCAACCGACAATCAGTTTTCGATTGTCGACCGAGCCATTCGCCAGTGTGATGGCGATTGCCGAACTTTGCGCCAGCAAATTGGCGTCGCTGGTGAATGCGTAGTCAGCGAACGGTCTTGGCTGCTCGAAGATATAGCGGCGATCTCGCGGCCACCCATCACATCACCAGCACGATCTTCCCGAAGTGCTGGTTGGCCTTCATCATCGCGAGCGCATCCGCGACCTTGTCGAGCGGAAACGTCTTGTCGATCGGCAGCGACAGCTTGCCGTCCTCGACCGCTCCCCAGAGGTCCTCGCGCATCAGCCGCGTCACATCGTTCAATTCGTCCTGGGTGCGGGTACGGTTGGTCACGCCGATATAGTCGAGCCGCTTGAGCGCGTGCAGGTCGAAATTGATCTCGCCCTTCTGTCCGCCGAGCCGGCCGACATTGACGATGCGGCCGAGGAGGGCGGCCGCCTCGAAACTTCCCTGCACGGTGGTGCCGGAGACCATGTCGACGATCAGGTTGACGCCCTTGTCGCCGGTCGCCTTCTTCACCTGCTCCGGCCATTTGGGATCGGTGGTGTCAATGGCGAGATCGCAGCCATATTCGTTGAGCCGCGCGCGCCGGCCGGGATGGGTGGACGTGCCCATCACCAGCGACGCGCCTTTGACCTTGCCGATCTGCATCCCCATCAGCCCGACGCCGGAGCTGGCGCCCTGGATCAGCAGCGTCTCGCCGGCCTTGAAGCGCCCGGCCGTAACGATGGCGTTGTGCATGGTCTGCAGCGCGACCGGGAAGCAGGCGGCCTGCTCGTAGGTCATGTTGTTGGCCGGGATGCGCGTCGCGCGATGCTCGTCCGCCGCGATGTATTCGGCGTAGCCGCCCGGCGCCGCCGCCATCACGCGGTCGCCGGCCTTGAAGCCTTTCACTGCGCTGCCGACCGCCTCGACCTCGCCGGCGCATTCGAGCCCGAGCCGCGCCCCGACGCCGCCGACGCGGCCATGCTGATGGCCCATGGCGACGCTGAGGTCGGCGCGATTGAGGCTCGTCGCCCGCACGCGGATCAGGATTTCGTTCGGCTTCGGCTCAGGCTTCGGCAGGTCTCGCACTTCGACGCCGTTCTCACCCAGGACTGCGGCTTTCATTCGGTACCCTCCCACTCAACTATTGCTTCGCGGATTGTATCAGCTTCAGCAGCCGTTCCGGAGTTCGCCGGAAGGTCGGTGATGCGCACGCCGAACGGCTTCAGCGCATCCTCGATCGCGGAAACGATGGCCGCTGGGGCCCCGATGGTGCCGCTTTCAGCCGCGCCCTTGACGCCGAGCGGGTTGAGCGGCGTCGGCGACTCCATGTGATGGATCTCGATCGGCGGCATGATGTCGGACGTCGGCAGCATGTAGTCGGCGAAGGTCACGGTCTGCGGCTGGCCGGAGGCATCATAGCGCATCCATTCATAGAGCGTGGCGCCGACGCCATGCGCCACCGCGCCGTGGACTTGGCCTTCGACCATCATTGGACTGATCATGCGCCCGCAGTCGTGCACGACGATGTAGCGGGTGAGGCGGACGTGCCCGGTCTCGGGATCGACCTCCACCTCGCACACATGCGTGCCGTTGGTATAGGTGATCGCCGGCGGCACGAAATCGTTCGATGCGGCGAGGCCGGGTGTCACGCCGGCCGGCAGCGCGAAGCCGGCGACGCCGCTTAACGCATGCGCGATTTCGCCGAGGCTCTTCTTCATGCCGGGCACGCCGCGCACGCGCACCTCGCCGTCGACCAGCTCGAGATCGTCGGCTGCGACTTCCAGCATGGCGGAAGCCACCGCCTTTGCCTTGTCGGCGACCAGCCGGGACGCAATGTGCAACGCACTGCCGGCGGTGACCGCCTGGCGGCTGGCATAGGAGCCGTGGCCGAGTGGAGAGGCGGCGGTATCGCCGGCGATTACCTGCACGCGGTCGAGCGTCACACCGAAGGTCTCGGCGGCGAGCTGCGCCAGCATGGTGTGGGTGCCCTGACCCTGATCGGTGGCACCGGTCGCGACGACGATCTTGCCGGAGGGCCCGATACGCACGCTCACGCTCTCGAACGGTCCGCGTCCGGTACCTTCGACATAATTGGCGAGGCCAAGCCCGATGAAACGTCCGGCGCGGCGCGCGGCTTCCTGCCGGGCCGGGAAATCGCGCCAGCCCGCCGCCTCAAGCGCGCGGCGTTGCGATTCCGGATAGTCGCCACTGTCGTAGGTCATCGGCAGCCCGTCGCGCGTCACCACTTCGGTGACGTAGGGCATCTGGTCGGGTGCGATCAGGTTGCGCCGGCGAACTTCATCCCGGGAAAGCGACATATGCTCCGCGATGCGGTCGAGCAGGCGCTCCATCACATAGGTCCCCTGCGGCCGGCCGGCGCCACGGCTCGAGGTCGCGGGCGCGAAATTGGTGAGGCACACCGCAAAGCCGATATTGACCGCCGGCAGCACGTAGGGACCGAGGAAATTTGTCGCGGAATTCTGCGCCGTCGACAAGCCGGATGGCGTCGCCGAGCCGTGGTCATGATGGACCTTGCCGCGCACGGCGAGCAGCCTGCCGTCGGCGTCGATTGCGGCTTCGAGGTCCCAGTCCTGCTCGCGCTCGTGATTGGTGGCGGTGAAGCTTTCGCGCCGGTCCTCGATCCATTTGACCGGCGCGCCGATGAGGTAGGCCGCCGCCGGCACCACCAGCTCCTCCGGATAGAACGGGTTCTTTGGCCCGAAGCCGCCGCCGACATGGGGCGCGATCACCCGCACCTGGCTTTCCGCAAAGCCGAGCGTATCGACAATGACGCGCTTGGCCTTGTGCGGCATCTGGGTGCCGTCCCACACCGTGAGCAATTCCTCGGTGGCGTCGTACCGGGCGAGCACTGCGCGGGTCTCGATCGCATGGCCGCCGCCCTTGTGGATGCGGAAGCGTTGCGCAATGCGATGCGCGGCAGTCGCGAAGGCGCGCTCGGCGTCGCCGTATTTCAGCGCCCACTGCGCCACGAGATTGTCAGCGCAATCGAGCCGCGCTCTCGGCGCGCCGGCGCCGAGCGCCGCCACCGGATCGGTCACCGCCGGCAATTCTTCGTAGTCGAGCACGACCAGATTGGCGGCGTCCTCGGCCAGCGCGCGGCTCTCGGCCAGGACCACGGCGACGGGCTCGCCGGCGAAGCACAATTCCTTCTCCGCCAGCCACGACGGATCGACATGGTGCCGGATCGCGGCGACGGGCAGCGCAAGCGGGATACGGTCATGGCCGATCAAGGGCCGCAGGTCGCGATAGGTGAACACGGCGCGGACGCCGGGGAGCGCGCGGGCGGCGCCGGCGTCGATGCCGTTCAGCCGCGCATGCGCCACCGGGCTGCGCACGAAGCTCGCATGCAGGAGGCCGGGCAGCGCGATGTCGTCGACAAAGCGCCCACGCCCGCGCAGCAGCGGTCCATCCTCGACGCGCAGCGCGGGGCGGGCGAGGGGAGCGTGCGCGGTGTTATTCATCGAAGGTGCATCAATGGAGACGTCACTGTCCCTGCACCTTCTGCACCACGGGATTCCACTTGGCGAATTCCTCGCGCAGGTAGCGGTCGCCGCGCTCGGGCCCATAGTTGAGCAGCGGCTCGAAACCGGAGTCGACGAGCTTCTTCTGGAATTCCTTGTCGCCCCATTCCTTCTGGGTGACCGCGTTGATCTGCTCGCGGATCGGCATCGGCGTCTTGATCGGCGTGAACACGCCGAAGAAGATCTGTGAGACGAAATCCTTCAACCCTTCCTCGTTCGAGGTCGGGAGGTCGGGCGCCGCATCGAGCCGCTCCGGCGCATTGACCGAGAGCAGCCGCAGCTTACCGCCCCGGTGCAGCGCCACCACCGCCGAGGTGATGTTCGGGAAGATCACCTGGATCTGTCCGGCCAAGAGGTCGTTCATCGCCGGCCCGACGCCGCGATAGGGCACGTGCAGCATGTCGAGACCGCCCGCCGCCTGCTTGAACAGCTCCGGCGTGATGTGGGTGATGGCGCCGACGCCGCCGGAGCCGTAGCTGAGCTTGCCGGGGTTCGCCTTGATATAGGCGATCAACTCCTTCACCGACTTCACCGGCAGCGACGGATTGACCGCGATCGAGGTCGAGGTGGTCGCGAGGATCGAGATCGCGGCGATGTCCTTCAACGCGTCGTAGGCTTTGTTGTTCGAGCCCTCGCGCAGCACCAACGTGCTGGTCGAACCGACCAGCAGCGTGTGGCCATCGGCGGGCTGCTGGGCCACGTAATTGAGCGCGATCGAGGAGCCGCCGCCGGCGCGGTTCTCGACCACGATATTGCCGAGCGACGACTTCGCGCGATCCGCCCAGATACGGCCGATGACGTCGTGCACGCCGCCCGCGGAGGTCGGCACGATCAGGTGGACCGCCTTGCTCGGAAATGCGCCCTGCGCCCGCGTCACGCGCGGCAGCGCGGTGGCGGCGAGACCGCCGGCCAGGAAATCACGCCGTCGCATGGTCAGGGCCCTCCTCGGTGTTGTTGTTCTGCGCGCGGGCATGCGATCCTAGCGGGTCACGGGGGCAAGTAAAATGCGGCGGGCTGTCCGCCCTTTGCTCCGCCGACAGAGGGCAACGAGCGGATGATCGACGCAACCCATGACGTGAAGCGCCGGAGCTTTGTCGAAAGCGCCAACGGCCATCCGGATTTCCCGATCCAGAACCTGCCGTTCGGCATCTACAGCAAGGGCGGGGAAAGGCCGCGCGGCGGAGTCGCGATCGGTGACGATATCTTCGACCTCAAAATGGCGAGCGAGGCGGGGCTGTTTTCCGGCGAGGCGAAGCGGGCGGCGGACGCGGCCGGTACGCAGCGCCTGAATGCGCTGTTCGCGCTCGGCGCCGGCCCGCGCGCCGCGTTGCGGGCGCGTCTGTCGGAACTGCTCGATGCCGACGGCGGCGAGCGGCGGCAGGTGGAGGGCATGAAGCCGTTGCTGCTGACGCGGGCGGCAGAATGTCAGATGCATCTCCCGGCGCGGATCGGCAACTTCACCGATTTCTACGCCGGCATCCATCATGCGACCAATTCCGGCCGATTGCTGCGGCCGGACAATCCGCTGTTGCCCAACTACAAGCACATCCCCGTCGCCTATCATGGCCGCGCGTCGTCGATCCGGGTGTCGGGTACTGACGTGCGGCGGCCGAGCGGCCAGCGCAAGCCGCAGGCGGCGACCGAGCCGGACTTCGGGGCGTGCCGCTATCTCGACTACGAGCTCGAGATGGGAGTCTGGATCGGACCGGGCAATGCACTTGGTGCGCCGATCCCGGTCGGCGCGGCGGGCAGTCACGTCGCGGGCCTTTGCCTGCTTAACGACTGGTCGGCGCGCGACATCCAGGCCTGGGAGTACCAGCCGCTCGGGCCGTTCCTCGCAAAGAATTTCGCCTCGACGGTGTCGCCCTGGGTGGTGACGCCCGAAGCGCTTGCGCCGTTCCGGGCCGCGCAGACGCCGCGGCCGGACGGCGATCCGCGCCCGCTCGACTATCTGATGGACGGCGACGACCAGGCCGCGGGCGCTTTCGGCATCGACCTCGAAGCCTCGATCCTCACCGAAGCCATGCGCGCGAGCGGCGCGGCGCCGCATCGGCTTGCCGCCAGCAATGCGCAGCATCTTTATTGGACGGTGTCGCAGATGATCGCGCACCACACCTGCGGCGGCTGCAATCTCGAAACCGGTGACCTGATCGGCACCGGCACCATCTCGGCGCCGGACGGCGTCGGCAGCATGCTGGAACTGACGCGCGGTGGCCGCGAGCCCGCGACGCTGCCGTCGGGCGAGACGCGGCGCTTTCTCGACGACGACGACGAAGTGATCTTCCGCGCCTATGCCAGGCGCGACGGATTTGCGCAGATTGGATTCGGCGAGTGCCGGGGGAAGGTCGTCGGGGTCGGGTAGGCTCTCTGATCCGCTCATTGCCGCGCGAAGGCGGATTTTGCGGTCTCGCATCGCTTTGTAGTCAGCAGTGCCGCCCCATCTGCGCGCGGCCTGATTTCATTGTCGCCGATCCGGGTCCAATGCGCTGCGGATGTAGGCTTGCGTCATGTACGGCGGCCGTTCCTTGACCTTGGGTGGCCCCGGCGGCGCTGGCGGTGCGCCGTCGTCTACTTCGGGATGTTGGTCGGCAACGAAGGCGATGAACGCAAGTGTGATTGGCTGGCCGAATTTCCAATAGGTGGTTCGACGGATGGTCCGCATGGCGGGGCCTCATGTGGTATGCGCTGACGGCCCCGTCGGAGTCGGTCGCCAACGACGGGGCCGCCACTTGCGACCCCAAGGCCTATCAGTCTAGGAAGCCAGGAGCCGCAACATGTCACCATGCAGCACAGTGGCGACATGGACCAAGTGTCCGAACGTATTTTCGGTTATCCGAAGGTTTGTTCCTTGAGGCGGAGTTTCCGCTGCGCGTCAGCGCAGGGTTGCAACGAAACGCCAAAGCCCCCACGAGGTTTTCAAAACCGACGACGCCCATCGAGCGTTAGCGGCCCCTCCAGCACGGCCATGCCAACATGCCGGTAGCACGGCCATGTCAACACGCTGGGCAAGGTCTAACGCCGTCGCCATCCGGCGACTGCGGTATACTTGATGCAGGCTCGTCGCCGCGAGCCGCCGCGTGAGTTGAACGGCGACGTCACCGCAGGGTTCCACGAGTCATACCAGCTATTTCCGAATGGTGTCTTCGCAACCCCAATCCCATCAGCCGCGTTTCCGTCTGAAGCGGAGGTCGGGATGGACTCGTTTACAATCGGCGTCTACGTGACGGTCGGTATTGCAATAGCAAGCATTGTCGCCGGAATTTGGGTTTTTTTGCGCAAATAAAATTGGACTTGTTTGTCCGTATAGACGCGCTCAATCAAAGCAATTCATAAACCGCCAATGCAAGCGCGGCAGAGGCCAACGCCGAAAGCACCAAGCTAAGCGGAATGATCCATACCAATTCCCAGCGTGGTGAGCGGGCTGGTGAGTTCACGGCGTCCTCCACGTTTCGGCTACGCGACTACTTCCCCCGAACGGTGGGACCACGTTAGTTGAGACATTTTACGGTGACATGACAGGGGTAGGTCTATGAGGGAGAACGCTGAGTTCTCCGGGGATCATCCCGGCATGGCGCTGGCGCGTGGCGATTACCGGAGCAGGCCGGGAACGTGCGCAAACAAGACAGCGAGTTTGGATCGACTAGGATGCGGCAAAAAGTGCCAGCGCAAATGCCGCAGTAACCGATGCCGAAAGCACCAAGCTCAGCAGAATAACCCACGCCAGTTCCCGGCGCGAAAAGGGGCCTGTTGAGTTCACGGCGTCCTCCACGTTTCGGTTACGCGATACTCCCCCCGAACGGTTGGACTGCATTATTGAGACAGTCTACGGTTACGTGACAGACGAGGTCTATGGGGAAAACCCTGACAGCGCGACGAGCCTCATGAAGCCTGCCTCGCAGCGAGCTATCGAGAGCTCCGATGCCCGTCGAGCACCATTGGTGTATTCCGCCTGACCATATTGGCAATTGCTTCCGTGACCTCGGCCGCGATTACGTTGGCCGTCTGCACCGGACATCCCCAAAGGTCCCTTTGCAGGCAGTCTGCGACGTCCGATACCTCCGTTGCAGACGGTGGCTCCTGCTCCCCCGAGCGGGAGCCACACTTTTGAACTCATCGGTGCGCGGTTTCGCCGTTGTGCCTGGATGTACCGCCGCCACGCCGCCGCCAACCAGCGCGCCTACTTCTCGCTTTCGTGGGGACGAGCGAAAGGGTGCCTAACGCACGAACTGATCCGTGAACAGATCGTCGTAGCTCTTGAGCTTCTCCTCCGGCTTCAACAGCCCGGCTTCGATGTTGAAGCGCTCGGCGTTCTCGAAATCCTTTGGCGAGAGCTTGAGGTCGCGCGGTGTGATCTTGCGGATGTCGTCCATCGCCAGCGCGAACTGCTGGTCGCCGATCTGGGCGTAGCGCTTCTTGAGCACGGCGCGCGCCTCGTCCGGCCGGTCGAGCAGGAACGCCACGGCGTCGCGGAAGGTGCGGCCGAGCGCTTCGCATAGCGCCTTGCGTTTCACGCAGGTCTCCGGCTTGGTGGCGACCAGCGTGTTGGCAACCGGCCACAGGTCCTGCGGATCGCCGTCGGGGCCGCTCGCGATCATGACCGCGGTGCCGGCGGCGAGGGGCCCCTGCACCCAGGGCGGCGCCATGGTGATGCCGTCGACCTGCTTGGTCTGGAACGCCGCCAGCATGTTGGGCGGCTGCATCACCGCGACGCGGATCTCCTCGGGATCGAAACCCGCGCGCCTGGCAATGTAGCGCAGATAGCCGTGGATCACGGAGTTGAACGCATCGACGGCGATCGTGCGCCCGCGCAACGCTTGCGCGCGCTTCTCAAGCGGCGCCTTGGGATCGAAGCCCGCGGCTTCCGCGAGGTCCTTGCGCAGGATGATCTGTGCGCTCGGCTTGTTGATGGTACCGACGATGCCGAGCAGGCGCTGACCGCGCGCCGCCGCGCGGGTGACAGCGCTGCCGGACGACTGGGTGAAGTCGGTGCTGCCCGCGATCACCGAATTCATCGCCCCGATGCCAGAGATCTGCACGGTCTTCACCTTGATGCCGTGCTTCTCCCAGAGGTTCAGGTCGTCGGCGAGATAGCCGAGGCTGAAGGCAAGGCCAGAGACCGGCACCGCCATCACCGCTTCGTTGGACGCCGACTGCGCGTGTGCGGGCGCAAGCGTCGCTGCGGTTGCAATCCATGTGGCCGCAATCCATGCGGCCGCGAGCCGGCGGGCGGCGGTCTCCATCCTTCGTCCTCCCTCGCGGGGGCGCGTCTGGTGGCGCCCTCCGCCGTCGATTGCAGCTTACTTCAACAGATTGCCGAGCACCGCGCGCGCGCGTTCAAGCACCTCCGGCGGCGTATCGACGATTCCGTGCGCAATTGGCTGCGCGTCCTCGCCGCGCATCGGCTGGATATCCATGCCACCCATCTTGTCGGCCTCGGCCAGGAATTGCGCATCCTTCACGGTCGCGTCGAAGGCGCGGCGCAGCGCGTCGAGCCGGTCGGCGGGGATTTCCGGCGGCGTGACCAGCGCGCGCGCGACCGTGGTCTCTGCCGAAAGGAAGGCCATGAATTTGCGATCGATGTCGTTGTTGACGAGATCGATCAGCGTCGGGATGTCCTTCAGGTCGGGGTCGCGCTTGAGCGCGACCTGCACCAGCACGATCAGTTTCTTGTCGCGGACCCAATCCGGCCGTGTCGATTTCCACGACGCCCAGGAGTTCGACGCGCGGCCATGGATCTCGCCGCGCTCCATCGCGAGATTGACTTCGTTGCCGCCGGGATAGCCGGTGACGACCTTGAACTTGGTGCCGGCGAGCGCGTTCATGACCGCGCCGTAGACCTCGCCGGCGGTTCCGGCCGGCGCGCCGATGATCAGCTCGCGCTCCTTGGCTTGCTGGATATTGGTGACGCCCGAGGTGTGCCAGGAGCTCGTGACGTTGGGCGTCGAGGTGGTGTTGCCGATCCAGGAGAACTGGCGAGCGTCGAACTTGATGCCGGGCACGCCGACCGCCTGCTTGTTCATCATGTTCGCCATGATCATGTGGATCGCGGTCCCGTCGCGGGGCGCGATATTGGCGAGCCAGTTCGCGGCATTGATGCCGCCGGCGCCCGGCATGTTGCGCGGAACGATGGTCGGATTGCCGGGGATGAAGCGTCCAAGGTGGCGCGCCAGCAGCCGGGCGCGGAAATCGTAGTCGTTGCCCGAGGATGTGCCGATGACCAGGCCGATCTGCTTGCCCTTGTAGAAATCGGCGACGGCGTCCGCGCGCGCAGGCAGGGCGAAGCCGGCAAATGCCGCCAGCGCCACGGCGGCGATGGCTGGCATCCGTCCGATCGTCGTGCGTCCGATCATCGTGTTCCTCCGATTTTTCGACCGGTTGTTGGGAATGCGCCGCTGATCACAAGCTGGCGCTTGGTGCTGATTCTACGAAAGATTGCCTGCATTGGGAACTTGTTTGTAGCGCGGATCGCATGTCTGGTATGGGTGCGGATCGCCGCACCTGCGTGCGGTCGAGCGAAGACTTCAGGCAAGGGACATTTCGGGCAAGCCATGGCGGGCATCGATCTAGAACAATTCCGGCTGCGGCGATTTGTCGAGCACCTGATCAAGATCGGCGAGGTCGAGATTCACGACCGCCCGGTCGCGCTCGCGGACATCAGCGCGATCATCGAGGGCTCGCCGAAGGCGACGCTGTTCAAGGACGCCGGCCCCGAGCATTTCGAGATCGTCGGTGCGGTCGGCGGCAGCCGCCGCCGCCACGCCGCCGCGTTCGGCACCACCGACGAACGCAATCTCGCGCAGGAATTCGCCCGCCGGATGGCGAACCCGCAGCCGGTCGTCGAGGTGCCGCAGGCCGACGCCCCGGTGCAGCAGGTCGTGATCACCGGCGACGGCGTCGATCTCACCAAGCTGCCGTTCCACATGCAGCATGCCTATGACGGCGCGCCGTATCTCTCCTCGGCGATCGACTATTCGGTCGATCCGAAGACCGGTCGGCGCAATGTCGGCTGCCGCCGGCTGATGCTGCGCGGGCGCAACACAATGCTCTCGAACCTCACGCAGGTCTCCGACTTGAAGCGCATGTTCCTCGCATGCGTCGAGCGCGGCGAGCATCTGCACCTGAATTTTGCGGTCGGCGCGCATCCGCTCGACTTCCTGGCGGCCTGCGTGCGGGCGACCGGCGACGACGAGTTCGCGACCGTGGCATCGCTGCGCGGCGCGCCGCTGCCGATCACGCGCGGCGTCTCGAACGGCCTGCCGGTGCCGGCGGATGCGGAGCTTGTGATCGAGGGTTATTTCGACAAGGCCGGCTACACTGAGATCGAGGGGCCTTACGGCGAGTTCCTCGGCTATTACGGGCCGGCGCATATCGATCCGGTGTTCCACGTCACTGCGATCACCATGCGCAAGGACGTGCTGCACCAGACCGTGCTGCATGGCGCGGTGAAGATCGCGCGCACCGATCATGCGCATCAATGCTCGATCCTCACCGAGGCACGCATCCGGCAAGTGCTCGGCGCGGCGGGCATCGATCCGGTTGCGGTCTATGCGGTGCCGAGCGCGAGCGGGCTCCTGCATGCGCGCGTTTCGGTGCGGCGTGAAACGCCGGGGCAGGCGCGGGCGGTGATCGCGGCGCTGTTCGCGATTCCGTTCCTCAAGCACGTCTACGTGCTCGACGAGGAAGTCGACGTTTTCGCAGACGAGGAGGTTGAGTGGGCGATGGCCAACCGCTTCCGCGCCGACCGCGACCTCGTCACCGCCACCGGACAGATGGCGTTCCCGATGGACGTGACCATGGGCGAGGACCGCACCACCACCAAAGCCGGCTTCGACCTGACCGGGCCGCTGGCGCGGACCGGCGTCGAGGCGATGACGACGCATGCGCCGCGCATCCACGGATCGCCGCGCTACCAGAACGTCGAGCAGGCGCTTGGTGCGCGGCCGATGCATTTCTCCGAGCTGATGGCCGCGCTCGGCAGCAAGGACGGACGCGAGATCGCGATGGAGCTCGACCGGCTGCGGGGGAAGGACGCTCTCTCGCGCAGCAAGGACGGCGAGTGGATGCTGAAGTAGGTGGTCCGTGTTCCGGGCGCAGCGCAGCATGAAGTGATGCGCTGCAGACCCGGGACCCCGGTTTCTTCAGGCATCAAAGCAACCGGGGTCCCGGATCAGCGGTGCACCGTTCCGCTGCGCTACACGCTGCACCGCGTCCGGGACACGACCCGTTAAAATCTTGGCGGGTCCCCGTGGAAGGCCTGCGTGATCAGGTTCTCGATATCGTCGCGTGAGACCGGCCGCGGATTAACGAACTTGCCGGCGGCGACGATTTCCACCGCCTTCGGAATGTCGGCCTCTGTCATGCCGAGGCCTTTCAATCCGGTGGGCAGGCCGATGCGGACGTTGAGATTGTAGAGGCCCCGGCCCGCATCCTTAACGCCGAGCGCGCCGGCGATGAAACCCATCGCGCGCGGCGCGGCCTTGGCGTTGAACGCAATGGAGTAGGGGGTGAAGATCGCATGGCAGTGCGAGTGGTCGAGGCCGAACGCCTGCCGTACGCGTTGAGCGAGCGCATGCTCGACACCGGCCTGCGCCCGGAACGCGGCGGCGAGCCAGGCGCCATAGAGCGCGGCACTGCGAGCCTCGATGTCGCCGGGATTGTCGACGATGTGCGGCAGGCTAGCGCCGAGCACGCCTACCGCTGATGCAGCATGGAGTTCGACCACCGGGTTGATGTCCGGGCCGTACAGCGTCTCGACCGCATGCGCCATTGCGTTCATGCCGCTTGCCGCCGAGGTGCGCGGCGGCAACGAGAGCGTGAGATCGGGATCGTAGATCGCGGTCAGCGGCAGGCAGTCGTCGTGATCGCCGGCCATCCGGTCCTTGCCGGCGCCGATCGACCAGGTCGACGCCATCTCCGAGCCGGAATAGGTCGTGACCACCGCGATCGAGCGCACGCCGGCATTGGCGGCGACGGTCTTGGCGAAGCCGATGGGCGAGCCGCCGCCGATCACCAGGAGGCAGTCGGCGTTCTTCTGCTTGGCGTGCTCGACGAGCTTGGCGAGCCGCTCGCGCGCGTCTCCGGCCGGGGGCAATTGATGGATGTCCGCAATCCGGCCGGGCACCTGGGATTGCACGCGTTCCGCGACCGGGCGGCTCGAGGTCGTGCAGAGGATCAAGGCGCGGCTGCGTTTGTGCAGCTCTAGCTCGGCCGGCACCGCTTGCAGAGTGCCGCGCCCGAACAGCACGCGGACGGCCTGGGATTGATAGACAAAGTTCTCGTTCATGCTCGTTCTTCTGTTGCCCGTATTGGCCCGGTTGGGTAGACCGGAGGCGAAGTAAAGGTTGGCGTCAGTAGCATTTGTCGGGGGCGTTGTATGGCGGTGACGAAGGATCCGGTGAGCGGGCTTGAGTTCTACGAGCTCAGCCACCCCTGGGGAATGTATACGCCGATCTTCCCCGGCTACGAGGAGATCAAGCTCGAGCGTCTGACCTACCACGCCAAGCACGGCGTGATGACCCACAAGATCTCGACCATCTTCCACACCTCGACGCACGTCAACGCGCCGATCCACCTGCTGCCGGGGACGGAGGCGGTGGGCGACCTTGCGCTCGATCGCTTCTTCGGCACCGGCGTGGTGGTGTCGATCCCGAAGAAGAAATGGGAGCTGATCGAGCCGGCGGACCTGGAAAAGGCCAAGCCCGAAATCCGCGCCGGCGACATCGTGCTGATCAACACCGGCTGGCACCGCCGCTATTCCGACAGCCAGGAATATTTCGGCCACGCGCCGGGCTTGAGCAAGAAGGCGGCGCAGTGGCTGGTGAAGAAGAAGGTCAAGCTCGTCGGCGTCGACACCGCCTGCGTCGACCATCCGCTCGCGACCTCGCTCGGGCCGCACCGCAACGGCCCGCAGATCAAGTACCTGCTGCCGGAATACAAGAAGAAGACCGGCCGCGACGCGATCACGGATTTCCCGGAGTGGAACGCCGCGCACAAGGTGCTGCTCGGCGCCGGCATCCCGACCATCGAGAACGTCGGCGCCGATCTCGACAAGCTCTCCGGCAAGCGCTGCACCTTCCAGGGCTTCCCGTGGAAATGGCACGAGGGCGACGCCTGCGTCATCCGCCTGGTCGCCATTCTCGATCCGAAGGGCAGCAACCGGCTTGAATCCGGCGAGACGAAGAAGCCGGCGTGAAGGGCTCGAACGGCTCGGGCAAGATCAAGCTCTACGATCTCACCCACGACTGGGGCCACGGCATGCCGCAATGGCCGTCGCGCGCGAACCTCAACGTGCGCGTGGTCGAATTCCACGCCAAGGACGGCCTCCTGGTGCAGCAGTTCGAAGGCATCATGCACCGCGGCACCCACATGGATGCGCCGATCCACGTGCAGGAGAACCAGCCGACGCTGACCGGCTATCCGCTCTGGCGGTTCTTCGGCACCGGCGTCGTGGTCTCGATCCCGAAGGGCAAGTGGGGCGTCATCACGCCCAAGGATCTCGAGAACGCCGAGCCGAAGATCCAGAAGAACGACATCGTGATGATCAACACCGGCAGCCACAAGAACTACGGCGACAATCCGGACTACTACGCCTATTCGCCCGGGCTCTACAAAGAGGCGGCGGAATGGATCGTCGAGCGCGGCGTGAAGCTCGTCGGCATCGACGTGCAGGCGCTCGATCATCCGCTCGGCACCTTCCTCGGGCCGCACGGGCCGGGGCCGGCGCAGCCGCATCTCGACGACGAGTATTTCGCCGAGACCGGCCGCCACATCATCGACGACTTCCCGCACTGGGAGCCGGCGCACAAGATCATGATGACCAACGGCATCCCCGGCATCGAGAATATCGGCGGCGAGATCGACAAGCTCACCGGCAAGCGCTGCACCTTCTTTGCCTTCCCGTGGCGCTGGCCGGACGGCGAGGGCTGCGCGCTGCGCGTGGTGGCGGTGCTCGATCCGACGCAGTCGTTCCGTTTCGAGACGGGAAAATAGATTGAGGCGTATCCATGAGTGAGATCTCCGAACCGCTCCGCCATCCGCTCTCGCTGTTCGACAGCAAAGGCAAGGTGGCGATCATCACCGGCGCGTCGGGCGCGTTCGGACGCGGCTGCGCGATCACGCTCGGCGCGCTCGGCGGCAAGCTCGTGCTGGCCTCCGGCAGCAAGGGCGAGCTCGACGAGGTCGCCGCCGAGGTGAAAGCCGTCGGCGGCGAGGTCGAGACCATCGTGCGGCGGCCGGACGAGCTCGAAGACGCCAAGGCGATGCTCGATCTCGCGCTCAAGCGCTTCGGCCGGGTCGACCAGCTCGTGGTAGCGTCGGGCATGAACAAGCCCGGCTTCATCCACGAGCTCGAATACGAGGACTGGCAGGCGGTGATGGATGCCAACGTCCGCGGCATCTGGTTCATGGCCAAGGCCGTCGGCGCGCACTGGATCGCCAACAAGCAGCGCGGCAAGGTGCTGCTGATGTCGTCGGTGCGCGGCCGCCACGGCAATTATTCCGGCTACACCGGCTACTGCACGTCCAAGGGCGCGACCAACTCGCTCACCCGCGTGCTCGCGACCGAATGGGCGAAGCACGGCATCACCGTGAACGCGATCGCGCCGACGGTGTTCCGCTCCAAGCTCACCGCCTGGATGTATGGCGACGACGAACTCGGCCAGCAGACGCGCGCGCGCTCGCTCTCGCGCATCCCGCTCGGGCGTCTGGGTGAAGTCGAGGACCTGATGGGCATGGCGGTCTATCTGCTCACGCCGGCGTCGGACTTCTGCACCGGGCAGATCATGTATGTGGACGGCGGGTATACGGCAGGATGAGCACGATCGGAGTCGTCGGCGCGGGCTTGATGGGCCACGGCATCGCCTATCTGCTTGGCGGCGGCCGGCCACACCGTGCGCATCTACGATCCGTCGGCGGAGTGGCGCAATTCGCTGCCGCAGCGGCTTGAGGTCGCGCGCGCGCTGCTCGACGGCGACAAGGCGCTGCTCGGCCGCATCATCGGCGCATGACCAGATGGCGGCGGCGATGAAGGACGCGGCTTTCGTGTTCGAGGCGGCGCCGGAGAAGCTGCCGCTCAAGCAGCAGATCTTCGCCGAGCTCGAAAGCGTCACCGCGCCGACCACCATCCTCGCCAGCAACAGCTCGGCGATTCCCGTCGACCGACATCGGCGCCAAGCTCAAGCACCGCGACCGCGTGGTCGGCACGCATTTCTGGAATCCGCCGCATCTCGTGCCGCTCGTGGAGGTGATCCAGAACGACGCCACCAGCGACGAGACCGTGCGCAAGACCATCGATCTCCTGCGCGACGCCGGCCGCGAGCCGGTGCACGTCAAGAAGGACATCCCCGGTTTCGTCGGCAACCGGCTGCAACATGCGTTGAAGCGCGAGGCGATCGCGCTGGTGGCCGCCGGCGTCTGCGACGCCGACACCATCGATACCGTGGTCAAGTCGGGCTTCGGCGCGCGCATGGCGGTGCTCGGGCCGATGGAGCAGTCCGACCTGGTCGGTCTCGATCTCACGCTCGACATCCAGAACGTGCTGATCGCCGATCTCGACAACTCGACCGAGCCGACGGCGTTCCTCAAGGACAAGGTCGCGTCCGGCAAGCTCGGCATGCGGACCGGGCGAGGGGTTCCGGCGCTGGACCAAGGAGAGCGCCGACGCCGTGCGCGAACGGCTGCGCAATTATCTCGCCGACGCAGGCCAAGGCTGCGAAGAAGAAGTAGCTACTCCGCCGCCGCTGCCGCCTGTCGCGTATAGCCGTGCAGCGGCGCGACGATCTCGTCGCGGATTTCGTGCACCGCGTCCACCGTCGGGACGAACTTCAGCAGGAACAGCTCGACACCCATGTCGGTGTATTTCATGAGCTGGTCGCGCACCTTCTGCGGCCGTCCGATGCAGCCCGACTTCATCGCCGGTCCGACCCGCGACATCATCTTGCGGATATCGGCGTCCGGCTCGTCGGGCGTGAGCAGTTTCTTGGCGTGCTCGAGCGCCGCTTCGTCGGTCTCGCCGAAGGCGACGAACGGATTGAACGCAAAACGCACCTTGCGTCCGTATTTCGCGGCGCGGCGGGTCATGCCGTCCATGGCGCGGCGCAGGCTGTCCTCCACGCCGGCGAGGTCGGTCGCGCTCTTGTCGTAGTCGAGGAACCACCAGTCGGCGTATTTCGCGACCATCTCCAGGCCGCGCTCGCTGCGGCTGGCGGTGAAGATCTCCGGCACGGTCGCGGGCTTCAGCAGAAGCTGCGACTCCTTCACCTGGTAGAACCGCCCGTCGAAGGAGAACGGCGTCTCGTTCCACATGCCGCGCAGCACGGTGACGAATTCCTCCGCCCGCACGTAGCGGTCGTCCTCGTGCAGCAGGATGTCGCCGCCATACATCCGCGCTTCGACCTCGTTCCAGCCGGTGACGAGGTTGATGGCGCTGCGCCCGGTGGTGAGGCGGTCGAGGCAGGCCGCCATCTTGGCGATCAGCGTCGGATGCCACAGGCCCGGATGCACCGCCGGCATGGCGCGGATGTTCTTGGTCCACGAACTGATGGCGGCGGCGAGGATCCAGGCCTCGAAGTCGGCGCCGAGATGCCGCTCGGCATAGAGGCAGAGGTCGAAGCCCGCGTCGTCGGCCGCGCAAAGCACATCCTTGGCGAGCGTAAACGCCGGATCAATTTCGCCGGCGGGCAGGGGGTCGAGCGCACCCTTCACCGAGCGGGTGATCTCCTTCGATCCCACCGTGACGTGGGGCACGGGCGCATACATGCCGAAGAGCATCAGATCGCTCCTGATTCCCGGCGTTGGTGCGGACCGGGCCTGCCGTTGACGCATCGTGGCCGAGGAATAATGTAGCGCCCAAATTCCGTTGCGGAGGGAGCGTCCTGATGGCCAAAAATCCCACTGTTTCCGATGAACTCGCCAAGAAATTCGCGACCGAGAAGGATACGCCCTATCTCGCCTGGGTGCGCGCGGAAGGCCTCGACGTCATCGGCGCGCAATATGTTCCGAACCTGCGCACGGTGGACCTCAAGCCGTGGGCGCGGCGCGGCGGCAGCGGCGTCTTCATCAATCATGACGCCTCGCGCACGTCGAATGACTGCTACGTCTGCGCCATCCCGCCCGGCAAGAAGCTCGAGCCGCAGCGCCAGCTCTACGAGGAGATGATCCTGATCCTCGACGGCCGCGGCGCCACTACCGTGTGGAACGACGCCGGCAAGCGCATCACCTTCGAATGGAAGGCGGGGGCGATGTTCGCGATCCCGCTCAACTGCTGGCACCAGCACTTCAACGGCTCGGGGCAGGAGCCGGCGCGCTATGTCGGCGTTACCAACGCGCCGTCGGTGATGAACCTCTATGACGACATGAATTTCATCTTCAACACGTCCTACGACTTCAAGGGCCGGTTCAACGGCGAGCCGGACTACTTCACGCCCAAGGCCGAGAAGAAAGGTTTTTTGCTCGCCACCAATTTCGTCGCCGACGCGGTCAATCTGCCGCTGATCAGCGCCAAGGAGCGCGGCGCTGGCGGCGGTCACATCCGCTTCAACATGTCGGGCGGCATGCCGAGCCACATCTCCCAGTTCCCGGTCGGCACCTACAAGAAGGCGCACTGCCACGGACCGAGCGCGCACGTCATCATCCTCTCCGGCGAAGGCTTCTCGCTGATGTGGCATGAAGGCCAGGAGCCACAGCGCTTCGACTGGCAGGTCGGCACCTTGATCGTGCCGCCGAACCGGATGTTCCACCAGCACTTCAACACCGGCCCGTCGCCGGCGCGCTATCTCGCCTTCAAGCACGAGGTTGCGTCGCTGCGCAATTCGCAGGGTGTGCCGGTCGCCTGGATCAGCCAGCGCGTCGGCGGCGACCAGATTGACTATGCCGACGAAAAGCCGGAAATCCGCAGCATGTTCGCGGACGCGCTGGCGCGTCACGGTGTGACGCCGAAGATGGACGACGCCTATGCGGCGGAACTTGCGGACCTGCCGCCAAAGCTGCCACAGAGTGAGGCGGCGGAATAACCGGGAGAAACTCATTGAGCGACGCCACCGACGCCATCGTCCAGAAGACCGACGGGCCGCCCGGCCCGGGCCACAACATCAAGGGCGAGGAGGTGGTGTGGGAGCGCTGGACCAAGAAGCGCGTGTTCGTGCGCGCGCTCGAAGGCACGTACGGCAACCTGGTCAAGGAATTGTTCGGGCAGCCGCGGGTCTATAAGAGCCGCGACCTGGAGTGGAAGGGCGGGCCCTCCTTCTACGGCAAGAAGGTCATCAACCCGCAGTCGGCCAAGATCGCGCAGTCGATCGAGACGCACATCGAAGTGTTCGCGCCCGGCGGCTACGGCCAGAAGCACGGCCACATGAATTCGGCGGTGTTCTATGTGCTCAAGGGCAAGGGCCACGACGTGCATGACGGCCGCCGGATGGATTGGGAAGCCGGCGACGCGCTGCTAGTCGAGAACGCCTGCGTGCACCAGCATTTCAGCGACGAGCCGGACGACGAGTCGATCGTGCTGGTGATGAAGGCGAAGCCGCTGTTCCTGTTCATGCACATGATGTTCCAGAAGGTCGCGGAGTTCCCGCCCAAGGATGCGACCCCGAAACAACTGGCGTACACGCCGCCGACCGGTCTGTGAGGAGATAGAGAATGAGCGTCATCGATCCGCGCGAACGCGCGAAAGCCCACGCCCAGACCCAGAATGTCGATTTCTACGCCGAGGCGTTGAAGGCGTCCGAGGAATTCCGCAAGGAATACCAGGGCCGCATGAACGTGGTGAAAGGCTCGGAGATGCCGTTCGAGCGTTCGCCGGACGGCCTCATCAAGCACATCATCAACGAGAAGATGAACACCAAGGAGTGCTGCCTCGACATCTACATGCAGTTCCTTCCGCCCGGGAAGGCGTCGGGCAAGCATCGGCACCTCTCGGAAGAGGTGTTCTACGTGGTCGAGGGCAGGGGTTACGACCTGCACTGGGACGTGAAGTTCGACGTCAAGGAAGTGATGGAGTTCGAGTGGGACGCCGAGCCCAAGCGCTTCGAGTGGGAGCAGGGCGATTTCGTCTACATCCCGCCCTATTGCATCCACAAGCACTTCAATGCCGACGCCAATAACGAGGCGCGCATCATCGTGATCAACAGCCGGATCATCAAGCCGATGGGTTTTGATTGGTTCGAGCAGTTGGAGAACGCGGAAGGGTATTGAGCGAATGTGCGGCGACCTTGAAGAAGAAGACGAAGGCGACAGCAAGCTCGAGGAGATGCTGTATGCGCGCTTCGTCGCCCATGCCCGCGCCCTGCTGGCAAGCTCGCCGGCGCAGCAGGAAACGCCCGCCGACAACAGCCGCTACATGGAGAAGCTGTTCACCGACGCACTCAGCCGCGCGGTGAAGGATTGCGAGCAGGCGACGGCCGACAGGCGCTACGAGCGCATGATCGCCCAGCCCGTGGTGTTCGCGCGGCTCGCCGGCTTCCTTGCCGCCCATATGTCATTGGGCGAGGACCCGCTGCGCCGGGTGATGGAGGCGCTGATGCTTGGCTACTCGGAAGCCGAGGCCATGGACCGCGCGGGCGGCGATGAGCCGGTGCACGACGGCATTCCCGTGCGCGACCGCCAGCATTGATCGGGCGATCCAGAACGAGCGCCGGCCGGTCGTATCCCGCTTGGCTGAATGGGCTCGTCTACAAATCCCCGGGCGGATTGTAGTTGAGCTGCTTCTCGGTGCCGGTCTTGGGCGGCATTTCCGCGATCTTCTGAAACAGCATGTGCATGAACAGGAACAGCGGCTTCGCCTTCATCACGAGCACGATGGTCTCGTCCTCGTCCTCTTCGCTGAAATGCTGGTGCACGCAGGCGTTCTCGACGATCAGCGCGTCGCCGGCCTCCCAGTCGTAGCGCCGGCCGTCGTGGACGTCGTGGCCTTTGCCCTTGAGGCAGTAGAACACCGCCGAGTTCATGTGGCCGTGCTTTGAGGTGCGCGCACCCGGCGTATAGACCTCCATGTGGGTCTCGATCGACTGCGCGATCTTCACCGCCTGCGGATTGACGATCTTCTTGCCGTAGCTCTGCGGCCCGCCTTTCCACTGCAGGTCGCGGGTCTTGTAGACCCGGGGTTGCTCGAACAGCTCCTTGACCAGGTTGCCGTAGGTGCCTTCCAGCGCGCGGACGAAGATGCGGTGTTTGGTCTTGCGCTCCCACACCACGTCGGCGAACCGGTTGTGGCCGGGCGCGACGGCCTCGGCCGTCGAAGCGGGAATGGCATCTCGGTCTTCGGACAAGGGCAAGGTCTCCGAAAATGACGCGTTGCGGCGTCTTGCGACGGCAAATCGGCGAATTGCAGGAAAGGCTTGGCATATCTGCCCAATTTGTCAACGCGCCGTCCTGATGGACGATCCAAGCGGCTTGGGATAAGCGCCTATTCGATATTGATATTTCGCCCGGGCACGGTCACATCCGGGGTGACAAAAGAGACGGGTGCGCACATGACTGCCGCAGGGTTCCCCGACCGCAAGGTGATGGCCGAGCTGACGGCCAAAATGCTGCTCGAAGTAGAGGCGGTGCGCTTCATGGGCGACCGCCCCTTCATCTTCACCTCGGGACGGGCAAGCCCGGTCTACACCGACTGCCGGCGGCTGATCTCGTTCCCGCGCGTGCGCCAGACCCTGATCGATTTCGGGGTCGCGACCATGCAGCGCGACGTCGGCTTCGAGCAGTTCGACGCGGTCGCGGGCGGCGAGACCGCGGGCATCCCGTTCGCGGCCTGGTTCGCCGATCGCCTCGCGCTGCCGATGCTCTACGTGCGCAAGAAGCCGAAGGGGTTTGGCCGTGGCGCGCAGATCGAAGGCCAGCTCGACGACGGGCAGCGCGTGCTGCTGGTCGAGGACATGACGTCGGACGGCGGCAGCAAGGTGAATTTCGTCAAGGCGCTGCGCGAGGCCGGCGGCACCTGCGACCATACCTTCGTGATCTTTTACTACGACATCTTCCCGGAGAGCCGGAAAATCCTCGGCGACCTCGGCATCGCCATGCATCATCTCGCCACCTGGTGGGACGTGCTGGAGGTCGCCAAGGCCAGCAAGAAGTTCGACGCCGGCAAGCTCGCCGAGGTCGAAGGCTTCATGCGCGATCCGACCGGATGGTCGAAAGCGCATGGCGGCGTTGCGCAGGCCGTGAACGAGTAGATTTGCCCGGCCGCTATCCACGGCATAGTCTCTCTTGCGCCGGGCCGGAATGCCCAGGACGTGTTGAGGAGACTAAGGCGTGGAGTTCGATAATTCCTTTGAAGTGCCGCTGCCGCCGGCGGATGCCTGGGCCGTGCTGATGGATATCCGGCGCATCGCGCCGTGCATGCCGGGCGCCGAGCTTACCGAAATCGTCGACGACAAGAACTACAAAGGCAAGGTCGCGGTGCGGCTCGGCCCGGTGGCGCTCGCCTTCGCGGGACTCGTGACGTTCGAGGAGATCGACAACGCCAATCGCACCGCGCGCGTGAAGGCGCAGGGCACCGACTCCAAGGGCCGCGGCGGCGCCAATGCGGTGTCATCGTTCCGCGTCGAGGCCGCACCGGCCGGCGGCTCCAAAGTGCTGGTCCACACCGACCTCACGCTGTCGGGTTCGGTCGCGCAATACGGCCGCGGCGTCGGCATGATCCAGACCACCGCGGCGCAGATCATGAATCAGTTCGCCAACAACCTGAAAGCGCAGATCGCGCCCGGAGGCGCCATTGCATCCGCACAACCGGCTCAAGGGCAGGCGCAACCGTCGCCTTCTGCTTCTGCGTCGCCGGCCGCGCCGCCGCCCGCCGCCAAGCCGATCTCCGGATTTTCGCTGATGGCGAAAGTGCTGTGGGCGTCGATCCTGAAGCTGTTCGGCCGCTAGTGTCCCGATTCCGAAGTTCGTACCATCTTGCGGCACGTTCATTTACGAACTTCGGAATCGAAGGACACTAGCCACGTATTGATTCTGGTGTGGCTTTGGTTCAGAAGTCCGCATGACGGACTCGCCGCGAGAATCATGCGGACTTCTGAATCGCCACACCAGCCCGTCGTGATGCCATGACGACCGACGACGTCGAGATCGGCCTTGCGACCCGCGACGACATCGCCGGCATTCTCGACCTGCAGGAGCGCAATCTCCGAAAGAACGGCGGCGCACTGTCGGTGCCGTTGTTGCGTGAATGGCTTGATGCAGCCGTCGTCAAAATGCCGATAGTGGTCGCTCGCCGCGAGCGGCGTGTTGTCGGTTATGTCGTGTCATCGTCGCTGGCGGATCAATCCGCCGATCCGATCCTCGACGGAATGCTGCAAGCCTATCCGGGCTCGCCCGGCTCCTATGTCTATGGTCCGATCTGCGTCGATGAAAGGGCGCGCGGGCAAGGCGTCGCCCGCGCAATGTTTCAGACGCTGAAGATGCACCTCCCGGGACGCGAGGGTTTCACCTTCATCCGCGCCGACAACGCAGTATCGCGGAAAGTTCACGCCGGCATGGGCATGCGCGAAGCGGCCACCTTCACCGTCGCCGGTGTGGCGTACGTCGTCGTCGCCTATGTCGGGTGACGCGAGCTCACGGCTCCTTCGAGTCGATCAGGATGAAGGCGATGCGGCAGGTTTCCTTGCCGCGATTGACCCACGCGTGGTTGGTGCCCTGCTGGATCAGCACGTCGCCGGCCTTCATATGGATCTCGCTGTCGTCGAGCAGCATGTCGATCTCGCCGTCCATGACGATGGCGTAGTCGATGGTGCGGGTGCGGTGCATGTAGGGATGGCGCGGCGGCAGCCCGCGTTTCGGCGCCTCGCCGCCGAGCTGGTGATGCAGGTGGTCGTTGGAGAGCTTGTCGACCTCGGGACCGAGCGGCGGAAACTCGACAATGCGGAAGACCGAGCCGCCGGCAGGCGGCGAAATGCCGATCTTGCCCATCGCGAGCGCGGCGCGGTCGGCGGGGCCTGAGATATCGGCCGGCGATTCGCCTGTCACCCACATCAGCCGCGACGTGGTCGGCCGATCGGGGCGCTTGACGGTGTGCGGACAGTCGCTGTCGAACAGGACGACGGCCTTGCCGCCGTCGTCGACGGTGGTGACGATGCGGCGCACATTGTTGCTCAGCGGCATTTCCTCTTCCTCCCGGATGTCCGTGATGGTTGGTTGTGACTATACAGGATCGGCGTCGATCAGGACGAATGCGACGTAGCATGGCGCTTCGGTGCGGTTGCTCCAGGCATGGTTGGTGCCGCGCTGGATCAGCACGTCGCCGGTCTTGAGCAGGACTTCGCCTTCGTCCATCAGCGCGTAGATTTCGCCCGACAGCACGATCGCGTAGTCGACCGAGCTGGTCTTGTGGAAGCCGAGATGGCGCGTGCCGCTGCTCTTGTCGGCCGCCTGCAGCCAGCCCGAGCCGTCGTCGGGCCCGGCGCGTTCCGCGGCGAGCGCCTTGAGGCGCGCGCTGTCCGGCGGATATTCGATGATCCGGAACACGCTGCCGTTCTTCGGCGGCGGCAGGCGGAAGCCGCGGGCGATGGCGTCGTCATTGCCGCGGTTGTCGGCGGGTGTGGAATGGGTCTCCCACAATTCCATGACGATCGCGCTGCCGGGACTGCGCTGGAAGACGTGAGGCGTCGCCGCGTCGGTGATGAAGATCGATTTGCCTTCGGCGTTGTGACCGGTGACCACCCGGCGGGGTACTCTTGGCATGACAACTCCCGGCAAATCGGCCAGCGAGCGCCGGCCTCTCTCGGCCTCATGGTGAGGAGGCGCGAAGCGCCGTCTCGAACCATGGGCCGCCCCATCCTTCGAGACACTCGCTTCGCTCGCTCCTCAGGATGAGGGCGGGGAGGGACTATAACAGCTTGCCGGAAATCAGAAGGTGGATTTCAGCCGCAGGTGATCGAGGCGGTTGATCGACTTGACGTCGATGTGTTTCACGCCGTTGTTCTGCAGGAGGTCGAGCGGCACCGATGCGCCGGCTGCGCCGAGCGACCAGACCTTGCGGTAGAAGTCGGCGAGCGAGCGCGGCGTCTCGCCGTTGATCGCAAGGATGATGTCGTTGGCGTGGATGCCGGCCTGCTGCGCGGGGCCGTCATCGGTCACGCGGCTGACGAAGATGCGGCCGCGGATCTCCTCGGCGTTGAGGCCGAGCCACGGCCGGCCCGGGCCGGCGCCGCCCGGCCCTTGGAGATCAGGTCGGCCATGATCGGGGGCAGGAGGTCGATCGGCACATACATGTTGCCGGGCAGGTTCTTGCCGCGGCCGGTGACGTCGCCGACCACCAGCGAGCCGACGCCGACGAGCTTGCCGTCGCGCGACACCAGCGCCGCGCCGCTCCATTCCGAATGCGCGGGCGCGGTGAAGATCGCGCTCGGGATCAGGTATTCCCAGGCGGCGGCGAATTCGCGCAGCGACATCACATAGGCAGGTGCGATGCCGGCGCGGCCGCCGAAGCTCGCCGCCAGCACCTGGTCCTGCTCCTTGAGATCGGCCGATTTTCCGAGCGTCAGCGGCTTGACCTTGAGCGGCTCCGAAGCGCGCAGCAAACCGAAGCCGGTGTCGTGATCGTAGCCGACGACGTCGGCGGCGGACTTGCGGCCGGTGTTGGTGAGCACCTCGGCCGAATGCGCCTCGACCATGAGATAGCCGATGGTGAGGATCAGCCCGTTGTCGTCGATGACGATGCCGGAGCCGCTGCGCTGCTGGCCGAGACCTTTGACCGTCCGCCCGTCCGGATTGATGTAGGTCTTGAGCTGCACCACTGCGGAGAGGAGTTCGTCGGCGCCCGGGGTCTGCGCGACGGCCGGCGTGGTGCTTGCGGCGAGCGCGATTGCACCGGCGACAATGATCGTTCGACCCCAAGACCAGGGGCCATGATTTCCGCGACAGGTGGTCCGCATCAAGGGAGCCTTGTGTCAGGGCGAATCCCAGCCAGCCCAGTTTAACGCCGTGAGGGCGGCCGCCGCCAGCGGCCGTGCGGCCGCCGGCGTTCAACTTGTGGAGAGGGCGAGATTTCCCAGTGTTCCGAATCCGAAGTTCGCTTGACCGGGCTGCACATTCGGTAGCGAACTTCGCGCTTGCTTGTGTGGCTTTGGTTCAGAAGTTCGTTCGCAACCGGGCCGCTAGGTATGGCGAACTTCTGAACCGCCACCCTAGCCTACGGTTCGAGCGAGGCGGTGTAGGCGGAAAGGGCGATCATGTCGTCGACCGTCAGCTTCTCGACCACGGCCGTCATCAGCGCCATCGCGTCGCCTTTGCGGCGGCCCTGCTGCATGTCGTAGAGCTGCCGGAACGTGTAGGTCGGATCGCGGCCGGCGAGACCGGGGACGTCGCCGAGGCCCCTCAGTCCCGGTCCGTGGCAGATGCCGCAGGCGATCGTCTTGCCGCCGCCGCCGGCGGCGAGCGCCTTGCCGCTCGCGATGCTGCCCTCAGGCACGTAGGCGACGAAGTTGGACTTCGGGTTGCGGCGCTGCGCGCCCTCCGCGCTGTCCGGTATCAGGATGATGCGGCTGCCGATCGGCTCGGTGCCGCCTTCCGCGTGTGCGTAGCGCATGCCGCCGCCGCCGACAAAGCTCTTCGGCGCGGTCGGGCTTTCGACCACCTTCTGCCGCGAGTGCGGCTTCAGCGACGCGAAGTATTCGGCCGACGAGCGGATTTCCTCGTCGTTCATCGCCTTGGCGATATCGATCATGGTGGCGGCGCGGATGCCGACGCGGTTGCCGTTCTTGTATTCCTCCATCGAGCGGATGATGTAGCGCACCGGGAGGCCGGCCATGTTGGCGGATTCAGGATGCCCGCCGCCGGTCGGCAGATGGCAGAGCGCGCAGGCCCGCACGCCCGGCTCCCGGCCGGTTGCGACCGACGCCGGCATCGGCGGGTGCTCGTCGGGGAACCAGTCCGGCGGACTGAAGTTGTCGCCGATCTGCGCCGCCGTGTATTGCTTCTTGCTGCCCGGAACCGTGAGTATGCTTTTCCTTGTCGGGCGGGCCTTTGCCTTTCGGCGTCACCGGATAGGCCCAGTCCATGCCCTCGACGGCGAGTGCAAACCCGGCGGCGCAGGCGAGCATCATTGCGGTGGACAAATCCTCCTCATCGCTTCCTCCCGTGTTTTGGCTTTTTTGGTCTAATGCGAGGAGTGTGCGGCCCAAGTAAGCCCACAAGCAAGTGGGTCAGGATCGATTTCGGCCTGGTGGAGCGACGGACCACTGGTCTTGTTTGCGACCGGCTACTTGCCTACGATCAACGCCTATCGCATCACGATCAAGAGCGGAGGAACGCCATGCCCAAGATCCGTCACCTGGCCATCAAGACCAAAGACCCCGAACGGCTCGCCAAATTCTACGAGGAAGTGTTTGGCATGAAGTGCATCCATGCCGAGAAGAGCGGCGCGCGCTACATGAGCGACGGCTACCTCACGCTCGCGATCCTGCGCAACCGCGGCGAGGCGACGCCGAGCGGCATCAATCATTTCGGTTTCCAGGTCGACGACCTCGCCGATATTGAAGCCAAGCTCGCCAAGTGGGACGAGCCGGTGACCGAGCGGCCTTCGACCCGGCCGTTCGCCGAACACCGCGCCATGGATCCGGACGGCAATCTGTTCGACATTTCCGTGCACGGTTTTGACGACGTGGAATACGGCGCCGACCGGCAGGCCAAGAAGGCTCCCGAGAAACAACCGGCCTGACGCCTTGTGCGCCTTGCACGCGCCGTCAGCCTGAGCGTCGTTGCGCTGCTCGCCGCGGCGGGCAGCGCGCGCGCCCAGGATTTCTATGCCGGCAAGACGCTGACCGTGATCGCGGGCTTCCCGCCGGGCGGCGGCGTGGACGGCGAGATGCGGGTGCTGACGAGGTACTTCGCCAAGTACATCCCGGGACACCCGACGATCGTCTCGCGCAACATGCAGGGCGCCGGCGGCATCGTCCTCGCCAATCATCTCTACAATTCGGCCGCGGCAGACGGTCTTGTCGTCGGCATGCCCGGGCGCAGCGGATTCCTGCTGAGCAACGTCGTGCCGCAGGGAGGCATCAGCTACGACCTCACGCGCTTCTCTTATGTCGGCGGTGCCGGCAGTGCGGCGAACGCCTTGTGGCTGCATCGCCGCACCGGCGTGACGTCGCTTGCCGAGCTCAAGCGCGCCAAAAAGGACATCGTGATCGGCGCACTCAACGCGCGCTCCGAGAACGCGATCGCGCCGCGCGTGCTTGCCTCCTACGAAGGCTGGCCGCTGAAGGTCGTCACCGGCTATCCCGGTTTCAACGAAGTGCTGATCGCGCTCGAGCGCGGCGAAGTCGACGGGCTGTTCTCGCATGAGGGCAGCGTCGCGAACTCGCGGCCGGACCTGCTCGCCAGCGGTGCGGTGAAAGCGCTCGTGCAGTCGTTCGACGCGTTCCCCGGCGTGCCGGTGCTGGCCGACGTGGTCGCCGACCCGAATGCGCGGGCCTTGCTCGCGCTCGTCACGACGCCGAGCCAGATCGGGTTGCCGCTGCTCGGCCCGCCCGGCATTCCGCCGGAGCGGCTGGAAATCCTGCGCGCATCTTATATGCGGCTCATGCAGGACACCGATTATCGCGCGGAAGCCGACAAGCGCGGCCTGCCGGTCGGGCGCGCGCTCGCGGGCGCCGAGCTGCACAAGCTGATTGTGCAGAGTCTCTCCCATGTGTCCGACCGCGTGGCCAAGGAATATATGGCGTTCGCCGGCATCAAGGCCGAGTGACGGCCGACAGGCCTTGGGGGCTTCCAGGCGTGGACCAAATCGAGAGGAAATCCGCCGTTCGCCTGGTCGCGTTCGTGTGCGCGGCGCAGATCCTCGTGCAGATCGGCGCGTTTTTCTGGCCCGCCTTGCTGCCCGGCATGATCGTTCTTTGGTCTCTGACCAACAGTGAAGCCGGGTGGATCACCGCCGCCTTCTACGCCGCATACATTGTCGCCGTGCCTGTGCTGGTGACGCTGACCGATCGTGTCGACGCCAAGCTCGTGTATCTGGCTGGCGTGACGATGACGATTGCCGGTCATTTGCTGTTTGCCGTCGCGGCCGACGGCTTCTGGTCTGCGCTGGCCGCGCGGGCGCTGGCCGGCGTCGGGTGGGCGGGCACCTACATGACCGGCCTCAAGCTTCTCGCCGACAAGGTCGACAGCAAGCTCCTGTCGCGGGCCGCCGCCGGCCATGCGGCCAGCATCGGAATTTCCGGGGCGCTGTCTTTTGCCTGCGCCGACCTTCTCGCCAATATCGGCGGCTGGCGCCTTGCGTTCTTCGCGGCGGCGGTCAGCGCGGTCTTCGCGTGGGTGCTTATTGCTTTTGCGATCCCCCGCGAGACGCGCACAGCGCCCCCCGCCAAGGCAAAGTCCGCGCTGTTTGATTTTCGCCCCGTGCTCCGCAACCGCTCGGCCATGGCCTACGCCATCGCCTATTGCATCCACACGTTCGAAATGAGCGCGCTGCGGGGCTGGGGCGTCGCGTTCCTTGCCTTTGTCGCCATGTCCACCGGCGCCACAGCGACGGGCATGTCCCCGACCACGACCCTGACGCTCTTTGGTTTGATCGGGACGCTTGCGAGCGTTCTTGGGAACGAAGCCGCGATCCAATTCGGGCGGCGACGGCTGATCGCGGTCGCGATGATTGGCTCGGCGCTTTGCGCCGTGCTGCTCGGAACCGTCGGGTCCCACGCGTATTGGGTGGCGGTGATTCTGATTCTGATCTATGGCCCGATCATCTGGCTTGATTCATCCTCGCTGACGGCCGGTACGGCGGGTACCGCCGAGCCGGCCCGCCGCGGCGCAACGCTCGCGGTCCACTCGATGCTGGGATATCTCGGCGGTTTCATCGGCCCGCTCGCGATCGGCTGGACCCTCGATTTCCGCGCCGGCGACCCTGCGGCGGGATGGATGACGGCGTTCATCGGAATTGCGGTGCTGTCGGCGCTCGCCCTGACCGTGTTCCAGGTGATGCGGCCGCGCGCTCTCGATGGGGATCGGGCAGGGCAGTAGGGCGGCGGTTGTCGAAAACGGATCGCGCGGCAGATCCTTTCGGGTGCCGCGCGATCGTGATGCGTTCAGTACTGTTCGCGAATCCTCGTTATTGAGGCGCCGGCGCACCGTCGGGCGGCTGCTCACCGTCCTGCCACGGGCAATATTGCACGCACACAGTAGCGTTGCCGCCGCCTTCCATCGGGACGTCCTGAAGCCGGAGTTCGCAGCCTTCCGCCGTTACGCCCGTGCAGACGTTGGGCGTTGCGGCCACTGCCGGATATCCGCTGGCGTAGTAGGGCCGGCCAGCAATCGCGATCGTTCCGAGTGCCACCGGCAGCGCGCCGATCGCGTAGATGCGCCGATTGCGGCCGCCATAGCGCACGAACCGCGGTCCGCGGACGACCGTCACCGACCTGCCGCCGATGACGCTGACGCTCACGTTGCCGCCCATGCCACCCATGCCACCGCCGCCGCCCATTCCACCGCCGCCACCGCCGCCGCCCATTCCACCGCCACCGCCGCCGCCGCCCATTCCACCGCCGCCACCCATTCCACCGCCGCCGCCGCCGCCACCCATTCCACCGCCACCACCGCCGCCGCCCATTCCACCGCCGCCACCGCCGCCGCCCATTCCGCCGCCGCCACCGCCCATGCCGCCCCCCGCCACCGCCCATGCCGCCGCCACCACCCATGCCACCGCCGCCACCCATTCCGCCCATGCCCGCCTCGGCAACGACAATGTTTTCAGAGGATTGGGCTGGCGCGCCGGCTGTCGTGTCGGTCGACGACTGTGCGGCGTACGCACCTGGCGCGGTTGCCATTCCTGCGATGCCAATTCCTGCCAGGGTGCCGAGGACGATGCGGTTCATGCGAACTCTCCGTTGTGGTACGACGCGATTTTGGCCGACCTCGGTTGGTGATAACACACGTGCGCCATGCGCGAATACTGGAATACCCCCACGCTGGCCGCGGTGCGAACGTCGCAACTGTAGATTTTTATGGCGTCCGCTTGCGCCTCTGAGGGAGTAGTGAAGCCGGCGAATTCACGCCCGCGCGCGCTCGACCTCGTCCTTGAGGTGCTCCCAGATGCCGTAGACGATCCGGCCGTAGCGCGGGTCGTTGCGCAGCTCGAGCACGTTGCGGGGGCGTTCGAGGCTGACGTCGATGATCATCTTGGTGCGGCCGGGGCTCGCGGTCATGACCATGATCTTGTCGGCAAGCGTCACCGCCTCGTCGACGCTGTGGGTAATGAAGACGACGGTCTTTTTGTCCACCTCCCAGATGCGCAGCAATTCCTGCTGCAGGATGGTGCGGTTCTGCTCGTCGAGCGCCGAGAACGGCTCGTCCATCAGCAGCACTTCCGGATCGTTGGCGAAGGCGCGCGCGATCGACACGCGCTGGCGCATGCCGCCGGAAAGCTGGTGCGGATAGAGCTTGGCGAAGCGCGTCAGACCGGTGCGGTCGAGCCACGCCGACACCGACGACTTGATTTGATCCGCCGGCGCCTTGCGCATGCGCAGCCCATAGGCGGCATTGTCCCACACCGTCATCCAGGGAAAGATCGAGTCGCCCTGGAAGATCATCGAATATTGCGGGCGGCCGGGTTTCGGCTGTGCGATCTCGACTTCGCCGCTGGTGACGGTTTCGAGCCCGCCGAGGATGCGCAGCATCGTGGTCTTGCCGCAGCCCGACGGGCCGACGATGGCGAAGAAGGTGCCTTCCTCGATGTCGATCGACACGTCGTCGACCGCAATCAGGCCTTGGAAGCGTTTGATCAGGTGCTTGATCCGGATCTTGGCCGGCCGCTTTCCTTGCGCCGCGGTCATCAGACGTCCGGCTTCCAGCGGATGACCCAGCGCTCAACCTCACGCAACAGGAATGTAACGGCGAAGCCGATCAGCGCGATCGTGAACAGCCCGACATACATCTTGGGCACGGCGAAGATTTCCCAGGCGCTCCAGATCATGTAGCCGATGCCGCTCTTGGCGCCGACCATCTCGGTGACCGCGATCAGGATCAGCGCGATGCCGGCGCTGAGCTTCACGCCGGTCATGATGAAGGGCAGCGCGCCGGGCAGGGCGATGGTGCGGAAGGTGTCCCACTTGCTCGCCTTGAAGCTTTTGCCGACGTCGAGATAGATCTGGTTGATCTGCAGCACGCCTGCGGTCGCGTTGATCGCGATCGGAAAGAATACGCCGATCGCGACCATCACCACCTTGGACATCTCGCCGAGCCCGAAGATCAGCAAGATGAACGGGAGGAGTGCACTTTTCGGGATCGGGAAGGTGGCGGAGATCAGCGGATCGATCAGCGCGCGCATCGGCCGCGAGATGCCCATGCTGATGCCGATGATGACCGCCGGGATGCCGCCGAGCAGGAACCCGAGCGCGATCCGTTGCATGCTGATCGCCACATGCTCGACCAGTTCGCCGGAGCGGGTGAGCTCAATGAGCACGCCGATGATCGTCGACGGCGCCGGAAAGAACCGCACGTCGATGAGCCCAAAGCGTGCGGCAAGCTCCCACGCAAGCAGCAGTCCGAGCGGCGATCCGATGCTCATCAGCCGCTCGCGGCGCCGGGCGGAAAGCCGCAACGTCTCGCCGACGTCGACGACCTCGGCGGCCTTCGACGCGGCGGGGCGCTCCGCCGACGTGGCGGTGGCGCGGTCCTGCGCGGTCATCTCCGGTTCTCCCTGCCTGCGTTCATAGCGCGGGTTACCGGCTGGTGGTGACCTTTTTTCCGTCCTCCAATGCGGTCCGGGCGCGCGCGATGACCGGCTCCGGTATCGCATAGATGCGCTCGATCAGCTTGCCGATCTCCTCGCCGCGCATGCTGTCGGCCTCCAGATGCTGCTTCTTGGCATCGGCGAGATATTCCGGATCCTTCATTGCCGCCTCGAACGCCCGCCGCAGCACCGCGACGCGCTCCGCCGGCACGCCCGGCGGCGCGACCACGGGATAGGCCATGTCCTGCCGCGCGAAGATCAGTTCCAGCACGCCGCGCTCGAAATCGGTCTTGGCATAATCCATCACCAGCGGCGTCGCCCCCATGTCGGGATGCTTCTTCATCCCGAGCTGCACCAGCACGTTGATCCGCTTGCCCGTGATCCATTCCGGCCGTCCGGCGGTGATGCTGCTCCACGACACGCCGGCGGTGCCGTCGGCTTCGCCGCGCTCGACCGCCAGCAGGAAGTCGGTCGCGCCGGGATAGCCGGTGACGACCTTGAATTTCGTGCCCAGCACGCCGTTGAGGATGTAAGGGAAGATGACGCTGTCGGCGCCCGAGCCGGTGCCGGCGACGATCATCTCGCGCTGGCGGGCGTCGTCGAGGGTCTTGAACGGCCGCGTGTGCCAGGACAGCACCATGCTGACGTCGGAGGTGAGGCTGCCGATCCAGTTGAACTTGCGGGCGTCGTACTGGATGCCGGTGCCATCGAGCAACGGCTGCATCGCGAGCCCGCGCGCGAACATGCCGATGGTGTTCCCGTCCTTCGGTGCGGTGTTGAACAGGAAGTTTGCGGCGCGCAGGCTTCCGGCGCCGGCCATGTTCTGCGGGACCACCGTGGGATTGCCGGGCAGGTGCTTGCCGAGATGGCGCGCCAGGGTGCGCATATAGATGTCGTAGCTGGCGCCCGGCGGATAGCCGACCACCAGATTGACGGTTTGCGCAGCGACGGGCGTGCAGGCGAGGGCGGAGACGATCAGAGCGGCGAGCGCCGGTTTCATTGTTATTGTCATCGGAAGCCTCGTTGGATGCCGGCATTCTACCGCACCGGTCATGCGGCCTTCATGAGAGCGATTGACGCACCGCCGGCATCACCTTGCGGACGAACAGGTCGATCGAGCCGAGCGCCTCCGCGAGACTCATGTCGCCGAACACGAACTGCCCGACCGAATAATTGGCGCCGGATTCGGCAAGCTGCGCACTCAGCATTTTGATGCAGGTCTCGGGCGTGCCCGCGACGCCGCGCCCGCCGTCCATGATCTCGTCAAATTCGCGCGCGCGTTCGCCCTGGGTCGGCACGGTGCCGTGCTTGCGCCACAGATGATGGAAGCTGTCGTGCCATTTCTTGTAGGCGCGGCTCGCCAACGCCCGCGCGGCCGCATCGGTGTCGGCGACGACGATGAAACGGCCGAGTCCGAGTTTCGCCAGCGGCTTGTCGCCGTGCGCGTCCTTCCAGGCGGCGCGGTAGCTGTCGGTGAGCTCGCGCGTCTCCGCGCTGGTCGAGAGCGAAACGAAATTGTGGCCGTTGCGCGCCGCGCGCGCCGCGCTTTCGGCGGTCGCGGCGCCGATCCAGATCGGCGGATGCGGCTTCTGGAGCGGTTCGAGCTCCATCGGCACATTGTCGAATGAGAAGAACTTGCCCTGAAAGTTCACTGCTTTCTGCGTCAGGCCCTGCATCATGACCTGCCGCGTTTCCTCGTAGCGCGCCACGCGCTCGGCCGGATCGATGCCGAAGCCCTTGGTTTCGAGCGGTGAGATGCCGCGGCCGATGCCGACCTGCATGCGGCCGCCGCTCATCTGGTCGAGCATGCAGATCTCTTCGGTGATGCGCAGCGGATGGTAGAGCGGCAGCGTGTAAACCAGCGGGCCGAACCGGAGCTGCTTGGTGCGCTGCGCCACGCCGGCGAGATAGACCGCCGGGGAGGCGGCGAGGCCGAGCGGCGTCGCGTGGTGCTCGGCGACGTGGTAGCAGTAGAAGCCGGCGCGGTCGTAGGCTTCGACGATCTTGAAGCGGTCGTCGTAGAATTGCTGCAGCGGCACGCCGCTCGCGTCGACGTGGTCGAAAATCCCGAATTCCATCCTTGGGCCCCCGTTTGAGGCGAGAGTGTTTCAGGGCATGACCGGCGGCGTCAACCGGCGGCAGCCCGAAGGGAGGTCTCATGCGATGCTGCTGTAGCCTGCCGATCGTCGTCGCAGCGGCAACGCTCGTTGCGGAGCCCGCGGGAGCGCAGACGGTCGAGGATTTCTACCGGGGCAAGACGGTCAATTTCTACATCGGCAATACGGTCGGCGGCGGCTACGACCTCTACGGCCGGTTCATCGCGATGCATCTCGGCCGCTATCTTCCGGGACGTCCGAACGTCGTGCCGGTCAATATGCCGGGCGCGGGCGGCCTCACGATGGCGGGCTGGCTCTATCGGAGCGCGCCGCGCGATGGCACCGCCATCGCCATTGCCTCGCAGGTGCTGCCGATCGAGCAGGCGCTCGGGGCGCCAAGCGTGCAATACGATGCGCGCCGGCTGTCGTGGATCGGCCGCGCCGCGCCGGTGGTCGAGGTGAGCTACACCTGGCATACGTCGAAGACGCGCACGCTCGAAGACGCGCGTCAGCGCGAGACCGTGATGGGCGGCATCAATCCGACCTCGAACACGGTGACGTATCTGCGGCTGCTCAATTCGCTCGCCGGCACGCGCTTCAAGATCATCAACGGCTATCCCGGCACGACCGAGATGCATATCGCCATGGAGCGCGGCGAAACCGAGGGAGCGACCAAGACCTGGGAGGCGTTCAAGGCCGACAACGGCGATTGGCTGCGCGACAAGAAGGTCAACATGCTGGTGCAATATGCGCTAATGGCCTCGCCGGAGCTTCCCGGCGTGCCGCTGATGAGCGACCTCGGACGGAGCGAGGACGACCGGCAAGTGCTGCGCTTCTATATGTCCGGCAACGAGCTCGGCCGCGCGATCGTGACCGCGCCGGATGTTCCGCCGGAGCGGCTCGCGGCCCTGCGTACGGCCTTGATGACCATGCTCAGGGATCCGGAATTCCTCGCCGAGGCGAAGAAGCGCAAGGTCGAGATCGGCCCGATGCCGGGGCAGGACGTGCAAAAGCTGGTCGATGACATCCTGAACGTGTCGCCGGCCATGATCGCCGCCGCCAAAAAAGCGCGCGAGTAGCGATCAGGCGGGGACGCTGGCGCGCGCCGCGTCGCACTGGTCGCAGCCGGCGCTCGCCGCGTGCAGGAACAGCAGTGGATCGCGCGTCAGGCTTTCGACCGCGACATTGACGATGTCCTGCGCGCGCGCGAGGCGCGCGTCGGCGTGCCCGACGCGGCCTTCGGCCTGCAGCCGACGCGACCGCAGCCAGTCGTCCGCCAGCGAAAAGCGCTCGCAGCAATGGTCGTTCTCGCCGTAATCGATCCGGACCGGGCGACCGTCCCAGAGCACCGTGCAGTGCTTCGGCACGCGATACGGCACGCCCGCGAGGATTTCCGCCAGGTGCAAGGTCGTGTCCTCGGAATGGCTGCAGCCGAGCAGCAGCACCTGTCCGTCAAGGTCATGCACGCGGCCGACCGGGCTTGCCGCGATGTGCGGCGGAATCGGCAGCGGATCGGCGGTGATCGCCGCCGCGTGCGGCCCGATCGCCGCGAAGGCAGCGGGATGGTTGCTGCGCGCGACGCCGGGAAGCCGCCAGAACGTATCCGCGACGACGCCGAGATCCGGTGCGGATCGCGAGCTTGCCGGGTCGAACGGCGCGTCGTCATCGTCGGTCATCGACGGCATCACCAGCGTGCCGTCCGGACCGAGCGCGCTCGCGCAGCGCCTCGATCAGGCCGAGCGGCCCGCCTTCGACCGGGCGCACGGCGCGGAAAGAGGTGTGAACCAGCAGCACGCCGCCAGCTTTGACTCCGAGCGCGCGAAGCTGGTCGGTGATGGCGGCTTTGCTGAGCTCGTTCGGCGCTGACCAAGCGGGGGATCTTACTTGTGCGGCTCGCGCGGCGCCGACGCGGTCACCGCCGCATTGAGCGTCGCCGAATAGGCCGAGGCGCTCGCCGGGTCCATGCGGCTGCCGAATTTCAGGAACTCCTTGATTCCTTGCAGCGGCACCGCCGAGCGGCTGAGCAGGTTCTGCGAGAACGCCTCCGCTTCGCTTTGAAGCTGAGCCGCCGGAATCACTTTGGTGACGACACCGAGCAATTCCGCGCGTTGCGCGCTGATCCGCTCGCGCGAATAGACGAGATAGGCGGCGGTCTTGTACGGCACGCGATTGATCAGCGCCCACATCACCAGCGTCGGTGCGATGTTGTGATTGAGCTCCGGCACCTGAAACACAGCGTCGTCGGCTGCCAGCGTCATGTCGCAGACGGTGGCGAGCGCACAACCGACCCCGAGCGCCTCGCCCTGGACGATCGCGATGGTCGGCGCGCGCGCCTCCTTCACAGCTCCGTAGAGGGCGAGGGGCACTTCGGCGATCGGGTGGCGAAGCTGCAACGGGGTCATGGTGTCGCGGTCGATCTTCGGCGCCTGGCGGCCCTTGCAGAAATTCGCGCCGTTGCCGCGCAGCCGGATCAGCTTGATCTCAGGCCCGACCTCACGCACCACGCGCGCAATCTCGCCGCCCATCTCGTTGGTGATGAGGTTGCCCTCGTCGGGGCGGTTGAGAACGATATCGAGGCAATCGTTCTTGGTCTCGAACAATACCGGTGATGTCACGCCGTCCCCCTTGCTGCTTCGCGCTCGCCGCTTACTGCGCCTTGATGCGCCCTTTCTCAATGACAGTCTTCCACTTCGGGACTTCCTCGACGATCCGCTTGCGGAAGTCGTCGGGGCCGCGGCCGGTGGCATGGAAGCCGGCCTTCAGCAGCCGGTCGCGTACGTCCTGCCTACGCACGACCTCGATCGTCGCCTTGGCGATGCGGTCGACAATGTCTTTCGGCGTGCCCGCCGGTACCATCAGGCCCTGCCAGGTGTCGGCCAATGCCGCGGGAACGCCGGCCTCGACGATGGTCGGCACATCCGGCAGCTCGGGCCAGCGTTCGCCGCCGCTGACGGCGAGCCCGATGAAGCTGCCGGCGTCGATCTGCGGCTTCGCAACCGAGATCGAGATCGACGCCACGTCGACGGTCTTGCCGAGCAGCGCCTGCGCGGCGGGCGCGGCGCCCGCATAGGGAATGTGGACCATCTCGATGCCGGTGTTGAGCTTCAGCAGCTCGGCGGCGAGATGGGGCAGGGTGCCCGCGCCGGGCGTCGAATAGTTGAGCCCGCCCGCGCGCTTCTTGGCGTAGGCGATCAGCTCCTTGATCGATTTCACGCCGATGTCCGGACGAACCGCGTAGATGACCGGAAAGGTCGTCACCTCGGCGACCGGGTCGAAATCCTTGATCGGATCGTAATAGACCTTCTCGTAGAGACTCGGGTTCACCGCATAGCCGGTCGCCGCCATCAGGATCGTGTAGCCGTCGGGCTTCTGGCGCGCGGCATAGCCGGTGCCGAGGCTGCCGCCGGCGCCGCCGCGGTTCTCCACCACGATCGGCTGGCCGAGCGCTTCCGCAAGCGGCTGCTGGATCGCGCGCACCACCACGTCATTGGCGCCGCCCGGCGCGAACGGCACCAGGATGGTCACCGGCCGCTCGGGAAAGGCGGCCATGACGGGCAGACCAAGCAGGGTCGTGGCAGCAATCAGCAAGTAGCGGAGTGAATTCGCCTGTTTCATTTTTCGTCTGGTCCCGCGCTCCGTCCTTGTCATGCCCGGTCCGAAAAGGGCGTTCACGCCCGTCTTCGACGGGCTATGCGCCGGCCATGACGACCTCGTCAGTCAATCAGCGAGTAGCGGCCTTCCGCCGGATCGCGCTTGAGCCGGCCCTTTTTGCGCAGCGCTTCGAGCTCGAGCACGATCTCGCGGCCGTCGCCTGAGCCGAGCGCGGTCATCAGGTCCTCGAAATATTTTGGTCCGTCGCGCAGCGCCGCCTCTACCGAAGCAAAGCGCGCGCCCTGGTAATGCGGTGGCGCCGGAATCTCGGCTTCGAGCTTCTTGCTGCTGCCGATCGCCATCGTGAGGTCGTAGCCGGCCTTGGCGCCGAGGCTGCCGTGGCTTGCCAGTGACGGATCGAGCGGAATGGTGCGGAACGCGCTCGCCACCACGAAATCGCGGTCGGGCTGGAAGCGGGTCGCCAGCGCCCACTCCATCTGCTCGTCGGAGAAGATGTCGATGTCGGGATCGACCACGAACACGTTCTTGACGTTGGCGAGCGAGCCGAATGCCGCGGCGATGGCGTTGCGCGCCTCGCCCGGCACGCGCTGACGGATCGCGATGCGTACGTTGTAGACGCCGCCGGTCGCCGGCGGCGCATAGACCGCGACCGGCTCGCGCACGGCGCTTTCGAGCGCGCGCCAGATCAGCACCTCGGTGCGCAGCGTACAGAGCTGCGCGGTGTCGGTGCGGCTCATGGTCGGGCCGCCGATGGTGAGCGTCTGGAACAGCGCGTCCTCGCGCCGCGTGATGGCGGTGACGTGGAACACCGGATTGGTCTTCACGCCGCCGTAGTAGCCGAGGAATTCGCCGTACGGGCCTTCCGGCTCCTTGTAGCCTTCCTCGCCGAGATAGCCTTCGATCACCCATTCGGCGTCGGCCGGCACGCGCAGGTCGTTGGTGACGCTCTTCACCAGCGGCATCGGCGCGGCGCGCAGCGAGCCGAGCAGCTCCATCTCGTCGCCCGGCATCCGCATGGTCGCACCGAAATAGTCGACCGGATGTCCGCCGACCACGACGCTCATCGGCAGCCGTTCGCCGCGCGCCAGCGTCGCCAGATAGATGTTGCGCAGGTCGCTCGGCGCGACGAGATCGATGCCGGTGGTGTCGCGGCCGCGCACCATGAAGCGGCGCAGGCCCACATTGATCATTCCGGTCGCCGAATCGCGCGCGAAGTCCATGCCGGCGGAAATGTAGGGCCCGCCGTCCTTGCCGTGCTGCAGATGCACCGGCAACTTGGTCAGGTCGACGTCGGCGCCGGTCATGACGACCTGCTGCACCGGCGCCTCGTTGCGGCTCACCTCGACGAATTCCGGCTTGCTGCGCAGCCGCCGCAGGATTTCCGGCAGCAGCTTTTGCGGCGTGGTGCCGAACGCCTTGGCGAAGCGGGTGCGGCTGGCGAGCGCATTGCCGATCAGCGGATGGCCGCCGGCATTCTCGAACAGCACCGCCTTGGGATTGCCTTCAAGCGTCGCGGCGACCTCGGACAGCTTGCTCGCCCCGCTGCGCCGCTCGATCTCGGCTTGATCGAGCTCTTCGACAAAACGGCGCAGCCGGTAGCGGTCGTAGTCGACCGGAGCCGCCGCCGTTGTTCCCACTTGCTCCACGCCCATGGTCAACCTCGATGAATAATGCCGCGCGACACTAGCACCGCCGCCAAAGCCACACTAGCGCAGCGACTTGTCCACGGGCACAAACACGTCCTCGAGCGGGATGGGCCGCGCGATGAAGTTCTGCTCCACCATGTACTGCATGAGAGCATCGAGGCTCGGGCGGTTGGCCTCAATGCCGCAGGGATAGGGATCGCCGCCGAACACCTCGTCGAGCTCGTGCACGTCCTGGTGCAGCCACGGCAGCATCAGCGGATGGCCGCGCTTGAGCCGCGACAGCGCGAGGTTCTTGGCGTCGACGAAGCCCTTGTAGAGCCGTTCGGCGACCGACGGGTCGCGTTCGTGGACGTCGCGGCGGATCACCACCAGATGCATCATCGGGAAGATGTGCGTCGTCTTGGCGAACGCGCGCTCGACCGCGCGCGCGTCGGGAAACAACGGCGCGATGTCGGGATGCGGGATCGGGTGCTGCGTGCCCATGATGACGTCGATCTCGCCTTGGGCCAGCAATTCGCTCAGCGACCGCCCCTGCGGATCGCGCTCGACCTTGATCGGCTTCAACAACGGCGGTGCGCTCGGCTCGCCGTGGGAGCCGGCATGATTGATGGCGCCCTCGATCCAGCGGCAGCCGGAAAGGTCGACGCCGTATTGATGCATGAGGTGGCCGCGGATCCAGACCGCGGCGGTCATGGTGTACACCGGCACGCCGACGCGCTTGCCGGCGATGTCCTTCGGCTCGCGGATGCCGGCCTTGCGGTTGATGTAGATGTAGCCATGCCGGAACACGCGCGATGGAAACACCGGCAGGGCGACGAAGCTCCTGTCGCCGCGGCCGAGACGGCTGATGAATTCGGAAGAGGAGAACTCCGAGACGTCGAATTCTTGGCTGCCGCCCATGCGGTCGAAGATTTCGCGCGGATTTGAGAGGGCGATGAAGTCGATGTCGATGCCGTCGACCTTGACGTCGCCGGTGCGCAACGCGTCGGTGCGGTCATAAAGCCCGCAGGCCAGGGAAAGCTTGAGCCGGGACACGTCGAAACCTCGCGGATGGAAAGAAGGCGGCGGGAGGCTCCTCTCTAGCACGGGAGCCGCATCCTTCCACATCGTCATGCCCGGCCTTGTACCGGGCGTCCGCGTTTGCGAGCGGCGCAATACGGAAGACGTGGATGGCCGGGACACAGGCGTACACGTCTCGAGCAGCCCGGCCATGACGCCTTCTATCGAACGGTCGCGATACTAGACGAACAGGAGGCGCGCCGCAGCGGCGACGCTGCCCAGGAGCGCGACGAGCGACTGGAGGAAAGTCGGCGCCGGTGGTGCGGGGGTCTCCTCCGCCGCCAGGTCGATGTCGTTGATCTGTCCGGCGTCGGCGATTTCGATGGCCTCTTCCGGCGACGCGAGCGCCAAGGTCTGGCCGGGTGCGCGGTCGGCCGCCGGCTCATGGCCGTTCTCGGCGAGCCAGGCCTCGGCCGCTGCCATCACGGCGTTCTCGGCCGCGACGCTGCCGTACTGGACCTCCTGCAAGCGGTCGTTGCGCCACCACGGCAACCGGCCGACCAGCGAAACGGAATCGCCGTCGCGCATGACGTTGTCCGCGGCGTCTTCAGAACCCTGCGCGAAGATCTGCGGTGCGGCTGCCGCACGGTGCAGGATCGGACGAGGCGACGCGACAACGGTTCGCGCCCGCTGGCCGTTCTCGACGCGCGCCCGCTGCGCGTTCGATGGGGCCGGGCGTCGGCTCGCCACGGTGTTGGCGGTCTTCTTCGAATTGGAATTGCTCCGTGCCGTCTTCGACGACGGCTGGGCCGGCGCTATGGCGGCCTGCCGCGCGTTCTTTCTGGAGGCCACTGTTCTCGTCGCCTTGTTGGATGTCTTAGCGACAGTCTTCGCGGTTTTGGTCGTGGCGGCGCGCGTGGCGCTCTTGGCCTGATCGGGCCCCGGCACCAGCTGAAGCGGCGCCTTCTGAGCTTGCGCGTGGGACGCCGCAGCAACAATTGTCGTCAAGACAATAAGTGCCGCGCCCGCCGACGTGGCCATGCGGATAATCGCCATCGAATCATTTCCCTTTGCCATGTCGGGAAGCGTTCATTCGCCCTTGCGTCGGTGGCCTCAACTTGACTGAATTGTGGAATTCTTAGGCTTCGGCGGCGGGAAAGCGGCGGTTCCCCGTGTTCCACAGCTCGATACCAACAAAGGAAGCAGCCATGAACGAGGACGTCTTCAACACCAGCATCAGGAAGTTCCTCAAGACGGTTGGCGTAACGGCGCAACGCGAGATCGAGAAGGCGGTCCGGCAGGCGCTGGCCGACGGTAAGCTCAAGGGCAATGAGAAGCTCGCGGCGCAGGCGACTGTCACCATCGGAACTTTGCAGTTCCGCCACGAGATCAGCGAGACGATCGAACTCGCTTAGCGGCGCCTTGCAATAGAGAAGGGCCGGGGGATGAGCCCCGGCCCTCCCTCAGGTCTTGTTGTGGCAGAGCCGTTCAGTCGATGATGACGCCCGACGCCTTGATCGGGACCGACCACTTCGCGATCTCGTTCTTCACGAGGTCGGCGAGATATTGCGGTGTCATCTCGCTTGGCGTTGCGATCTTCGCGCCGAGGCCCGCGAGCTTGCCGCTCACCAGCGGCGACTTCATTGCCTCGACCGCGGCCGCGTTGAGTCTGGCGACGACGTCGGCCGGCGCGTTCCGGGGCAGGAAGATCGCGTTCCAGGTGTAGGCGATCAGCTCCTTCGGGCCGTTCTGCTCGATCGCGGTCTGGAGATCCGGCAGCGCCTTGGAGCGTTCCTTGTCGAAGATCGCCAGCGCCCTGACGGTGCCGTTATCGACATGCGGCTTGGCGGTCGTGATGATCTCGCACAGGAAGTCGATCCGTCCGGCGGCAAGGTCGATCATCGCCGGGCCGGTGCCTTTGTAGGGAATGTGATTGATATTGGTCTTGAGCAGGTAGTTGAGGAGCACGCAGCCGAGATGCGTGGCCGAGCCGGCGCCGGCCGAGCCGAATTGCATCTTGCCCTGGTTCTTCTGTGCGTAGGCAATAAACTCCGCGAAGTTCTTGACCGGCAGGTCCTTGCGCACGGTCAGGATGATCGGAACTTCCGCCAGCAGCGCGACCGGTGTGAAGTCGGTCATCGCGTTGTAGAGCGGCTTCTTATAGAGCGTCTGCCCCTGGGCGTGGGTGCCGACGGTTCCGAGGACGAACGTGTAGCCATCCGGTTTGGAATCTGCGACGCGCCGGGAGCCGGTCTGGCCGCCGCCGCCGCCGACATTTTCGATCACGATCTGCTGGCCGAGGATTTCACCCATGCGGGCGCCGACCACGCGGCCCAGCACGTCGGTCGGGCCTCCCGCCGCGAACGGGATCACCATGGTCATCGGCCGGGTGGGAAAGTTCTGCGCCGCAGTACCGGCGGTGAGCGCGAGCAGGGCCCCTATGGTCGCAACCGAAAGCCGATTGATCATTGTTTCCTCCCTGGAAGTCCGTCGACTAGGTCCGGTTGCCGGTCTCCGGTCAAGGCGGCGAGCCACCGCACTAGTGTGGCGGTTCAGAAGTCCGCATCATTCTCGCGGCCATTTCGACATGCGGACTTCTGAACCAAACCACACTAAATTCAACGAGTTGCTAGTGTCCTTCAATTCCGAAGTTCGTAAATGAGGGTGCCGCAAGACGATACGAACTTCGGAATCGGGACACTAGCTGCCGCCGCTTGTCGACGATAACGCCCCCGCGTATGACCGGTTCGGATCGGAGACGCTCATGACCCGCGTTGCCATAGCCGGCCTCGGCGCCATCGGACGCGTGCTGGCGCGCCGCCTCCATGAGGGGATTCCAGGCCTGACACTTGCCTGCGCATCGGTCCGCGACCGCGCCAAGGCGCAAGCCTGGCTCGACGAACAGCGCATCGTCTGTCCGCTGGTGGAACTCGACGCCATGCCCGATCACGCTGATCTCGCGGTCGAATGTGCACCGGCGGCAGCGATCGAGAGTATCTGCCGGCCGATGCTCGAGGCCGGCAAGGCGGTGATGGTGCTGAGCGCCGGGGCGCTCCTGACAAGACCGCACCTAATGGACCTGGCGCAGGCCAAAGGTGGCCAGATCATCGTCCCGACCGGGGCGTTGCTGGGGCTCGATGCCGTGACGGCAGCTGCCGAGGGCCGTATCGCATCGGTCCGGATGACCACTCGCAAACCCCCCAACGGGCTCGCCGGGGCGCCCTACCTGACGGCGAATGGGATATCGGTCGATGGGCTCAACGCCCCGAAGCGGGTGTTCGTCGGCAATGCGCGGGAGGCGGCGGCCGGGTTCCCGGCGAACGTGAATGTGGCGGCCGCCCTCTCGCTGGCCGGGATCGGCCCGGAACAGACCACCATCGAAATCTGGGCTGACCCGTCGGTCGACCGGAATTGCCATTCCATTGAGGTCGAAGCGGATTCTGCTCGTTTCTCGTTAACTATCGAGAACGTTCCTTCGGAAAATCCAAAAACCGGAAAGATAACCGCGCTATCGGTTTTGGCAGCTCTGAGGAAACTGCATGCCCCCCTCCGGGTCGGGACTTGAGGGGGCCGGACCGTGTTAACGCCGCCTGGTAGGGTCATGAATTTGCAGGTGTTTTCGCAAATCAAGATTTTTGCGCTATCATGCGGTTCTGCCCGGGTGGATCGGTCCGGGTTCCATGGGCGGGGGCCTCGGGGTGGGGGTTCCCCCGTAAATCGTTTCCCGCCAATACTTTTGAACCTTGTCGCACCCCCCTGCGACTAACCTAACGAGTTCGGCCGTCAGGCAATGCAATCCACTTCGGACGATGTCCTCATCGGACGCATTGCAACCGGCGATCGGCTTGCCATGCAGGTGCTGTTCGCGCGGCACCATGTACGGATCTACCGGTTCGTGTTGCGTTTGGTTCGGGATAAGTCGGTAGCGGAAGACCTGATCAGCGAAGTGTTTCTTGACGTGTGGCGTCAGGCTGGTCGGTTCGAGGGGCGGTCGCAGGTATCAACCTGGTTGCTGGCGATCGCTAGGTTCAAAGCCCTGTCTGCGCTTCGGCGCCGGCCGGACGAAGAACTGGACGACGAGGCGGCCGAGGCAATCGAGGATCCCTCTGACGATCCGGAAGTTGCCCTGGATAAGAAGGATAAAAGTGCGGCGATCCGAAAGTGTCTTGAGAAGCTTTCGGCGGAACATCGGGAGATCATCGATCTGGTCTACTACCACGAAAAGTCTGTGGAAGAAGTCGCCCAGATCGTCGGAATTCCGGAAAATACCGTGAAAACGCGCATGTTCTACGCGCGCAAGCGGTTAGCAGAGCTGCTTAAGGCAGCAGGAATTGAAAGAGGTTGGCCATGATGAGCTTGAACAGAGAAGCGCCCGAGCGCCAGGACATCGAGGCCCTCCTGCCGTGGCACGCGGCCGGCACGCTCAGCCGTCGTGACTCCGATCGCGTCGAGCAGGCGCTTGCCAGCGACCGTGAACTCGCCCGCCGCTACGAGCTGGTTCGCGAAGAGCTCAACGAGACCATCCACCTCAACGAGACGCTCGGTGCCCCGTCGGCGCGAGCCATGGAAAAACTGTTTGCCGCGATCGACGCCGAGGCGCCGGTGGCTAAGAAAGCCTCCTTCAATTTCGTGGGCCGCGTCGTCGAGTTCATGTCGAGCTTCAGCCCGCGCACGCTGGCTTACGCCGGAACCGCCGCTGCGATCGCGTTGCTGGTTCAGGCCGCGGTCCTGACCACCGTGGTTGTCCGCGATCAGGGTGGCACGACCCACGAGCTCGCCTCGCATGACAACGGCATCCAGCGCGCGGTTGTGCGCTTCACCGCCGGTGCCACGCTCGCCGACGTGACCCGCTTCCTCGACGTCAACAAAGCGATGGTCGTCAGTGGTCCGAACCGCGGCGGCATGTACGACATCCAGCTGGCCGGTTCGCCGATGCCGGAAGCCGACTTCACCCGCGCGATCCAACGCATGAAGGCCGAATCCAGGATCGTCGAGTTCATCGCGATCAAGAACTAGCTGTTCAATCCGGCGTCAGCACTTACGCTGACGCCAGTGCCTAGAGGCCGCAGCGGGGCCGGCCATCTTGGGAGCGAACCATGGGTTGCCGCGCCGCGCTCTTCTCCGTCATTCGCGCCGTTTCACGGCCTTATCTGATCATTCCCGCCGCTTTCGTCGCGGCGCTGGTGCTGTTGTCGCCGCCGGCGATCGACGATGCGTCCGCTCAAGGATTCAGGATGCAAAGCTCCCGTGGGGGCTTTTCCGGTGGTGGCCCCGGCCGCTTCTCGATGATGCCGGGCGGGATGAGCAACGGGATGATGAAGAAGTCCGGTCGCCCGGGCGGAAGTGCGTCAAACCTCCCGTACCCGAAGGGTGGGATGGGCATGGGTGGGATGGGTGGCCGCCATCCGTCCGGTGAAACGACCGACAATCGGCATCCGAAAGGCGATCACCGCCATCCGCGCTGGCCGCGCCGTCCGATCTACGTGCCGCCGACAGTGGTCGCCGTGCCGGGTGGACCGCCGCCTGGTCCGCCGTCCAACGTCAGTGGCGGCGGCCGGCCGCCGTCGACGCCGCCTGCGCAATCCAACCAGCCGCCCGCCAACTGGGGCCGCTACGTGCCGAACGAGGTGGTGGTCGAGGTCGCGGCCAATGTCTCGCCGCAGACCATCGACGCGCTGATGCGGCGGCATCGCCTCACGCAGCTCGAATCGATCAATCTGCAAGTCAGCGGCACGTCGATCCGCCGCTTGCGGATCAACAACCGCCGCCCGGTTCCGGCCGTGGTGCGCGCACTGGCGGCCGAGGGCTTTGTGGCTCAGCCGAACCTCATTGCAACGCTGTACGAAAGCGCCGGAGCGCCGGCGTCGACGATGCCGGATCTGGACCAATATGCGCTGGCGCGCATGCGGATGCCGGAGGCGCTCACGCTGGCCACCGGCCATCGCGTGCTGATCGCCGTCATCAACTCGGGCGTGGACAGCCAGCATCCGGAGCTGGCGGGATTGATCCTCGATACATTCGACGCCATCGGCTCCGGCGACCGGATCCACGCACATGGAACGTCCATCGTTGGCGCCATCGCCGCGCGCGCCCGGTTGCGCGGAACCGCGCCCGGCGCCCACATCCTCGTCGCGCGCGCGTTCGGGACCAGTCGCAACAGCATGGATGGGACGACCACCGACATCATCAAGGCGATCGAGTGGGCGATGCAGCGCAACGCGCGCATCATCAATATGAGCTTTGCCGGTTCACGCGATCCGGCCATCGAGCGCCGCCTCGCGACGGCCCGCGCACGCGGCATCATCCTGGTCGCCGCCGCCGGCAATGCCGGACCGAATTCCGTGCCGCTCTATCCGGCCGCCAATCCCATCGTCATCGCGGTCACCGCGACGGACGATCAAGACCGCATCTTCCGCTCGGCCAATCGCGGCAATCACATCGCCATCGCCGCGCCCGGCGTGGACCTCTGGCTGCCGACGGTCGACCGCAACTACCGGATGACCTCGGGTACCTCGTTTTCGGCCGCGGAAATCACCGGTGTGATCGCCCTGATGCTCGAGCGCAACCCGAACTTGACCCCTGACCAGGTCCGCCGGGCCCTGATCAGCACGGCGCGGGACCTCGGTGCTCCCGGGGTCGACCCCCTGTTCGGGGCCGGGCTGGTCGACGCCTATCAGGCGATCCTGTCGATCATGCCGGCCGCCCCGGCGGTCGCGTCGCCCGCCACGGTTCCGGCCCCAACTGAAACGGCGAGCCAATAACCAATAAAATCAATTGGTTATCCGGAAAATCGCAGCTCGGCGAAAATTCTTAATTTTTCTTTGAACCTTTCGCCCGGGTGCCACGACAAACGGATGCTAGGCCATGCCCGGCCTTCCAAGTTGTACAGCCCCCGATCGGCGCTCCCGCCCCCCGATCCCCTGCGCCGATCAAATGACCCGCCTGGACCACCCCTCCAGGCGGGTTTTTCTTTGTGCGCCGCAATCCGCGCGTTGCCGCCAAGGCCCCGCCCATTGCCGCGCGTGTGGGGTAGGCGAATCACAACGGCCTGTGGAATAAGGTGAAATGTAAGTAGTTCACAGGCTTCGTTGCGCGATGCGTCCGTCGATGTTGATTGAACCCCTTCGTCGTGACCCAGCGCCGCGAACCCGCGGCCCGCGCCCGCGCAGCTATGACCCAACGCCCCGCCTTTCGCGAACTTGGCAAAATTGCAGAGAAGTGGCGCGACCATGCGGGCCGGCGCCGCGACTATTTTTCCGAGCTTTACCGTAGCGGGCGCTGGCGCCTGTATTACGAACTCGACGATTGCCTGGCGCTGATCCGCGAGGCTGAAGGCATTTACGACCGGTGGCTCAAAATCGTAGAAGAGAACCGGCGGGCTCTCATCGAGCTTGATGCGTTGCAGATCGATCGCGACGCCGCCTGAATTCTACCGGGACTTCATGACAAGCGTATTGTTCTCGCCCATTCGGCTCGCCGGCCTCGAACTCGCGAACCGCGTCGTCGTCTCCCCGATGTGCCAGTACAGCGCCAATGACGGCGTGGCGTCCGACTGGCACATCACGCATCTCGGCATCGCTCTCCAATTCCGGCGCCGGGCTCGTGGTCGCCGAAATGTGCGACGTGGAGCGGCGCGGCCGCATCAGCCACGGTTGTCTCGGTCTCTATTCCGACGCCTGCGAAGCGGCGCTGACGCGCGTCGTCGACCATTGCCACCGCATCGGCACCGCGAAGATCGGCGTTCAGCTCGCGCATGCCGGACGCAAGGGCTCCGCGCGCATGCCGTGGGAGGCGAGGGGGCAGGGCGGCACCGCGCCGCCCGATCCGTGGCAGACCATCGCGCCGTCCGCGATCCCGTTCGGCGACGATTGGGCGCCGCCGCGCGCGATGACGCAGGACGACATCGATCGCGTGCGCGAAGCTTTTGCGCTCGCCGCTCGGCGCGCGGTGCGTTGCGGGTTCGACGCCATCGAGCTGCACATGGCGCACGGCTATCTGCTGCACAGTTTCGTCTCGCCGTTGTCGAACCGCCGCAACGACGAATACGGCGGCGCGCTCGAGGGGCGCATGCGCTTTCCGCTCGAGGTCGCGCGGGTGGTGCGGGCGGAGGTGCCCAAGGGGACGCCGCTCGGTGCGCGCATCACCGGCACCGACTGGGTCGACGGCGGGCTCACCGCGGACGACGCGGTGGTGTTCGCGCGCGAACTCAAGGCCGCGGGTCTCGACTATGTGGACGTGTCCTCGGGTGCGATCACCGCCGAGGCGCAACGCGCCCCGACGCCCGGCTTCAACGTGCCGTTCGCCGAACGGGTGAAGCGCGAGGTCGCGATCGCGACGCGCACCGTCGGGCTGATCGCGACGCCGAAGCAGGCCGAGGCGGTCGTCGCGGAAGGCAAGGCCGACATGGTCGCGCTCGGACGCGCCTTCCTCGACGATCCGCATTGGGCCTGGCATGCGGCGACGGCGCTGGGCGCCACGGTCGCGCGGCCGAAGCAATACCTGCGCGCCGATCCGAAGACCTGGCCGGGCGCCGGCTATCGGGACTAGGGGTCCGATTCTAACATTCGCATCCCGTTTCCGCGGGCGACTTTGCGAATGTTAGAATCAAAGGACCACTAGCGAATATAGCTTGCTAGTGGAGTTTGGATTTGACATTCGCATTGCAAATCCCGCTGCGAGGTAGGTCGCGAATGTCAAATCCACTCCACTAGATGAACTCATTCGTATTTGCTGCGGTGCTGTTTGCCGCGCTGTGCCACGCCGGCTGGAACGCCGCGGTCAAGCGCGGGCTCGACCCGCTCGCCACCACGATCCTGATGGCGATCGGCGCGGCGCTGATCGGGCTCGCGATGCTGCCGTTCACCGGATTGCCGGAGAACGCTGCCTGGCCGTTCGTCATCGCGTCGGTGCTGATCCACATCGTCTATTTCGCGGCGCTGATCGAGAGCTATGCCGCCGGCGACATGGGTCTGGTCTATCCGCTGGCGCGCGGCTCGGCGCCGCTGATGACCGCGACGGTGGCGGCTTTCTTGCTCAACGAGCGCCTTGGGCTGTTGGGCTGGCTCGGGATCGCGGTACTGGCCGCGGGCGTTCTGTTGCTCTCGCTGCGCGGCAGCCGTGAGCTTGCCAAGCTCGACCGCCGCGCCATCGGTTTTGCGTTGCTGACCGCAGTCACGATCTGCGCCTACACGATCGTCGACGGCAAAGGCGCACGCATCGCCGGTAGCGCGCATGCCTATACCGCCGCCATGTTTGCCGGCATCGGACTGTCGATGGCGGTCTATGCGCTGGCGCGGCGGGGCGCCGAAGTCTTTTCCCTGATGGCGCAGCACTGGAGATTGGGTATCGGCGGCGGCGTCATGCAGGTCACCTCCTACGGCATCGCGATCTGGGCGATGACGGTCGCGCCGATCGCGCTGGTGGGCGCGCTGCGCGAGACTAGCGTGCTGTTCGGCACCATCCTGGCGGTCGTGTTCCTGAAGGAGCCGCTGCTGATGCCGCGCGTCGCCGCGGCCTTGATGATCGTGTGCGGTCTGGTGATGATCCGGATGAGCTAATTTCTTAGCGGGAAAATTCGTCCAGTAGGCCGAGGCCCCGCAACCGCGGCAGATCCTCCGGCCGATCCACGTCCCACAGTGTCACGGGTTCCTGCCAGCTAAGCTTGTGGTAGCGCATCCGCCGGCGCGTCTCCGCCATCACCTCGTCCGTACTCCAGGCCATTCCGGCGAACAGCGCGGCGAGCGGCTGGCGCATGCCTATCAGGACATAGCCGCCGTCCTCGGCGGGGCAGACCACCGCGTCGGCGCCGCCGCGCAGGACATCGGCCGCCATACGCAAGTGCGCGGGCATCATGACGGGACAGTCGGTGCCGATGACGAGGGTCGGGCCGCCCGATGCCTTCAGCGCGGCGAGCATGCGGGCGCCGAGGTCGCCATGCGGCTGGCGCGCGAGCGCAACGTCGCGGCGGCCGCGCAGCGCCTGGAAGGCCGCGTGGGTTTCGTCCGGTGTCGCCCACACCGTGACAGGTCCGGCGCCGGACGCGCAGGCGGCTTCGACCGTACGTTCCATGAGCCGTGCCTGCAGCCGCGCGGCGCGGGCGGCGCCCAACGCCGGAATCAGCCGCGTCTTGGCGAGGCCGGAGACCGGCGCCTTCGCCAGCACAGCAATCGAGATCGGCTCAGCCCCCGCCATAGCCGTAGCGCCTTGCAAGCGTCGCCGGATCGGCACCGAAGAAATAGGCGAGTCGCAGCCGCCACATCAGCAGAATCGTGCGGAAGACCCCATGCGTCTCCCAGCGGCGGCCCGATGTGATCGCGCGTTCGCGCAGGCAGAGCGGCCGGCCGGCGCGTTTCAGTCTTTTCGAAAGCGTGATGTCTTCCATCAGCGGGATTGCCGGAAAGCCGCCGGCTTCGCGGAATGCATCGCGCTTGACGAAGATCGCCTGGTCGCCGGTCGCGATCCCGGTGATACGCGAGCGCAGGTTCATCATGAAGGCGATCAGCGGAAGCATCGGGTGCCGCCCCGCGATCGTGACGTCGAAACGGCCCCAGTGACGCGTCGAGCGGGCGAGCCCGTCGAGCACCAGCCGCTCGGCTTCGCCCGGCAGCCGGGTATCGGCGTGCAGGAACAGCAGCACGTCGCCGGATGCTTTCGCGGCGCCGGCATTCATCTGCAATGCCCGCCCGGGCGGCGACGACAGCACATGGTCGGCCCGCAATCGCGCGCGTTGCACGGTCGCGTCCTGGCTGCCGCCGTCGACGACGACGACCTCGACGCCAAGCGCGCGCAGCTCGGCCAGCGCATCGAGCGCGCCGGCGATCGCTTCGCCTTCGTCGAGCACCGGCATGACGATGGAGAGGCGGGCCATGACCCTGAAACACTACCGCTTGAAAACGGGTGACGTTACTCCGCTGCAGCGAGCGCGCCGCCGCAGCTCGATCCTTGCCCGGCGGTGCAACCATAGCAATGGCCGGCGACCCGGATCGGGTTGTCGGCGAGGTCGGTGTCGAGCAGGTCGGAGAGGTGGACGCGCGGCCGTCCGCCATGGGCGAGCGGCAGGTCGAGCATCTGGTTGAAGTCGCAGTCGTAGACGAAGCCCTGCCAGTCGACCGAGATCAGGTTGCGGCACATCACGTGGTCGAGATTGGCGTCGGCATGCGCGCCGCGCAGCACGCCGAGATAGCGGTCGAGCTCGCCCTTGATCGCGAGCATGGAGCCGAACCGCTTGATCGGCATGTTGGCGAGCGTGAACAGGTGGTTGAACGCGATGCCATGGCGTTCGCCGAGCACGCGCCTGTAGTCGGCTTCGAGCGCCTCCTGCGGCGGCGGCAACGACGGCCCCTGCGGATTGTAGACGAGATTGAGCACGAGGCCCGAGCCGGCACGGCCATAGCCGAGCGCGTTGAGCTGCTGCAAGCCGCGGATCGATTTTTCGAACACGCCCTTGCCGCGCTGGCGGTCGACATTGTCCTCGAGGTAGCAGGGCATCGAGGCGATGACGTCGACCCGTTCGCCTGCCAGGAACGCGGCGAGGTCCTCCTGGCCGGGCTCTTCCAGGATCGTGAGATTGCAGCGATCCAGGACGTGGACGCCGAGCGCGCGTGCGCTGCTCACGAGCCGCCGGAAATGCGGGTTGAGCTCCGGCGCGCCGCCGGTGATGTCGAGCGTCGGGATGCGGCGGCGCTCTAGGAAGGCAAGTGCCGTGTCGGCGACATCCGCGCCCATTTCCTCGGTGCGGTGCGGACTTGCGTCGACATGGCAGTGCACGCAGCTTTGGTTGCAGCGATACCCGACATTGAGCTGCAGGGTGTCGAGCCGTCCGCGCCGGATCGGCGGGAAGGGGATTTGCTCCAGCAGCGGCAGAGTCTCGCGCATGCGCGGCAGTCTAGTGAAGTCTGCCGATGTCGTCCCGGCTTCGAGGAAGCGGACAACCAGATGTGAACGCGGCTATCTCGCGATCGCGGGCGCGGCGATGGCGGTTCCGTCGTCGAGGCCGATCCGGCCGAAGCCAGGCAGCTTCACGGCCGGGTGCCGCAGGTCGAGGCCGGCGACCAGCCCGAGCAGGTTCATCTCGATGCCCTCGATCCATCCGACCTTGATGCCGAAGACGCCGAACATCGAAAGTTCCACGCCGGTGCGGCTATCCGTGAGACCGGCATAGAATCCGTCGCGGAAATCCTTGCCGACCGCGTTCGGCGGTAGTGTGGTCGCGAGTTCCGGCACGGCGCGCAATGTCGCCGCGATGAAGGTGTTGCTGTTCGGGCCCGGCCACATCCGGTAGTCGCCGTTGTTGCGATAACGGTAGTCCTCGATGGCGGTTCGCACCTTCGGGATCAGCGCCTGCGCTGCCGCGCCCCTGACGTCGACGAGGACGCGCGGGACGTCGCCGTACCAGCGCCCGTCCGGCGCCCAGCCGTTCATGCGCACCGGATTGCCCCAGCCCACCACGTCGTAGCGGCTCCAGCTGGTCGCGCCGGCGGGCTTGTACACGATCCAGCTATGGACGGAGAAAATGCCCTTCCAGCGGCCGGTGCGGCCGGAGAAGATGAGCAGCCGCGCCTCGCGATCCGCGCTGGCATCCGGCAGCATCCCGACGCTTCCCCAGTTGGCGGTCCGGAAATTTTCCGGATGGTCTTGCAGGGAGTGGATGACGGCGTGGGCGGCGAGCGGCAGCAGGAAGAGCAAGGTCAGGCCGATCAGAAAGCGGCGAAGCGTCATGATGCGCATGGACCCTGATGAAGCGTGGCGTTCGGACGGAAATATGGCGTCGGCACCGGCGCACGCGCAAATGACAATGTCGTAATGTCGCCGCCCGGAAACTACCGAATCCGGTTGCCGCTCACGGTCAGGTTGGCGTAGCGCTCGGCGCCGCCGCGCGTCAGGTCGCCGCTCACGATCCGCTTGCGGTCCATGCCGACGATGGCGCCGCGCTTCACGTCCGCGATCATGTTGTTGGCGATCAGCGCGGCGCCGGCGCCGGTCGAGACCGAGACGCCGATGCCGATGTCGGCCGTCCGCACTACATTGCCGGTGGCGACGACGTCGCGCAGGTGTTGGCCCCAGCCGAGGATCATGCCGGCGGTGGGCGCGTTCTCGATCACATTGCCGGTGACCGCGGTGTCGGCTTCGACCGCGATCCCGATGCCGGCGCCGTCGCCCGGATCGGTGCCGGCCGGCCGCTTCGGCAACAGGTTGCGGATGATGTTGCCGTGCACGGTCGCGAGCCGTCCACCCTGGTTGAAATTGGTGATCGCGACGCCGATCGCAGCGCCGTCGATGGTGTTGTTCGCAACCAGCGCGCCCTCGAAGCCGAACTCCGCATAGAGCGCGACCTCGCGCACGTCGGTGATGCTGTTGCCTTCGATCTGGAAGTTCGAGGCGGCATTGCCGCGCACCGCCGAGAACGCGCAGTTGCGGATGCGGTTGCCGCGTACGATCACGTTGGCGGCGCGGAATACGTTGATGGCGTTGCCGTACTGGCCGGAGCCGCCGGAGCGGTTATCGATCGCCTCGATGCGATTGTCGACAACCATGGTGCCGTCGTCGCCCGGTTTACCGCGCCAGACCTGGATGCCGTTGTTGCCGGCGCCGGAAATCGTGTTGCGAGCGATCAGCAGCGCGCGGGCATCGAAGGAATGGAGCGCGACGTCGGCGCTATCAGTAAGAAGCGTGTCGACGATCTCGCCGTCGACCGCGGTGCAGGCGATGGCGGTGCCGCCGGCGCCGAGGATTTCGCAATCGGCGATCTTGAGGCGGCGGACGTTCTCGATGTGCACGAAGCCGCGCCGCTCGGGCAGGCGGCGGCGCTGGCCGTCGAACACGAGGCCCGACAGCGTGACGTTCTCCGCGCCGGTCGCACTGATGAGCGACGCGCTTTCACTCAGGATGAGCTTGCTCGCGCCGCGCACGCCGACGATCTGCGCATTGGCGGGAAGCTTGAGGTTGCCGACGCGATAGCTGCCGGGCGCGATCGCGAGCGGCGCGCGGTTGCGGGCGGTTTCGTCGATAGCGCGCTGGAACGCCTTGCTCTGGTCGTCGGTGCCGCCGGGGCGCAGTCCGAATTGCGCGCCGTCAACGCCGCGCGCGCCGATCGGCGAGGGCGCCGCGACCGCCGGCGAGACGGTTGCGGCGGCGGCGGTTCCCAGAATGAGAAATCGGCGACGATCCATGGTCATGGCACCGGGCCTCCGATGGAACTGCGCGCCCATCGCGGCACATCGCGATCACATGCCATGGGCGCAAGCGCGGCGGCGCGAAATCCTCGGCCTTGGCTAACGTAAACGGGTTAACGGGCGGTACGCGCGCCTGCGATTGCTGCAAGCACAATGGCTTCCCCGGCGCGCAGAAGCTGGTCGAAGGTTAACCGTGCACGCCGTGCGCCGCGTGCCGGACGGACCTTGGGCACATGCACGAAGGCGGCGACCTTCGGGCCGTTCGGGCCCCCTGCCGCCTCCGCCGCGCGCCAGCACAGATAGTTGCAGAGATAACGCCCGGCGTCGTGGGAGAGGGCGGCCTTCACGCCCGCCGATCGCGCCGCCTTGAGCAGACGCTGCGCCGGCGCACGCATCGCCCGTGTCGCCGGCGCGCCCGCTACGATTGTACCAGCGCGCGGCTTGCGCCCCGCGGCATCCGGAACCACACGGCTGATGGCGTTGCGCGCGCGGGTTTCGATACGGACATGACGGGTGCGTCCGGCGAGCCCGAACATCACCAGGACATCGGGCTTTGTCCGCGCCAGCAGCGCCGGCAGTTCATGGTCGACTGCCTCATAGCTGGTGCGGAAAACGTGCGATGTGCGCCGCACGCCGCTGGATGCGAGGTGGCGGCTGCGGGCCAGTTTTTCCACCAGCCGTCCAGTCGGGTTGAAGGGTGCGCCCGGAAAAGGTCCAAATCCGGTGAGGAGGATGTTCATTGGGAGTGTCTTCGGCCTGCCAGTCGTAAACGCCACACAAGCTTTTTGCGTAAACCTCGGGAGAGGTTCTACGCGCATCGCAATCAAGGAACCGCCAACACTCGACCGCTATACCGCGCCGGCTTGGAAACGGCTGCGGTCTATCTAGTTCATCGCATCGGCGATTTCGCAAGCGGGGGCGCTTGATGTTGCGGCAGGATCCGGAGCGCGAAGCCGTTGGCCGCAGCATTGCTGCGGTGCTGATGGCATACCAGATCAAGCGGACCGGCCAGGTTCACTTTGAAACCCTGCTCACCGAAATCGGCGCGCTTGCCGGATTTGCCGTGCAGATGTCGATCCGCAAATCGGTGATCGAGCGCAAACAGCTCGATCCGGACACGATCCTGGTCGCGGCCGCCACCAAGAACGACGAGGTTTACTACTTCAGCGATCTTCTGAACTTGATGCTGTTCGAGAACATGGAGCACCCCCCTTACAGCGTCTGGGCCTACGTCTCGGCCGCGGTGCCGCAGGAGCATCGGCTGTTGCTGCCGGACCTGTCCGAGATCGTCAGTTATGCCGCCCGTTCGATCGGCACGTCGCAATTCGGTGTGCCGCGGCTGCCGCCCGAACATATGCCGCACAAAATGCCGCGCGCCGCGCTCGAGGAGCATTGGCGATTCGTCCAGTCGGAATTCGAGGCATCCGGCCGCGATCCGTCGGAATGGCCCTACGACGTCGCCGCCGCCGCGCAGTGGCAAATGCTGACGGCCCGCGACGCGATCGACTTGCCGCTCGCGGCGCGTATCGTCATGGAAGCCGCCATCCCGATGTCAAAGGTCGATCCGCGCACGATCCTTGGAGCGTGACCAAGCTCAACGCTTTCCCGGCCGCACCAGCACGGCGAGCTTGCCCTGTTCGGCTTCCTTGGCGGCCGTCGCCCGGGCGAACACGAACAGCTGCTCCGGCGTTTCGATCCGGCAGGGCGCGTCGCGGGTCTTGATGCAGAAGCGGTCGCGCGTGGCATCGTCGGCGTCGTTGGGATCGATAACCGTCAGAAAGTAGACCCCGTCCGCGAGCTTGCGCGCCAGCGCATAGAAATATGGACGGAGCGGGCGCTGCGCGCGCGCCTGCACGATCAGGTCGCGGCCCTCATAGGGGTGGACGGTGAAATCGCTGACTTCGACCGGCCGGCCGCGGGCGGCGTAGCGTTTGCCGGTCCATTGGAATTGATAGGTCCGGGGATTGCGGTTGCCGCCCTCCTGCACGTCGAAGAGATGGAGCTGCCCGCCGTCACCCAGAATCCCTTTGGCGTCGCTCAAGATGGGCTCGGTGGAGCTGACGCATGCCCCGGCGGCAAGGCAAAGGAGCGCCGCCAGCAGTGGGGCGAGGAGCTTTCCAAGGTGATTTTTGATCGTTTTTCCAAGAAGTTTCAGGTGCATGAGCCGTCTGATCGGATTTTTCTGGCGGCATCATGTCCGGCTTTGAACTTTCCGGGTGTGCTGCCCGACCAATTATGTATCATGCCTCCCGGTGGGGGCGGCGGAGGGACTCATGGGTCGGCATTCGCTGGCGGCGGCCGTTTTGGCCGTCTCCATCCTCGCTATCTTTGGTAACACCTCAATCCAAGCTCAAGATTTGCAGTGGCAGGTCGAGAACCCGTTCCGGTTCTTCAAGAGCACGCGCTCGTTCGCCTTGCACGAGGCCGCCTACAACGCGGCCCGCGGCAAAGGCGAGGTGCCACGCGATGTGGTCTGGCGCACCGAACGCCGGCTCAACGATCCCGATTGCCGGGATTCCTCGTCGCCCGACCGTTGCGCCGCGACGGCGGGCAAGCGCTATCAGCAGAGCCGGCTCGGCTGGGCCGCGCAGACGCTGAGCGACACCTGCTACGACCGCAATTCGCGGCCGCGCCGCTACAGCGCCCAGTGCGAACGTACTTACTCCTGGGGGAGGGCGCGCGAGGACTACGTGCTGCCCGAAGCGCACACCGTCACGATCTGGGTTCCGGCTGAAAAGCTCGAAGGCGTGACCGGCGACTGCAACTGGTCGTGGCGTCCGCGCCGTGACGGCGGCAAGGTCGAATCCAAGAAGCAGGCTTGTGCCAACAAGCTCACCATCGCCCGCGTTCCCTATTCGCGCGATGCTGCGACATCCGGCGTCTCGGTTGCGGTCACGCTGCCCGACGGCAGCCAGCTCGCCGAACGCAACGTCGTGGTGGAAGATGTCTTCATCGTCGCCCTCGGCAATTCCTTTGCCTCCGGCGAAAGCAATCCCGACCGGCCGGTTCAGTTCAGCCCGTCACGGGAAATGGTCTACGACCCGACCTTGCTGCAAGACGAGGTCGCGACGGGACCGCAGCCTGAAATCCCGCAGGTGAAGGGATTCGGGCTGTCGTCGAGCGATCCGCAGACGAACCCCAAGGTTCTGCCGCGCCGGCTCATGGAAGATGAACTCGCTGAGCGTTTCCTGCGGCTGTCGTCGCCGGAATTCCGTACCGCCTTCGATCGGGCGCAAGCGCAGTGGCTGAGTAATGACTGCCACCGCTCGCAATACGGCTATCCGATCCGCGTCGGCCTCCAGCTCGCGCTGGAGAACCGCCACCGCTCGGTCACGCTCGCGACCTTCACCTGCTCCGGGGCCGAGGTCGCGCATGGCCTCTTCCTTGAGATGGATCCGCGCCAGGGCTTCAGCGAGCCGAACGGCAAGAAGGTCCGCGCGCAGCTCGATCAGCTCACCGATCTCCTGTGCCGCGGCACTCAGCGGCAGCAAGCGGCCTATACGCTGCCGATGTACGCCACCGGCAGCACGTCGGTTGCGCCGCAGCGGGTCAACATGAACTGGTGCCCGCCCAATCAGCGCAAGCGGCCGATCGACCTGGTGTTGATGTCGATCGGCGGCAACGACGTCGGGTTCGGCGGTCTCGTCGCCTATTCCATGACGGAAAGCGCCGGCGACTTCGCGCCGATCGCGGCCTGGGTCGGCTCCTCGATCCGCTTCAGCCCGCAGGTCTCGCGCGTTTATCTGAACGTGCTCGACGAACGCATGAAGGCGCTCAAGGACGCGCTGCATCAGGGCTTCGGCATCGAGCCGACGCGCGTGCTGCAGACCACCTACGAGCCGATCCAGTATGACGAGACTGGCGCGCTCTGCGGCGCCCAGCCGACGCTCGGGCTCGACGTGCATCCGGGCCTGCAACTGCATCGCGGACGCCTGAAGGAGACCGCCGACTTCCTCGACGAGTTCCTCGGGCGGCTCGAATGCATCGCCGGCAAGGGCCGCAATTGTCCCGCCAACCTGGCGACCGGCGCGTCCGGTACCGGCTTCAAGCTGATCACCGATCACATCCCCGAGTTCACGCGGCGGGGGATATGCGCGCGCGATCCGAAGCGCGCGCTTGCGGACGGCGTCAACATGCGCGTTCCGCGCCGTCCGCCCGGGGCCGATGCGTTCCGGCCGTATTCGCCGGCCGCGACGCTGCCCTATGCGCGCCACTGGCGGCTGTTCCGCACGCCCAACGACGCGTTCCTGACCGCGCATACGCATCGCGAAGGTGTGTCGGCGTTCGACATCCTGCAGCCGGCCTATTCAGGCCTCTACAGCGGCGCGATCCATCCGACTGCGGAAGCGCATGCGATCGTCGCGGATTATGTCGTGCGCCACGCGCGCGGCATCGTCGACAAGCCGACGGCAGCACGAGCGGCCGCGGCGCAGTGATCGTCGCGTAGCTTTCGACGATTGCAATGACCTGTGTCATGCCCCGCGACCCGCCTACGCTCGGTTCGAGCTATGGCGGGTTCGAGTCCGCCGAAGCGCGAACGCGGAAAGCGGGGCATGATCATTCCGGGACCAGCTTGGTGGTTGCTTCGCCCTGGGTCAGCGCCGTGAACAGCTTGGCGGGATCGCTCACCTTGTCGATCGAGCATTCCCATTTGTCGCGAAAGACGACGCCGTTGGCCGACAGCACGGCCGGATCCTGTTTGTCGCATTGCGGGACGTGAAGGAATACCTCTTTGCCCTTCCGGACCAGGAACAGATAGCCGTAGGCGTGCGAGTTGTTATCGCCCGGCTTGGCCTGGCCGACGATAATGCCGTTACCGATGTCATGGAATGAGATCAGGATGCCCGACTTCTCGCCGATGAATTCATAGCCGTCGGGCGTCTGCTTCACCGTGATTGCCCGTTGCTTGCGGAATTTGCCTTTTCCGACACTCTCGGACACGACGTAGCGCCCGCCGGTCCCGAAGGCGGCGACCGCCGACGAGGTGGGAAACTTCGGCTCTACCGAGGTGAAGCAGGCGGACAGCAGCACACTCAGCGCGGCGACGACCAGTAGCGGAATGGACTTGCGCATGTTCGCACCGTCCCCGTGATCGGCTTGCCGAACGGCAAGCCATGCCGATCAATTCACCGGAATATTGTCGCTTTCGGGACGCTGCCCACCGAACAGCGCCGCGCCTTGCGGCGACAGCAGCGCCTGAAACGCGGTCCACGGCACGAACACGGTGTAGGGACCTTCCGCATAAGCGCCGACCGCATAAGGCGAATAGTGGAAGGTGAGACCGGAGCTCTTGCCGGCTTCGGTCGAGGGCGCCAGCGAGATCGGGCCGATCTTGAGCAGCGACGGCTGGATGCCGTCGGTGATGAACTGGTCAAGTGTGGCGAGCCGTTCCGGCGTGAGCTTCTCCTTCGGAACGTCGACATTGATGGCGTCGCGGGAGAGCTTCTCGGCCGCGACCGCGACCCGCGCGAGCTGTGCCAGCGTTTTGAGCGTCGGCCCGTTGTCGGCGGTCTCGCGGAAGATCGGCCGGATGTTCGTGCGCCGGCGCCCTTCGCTGTCCCAGAGAATGGTGTTGAGATACGAATTGGGATGGGCGCCGCCGGTGTAGGTGCCGTCGTCGCGCAAGACGCTGACATAGCGTCCGACCACGGATCGCAGGTCGTAGGAACGTTCGAACGTCCAGCGCCGGCCCCCACGGAAGAATGTCGGCTCGTCCCGCCGCGCCTTCGCCGCTTCAACGCGGTTGCGTTCGGCCCATTGCTTACCTTCGGTGAGGCTGTCCTCGTAAAGCCCGGGAAATTTTCGCAGCGCCGGGTCGACCGTCACGGTGGTCACGACCGCCTTGATGCTGATCGAGATCTGCGGCTTAGTCTTGGTTTCGGCATGGACGAAGGCCGGGCCGGCCACCACAAGGATCGCAGCGAGCACGCCATATCGTAGGTTCATTGTCACTCCTGGTTCATTCCGCCGCCTGCGCGTGCCCGAGCCGCGTATTCAGCGATCTCAGCAACCCTTCCGCCGCCTCCGCGATCACCGTGCCGGGCGGGAAGATCGCCTCGACGCCGGCGCGCTTGAGCGCATCGTAGTCCTGCGGCGGCACCACGCCGCCGACCACGATCATGATGTCGTCGCGGCCGAGGCGTTCGAGCTCGGCCTTCAGCTCGGGAATATGGGTGAGGTGGGAGGCGGCGAGCGTCGAGATGCCGACGATGTGGACGTCGCTCTCGACCGCCTGCCATGCCGCTTCTTCCGGCGTTGCGAACAACGGTCCGATCTCGACCTCGAAGCCGAGATCCTCGAACGCCGATGCGATCACCTTCTGCCCGCGGTCGTGCCCGTCCTGTCCGGTCTTGGCGACCAGGATGCGCGGGCGGCGGCCTTCGGCCTCGGTGAAAGCGGCCGTGAGCTTGCGCATGCGCTCGACCGCCGCCGACACGCCGGCTTCCTGCCGATAGATGCCGGAGATTGCCTTGGCTTCGGCGGCATGGCGTCCGTAGGCCGTCTCGAGTGCGGCGGAGATTTCCCCGACCGTGGCGCGGGCGCGCGCGGCGTCGATCGCCAGCGCCATGAGGTTCTCGTTGCCGCCGCCGGCCGTGCGGGTCAACGCCGCAAGCGTCTGCGCCACCGCTTCGTTGTCGCGCTCGCGCCGGAGCTTTGCGAGCTTCTCGATCTGCAATTGCCGCACGGCGGCGTTGTCGACCTTGAGCAGGTCGACCGCGGCGTCGTGCTCGGGGCGGTGCCGGTTCACGCCGACCACCGTCTGAAGGCCGCCGTCGATGCGTGCCTGCGTGCGCGTCGACGCCTCTTCGATCCGCATCTTGGGCACGCCGGCCTCGATCGCCTTGGCCATGCCGCCGAGATCTTCGACCTCACTGATGTGGCTCCAGGCGCGTTTGGCGAGTTCGGCGGTGAGGCGCTCGACATAGAACGACCCGCCCCAGGGATCGATGGTGCGGGTGATTCCGGACTCGCGTTGCAGCAAGATCTGAGTATTGCGTGCGATGCGCGCTGAGAAATCGCTCGGCAGCGCCAGCGCCTCGTCGAGCGCATTGGTGTGCAGCGATTGCGTGCCGCCTTGCGTCGCCGCCATCGCCTCGATGCAGGTACGCACCACATTGTTGAATACGTCATGCGAGGCGAGCGACCAGCCCGAGGTCTGGGTGTGGGCGCGCAGCATCAGCGAGCGGTCGGATTTCGGCTCGAACGGCTTCAACAGCTTCGCCCACAGCATGCGCGCGGCGCGCTGCTTGGCCACCTCCATGAAAAAATTCATGCCGGCGTTCCAGAAGAACGACAGTCGCGGCGCGAAGCGGTCGATGTCGAGGCCGGCGGCGAGCCCGGCGCGGACATATTCGACGCCGTCGGCGAGCGTATAGGCAAGCTCGAGGTCGCAGGTCGCGCCGGCCTCTTGCATGTGGTAGCCGGAAATCGAGATCGAATTGAATTTCGGCATGCGCGCCGCCGTATAGGCGAAGATGTCTGAGACGATCCGCAGCGAAGCCTTGGGCGGATAGATGTAGGTGTTGCGCACCATGAATTCTTTGAGGATGTCGTTCTGGATGGTGCCGGTGAGCTTGTCCTGCGGCACGCCCTGTTCCTCGGCCGCGACCACGTAGCTCGCCAGCACCGGCAGCACCGCGCCGTTCATGGTCATCGACACGCTCATGTCGTCGAGCGGGATACCGTCGAACAGCGTCTTCATGTCATGGACGGAATCGATCGCGACGCCGGCCATGCCGACGTCGCCGGCGACGCGCGGATTGTCGAAGTCGTAGCCGCGATGGGTCGGCAGATCGAACGCGACCGAGAGACCTTTCTGCCCGGCCGCGAGATTGCGCCGGTAGAAGGCGTTGGAATCCTCCGCCGTGGAGAAGCCGGCATATTGCCGGATCGTCCAGGGCTGCGTCACGTACATCGTGGGGTAGGGCCCGCGCAGGAACGGTGCGAGGCCGGGATAGGTGTTGAGGAAGTCGAGGCCGGCGAGATCGTCCGGGCCGTAGGCCGGATTCACCGCGATGCCTTCGGGGGTGAGCCAGGGCGGGACGGAGGCGGCGCTGCGTTGAACGGCCACCGTTCTGAAGTCGACGCTCGCAAAATCCGGAATGCCGCTCGCCATGCTGCTCACGCGTTCGCCGCGTTACATTGCTGATTTGTCATCATATCAGGTGTGGTTGAACGGGTCGTTGCCTAGGCAATGCCGCTTTTGCCGGGCATCGGCAAGGTCCCGCCGCCCTCCTGAGTTTCCTGCTTGCTTCAACGCCCACCCCACCGACCTGAACCCAGCGCGGCTGCCATCTGGGCGCCGCTCGCCCGGTTCATCGCCGTCGAGGAGCGCATCGGCGACTGGGCGAGCCGCGGCGGCAGGGCGAGGGCGTTTGCGTATGAGTTCGTGCGCTTCGGGATCAAGCAGGCCTGGGCCTGCCTGTTCGGCGGCGCGATGGTGGCGCTGATCGTCGGGACCTATCTCTGGTATCCGCGCGGCGCGGCGCTGGGCCGCTACGACTTCATGTTCCTCGCTGCGCTCGCGATCCAGGTCGCGATGCTGAGCTTCAAGCTGGAGACCTGGGAAGAGGCGAAGGTCATCCTCGTCTATCATGTCGTCGGCACGATCATGGAAGTGTTCAAGACCGAGGTGGGCTCGTGGATCTATCCCGAGGCCAGCATCTTCCGCATCGGCGGCGTTCCGCTGTTTTCCGGATTCATGTATGCCGCGATCGGAAGTTACATCGCGCGCTGCTGGCGTCTGTTCGATTTTCGCTTTCTGCACCATCCGCCGCTGTGGGCGGTGTATCTGCTCGCCCTCGCGATCTACGTGAACTTCTTCACCCACCACTACATGTTCGACATCCGCTACCTGTTGTTCGCCGCGGCGGCGCTGATCTTCGGCCGCACGTGGATCTACTACAAGGTCTGGCATGTGCACCGCCGCATGCCGCTGCTGCTCGGGCTTGGCCTGGTCTCGCTGTTCATCTGGATCGCCGAAAATCTCGGCACCGTCACCAGGACCTGGCTCTATCCGCACCAGGTATTCGGCTGGTCGGCGGTCTCGTTCGGTAAACTTGGATCGTGGTTCCTGCTGCTGATCATCAGCTACGCCTTGGTCGCGGCAATCAACCGTCCGGTCGCGATCAAGCCGGGCGAGCCTTGATCTCGGCAAGACGCCGCTCGCGTTCGGTAATCATCGTTTCAATGGCCTCTGCCTCGCTCTTCGGACCGATGTTGAACATGCGACCCCAAGGCCATCCCGGGGGAATCGAGACCGCATCGATCCAGCGATGCTCCTTGTCGCGTGTCAGATAGAGGCCACCGCCAATCAATAAAAAAATCCCGCTGATGACAACGGCGGCGAGCGGATCATAGACGAGCCCGGAGCCGACAAGCGCCAACAGTCCCAACAGAATGGTCACTGCAAGGCCGATGACGTACCACTTCGTTATCTTGGCCCAGCGCTGGAAGGTCGCATAGCGCGAACGCAGAATATCGAGCTCGTGCTCGATCCTGGTGATCTCGTCCGGGGCGGAACTCATGATTATGTAGTATAGTCCCGGAGTTCCTTGATTTCACGTCATCGGCCGGCCGATGGAACACGAATGATGAACGAAACCTTGCCGCCCAACAAGCAATTCGCCGCCGCCAATGCGGACCCGGATGAATTCGTCAGCCTGCCGGGCTGGCTCTATCACGACGAGGAATTCTTCGCGCACGAGGCCGAGCGCGTGTTCCGGCCGTCGTGGCAGGTCGTGTGTCATCTGAACGATATTCCCAATCCGGGCGACTATCACACCTTCGATTTCCTCAACGAGGCGATCATCGTCATCCGCGGCGACGACGGCGTCGTGCGCGCGTTCCACAATGTGTGCCGGCATCGCGCCTCGCGGCTGGTCGACGGCCCGTCCGGCCACTGCGCGATGCGGCTGAACTGCCGCTATCACGCCTGGAGCTACGATCTGCGCGGCCGCCTCGTGGGCATCCCGTTCCGCGACACGTTCGTCGGTCTCAATCCGGCGGAGCACGGCCTCAAGCCGGTGCAGCGCGAGATCTATCACGGCTTCATCTTCGTCCGTCTGGCCGGCAACGGGCCGGCGGTCGCCGAGATGATGGCACCCTATGAAAGCGAGATCGCCGCCTACCGGATGGAAGAGATGGTGCCGCTCGGCCGCGTTACGCTGCGCCCGCGCGCGGTGAACTGGAAGAACATCGCCGACAACTATTCCAACTCGCTGCACATCAATGTCGCGCATCCGGGCCTGACGCGGCTGTTCGGTAAGGGCTACGGCATCGAGGCGCGCGACTGGGTCGACAAGATGTGGGGCTATCTGCGCGAGCAGCCGTCGTCCAACCGCTCGGAGCGCATGTATCAGCAGGTTCTGCCGAAGGTGCCGCACTTGGCGAGCGATCGGCAGCGGCTGTGGGTTTATTTCAAGCTCTGGCCCAATGTCGCGTTCGACATCTATCCCGATCAGGTCGATTTCATGCAGTTCCTGCCGCTGACGGCGACCACGACCATGATCCGCGAGATCGCCTATGTGCACCCGGATTCACGGCGCGAGATGAAAGCGGCGCGCTATCTCAACTGGCGCATCAACCGGCAGGTCAACAAGGAAGACACCGCGCTGATCAACAGCGTGCAGCAGGGCATGACGTCGTCGAGCTACGACGTCGGCCCGCTCGGCTCCACCGAAGTCTGCCTGCGCAGCTTCGCCCGCAAATACCGCGCCTTGATGCCGGTCGTGCGCAACCGGCAGCCGCCGGCGCCGGGCTGGAGCAGGCGTCCGGCTTAAGCTCACGCGGCCTGCAGGCGCGGGAACAGCCGCAGCGCATTCTCGCGCGTGACCGCGCGCTCCTCGGCCTCGGTCATGCCGATCTTGAGCAACGCGTCGACCGTGTCCGCCACCTGGATGAACGGGTAGTCGCTGCCGAGCAGGAGCTGCGTGATCGGCATGTAGCTCCGCGCGGCGCCGAAATTCCAGGGGTCGGATGCCTGCGCGGTGTCGAAATAGAGCTTCTTGATCTCCTCCCACGGCCCGTTCGGCAGCTTCGAGGCGATCTTCTTGCTTTCGTGCGCATGCCGCACGACGCGCCCGACCTGCGGGATCAGCGCGCCGCCGGAATGGCAGAAGATGTATTTGATGTCGGGGAAACGCGTGAGCGTGCCGGTGTAGAGCAGATTGGTGACCGCGCGCGCGGTGTTGAACTGGTATTCGATGGTCGGCCCCGGCACGTCGGGCAGGATGCCGACGCAGCAGGCCGGCATGTTCGGATGGAAAAACACGGTCGCCTTGCGCCGGTTCAGCTCCTCGAACACCGGATCGAAATGCGGATTGCCGGGATAGCGGTTGCCGTAGCTGGTGAGGAGGTTGATGCCGTCGGCCTTGAGGGTGTCGAGGGCGTATTCCATCTCGCGCAGGCTGCCGTCGATGTCGGCGAGCGGCAGCGTCGCCATCAGCCCGAAGCGGCCCTTGTGGTCATGCACCAGTCCGGCGCCGTATTCGTTGGTATAGCGCAGCATGCTGCGCGTGCCCTCGACGTCATCGAACTTCAGGCCGGGCTGCGAGATCGAGAGCATCGCGGTCTGGATGCCGTTCTTGTCGAGCTGCTCGAGCGAGCGCTGCGGCGTCCATTGTGCGACGCCGGTCGAACCCGGCGTGACACCGGCGGCGAGGCGTTCGCCGACATATTTCGGCGGCAGCATGTGGTGATGCACGTCGATGCGCTGCGGCTTCGCCTGCGCCGGGGCCTGGCGCGGGGTGAGGGCGGCCGCACCCGCGGCCGCTGCTCCGGCCAGGAATTTGCGCCGCGAGATGCCGCACAGGCAGCCTGCGTCGTGCAGGACATGCGACGTGGCGCTCACCGGCTCGGCGGCGAATGGATTGTTCTGCATTGTTTTTCCTCCCGACGATTGCGGGCGATGCTAGCACAGCCGCACGCATGGCAAAGACGGCCAGCCCCGCGGCCTATGCGCGCTCGAACGGCGCCGCGAGCCGGAGCGGCGTGAGCGGCTCGCAGGTCACCGCCGCCGGCAGGTCCGTCAGCGTGACGCGCGGCACGTCGAGCACCGGCACGTCCGACACGCCGGGATATTCGCTGGCGCCGATCAGCGCCTGTTTCTTATCGGCGAGCGCGCGCTCGCGCGCCGTGCGTGCCGCCGCCACCTTCTTCTGGATCAGCCCCCGTTCGAGCGCCGCGGGGGCGCCGCCCGCCGCTTCGATTTCCTGGAACAGGGACCAGGCCGCGCGGCAGAGTTTGTCGGTTAGGTCCTCGCTCCAGCCCGCGCCCGCGGTGGGATCGGCGACATGGCCGATGCCGGCCTCCTCAAGCAGCACGAGCTGCGTATTGCGGGCAACGCGCCGCGCGAAACGGTCGCTCAGGCCGCGCGCGACAGTGAATGGCTTGACCGTGATCGCATCGGCGCCGCCGAACTCCAGCCGAAAACACGGCGATCGTCGCGCGCAGGATGTTCACATAGGCGTCGTCGCAAGTCATCGAGCGCCACGCGGTCTCGGCATCGATCGTCGCGGGCGCGGGCGTCAGCCCGCAGCTCTCTTCGACGCGCTGCCAAAGCCGCCGCAGGGCGCGGAATTTCACGATGGTCAGAAACTGGTCGGCGTCGGCGGTCAACCGGAAGGCGATCATGCGGCGCGCGGCGTCGAGCGCGATGCCGCCGGCTTCGAAGGCGCGCAGATAGGTGACCGCGGCGGCAAGCACAAACGCAAGCTCCTGGGCCTCGCTGCCGCCGGCATCGTGCACGACGCGGCCGTCGGCCGTCGCGAACGGGCCCTTGAAGCCGCGCTTGGAGAGATCGGAAACAATCGCCGCGATGCGCGGCGGCCGCTCCCGCCAGGGCCCCGACGATCGTCCGTGCAGCGCAAACGCGCCGAGTGGGTCGAGGCCGAAGCGGATGTCGACGGCGGCCGGCGACAATCCTTGCCGCTTGACCAGTCCCGCGAGCGTCAAGGGAAGCTCGGGGGCCTGCGGGCTGAATTCGAGCGCGATGGTGATCCCAGCATCGAGGTGGACACCGGCGAGCGCGCGTTCAACGGCGTCCGCCCCCGGCGCAAGGCCGTAGCCATGGGCCCCGATCGCGCCGGCCGGGATCAGCACCAGACCGTCTGCGCCGTTGTCCAATTCGTGCAGGACTTCCGCATTGGAGGCGTGCGGGTCGGGGTGGTCGATGCGTTGCATGAACTGCCAGCGTGTGCCGCCCGCGCGTCCCGCAATCGGCGCCGCATCGGCTGCGCGTGGATAGAGCGGCTCGATGGTCAGGCCGTCGGCGCTCCGGCTTTGCAATTTTTCGAACGGCGCGCCCTTCAACACGCTATCGACGAGCTTGCGCCACTGCTCATGGGTCGCTGCCGGAAATTCGGCGGCCAGGGACAGCTCGTCGGCGTGGCGTTGCAACCTATTTCCTCCGTTCGCCGAGGCGCTGCTCGAGAAAGCCGCCGACGCGTTTGATGGCGTCAGCCCAGGCCTCCGGCTGACCCCCGGTCGTCGCACCGCGGCCGCTTGGGACGTTCACATTACGCCGCTCGGCCAGGAAGCGAACGGGCGCAGGTGAATCAAATGAATGATGTGCGCCAGGATACACAACGATCTCGACTGGGTGGCCGGCTTCTCGGGATGCCGCCGCCAGTCGCCGGCAGGGTTCGGCCGGCGTCCAGTCGTCGGCATCGCCGATCAGGATCAGGAGCGGCGCCAACGGCCTGAAGACACCGGCATATCCGGCGATCTTGTGTTCGGCCCCGTTCTCTCGCTCGACCGACCAACCGCCGACCGATCGGCCGCAGGCGGGATAGAGCGCGATCGCCGCCGCGAAATGATGGCTCTGGTTCGCGTTGGCCGCGATGTCCACGATGGCGGCGAGTGTCGACGACCCGCCGTGCGAGCCGCCCATCACGGCAACGCGCTTCATGTCGACGTAGGACAGCGTTTGCAGATGATTCAACGCCGCATAGGCGTCGCCCGCGCGCAGCCGATAGGGAATGGGCGGACCGGACCCGACGGTGCAGACCCCGCGCGGCCGTCCTCGGGTGGTGAAGCTGTCAGGCCAGATCGTGACAAAACCTCTCGCTCCAAGCTGCGCAGACCATCGCCAGGGCGCGCCACTCGAGCGGGGACCAAGGCCCGAACAGTCGTGCAGGATGACGACCGCCGGAAACGGCCCGTCGCCGGCCGGCTTGGTCAGGACGAAAGGAATGCCGAGCGTGCTTTCGGCTGACGCCGGCGGACAGACAAGAACAGCCGCGAGGCACAGCGCCGCGCGCGAGATCGTCTTGAAGCTCTGGCCGCTTCGCATCATCGCGATCCAATCGCCTTGATTTTCCAAGACCAGGGCTGCGGGCGCAAGGGAGGCTGTTCCTGTCAGCGCGGCGGCAACCTCTCGATTCCCGTCGCATCGATCGTGGCCAGTGCATCCTTCACGCGAACACCGGCGATCAGGCGATCCGCTGCAATGTCGGCCAACGGAACCAAGACAAAGGCGCGTTCGAAGAGCCGCGGGTGAGGCAGGATCAGATCAGGGTCGTTCACGATGACGTCGTCATAAGCGATGATGTCGATGTCGAGTGGACGCGGACCCCAGCGGCGCTCCTGGGTGCGGTTGCGGCCGAAGGCGCGTTCCACGGACTGCACGCGCCTCAGCAGTTCATGCGGGCTCAACGTGGTTTCGACGGCGGCGCAACAATTGATGAACGGCGGCTGATCCTCGACGCCCCAGGGCGGGGTCAAATAGGAGCGCGAGCGGGCGATCAGGCTCACCTCGGCGCCGCTGCACAGCATCGCCAGCGCATTCCGGAATGTGTCGCGCACATCGCCGACATTGCCGCCAAGCGCGATCAGCGCCTCAGGCATTGTTGCGGTCTTGGCTTTGCCGCGAGCGGACGATCGTCACGCCGACGTCGGAGAAAGTGGCGGCGACCGGGGCGTGCGGCTTGTGAACCGTCACGCGGACCGACGTGACCGCCGGAAACGCGGTGAGAACCGCATTGGCGATTGCGCCGGCCGCGGCTTCGACCAGGCGATAGCGTTGCCCGCAGAACGTCCGGCTTGCGACGTCGACGACCTGATCGTAGCCGACGGTGTCGGCGATCCGGTCCGAGCGCGATGCCTGGGTGAGATCGATGTCGAGAACCAGGTCGATATAGAAGGTCTGCCCGACCGTGGCCTCATGCTCCATCACGCCGTGGAAGGCATGCAGCGCCAGGCCGGTGACATAGACGAAATCCGTCATTTCGCCCTCTCAATGGCAGCGGCAACCTTGAGCGCCTGCACGGTCTCGGCGACGTCGTGAACGCGCACGATTGCCGCGCCGCTCGCAACCGCAATCAGGTGACTGGCGATCGATCCGCCGATCCGGCGGTCGGGCGGGGCAGGGGAAACCGAGTCGATGAAGCGTTTGCGCGACGCACCGACCAGCAGCGGGAGTCCGAACGATCTCAGCTCGGCCAGCCGGGAGAGCGCGATGATGCTTTGTTCCGGCGTCTTGCCAAAGCCGATGCCGGGGTCGAGCACGATGTTGTCGCGCGCGATGCCGGCGCGGTCGGCGATCGCGAGCGAACGGGAGAAGAACGCCGCGATGTCGGCCATGATGTCGAGCGCCGGGTCGGCCGCCTCGCGATTGTGCATGACGATCAAGGGCACGCCGCGCTCGGCGACCACGCGCGCCATGTCGGGATCGTGCTGCAGGCCCCAGACGTCGTTGGCAACCGCCGCCCCGGCGTCGAGCGCCCAGGCGGCGACCGTGGCCTTCATGCTATCGATCGAGACCGGGATGCCGAGCCCCAGCACCGTGGGCAGGATCGGTTCGAGCCGCCGCATTTCTTCGTCGGCCGAGACCGCCACTGCGCCGCCGTAGGGACGGGTCGATTCCGCGCCGATATCGAGAATGTGGGCGCCTTCTGCCACCAGCGCCCGCGCATGGTCGATGGCGCGTTCGGGATCGAAAAAGCGGCCGCCATCGGAGAAGGAGTCCGGCGTCACGTTGAGCACGCCCATGACGACCGGGCGTCCGAGCGCCAGCAGCCGCGCAAGCGGGTTTGATGCGCTTTCGCCGGCGCGCGCAGCCTTGGAACTCGGCGGGTGGAACGGGCTCATGCGGTCGCTTTGAGCCGGTCGCGGGGAGCGGTGTCAAGCTGGACGCAAGGCGGCCCCTGCGGGGCACCCCCGCGCGGGTCGCAAGGCAAGCAATGCCAGCGGCCTATTTCTTATAGGTGATCTTCAGCGGGAGCTTCTTGGCCTCGTCGATCCAGCGCACGACAAGCTTGGACGACGGCAGCAGGCGGACCAGCTTTTTCCTGCGGTTGGCCTCGGCCATGGCGCTGACCAGGTTCTCCGGCTTGCGGTAACGCAGCTCCCGCACCGTATCGACGCCGACCTCGCGCAGCAGCACGACGTAGCCCGGGCCCATGCCTTTGATGCGCAGGTGATCGCAGGCATTGGCAAACATCAGTAGCCGCTTCTCGTTGATCTCGGTCCTGGAGGCCAGAAGCTTGCGGCCCCTTGGACTCTTAGCATCTTCGAGCAGCCGCTCCGTGGTGCGGATGCCAATGGATTTGAGCGACTTGATCTCGTCCACATCGAGCCCCTCGATGTGGGTGAGCGGATACGACATTGATTTCTCCTCGATCCCCCCAACCGTCCGTCTGGGCCCCCCGGCGTCAGACGAACTGGCCGAGTCCGGGGATCGCGCCGACAATCTCGCCGACTGCGTCCTCCCCGACCTTCTCTCTCGCGTAGTTGATGGTCTCACGGGTGACGGCCTGAACTTGTCCCATGCTAAGTCCGGCCGCCATCATGCGAGTGCCGGCGGCCATCACACCGCCGCCGAACATCCCGCCTGAACTGGAATCTTGTGGCGCGCTTTCAATCGCTGCCGCAGCGCCCGGCAGCTTGTCGATCAACTGCTGAACCTTGTCCGCAGGACCTTCCTTGGCGAGGAATTGCAGAATGATGCCGACCGCGGTTGTCGCGGCCGCTTTGTCGACGCCGACATTGGCGACAAGGCGCCCTATCAGTTCGTCCATCTGCCCCTCACCAGCCCCACGCCTCGGCAGGTTAACCATATATTGTCGCGCAGCGATTGTTAAAACAACCTAGCCCGATGTTCTAAGTCGCGATGCGTTGCATCTTTGCATCACTTGTTGAAGTTGACCGCTAACAACAATGATTTATCGCGTGTTGTTGCGATGCGTTTTTCCTTCGCGAAGCTATCTTCTTCATCGACAAAGCAAGAACGTCGCAGGCTACACTACGGCCGTACCGAACATCGGCAACGAATTCATGCAATTGATCTCGCGGGGATGACACTGGGACAATGGTGGTTGCGTGAGCCGCGGATTGCCGGAACGTTTCAAGGCTGCACGGGTGCTTGTAGTCGCAGGCAATGACCGTCGTGCATTGCTCAGCACTTTCGATCGCATGGGCATCGCGAATGTTTGCTGCGTTAGCGAAATGGCTGCCGCGCGCGAGCTTTGCGAAGCAGGTCGCGTCGATGCGTGCTTCGTGGTCCTCCCGCGCGCGGTGCCGGATGAGGCGCCCGCTTGGGATGCCGCGACCGATGCACCGGGGAGGGGACGCGTTCCATCACTGCTGATGGCGGAGGCGACGACGCCCTATGTTCGGCGCAACGCTGCCGAAGCCGGCTACCGTGCTGTGGTCCCCTTCGCTCTCTCATTCCGAATGCTTTATCGGTGCGTTGGAGCGTTGCTGCAGGCCGGCAAGGGCGGCCAACAGCTCCATGCCCGCGTGCGCAGCCTTGGCGGGGTGCGCGCATTCAGAGAAGATGTCCTGGGTTCCGGCAAACCCAAGCTTCAATAGAGCCCACGCTTCCGCAAAATGATTGCAAGGCCCGTCGCGCCGGCTGCCCGGGCCGGCGGGCGGGCGAAATTTTGCCGCCGCCATCGTGATGTCGCAGGGATTCGACAGTGCATGCGCGTGATTGACCGCGCTATAGGGACTGCGACAATGGTCCTGGCGGGCTTGGCCGGCAAAGGGAACGATCCATGGCGAAATCGACCGCAAAATCAAAATCGGCCGCGAAACCGGCCGCCAAGCCGGCCGCTGCGCCGACCGTGATCGTCGACGACGGCAAGACGATCTTCGTCGGCAAGGGCGAGAAGCCCGAATACCTGACGCTGGCGCTCGCCAACCGGCATGGGCTGGTCACCGGCGCCACCGGCACCGGCAAGACGGTCACGTTGCAGGTTTTGGCCGAGGGCTTCTCCAAGGCGGGCGTCCCAGTCTTTGCCGCCGACATAAAAGGCGATCTGTCTGGCGTTGCCGCGGTCGGCGAGGCCAAGGAGGCGTTCGTCCAGCGCGCCAAGGATTTGGGGATCAATTACCAGCCGGACGAATTCCCGGTCGTGTTCTGGGACCTCTATGGCGAGCAGGGCCACCCGATCCGCGCCACGGTCGCGGAAATGGGACCGCTGCTGCTGGCGCGTCTGCTTGGTCTCAACGAGACCCAGGAAGGCGTGCTCAATATCGCCTTCCGGATCGCCGACGATCAGGGGCTTGCGCTTCTCGATCTCAAGGACCTGCGGGCAATCCTGGCTTTCGTCTCGGAACAGGCCGCGGAAATCCAGAAGACCTACGGCAACGTATCCGGCGCTTCGGTCGGCAGCATTCAGCGGCAGCTCCTGGTCCTCGAGAATCAGGGCGCCGACAAGTTCTTCGGCGAGCCGGCGCTCAACATCGAAGACTTCATGCGTACCGACCGCGACGGGCGCGGCGTGATTAATCTGCTCGCAGCCGACAAGCTGATGGAGAACCCGCGGCTCTACTCGACGTTCCTGCTCTGGATGCTGTCCGAATTGTTCGAGGAGATGCCCGAGGTCGGCGATCCGCAAAAGCCGAAGCTCGTGTTCTTCTTCGACGAGGCGCATCTCCTGTTCGCCGACGCACCCAAGGCGCTGCTCGACAAGATCGAGCAGGTGGTGCGGCTGGTCCGCTCCAAGGGCGTCGGCGTTTATTTCGTCACTCAGAACCCGCTCGACGTGCCGGACAAGGTCGCCGCGCAGCTCGGCAACCGCGTGCAGCATGCGCTGCGCGCTTTCACGCCGCGCGATCAGAAAGCCGTGCGGGCCGCGGCGGAGACGTTCCGGCAGAATCCCAACCTCGATACCGCCACGGTGATCACCGAACTGGGGAAGGGCGAGGCGCTAGTGTCCTTCCTCGAAGGCAACGGCACGCCGTCGATGGTGGAACGGTGCCTGGTGTCCCCGCCGTCGGCACGAGTTCGGTCCGGTCTCGCCGGAGGAGCGCAAGGCGATCATCAACAAGAGTCCGCTCAAGGGTACTTACGACACGGCGATCGATCGCAAGTCGGCCTTCGAGATCCTGCAGAAGCGGACCCAGGACGCCAACGCGCCGGGCGGCACCGCGCAGGGCGAGCCCGTCCCGAGCGGCGGCATTTTGGGCGGCATCGGCGACATGCTCGGCGGCTTGTTCGGCACCAGCCGTCCGCGCGGTCAGGTGCTATCCCCGACCCAGCGGGTGGCGCGCGAAGTCACGAGGTCCGTCACCAATCGCGTGATCGGTGGGGTGGCCGGCAGCGTCGGCAAGTCGATCGGCGGCTCCATGGGCAACACCATCGCGCGCGCGATCGTGCGTGGCACCCTCGGCGGGATCTTGCGCCGGTAGGGTATCCTCTCATCACAGGCACGGCCGTGCCGTCTTAAGGCAAGGGCGCGCTCATGCTCATCTTCAAACCTCAACCTCTTTGATAACGGAACCCGATCATGCCGCTGAATGTCATCGCCATTGAAGAACATTTCTGGACGCCCGAGCTCAAAGGCCTTCGGCCGACTGGGCTGATCCGCGATCCCGAGCATGCCAAGCGGCTCGACGACATCGGAGCGCTGCGGATCGCCGAGATGGACGCCTGCGGCATCGACATGCAGGTGCTTTCGGAGACCGCGCCGGCGGTGCACGAGCTCGACCCCGACAAGGCGATCCCGCTCGCCAAGCGCTCCAATGACTACCTGCACGGCGAGATCAGCAAGAACCCGACCCGCTTCGCCGGCTTTGCCGCGCTGCCGGTGTCCGATCCCAAGGCCGCCGCCGACGAGCTCGAGCGCGCGGTGACGAAGCTCGGCTTCAAGGGCGCGATGTTCATGGGCCTGTGCAAGGGCCGCTTCCTCGACGAGAAATTCTTCTGGCCGATCTTCGAGCGCGCCGAGAAGCTCGACGTTCCGGTCTACCTGCATCCCTCGAAACCGCACCAGGCGGTGATCGAGGCCTATTTCAAGGACCATCCGAGCCTGATCGGCCCGTCGCTCGGCTTCGGCAACGAGGTGCTGACCATGGCGGCGCGGCTGGTGGTCGGCGGCGTGCTCGACGCCTATCCGAAGCTCAAGGTGATCATCGGCCATCTCGGCGAGGGCCTGCCGTTCCTGCAATGGCGCATGGACCGCTCGCTGGCGCGCGACGCCCAGCTGCCGCGGAGCTTCACGGACTACGTGAAGCAGCACTTCTGGATCACCACCAGCGGCGCTTTCTCCGACGCCGCGTTGCTGTGCTCGATCGCCGAGCTTGGCATCGACAAAGTGATCTTCTCGGTCGACTACCCCTATGTGAAGAACGAGCCCGGCCGGAAATGGCTCGATGCCCTGCCGGTCACCGAGCAGCAGCGGACGCAGATCGCGTCGGGGAACGTAAAGAAGCTTTTGAAGCTGTGATTTGAAGCGGCTGAGGGTCCAATAGATTTCGACGTCACGGCCGGGCTTGTTCCGGCCGTTGACGTCTCTAGAGTCGACACAAGAATGACGTGGACGCCCGGCATAAGCCGGGCACGACGCCTACAGGGATTTTCGCAATGTCATCTCCATCCTCCGCCTTGCCCGCCGTCCTCGACCGTATCGACGCCGAACTCGACAACAGCGTCGGACGGCTGTTCGACTTCCTGAAGATCCAGTCGATCTCGACCGATCCGGCCTATGCCAAGCATTGCAAGGCGGCAGCGGAATTCGTGGCGAAGGATCTCGCGAGCCTCGGCTTCGATGCGTCGTTGCGCGACACCGGCGGGCATCCGGCGGTGGTCGGCAAGGCCGGCAACGGCGCGGGCAACGGCGAGGCGCCGCATGTGCTGTTCTACGGCCACTACGACGTACAGCCGGTCGACCCGCTGTCGCTGTGGGAGACGCCGCCGTTTGAGCCGCGCATGGCAACAACGCCCGACGGCCGCAAGATCATCGTGGCGCGCGGCGCCTGCGACGACAAAGGCCAGGTGATGACCTTCGTGGAGGCGCTGCGCGCCTTCAAGGCGGTCACCGGGAGCCTGCCGCTGCCGGTCACCATGCTGATCGAGGGCGAGGAGGAATGCGGGTCCGAGCACCTGTTCGATTTCGTGAAAAAGAACGCCGCCGAGCTGAAGCAGGACTTTGCGCTGGTGTGCGACACCAGCATGTGGGACGGCAAGACGCCGGCGATCACCACCTCGCTGCGCGGCCTCGTCTATGAGGAGGTCCGCGTCACCTGCGCCGACCGCGACCTACATTCCGGGCTGTTCGGCGGCGCCGCGCAGAATCCGCTGCGCGTGCTCTCGCAAATCCTCGGCGCCATGCACGACAAGAACGGCAAGGTCACCATCCCGGGTTTCTATAACGGCGTGAAGGAGCTGCCGAGAGATATCAAGGCGGAGTTGAAGAAGCTCAAGCTCACGCCCAAGGATTTCCTGGGCAGCGTCGGCCTGAAGATTCCGGCCGGCGAAAAGAACCGCATGCTGATCGAGCAGATCGCCACACGTCCGACCGCCGAGATCAACGGCATGATCGGCGGCTACACCGGCGAGGGCGCAAAGACCGTGCTGCCGGGGCAGGCGACCGCGAAAGTGTCGTTCCGGCTGGTCGGCGACCAGAACCCGAAGAAGATCCAGGACGCCTTCCGCAAATTCGTGCGCGCGCGGTTGCCGAAAGACGCCAAGGTCGAGTTCACCAATTTCGGCCTTGCGCCCGCGATCCAGCTTCCGTTCGACAATCCTGCGCTGGTGAAGGCGCGTGCCGCGCTGAAGGCGGAGTGGGGCAAGACCGCGGTGACGGTCGGCGAGGGCGGCTCGATCCCGATCGTCGGCGACTTCAAGCGCGTGCTCGGCATGGACACCATCATGGTGGGCTTCGCGCTCGACGACGACCGCGTCCATTCGCCGAACGAAAAATACGACCTGACCTCGTTCCACAAGGGAACTCGAAGCTGGGCGCGGATTCTGGCGACGCTGGCGGGCTAAGGCGCGTTTTTTCAGCACGAACGGCGCCGCCGCCCGTAAGCGGTGCGCTACCGCCTAAAATTCCACTATGCTAGTTTCGCCCGGTCATTTCGGCTGTGGGGAAAGGTGATGTTGCGCAGGTTATTGCTGCTGGCATGCGGACTGAATTGCTTTGCGATCTCCGGCGCGCTGGCGCAGGAGACGGTGCTGTGGCGAAGCGTCGGCCAGTGGCAAATCCGGGTCGATGCGAGCCTGGGCTATGGTTGCTTCCTGGTCGGAAGCTATACGCGCGGCACCGTGCTGCGGATCGGGATCGATCAGCAGAACGGCAACGGCTATGTGATGGTCGGCAATGAGGCTTGGCGTTCGCTGCAGGTTGGCAACCAGTACAATCTCGCTATGCGCTTCGACAACGATGCTCCGTGGCGGGGACGGGCGACCGCGCGGCGGATCGGTTCCGGCGATATGGTGTTTCTCTATCTGTCGTTTGACCGCTCGCGATTCCTGATCGAGCTGGCGAGACGGCTGAACCTGCGGATCTTCTACAACGGCGAGCTGGTGACGCAGCTTCCGCTGCACGGCACGAATGCCGCCGTGCAGGAGATGATCCGGTGTCAGCAGGCGGCGGACATTGCCCGCAAGAACCGGCCGCAAGGCGATCCTTTCGCCGGCGGCTCGCCGCAGAACACGCCGTCCGGTCCCGGCGGAGGCGGTGGTGGTGGCGGACCGTCCTTTAGTCCCAGTGGACCCTCGTCCGCTCCCGGACCCGGTGATCTAGCGCCAGGTCCTGGTCCCGGCGGTCCGTCTTCCGTTCCCGATGCGCCGTCCTCGCCCGGCGGTCCGACGTTTCGCCCCAGCCCAAGCGGCCGGTAGCGACGCGTCTACAGCGGCCGGTACCAGCGCTGATCGTACAGCGCGCCGGTGATCGGCGTGAGCGAGCCGCGGAACGCGCGCGTATGGGCGGCCAGCTCGTGCGCGTCGTTCGCGCGCTGGTTCTTCCAGACCTCGACCACGGTGAAATGATTGGTGCGGCTCTTCTGGTGCACCACGTCGAAGCGCAGGTTGCCGGCGTCCTTGCGGCTCGGTCCGCTCAGCGCCGTCAGCGCGGCCACCACCTTGTCGCGCGCGGGCCCGGGCACGTCGACATGGGTGACGACATAGACCACGCCGCCGCGCGGGGCTTGCGAAGGCGCGAGCAGCGTCGGCAGCGAGAAGCGGTCGTCGAACGGCGCAATCAGGTTGGGTGTGACCTTCTCGCGGAATTGCTTGTGATGCGCGCTCGCCACATGGGCGTCGAAGGATTGCTGGTCTTTCCAGCTTTCCAGGATCACGAACTCCCGCGCCGGCGCGGTGCGTTGCAGGATCTCGAAGCGGGTGAGGCCGGCGTCCTTGCGGCTGGCATTGGCAAGCTGCCGCAGCGCCGCCGCCGTCTGCCGCTGCGCCGCCGGCGCGACCTCGATGTAAGTCACCATGTGGACCGACGGATCGTCCTGCGCGCTCGCCGGTGTGGCGGCGAGCGGCGCCAGCGCCATCGCAAGAACAAAAATGAGTTTACGCATCATCAATCCTCCCAATCCCTTTTGTTATGCGCCGATCGTAGACCTGTGCTGTGCAGGCCGTCAAAGGCCGGAACCAGCTTCGACCGCCGTACGTTGTCTTCCAAAGCAATGGAGGAACAGGAATGGTCGCACCCCACATCATCAAGGAACACATGGAGATCGTGGGTTCCGACGGCGTGCACGTCGGAACCGTCGACCACATGGAAGGCGCTGACGAGGTGAAGCTGACCAGGAATGACGAGGAAGCGGGCGACGAACATCATTTCATCCCGCTCGCCTGGGTCGATCACGTCGACCAGAAAGTGCACCTCAAACAGTCAGGCGCCGAGGCCAAGGCGCGCTGGAAAACGCACTAGCAAAGGTGCGATGGCCTTCATTTCCGCCGCCCGCCCGAACAGGCCGGGCGGCGGACTCTATTTCTGCGTCAGGCCGCGCTGCGTGAGCAGCGTGTCGTAGGAACGGTCGCGGATGTCGTAGACGCGCGCATAGACGACGCCGTCGCGCACGACTTCAAACAGCACTGGCGCGTCGAATTGCCGGCAATAGAACTCACCGAGCATCATCGCGAAGTCGGCGCCCTTCGGATTCCAGGTGGTTTCGAAATCCGGCCCGAGTTCGACCTGCGGCGAACGATGATGGCCGCACACCGCGAGCTTCCAGCGGCGGTCTTTCGGCTTCTGCAATTTGAGTTCGGCGATTTTTGCGGCCAGTCCCTGCGAGGCCTGCTTCAGCGACAGCCCCCAATAATCGAGCATGTAGCGGTCGCGCGCGCCGGCGACGCCACCGGCAAGCCGGTTGAACGACGTGTATTCGTAAGGGTGGCGCCCCACCATGTCGACGACCGGCAGCGCGATCCCGATGACGAAGACGGCGGCCGCGGTCATGGCGGCCAGGTGGCCGCGACGGCGCAGCGCCTCGAACAGCCAGGCACCCGCCAGCCCGCCGGCGACCGCGAGCGGCGGGACGATGAACAGGAAATGCCGCACGCCGTTGTACATGGCCGGCCGCATCGCCACCGCCAGCACGACCGGCAGCGCGGCCGCGAAGGCGATCAGCAGCAGCACCGCGCGCCGGTTCGGCGTATTGCTGCCGCGACATGCGCCGACCAGCGCGCCGGCGACGCCACCGGCCGCGAGCGCGACGAACAGTTCCGGCAGCTTGAGCGCCAGCAGCGTCGGCAGATAGCTGCGCGGCATCTCGGTGACTTTGATCAATGCGCCGCCGAACAGCTCGTCCCACGGCTCTTCGAAGAAGCGCGAGAAGTATTGCAGCGCCCGAAACGGATTGAGCGGCTCCGCGACACTCCAGGGCCAGACCAGCGCCATCACCGCATAGCCGAGCACCAATCCCGGCAACAGGCGCAGCACGAAACGCCCGCATGCGGCGCCGGCGACGCGCAGGCCGTCGCGGCGCGCCTCGATGGTGACGATCAGCGCCAGCGCGGCCAGCGCATAGAGCGCGCCGAAGCCGCCCAGGATGCGCGTGCCGATGGCGAGGCCGGCCCCCAGTCCGACCAGCGTCACGGTCGCCGCGCCCGGCCGCGGGTACCCTTTGAAGGCACGCGCGAGCGCGAGCAACATGAGCGCCATCGCTACCGCGAACGGCGCATCCTTGGCGTTGATGAAGGCGTGGCCGACGAACAGCGGGCAGGTCGCCAGCAGCGCGAGCGCAATGAAGCCGGCCAGCGGCCCGCCGACGCGGCGTCCAAGCCGCCAGACGATCAGGAGCCCGATCAGTCCGACGATGGCGCCGGCCAGCCGACGCGTCTCGAACACGCTGAACGGCAGAAACTTGGCGAGCAGCGCGGCGGCGAGATCGAACCCGCCGCCGTATTCATAGAGGTTCACCCACGAGAGCGCGCGGCGGTCGGCCAGTCCCGAGGCGTAGAGCGACAGCAGCAGATCGCCGTATTCGGCATGGGTGTAGTCGTCCCAGCCGAGCCCGTAGTCGCGGAAGGTCGCGAGCGCGACAATCGCGGCGATCGCCAGCAGCGCGAGCGCCAGACGGTCGGCGATGTGCGTGGTTTGCTGTGCGGGGGGCGCCATTGGCGGAGTATGCCCGCGCGGGTGGTCAAAACAAAAGCGGGGCATGTTGCCCCGCGTCTTCCTTCGTCATGCCCGGCCTTGTGCCGGGCATCCACGTCTTGAGATCGTCAGCGGTGAGACGTGGATGGTCGGGACAAGCCCGGCCATGACGCATCGAGAGACTACAAGATGACGGGCTACTTCATCGCCGCATCGTACATTTTCGCGACGTATTCCCAATTGACCATGTGATCGAGGAACGCCTTGAGATAATCGGGCCGGCGGTTGCGGTAGTCGATGTAGTAGGAGTGCTCCCAGACGTCGCAGCCGAGGATGGGCTTGCCGCCATGCACCAGCGGGCTTTCGCCGTTCGCGGTCTTGGTCACCTGGATCTTGCCGTCGACGACAGCCAGCCAGCACCAGCCGGAGCCGAACTGCCCGACGCCGGCCGCGATGAAGTCCTCCTTCATCTTCGCCACCGAGCCGAGGTCGGCGGCGATCTTCTTTTCCAGATTACCCGGCAGCTTGTCGTCGCCGCCGTTCGGCTTCATCCATTGCCAGAAGTGCAGGTGGTTGTAGTGCTGCCCGGCATTGTTGAAGAGCCCGGCGTTCTTGCCGAACGAGCCTTTGACGATGTCCTCGAGCGACTTGCCTTCCCACTCGGTGCCCTTGAGCAGGTTGTTGCCGTTGTTGACGTAGGCGAGGTGGTGTTTGTCATGGTGGTATTCGAGCGTCTCGCGCGACATGTAGGGGGCGAGCGCATCGTGCGAATAGGGCAAATCCGGCAGCTTGAACGACATCAGTCTCTCCTCGGTGATTGCAAGTCCGTATCTACTATGCGTGTCCGCCGATTGACAGCGGCGACCGTGATTTACGAATTCACAGCGTCGGTCCCGCGCCCGTTGAGCGGAGGCGTGCCTGTGCTATCGTACCCCCTGTTTTCGAGTTGGACTAATTCGAAACTGGGGGGCTCCCATGGTTGCATTTTTCCAATCGCTTCATAAGACGCTCGCGGCGGGTGTCGGCCTGCTGATCGTCCTCATCATCCTCGTCGGCTTGATCAGCGGACAGTTCATCAAGCTCGATGCGGCCTGGTGGCTGTTCTTCTGGCGCTGGCTGCACATCCTGTCCGGCATCATGTGGATGGGCCTGCTCTGGTATCTCAACTTCGTCCAGACGCCGACCGTTCCCAAGATCGAGCCCGCCGAGCATCGCGCCGCGATCACCAAATTCATCGCACCGAACGTTCTGTTCTGGTTCCGCTACTCCGCGCTTGCCACCGTGGTGTTCGGTCTCACCCTGGCACTGCACAAGGGCTATCTGATCCAGGCGCTGACGTTCCAGCGCGGCGTTTACACGATCGGCATCGGCATGTGGCTGGCGCTGATCATGGCGTTCAATGTCTGGTTCATCATCTGGCCGAACCAGAAGAAGGTTCTCGGGCTGGTCGAGGCGTCCGCCGACGAGAAAGCCGCGGCCGCGCGCCTGGCCGGCATGACCTCGCGCATCAACACCATGCTGTCGATCCCGATGCTCTATTGCATGGTTGCGCAGAACAACGCGGCCCTCTGACCGCGCGCCACGGGCTCGGACGCCACAGGCTGGTGCGCTCATAAAGGCGGCTCCGGTCCGGCCGGCTTCGTCTTGAAGGCCGGGACAGAAAGTTAATCAACCGCCGGCATGGTTGGTTCCATGCCGACGGAACCTCTGCGCCGGGACCAAGGCCGGACGGGCAACGTCGTTAATCAAGATTAAGAGTTGATGCTCCCGTCCCTTGCGCGTTCTCGCGAACAGGGTCAAAATTCTTTGCTAACCATAGCAGCCGGGGCTGCATGTTATGGGGGGCTGGGGCGGGGCGTTAGTCCGATGTTTGTGATCCTGCTAGTGCTGGGTGTCCTGCTCATTGGGGCGGGTGCGGCGTTGATCGGATTTGGTATTCCGATCAAGGAGTTAAGCTTTGGTCCTACAGTAATTTTGGCGGGCGCCTTTGCGTTCGTCGGCGGGCTTCTGCTCGTCGGCCTGTCGGCCATTGTGGCCGAGCTGGCGCAGCTCCGCGCCGCGCTGAAAGCGCCGATGCCGGCGCCCCAGGTCGCTGTCGTGCCGATCGCGCCTGCTGCCCGTTCGGAGGTTGTGGCGCCGCCGGCCGAGGCCGTCGCCCGCGAGCCCGTTAAGGAATCCGTTAAAGAGGCTGAGCCGGTAGCGGCTCCCGCCGTGCTGGCGTCGAGCGCGGCCGAGGAGGTGTCGGCCGCCGCCATCGAACGCCTGCGCTCGAGCGTTCCGCGTTCGGACAAGGTCGTTCCGGAGGCGGAGGAAACCGTCCCGCTATCGCCGACCGCTCAGCAGGCTGCCGAGCCGCCGCCGCCGCAGGTCGAGCCCGTGCCGCTGCCGCGATCGGCCGGCGCGGCCGCCGTCGAAACCCGCGAGCCAAAGCTCGATTTCCTGTTCCGTCCGCGCCAGACGCGCCAGGCAGGCACACCGCAGGCCCCGCAGCAGGAAGCCTTCGATTCACTTTGGCCGAAGCGTCCCGCGCGCGAGCCACAGCCCGACCAGCGTCTTGAAGTCGCCCGTGCGCCCGGCGCAGCCGGCGCTTCGCATCCGGCTCATGAAGCCGAACCGGCGCCCGATGCGCCGCGAGAGCGCAGCGTGGCGATCCTCAAGTCCGGCGTGGTCGATGGCATGGCGTACACGCTCTACGCCGACGGCTCGATCGAGGCGCAGCTCCCGCAAGGAACGGTGCGCTTCGGATCGATCGCCGAGCTGCGCGCGCATATCGAGAGCAACGCGTAGCGCGCTCAGCCCGTTTCCGTCAGGACGTTTCCCGCTGGCTCTAACGCCATTCAAGGCGCGCAAGCGCGTGCTGCGCACAATAGTATTGCGCGGCGCCGGCCGGCTTGACGACTTGCGCCCGTGGTTCCGTACCAAGAATTCATTGCCGACTGGGGACGCTTATGCGCCTCACTATTGGCGGCGACCGCCCAAATACATAATTCCAGACCGCTGAGGGACCGGCGAGCCCTGGTTCCGCAGAGATCGCGCGACGCGAAGCCCTCGGTGACCTGTAACGTTTGAGAACAGTGCAATAATTCCCAACGATTACTTTGCCCCAGCACATATTCTCATCTTGCGCTGAGCAAAGAAGTCGCTACAAATGACAGCAATCCGGCCCCCAATTCTTGCCATTCAAGACGTTGAGAGGCCTTTTATCGACCCGCATTGGTCGAAATACCTTATAAGCGCGATGGCGATCGGCAGGCATGAAAGATCAATCGGGCAACAGGAACAGTATTTCATGAGCGACAACGGTTCAGGCGGATCATACATCGGGCTGACGGCGACGATCGTCTCGGCCTATGTGAGCAACAATTCGGTGCCGGCTCAGGAACTGTCGAGCCTGATCAATCAGGTGCATTCCGCTCTCACCCGGGTGTCGAGCGGTCAGGGCGATTTGCCGAGCGAGCCGCTTCGGCCCGCGGTTTCGGTCAAGAAATCGATCACGCCGGAACACATCGTCTGCCTGGAAGACGGCAAGAAGTTCAAGTCGCTCAAGCGCCATCTGCGCACCCAATACAGCATGACGCCCGAGCAATACCGCGAGAAATGGGGTCTGCCGGCAGACTATCCGATGGTCGCTCCCAATTATGCGGAGGCGCGGTCACAACTCGCCAAGCAGATGGGCCTCGGCCAACAGCGCCGCCGGCGCAAATAGGCACAGCATGTGACGCGACTGAGAAAGCCGCTCCGCGAGGCGGCTTTTTCAGTTTGGGCTGCGCGCTGGAATGAGACGTTACTGCGTCAATGCCGTTCGGGCATCGGTCTTGATGCGCTCGACCATCGAGCGGAATCCGTTCGATCGCTGCGGCGTCAAATGCTCGCGCAGGCCCAGCCGGTCGAACAGCGCGACCGCATCGGTCGCGAGGATCTCCTTGGCGGGCCGGCCCGAATAGGTCGCGAGCAGGATGGCAATCAGCCCCTTCACGATATGCGCGTCGCTGTCGCCGACGAAGGATAGGACCGGCCCGCCCGCACCGTCCGGCTGGACCGTGGTCGCGAGCCAGACCTGGCTGGCGCAGCCCTGCACCTTGTTACGATCATTGCGATCGCGCTCATCGAGCGGGCTAAGCTTGCGGCCGAGCTCGATCACATAGCGGTAGCGGTCGTCCCAGTCGTCGAGCAACGAGAAGTCGTCGACGATGGCGTCGATAGGAGTGGCTGTGGTGGCCGCGCGCGCGTCTGTCATGCGGACTATATAGGCGAGAAGCGCCGCCGAAACCACGGCGCCGGCAACGGAATTTGGAGCAAATCTGACGTCAGCCGCGGGCGTTGTTGCGCGCTTGCGGGCCGCGCCAAGGCGGCGAAAGATCGTCGGGACGCAGCGTGTGCTGCGACGGCTTCACCGTCGGCAGCGGCACCGAGCCGGTGGACTGCGCGGCAACGGACTCGTCGTTGCCAAACCGTTCCTGCAGGAATTCGTAGAGCATTTTTGCGCCGACTTGCGCGCGCTGCCCGAGCGTCATTGCCGTTTGCGAGCCGACCTCGCAAACCGTGGGCTGCCGCGCGCAGAATTGGTGCATGTCGGAAACGGCGGCCTTCGCCGCCGAGAAGGCCTCGCCCGCGCTGACCTGCGATTTCGGCAAAGGCTCGGAACCGCCGGTCGGCAGCAAGACCAGAACAACGCCAAGCCAGAACGCCACCCGCAACAGGAACCACATGACCCCAAGCCCTGCTTCCCCGCGGCCTTTTTCTGCCGCTTTGGGAGGATGCTACCAGGAACGCTTGAAAGTGCCGTTCGCTGCATACCGCAGTTTTTGTTCAAATTTTCAGACAATTTGAATGATCGGCGTGCCATCGCGTTAATCCAAGGCGGCATGGTTCGGTTCCACCGGCATAAGTCGAGCTCCAACCCGCCGGTATCCACCCGCAGCCGGCAGTCCGCCGCGCCGGATGGAAACCGATCGTTCACCATCCCGGCAAAATCGCCCCGGCATCCCGGTCGAACGAGCGTGCTCCAGGGACCGATAAAACTGCAAAGCCCGTACCTTAGCGTTCGCTTAAGCGGGTTCTGACACGATCCGGCGCTCCAACCAGGGGAGCGCGTCTGCAACGCCAGACGTGCCAGGGTACGTGGTCTCCTTCGCAGCGGTTCGCGAGTATATCGAACTCGCTCATACATCCGTCCGCCCAGCAGGACGCGCTCACGTCGTCGCGTCATCGCGCGTTCATCGCACCGCGGCTTCTGGGCAGCCTGGTGGCGCTGGCCGCGTTCCCGATCTATCTCAGCCTGCGCGGCGTCCCGAGCCTGCTCGAAGTGATCGTGTTCGCATGGCTGATCGCGCCGATTCTGATCGCCTATTTCCTTTCCCGCACCGGCCAGTATGAGAGCGCGCATGTGCTCTCCTCGCTCGCGCTCACCGGACTTGTAACCACGGTCGCGGCCGAGACCGGCGGCATCGGCTCGTTTGCCGCGATCTGGCTCGTCATAGTTCCGCTGGAAGCAGCGCTCTCGGCTTCGCGCCGCGTGGTCGCGGTGGCGTCGACGTTTGCGATCTGTGCCGCCGGCTTCTTGCTGCTCATGGGTCATCTCGGCCTGCTGCCGCCGGCGGTGCCGCTCGAACAGGAGCGGGCCGCGCTGGCCGCGCTCGGCATCATCTCCGCTTCGCTCTATGCGACGGGTCTGGCGCTCGGCGCCGAGTCGCTCGCGCGCACGAGCTTCTGGCTGCTCTATGCGGAGGAGGACCGCTATCGTCTCCTCGCTCGCAACATGTCCGACGTCATCACGCGCCACGCCAAGAACGGCACGGTCCAGTTTGCGTCTCCGGCGGCCGAGCCGCTGTTCGGCGCCACGGTGAAGGAGCTGCTCGGACATGGCTTGTTCGAGCGCGTGCATGTCGCGGACCGCCCGGCCTATCTCACGGCACTGGCGGATTCGGCGGTGCGCGGCGAAAACCGCTCGGTCGAATTCCGCGTGCGCCACGCGACGCCCGAAGGTCCTTCGGGGAAATTCATCTGGATCGAAATGCGCTGTCGTGCGGTCGATCAAACGATCGGTGACGGAACTTCCGAACGTGAGGTGGTGGCGGTTATGCGCGACATCACCCGGCGGAAGGAACAGGAAGCTGCGCTGGAGGAAGCCCGCGCCGAGGCCGATCGCGCGAACGCCGCCAAGAGCCGGTTCCTTGCGACCATGAGTCACGAGCTGCGTACGCCGCTCAACGCCATCATCGGTTTCTCCGAGATGCTGACGAAAGAAGGCTCGCTGATGATCGACGCCAAGCGGCGTCAAGACTACGCGCACCTGATCAACGATTCCGGTCACCATCTCCTGTCGGTGGTGAACGGCATCCTCGACATGTCGAAGATCGAGTCCGGCAATTTCGAGATCACGCCGGAGCCGTTCGCGCCTCGCCAGGTGATCGAGGAATGCTGTGGATTGCTCGCTTACAAAGCGGGCGAGATGGGAATCGATCTGGCCGCGGATCTTCCCGAAGGCCTGCCGGACATGGTCGCCGACAAGCGTTCGCTGCACCAGATCATGCTCAATCTGGTATCCAACGCCATCAAGTTCACCAAGCGCGGCGGCAAGATCACCGTGCGTGCGCGGTCGGATGCGGCAAGCATCGCGGTGGTCGTCGAGGACACCGGTGTCGGCATCGGAGCCGAGGATTTGCCGCGCATCGGCGATCCGTTCTTCCAGGCCCGTTCCTCCTATGACCGGCGGCACGACGGCACCGGCCTTGGTCTCTCGATCGTGAAGGGCCTGCTGGGCTTGCACGGCGGCCAGATCGAGATCGCGAGCAAGCTGGGCGAGGGCACCCGTGTCACCATCAGGCTGCCCTTGGACTGCGAGACAGTCCGCAAGCGTGGTGAGACCGTGTCCATTGGCCGGCAGCCAAGCCCGGACATCGAAGAAAAGTCAGACAACCGCGTGAGGGTCAGTGCGTAGCAAAGGTCGGATGGAACGTGACGCCGTTGCCGTTGATCGGCCGAGCATGCTGGAGGCGCTCGGCTGGAGCAGCCGCGACGCCGTGGGTTTCGCCGTTGCGGCATCCGCCGCCATTCTGATTCTGGTCAATACGCTGTTTTTGCAACCAGGCCCGCATCCGGCGCCGATGGTCAAAAGCAGTATCGCCGTCATCACCGCGCCGGCTCCCACGCTGGCGGGGACGGGCGCCAACGTGCCGCGCCCGCGATCGGGCGAGCCCAAGGCCGAGCAGGCCAAGGCTGCGCCGGCATCGGTTGCGTCGATACCGACCGCACCGGCAACACCGGTGCCTGCCGCCCGTCCGAGTATGGCCGTGGTGGCCGACATCCAGCGCGAACTGTCGCGCCGCGGCTTCTACGACGGCGTCGTCGACGGACGCTACGGTCCCCGGACCGACGCATCGATCCGCGATTTCGAGCAGACGGCGGGCCTGAAGCCGAGCACCGAGCCTAACGAGGCGCTGTTGCGCGCGATCCAGCGTTCGCTGATCCGCTCGCGACCGCCCGTGCGTCCGCCCGCGCCGATACCGCAGGCCAAGCCGGACCCGATCGCCGAGCTGATCGCGCCGTCGAAGCAGGTGATCGCGGTGCAGCGGGCGCTGTCGGAATTCGGCTACGGACAGATCAAGCCGACCGGAATCGTCGATCCGGAGACGCAGTCCGCGATCCAGAAGTTCGAACGCGAACGCAAGCTCCCGGTCACCGGCCAGCTGTCGCACCGCGTCGTGCGCGAACTCGCTTCGATCACCGGCCGGCCGCTGGAATAACCGGCACCGAACCTGTATCTCTCATCGGGCGCTAGTGTTGCGGACTTCTGAACCGCCACACGCGCGGAGCGACCGATGCGTCTGAAATCCGCGATCTGGGTGGCGGCTTATATCCGCCGTTGCAACGGCGAGGGAGCCTTTGCGGTGGTGCGCCGGCGCGGCGCCGAGGATGCCGGCGCGATTTTCATCAAGCTCAACCGCCTCGACGGCACCGCCGAGCTGTTCGCGCCCGCGCCGCAGACTGCATTCGACGACGCGCGCCCCGCCGATCGGGCCTTCAGCCGGTCGTTCGGCAAGGAGCCGGTGCCCGATCAGAAGGTCGAAGACAAGCTCGCCAAGGAGAGCCGCTTCGACCCCGATGTCTGGATCGTCGAAGTCGAGGATCGCGCCGGGCGTCATTTCATCGAGAACGTCGTGGCGTAGACGCCGTGCGCTAGCGGCGCTCAGCCGTGGCCGCCGGGGCGATCGGCAGTGGGTCGCGCTTGGGCGCCGGGACGCGCGCGCTTTCGGTCAGAGCACGGCGCGCCGTCTCGGCGGCTCCGGCGAACGCGCGAGTGTCGGCGCTCTTGCGGGCGGCAGGCGCCGCGGCCCGCATGATCGCAACCAGCCGGCGCGCCGCCTCCACGCTGATCTCGCGATAGAGCGCGGACAGTTCGTAGACCCGGTCGACCGACTGGCCGACCCGCGGGTTCATGAACAGCACGATGCGCTGCAGGACGTCGGCCGGCAGGCACATCGCCTTGGCGGCGACGACGATCGGCTCGCCCAGTTCGTCGTCCACGATGCGGCGCGACTGTTGATAGGAGATGCCGAGCGCGCGTTCGAGCTCGCGCATCACGGTTGCCGTGTTGTGCCGAAGCGCCGCCGTTTCCATCCGCCAGATGTCGGCCCGTTGCAGCGGCGCAGGCGCGTCGCCTGACGGCCAGTCCGAATAGTCGAGGCCGAGCAGGATGAGCCTGCGTTCCATGCCACTGGCCGTGAAGAACAGTTCGCACAGTTCGAGCGCGCCGGAATCGTCGGCGGTCTCCGCAGGCGCTTCGTCGCTCTTGCTGACGGCGGGCGGTGCAATCGGTGGTGACACGGTCTGGGCGGCCGCTGCGATGGGCGCGGTTGGCCTGCTTGTCGTCGGCGTCGGTTCGGCGGCGCGCGCAGGCTTGCCGCGCCGCGCGAGAATGTCGGCATAGGAGACGCCGCGCTCCTGGACGATCGCCTCGCAATCCGCAGGCGTGAGGATCGGCGAATGCAGCAGAACCGGCTCGGCCACTTCAAGCACGTCGCGGGCGAGCTGCAGCACGATCGAGCGCGGCGCGCAGGCGTGCGGTGCGAGCCGCACCGAGACCGCCGCGCGCGTGGCGATGTCGGTCTCGTCGATCAGCCGCATCGCCAGTTCGGTGTAGCGCCGCTCCTCGTCCGGCGCGTGCACGGCGTTGCGCAGGTACTGGTCGGTGAGAACGCGCAGCAGCGTCGGCCTGATGTCGACGCCCTTGCGGTCGAGATCGAAGAGGCCCTCGAGGCCCGGTGGTGTGGCGATATTTACCATCGTGCGACGCCCGGCAATGCCGCTCCCGTTTTCTCGAAAACTAGGGGCGTCGCGTTAGCAGACCGTTAACCTTGCAGGTTTCTATTTGAGAGGATCGGACTGGGCGGGCCAGGAGGGCCCGGTTGGGGGTTGTAATGGGGACTGTTGTTGAATTTCCCGAGCACGGGCGCAGTACGCGCGACGGGAGGCTGATCGGAATGCGGCCCGAATCGGCAACCGTGATCATTCTTCCTGTGATTCGGATCGAGCGTTACAGCGACGAGCACGAGCCGGCTGAAGGCACCGCAAGCCGCAGCCAGCGTCGCCGCCGTCGTCGTCGGGCCTCCCGCAGCAAGGCCTCCGCCTGAAGGCTGATTTCATGACACCCCGCCCGCGCTCGCTTCATGTGTCGCGCGGTCATGGGCGGGCAATCCCGCTCGTCCTGCTTCTTGCGGCGGCCTGCCTGTCCGGCGGCTGCGTGCTGAACGGCGATTTCGGACGCATCCGGCCCGAGATCGTCGGCGAGAACATGCACGACTGGGTCGGCCGTGACGCGGCGGTCGCGGTCGGCGGGCCGGTCTCCGAATTCCGCACCACCGATCAGGAGCGCGAGCTGCGCGACCGCGCCTATGCGCTGATCGAGCCGCCCTACAATCGCGGCCGCTGGGACAGCGTGTTCCGCGAATACGGTCTCGGCAACGATCCCAGAAATCCGACGCCGTTCGACCGCACCGAATATCTCTACAAGCTGCACAAGGTCTACCGGCGCTCGGAGGCGTCGGCCTATGCGCAGATCGTCACCGACGCCCGCAACGACGTCGACCGCCTGCAACCGTTCTTCGCCGTCGCCGCGCGCGTCACCGACATGGACCGCCGCCGCGCGATGAGCCTGCAGCATGTGTCGGACCTCAACATCCGCGAACGCGGCAATGCCGTCGCGCGCAACAAGGAGAACACCCTGATCGTTGCCTGGGTGTGCCAGGCGATGAAGGACCGTGTCGCATCCTATCGCTATGCGCTCGAGCGACTGGTGGTTGCGGTGCCGGCGTCGGAGGCGGCCGAGGCCGACCGGGGGGTGACGCTGCTGGCGACCCGGACCGGGCAGTATTGCGGGATCCGCGGCGGCACGGTGGCCGTGCGCGGATAGCGTCCTTCCGCTCGTCCCGGCGAATCTTCTACTGCGCGCATTTCGCGGCGGTGAGGGCGGTCTGCGCGGTCGGCATCAGGCCCGGCTCCGGCGCTAGCGCCTTGATCACGATCAGGCCGGTGAGGGTGGGCAACTCCACGATCAGCCGGTCGGCGGCGGTGACTTCCTCGTCGCCCGGCAGTTCGTTGCGCTGCTCGGTCGTCATCAGCTCGAGCTCGATCACGCGGCGGCCGGCGGCGCGATCGTTGATCGCGTAATAGGCGACGTCGTTCCGCGTGTAGAACGATACCGACGTGTAGGCCGGGCTCACCGGCACGGAAAACTTCAGCGGGCCGTTGGCGAGATCGTAGCGGCAGACCGCCATCGCAAAGGCGGGGTCGAGGAACGGCACCACCGATTTTTCCGGCGTCGGCGGCGGCACGGCGGTGACCGCGTTGACCGGCGCCACCGGCGACAGGCGCGAATAGGCGTCCTGGGTCGCGAGGTCGGGCAGCCACAGCACGGTCGCGAGATGCACGATCCCGCCAAGCAGCACACCGCCGAGGAGCCAGAGCGCCAGCCGGATCATGGGCAACCCATCCGCATGACTGACGGCATCGTCACCTCGCGGCCGCGCGTGGCGACGCCGATCGGCGTGTCGTAGAGCCGCAGCAGCAGGGTATAGCGCTCGACGCTGCCCGTCGGCAGCCAGTTGCCGGGGCGCGAGCGCGGCCCGACGGTGATCTCGAACGTGCCGTTGGCGCGCCGCACGATCTCATGGCTGGTGAAGCCGTGCCGCTGCACCGAATTGCGCACCAGCGCGCCGTCCGGATCATAGAGCGTGATGGTCCAATAGCGCGCCGGCGGCGTGATGCCGCTCACCACCACGTCGCAGCGGCCGTCGAGCGCCGCGCCCTTGTCGTCGTGGCGCGCCTGGAACGCGATGCCGTCGCCGGAGCCGACCGGAAGCTCGCCGGAGCGGGCGACCATGGCGCGCGCATAGGGATCGATGCCGGCGGTGCCGTGGCGCGGCCATGCCGTCCAGGCGCCGACCGAGAGGCCGCCAAAGGCCTGGCCCTGCGTCAGCGCGACCCAGGTCGTGCCGAGGCCGACCAGCGCCGCGACGCCGAGCGCAAACAATGTTCCGAGCAGTAATCTCACGGTCGGTGGTCGTTATTGCGAGGGCACACTAACAGCCGCTTCAACGCGCGGCTACGTTCGCTTGATCGAGTGCGCGTTACCGCGGGACCGTGCTGGCAGGCTGGCGATCGTTGGCGGAGGCGACCGTGCCCTGCGGTGATGCCGCCGGCAGATTGGTCACGTCGGCGCGGCCTTCCGGCGTGTCGCGGGCGGCGAGCGCGCGGTTGACGTCGTCCATGGTCCGCTCCAGGCGAGTCAATATCTCGGCGCCGCGGCGCGTCAGCACGTATTGCCGTCCGTTCGGATCGACCGGACCGCGGGCGACCACCGGGGCCGGCCGGGCAGGGCTGGGCTTGGCCTGGTTGAGCCCGGGCAGCGGACGCAGCTCGATGCCTTCGTGCGCGTGCACCATGATCTGCTGCCAGGTCATCGCCGGCAGCGAGCCGCCGGTCATGCGGTTGGTCACCTGATAGTCGTCGTTGCCGAACCAGACGCCGGCGATGTAGTTGCCGGTGAAGCCGACGAACCACGCGTCACGATAGGCGTTGGTGGTGCCGGTCTTGCCGGCGATCGGGATGCCGGGAAGCATGGCGCGCCGCCCGGTGCCCTGTTCCGCCGCCGAGTTCAGCATCATGCTCATGTCGAGCGCGACCTGCGGGTCGATCACCTGCACCGGCTTCTTGCCGTCGCGATCGAAGCGCCAGACCAGATCGCCCTGGCCGGTGCGCACTTCGAGCAGCGCGTGCGGCGTGATCGACTTGCCGCCGTTCACGAAGATGCCGAAGCCGCCGGTGTGATCGAGCACCGTCACTTCATTGGCGCCGATCGGCATCGACGGCGTGTCGATGAGCGGCGAGCGCAGCCCCGCCGCGCGGGCAAGCTCGCGGATCTTGGCGCGGCCGGCCTTCGGGTTGCCGTTGCCGAGCGCGATCGACAGCTTGACCGGCACCACGTTGATCGAGCGCGTCAGCGCCATCAGCACCGTCATCGAGCCGGAATAGCCGCCGGAATAATTCTTCGGGCACCAGTTGCCGATGCAGACCGGCGAGTTGACGACCACCGAGGTCGGCCGGAACCCCTTGCTCTGCAGCGCCGCCGCATAGACATACGGCTTGAACGAGGAGCCGGGCTGGCGCAGCGCGTCGGTGGCGCGGTTGAACTGGCTTTCGCCGTAGTCGCGGCCGCCGACCATGGCTCGCACCGCGCCGTCGTGCTCCATCAGCACCGCGGCGGCCTGCCGGGCTTTATATTCGCGGCCGTGCTGGCGCAGCGAATTCTCGACCGCGAGCTCGGCCTGCCGCTGCAGGTTGAGGTCGACGGCGAGCCGCGCGATGAACACGCGCTCCGTCACGGTGCGCGGCAGCGTGGCGGCGAGCTTCTTCATCTCGTCGAATGCCCAGTCGAGATAGTAGTTGGGCGAGCGCTCGTCGCGGCGGTCGACCACCGACGACGGATTGCGCCGCGCGCCGAACACCTGGCCTTCGGTCATGAACCCGGCCTCGACCAGGTTGTCGAGCACGACGTTGGCGCGGGCGCGCGCCGCCGGCAAATTGATGTGCGGCGCGAATTTCGACGGCGCCTTGAACAGCCCGGCGAGCATCGCGGATTCGGCGAGGTTCACGTCGCGCGCCGACTTGTTGAAATAGTACTGCGCGGCGGCGTCGACGCCGAAGGTGCCGCCGCCGAGATAGGCGCGGTCGAGATAGAGCTTGAGGATGTCGCTCTTCGACAGCCGCACCTCCAGCCAGATGGCGAGGAAGGCTTCCTTCACCTTGCGCTCGATGGTGCGCTCGTTACTGAGGAACAGGTTCTTGGCGAGCTGCTGCGTGATCGAGGAGCCGCCCTGCACGACGCCGCCGGCGCGCGCATTGGTGAGCATCGCGCGGGACGTGCCCGCGATGTCGATGCCGAAATGCTCGTAGAAGCGCCGGTCTTCGGTCGCGAGCACCGCCTTGATCAGGTGATCGGGGAATTCATCGAGCGGGATCGCGTCGTTGTGGCGGATGCCGCGCGAGCCGATTTCATTGCCGTAGCGATCGAGGAAGGTGACCGCGAGCTGCGAGGCCTTGAGCCAATCCTCGTCCGAGGTTTCGCGGAAGGCGGGGATCGCGAGCGCGAGCATCAGCACCAGCCCGCCGGCGCCGAGCGTTAGCCCCTCCGAGATCGGCTCGACCAGGGACCAGCGCCGCCAGCCGGAGACGTGGAAGCGATCCATGACGACGGTGAAGCGCTCGTAGAGCTCACGGCCCCAGCGCCGCGCGTGATAGAGGCCGGAGTTGATGCGCGAATCCAGGTCGAGGAAGAAGCGCGACAGCTTCGTCCTCCAGCCATTCGGCTGCTGGTCGTTGGTGAACAGGTCGCGCAAGGTCCGTGCTTCCGGTGACGTTCTGGGCCGTTTGAAACTACGCTCGTAAGCTTAGGGTCCGATGAACGGGCGTTCAGTCATGCGTACCATACCCGGCGCAATTACGGCTGAGCCCGGCAAATTTCTTCACGTTCGAGGCTGATTCTTATAGGAAATAGCGGTTTCGCACTATTGCACCAGGGTTACAGGGTGAATGGAAACGGCACCCCCTGTGGACGGTATTGGGGGGGCGGGCGGTGGCCGGGTGGGGCAGGCGAGGCACCGGAACCCTTGCCGCGGTCATGCCGGGGCGCGCCAAAGGCGCGAGCCCGGAATCCATCCTTTTCTGAGGGAGTATGGATTCCGGGCTCCTCGCTGCGCTCGGCCCCGGAATGACGGGGAGCAATTCGCCCAAGCATCATCCTTCTCGCGAGGCATTTAGCCCTCCGAGCTTTGTTGTTTCCCCCTCATAACAATGAGGGGGCGGAGCGCCGACAGGCGCTCGAGTGCTTGCGAGGCACCCTTTCGCGGGCCGATGACGCCGGCCCGCAGGCGCCATAGCGCGTAGAAGACGCGCGTAAACGCGCTTTCTACGAGGCGCCTCGCGTTCCACACAGACAAGCTTGCGCCGTCTGCGCTGATGGGAACGCTCGCCTCTCGGCGCTCCACCGCGGGATTTCTGGCTCCGATTCCGCGCTGATATTCAAAGCCTTGCGGCTTCGACTTCATGCGAACTGTTCGCGTCCGCTCTTAGTGGCGGAGGGCGGATTTCCGGAGCCTCCCGGGAATTGCGTGCAAGGCAACGCGCGGGACGCCGCATCCCGTCCTGCCCATGCGATGCCTCGCGAAGAGCACCCTCAGCGGACGGGAGTTATAGGATTATAATCCAGAGATTATAATCCTGTCAAGGCTCGAGCCAAATTCGTCAGCACGGGCTTGCTATATAGAGCGTGCAACGCGCACCGCGATTCTGATGATTGGCGACATGACCGACGAACTTCCCTTCTGGAAGCGCAAATCCCTCTCGGAGATGACCGATCGGGAATGGGAGTCGCTGTGCGACGGCTGCGGCAAGTGCTGCCTGGTCAAGCTCGAGGACGCCGACGATTTAAAGAAGACCTATTTCACCGATGTCGGCTGCAAGCTGCTCGACGGCGAGACCTGCCGCTGCACCGACTACAAGCACCGCGCCGCCAAGGTGAGCGACTGTGTGAAGCTCACGCCGCGCAACATCCGCCGCATCGTCTGGCTGCCGCCGTCCTGCGGCTACCGGCTCGTCGCCGACGGCAAGGAACTCTACTGGTGGCATCCGCTGATCTCGGGCGATCCGGAGACCGTGCATCAGGCCGGCGTCTCGGTGCGCGGGCGCGTCGGCGCGTCGGAGGAGGCGGTGCGCGACGAGGAGCTCGAGGACCGCATTGTCGAGTGGCCGCTGTGGCTGTCGCGGGATGCGCGTCGAAGACGCGCGTGAACACGCTTTAGTGGCACGAAGACGCGCGTGAACGCGCTTTAGCGGCCAAGCGCAAGACGAAGGTGGGGTAGGGCGGTCTTGTGACCGCTGCGGCTCTGGCGTCAGCAGATCGGCAAGCGCTGTCACCCTCCCCTGGAGGGGGAGGGTCGCGAGCATCGAACGAAGTGAGATGTGAGCGGGGTGGGGTGAAGTCCCTGACGCTTCGCGCTCACCCCACCCCGACCGCCTTCACTCGCTCCCCTCGTTCGTCGGTCGACCCTCCCCCTCCAGGGGAGGGTGACGGAGCAAGCGGCTCGGGTGAGCTTCAATTCTCGCGTTGTGATTTTGCGGCGTTGGGTAGAGCGGCGCTACGCCACCCGATGGCCCAGCAGAATTCCGCCGGGCCGAGCGGCGGGCGATGCACCACCACCGTGAACAGCGCGTTCGGGTCGTCCTCGGCGGCGAGGATGTGGATTTGCCTGACGCGCACCTGGACCGCGCGCGGCCCTTCGCCGGCGGCATAGACGCCGGTTTCCTTCGGACAGCCGAGTTCGCCCCAAGTCACCTTTGGCGTCGCCTGTGGTGTTGCCTGCGGCGTGACTTGCGGCGCAACTGTCTGTTCCCGTTGCGCCGTCGCCACCCGCCGCGCGGTCATCCGCCGATCCCCCGAGCCGAGTGCGAAGGCTAGGCGATTCCCGTTATGCGCGTTGCGCGGAAATCACGGCGACGCAGGTTGTGCACAGAATCAACAGGCGCGCGGGCATGGATCAGCCCGCACCAATCTCGACCCGTCATCCTGAGGTGGCCGCCATAGCAGGCGCAGCCTGCGTAAACTTGGCTGCGTGCGGCCCTCGAAGGATGCACGGCCCGGGCCGTCGCCCTTCCCGCGCTTTGCGCGGGCACCTCAGGATGACGGTGAAAGGGTTGCTCGCGGCGCGGTTCGTATGCGGCGCGGTTCGTATATGGTGCCCTCGGCATGACCACCCCGCCGCCGCAACAGCCCCCGCCGCTCGACCACGCCGCCGTCCGCCCGATCATCGCCGGGCTGATGCTGGCGATGTTTCTCTCGGCCTTGGAGCAGACCATTGTCGCGCCGGCGCTGGCCGCGATCGGGCGAAGCCTCAACGACATCGAGAACCTGTCGTGGGTGGTCACCGCTTGTCTCCTATCAGCAACGGTCGCGACGCCGCTGTTTGGCAAGCTCTCCGATATCTACGGCCGCCGCTGGATGATGCTGATTGCGGTCGCGATCTTCCTCGTCGGCTCGCTCGCCTGCGCGCTGGCGCCGTCGATGGGCGTGCTGATCGCCGCCCGCGCGCTGCAGGGTTTTGGCGGCGGCGGCATTTTGCCTTTGGCGCAGACCGTGATCGCCGACATTCTGACGCCGCGGGAGCGGCCGATCTTCCAGAGCTACTCGTCGGTGATGTTCATGACGGCGTCGATCCTCGGACCGCTGGCCGGCGGCTTCCTCACCGACTATCTGCACTGGTCGTTCATCTTCTGGATCATGCTGCCGATGGGTTTCGTCGCGCTGGCGATGACCGACCGCGCGCTGAAGCTGATCCCGCGCAACGACCGCCCGCACAAGCTCGACGGCATCGGCGCGGTGCTGATGATCGCGGCGGCGCTGGCGCTGTTGCTGGCGCTGTCCTGGGGCGGGGTGCGCTATCCCTGGAGCTCGGTCACGATCGTGTCGCTGCTGATCGGCTCGCTGGTGCTGTGGGCGGCCTTCGCCTGGTGGCTCAAGCGCGCGCCGGAACCGTTCATCCCGCTCTCGCTGGTCGGCGAGCCGCTGATCGCGCTGATGGTGGTCGCGGCGTTCTTCTCGATCGGCACCATCATCGGGCTCTCGATCGTGGTGCCGCTCTATCTCGAGCTGGTGCTCGGCTTCTCGGCGTCGGGCGGCGGCGTCGCCTTGATTGCTTATGTGGTCGGCACCTCATTCGGCTCGCTGTCGACGGGCCGGCTGATGTCGCGGCTCACGCACTACAAACGCGTGCCGCTTCTGGCGCTGCCGCTCTCGATCGCGACCTTCGTGCTGCTGGCGTGGCAGCCGGCGGGCTGGTCGCTGGTCAGCGTCTGCGCGATCTTGATGGTCAACGGCTTCGGCGTCGGCACCATGTATCCGTTCTCGACGGTGACGATCCAGAACGCGGTCGAGCCGCAGCGCTTCGGGGTCGCGACCGGCACGCTCAATTTCTTCCGCCAGCTCGGCGGCGCGATCATCGCGGCGGTGTTCGTCGCGATCGTGCTGGGCGGGCTCGAAGGCGGCGAGGGCGCGCGCCTGCTCGAAACGCTGACCGCGCACGGCGCCAATGCCGCCACGCGCACCGCCGGCGCGGCGCATTTCGCGCCGCTGTTCGGCTGGGTGTTCCTGGCCGCCGCGCTGTTCCTGGCGGCCTCGCTGCTCGCGGTCGTGCTGGCCGAGGAGCGGCCGCTGCGCGGCCCGGCCACCCGGGTGAAGCCGGCGGAGTAGCCGCCGCTCACCATCCGATCACGCGCGGCAACCAGGTCGCAAGGCCCGGAAAAAAGAAGACCAGCACCAGCGCGATGACCTGGAGCCCGACGAACGGGATGATCCCCCGGTAGATGTCGGAGGTCTTCACTTCCGGCGGCGCGACCCCGCGCAGGAAAAACAGCGCCCAGCCGAACGGCGGCGTCAGGAACGACGTCTGCAGGTTCACGCAGATCAGCGTCGCCAGCCACACCATGTCGACATTGGCCGCCATGAACACCGGCAGGAACAGCGGCACGGCGATATAGGAAATCTCGATCCATTCGATGAAGAAGCCGAGGACGAAGATGATGAGCATCAGGAACCAGATATCGGCCCAGATGCCGCCCGGCAGGAACTCGAAGAAATCCTGAACCAGACCGCTCGCCCTGCAAGCCGCGGAACGCCAGCGCGAACACCTGCGCGCAGATCAGGATGAACATCATCATCGCGGTGATCTTGGTGGTCGCCTGCACGGTTTCGCGCAGCACGCGCCAAGAGAGCCGGCCGGTGACCGCAGTGATCACGATCGAGCCGAGCGCGCCCATCGACGCCGCTTCCGACGGCGCCGCGACACCGCCGATGATCGATCCCAGCACCGCGCCGACCAGTGCCACCGGCGGCGCCACCACGCGCAATATTTTCAGGGCAAGCTCCGATCCCGATACGAGCGCACGCTCTTCCTTGGGAATGGCCGGCACCATATTCGGGCGCAGGACGCCGAGCCCCAGAATGTAGATGCAATATATCCCCGCCAGCATGAGTCCCGGGATCATCGCCGCCGCGAACAGCGTGCCGACCGACTGGTTGGTGATGTCGGCGAGCAGAATCAGGATCAGGCTCGGCGGAATGATCTGGCCGAGCGTGCCGGACGCGCAGATCGTTCCGCACGCCAGTCCCTTGTCGTAGCCGCGCCGCAGCATGCCCGGCAGCGTCAGCAGGCCGAGCGTGACCACGGTGGCGCCGACGATGCCTGTGGTCGCGCCCATCAGCACGCCGACCAGGATGATGCCGATGCCGAGCCCGCCGCGCAGCGAGCCGGCGGACAGTCCGATCACGTCCATGAGATCTTCGGCGAGCCGGGAGCGCTCCAGCATCATGCCCATGAACACGAACAGCGGGATCGCGAGCAGCGTCGAGTTGGTGACCACGCCGAAAATGCGGCCCGGCAGCAGATTGAACAGCAGCGGGCCGAAGCCAAGCAGGCCGAACACGAAGCCCGACGTCGCGAGCGTGAGCGCCACCGGCACGCCCGCCAGCAGCAGGACGAAGAACGACAGCAGCATCAGGACCGCAAGGATCTCGACCGGGATCATCGGGGCGCGCTCCGGAACGCGTCATAGCTCTTGATCGCCTCCGACAGCGACTGCGCGAAGTACAGCGCAAAGCCGATCGGGATCAGCGATTTGATGATGTAGCGGTGGTCCATGCCGCCCGGATTCGACGAGCCTTCGTTGGCGTCCCAGGCCTGCATCACGTAATGGATCGACAGCCGGATGACGATGAGCGACAGCAGCATCCCAAGTATCGCCGCGATGATATCAACGGCATGCTTGGTGCGCGGGCTGAACGACTGGAACAGCACGTCGACACGCACATGCTCACCCTGCTGCAGCGCATAGGACATGCCGAGCAGGCAGATCGGCACGAGGATGTGCCACTCGAGCTCCTGCGCCCAGATCCAGCCGAGCGAGAAGCCGTAGCGCAACAGCACATTGGCGCCCATGACGAGCGCCAATGCAAGTGCGAGCCAGGACGTGGCGCGGCCGACGAGGACAGTGAAGGCGTCGATACCGCCGGCCAGTTTTCGCGCAGCCTCCACCTCACGCCCTGCGGATCTTCGTGTGGTAGACGGTCTCGCTCATGTCGGCCCAGGCGTCGTACTTCGCCTTGTAGGCCATGTAGGACTGATGGACCTTCTTGGTGACCGGATCCTTGGCGACGGCTTCGGCCAGGATGCGATCGGTCGCGGCGCGCAATGCCTTCACCACGTCGTCGGGCAGCGGCGCCGCGATGGTGCCGTGGTTCTTGATCAGATCCTCCATCGCCTCGGCATTGTTCTTCTGGCACCACGCTTCGCTGATCACGTTGCAGGCCGCGCAGGCGTTCTCGACGATCGCCTTCAGGTCGTTCGGCAGCTTGGCCCAGGCCGCCTTGTTGACGATGAGCTCGCTCGCGGTCGCCATCTCGTGCCAGCCGGTCGTGTAGTAGTACTTCGCGACCTTGTGCAGCCCGAGCTGGCGATCGAGATAGGGGCCGACGAACTCGGCTGCATCGATCACGCCGCGTTCGAGATTGGGGAATATCTCACCCGGCGCGATCAGCCGGGCATCGACGCCAAGCTCGCGATAGACGCGCCCGGCAAGCCCGGGGATGCGCATCTTGACGCCTTTGAAGTCGTCGACTGTCTTGATCTCCTTGCGGAACCAGCCGGTCATCTGCACACCGGTGTTACCGCACAGGATCGGCACCAGATTGAAGCGGTCGTAGACCTCGCGCCAGAGCTGGGCGCCGCCGCCGTCGTAGTACCAGCCGTTGAAGCCCTGGAAGTTGAGACCGAACGGCACCGCTGTGAAATATTGCGCGGCAAAGCTCTTGCCGGTCCAGAAATAGGAATTGGCGTAGTTCATCTCGACCGTGCCCGAGGAAACCGCGTCGAAGCCTTCGGCCGCCGGGATCAGTTCGCCCGCACCATAGAACTGGATCTTGAGACGCCCGTTCGACATCGCCTCGATCCGGCTGATGAGGTCCTTGGCGCTGCCCGGTCCAGTCGAATAGAAGGCGGCATTCGGCCCGTAGAAGCTCGTCATCTTCCAGTTGAAGGTGGTTTGCGCCCGGGCCACTGCCGGCGCAGCAACGGCGCCCACGGCGCCGATCGCAGCGATCTTCGCAAAATCCCGTCGTCGCATGATCACACTCCCGTTGTTCAGCCTGAGACTGAAAAGCAAGCCATGGGCCAGTGCGATCGCAACAATGCCGGGCAATCCCGGTGGATTGCAATGCAATTCTTGGGCAATTGCACATTCGGCGGGCAGAGCCACGGCAATGTCGAGCGCCTCGGCCGCCTGCAGGTGAGCGGGGGAGCTCGAACATCAAATGTGCGATGGCAGTTCCCGCCAAGCCCTGGAGAACTGCTGGCCATGCCGTACCCACGTCGTGAGGCAATCAGAAATCCTGCAAGGAAAGCCTGCCAACCGTGATGTCGGCCTTCGGCACGCCCGTGCGTACCGCAACGCCCCATATCGATCAGAACAAGGTGCCAAACAATTTGCTCGTCAACGAACCATCGTTGTCGACCCAAGGGATCGGTGGCAGTTGCGGCAGGTGAGATGCATACGGCAGCACTTTCGAAAGCGTCACTCTGCCCGGAAACCGTGCGAGGAAAACCTTATTCATCCCGCCGTCCAGTCCGCTGTAGATTGGGGCGGCTGGCACGTTGTCTTCGAGCAATTGCGCGTATTCGAGCTCGTCGGTGCGTTGTTTCTCCAGCGCCCGCCGCGCGATTTTCGGATTCACGACAAAGGCGGGGCATTTGTTGGTGGGATTGAACACAAGAGGATTCGGCGAATTCGGGGGAGGTTGCGCATCGAATACATAGAGGCGATTGCACACATCCACCTTGGGTTCGAGATGCGTCGTCTCGAAGTGATCGTTGCCGATCTTGAGCATCTTCCAGAAGGCCAAGTTCGGATTATTTCGATGCCGCGCCAGATTCGCCGGCGTCAAGCGGAACGGATAGGCCTGGACCTGGAATGACGGCCGGCCGCCGAGGAATGAGTTCGCGCGCCAGTGAATAGATCTCGCTTATCTGTTCGTCGGTCATGGCATAGCAACCGCTCGACGAGCAGTCGCCGTGGATCATGAGCAAGCTGCCGTCGCGGTTGTTCGCTTTGTCGAAGCTGTTGGGGTAGCCGATGTTGATCGCAAGATAGAAGTTGGAGTTGGGATTCATCAACTCGGGCGTAACTGCATAGAACCCCTCTGGAGCCTGACGGTCGCCCTCCTGCAACTTCGGCCCAAGATCGCCCGACCACCGACAGATCGGATAGATCTTGAGTATCTGGAAACGGCCGGTGGTGTCCTGTTTCCAGACTTCGAGCTCCGCCTCTTCCTTGAAAACGCGCACAAGGATCGGTGAATGTTTTGGCATCTTCTTTTGTCGGAGCAGCGAGAGCAGCTCGGGTGGTAGCTCCTTTGTTGCCTTGGTCGGCAACCGATTGCTGTTTTCGGCAAGGCACGTGACCGGCGTCAACGCCGCGGCAAAAGCCGCCGTCAGCACAAGCGCACGGAGTACCGTGGCGCGGATCATTGCTGTACCCCCGACGTGGAACCCTTCCTATCTGAATGCGTGTAGTCGGTGGCTTTCGTAGGGCAACCCAGAGCAGGGTCCCCAAATGATGCCCGGATACGCTGACAAACGGAGTGCAGCGGCACGATGCCCCGCAGCGCATCGGTGACTCAGGTCAGGGCCGTGCATCGCAGCGGCGGCTCGCGTCGTCTCCGACAACGACAACACGCGTCCGGCCGGCCGGCTTGAGGGCAACGTGCTGACGGTAAGGCTGCTGATGCTGGGGCTCGCGCTGCTGATCGCGCCGGGTGTGCTCGCCGCAAGGTCAAAGCTTGACGCGCAACAGGCGCGCAAGCTCGCCGACAATGCCGCGGCGGAACAGCAGCACGCACGCCACGAAGATCGCGCCCTGGACCACGAGCACCCATTGCCCGAGGTGGGTGAGATAGTTCTCAAGCGTCACGATGAAGAAGGCGCCCACCACCGGGCCGAAGATGGTGCCCAGCCCGCCGACCAGCGTCATCAGGATCACCTCGCCGGACATCGGCCAGTCGACGTCGGTGAGCGAGGCGAGCTGGAACACGATGGCCTTGGTCGCGCCCGCGACGCCTGCAAAGGTCGCCGACAGCATGAAGGCGACGAGCTTGTAGCGCTCGGTGCGATAGCCGAGCGAGACGGCGCGCGGTTCGTTCTCGCGGATCGCCTTGAGGACCTCGCCGAACGGCGAATTGATGATGCGATAGATCATCAGGAAGCAGCCGAGGAAGATGGCGAGCACCGTGAAATACATGTTGGTCTGGTTGGACAGGTCGATCAGGCCGAACAGCCGGCCGCGCGGCACCGCCTGAATGCCGTCCTCGCCGTGGGTGAACGGCGCCTGGACGGCGAAGAAGAACATCATCTGCGCCAGCGCCAGCGTGATCATCGCGAAATAGATACCCTGGCGGCGGATCGCGAGCAGGCCGACGATCAATCCCAGGCCGGCGGCGACGACGCCCCCGAACAGGATCGCCAGCTCCGGCGGCAGTCCCCAGACCTTGGCGGCGTGCGCGCTGGCATAGCTCGCCCAGCCGAAGAACAGCGCATGTCCGAACGACAGCAGGCCCACATAGCCGATCAGCAGATTGAAGGCGCAGGCGAACAGCGCAAAGCACAACGCCTTCATCAGGAAGACCGGATAGACCACGAGCGGGGCGATCACCAGGCAGATCACCATCAGCACGAAGGCGGCGGTTTCGCTCCATGACGTGACGGGCGGCTTGATCCTCACTTCGGCGCGGCGCTCGGCCAGATGGTCGGTCATGTCACGCGCCCCGCCCGAACAGCCCGGCCGGGCGGATCAACAGCACAATCGCCATGATGACGAAGATCACCGTATTCGAGGCCTCGGGAAAGAACACCTTGGTCAGGCCCTCGATGATGCCGAGACCGAAGCCGGTCACGATCGCCCCCATGATCGAACCCATGCCGCCGATCACCACGACCGCGAACACCACAATGATGAGATTGGCTCCCATCTGCGGGCTGACGCTGTAGATCGGCGCCGCCATCACGCCCGCGAGCGCCGCGAGCGCGACGCCGAAGCCGTAGGTGAGGGTGATCATCCGCGGCACATTGATGCCGAAGGCGCGCACCAGCGTCGGATTTTCGGTGGCCGCGCGCAGATAGGAGCCGAGCTTGGTGCGCTCGATCACGAACCACGTGGTCAGGCAGACCGTGAGCGAGAACGCCACCACCCAGGCGCGGTAGTTCGGCAGGAACATGAATCCGAGATTTTGCCCGCCCTGCAGGGACGGCGGCACCTGGTAGGGCAGGCCGGACGAGCCGAAGAAGTTTCGAAACGTGCCCTCGATCATCAGCGCCAGGCCGAAGGTCAAGAGCAGTCCGTAGAGGTGGTCGAGCTTATAGAGCCATTGCAGAAACAGCCGCTCGACGATGACGCCGCTCACGCCGACGACGATCGGCGCGATCAAGAGCGCCCACCAATAGCCGAGCCCGGCATATTGCAGCAGGAAGATCGCGACGAAGGCGCCCATCATGTATTGGGCGCCATGCGCAAAGTTGATGATGTTGAGCATGCCGAAGATGACGGCCAGCCCGAGACTGAGCAGCGCGTAGAACGAGCCGTTGATCAGGCCGATCAAGAGCTGACCGAACAGCGCCTGCGAACTGATGCCGAGGATTTCGAACATGCCTCAATCCCCGGCGGAGTTGCTCGTACACCTCAGCTCTTCACCAGCGGGCAGCCGCCTTCGTTAAGCGGCCGCCACGCTTCGTTCGCGGGAATGGTGGCGCGGAGCTTGTAGTAGTCCCACGCTCCCTTGGATTCCTTGGGCGTCTTCACCTCGAACAGATACATCGGATGGATCTTGCGCCCGTCGGCGCGCACGGTGCCCTGGCCGAACAGGGGATCGTCGGTGGGCATTTCCTTCATCTTGGCGACGACCGCCTTGCCGTCGCCGTCGTTCTTGAGCGCTTCGACCGCCTTGAGATAGTGCGTGACCGCCGAATAGACGCCGGCATGCACCATCGTGGGATGTAGTCCCTTGAACTGGGGCGCAAACCGCTTGGCGAAGGCGCGGTTATTGTCGTTGAGGTCCCAGTACCAGGACTCCGTCATGATCAGGCCCTGCGCCGTCTGCAGGCCGAGCGCATGCACGTCGGTGATGAAGGCGAGCAGGGCGGCGAGGTTCTGGCCACCCGTGACAATGCCGAACTCGGACGCCTGCTTGATCGAGTTGATGGTGTCGCTGCCGGCGTTGGCCAGCCCGATGATCTTGGCCTTCGACGCCTGCGCCTGCAGCAGGAACGACGAGAAGTCGGTGCCGGGGAAGGGGTGGCGCACCTGGCCGAGCACCTTGCCGCCGTTCTTCACCACCACCGCGGCGGTGTCGCGCTCCAGCGCAAGCCCGAAGGCGTAGTTGGCGGTGAGGAAGAACCAGGTGTTGCCACCGGTTTTCACGATCGCCTGGCCGGTGCCGTTGGCCAGCGCCCAGGTGTCGTAGGTCCAGTGGATGGTGTTGGGCGTGCATTGCGCGCCGGTGAGATCGGAGGCGGCCGCGCCGGACACCAGGAACACCTTGTTCTTGTCGCGGACGATCTGGTTCACGGCCAGGGCCACGGAAGACGTCGGCACGTCGACGACGACGTCGATCCGATCGACGTCGAGCCAGGTGCGCACGATGTTGGATCCCACGTCCGGCTTGTTCTGGTGGTCGGCGCCGACGATCTCGACTTTCATGCCCTTCTTGGCGGCACCGAAATCCTCGACCGCCATCCGCGCGGCCACCACCGATCCCTGGCCGCTCAGGTCGGAATAGGTGCCCGACATGTCGTTCATCACGCCGATCCGGATGACGCCGTCGGTGTATTGCGCGTGCGCAACGCCTCCGGCGATGACCAGCGCGAGCGCCGTCAGACTGCCCAGTCGTTTCATCTGTTCCTCCCGTCGGTCTTTCGCCGTCTGTTTTCAAACTCCGAGATAGTCGTGAAGTTTCTCCATATTTTCGTTGAGCTCGGAGTTGGCGAATTGATCGATGATCCGGCCATTTTCCATCACGTAGTGGCGGTCCGCAACCGTCGCGGCGAAGCGGAAATTCTGTTCCACCAGCAGGATAGTGAATCCCTGGCTCTTGAGCATGCTGATGGTCCGGCCGATCTGCTGGATGATGACCGGCGCAAGGCCTTCGGTCGGCTCGTCGAGCAGCAACAGGCGTGCGCCGGTGCGCAGGATGCGGCCGATCGCGAGCATCTGCTGCTCGCCGCCGGACAGCTTGGTGCCTTGGCTGCGTAACCGCTCCTTGAGGTTTGGAAACAGCTCGAAGATATGTTCAACCGCGAGGCCGCCGGGGCGCACCTCGGGCGGCAGCAGCAGATTTTCTTCGACAGTGAGGCTTGCGAAGATGCCGCGCTCTTCCGGACAGAAGGCGAGGCCACAGCGCGCGATCCGGTCGCTGGCCAGCGCGATCAGCTCCATTCCCTCGTAACGCACCGAGCCGGTTCGCTTGCCGACGATGCCCATGATCGCCTTGAGCGTCGTCGTCTTGCCGGCGCCGTTGCGGCCGAGCAGCGTGACGACCTCACCGCTGCGGACGTTGAAGTTGACCCCGTGCAGCACATGCAACTCGCCGTACCAGGCCTGCAGGCCTTCGACCGTGAGCAGCGGCGTGGGGCTAAGCATGGCCGACCCCGAGATAGGCTTCGCGCACCGCCGGATTGGCGGACACCGTGTCGTAGTCGCCTTCGGCGAGCACGCGGCCACGCGTCAGCACGGTGATGGTGTCGGAGAGGTCGGCGACGACGCCGAGATTGTGCTCGACCATCAGCACGGTGCGGTCGGAAGCGACGCGCTTGATCAGCGCGCTGATGCGGTCGATGTCTTCGTGCCCCATGCCCGCCATCGGCTCATCGAGCAGAAGCATCTCGGGATCGAGTGCGAGCGTTGTCGCAATCTCGAGTGCACGCTTGCGGCCGTAAGGCAGTTCCACCGCCGTCGCGGCGACGAACGGAGCAAGCCCGACGTCGTCGATCAGCGACAGCGCCCGCTCGTTGAGCGCGTCGAGCACATGTTTGGACCGCCAGAAGTCGAATGACGCGCCGCGCTTGCGCTGGAGCGCGACGCGCACGTTCTCGAGCACTGTGAGGTGAGGGAACACGGCCGAGATCTGGAACGATCGCCCCAGACCAAGCCGCGCGACGTCGGCCGCTGCCAGCGCCGTGATATCGCGCCCGTTGTAAACGATGCGGCCGTGGGTCGGATGAAAGAACTTGGTGAGGAGGTTGAAGACGGTCGTCTTGCCGGCGCCGTTCGGGCCGATCAGGGCATGGATGCTGCGGCGGGCAACGCGCAGGTCGACGCCGGCGACCGCCACGAAGCCCCCGAATTCCATCCTGAGATCATGGGTTTCGAGGATGATGTCGTCTGGCACCACGCGACTGTCCCTGGCTGGATCGGACATTGGTACCATGTCCGCGCCGGCGCGATGCCTGGAAGTATTTGTATCGCCTGTGCGATCAGCGAAAACCGGATGCGGGACCGGTTGGATACGACAATTTTATCGCTCATCACTTGCCGCGCGAAATCGGTTGTTGGTAGCATAGTACGTAGTCCAGCCGTGCATAGTCCGGCCTCGGGGGGTTACGTCGTCATGATCAGGGCGGTGCTCGGCCTGTTCGGCATTCTGCTGGCGGTGATGTTCGCGCTGACGGCGGTGTTGCCTACGCCGCAGGCGGACGCCCAGCAGGGGGTGCGCATCGGCGTGCCGGGCTTTGGCGTCTTCACCATTCACGGCGGCGGCCGCCGGGGCCCGCAACGCCATTTCACGGTATCAGAAGTCGCAAGGTGAACGCGCCACCGGCCGCCTCACCGAGGAACAGCAGGACACGCTGCTGAACAATTATTGCGTCGGTTCAGCCCCGGTGCGCAATCCGACGCTGGAAAGCCTGTTTCTGGTGCGCCGGTCGGATAGCAAGACCAGTAGCGTTGCGCCCGACAGTGGCCAGGGCGCAAGCCTGAGCGCAGTATGCGTGCGCACCTTTTCGAGCGAGGCGTCGGAAGAGACACCCAAGCTCTTGCCCGACCAGTTCTGCGTATCCCGCGCCTTTGCGATGTACACCGCAGCAAAGAACATCGAATTGCGGCTGGAGGCGCAAAAGCAGACCACGCGCGAGACAATCCGCGCGGAATGCAACCAGCGCGCTGAGGCCGGTCGCGCTCGCGCTCCGCAACTGGCGTCGCTGCCGCCGGCCGAGCTCGCCAAGCAACTGAGCTCCGAGAACAAGGTGCCGGAAGACGGGATCGAGCTCGCGGTCGCCCAGGCGCAGATCTGCCTCGGGATCGGCTACGCCGACGACAGGCCTGACGTCGCGCTGGCGGCGGTGCTCGATCTCATCAGCTTGGGGGAAACCGGATTCGGCGAACTGATTGCGGCGCACTTCGCGCTCGGCGCCGGCGTCAAGCGCGACGTGGGGCGGGCCGCCCAGTGGCTGGAGCTGGCTTCGACGGAGGTGAAGGGCGGCGTCAGTCCCGCGGCCGATTCCGACGCGGCCTGCCGCTGGCGCGTGCTGCGCCAGATGGCAGAAGAAATAAGAAAATAGAGCAGGTCCGGTTCGGATCGAAACGGAAGGTTTTGGACTCGCGCTTGATCGTTTCGCCCCGACGGATGAACGCCGATGAAGCTGCTGTGCTATTCGCTGAACAACTTCGCACCGAAGATCGTTGCGGCGAGCGCGCAACGCGACTGGATGGACGCTTTTCCCGATCGCCACGCCTATCGCTGCCTGCCGTTGTCGATCGCAAACGCGCATGGGTGGGAGGTGCTGTGCCCGGTCCCGATCGAGATCGAGTGGAACGGCGGCCCTGCCGTCGAGGATCTCACGGTGCGCGCGCTCAAGCCGCTGCCGGGCGGAACCAGGACCGAGGAGTTCTGCCGGTCGAACTTCTCGCGCGGCATCGCTACGTTTCATCTCGACTACTTGTTTCGCACCGAGCCGGGATGGGATTTGCTTGCGACGGGGCCGTTCAACCGTCCAAAGGATAACGCCGCGCCATTGACGGGCATCATGGAAGCCGACTGGCTGCCATATCCCTTCACCATGAACTGGCAGATCCAGCGGCCCGGCCGCTTGGTGTTCGAACAAGACGAGCCGTTCTGCTTCATCGTCCCAATCAAGAAGCAGGCGCTCGTCGACTGTCAGCCTGAAATCCGCAACCTCGCGGACGCCCCCGAGCTGGCCCGCCAACACGAAGAATTCCGTGCTGCGCGCGACAACTTCATGCAGCGGTTTCACGCCGGCGACGAAGCCACCCTTCGGCAGGCCTGGCAGAAATACTACTTCACCGGCCGCCATCCCGACGGCACGGCCGCCGACAATCATCTGAGCAAGCTGCGCCTGCCCGAGCCGCTGGACCTGCGCGCGCCGTCCATGGCCGCTTCGGAGGCCAGCACAGTCGACGCTCAACCCGCGCACGACAGCAGTGCGAAATGGTCGGACGACAGTCCGCTCAACGCCATGCAAGGCGAGCGGCCGTGCGAGCGCAATGAACGCGGACGCCGACGTATCGACGCCAACGGGCGCGTCGCCGACTGGAGCGGCATCCGCGTCGTGCGTTCGAGCGCCGATGCCGACTACTGCGACTTCATCGTGGCGGAAGAATTGCTCTCGCCCGAGCAATGCGACGAGCTCAGTCGTGCCTACCGCGAACTCGCCGGTCTGATGTTCCGGAGCGACCGGATCGATCCTTACTGGAACAATCGCTTCATCTGGCATGCCGACATTGCCGCAGCGAGGCCGGCGACCGGCGCGCTGATGATCGATGCGCAGCGGCGCGCCGTCGATATCGTGAAAGAATTCTACCAGATTCACGCGCCGCTCTATCCGGACCTGCTGCAGATCGTGTCCTGGCAGGCGGGCATGTTCATGTCGCCGCACGCGGACAATGCCAACCCGGACGGCAGTCATCACCACATGTCGCATCGCGAGCTGTCGGGGGTCGTCTACGTGAACGACGACTACGAGGGCGGCGAACTTTATTTCACCGCGCTCGATATCGCGATCAAGCCGAAACGCGGGATGTTCGTCGGGATGACGGCGGGGTTTCATCACGAGCATGCGGTGCTGCGCGTCGAAACGGGCGAGCGGCTGACGATGCCATTCTTCCTGACGTTCGATCCGGCCAAGGCCGAGGCATCACTGGTTGCGTGACGTCGAGAGAGGATTCTCATGGGTCGCAGGCTGAAACGGTCGATGCTGGGGTGGTGGCCCATCAAGATGTTCAACATGCTGCTGCTTGCGACCGCGCTCGTCTGGTCGACGGGCCGCGATTCACTGGCCGAGGGGGGCGATCAACCGGGCAGAAGAAATCCGTTTCGGACAGATCCTCCCAGGAAGCCCGCCACACATGATCCCGGTGTATCAAGGCTGCGACGGGAGGCGAACCCGCCACCCCGCGTAAGGCCGCCGTACATCAAGCCGAAGGGCCCGATTCCAAAGGAGTTTCCGAACCCGACAATCGTCGATTCGAAGAAGACCATCGGACGGCCGCGACCGGCTCCGGCGCCGCAGCAGCGCCAACAGGCGCTGCGGCACCAGGCGCAGCAGCGACAACAGGCGCAGCAGCAGCGCCAACAACAGCAGCGCCAGCAAAGGCCGTCGCCAATCAATCGTCCGACCCCGCAGCTCAACCGGCCGCCAAGCAATCGGCCGCCGCCGGCGCAGCAGCAGCGACAGCAACAGGTGCGGCCGTCCGTGAACCGACCGCCGCCGCCACCGCCGCGGCCGTCCGCGAACCGGCCGCCCCCGCCACCGCCGCCCCCGCGCGCTGCGCCGCCGCCGCCGCCGCCGCGACCGGTCTATCGACCACCGCCGCCGCCACCGCCGCCGCCGCCGCGGCGTCCGCCGCCACCGCCTCCGCCGCCACCACCGCCGCCACCGCCGCGGCGATAGCGCGGACGTGCGACGCGGCGTGGGTCTCGCGCGCGAACGGCCGCGAGAGCGTGCAAAGCCCCAGGTGATGTCGCTGCATAGCAGCATCCCGCAGCGCAGCATTGTCATGCGGTGCGCGCGAGCGCATTTCTGTTCAATGCTCCGATTCACGCCATTCCGCCGGCCATCGAGCCACCGGCCATGAGTTCCTTGCAGAAGCGCGCCGAAGCCGCTGCCCATCCCGAAGCAGTCGCGGCGGACCCTGCGCGCCTGACCCATCCCGAGATCCGCTTCGTCTTCTACGGGCTGATGCTCGGCGGCTTCCTGCAGGCGCTGAACCAGACCATCGTGGCGAGCGCGCTGCCCACCATCGGGCGCGACCTCAACGACTTCCACAATCTCTCCTGGGTGGTCATCGCCTATCTGCTCGCCTCCACCATCGTCTCGCCGCTCTACGGCAAGCTCGCCGACATCCATGGCCGCCGCGGCATGATGATGGCGGCGCTCGGCCTGTTCATCGCCGGCTCCGTGCTGTGCGCGGTAGCGCCCGATATGGCGACGCTGATCGCCGGGCGCACGTTGCAGGGCATCGGCGGCGGCGGCATCGTGCCGATGGTGCAGATCACGGTGGCCGACATGGTGACCCCGCGCGAGCGCGGCCGCTATCAGGCCTATATGGGCACCGCCTGGATCACCGCGGGAACGGTGGGACCGGCGCTCGGCGGCGTCATCGCGCAGAACTGGCACTGGTCGCTGATCTTCTGGCTCAACGTGCCGCTCGGCTTGCTGACCGCCGCGCTGCTCAACCAGTCGATGAAGCGGCTGCCGGCGGCCGGACGCCGTCACAAGCTCGACTTCCTCGGCGCGGCGCTGGTGATGGCGGCGGCGACGCTGTTCCTGCTGGCGGTGACGACCGGCGGCACGCGGGTGCCGTGGATATCGCCAACGATCTTTTCGCTGATCGGCGCGTCGATCCTGCTCACCGTCATTGTCGGCTGGTGGCTCCGCCGCGCGCCGGAGCCGTTCCTGCCGCTCAATGTGCTCGCCAATCCGGTGATGAAGCTCGGCACCGCGGCGACCAGCTTCGCCATGGCGGTGATGACCGGCTTCATGATCTACATGCCGCTCTATTTCCAGATGGTGCACAAGCTCACGCCGACCCAGGCCGGGCTCTGTCTCATTCCGGTGATCGTGATGACGACGCCGGGCTCGATGGCCTCGGGCCGCGCCATGATGCATCTCGACCGCTACAAGCTCTCGCCGTATTTCGGCTTGGTGGTGTCGACGTTGGCCGTCGCGGCGCTGGTCTGCTGGCCGGCCATGCCGGTACTCTGGGCGGTGGTCGCAACCGCGCTCGTCGGCTACGGCGTCGGCACCGTGTTCCCGATCGCCACCGTCTGCGTGCAGAATGCGGTGTGGCGGCACGAGGTCGGAGTCGCGACCGGTGCGATGAATTTTTTCCGCGCCCTCACGTCCGCGCTTGCGGTCGCGATCATGGGCGCGATCCTGCTCGCGGGTCTCGGCTTCGCGCCGGAGCGGGGCGGGGTCGGCACCGACGTGCTGGCGGCGAATGCCGGCGGCTCGGGCCTCGATGCCGCGGGCGTGTTCCAGTGGGTCTTCGTCGCCGCGCTCGTGTTCTCGGTGATCGCGCTGGTCGCGGTCGTCCTGATGGAGGAGCGGCCGCTGCACGGGGCCAAGGAGATGCCGCCGTCGGAGCCGGCGGAGTGAACGGCGCGGGAGCTTTTTCGCGCCAGCGACGTTAACTCCCTGAGTGCCGGGGCCGAACCCGGCGGAAGGGAGGTGAATGTCCATGTCCTATCGCGTTTACAGCGGTCCACGCGGCGAAGCGGCGATATCTCCGCTGGAAAAGGACCGCATGCTGTTCAAGGAATTTTCCTCGCTCGACGAGGCGATGAGCTGGGCGCGGCATGTCAATGACAGTAGCCGGACGACGCTTTTGATCGAAGGCGACGATGGCACGCGTCTCACGCGCTCCGAGATCGCCGCCGCGCTGATGCACGCTGAACGTCCGCCGATGCGGGCGCGCACCTAGGCCGTCATGGTGATGCGAAAGGCCCGGCTGCGTGCCGGGCCTTTTCATTTTCTTGCCGCGATGCTCAGGCGAGCGGCGTCACGCTGAAGGCCTTCGGCGGTTCGCCGCGCTGCCAAGTCTCCCACATCGTCGCATAGGCGGACTCGATGTGGCGCGTAAAGCGCGCGGTGTCGAACAGCGGCCAGCTCAGCCGGTTCTGGTCGAGCTTCTGCCGCAGCGATTGCAGCCGCGACGGATCGCGGGCGAGCGCTTCCGCGAGTGCGACATAGTCCGGCAGGTTTGCGGCCACCAGCTCCGGCAATCCCGCCGCGTGCAGCATGCTTGACGCCATCCGGCCGACCAGGCTCGCGCCGGGGCAGGTCACCAGCGGCACGCCGGCCCATAGCGCCGCGCTTGCGGTCGCGCCGGCGTTGTAGGGGACGGTATCGAGGAACAGGTCGGCGAGGTGCTGGCGGTCGAGATGCGCGGCGAGCTCCACGCGGTCGGCGAAGAGCAGCCGTGCCGGATCGACCGAACGCGCTGCGGCCGCGCGGCCCAGGTTCGCATTGGCGTGCTCATTGGCCCCAAGGAGCCACAGCACGCTTCCCGGAACGTTGCGGAGAATCTGCATCCAGGCGTCGAACACCGGCTCGCGGATCTTGTAGCTGTGGTTGAACGAGCAGAACACGAAGCCGTCCCGTGGCAGCCCGGCGTCGGCACGCGACATCGTGCGCGGCGCCACCTGCCGGCGATCGTGCACCATGAAGCAATCCGGGAGGTGGACGATCGCCTCGCTGTAGAACGGCTGCCGATCGAACGGCAGCACGATCGAGTCCGCGACTACGTAGTCGATATAGTCTGCGCCCATCGTCGCCAGATAGCCGAGATAGCTCACCTGGATCGGGGCGGGACGGCGCGCCAGAATGCCGGGCCTGGCATTTTCGGTGTGGCCGACGAGATCGACGGCAATGTCGACGCCGAGGCCGTGCAGCGCCTTTGCGGCGTCCTCATCGGACAGCGACGACCCATCGATGCATTGGTCGAACGACTGCGCGAGGCGTGTGCGGATGTCGCTGGCGTCGTTGGGGCCGAGTGCCATGCCGACGATCTCGAACCGCGCCCGGTCGTGACACTCGAACAGGCCGGCCGTCAGGTACGAGACCGGGTGGCGATTGAAATCCCCGAGATAGGCTACTCTGCGCTTGGACGCGGCGGCGGTTGCCGGGCTATGCGTAAACGCATCCAGAGTCCGGGTCTCACGCGCGACAAAGCGGGCGTTGCACTCCCGAAGGCGTTGCGGGTCGATATCGAGGCCAAGCAGCGTAAAGGGCGAGACGATGCCCCGCTCGTCCGCCAGCGCCGTGTCCAGCCGGGGAGCGTTGCGCGCCAGATTGTCCCAGTCGCATGCCATCAGATAGCAATTGACGAGCTCGCCGACGGCGCTCGGGTGGTTCGGCGCGATCGTCAGCAGTTGCTCGAAGCAGGCGACCGCGTCGTCATAGCGCTTGAGCTTGCTCAGCAGGCATCCGCGATTGTAAAGCGCCTCGGTGTAGTGCGGCTCGATGCGCGAGCGCGGCCTCGAAGGCGGCGAGGGCGGCTTCATGGCGTCCAAGGCCGATCAGCGCATTGCCGCGATTGAATTGGGTTTGCGCGTTTGCAGGGTCGATCGCGGCGGCGCGCTCGAAGCTTTGCACGGCCTCCGGAAAGCGCCGCAGCTCGTAGAGCACCGCGCCGCGGTTGCACCAGTTCGCGAACGAGTCCGGATCGAGCGCAATGGCGCGGTCGTAGCTTGCGACCGCTTCCGGCTTCCATCCGGTCTCGGCGAGAAGGTCGGCGCGGTTTCCATGCGCGTCGGCGAGGTCGGGATCGACGGCGATCGCGGCATCGAAGCTCGCGAGCGCCTCTTGCGTTTGCCCGAGCCGCCCGAGCGCAAGGCCGAGCAGATTGTGCGCGCGCGCTTGCCGGGAATCGATCGAGAGCAGACGCCGTATCAGCCCGATGCCTTCGACGATCCGGTCCTGCCGGCAGTTGACCTGTGCAAGATGGTAGAGCGCATCCGTATTCGCGGGATCGCTGCGCAGCATCTCGACATAAATGTGCGCGGCTTCGTTCAGCGCGCCCTGGCGCTGAAGCGCACGCGCCTCATCGAGCAGCTTGTCGATGGCCGAATCCATTTCGCCCCTGCGATCGCGGTCGACCGACCAGAACCGGGCGGGACTTAGGCATGCCAATGCAGCGGTGACAATCCGGGATTACCTGCGATCCCTTGCCCGATCGTCGCGCCGCTGGGGGCCGAAGAGCTCTCGTCAGCGCTGGTTATATGCCGGCGCTCCGAGCCCAACCGTGCCGCTGTCGTTCGGCAGCTTGCGGGCGTCGCGCTTCATTTCAAGGCAGGTCAGGAGCTCGGTATAGGTGCCGGGCGTGCCGGTGGTCGTCAGCCGGTAACAGCTCCCGCGGTCGGCGGCCAGAAAGCTGTTCCATTGCTGGACCAGAAGGTCGCGCGCGGCTTCTTCGCTTTTTTGGCAGCTGGCGTAGTCCTGATTCATGCCGGTGCTGCCGGCGGCAGCCGCGCGGCAGGTCGGTCCGATGTTGATCGTGGGCACGCCCTGGGCGGCGGCGACCGTGGCGGATGAAATAAAGAGAAGGGCGATGAAGGACTTCATGACGTGCTCCCGGGGTCAGCTTGGGGCAAGGTTACAACGCGAAGGTGACCAGGAAGTTGCACGCAGTTGCCACGGTAAACCAACTGTTCACCCGCGCTCTTGCTCCTCTTGGGTATCCAGTTGGGTATCCAGCAATGTCAGGCCGTTATGCAGGGCGAGCCAGCGGTGGCGGCGCGACGCCCAATAGAGCCGCTCCGGCGGCAGGAAGTCCGGGTCGGCGAAACTGCCGACCGGAATGCCGGTCAGGCCGGGCATCCCTTCGGAGTGGAAGCCGACGGCGATCCCGCAGGTCGGGCAAAAGATGTTGTCGATCCAGCGGCCGGATTCGCCGTTGCGCCGCCAGGTCTTGCGCTCGCCGGCGATCGTCACCGCGGCGCTCGGGAACATCGCGGCATAGCTGAACGCGCTGCCGCTCTTGCGCTGGCAATCTTTGCAGCTGCAGCCGTAGACGGCGACGGGATCGCCGCTGACGGTCGCGGTCAGCGCGCCACATCCGCATTGCGCGATGCGCTTGCCGCCGGTTGCCGTCATGCGCCGCGCCTCATCGCTTGAGCCGGTAGCCGGTCTTGAAGATCCACCACACGGTCACGAGACACAATGCCAGGAACGCGAGCGTCATCGCGAGGCTGATGCCGACGCTGACGTCGGAGATGCCGTAGAAGCTCCAGCGGAAACCGGAAACCAGATACACGATCGGATTGAACAGCGCGATGGTCTGCCAGACCGGCGGCAGCACGTCGATCGAATAGAACGTGCCGCCGAGGAAGGTCAGCGGCGTGATCACGAGAAGGGGGATAAGCTGAAGCTGCTCGAACCCGTCGGCCCAGATGCCGATGATGAAGCCGAGCAGGCTGAAGGTGACGGCGGTGAGCACCAGGAAGAGGAGCATGAACGCCGGATGGTCGATCCGCAGCGGCACGAACAGCCATGCGGTCGCGAGGATGATCAGCCCGAGGATGATCGACTTGGTGGCCGCTGCGCCCACATAGCCGACCACGATCTCGATGAACGAGACCGGCGCGGAAAGAATCTCGAAGATGGTGCCGGTGAATTTCGGGAAATAGATTCCGAAGGAGGCGTTGGCGGTGCTCTGGGTGAGGATCATCAGCATGATCAAGCCCGGCACGATGAACGCGCCGTAGCTGACGCCCTCGATCTCCTGGATGCGGTTGCCGATGGCGGCGCCGAACACGACGAAATAGAGCGAGGTCGAGACCACCGGCGACACGATGCTCTGGAACAGCGTGCGGGCGGTGCGCGACATTTCGAACACATAGATCGAGCGGATGGCGCGGACGTTCATGCGTCTTTCCTCACCAGCCCGACGAAAATGTCCTCGAGCGAGCTTTGCGTGGTCTGCAGGTCGCGGAACCGGATATTGTTGCGGGCGAGGTCGTCGAGCAGTGCGGTGATGCCGGTGCGCTCGCCCTGGGTGTCATAAGTGTAGATCAGCTCCTTGCCGCCGGGCGCGAGCGTGATCTTGTGGTGCGCGAGGTCGGCCGGGATTGCGTCGAGCGCCTTGTGCAGTTGCAAGGTAAGCTCCTTCTTGCCGAGCTTTTGCATCAGCTCGGCCTTGCGCTCGACCAGGATGATCTCGCCCTTGTTGATGACGCCGATGCGGTCGGCCATCTCCTCGGCTTCTTCGATGTAGTGCGTGGTCAGGATGATGGTGACGCCGGAAGCGCGCAGCGCGCGTACGACGTTCCACATGTCCTTGCGCAGCTCGACGTCGACGCCGGCGGTCGGCTCGTCCAGGAACAGCACCTGCGGCTCGTGCGCGAGCGCCTTGGCGATCAGCACGCGCCGCTTCATGCCGCCGGACAACGTCAGGATCTTGGAATCCTTCTTGTCCCACAGCGAGAGCGAACGCAGCACCTTTTCGACGTGGCCGGGGTCGGCCGGCAGGCCGAACAGTCCGCGGCTGAATGTGACGGTCGCCCACACCGACTCGAAGGCGTCGGTGTGCAGCTCCTGCGGCACCAGCCCGATCAGCGCGCGCGCCGCGCGATAGTCGGTGAGGATGTCATGGCCGCCGACCGTGACGGTGCCGGTGGAGGGTGTCACAATTCCGCAGATGATGCTGATCAGCGTGGTCTTGCCGGCGCCGTTCGGACCGAGCAGCGCGAAGATCTCGCTCTTGTCGATGTCGAGGTCGATGCGCTTGAGCGCCTCGAACCCGGAGGCATAGGTCTTTGACAGGTTGGATATCGAAATGATCGGCGGCATGGGGATTTACGCGTGAGGATGTGCGGGGTGGGGCCCGTCTTAGATATGAAGCCGGCACCCGGTGTCCAGTCGCGAAATGCCGGAAACATTGCGGGGTGTGGCGCGTGCGCGGCCGAATGAGCGGCGCACCACGTCGTAGCGTCACGGCGCGAACGAACGCGCGCCATGCGAGCAGCGTTGGAACGAAAAAAATCAGTCGCCGCCGGCAGCCGTGCCGGCGTATCGGGCCGATTGCGTGCGGCTAGCCCTGCGCGGCGGCCTTGGGCTCGGTGAGCTTCACGGCGGCGAGCCACGAAACCCACAGCACCAAAAAGAACATCAGCAGGTAGAGCGGTAGGCTTGCGACCGGCCACATCTGCTCAACGGCGAGCCCGATGAAGTAGATCACGGCGTTGCCGACAATCGCCAGCACGATATAGGTCACTAACAGCCACATGAGACTCGCCCCTCTCGTAGAACTTTTATCGTATTTATACGGATACTAGCAGCGCCGGGGAGGGGGCCACAACGCCGGATTTGAATGAAATTCGGCAGGGGCGCTCTGCCGGCCTTTTCGCGTCAGATCACGGATCGGACAACGCGTGTCACCAATTCCGTGACTTGCGAGCCGTAGTGGCCGCGAAACCTGAATTGGTCGACAACCACCAGCCCGGCCAGCACAAGAACGACAATCATCAGGCGCATGGCGCGATGCTCCGTTCGAAGCGCGCCGATCGTGGCCCGCGCGCAGGGCCTTAGCTGGAGCCGAACAGCCTCAACACGGTCTTGTCTGCGTCCGCGGCGAGCGAAAGCGAGGTCACCGCGAGATCGCGGCGCGTCTGCAGCGCCAGCAGCATCGCGCCCTCGGAGTTGATGTCGGCGGCGACGAGATTCTCGGCGCCGGTCTTCAGCAGGTTGGACATCGACTTGGTGAAGTCCTCGCGCGCCGAAACCACCGCGATCTGGGCGCCGAAATTCGACGACATCTGCTGGAGCGATGACGACGCCGCATCGAGACCGGCGATCAAGTCCTGGATATCGCCGTCGAACTGGAAATTGCCGCCAGCGCCGCTCGCGGCGCCGACGCCGAGGCCGGCGGCGGTTACGCTCGATCCGGTGACGGTCGCGCTGGCGCTCCCGTTCTCATTGAGCCCAATCGAGAGGATGTCGCCGCCGAGCAGGTTTTGCCCGTTGAAGCCGGCGTCGGCCGCGAGCTGGTTGATCTGCGTGCGCACGGTATCGAATTGCTGCGCCATGGCCTGGCGCAGGCTGTTGGTCGAGCTCGTCGTGGTGCCCGCGGCCAAGCCGATCGCGCCAAGCTCGCCGACGGAGGCGGTGCCGTTGATCACCACGTTGTTGACGCCGGTGGCTTCGATCTGGATCCGGCCGTCCGAGGTCAGTCTTGCCTCGACATTGAGGTTCGGGGTGTTGTTCACCGCGTCGAGGAAGTCCTGGACGTCGTTGCCGCTGGAATGATTGTAGGTCGCCGTCGTCGTGCCGTCGCTCACCGTGATGGTGTCGCCGTCGTCCATGGATATTGCCGTCGCGCCGGTCAGACCGGTGACGTTGCCGGTGACTTCGGCGAGCGTGCTCGGGGATTTGAGCGCCTCAAGGGCGAGACTGCGCGCGTTGTTGACCAGCGACTGTATGGCTTCGACGCCAAGGTTGGCGGCCTCGATCACCTTCTTGCCGTTGCTGATGCCGTCCAGCACCGTATCGAGCGCGGCCGCCCGCGCGTTGAACGCGGACGCGGTGAAATAGGCAGCCGGCCCTTCTGACGGGCTGTTGACCCGCTTACCTGTCGCAAGCCGCGTCTGCACGCGCGTCATCTCGCTCGCGATCTTCTGCAGCGAGAACAGGTTGGTGCGCACGGCGGCCGAAAGGCCGTTACTCATGATCGTCGCCTCCGCAATCGTTTGGGAAATGCGATAGCGGAAAATCTTCGAATTTTTCGCTGTGGAATTGGCTCGAATTCTCGATTGTATTGGCTCGAATTCGCGCCGTAATTGGCTCGAATTCTATGGATCGCGACGGGCGTGTGGGGCGTGTGCGGTCGGGCAAAAGAATAGAGCCGCCTGCGCTGATCGGCGCAGGCAGCTCACAAGAGACAGACGCTTGTGCAGGGCGTCCGTATCAAACCGAGATCAATCGAGGCGGCCGTACTCGCAGCCAGGTGCGCCGTAGCTGTAGCGCGGCACGCCGTAGCGATCCTGCCGGACCTGCGGTTGGCAGCGCGCGGCCCAGCGGCGGTCGCGCGCCTCGGCGGCCTTGCGCTCTTCTTCCGATTGCGGTCCGGGAACGGACATCACATGCGGATTGAAGGGGCCCTTGCGATGGGTTTCGACGCAGGACCTCATGTTGCGGGTGCCATAGCAGTTGAAGGTGCTAACGCCCTCCGTCTGCGATCGTGCGGGCGCGCTCATCATGCTTAACACCAGCAAGGAGAGTGCGGCGAGCCAGGCGGTCGGTGAAAATCGGCGTGACATCGTTGTCCTCAACGGTTTCAAAACGAAGCGCTGCCACCGTCGGTGGCGCGCTTGCACGGACCGTTGCAATCCTGAGACCAGCGGGAATGTGCCGCGTCGGCACGCAGGTGTGCCGATCGGGGATGAAAACGTTAATGCGATTCACAAAGGCGTATCGCGAGAGGGTTAAGGCGCTAGTGTCCCGATTCCGAAGTTCGTACAGCCTTGCGGCGGGCTCAGATACGAACTTCGGAATCGAAGGACACTAGCCCTCGTTGAATCCAGTGTGGCTTGGGTTCAGAAGTCCGCATATGCGAACTCGCCGCAACATTGTTGCGGACTTCTGAACCGCCACACGAGCGGACTGCCCATTCGTTTCGCCTGTTCGACGATCCACGCGCGATAGCGCGTCAGTGGCGTCACGCCGGTGAGCCCGCCGCAGCCTGCGGAATTGTTCGGGCCGGTCGACCAGCTCACCACGCCGACCACCGCGAGCGCGCCGGCGGCATTGGTAAACACCGGGCCGCCGGAATCGCCGACGCAGGCGCCAAGCCCGGCGCGCTCGTTCCTGGTTTCGGCGTCCATCAGGCGGATTTGCAGCGTGCCGGGCTGACCGGTCGCGACCAGCGTCGCGATGCGCACGGTCCCGCCGCTGCGCCCGTCGCCGGGTGTCGCGAGGCCATAACCCGCGACCAGGAATGGATCGCCGGCCGCGACCTTCATGTCGGCGGGACCGAGCGGCACGGGTGCGGCTGATACCGATTCGGCGAATTTGAGCAGCGCGACGTCGGCGGTGACGCGATGCCGCCGCACGGCTTCGGCGTCGAATTGCGGGTGGCGGGCGATGGTCGCGATCGACTTGAGCGACGGCTGGCCGGCGGCGTCAAGCACCACGAGCTTGTAGTCGCTGCCGGCCATGACGCAGTGCGCGGCGGTGAGCACGAGGTCGCGTGCAATTGCGACGCCGCTGCAGAAACCCCGCGGACCCGCCAGCATCACCACCGCATGGGCGAATTTCGGCGCGCTCTGCGCCCCGCCCACCATCGCGGCTGCGGGAGCGCACAGGGACACAAGGATGAGAGGGACAATCGCGCGCGTCATCGCGGCGTGATGAGCCCATTTTATCCAAACCTGTCAACATCGATTCCCTGAAGCGAAGGATCGGCCACCGCCGATCGCGGTGCGATCGCCACGGACGAAAGGCTTGGTTCGTTTGTACCGCTGCAGGTGTGCCCGCGATGAGGTAACGTCACGCCGATGGACCGCGTTGCAGAGGACAGGACCATGTGGACGAGATTGATCGCCGTTGCGCTGGTGTTGCTCCTCCTGCCGCAGATCGCGTCGCCGCTTCGGGCCGAGCTCAAGGTTCCGACGCCGCCGATCGTGGTCGAGGTACGGCCGGGCGTGACCGTCAAATATCTTGCATTGGCGAAGCCCAAGACGACCCCGGCCAACGCGGTCATGCTGTTCGCGGGCGGCAACGGCCTGTTGAACCTGCAATCCAACGGCACGATCGGCACCAATCTCTCCGGCAATTTCCTGGTCCGCTCGCGCGACCGGTTCGTGCAACAGGGTCTCTTCGTCGCCGTTGTCGATACGCCCAACCAGGTCGCGATCGACGGCAATGTCCGGCTGTCGCTTCAATATGCGCAGGACATGGCGCGCGTGATCGCGGACGTTCGGGGCCGTATCGACAACGGCGGCAAGGTCTGGCTGGTCGGCACCAGTGCGGGCACGATGTCGGCGGCGAGTATCGCCGCCCGTCTGCCGCGGCTCACGCCGCCGACCAAGGACAATCTCCGGCGAGCGGACGGTATCGTTCTGACCGCGACGCAGACGACGGTGGTCAAGGGCTACTGCGGCCGGACGGTGTTCAACGCGCAGCTATCGGCGGTCAATGTGCCGGTGCTCGTTGCCTCCCATCTGGCGGACGCCTGCGCATGCAGTCCGCCCAAGACTTCCGTCAAGGTGATCGCCGCTTTGACCGGTGCGCCCGCCAAGAAGAACGCGACGTTCGACGGCGGCGATCCGCCCAAATCCAAGGATCCGTGCATGGCAATGACGCCGCACGGCTTCCTCGGCATCGAGGACAAAGTGGTGGCCGCCATTGCCGACTTCGTCGCGACGCATTGAGCGTCGCACCGAGCGTCACGCCGCCTCGGGCTTCCCGAAAATGATGCAGCCTTCGATCGCAAGGTCCTTCAGCATCTGTGGAGAGAATGCCTCGCGATCGTAGCGGTCGAAAATCTCGTCCATCCAGGACGGCAAATCGGCCGGATCGTCACCGCGATAGGATCGCATCATGTAGGTGAATTGCCGCCGAAACTGACCTTCGCTGTCGTGGAGCGGGTAGACCGTCAGCGTGGCTCCGGCGTTGCGCGCAATGTCGTCGATCACGGAGCGCGGAAACATCCATTTGTCGTTGCGGCTGTGCCAGCCGGGTAGGGCTTCGCGGAAGATCTGCGGCGCGAATCCGGTCACGACCCAGCGTGCGAGCCTGACCCCCGGGCTGTTGTCGTCGCGGCGGCCGGCCTCGCGCACGATCTCCTGGCACATCAGCCGGAGCACGGCATGGCCGCCCTCGAACGGCTCGAAGAAGATCGCGGCGCCGCCCGGGCGCAGGATGTGCATCGCCTGCTCGACAAAGGCGGCCGGCTCGACCAGATGATGGAGAATCGCCGACCCGACCACCAGATCGGCGGACTCGGTCCGCACATAATCCTTTTGCGCATCCATCGCGACCGCGACGCAGCGCTCGCTCAATCCACGCGCTACCAGCAGCCGGTTGAGGATCGCCAGCAGGTTCGGGCTGATGTCGGTGGCGACCACGTGCGCGCGGGGAAACAGGTCGAGCAGCGGCAGCGTGCTGTTGCCGAAGCCGCAGCCGAATTCGACGATCGCGTCGGCGTCGGTGATGCCGGCGCGCTGCGTCGCCTGCTGGATCAGGCTGCGCCAGTACTCGAAGCTCTGATATTTCCGGTAGTAGTCCTCCGCATCCTCCAGAAAGACGTGATCCACGCCCACGCGCGGCGCGCCGACTTCGTCCGCGGGCGTGAGCACGCCGGCAAATTCCTGGCGCTCGATGGCAAGGTCGACCAGCGGCTGTTGGACGAGCGGATGGTGGGTCTGCGGGAGCTTCGTCTTGCGCCTACGCAGGCGTGCCCGGAGCAAGGCCTGATGGACGGAGTAACGGGTCGATGAAACCAGGCCACGCAGTGTCGGCACCAACGGTCTCCGTCCAGTTCTTCGCCAAACGATAGCCTCGCGTCGCGACCCCACCCAAGGTCCAACAAGGGGGCATGGCAGCGGCGATGCGCCGCGCCGGGCTGCCGGAAAGTGCCTCGTTGCCACAACTCCCAATTGCGATTGTTCATGAGCGGTTCAGCGGATTGGGCTATCGTGTTGCCCCATGGTGGTTCTCAAACTGGCGCTGGTCGCTCTCGCGCTCGCATTGCTCGGGCCGTTGTCGGTCGTTCCGGCCGAGGCCGAGCCGCGCATGCGCTGCCTCACGCGCGACCAGCAGCGCACCGCGATCGCCGAGCGCCGCGCGGTGCCGCTGGCGGCGGTGCGGAAAGCGGTGCGGGCCCGGGTGCCCGGCGAGATGGTCCGGGCGAGGCTCTGCCAGGAGCCCGAACGCCTGATCTATCTGCTGACAGTGCTGCCGCGTGATGGCAAAGTGCGCCGCGTAATAGTCGACGCGAAGAACGGCGCCGTGGTGAGCGTCCGCTAGCGCCGCAATCCGACGGAGAACGCCGTGCGGCTCCTCGTCATCGAGGACGATCCCGATCTCAACCGGCAACTGGCGACGGCGCTGACCGACGCCGGCTACGTCGTCGACCGCGCCTTTGACGGCGAGGAGGGGCATTTTCTCGGTGAGAGCGAGCCCTACGACGCCGTGATCCTCGACATCGGCCTGCCCAAGATGGACGGCATTTCGGTGCTGGAAGCTTGGCGCCGCGCCGGCCGCGCCATGCCGGTGCTCATCCTCACGGCGCGCGATCGCTGGAGCGACAAGGTTCAGGGCTTTGATGCCGGCGCCGACGACTATGTCGCCAAGCCGTTCCATCTCGAGGAGGTGCTGGCGCGTATCCGCGCGCTGCTGCGCCGTTCCGCCGGCCACGCCAAGAGCGAGCTCAATTGCGGGCCGGTGCGGCTCGATACCCGGACCGGCCGCGTGACCGTGGAGGGCAATCCGGTCAAGCTCACCTCGCACGAATACCGGCTGCTCTCCTATCTCATGCACCATACCGGCCGGGTGGTGTCGCGCACCGAGCTGGTCGAGCATCTCTACGACCAGGACTTCGACCGCGATTCCAACACCATCGAAGTGTTTGTCGGCCGCATCCGCAAGAAGCTTGGCATCGACGTGATCCAGACCGTCCGCGGCCTCGGCTACCTGCTTTCCCCGCCCGATGCGCGCTAATTCGCTCGCGCTGCGCCTGTTCTTCTCGGCGACCACCTGGACCGTCGTGATCCTCGTCCTCGCCGGCATCGTGCTGTCCGGCGTCTACCGATCCGCCGTCGAACGCGCCTTCGACCGCCGGCTGCAGGTCTATCTGCGCACGTTGGTCGCCGACGTCGCGACGCCCGATGACTCCGTGGAGCGTTTCCCGCAGTCGCTCAGCGAACCGCTGTTCGAATTGCCGCTGTCGGGCTGGTATTGGCAGGTGACACGGCTCGATACGGCGCGGCCGGAGCTGCGGTCCTCGCGCTCGCTGTGGGATTCCACGCTCTCGCATCTTGACGATCGCGTCGCCACCACGTCGGTGGGCGGCGCCCGCCAGGGCTATGTCGACGGCCCCGAAGATCAGCGGCTGCGCGTGGTCGAGCGCACGATCGATCTCGGTGACGAGGGCCGCTTTGTCGTGACGGTCGCCGGCGACGCCGCCGAGATCGACGAGGAGATGCGCACCTTCGACCGTGCGCTGGTTGCCACCTTCACGGTGCTGGCGATCGTGCTGCTGTTGACCACGACCTTCCAGGTTCGCTACGGGCTGGCGCCGCTCAAGCGGATTTCCGAAGGCCTTGCCGCGATCCGCTCCGGCGCATCGGAGCGGCTCGAAGGCGGCTTCCCGATCGAGGTCGCGCCGCTGGTGCGCGAGACCAACGCGCTGATCGATGCCAACCGCGAAATCGTCAATCGCGCGCGCACCCATGTCGGCAATCTCGCGCATGCGCTGAAGACGCCGATCTCCGTCATGATGAACGAGGCGGCGACGCACGCGCAGGATCCGCTCTCCGACAAAGTGCGCGAGCAGACCGAGATCATGCGCGATCAGGTCGCGCGCCATCTTGAACGCGCACGACTTGCGGCCCGCGTCGCGGCGATCGGAACGGTGGCCGAGGTTCGGCCGGTGATCACCGCGCTCGCGCGCACCATGGAAAAAATCCACCACGGCCGCGGCGTCGCGATCGAGATCGACGCGCCGGAAGAGGCGCGCTTCCGCGGCGAGCAGCAGGATCTCGAGGAGATGGTCGGAAACCTCGTCGACAATGCCTGCAAATGGGCGCAGTCGCGCGTCGCGATCGAGGCGTTCCCGGATCAGCCCGACGCCAGCGCCGAGCGCCGCTTCGTGCGCATCGTGGTCGACGACGACGGTCCGGGATTGACGCCGTCGCAACGCGAACAGGTGGCGCGGCGCGGACGGCGTCTCGACGAGACCAAGCCGGGCTCGGGTCTCGGGCTCTCGATCGTGATGGAACTTGCGACGCTCTACGGCGGGCGGCTTACGCTCAGCACCGCGCCGATCGGCGGTCTGCGTGCTGAATTGATGCTGCCGGGCGCGTAATATGCGCCGAATTTCGGGAACAGAGTTTTGCCCCATTTTCCCCATCTAGGTTCAGCGCTTTCCCGGGGGGTCTTGATGCGTCGATTCAGACCGGTTGCCGTCATGCTTGCCGTCGCCACCGTGGCCGCTTGCGCCAGCGATCCGTATTCGCCGACGCCGAAGCAGGACTCCGGCGCGATGACCGGTGCGCTCGTGGGCGGCATCCTCGGCGCCGCGGTCGGCGGCCGTGGTGCCGGCAATCGCATCGCGGGCGCGGCCGTGGGCGCCATCGCCGGCGGCCTGGTCGGCAGCGCCATCGGCGCGTCGATGGACGAAGAAGATCGCCAGATGGCCTACGCCGCGGAGATGCAAGCGCTCGAATACGGCGCGCCGGGCGTCGCAGTCGGTTGGCGCAGCGAGCGCACGCGCTATTACGGCAGCATCGTTCCGGGCCCGTATTATGAGAACAGCGGCCGCCGCTGCCGCAGTTACACGCACACGATCTATATCAACGGGCGGCCGGAAGCGGCGCGGGGCACCGCATGCCGGGCTCCCGATGGCCGCTGGGTTGCTGTAAGCTGACCGCGTGGATGGGATTCATGGAGGACGTAATGACGAGACTGACCTGGACCCTTGCACGCGGCGCGTTGTGCGCCGTCGCGCTCACCGCCGTGTCGGCCGGACTGGCCGCCGCCGCGCCGGCGACCGTCGGCACCAATACAAACCTGCGCCAGGGGCCGGGAACACAGTTCGGCGTCATCATGACGGTGCCGGGTGGCAGCGTGGTTGAGGTGATCCGTTGCGGTGGCGAATGGTGCAACGTGATGGCCGATGGCCGCCCCGGCTACATGATCGCCCGCAACCTCGGGCTGGGCGGCGGGGCTCCGGTCGCCGTGGTGCGCGCCGCGCCGCCGGTGGTCGTCGTTGGACCCGGGCCCTATTACGGGTACGGACCGTATTACGGGCCGCGCTACTACGGCGGCTACTATGGCCCGCGCCGCTACTGGCGCCGTTGGTGACGGTTCCAACGCTTTGAAATTGCAGGGCTATCGCCTGCCAATTGCTTAACGCGTTCTTAAGCGCGCGGCGCTATCTGTCGTCGGCGAGTATCAAAGAAACGCGTGGTGTGCGGCATGGCCTCAAGCGCCTTGCCCCTTGATCGGCTGCGGCAATTTCTCCGGGAGCTTCCGTCCCCGGCGCTCACTCTGCTCATCACCGAGCTTGAGCGCGCCGTGCTGCGTGGCGACGAGGTTCCCGGCGGCGACATGCTGTTGCAGGAGGTGCGCGCCGCGGTGCGCGACTCCGGACAGAACGCGCCGCGCTTCGGCGTGCCCGCGCGCGCCTTCTTCCGCCCGCTCGAGCCGTTCCTCATCGACGTCAAGAGTGACCGCAAGGTGCCGGGCCGCATCTCGCGCACAACCCTCGAGCCGGTCTGGGACTGGATCTCACGCGACCTCGCGCCGGCGGAAGCGAAAGTCTACTGCGACGGCGTGAGCCGCGCGCTCTCCGGCGGCGATACCGAGCCGCCGGACTCGCTGGTCCATTCGTTTCAAGCATTCGCCACCGCGCGCATGCGAACGACGCTCGACGCCATCAAGTCGGACGAGAAGGCGCGGCGGAGAATGTCGAACCTGCTCGCGACGCCGCATATGCTGGACGTCATCAAGGACATCCAGACGATCGTGTCCTCGCGCGACACGCTCGATCTGATCGCCACGCGGATGCCGGGCCATATCCGCAATCTCGGCGGTGGCGTGCTCGACAACATGAAGCACCTGCTCGATTCTCCGTCTCTGCGCCGAGCACAATCTGCAACCTTATGCGATGATCATGGTGGCGAACCGCCTCGCGGTGCCGTGGCAACTGATCCGGCTGGCGGTGAAGGCGGCCGAGAGCGACGACGTTGCCCGCATCGCCAACTCGCCTTACGCGCCCGCGGTGACCATCACCCTCGGCGACATCGAGCGGATGGTCGAGGAGCTCAAGGCCGACCTCAAGCGCGGCGCGACCGTCGCGGTCACGTCGCTCTTGAAATGCATCCACGATGCGGTGCGCGGTGTGCGCACCGAGCTCAATCTGTCGGGGGATTCCGCCTGGGCACGCCAGCTCGCCGGGATCCGCAGCGAAATGTCGTCCTTGCTGAAGGCCGAGATTGAATCGGTCCCCGGCCGGGTGCGGCGCCTGATACGGCCGCGGCCGCCGCAGGACATCGTGCGCGGTTCCGTGCTGGACGTGGACGAGGTGCTCGAGACCGAGGCGATGATCGAATTCATCGGCGCCTGCCGCAAATACGCCGGTGAGCTCGCCGCCAGCCAGGTGACGCTGCAGACCTATCAGGAGATCCAGCAATATCTTGATGGCGGTACACGCACGCTGCTCGATGCGTTGCGCGTGGCGGGCGAACACGACCACTCGTTCCGGAAGTCGCAAATGGATGCCGCGATCAAGTTCTGCGGCAAGGCGTTCGGCCAGGACTATGCCTCGGTGCTCGTGAAGGCGGCCGAGAAGGCCGACGGTGCCGAGCGCAATCTGCGGGCCAAGGCCTGACGTCCGAGGGGCAGGGCGCTGCGCGACCCCGGTTGCGGCGCTGTGGCGGCCATGATGTAACTCCGCGGCGGTACTGGCGGTAGAAGAGTCGCCTCCGGAATGCCCCATTCGGCCTGATGAAGTGACGCCATGACGCTCTGGTTGGTGCTCGCGCTGATGACGGCGGCGGCGATCTTCGCCGTGCTGTGGCCGCTGTCGCGGCGCGAAGACGCGCTGCGCTCGGGCAGCGACGTCGCCGTCTATCGCGATCAATTGGACGAGATCCGGCGCGATCAGGCGGCCGGGCTGATCGGCGACAGCGAGGCCGCGGCCGCGCAAGTCGAGGTGTCGCGCCGGCTCATCGCGGCCGCCGATGCCGCGGCCGCCGTTCCGCAAGCGGCGCCCGCCGCTGCAATGACACGGCGACGGCGGGCGGTTGCCGTCGCGGCGCTGGTTCTGCTGCCGGCCGGTGCGATCGCGCTCTATCTCGCGGTCGGCTCCCCGATGCTGCCCGGTCAGCCTTTGACGTCGCGGGCGCCGGAGGAGCGGCAAACGATCGCGCAGATGGTGACGCAGGTCGAGGCGCATCTTGCGAAGAATCCGAACGAAGGCCGCGGCTGGGAAGTCGTCGCGCCGATCTATCTGCGCATGGGCCGCTTCGACGATGCGGTGAAGGCGAGGCGGATGGCGCTGGAACTCAACGGCGCGACGGCCGAGCGCCACTCGGGTCTCGGCGAGGCGCTGACGGCGGCCGCCAACGGCGTCGTGACGGCGGAAGCGCTCGCGCAGTTCAAGGCCGCGATCGCGCTCGACACCGACCACGTCAAGGCTCGCTTCTTCCTCGGGCTTGCGGCCGAGCAGGACGGACGCGTGAGCGAAGCCATTACCACCTGGCGCGCGTTGCTCGACGGTGCGCCGCCGGGTGCGCCGTGGGCGGAGTTCGTCCGCGCCGAGCTGACGCGCCTGACGGGCGGTCCAAGCGGTGGTCCAGGTGGCAGCTCCAGGTAGCGGGCCAAGCGAGGATCAGGTCGCTGCCGCGGCGGACCTGCCGCCGGACCAGCGTATCGCCATGATCAAGGGCATGGTCGAGCGACTGGCCGAGCGCCTTGGCAAGGACGGTTCCGATATCGACGGATGGCTCCGGCTGGTGCGCTCCTATATGGTATTGGGCGAGCGCGAGCGGGCGCTCGCGGCCGCCGGCGAAGCGCGCCGTGCGCTTGCCGCCGAGCCTGATAAGCTGCGACGGATCGACGAACTGGTCAAAGGCCTCGGCCTCGGCGGCTGAGCGCGATACGCAACGAAGGCCGCCAAGAGACAAGAGAAGTGATAACGTAACGCGATGACCCGCAAGCAACGACGCCTCGTCCTGATCGGCTCCGCACTCGCCGTGCTGGTGCTCGCGGTCGGGCTGGTGCTCACGGCGCTGAAGGATTCGATCGTCTTCTTCAATTCGCCGACCGACGTGGTCGAGAAACAGATCGCGCCCGGCGCGCGAATCCGCCTCGGCGGTCTCGTGAAGGAGGGCAGCGTTGCGCGCGGAGACAATCTGCAGGTGCGCTTTGCCGTGACCGACGGCCGCAACACGATCCCGGTTGCGTATCAGGGCGTGCTGCCCGATCTGTTCCGCGAAGGGCAGGGCGTGGTCACCGAAGGCGCTCTCGATCAGACCGGCACCTTCAAGGCCGACAACGTGCTCGCCAAGCACGACGAGAATTACATGCCGCGCGAGGTCGCCGACCGCCTCAAGCAACAGGGGCACTGGAAGGACGACACCGGCAAGAGCACCGGCCCTGCAGGGAAGGGGATCACGCCGTGATCCCCGAAATCGGCCATTACGCGCTGGTGCTCGCCCTCGCGCTCGGCATCGTGCAGGGCTGCGTCCCGCTCTACGGCGCGCAGCGCAACGATCCGGTGCTGATGGGCATGGCGGCGCCGACGGCGGTGGCGCAATTCATCTTTATCGGGATCTCTTTTGCGGCGCTCACGGCCGCCTATGTCGGATCGGATTTCTCCGTCGTCAACGTGTTCGAGAATTCGCATTCGCTGAAGCCGCTCATCTACAAGATCAGCGGCGTGTGGGGGAACCACGAAGGGTCGATGCTGTTGTGGGTGCTGATCCTCGCGCTGTTCGGCGCGCTGGTCGCGCTGTTCGGCGGCAACCTGCCGCTCACGCTCAAGGCCAATGTGCTTTCGGTGCAGTCGTGGATCGCGGTCGCCTTCATCCTGTTCATCCTGGCGACCTCGAATCCGTTCCTGCGGCTGGTGCCGGCGCCGGGGGAAGGCCGCGATCTCAATCCGCTGTTGCAGGACCCTGGTCTCGCGATCCACCCGCCGCTGCTCTACGTCGGCTATGTCGGGCTCTCGATCTCGTTCTCGTTCGCGATCGCCGCGCTGATCGAAGGCCGCATCGACGCCGCCTGGGCGCGATGGGTGCGGCCATGGACGCTGCTCGCCTGGATCTTCCTCACGCTCGGCATCTCGATGGGCTCGTACTGGGCCTACTACACGCTCGGCTGGGGCGGGTGGTGGTTCTGGGACCCGGTCGAGAACGCCTCGTTCATGCCGTGGCTGATCGCGACCGCGCTCTTGCATTCCGCGGTGGTGATGGAGAAGCGCAACGCGCTGAAGATCTGGACCATCCTGCTCGCTATTCTCGCGTTCTCGCTGTCGCTGATCGGCACCTTCCTGGTGCGCTCCGGGGTGCTCACCTCGGTGCATGCGTTCGCGACCGATCCGACGCGCGGCGTTTTCATCCTGGCCTTGCTGGTGCTGTTCATCGGCGGCGCGCTCGCGCTGTTCGCCTGGCGGGCGCCGCTGCTCAAGCAGGGCGGCTTGTTCGCGCCGGTGTCGCGTGAAGGCGCGCTGGTGCTCAACAACCTGTTCCTGATCACCGCCTGCATGACGGTGTTCGTCGGCACGCTGTATCCGCTGGCGCTCGAGGCACTCACCGGCGAGAAAATCTCGGTCGGGGCGCCGTTCTTCAACGCGACCTTCGGCCCGCTCTTCCTCATCTTGCTGCTGGCGGTGCCGTTCGGGCCGCTGCTGGCCTGGAAGCGCGGCGATCTTCCGGGCGTGGCGCAGCGGTTGATGGCGGCCGCCGGCGTCGCGCTGGTCGTGATGGCCGGCACCTTCGCAATCCTCTGGGGCGGCCCCGTGCTCGCGCCGCTGGTGATCGGGATTGCGGTCTTCGTGATCGCCGGCGCGCTCACCGATTTTGCCGAGCGCGCGGCCATCGCCAGGGTCCCGCTCAAGACGTCGTTGCGGCGCGCGGCCGGGCTGCCGCGCTCGGCCTGGGGCTCGATGCTTGCCCATCTCGGGCTCGGGCTCACGCTGATCGGCATTGTCGGCGAGACCCAGTTCGGCAGCGAGCGCATCGCCGAGATGAAACCGGGGCAGACGATCTCGATCAGCGGCTACGACCTCTATTTCGACGGCATGACCACGCAGAAGGGCCCGAACTATAGCGACCAGGTCACGCGCTTCACGGTTCGCCGCGGCAACGACGTCGTCGGCGTGATGGAGCCGTCGAAGCGGACATTCCCCTCACGCTCGACCACGCGGACCGAGGCGGCGCTGATGGGACGCGGATTCAGCCAGCTCTATCTCTCGCTCGGTGATCTTTCGCCGGCCGGGACGATTGCGGTGCGGGTCTATCACAAGCCGCTGGTGTTGCTGATCTGGCTCGGCACCATCGTCATGGTGATCGGCGGGACGCTGTCGCTGACCGACCGGCGGCTGCGCGTCGGTGCGCCGAAACCGGCCAGAGGCAAGCCCGCAATGCAGCCGGCGGAGTAGGGCGCATGCGCTGGTTGCGGCTTCTTCTTATTTTTACTGCGCTCGTGGCGTCTCCGCACGCCTTTGCAGTGCAGCCCGACGAGATCCTGAAAGATCCGGCGCAAGAGGCGCGGGCGCGCGAACTGTCCAAGCAGTTGCGCTGCATGGTGTGCCAGAACCAGTCGATCGACGACTCGGATGCGCCGCTCGCACGCGATTTGCGCATCCTGGTGCGTGAGCGCCTGCAGGCCGGCGACAGCAACCCGCAGGTGCTCGACTTCCTGGTCCAGCGCTACGGCGAGTTCGTGCTGCTGCGCCCGCGCTTGCATTGGCGTACCGCGCTGCTCTGGCTGGCGGCCGCCGGTGCTGCTGATCGGCGGCGGCCTTGCCCTGTTTCTTTTGGCCCGGCGCCGCAGCCGGGGCGGTCCTCCCGACGCGGCTTTGCCCCAGGGCGGCGCGCTCACGGCGGACGAGGAGCGGCGGCTGGCGAAGCTGATGAAGGCCGACGATCGCTGATTGTTGCAGCGTTTCTCTGCAAGCCGTTGATTTATAATAGTAATCAAGAAAGACGCGACCTTACCAAGTTTTAATCCCGCCGACAGGCCCCTGTAAGGCTGCGGCCCCCATCTTCGCATTCGGAACGACACAACAACACGCGCTCGACCCGGGCGGGACGAGCATCCGAACAAGATGGAGATTCCTTTCATGACCGATAGCGTCAGCCCGACCTCAAAGCCCCGCGGCGTGCTTTCCGCCCGCCGGCTTGCCCTTCTCGCGACCGCAGTGGCGGGCATCGGCACCACCGCCGTCTTTTTTGCGCCCGACGTCTCGGTGCGCTCGAGTTTCCCGACCGCTCATGCCCAGAACGTGTCGCAGCAGGCGCAAACCGCGCAGCGCCCGGTCGGCTTCGCCGACATTGTGGAGCGCGTGAAGCCCGCGGTGATTTCGGTGCGCGTGCGCGTCGATGCTCCGCGCGTCAGCATGCAGAGCGCGCCGTTCCCGCAGGGCTCGCCGATGGACCGTTTCTTCCGCCGCTGGGGCGTGCCTGAGGGCGAAGAGTTCGGACCGGGCGCGGCGCCGGATAGCCAGGGCCGTCAGCAGCCGCAGCAGGACCGCCCGCGCGCTCAGCGCCCCGTTCCGACGCCTCCTCCTGGCGGCCGCAACGTCACCGGCCAGGGTTCTGGCTTCTTCATCTCGGCTGACGGCTACGCCGTGACCAACAACCACGTCGTCGATCGGGCCAACAACGTCCAGGTCACCGCCGACGACGGCAGGACCTATACCGCACGCGTGATCGGCGTCGATCCGCGCACCGATCTTGCGCTCATCAAGGTCGACGGCCGCAGCGACTTCCCCTTCGTCTCGCTCGCCGAAGCGCCGCCGCGCATCGGCGACTGGGTGCTGGCGGTCGGCAATCCGTTCGGCCTCGGCGGAACGGTGACGGCCGGTATCGTGTCGTCGACCGGCCGCGACATCGGCGCGGGCCCCTATGACGACTTCATCCAGATCGACGCGCCGGTCAACCGCGGCAATTCCGGCGGTCCGACCTTCGACGTCAACGGCAACGTCATCGGCGTGAACACCGCGATCTTCTCGCCGTCCGGCGGCAATGTCGGCATCGCCTTCGCCATTCCGGCGAGCACGGTCCGCTCCGTCGTCGCGCAGCTGCGCGACCGCGGCTCGGTCACCCGCGGATGGATCGGCGTACAGATCCAGCCGGTCACGGCCGAGATCGCCGAAAGCCTCAACCTGAAGTCCACGCAAGGCGCGCTGGTCGCCGAGCCGCAAGCCGGTAGCCCGGCGGTGACCGCCGGCATTCGCGCCGGCGACATCATCACCCAGGTCAACGGCAATCCGGTCCGCGATGCCCGCGAGCTTGCTCGCACCATCGGCTCCATGCCGCCGAACACCAGCGTGCGGCTGACGGTGTTGCGCAACGGTGCGGAGCAGCAGATCACGCTCACGCTCGGCGAACTGCCGAATCAGCGTGAAGCCCGTGCGACGCCGGATAAGCCCGAGCAGAGCAAGGGAACCGAAGTCCCGCGTCTCGGCCTCACGCTCTCGCCCGCGGCTGAAGTCGCAGGCAGCGGCAAGGAAGGCGTCGTGATCACCAATGTCGAGGAGGGTAGCGTCGCGGCCGAGCACGGTTTCCGGACCGGTGACGTGATCCTGACCATCGCCAACAAGCCGGTGACGAACCCGGCGGAAGTTCGCGACATGATTGCCGATGCGCAGAAAGGCGGCGCGCGTAACATCTTGGTGCGGGTGAAGACAGGCGACAGCATTCGATATGTCGCCGTGCGTCTCGGCCGCGCCTGAACCCAATGGGGCGTTCCGCCGGCATCCGTCGCCCCCGCCGGTGGGCCGAACCAGGGGGACGGGCGCATCAGTTGCCCGTCCCCAGCTCTTGCCAATTCGGGTCCGGTTTCCGTCGCCCCCACCGGGCCGGAATTGGTCGAGGGGCGGCGGTTCACCCCGCCGCCCCTCGTACATAACGTGCGGCCGGATGCACCGGCCGGACGCAGGAACTTGCAACGAGGGACTTTTTAGGTACGGTCGCCATGACAATTGCAACGCAAGGCGTTCCCACACCGCGGACGCACAAGAAGGACCAGGACAGTGAGGTTGCCATGCGCCTCCTGATCATCGAAGACGACCGCGACGCGGCCGACTATCTGGTCAAGGCCTTCCGTGAGGTCGGCCATGTCGCCGAGCTGGCGACCGACGGCGAGGAGGGCCTCTCGCACGCGCTCGACGGGCAATATGACGTGCTCATCGTCGACCGCATGCTGCCGAAGCTCGACGGCCTCTCCGTCATCGGCACCTTGCGCAGCAAGGGCAACGAGACGCCGGCGCTGATCCTCTCGGCGCTCGCCCAGGTCGACGACCGGGTCAAGGGCCTGCGCGCCGGCGGCGACGACTACCTGCCCAAGCCCTATTCGTTTGCGGAGCTGTTGGCGCGCATCGAAGTGCTGGCGCGCCGCCGCGGCGGCCGCGAGGAAATGGTCTACCGCGTGGCGGACCTCGAGCTCGACCGCCTGTCGCATCAGGTCAAGCGCGCGGCCGACGAGATCATCCTGCAGCCGCGCGAGTTCCGCCTGCTCGAATACCTGATGAAGCATGCGGGCCAAGTGGTGACGCGCACCATGCTGCTCGAGAACGTGTGGGACTACCACTTCGATCCGCAGACCAACGTCATCGACGTGCATATTTCGCGGCTGCGATCAAAGATCGATAAAGGCTTTTCTCAGCAATTGCTGCATACGGTGCGCGGCGCGGGCTATATGATCCGCGACGGCAGGTGAGGCAGCGGGCGGGCGCGGTGCCGCTCGCGAATCTCCGGCCGTCGTGTGAAGGTTAACGCATGACGGCACTCGGCAAGCTCTTTCGCACGACCACCTTCAAGTTGACGCTCGTCTACTTGACGGTGTTCGCGCTGTTTGCGGCGTTCCTGCTCGCCTATTTCGCCTGGAACACGCGCCGCCTCGTCACCCAGCAGATCGTCGCGACCGTCGATGCCGAGATCGCGGGCCTCTCCGACCTCTACCAGCAGGGCGGCATCCGGCGGCTGATCTTCGCGATCGACGACCGCGGCAGCCGGCCCGGGTCGAGCCTCTACCTCCTCACCACCGCGGCCGGCGAAGGCGTCACCGGCAATATCGGCTCGCTGACGACCGGCATCCTCGACAAGTCCGGCTGGACCGAAACCGCCTATCGCCGGATCGACGACAGCGACACCGCGGCGGAGCACCAGGCGCTGGTGCGCGTGATCCAGCTTCCGGGCGGCTTCCGCCTCCTGGTCGGCCGCGATCTGCAAGAGCGCGAGCGGCTGCACGACATCATCATCAGCGCCGGGCGCTGGTCGATCGCGATCGTGGTCGTGCTCGGCATCGCCGGCGGATTCTTCGTCACGCGCCGCGTGCTCAAGCGCGTCGACGCGATGACCGGCACCACGCAACGGATCATGAGCGGCGACCTGTCGGGGCGGCTGCCGATCGCGGGCACCAATGACGAGCTCGACCGGCTGGCCGGCAATCTCAACGTCATGCTCGAGCGCATCGAGGCGCTCATGCACGGCCTCAAGGAAGTCACCGACAATATCGCGCACGACCTCAAGACGCCGCTCACCCGGTTGCGCAACCGCGCCGAAGAGGCGTTGCGCATGGCGGAGGACGAATCGCAGTACCGCGCGGCGCTGGAAGGGACCATCGAGGAGTCGGACGCGCTGATCCGGACCTTCAACGCGCTGTTGATGATCGCACGCGCGGAGTCGGGCCAGGCGCGCGACGGCATGACGACCTTCGACGCCGCCGAGATCGCGCACGGCATCGGCGAGCTCTACGAGCCGCTGGCCGACGACAAGGGCCTCACGCTGCGGGTCGAGGCGCCCGACGCCGCGCCGATGCGCGGCAACCGCGAACTGATCAGCCAGGCCCTCGCCAATCTGGTCGACAACGCCATCAAATATGCGGCGCCGGAAAGCACCACTTTGGCGCCGGACCCGTCGCCGCCGGTCAACGGCGCGCAGCCCGAAATCGTGGTCAAGGCGACCGGCGAGGGCGACAAGATCCTGTTGACCGTCGCCGATACCGGGCCCGGCATTCCCGCGGACGATCGCTCGCGCGCGGTCGAGCGGTTCGTGCGGTTGGAACAGAGCCGTTCCCAGCCCGGCTCCGGATTGGGGCTGAGCCTCGCCCATGCGGTCGCTCGCCTGCACGGCGGCGAATTGCGGCTGGAGGATAATCAGCCCGGCTTGCGGTCGGTCCTGGCGCTGCCGCGCGGCGAGAGCGCCGTTGCCGCCGGTCAACCGGCGTCCCGCGAAGGGGTTCCGCTTCCACAGGCATGAACCTTGCGATTTCGGCCCCGCGGTGACTAACTCGCCGCGCCTTGATTATATCGGACGGTCGGCAAGGGATTCCGCGGGCGGGCGGAATGCGGGCTTCGGATGGCGGTATTTGCGACAACAGCGGAGGGCGGCGCGGGCATACTCGCGCCGCGCATCGTCAGCGCGCCGGCGCTTTCGGCGCCCGATGCCGCACGGAAACGCTTCGACGATTGGCTCGGCGAGCTCGACGGCCAGCCCGCCGCGGCGACGTTGCGGCGCCTGTTCGCTGCGCATCCGCCGGTGCGGGCGCTTTTGCTCGGCCTCGCCGACGGCTCTCCATACCTGTGGGAGCTGGCATCCGCCGATCCGGCACGGCTCGCCGGTCTGCTCGAGTCCGATCCCGATGTCCGGCTCGACGTCATTGTCGCCGATGCGGTGACCGCGATCGCCAGCACGGCCGACGAAGCCCAGGTGATGTCGTCCCTGCGCCGCATGAAGGCGGAAGCGTCGCTGCTGATTGCGCTCGCCGACATCGGCGGTGTCTGGCCGGTGATGCGCGTCACCGCCGCGCTGACGGAGCTTGCCGACGCCGCGGTCGGCGCAGCGGTGCGGCATCTCCTCGAACGGGCGGCAGGCGAGGGCAAGCTTCGCCCCACCGGAGCGGTGCCGGAGGCGGGCAGCGGCTACATCGTGCTGGCGATGGGCAAGATGGGGGCGGGCGAGCTCAACTATTCGAGCGACATCGATCTCATCGTCTTCTATGACGCCAGCGCGCCGGCCTTCGTGGCCGGCACTGAGCCGGCGCCGTTCTACGTGCGGATCACGCGCGGGCTGGTGAAGCTTCTCCAGGAGCGCACCGCCGACGGCTACGTGTTCCGCACCGACCTGCGGCTGCGGCCCGATCCGGGCTCGACCCAGATCGCGGTCTCGACGGCGGCGGCGCTCGACTACTACGAGAGCATCGGGCGCAACTGGGAGCGCGCCGCCATGATCAAGGCGCGCGCCTGCGCCGGCGATATCGCCGCCGGCGAGAAGTTCCTGCGCGACCTGTCGCCGTTCATCTGGCGGAAATATCTCGACTTCGCCGCCGTCGCCGACATCCACAGCATGAAACGCCAGATCCATGCCTATCGCGGCCATGGCGAGATCGCGGTGGAGGGGCACAACGTCAAGCTCGGACGCGGCGGCATTCGTGAGATCGAGTTCTTCGTGCAGACCCAGCAGCTCGTCGCCGGTGGCCGCCATCCGGAGCTGCGCGGCCGCGAGACGCTGGCGATGCTCGACATGCTGGCGGAGCGCGAATGGATCGGCGCGTCGGCGCGCGACGAGCTTGGCGCCGCCTACCAGTTCCTGCGGATGCTCGAACACCGGCTGCAGATGGTCGCGGATGAGCAGACCCACACGCTGCCAGGGGACCGCGAGGGGCTCGAACGTTTCGCGCGCTTCTGCGGATTTGCCGATCGCGACAGCTTCGCCGACACATTGCTCGGTCACCTGCGCAATGTGCAGCGCCAGTATGCGACCTTGTTCGAGAGTGCGCCGGCCGCCGAGGCGCGCGCCCGCGCTCTCGCGTTCCCGGCCGATGCCGACAACCGCGAGACGCTCGACACCCTCACCGCGATGGGCTTCAAGCAGCCGCTCGAAGCCTCGGCGCGGGTGCGGCAATGGCTTGCGGGCGGTTACCGGTCGTTGCGGAGCGAGCAGGCCCGCGACCAGCTTGCGGATCTGGTGCCGCTGCTGCTCACTTATTTCGCCAAGTCCTCGAGTTCCGGATGCTGCGATCCTTGCGTTCGACCGCTTCCTGGCGGGATTGCACGGCGCCGAGCGGCTGTTCTCGCTGCTGCGGCAGAATCCCGACCTGATCGCGCTGATTGCAATGGTGCTCGGCACCGCGCCGCGGCTTGCCGACGCCCTCGCGCAATTCCCGGACATCATGGACGCCGTGATTGATCCGAGCTTCTTCGGCGCGCTGCCGGAGGAGAACGAGCTCAGAGCCGTGCTCGACCGTTCGCTCCAGCAGTCAGGCGGTTACGAGGATTTCCTCGATCGCATCCGTATCTTCGCGCAGGAGCAGATGTTCCTGATCGGCACGCGGATTCTGTCCGGCACCGTGTCGGCGGAACAGGCGGGAGAAGCGTTTGCGCGGCTCGCCGACATGCTGGTCCGCTCGCTGCATCGCGCCATCGAGGACGAGTTCATCAGAGCTGCACGGACGCATCGCGGGCCAGGAGGTGGCGATCCTCGCATTGGGCAAGCTCGGCGGCCGTGAGATGACGGCCACCTCCGACCTCGACCTGATCGTGATCTATGATTTCGATTCCGAGCACCCGGAGTCGGACGGCAAACGCCCGCTCTACGGCGCGCAGTATTTCACCCGCCTGGTGCAGCGGCTGATCAGCGCGCTCACCGCGCAGACCAATTACGGCGTCCTCTATCAGGTCGACATGCGATTACGGCCGTCAGGCCGCTCCGGGCCGGTGGCGACACGGATCGACAGTTTTCAGAGCTACCAGGAGACCGAAGCCTGGACCTGGGAGCACATGGCGCTGACGCGCGCCCGCGTGGTGTCCGCTTCGCCGGCGTTCCGGGCGCGGATCGAGGCGGTGATCGGTCCCGTGCTCGGCACCGCGCGCAATGCCGAACTGATCGCCGGCGACGTCGCCGAGATGCGCGGCGCGATCGCCAAGGAGAAGGGCGACCAGGACCGCTGGAACTTGAAATATGCCGCCGGCGGCCTGGTCGACATCGAGTTCATCGCCCAGTACCTGCAGCTCGTGCACGGTGCGAGTACGCCGGAAATCCTCGACAACTCGACCGTCCGGGTGCTCGACAAGGCCTGGCGCCTCGGTCTGTTGCCGACCGAGGACGCCGAGGTGCTGCGGCCGGCGGTGCGGCTCTATCACAATCTCACGCAGATCCTGCGGCTGTGCCTGCCGGGCGAATTCGATCCCAAGACCGCGGCGCCGGGACTGCGCGGACTGCTGGCGCGCGCCGCCGACGTCCCCGACTTTGCCACGCTTGAAGCCTTCGTCGCGGAGACGGAAGCCAAGGTGCGCAAGAGCTTCGAGACGATTGTCGGGGCGGCGTACTAGGGCGTGTACTCATAAAACGCGCAGGTCGAGGTCCGCTGTTGAGGGATAAGCGTCCGGCGGCTGGCTTGCCTGCTCGTCCGGCGTAAGTCGGGGGCCTGCTCGCCCCAAGCCCCTGGTACCGCCTCCGACGCAACATCGCGACGCGGCGACGGCACCTAACGAACCAACCGCAGCGGCGCCGGCAAGCCCGTCAACTGAAGAAACCATGTCGCACCAACTCGGCGCCCGCGGCAATGACCGCGATCAACACCAGCTTCTTGAATGTCTCAGGTGCAATTTTATCGCGCATATGTCGTCCGACGTACATGCCGAGCACGACTGGCAACATCGCAGCCGTCGAGACTGAAACGTCAAGCCAACTGAACTGCCGGCTGGCCGTCAGAAGAATTGCCAACAAGCCGGCGGAAACGACGAGATACAGTGATGCTTCCTTTGTGAACGCCTTTCCGCGCAGTCCCTTTGCAAGCAGAAATATGAAAACAAGCGGTCCCGGCATCGCTGCGATGCCTCCCAGAATCCCGCCGAAAAATCCAAATGTGATGCCGGTTGGTAAAACCAAACGAGACTGAAGCTGCAGCTTCGGCGCGAGCAGCGTGACGCCGCCGACACCCATAAGCACCAGGCCTGCGATAATCTTCGCAACGTTCGCATCGACCGCCAACAGGACTCGAACTCCAAGGAAGAGGCCGGGAATCATGCCGAGAATCACCGGCATCAATTGTATGAGGCACCGTCCAGTCTTTCCGCCCTCCAGCGCCTGCGGCAAGTTGCTGAGGATCAAAGGCATGCTCAGCAGCATGGCCGCTGATTTGACGTCGATGAACAGCGACAGCAGCGGCAGCGCGACGACGGGCATGCCGACCCCGATTGTCCCCTTCAGGAGGCCGGCGACGATCAAGCTGCAAACCACGGCAGCGATGATACTTGCTTGCTCGAAATAAAGGGTGCGGATCAACATGACGTAACTGCTCAGATGCTCTCGACGACGATCTCCAACTCGCCTGCGCCGTCTAGGGCTACAGCGCATTCTTCCTGCGAGGTTCGCAATTGTCTCGCGCGAACAGTTCGGCCCATGCCGAACTGTTTTCGATTGATATGCTTCCGGCGTCAGCGATAGGGTTAAGGATGGTCGCGGCGGCAAATCTGGTGGAAGTGGCCGCTCTCGTGGGTGACACTGCGCGAGCGACGATGCTTAATGCCCTTATGGGCGGCCAGTCGCTGACGGCCACTGAGCTTGCTTACTGCGCCAATGTCTCTCGCGCGACGGCGAGCGGCCACCTGAGCAAGCTGGTTGCCGCGCGGCTCTTGACTGTCACTCGCGAGCGCCGCTTCAGCTATTATCGGATCGCGTCCCCGCTGGTCGCGGCAATGCTGGAGAGCATCAAGGTCGTCGCCGCCATAGAGGTACCACCCCGCCGTCAGCCGCGGTCAGCAAACGACGATGCACTCCGTTTTGCCCGAAGTTGCTACGATCACCTGGCTGGCCAGGTAGGAGTCGCTGTTACCGATGCACTTGTGGCCATGGGGCACATCGTACTCACCGATGAAGGCGGTGAGGTCACGTCTTCGGGCGGGCGTTTCCTTTCCGCGTTCGGCGTTGATCTGAGGCCGCGAACTCGGCGGATTTTCTGCCAGCCTTGTCTCGACTGGAGCGAGCGTCGTTATCACCTCAAGGGCCTCGTCGGAGCTCGGATACTGGATCGTTTATTGGAGCTCGGATGGCTCAAATGTGTGGCGGGCAGCCGTGCACTCCAACTAACGTCGTCTGGAAGGGCGGGCTTGTCCGAAATCTTCCAGATCGAGATCAACAACGAGGGTGTGCTAACCGGTCGATTATGCGACCCACGACGGCTGACAGCTTTAGGCTGAGCGAAGCGTCATCTCGCTCAGTCACCGTTTGCCACGTCTGTGGCCGACTTCATGTTGGTCTGACGCCGAGAAAGGTCGCTGTTTTTCTGGCAGGTGCGAAGTGAAGCGTTTGGCCCAAAGCGGACCTACCGAGATGTCTGCTATTTGGCCGCTTTCGGGGGAAAAGCAGACATTGTCGAACGATCACGCTTTATGAGTACAGCCGTAGGGCGTGTACTCAACAAGCGAGAAGGCAGAGAATGGCTCGCTCCGATCCGTGAGTGGTTGTGCCACTTGCGGAACATCCAACCGCTTAAGGGAGATGCGACATCTTTCCCTGGGATCGCCGGATGGACACCAGCCAAAATATACCAGCCAGGACCAAAATCCCCCCCACTATCGCATAGCCTAACATGGGCAGGGACAAGCCGATGGCCACGAGGGCAATGCCGAAAACGATCATGCAGATCGCGCCAATAATCCACACCATTGGTCACCTCCTGTGATCAGCTATTGTCGCAAGCCTGCACGTAAAATTCGGGCAAGCCGCTATTTCAGCTCGAACTCGACCAGGTTGATGGCGCTCGTCCCGCTGTTGCGGATCGCGCGGGTCACACCCGGCTCCTGCCAGTAGAAATCGCCTGACCGCAGCGCCAGCGGGCGGTCCATCTCGCCCTTGATGATCTCCACAAGCTCGTCGCCGTCGATGATGACGCGCAGTCCCGGCGCGGTCTGCGTGATCGGCCCGGCGGTCTCGCCCGGCGGGAGTTGAAGCCGCCAGCCGCGCACGCGCTCGTTGTCGAACAGTTGCCGATAGCCCGGAACGTCGCGCGCCTGCGGCGTGAAGGTGCCGGCTTGCGGCTTGAGCAGCGCGATGACGAGGTTGTTGAACGGGCCATCGGCGGTGTTGGTCGAGCGGTGGATGAAAGTCTTCTTGGAGAAGGGGGTGAAACCGACGCTGCCGCGCGTCCCGGCCTTGGCGGGGATCTTTTCCGCCTTGCCAAAGATCTGGCCTTCGTTCGCGCCGGCCTCGACCAGGATGCTGATCTGGTCGTTCGAGTGAATATGGAAATTCGAGCCCTTGCCGGGCCGCATATAGACCCGCAGCATCATGATGTAGTCGTTGCTGAAGATCGGCCAGTGATACGCCGCCTTCTCGACCGGAACCGGCTTGCTTTCGTCCTGTGCCAGCATCGGATGGATCGGGGCGAGCAGGCAGACGACAAGCAACGCCTTCAGCAGATACCGCATGGACGTCCTCCCTTGATTGCGCCGCCTTGTGGCGGTCGCGTTGGTGGGGAGAGTGCGCCCGCCCTGGACGATGCGCAAGCATGCGGCGCCAGAACGCGGCAGCCGCGGCCAGGAGCTTCGTGCAAATCCTGAGCAAGCCGTCATAATACGCGGGCTCACCTGCATCCAAGGAATGCTCATGCCGCTTGTCCGCCGTCAGTTCCTGCAAGCCGCCGCCGGTGCGGCCTTGGCCGCGCCGTTCGCCGGCGTGTCGTCAGCGCAGGCCTATCCGAGCCGCTCCGTGCGCGTCATCGTTCCGGTCGGGGCGGGCGGCGCCAACGACACCTCCACGCGGCTGATCGCGCAAAAACTTTCTGAAAGCCTCAAGCAGCAATTCTATGTCGAGAACATCGTCGGCGCCGGCGGCAATATCGGCATGGCGCAGGCGATGAAGGCCGCGTCGGACGGCTATACCGTGCTCTCGGTCGCGCCGAGCTTCGTGATCAATCCGACGCTCAATCCGAAGACGCCGTTCGATCCGGTGAAGGATTTCGCGCCGGTGACGCTGATGTGCGCGACGCCGTCGGTGATCGTCGCCCATGAATCGCTCGGCGCGCGCACGGCCAAGGAGCTGATCGCGCTGCTCAAGGCCAATCCGGGCAAATTCAGCTACTCCTCCGCCGGCACCGGCACGCCCGCTCATCTCGCCGGCGAATTGTTCAAGGGTGCGTACGGCGTCGACATCATCCATGTGCCGTTCACCGGCGGCGGCCCGGCGATGAATTCGACCATCGGCGGCCACACCCCGATCAGCTTTCCGGCACTGTCGACCGCCGCGCCGAGCATCCTCGGCGGCAAGGTGCGCGGGCTCGCGGTGATGAGCCCGAAGCGGTCGTCCACGCTGCCTTTGGTGCCGACGATGGTGGAGTCCGGCCTCGACGACCAGCAGGCCGACGTCTTCGTCGGGATTCTCTTGCCCGCGAATGCGCCGCGGCCGGTGGTCGACCTGCTGCACCGCGAGATCGTGCAGGCGCTGGCGCTGGCGGACGTCAAGGAGAAGCTCGCGACCCTCGGCTTCGATCCGATCGGGAATTCGCCCGACGACTTCGGCGCCTGGATCAAGACCGAGGTCGCCAAATGGGCCAAGGTCATGCGCGACGGCAATATCAAGATGCCGTAGCGGATTGTCTCAGTCGTCGCGCAGGCGGAACGACTTGCCGCGTGACGCACTCATGCCGGGCCTCGCCCCGCGACCGGGGAGAGGGGGATTGCGCTCGCTTCCGTGGCATTGAGAGCCATCTCCGCGGTTTCATTCTTGGCGTGCCGGCCTTCGGCCGGCAGCCGCAGCAGCACCAGCGTGCCCTTGCCGGGGGTCGAGCGGATGCGGAGCGTGCCGCCGTGCAGCTCGGTCAGCGAGCTCGCGATGGCGAGCCCGAGCCCCGAACCCTGATGGCTCTTGGTGAGCTGGCTTTGCACCTGCTCGAACGGCCGCCCGAGCTTGGCCAGCGCATGGCGCGGGATCCCGATGCCGGTGTCGACGATGGCGATGCGCACCCATTTCAGGGAGGACCGCGCGCGGACGGTGATCTGGCCGCCCTCGGGCGTGAACTTGACCGCGTTGGACAGGAGATTGAGCACGATCTGCTTGAGCAGGCGCTGATCCGCCCGCACGCGGATGCCCCGGGCGATGTCGGCCGCTAGCTCGATCTGCTTGTCGTCGGCGCGCGCGGACACGACGCGCATGGTGTCGTGGAGGAAGCGGCCGAGGCGGACCTGCTCGAAATCCAGGCGGATGCGGCCGGCCTCGATCTTGGACATGTCGAGGATGTCGTTGATGACGTCGAGCAGATATTGGCCGCTCTGGTGGATGTCCTTGCAGTAGTCGAGATATTTGCCGCCGCCGATCGGGCCGAACATTTCCGACTTCATGATCTCGGAGAAGCCGATGATGGCGTTGAGCGGCGTGCGCAGCTCGTGGCTCATATTGGCGAGGAAGCTCGATTTCGCCTGGTTGGCTTCCTCGGCGCGGGTCTTCTCGTCGGAATATTTTTGCGCGAGGTCGACCAGCTCGTCGGCCTGATGCTCGAGCGTGCGTTGCGAGGCGCGCAGGTCCGACACCGTCTTCATCAGTCGCTGCTCGGAGTTCATCAGCTTTTCTTCGTGCCGCTTGATGGTGGTGATGTCGGTGCCGACCGACACATAGCCGCCGTCCTTGGTGCGCCGCTCGCTGATGTGCAGCCAGCGGTCGTCCTCGAGCTGGGCCTCGAAGGTGCGTGCGCCTGGCACCTGGCCTTCGCTGATCACCTTGGTGCGCACGACCGGCCTGCGGCCGGCGGCGACCACGACGTCGTAGGGGGTTCCGGCCTTGACCGCTTCGTCGGGGAGGTTGTGCAGCGCCAGGAAATTGGAATTGCAGAGCACCAGGCGGTTGTTGGCGTCCCACAGCACGAACGCCTCGGGAATGGTCTCGATGGCGTCGCGCAAGCGCAGGTCGGCTTCGACGGTCTTCTCCACCAGCGACTTCTGCTCGGTGATGTCGACGGCGATGCCGATCAGGTGCGGAGAGACTTCGCCCGGCTGCTGGACCAGCTCGCAGCGCGCGCGCAGCCAGACCCAGTTGCCGTTGGCGTGGCGCATGCGGAAGGCGTGGTCGACCGACGAGGCCCTGGCTTCGGCGAGCTGTGCGGCAAGCTCATAGAGGTGCAGGTCCTCCGGATGGATCAGGGCATTCACCTCGCCGAAGCTCAGGAGGTCGTCCTTGGGTTTGAGACCGAGGATCGCGAACATCGAATGCGACCAGAAGATGCGGCCGCGCCCGAGCTCCCAGTCCCACAGCCCGCAACGGCCGCGATTGAGCGCGGTGTCGATGCGGGTGCGCACGGTTTCGTAGATGAGGTCGGCTTCGCGCGCGCGTGTCGCCTGCCAGTGGAAGGCGAAGCCGAGGATCAGGACGACGAAGCCGGTGGTGGCCGAGAGCGTGACGGTCAGCGCCGTGTCGGAGCGCCACGCCGCCAGCGCGTCCGCGCGCCGGTGCAGCAGGGTGACCTGGCCTAGTCCGGAGCTGAGCCAATGCACCGTTGCGTAGGCCGGCGTGCTGTCGGCGAGGGCGATCTCCAGCACGCCGGCTACGGCCCCCAAAGTGTCCAGTGGTTGCGATGGCCCGAGAACGTCGGTGAGGCGGCGGCCGAGCGCCGTCTTGTCGGGCTGCGGGACGGCGGTGGTCATGCCGTCGCCGGTCAGGACGCCGATCCGCACCGCCGCAACGATCACGCCGTCCGCATTGGTCAGGAAGATCTGCCGGCCGGGTACCAGCGCCCAGTTCGGGATGATTTGCTCGAGCTCGGCCTGCTTGCGGCGGTCGTCCGCCGCTGCCGCGCGTCCGAACCGGTCGGCGAGGAATTCCGCGCTGCCGGCCATGTTGCGCACGATCTCGCCGATCGTCTGGCGGCGGTGGTCGAAGACCTGCACGAACGCGCCGATGCAGATCGTGACCAGGAACGCGATGATGAGCGCCGGTACCGCCCGCCGCAGCGCCGGCTCAGCCGTCAGAAGACGGCGATACGCCGGCTTGGCGATGGATTGCGCCAGACCTTTTATGGAATCACTACTGACAGACGCGCTCGCCGCCTCGACGCGCGCCATGCGTGGCCCCCGTTCGGATCATCCAGACCAGACTTCGCTCGGAAGGATGTGCCGCATCTCCCCGAATCACTTTGCATTGGAATCCGGATGTAAGAATTTGTCGAGAGTCATTAATGATTTTTTAAGAACCCACCGCTTTTTCGCAAGCGCCTGAGACTCAATGATGTTTCCCCGAATCGCGGGGACCAAAAGCGGCCCAACCGGGACTTCAGTACTGGGAAAACGGTCAGTTCTCAGCGAACGCGCGCGAAACTCAGCTTTCAGCCAGCGCGCGCGAAACGATGTCGTTGACGTCACGCGACAGCGACGGCTGTGCGGCGACCTTGCGCAACGCCGCCTCGGCGCGTTCGCGCCGCCCGGATTCGAGCACGCGCCAGCTCTTGAGCGCGGTGAGGAGGCGCGCGGCGACCTGCGGGTTCTTCTGATCGAGGGTGAGCACGGTGTCGGTGAGGAGATCGTAGCCGGCGCCGTCGGAACGATTGAGCTGGGTCTGGTTCGACATCGCGAACGCGCCGAACAGCGCGCGCACGCGATTGGGATTGCTCATCGAGAACGCCGGGTGCGAAGTGAGCGCCTTGATGCGCGCCGGCGTCGCCGGTTCCGGGATCGAGGCCTGCAGCGCCAGCCATTTGTCGATAATCAGGGCGTTGTCCTTATAGCGCTCGTAGAAGTCGTCGAGTGCGGCAGCGCGCTCGGGCACGTCGCGCAGCGACAGCGTGGTGAGCGCGGCCATGCGATCGGTCATGTTGTCGGCGTCGCGATATTGTTGCGCGGCGAGCGCAATCGCGCCCGGCGCACCCGCCGCCACCATGAGATCGAGGCAGGTGTTGCGCAGCGCACGGCGTCCGGCGCCCGCGGCGTCCGGCCGGTAGGCGCCGCCGGTGAGCGCCCGGTAGCGGTCCTGGAGCGCGGCGGCGAGATGCCTGCCGACCGCTTCACGCAACGCGGTGCGCGTCTTGAAGATCGCGTCGGGATCGACGTCGCGGGCGATCTCGCGCGCGATGTCGGCTTCGCTCGGCAGCGTCAACGCCAGCGACACGAACGCGGGTTCGAGCGCGGCATTGTCGAGGATCGCCGAGAGCGCGCCGAGCAGGCCTTCGTCGCCGCGGGGCGCGGCGCCGGAGCGGATCGCCGCCACGTTGTCGACCAGCAGGCGGGTCGCCAGCGACTGCACCGCCTGCCAGCGATTGAACGGATCGGAATCGTGCGCCGCCAGGAAGCGCAGATCGTCGCCGGAGAGGTTGGCGACGACGCGTACCGGCGCGGAAAAATTGCGGTTGAGCGACATCACCGGGGGCTCGGCGATGTCTTCGAAAACAAAGGCTTCCGAGGACTTGCGCAGAGACAGGATGCCGCGCTCCACGGCGCCGCCGCCGGCAAGCTTGAGCGCAAGATCGCTGCCGTCGCGCCCGACCAAGCCGACCGCAAACGGCATCAGCATCGGCTCCTTCGTGGGCTGGCCCGGTGTTGGCGGCACGGTCTGCGCGATTTCGATCCGGAAGGTCTTGGTCCGCGCATCATGGCTTCCCGACACCACGACTTCCGGCGTGCCGGCTTGCGAATACCAGAGCATCAGCTGCGAGAGGTCGGTGCCGCTCACGTCCGCGAAACATTGCACGAACTGCTCGACGGTCGCCGCCTCACCGTCGTGGCGGGCGAAGTAGAGGTCCATGCCCTTGCGGAAATTCGCCAGGCCGAGGCGGGTCTGGATCATGCGCACGACTTCGGCGCCCTTCTCGTAGACCGTCGCCGTGTAGAAATTGTTGATCTCGCGATAGACGCTCGGCCGCACCGGATGGGCGAGGGGGCCTGCGTCCTCGACGAACTGCATCGCGCGCAGGCCGCGGACATTGCGGATGCGCTCGACCGCGCGCGAATTTTGGTCGGCGCGGAATTCCTGATCGCGGAAAACGGTGAGCCCTTCCTTGAGGCAGAGCTGGAACCAGTCGCGGCAGGTGATGCGGTTGCCGGTCCAGTTGTGGAAGTACTCGTGCGAGATCACGGTCTCGATCCCCATGTAGTCGGAGTCGGTCGCGGTCCCGGTCGAGGCCAGCACGTATTTGTCGTTGAAGACGTTGAGACCCTTGTTCTCCATCGCGCCCATGTTGAAGGCGGAGACCGCGACGATCATGAAGATGTCGAGGTCGTATTCGCGGCCGAACCGTTGCTCGTCCCAGCGCATGGAGCGCTTGAGCGCGTCCATGGCGTAGGCGCTGCGCTCCTCGTTGCCGTGCTCGACAAAGATTTGCAGCACGACGTCGCACCCGGACATCGTGCGGAAGCTGTCCTCGACGCATGCGAGATCGCCGCCGACCAGCGCGAACAGATAGGACGGTTTCGGGAACGGATCGTGCCACACCGCGAAATGCCGTCCGGTGCCCTGCACGGCGCCGGACGCCACGAGATTTCCGTTGGAAAGCAGCACCGGGCATTCGGTCTTGTCGGCCTCGATGCGGGTGGTGAACACCGCCATCACGTCGGGACGGTCGGGGTAATAGGTGATGCGGCGAAAGCCGTCGGCCTCGCACTGGGTGCAATAGGTGGTGCCGGAGCGGTATAGGCCCATGAGCTGCGTGTTGGCGGACGGATTGACGACGGTCTCGATCTCGAGCGTGAACGGCTGCTGCGGCGGCTGCGCGATGGTGAGGCTGTCGGAGGCGGCGACATAGCGGTCGGATGCGAGCGCTTCGCCGTCGAGCTTGAGCGAGACCAGCTTGAGCCCGTCGCCGTCGAGGACCAGCGGGGCGGGGGCGGCTCCCTTCGGATTGGGCGTCAGCCGTAGCGCCGCGCGCACCCGGGTCGCGGACGGATCGAGCAACACATCGAGATCGACGGTCTCCACCAGCCAGTCGGGCGGGCGATAGTCCACAAGGCGGATGGGTACGGACTGCTCGGTTCGCATCGGTCGGACGATCTCGGCTGGGGGCTGAAGCGGGGACGATCCTTCTCTTAACACACTCGGCGACAGAACCAGGGCGGCGGCACGATCGTTAGAAGCCGCCGGGGCGGCCGATTTGCCGCGGATTACCTGGACAATGCGGCAATTCGCTGTGTTCCCTCGTGTGGCGCCATGTTCTAGTGTTCCATCGAACCAACGACTGCGAGCACTTCCGGGAGGGATACGATGATCAGAACCCGCGCGATTGGACTTGGTGCAATCGGACTTGGCCTTGCGGCCCTGTTGGCCACGAGCAGCGGCGCCTTCGCACAGAGCTATCCAAGTCAGACGGTCCGGATCGTGGTCCCGTTCTCCGCCGGCAGCATCACCGATGGGCTGGCGCGCATTCTGGCCGACAAGCTCGGCACGCTGTGGAAGCAGCAGGTCATCGTGGAGAACCGCCCCGGACTGCCCGGCACAGCCACCGTTGCGACCAGCAAGCCGGACGGTCATACCTTGATGCTCACCTCGAACGGGCACACCATCGCGCGCGCGATCAACAAGACGGTGCCGTTCGATCCGGTGAAAGACTTTGCCGGCATCAGCGTGGTGGCGTCGGCGCCGCTGGCGGCGGTCGTGCCGCCGGATTCGCCCGCCAAGACACTCAAGGAATTCATCGCGCTCGCGCAGAAGGAGCCGGGCAGGCTCAATTTCTCGTCCGCCGGCGTGGCCAGCACCACGTTCCTCTCCGGCGAGATCTTCAAGCAGACGGCGAAGATCAACATGGTCCACGTCCCGTTCAAGGGCGCGCCGGAGGCGATGACCGCGGTCGTGCGCGGCGACGTGCAGTTCTATTTCGCGCCGATCCCCTCCGCGCAGTCGCTCGGCGCCGCCGCGAAGGTGAGGGTGCTCGCGATCAACTATCCCAAGCGCGTTCCGCAGCTTCCGGACGTGCCGACCGTCGCCGAAGCGGCGCTGCCGACATTCTCCTACAAGTCCTGGTTCGGCGTGATGGCGCCGGCCGGGACGCCGCAGGCGATCCGCGACAAGGTCGCGCAGGACATCGCAGCGGTGCTGAAGATGCAGGACGTGATCGACCAGATGGCGAAAGTCGGCAACATTCCGGCGCCGACCACGCCCGCGCAGTTCGACAAGATCATCGCCACCGATACCGTGCGCTACAGCAAGGTGATGGCGGACGCAGGTATCGCGCCGCAATAGCACCGATCGAACCCCATGCGCGCATGACCGGCTGCGGTAACGCCGGCATGCGCGGCGTCATTGGTCAGAAGCCCGGAGATCACGTCATGAAGTTCCGCATCGTGTTTGCCGCCGCCGCACTGGCGGCGCTGGTGCAGCCGTCGGCCGCGCAGCAATATCCGAACCAGATCGTGCGCATCGTCGTTCCGTTTTCCGCCGGCAGCAACACCGATGCGCAGGCGCGCATTCTCGCCGACAAGCTTTCGCAGATGTGGAAGCAGCAGGTGATCGTCGAGAACCGGCCGGGCATCGCGGGGACCGCGAGCGTCGCCAAGTCGGCGCCCGACGGCTACACGCTGATGCTCACGTCGAGCGGCCATCCGGTCGCCAATGTGATCAGCCCCGCGGCGAACTTCGATCCGGTCAAGGATTTCGCCGGGGTGACCCAGGTGTCGGCGGTGTCGGCGGCGTTCGTGGTGCCGCCCGAGTTGCCCGCGAACAACCTGAAAGAGTTCGTCGCGCTGGCGCAGAAGTCGCCGGGCAAGATGAACTTCGCTTCGGCGGGGACCGCCAGCACGTCCTATCTCGCGGGCGAGATCTTCAAGCAGATCGCGAAGGTCAACCTCGTGCACATTCCCTACAAGGGCGCGCCCGAGGCATTGAACAGCATCCTGCGCAACGATGCGCAGGTCTATTTTGGCAGCACGACCTTTTCGCCTGACCTGATTGCATCGAAGAAGATCAAGGTGCTGGCGGTCAGCGGCGCGAAGCGCGCGCCCAATTTTCCCGACGTGCCGACCGCGCGGGAGGCCGGAGTGACCGACTACGTCTATGAGTCCTGGTTCGGCGTCATGGCCCCGGCGGGCACGCCCGCCGCGATCCTCAACAAGGTCTCGGCCGACATCGCGAGCGCGCTGAAGCTGCCCGACGTCGTGAAAGCGGTCGACAACCAGGGCCTCGTGGTGGTGACGCAATCGCCCACCGAGTTCGACAAGCTGATCGCGTCGGAGGCAAGCCGCTACGGCAAGATCCTGCGCGACGCCGGTGTCGGCGCCAAAAATTAAATTCCGGTTGTACGTCCGCTGAAGTCTCGGTATTTGCCTCCCTGCGGCCGCGCCGCGTGAGGACTTGTATGGATGCTTCCAAGGCTCGTGTCCTTGAGATCGGCGATCTCAAATACGTCAAGGAAGCATTTCCCGATCGCACCACGCTGTTGTGGACCGATCGCAAGCCGCCGGTTTACTGGCTGGAACGGCACACGGCGGCGCCGTTTGCCCGCGATGACTATCTCGACTGCACGCCCGGAAACTTCATGCAGGCCATGCGCGATGCCCGCGCCGGCCGCTACGACCTCGTCGTCGCCTACCTGCCGCTCTATTCGCCGTGGCATCCGCGCTATGGCGTTCGCTCGCTGGCCGCCGACCCGCTGCATCCATGGCGTGCGCTGACGCGCGTCTTCGGCGTGTCGTGGCTGCGGCTGGTGCAATGTCCGGTGCCGCTGGTCGCGATCGACCTCAACGACCATTTCGGGATCCGGCGCCCCGGCTTCTTCCTGCTGGACAAGGCGGACGTGGTGTTCAAGCGCGAGCTGCCGGCCGATCGCTGGCGCGTGCTCGCCCATTCGGCGCATCCTGCGTTGCCGACGCTGCGCATCCGGTCCAACCCGCGATGGCAGCGGCGGCTCGAGAAGCTTCGCCCGATGTCGCTGCCGCCGCCGGCGGTCGACGCCGCGCAGCTTTGGGACGGCGCGTTTCCGGAAAAGACCGCGGATATTTTCTTCAGCGGCAATACCCAGGTGAACTCCTGGGTCCGGCGGACCGGAATCGCGGCGCTGAAGTCGCTCGCCGCGCGCGGCATCAAGGTCGATATTCCGGACGCGCCGCTGCCGCGGGCGGAATTCTATCGCCGCATGTCGCGCGCCTGGCTGGCGTGGTCGCCCGAGGGTTTCAGTTGGGAATGCTATCGCACCGGCGAGGCGGCGCAGTGCCTGACCGTGCCGGTGGTGAACCATCCGACGGTCGAGCGCCACCGCCCGCTGCTGCAGGGGCGGCACCTCATCCAATACGACATCGAAGACGGCGGCCTCGGGCGCGCCGTCGAGGCGGCGCTGGCCGACAAGGAGCGGCTGAAGCAGATGGCGCTGGCGGCGCGCGAGCACGTCAAGACGCATCACACGCTGCGCGCCCTGGCCGGCCACATCATCGAGACCGGGCTGTCGTTCAAGAAGTCAGGCGGTTGATCGCCGCGGCTCGGCGTGGCCGATCACGCGCTTGATGGTCGCGAACCGCGCCCGCAGCGCGCGCTCGAGTTTGTCGACCTTGTCATGGACGTCGGTGACGCTCAGCGCGGGATCGATATAGCAATGGAAATTCACGATCTCGCCGTCGGGGGTTTCGCGCACCCGCACGTCGTGCACGTCGCGCACAGAGCTGGTGTTGGCGGCGAGCTCCGCGAGCGTCGCCTGCACCTGCGCCACGCGCGTCGCCGGCGCATCGCGGCCGGCCAGTCCCTGGATCTGCAGCGGCTCGATATGGGTCTCGACCTCAACTCCGGGGCCGAGCTCGTCGCGCAGCGCCGCTTCCAGGGCGTCGGCGGTTTCGTGCGCGCGGGCGAGCGACTGGCTGCCGTCGACTTCGAGATCGAGCGAGACCGACAACCGGCCGCCGATGGCATGGACGGTGACGTGGTGAATGGCGAGCGCACGATTGCGCGCGATCACCATCACGCGCTCCATCACGCTCTCGTCATCGAGTGCGCGCGGCACGATGTTGACGGTGGTTTCGGCGGTGCGGAATTGTCCGCGCACGGCGGCCTCGACGCGCTCCTTGATCGTGGCGACGCGTTCAAGCGGAAGCGTGCGGCTCACGGCGATATCGAGATCGACGAACAGCACGTCGCCGGCAGGCCGCACCCGCACGCGGTCGATCTCGACCACGCCGGCAACGCGCGTGGCGATCGCGCGGACCTTTTCCGCCGAGCCGGTCGGCGCGGTATCCGTCAGCGTGTCGATGGTGCGGCGGCCGAGCCGCCAGCCGGCGATGCAGATGAAGACCGCGACGATGACGGCGGCGGCCGAATCCGCCCACGGGTAGCCGAGCCAAACCATGGCGAGCCCGATGAGCACCGCGATCGATGACCACATGTCGGAGCCGAAATGCAGCGCATCGGCTTCCAGCGCTTCGCTCGAGGTCTCGGCGGCGACGCGGTAGAGCAGGCGGGCGCGGAAGTAGTCGACCGCGATCGAGATCGCGATGACTGCGAACGCCCAGATCGTCGCCTCGACCGCGTGGTGGGCGCCGCCGAACAGGCGGTGGCCCGCCTCCCAGATCACGATGCCGGAGAGAAGGAAAAGGAGCGCCGTCTCCGCCAATGCCGTGACGCTCTCGACCTTACCGTGGCCGTAGTGGTGCTCCTCGTCGGCCGGCTTGCCGGACACGCGCACGGCGAAATAGGTCATGATCGTCGCGGCGAGATCGATCAGCGAATGCGCGGCCTCGGAGAGGACCGCCAGCGATCCGGTGGCGAACCCGACCGCGCCCTTGGCGATCGTCAATCCGCCGGACGCCAGGATCGAGGTGAGGGCAACGCGCTGCTTGAGGTTCTGCTTCTGCTGCGTCGGCTGTGGCATGGCGGGCCCTGTTGCGGGAGCGGTAGCGTCCGCGGCCACGGGCGTCAATGAAAACGCACTGGTGGCAGCCCTTGTTTCAACCCATATTCTCGGCCATGAGATTGCCAATGAACTCGCAACTCTTTGCCGGAAAATGCCGCGCGCCGCTTCTCGGTCGCGCCGATGATGGACTGGACCGACCGCCACTGCCGGTACTTCCACCGGCTGCTGACGCGGCGGGCGCTGATCTATACCGAGATGATCACCACCGCGGCGATCGTTCACGGCGATCGTGCGCGGCTGCTCGGCTACGACCGAGCGGAGCATCCGGTCGCGCTCCAGCTTGGCGGCTGCGATCCGCGCGCGCTGGCCGACTGCGCGCGCATCGGCGCGGACCTCGGCTATGACGAGATCAATCTCAATGTCGGCTGTCCGTCCGACCGCGTGCAGGAGGGCCGCTTCGGCGCCTGCCTGATGGCGGAGCCGGCGCTGGTCGGCGATTGCGTCGCCGCCATGAAGGCCGCGGTCGCGATCCCGGTCACGGTGAAATGCCGCATCGGCATCGACGAGCAGGATCCCGAGCACTCGCTCGACGCATTTGCCGGCGCGGTCGAAGCGGCGCAGGTCGACGCGCTGATCGTGCATGCGCGCAAGGCCTGGCTGAAGGGCCTCTCGCCGCGCGAGAACCGCGACGTGCCGCCGCTCGACTACGATCGCGTGTTTCGCCTGAAGGCCGCGCGTCCCAAGCTTAAGGTCGTGCTCAACGGCGGCGTTGCGACCGTCGAGCAGGCGGCATCGTTCCTCGGCCGCGTCGACGGCGTGATGATGGGGCGCGCCGCCTATCAGGAGCCGTGGCGGTTGATGGCGGTCGATCCCTTGATCTTCGGCGAGGCGGCGCCGTTCGCGCAGGCCAAAGCGGCGGTGCAGGCGTGTCTGCCCTATATCGAACGGGAGCTCGCGCACGGCACGCGGCTTTCGAGCATCACCCGCCACATGCTCGGCCTGTTCCGCGGCGTGCCCGGCGCGCGCGCGTTCCGTCGCGTGCTGGCGACCGAGGCGGTGAAACCCGGCGCCGGCGTCGAGGTGCTCGCCGAGGCGCTGGCGCAGGTGGTGGACTCAGGGGCCGATTTGGCGCACATCGCCGCCTAGGCCGCGGCATCGCGCCGGCCCTCTCGGAGCAGCAGGTGATCGGCGGCATATCCATCGGCGAGTTGCTCTTCCTCGCCGCGGTCATCGTTGCGGGCGGTATCGTCACCGGCATTCTGGCGGGACTGTTCGGCATCGGCGGCGGCGCCATCATCGTGCCGGTGCTCTACGAGGTGTTCCGCGTGCTCGGTGTGCCGGAAGAGGTGCGCATGCAGCTCTGCGTCGGCACCTCGATGGCCATCATCGTGCCGACCAACGTACGATCCTATCTCGTGCACCGCCGCTACGGTGCGGTGTTGATGGACGTGGTCCGCGCCTGGGCCATTCCATCCGTGGTCGGCGTTGGCGTGGGCGCGTTGATTGCGGGCCTTGCGCCCGGCGCGGTGCTCAAGATCGCATTTGTTGTCATCACCGGCACCATCGGACTGAAGCTCTTGATCGGCCGCGACGACTGGCGGATCGCGAACGCGTTGCCGGGCCGCGTCGCCATGACGATCTGCGGATTCATTCTGGGTCTTGCCGCGTCGTTGATCGGCGTCTCCGGCGGCTCGATCTCCGCCATGATCCTCACGCTGTACGGCACCGCGATCCACAAGGTGGTCGCGACCTCCGCCGCGCTCGGGGTGCCGATCACGATTGCCGGCGTCGTCGGCTATGCGCTCGCCGGCCTGCCGCAGCAGTCGCTGCTGCCGCCGCTGTCGATCGGCTTCGTGTCGCTGATCGGCTTTGCGCTGATGGCGCCGGTCGCGAGCTATACCGCGCCGTTTGGCGCGCGGCTCGCGCATGCGCTGCCCAAGCGCCGGCTGGAGATTGCGTTTGCGGTATTCCTGCTGGCCGCCTCCTGCCGGTTCCTCATCAGCCTCGTCTGGTAGGCTCTTCGGCCAAGAGAAGAATCGCATGCTCGGCGTCCCCCTCGGAGAACTCGCGCTGCTTGCCGCCGCCATCGTCGCGGGCGGCGTGGTCGCCGGTGTGCTGGCCGGATTGTTCGGTGTCGGCGGCGGGGTGATCGCCGTGCCCGTGCTGTACGAGGTGTTTCGCATCCTCGGCGTGCCGGAGGCGGTGCGCATGCAGCTCTGCATCGGCACCTCGCTGGCGATCATGGCGCCGACCAATATCCGCTCCTATCTCGCGCACCGCGCCACCGGCGCCGTGCTGACCGATGTGGTGCGGCAGTGGACGCCCGCGGTTATCGTCGGCATCGCGATCGGATCGCTGATCGCCACCGTTGCGCCGGGCCCGGTGTTCAAGATCGCCTTCATCGTCATCGCGGCGATCATCGCCGGCAAGCTCCTGTTCGCGCAGGAGCGCTGGCAGCTCGGCGACGACCTGCCGAAGCATCCGCTGGCGCGGCTCTACGGCCTGGCGGTGGGGCTGATGGCGTCGCTCACCGGCGTGAGCGGCGGCTCGCTCTGCACCATGGTGCTGACTCTCTACGGCAAGCCGATCCACCAGGCGGTGGCGACCTCGGCCGGCATCGTCGTGCCGATCACGCTCGCCGGCACGCTCGGCTATATCCTCGCCGGCCTGCCGCATCAGGCGCTGCTGCCGCCGCTGTCGATCGGGTTCGTGTCGCTGATCGGTTTCGCGCTGATGGCGCCGGTGTCGTCACTGGCCGCGCCCTATGGCGCCAAGCTCGCCCACGCGATGCCGAAGCGCGCGCTCGAGATCGCCTTCGGGCTGTTTCTGCTGGCTGCGTCGCTGCGATTCCTCGTGAGCCTGGTGTGGTGAAGGGGCTGCTCCTCAAAAGCCGGGCAGCGTGTGTGCATATTTTCTGTGCAGAACAATCCGAAGTTAAGAGGTTATTAGCTACCTTTATTGACAATAAAAGAGGCGGTCCAGCTTGGGGTGCCCACGCGCTTTTCGCCGAGACTCTGCGAGAGGTACGAAGACGCCTGCATTGAAAGCGGGGGCGAGTTCACACGGCCGATATTTCATTCGCATTCCGGCGCGAGACTGGAAGCAAGACTGCGGTGGGGAAACATGTTCGGTATTCGTTTGCGGATTCTCCTGGCTCACAAGATTGCAACGATCGGCGCCATCGGAGTCGCGGGCGTCCTGGTGCTCGGAGTCATCTATCACGTCGGCTCCTCCACGCAGGACCACTACCGGCAGCTCGCTGAGCGGGCGCAGGTAACGTTTGCGCAGGCCAACGCATTGCAGGTCAATTTGTTGGAAGGCAGGCGCGCGGAGAAGGACTTCCTCCTGCGCAACGACATGAAGTATGCGACGCGGCATACCGAGCTCAACGATGCGATTCGTGCCGACCTTGAAAAGTTGCGCCAGCAGGCGGTCGCCGCCGGCGTCCGCGATCTTCAGAAAATCGATTTCATCACTGCGGGATTCGATAAATACCGAAACCATTTCCTGGCCGTGGTGGACTCCAAGCAACGGATGGGCCTGAACGAAACATCCGGGCTTGAGGGTACGCTGCGCCGCTCGGTTCAAGCGATCGAGGCCAAGCTGAATGAACTGAAATTGCCGCCGCTGCTCGTGACGATGCTGATGATGCGGCGCCACGAAAAGGATTTCATGCTGCGACGCGACCCGAGATACGGCAAGGACATGAAGGCGCGCGCGTCCGAGATGGTCGCCGGCCTTGACTTCGATCGACCTGCCGCCGGCCGTCCGCGACGACATCAAGCAGAAGCTTGCCGACTATCAGCGCGATTTCTTTGCCTGGATGGAGGCCGCGCTAAAGCTGGCAAACGATCAGAAGCTCACGTCGGATGCCTATGCGGAGATCGAGCCCGTCATCGACGCATTGCTCAACGCAACGTCCGAGACCGGCACGCAGGCGGAGAACGCGAACAAGGACTCGCGCGATCACACCAAGCTCCAGATGCAACTCGCCATCGTGCTCATTGCCCTCATTGCGTGCGGCTTCGCCTTCTGGATCGGCCGGCTGGTGTCGCGGCCGATCACGGCAATGACGAATGCAATGGGCGAACTGGCGGCTGGAAAATTCAAGATCGAGCTGCCGGGCGTCGATCGCAACGACGAAATCGGCCAGATGGCCCGTGCGGTCGTGGTGTTCCGGGATGCGGGTGTGGAGAAGATACGCCTGGAGGCCGAGGCGCTCGAGCAGCGGCAACTGGCGGAGCAGGAGCGGCAGCGCAAAGAGGAACTCCAACGGGAGGCAGCAGCCGAACTGGCGCGCGTCGTGCGATCGATTGCCGAAGGACTGCAGAGTCTGGCGCGGGGTGAGTTGAGGTATCGGCTGTCCGAACAGTTTCCGGACGCCTACGAGCAGATTCGCCAGGACTTCAACGCGGCGATCGAGCAACTGCACGAGACCGTTCAGGCGATTACAAATGTAACGAGCGAGGTAGGGCACACCGCCGGTGAAGTGTCCGCCAGCACCACCGACCTCTCGCAGCGGACGGAAGAGCAGGCCGCAAGTCTGGAACAAACATCGGCCGCGATGGAAGAAATCTCCGCGACCGTGAAGAAGAGCGCCGAGAATGCGCAACATGCCAGCGAGGTGGCGGTCAACGCCCGCGCGGTGGCCGATCGCGGCGGCGAGGTGGTCATGCAGGCGGTGAATGCCATGGCGCAGATCGAGGAATCGTCGCGCAAGATATCCGACATCATCAGCGTCATCGACGAAATTGCCCGGCAGACCAACCTGCTGGCGCTGAACGCGGCCGTCGAGGCCGCGCGCGCGGGCGAGGCGGGGCGCGGCTTCGCGGTGGTGGCCTCGGAGGTGCGGAGCCTCGCGCAACGCTCATCGCAAGCGGCGAAGGACATCGCTGACCTCATTACCAGCAGCGCCACGCAGGTGCAGAGCGGCGTGGAACTGGTCAACCGGGCGGGTACGTCACTGACCGAAATCGTCGATTCGATCCGAAAGGTCGTCGAGATCGTGTCCGACATTTCGGCAGCCAGCGCCGAGCAGTCGACCGGTCTCGACCAGATCAATACCGCGGTCGCCCAGATGGATGAGCTGACGCAGCAGAATTCCGCGCTGGTTGAGCAGAACGCGTCATCGGCGAAGGCGCTGGAGCATCAATCGCAGGCGATGAACGAGCGGATCAGATTCTTCCATGTCGCCACCGACGCGTCAGAGGGGGCGGCACGAACCGCCCGGGCGGCCTAGGGATACGCCCGCAGCACCAGCCGGTCGCCGCGCACTTCCCAGCCTTCCAGGCGATTGAGGAAGCTCATCCCGAGCAGGCTCTGGCGCAACTGCCCGGGCTGCGCGATGAGCGCCGACACGTCGCGCTCGACGATGCCGCCCACGGCGATGGTCTGCAGCGTCACCGGTGCGGCGCGGGTGCGCCCGTTGGCGGTGTCGACCGCCACCGAATAGGACAGGACCTCGAGCGGCAGGCCGGCGGCCTTGGCGGCGTCGTAGGTCAAGACGACCGAGCTCGCGCCGGTGTCGAGGATCATCGAGGTGCGCGCGCCATTGACCTGCGTCGTCACCAGGAAATTGCCGCCCTGGCCGCGTGCGATCTCGACGGAGCGGCCGCGGGTCGCCGCATGGCCGGGCACGAATTCCGCCATCACACGGTCGGCGACCTCGCGCGCCTCGAAGCGGTAGGTGTAGCCGATCGCGAGTGCGAGCGCGATTGCGATCCAGATCAGGATCGATTTGATCGCGTGGGAAAAACGCTCGCGCAGCAATCCGAGCAAGATCACCGCCGTCACCGCCAGAATGCCGACCTTGACGGCCATCGATGAGGTGTCGAGGCCGGCGACCGTGATGTTGTTCTGCTCGAGATAGATGAACAGAAGCGCGATCAGTCCGATCGCCACCAGGAACCAGAGCAGGCTGCGCACGGCGTCGTCCCTCAGGCCTGCTTGGGGGGATTGGCGGCGGAGCCGCGCAGCGAAACCAGACGCCGCGGCAGCTCAGCCATGATGCGGGAACGTTCGCCGTCGCTGTATCCGATCCAGCTCGCGATCTCCGAAACGCTGCGCCCGCATCCCACGCACAGGCCCGAAACCGGTTCGACCGTGCATACCTTGTTGCACGGGCTGGCAATGGCCGGGGGATTGGCGATGACGGTCATGAATGCAGGTGCCGCGACAGGAATTGCGAAGATAAGCATCGCGGCCGGGAACGCAATCATTCTGCGCTCAGACCCGGAAGAACGGGAGCTTGCGCACCGCCGACGTCGGCACCGGCCGCGAATTTGCGCTCTCGGTGTGGTCTTGCGGCTGGGTCGGTGGCGCCGGCTCCGCCAGCGGCGCGAGCGCCGCCATCACCCGCTCCGGCGGGAAGGTGACGATCACCTCGGTGCCGATCCGCAGCTTCGACTTCAGCGCGAACGTGCCGCCATGGAGGTCGATCAGGCTCTTCGCGATCGGCAGGCCGAGGCCGGCGCCCTGTTCTGCGGATTTGATCGAGTTCGATCCCTGGCCGAACGACGCCAGCACGATCGGAATTTCTTCTTCCGGGATACCCGGCCCGGTATCCTTGACGCTGAGGTACTGGCCGCCCGAAGCCGTCCAGCCGGCCTTGATCCAGATCTCTCCACCCTGCGGGGTGAACTTGATCGCGTTCGACAGGAAGTTCAGACAGATCTGGCGGATCGCGCGCTCGTCGGCCCACAGCTTCGGCATATCGGCCTCGAACACCTCGTGCAGGGTGAGGCCGCGGTTGCGCGCGCGCATCTGCAGCAGGTGGCAGCATTCGCCGACCACGCCGACCAGCGAGACGGCTTCTTCGTTGAGCTCGTAGCGTCCCGCCTCGATGCGGGAGAGGTCCAGGATCTCGTTGATGAGGCCGAGCAGGTGGACGCCGGAATTGTGGATGTCGCCGGCGTAATCCTTGTACTGAGGGACACTGTGGGGGCCGAAGATCTCGGTCTTCATCACCTCGGAGAATCCGAGGATGGCGTTGAGCGGCGTGCGCAGCTCGTGACTCATCTGGGCGAGGAAGCGCGACTTGGCGATGTTGGCGGATTCCGCGCGGCGCCGCGCCTCGTCGGAGATCGACTTGGCAGTCTCGAGCTCGCCGATCAGCGCGTCCTTCTCGGCGCGCGCTTCAAGCGTGGCGAGCTGGGTCGAGTAGAGCCGGAACGTCAGCAGCGTGAAGTAGCACTGCGCCGTGACCGCGAGGATCGCGAGGATGTAGTCCTGGAGCGTGCCGCGCAGCGCGAAATCGAGCGCCACCGCGGCGCTGACCGGCGTGGTGGCGGCGATCATCGCCATCGGGACGCTCGCCGCCAGCGTGCTCGACAGCGCCACCACCAGCAGCATGATGAACAGCATGAAGGTGCCGGTGCTGTCCTCCACCCCGACCGGATGGATCAGGATGAACATCCAGGCCAATCCGAAGAGCAGATCGAGGGTGATGAAACGCATCCGCCAGGCGCGGCCGTTGACCGCGTTCGCCGGCTCGGCAAGGAACTGCCGGCACTTGGTGATGATGATGGCGTGGATGACCAGAACGGCGCTGGTCCAGGTGCCGGCGGTGATGGCGCCGACCCAGAGGCTCGACAGGAAACCCACGGCGCCGACCAGCAGCAGGATCACCAGCGACGCCGAGAGCCGGTTTCGCGCGAACAGCCGAAGCAATTCGTAGTCGAAGGCCGGACGGGTGCCGGTGGTGGAGGTCAGCCGGTCGCGGGCCTCGCGGACATGCTGCGTAGCTTCGCGCCGGCGCTTAGCCGACGACCCATCGGACGACGCCGCGGCGTCACGCTGGTCGGTACTCGAACTCATGGCTTGTTGTTGCTACGCGTCCCCACAGCCCGTGCAAAAGTCTCACAAATTCCTTAAGAGCACGCTTAAGGGGAGGCTAAGGACCTCGGTTAACAAAAGGTTCCGGGTGACGGAGGCTGCATCCGCCAGCGGGCTGTGGCCGTAAGAACCCTAGTGCCCCGCTTCCGAAGTTCGTGATGCGCCTCAGCGCACTCTCGCACGAACGTCGGAAACAAATGGGGCACTAGTAACTCTATGATTCTAGTGCCGCTTTTCGATTTGAAGTTCCTAGCCGAACTTGCCGCAACTGCTGTCGGAACTTCAAATCGGCGGCACCAGGAAGGGAATGCCGATGAAGCTCTATGACGGCGGCCGGGCGCCCAACCCGCGCCGGGTGCGGGTGTTTCTGGCCGAAAAGGGCATCACGGTGCCCCTGGAGCCGGTCGACCTCGGGTCGCTCGCCCACCAATCGCCGGCCTTTGCCGCGATCAACCCGCTGCAGCGGGTGCCGGCCCTGGTATTGGACGACGGCACCGTCATCACCGAATCGATTGCCATCTGCCGCTATTTCGAAGCGCTCAACCCGGAGCCGCCGCTGTTCGGGCGCGGCGCGCTCGAAATTGCACAGATCGAGATGTGGAATCGGCGGCTCGAGCTGCATCTCCTGTTTCCGATCTCCCATGTGTTCCGCAACACCCATCCGGCGATGGCGAAAATGGAAATTCCGCAGGTGCCGGCCTGGGCGGAGGCGAACAAGCCGCGGATCGAGACCTTCCTGGGGATTTTCGATCGCGAACTCGCGAACCGGCCATTCGCGGCCGGCGACCGATACAGCGTCGCGGACATCACCGGTATGATCGCCATCGATTTCCTGAAGCCGGCGAAGCTTGCCGTGCCCGAGGCGTGCGCCAATGTGCGCCGCTGGCACGCCGAAGTTTCAGCGCGGCCGAGCGCGGGGGCGTAATCCATGCAGCTCACCATTGTCGGCTGTGGCGATGCCTTCGGATCCGGCGGCCGCTTCAACACCTGCTTCTGGCTCAAGACCGCAAAGGCGACGCTGCTGGTCGATTGCGGGGCGTCCTCGGCGGTTGCCTTGAACGCGCACGGGCTGGACCACGGCAATGTCGACGGCATCGTCCTGTCGCATCTGCACGGCGACCACTTTGGCGCGCTGCCGTTTCTGCTGCTCGACGCACAACTGGTCACGCGGCGCGAGCGTCCGCTCACCATCGCCGGGCCGCCCACCTCGCGGGCGCGCATCGAGGCGGCGCTGGAGGTGTTCTTCCCGGGTGCGCTGACCAATCGGTGGCGTTTTCCGCTCGAGATCGTGGAGATCGAGCCGGGCCGGCCGGCGGAGATTCTCGGCCACGCGGTCTCGACCGCCGAGGTCATTCACCAGTCGGGTGCGCCGTCGACCGCGCTGCGGATTTCCGACGGCGAGAAACTGTTCGCCTATTCCGGCGACACCGCCTGGACCGACGCGCTGATCGGCGTGGCCGCCGGCGCCGATCTTTTCATGGTCGAATGCTTCGGCTACGCGGGCGTGCTGAAGGGCCACCTGAGCTGGGAAATCCTCAAGCCCAAGCTGCCGAGCCTGCGCGCGAAGCGGATCATGCTGACGCACATGAATCCCTCGATGCTGGCCAAGGTCGAGGAGGCGAGGGCGGCGGGACTGCTGATTGCCGAGGATGGAATGGTGGTGGAGATTTAGCCAAAGCGCGCTCTTGATCCGCCCTCATCCTGAGGAGCCGCACGAAGCGAGGCGTCTCGAAGGATGGGGGCGGCCTCGATCCTTCGAGACGCGCCTACGCAACAACGTGCATGCCGGAGCGCTTGTGATCGGCGCTCCTCAGGATGAGGCCGATCGAGATCGCCGCTAGCCTCACCGTTCCAGCCGCGCCAGCAGGCTGGACGTGTCCCAGCGCTTGCCGCCCATCTTCTGCACTTCGGAATAGAACTGATCGACCAGTGCGGTGACCGGCAGGTTCGCGCCGTTCTTGCGCGCCTCACCGAGGCAGATCGACATGTCCTTGCGCATCCAGTCGACCGCGAAGCCGAAGTCGAACTTGCCCTCGTTCATGGTCTTGTAGCGGTTCTCCATCTGCCACGACTGCGCGGCGCCCTTGGAGATGGTCTGGATCACCGCCTCGACGTCGAGGCCGGCCTTCTTCGCGAAATGGATTCCCTCCGCCAGTCCCTGCACCAGCCCGGCGATGCAAATCTGGTTCACCATCTTGGTGAGCTGGCCGGCGCCCGCGGGCCCGAGCAATTTGCACATCCGCGCATAGGCCGCGATCACCGGCTCGGCGCGGCCATAGGGCGCCGCGTCGCCGCCGCACATCACCGTCAGCACGCCGTTCTCGGCGCCGGCCTGGCCGCCCGAGACCGGCGCGTCGATCGCATCGAAGCCGCGCTGCTTGGCTTGCGCATGAAGCTCGCGCGCGATCTCCGCCGACGCCGTGGTGTGGTCGACGAACACCGCGCCTTTCGCCATGCCGGCGAACGCGCCGTTGTCGCCCAGCGTCACCTCGCGCAGGTCGTTGTCGTTGCCGACGCAGGCCATGACGAAATCCTGGCCTTGCGCGGCTTCCTTGGGCGTTGCGGCGCGCTTGCCGCCGAATTTGGCGACCCAGGAATCGGCCTTGGCGGCGGTGCGGTTATAGACCGTGAGCTCATGGCCGCCCTTGGCCTTGAGATGCCCGGCCATGGGGTAGCCCATCACGCCAAGCCCGATAAACGCCACCTTCGCCATCGTTTCCTCCTGCCAATGGGCCTGTTCACAGCTTATCTGTATCGTGATTGCGACGGCCTTGCGGCGTCCGTCAACTGGGCGTTGACCCGGTTCGAGCCGCCCGTATGGTGGCGGCCACAATCAGCAAACGGCGGAGCGCCATGGCGCCGACCAAGCAACAAGTTCTCGACGCCCTTGCCAAGGTGCCGACCCCGAATGGGACGCCGCTGACCGAGGCGGACGCGCTGTCCGACGTGGTGGTGACCGACGGCAAGGTGTTCTTCTCGATCGCCGTCGATGCCGGCGCGGTGAAGGCCTGGGAGCCGGTGCGCGAGCGCGCCGAGAAAGCCGTGCGCGCGGTGCCGGGCGTCACCTCGGCGCTGGTCGCATTGACCGCCGAGCGCAAGGCCGGCGCTGCGGCAGCGCGTCCGGCGGCCGGCGCCGCTCCGCGCCCCGCGGGAGGCGGCGGTGCCGCGCAAACCGGCGTGCCCGGCGTCGAGGCGATCATCGCGGTCGCCTCCGGCAAAGGCGGGGTCGGCAAATCGACCACCGCGGTCAATCTCGCGCTCGGTCTTGCATCGCTTGGGTTGAAGGTCGGCATCCTCGACGCCGACATCTACGGGCCCTCGCTGCCGAAACTGCTCGCGATCAAGGAACGCCCGCAGACGCTCGGCGGCACCCGGCTCAAGCCGATTTCGCGCTACGGCCTCACCGTCATGTCGATCGGTTTCCTGATCGACGAGGAGACGCCGATGATCTGGCGCGGGCCGATGGTGATCTCCGCGCTCACGCAGATGCTGCGCGAGGTGGAGTGGGGCCAGCTCGACGTGATGGTGGTCGACATGCCGCCCGGCACCGGCGACGCGCAGCTCACGATGGCGCAGCAGGTGCCGCTCAAGGGCGCGGTCATCGTCTCGACGCCGCAGGATCTTGCATTGATCGACGCGCGCCGCGGCATCGCCATGTTCCGCCGCGTCAACGTGCCGGTGCTCGGCATCGTCGAGAACATGAGCTACTTCCTGTGCCCGAAATGCGGGGAGCGCACCGACATTTTCGGCCACGGCGGCGCGCGGGCGGAAGCCGACCGGCTCGGCGTGCCGTTCCTCGGCGAGGTGCCGCTGCACGCGACCATTCGCGAGAAGTCGGATGCCGGATTGCCGGTGGTCGCGACCGAGCCCGACGGGCCGCACGCCGCGATCTATCGCGACATTGCCGCGCGCGTGCGCGATCAGCTCAGGGACAGTGGTGGACAGGCGGCGCCGAGGATCGTGATCGAGGGGTAGGGCAGCGCGCCGAACCGGTGCCCGCCGCGCTGGAACCTGCGCTACGCGTCCGCGAGGCCGCTCCTGCCGCTTTCAACGACGAAGCTCTTGCGCGTCGTCAGGCGGCCGTCGGGCACGCTCACCTTGTCGAGCACCTGGAAGTCGGCCTGCCAGCGGGCGGGCGTGACCACGTTGCGGACATAGCCGCGCTGGCTGTTGAAGAATTTGACGTAGGGCTGCTGCTGGAGCAGAGCTTTATAGGTGTTGTTGATGTCGAAGCCATCGCCGACCGATGAGATCGACGTCGCCACAAACTCGACTCCAAGCGTCGCGGACTTCTCATCGGCGAAGTTCTTCTTCAGCTCGCCGGCCCAATTCTGGTGGATGTCGCCACAGAGCGTGACCACATTGGCGAGCTTCGCCTCTTCGATCGCAGCGAACAGGCGATCGCGGGCGGCCACCGCGCCGTCCCATTTGTCGAGGCTTGGCGCGAACACGTTGGGATCGGGATCGCGGTCGTTGCGCATCAGGGTGACCTGCTGGGCGAGAACGGTCCAGCGCGCCTTCGCGCTCTTGAAGCTATCGTGGAGCCAGCGCTCCTGCGCGTCGCCGAGCATGGTGCGGTTCGGCTCGCTTGCCTCGGCGCAATTGGCCACGACGCGTGGACCTTTGGCGCAGGCTTGCGGCGAACGGAAGCTCCGCGTGTCGAGCACGCTCATCGAGAGGAGGTCGCCGACGCCGAAGCGCCGGTAGGCCAGGATGTCGGGGCCGCGTGGCATCTGCGCCTTGCGTACCGGCAGATGCTCGTACCAGGCCTGGAAGGCGGCCGCGCGCCGCAGCAGGAACAATTCCGGCGGCGCAAAGTCCTCTGTGGTGTTGCCGGCCCAGTCGTTGTCGACCTCGTGATCGTCGAAGCTCATGATGAACGGCGTCGACGCGTGCGCTGCCTGTAGGTCGGGGTCGGACTTGTAGATCGCATAGCGGTGCCGGTAGTCGTCGAGAGTGTAGGTCTCGTCCGGTTCGCCTGGCATGACGCGGACGACGGGCAGATTGGCTTGGCCCGGCCGCAGCACGCGGTACTCGTAGATATAGTCGCCGTAGTGGAAGACGAAATCGAACCGTTCGGACGCTATGTTGCGGAACGCGGTGAAGTAGCCGTCCTCGTATTTCTGGCAGCCGGCGACACCGAAGCGGACCTGCGCAACCGACGCACCCGCTCCCGGCAGCGTGCGCGAGCGGCCCACGCGGCTGCGCTCCTTGCCGATGGTGAACTGATAGAAATAGTCGCGCCCCGGCTCGAGGCCGTCGAGCTCGACATGCACCGCATGGCCGAGCTCGGGATGCGCGACCGCGGTGCCCTTGCGCACGACCTGGCGCATGCGCTCGTCGGCGGCCACCGACCATTCAACCTCGACCGGCCGCTTCGGCATCCCGCCGCTGCGCTCGAAGCGGCTCCGGCGCGATCTTGGTCCAGATCACGAATCCGTCCGGTGCCGGATCGCCGGATGCGACGCCGAGCGAAAACGGATAAGCCGCGAAGACCGGGCTGCCCCAGACCGGACGTGCGAACAGCCCGCCGGTTGTTGTGACCAGGGCGGAGGCGCCGAGGCCATGCAGCAAAGTGCGGCGATTGACGGTAGCGAAGCCGTCGACATCGAGACGCCGAGGAAAACGAATGGTCATGAAGCCCCCCTTTGTAGCGGCTCAAAGGTAGGCCGGGGGCGATGACCTGCGGATGACAATCCAGCCGACGCATCCTTGCAGATAGGGCCGAAAATCCGCATTCTTGATGTGTCACATTGAATTGGTTGGGGGATTGAAATGAGCGGGCTGCGAGCCAAGACAATGGGCCTCCTCGCAATTGTCACCGCGCTGGTCGGGACGATGCTCGCCGCCCCGCAGGCATTTGCGCAGAAGGCGCCGGATCCGTTTACGCAGGAGGTCCTCGTCAAGGCGACGCTGCTGACCTTCAACGACGCCAACGTCACCGGCAACTACGCCGTGATGCACGCCAAGCTATCGAAACCGTTCCGCGACGAATTTTCGCCGGAGCGGCTGGCGGCGGCATTCAAGGTTTTCCGGGACAATCGGATCGATTTCGACCTCATCGTCGCCAAGCCTCCGGTCGAGAGCCAGCCGGCGCGGGTCAGCGACAAAGGCGTGCTCATGCTGTACGGCCATTTCGATACGACGCCGAGTCGCGTCCACTACGAGCTCGAGTACATCATGTCCGACGGCGAGTGGAGGCCGATCCGGATCAACGTCCAGCTCAAGAAGCCGTGAGAAATGCGTGAGAAATGACGGTATTTTGTTGCCGCAATTCGTGCGCATGATCCCGCGCGACGCCAGGCTAATCCGGCGCAGGAGTCCGATATGAAACGCCGCCAATTCCTTCAGGGGGCCGGCATCGCCGCCGCCAGCACCGCCGTTGCCAGCCCTGCGATCGCGCAGTCGATGCCGGAGCTCAAATGGCGCCTGACCTCGAGCTTCCCCAAGAATCTCGACACGATCTATGGCGCGGCCGAGGAGTTCTCCAAGGCCGTGTCCGAGATGACCGACCGGCGCTTCCAGATCCAGGTCTTCGCGGCCAACGAGATCGTGCCGCCGCTCGCCGCCGCCGACGCGGTGCAGAAGGGCACCGTCGAAATGGCGCAGACCGCGTCCTACTACTATTTCGGCAAGGATCCGACTTTCGCCTTCGGCACGGCGGTCCCGTTCGGCCTCAATGCGCGCATGCAGAACGCCTGGTGGTATCAAGGCGGCGGCAGCGAGGTGCTGAACGAGTTCTACAAGAAGTTCAACATCTACGCGCTGCCGTGCGGCAACACCGGTTGCCAGATGGGCGGCTGGTTCCGCCGCGAGGTGAAGGCGCCATCCGATCTGCGCGGCCTCAAGATGCGCATCGGCGGATTTGCGGGCACGGTGATGACCAAGCTCGGCGTGGTGCCGCAGCAGATTCCGGGCGGCGAGGTTTATTCTTCATTGGAAAAGGGCACCATCGACGCCGCCGAATGGGTCGGCCCCTACGACGACGAGAAGCTCGGCTTCGCCAAGATCGCGCCCTATTACTACTATCCCGGCTGGTGGGAAGGCGGCGCGATGCTCCACCACTTTTTCAATCTCGATAAATGGAACGCGCTGCCGCCGATGTACCAGGCGATCGTGACCACCGCTTCGGCGTTGTCGAACCAGTGGATGCTGGCGAAGTACGACGCGCTCAATCCGGTTGCGCTCAAGAGCTTGCTCGGCGCCGGGCAGGCGCGGCTGCAGGCGTTCTCGCCGTCGATCATGGATGCGAGCCTGAAGGCGTCGCTGGAGGTCTATAGCGAAGTGTCGGCCAAGAACGCCGACTTCAAGAAAGTCTGGGACGCGATGCTGACGTTCCGCAACGACCAATATCTGTGGTGGCGCGTCGCCGAATACACCTACGACGACTTCCTGATCCGCAATCGGACGCGGACATAGTCGAACGTTCGCCGCAATGCGACAGGTTTGAGGCATGTCCACGTCGCTGCCACGCGCCATGGCCGTGCTCGAAGCCGGCATGCGCGCCAAGCTCCACGTCGGCGCGCAGCTCTTTGTCGCTCTGAACGGAAAGCCGGTTGCGGATACAGCCATCGGACTGGCGGCGCCCGGCCGGGACATGACCCCGGACTCCATGATGACCTGGCTGTCGTGCTCGAAGATCGCGACGTCGGTCCTGTTTGCGCGCCTCTGGCAGGAGGGCCTGGTCGATCTCGACGATCCGATCGCACGCCACATCCTGGAGTTCGCCGGCGGCGGCAAGGACGGCATCACCGTCCGCCATGTCTGGACCCACACCTGCGGCTTGCTCAATGTCGAGGAAAAGCTGTTTCCGGTTCGCTACAGCCAGAGCCACGACGCCAACATCGCGCTGATTTGCGCGTCCGGGATCGACAAGGATGTGAAGCCCGGTGCGCGTGCCGGCTACCAGACCAGCGTGGTCGCCTTGCTGCTCGCCGAGATCGTGAACCGCAAACGGCAGCGCGATTTCCGGCAGGTCATTCGCGACGAAATATTCCTGCCGCTCGGCATGACGGATTCATGGCTCGGCATGACGCGCCGATGTCCTCGAACTCGTACAAGCGATCGGCTCGGGCAGACGTTCGACACCAGCGGGAGCGAGCCGAAGCCGGGTTCGTGGGCGCCCGACGCGCCACATCATCTCACGGCGTTCATGCCCGGCGGCAATGGCCGCGGTCCGATGCGCGAGCTCGCGCGCCTGCTCGAACTGTTGCGAACGCACGGCACGCTCGACGGCATCGGACTGCTCACGCCAACGACGGTGGACGCAATGACGGCTCGCCAACGCGCCGGCATGTACGATGTGGGTTGGGGCCTGGTGCTCGATTGGGGGCTTGGATTGACCTTGGACTCACGCATGCACCACGGCGGCGCGACCCACCTCTACGGATATGGACGCCATGCGTCGCCGCGTACCTTCGGGCATTCCGGTTTCCGCACCACGACCGCGTTCTGCGACCCCGATCGCGGCCTTGTGGTCGCGTGCTCGTGGAACGGGATGGTTGCCGACGACGTCATTCACTCCGCCCGGCAGAACGATCTCTGCAGCGCGATCTATGAGGATTTGGCGCTCAATTGACCTTGATGCCGGCGGCCTTCACCAAGGCGATGTTCTCCGCGATTTCCTTTTTGACCAGCGCATCGAATGCTTGCGGCGTGATCGGCATCGGATCGATGCCATTCTGCGCGAGCCGTTTGTCCATGCCCGGCGCCTGCAGGACCTTCTGCACTTCCTGATGCAGCCGGTCGACGATCTCGCGCGGGGTCTTGGCCGGGACGAAGACGCCGAGCCAGAACGTGTAGTCGGAATTGGCGTAACCGGCCTCCAATGAAGTCGGCACATCCGGCAGCGCGGGGCTGCGTTTCGGCGTGGTGACGGCAAGCGCCGTCACCTTGCCGCTGCGAATAAGCGGGATGGCGGGCGCGATGCTGGAGCAGGTGAAGTCCACGCGTCCGGTCATGACCTCGGTGAGGGCTTCCGGCATGCCCTTGAACGGTACATGGACGGCCTCGAATCCGGCGCTGACGCGGAAGCGTTCGGTGCTGAGATGGGTCGCCGAGCCGACGCCCGCGGTCGCGTAGGTCAGTCCACCCGGCCTGGACTTGGCGGCGGCAACCAGCTCCTTCAGCGTCTTGAAGCCCTTGTCCGGTGCAACCACCGTGACATTGGGCGAACTGCCGAGTGACGCAACGGCTGCGAAATCGCGGGCTGCGTCGTAGGGAACGTTGGGATAGATCGCCGGAATGGCCGAGTGGGCCGATGAATTGATGAGAAGCGTGTAGCCGTCGGGATCGGCGCGCGCGACCGTCGTTGCGCCGGTCATGCCGCCGGCGCCCACGCGATTTTCCAGGACCAATGTCTGACCGAGCTGCTGCGACAGCGGTTCGAGCAGCAAACGTCCCACGACGTCGACGGTGCTGCCGGCGGAAAACGGCGCGATCACGCGGATCGTTTTGTTCGGCCAGGCTTGGGCGCGGGCGATGTGCGGCGCGAACGGCCATGCGGCTGCGGCGCCCGCGAGGCGCAGGAATTGGCGGCGTCGAAGTGTCATAGCGTGGCCTTTGATCGAGCGTTGTTGGCGCGAGGGTATGACGATACCCGAGGTGCGCAAAGGCCTTTGCGAGGCGTGCGTCAACGTGCCGGGTCGAGCTGGATCGGCGGCAGGTCCGGCAAGTCGGGCAGCGGGATGTCGATCCTGATCGTTGACGGATCGATCTTGGGGCCGCGGTCGATCCAATAGGTCACCGACTGCGGCCAGAAGATCAGGATCGCCACCAGGATCACCTGCAGCATCACCCAGGGGATCGCGCCCCAATAGATGTCGGCGGTCCGCACCGTCGGCGGCGCCACGCCGCGCAGATAGAACAGCGCGAAACCGAACGGCGGATGCATGAAGCTGGTCTGGATGTTGGCGCAGATCATCAGGCCGAACCAGACCAGATCGATCCCGAGCTTGGCCGCGACCGGCGCCAGCAGCGGCACGACGATGAAGGCGATCTCGAAGAAATCGAGGAAGAACGCCAGCACGAAGATGAAGATGTTGACGAAGATCAGGAAGCCGACCACGCCGCCGGGCAGCGAGGTCAGCCAGTCCTCGATCCAGACCTTTCCGCCGACCCCCTGAAACACCAGGCTGAACACGCGCGCGCCGATCAGGATGAAGACCACCATCGCGGTGATGCGCATGGTCGTCGCCATCGCCTGATAGGTCATCGGCCAGGTCAGCCGGCGGTTGACCGCCGCCAGCAGCAGCGATCCGACGGCGCCGGCTGCGCCCGCTTCGGTCGGTGTCGCGAGCCCGAAATAGATCGTGCCCAGCACCAGGAACATCAGGCCAAGCGACGGAACGATGCCGCGCAGGCACTTTCCCCACAGCGCCCAGCCATGCAGCGTGCGCGCTTCGCGCGGCAGCGCCGGAACGTCCTTCGGCCAGATCAGGCTCACGATCAGCACCCAGGCGCAGAACAGCCCGATCTGGATCAGGCTCGGCCCGATCGCGCCGGCATACATGGCCCCGACCGGCTGGTTGAGCACGCCGGCGAGCACGATCAGCACCAGCGACGGCGGAATGAGCTGGGTGATGGTGCCGGATGCGGCGATGACGCCGGTGGCGTGACGGGTGGAATAGCCGTAGCGCAGCATCAGCGGCAGCGCGATCACCGCCATGGCGATCACCGATGCCGCGATCGTGCCGGTGATGGCGCCGAGAATCGCGCCGACGAAGATCACTGCATAGGACAGCCCGCCGCGCACCGGCCCGAACATTTGTCCGATCGAATCCAGGAGGTCTTCGGCGAGCCCTGAACGTTCGAGGATCGCGCCCATGAAGGTGAAGAACGGAATCGAAAGCAGCAGCGCGCCTTGCTCCTCCGAGACGATCGAGAACACCTGATAGACGAGATTGCCGAGGAAATTCGGCTCGATCAGTCCAAGCTCGATCCCGATGACGCCGAACACAAGACCGACGGCGGCGACCGAGAACGCCGCCGGGTAGCCAAACAACATGAAAACGATAAGCCCCGCGAACATCAGGGGCGCAATATTGCTGCGAACGAACTCGATCATTGCAGCGGCGTCTCGTATTCGTATTCGAGCCGATAGCTATCGTTGAGCGCCGCGATGCGCTTGATGAGCTCGGCAATGCCTTGCAGCGCCAGCAGCGCGAAGCCGAGCGGCAGCATGAGCTTGACCGGCCAGCGCACAAGGCCGCCGGCATTGGACGACATCTCGCCGATGCGCCACAACTCCACGAACCACGGCCAGGTGAAATAGATAAGCACCGCGCAGAACGGCAGCAGGAACAGGGCGCCGCCGGCGATGTCGATCCAGATCCGCCCGCGCTCCGACAAGGATGAATAGATGACGTCGACCCGCACGTGCTCGTTCACCTTGAGTACATAGGGCGCGCCGAAGAACACGATCGCCGCGAACATGTACCACTGCAGCTCGAGCCAGGCGTTGGAGCTGGTGTCGAAGGCGTAGCGGCTGATGGCGTTGCCGGTCGAGATCAGGCAGGCAAACAGCACGAGCCAGGTGGCGAGCGTCCCGAACCAGCCACTGACCGCGTCGATGACGCGGCTCGCTTTCAAGAGCCCGCCCACGTCCTTGTTCCCCTTGGCCGCGTTCCCCCAGCGATTTCTTATCGCTAATCCGGCTGCGACGCCAACGGGCCAGGGGGTGGCGTGGCGCCGCTGCTACCGATTGCCTTCGGTGTCGGCGCCGCGGCGGGCGATCACCCGCCGGTCACGCTCATGTGCCGCGACACCGCCGGCCGCTGGTGGCGGCGGTCGATGATGAAGTCGTGCCCCTTGGGTTTGCGCGCGATCGCTTCTTCGATGGCGGCATCGAGCAGGCCGTTGGCCTCCGAGGCGCGCAGCGGCGTGCGCAGGTCGGCCGCGTCCTCTTGCCCCAGGCACATATAGAGCGTGCCGGTGCAGGTGATGCGCACGCGGTTGCAGGATTCGCAGAAATTGTGGGTGAGGGGGGTGATGAAACCGAGCGTGCCGCCGGTTTCCGCGACGCGTACGTAGCGCGCCGGCCCGCCGGTGCGATAGGCGATGTCGTCGAGCGTGTAGCGCTCGGCGAGGCGTGCGCGCACGATCGACAGCGGCAGATACTGATCGAGCCGGCCTTCGCCGACGTCGCCGAGCGGCATCACCTCGATCAAGGTGAGCTCCATGCCACGGCCATGCGCCCATTCGACCAGCGCGGGGATCTCGTCTTCGTTGACGCCCTTGAGGGCGACCGCGTTGATCTTGACGCGCAGGCCGGCCGCCTGCGCGGCATCGATGCCGGCGATCACCTTGTCGAGCTCGCCCCAGCGCGTGATGGCGCGGAATTTCTCGGCATCGAGGGTATCCAGCGAAACATTGATGCGCTTGACGCCGTGATCGGCGAGCTCGCGCGCGTATTTCGGAAGCTGCGAGCCGTTGGTGGTCAGTGTCAGCTCGTCGAGATCGCCGGAGGCGAGGTGGCGCGACAACGAGCCGACGAGCGTCATGATCCCGCGCCGGACCAGCGGCTCGCCGCCGGTCAGCCTGAGCTTGCGCACGCCGCGCGCCACGAACGCGCTGCACAGGCGATCGAGCTCTTCCAGCGTGAGCAGGTCCGCCTTCGGCAGGAAGTTCATGTTCTCGGACATGCAATAGACGCAGCGGAAGTCGCACCGATCCGTCACCGACACGCGCAAATAGGTGATCGCGCGCGCGAACGGATCGATCAGCGGACGCCGAACTTCGAACTCTGACACTGCCTGCGCCATTCCAACCTTTCCGCCGGTCCGCCGGCGGTCGCTGCGGCCATGGCCCATGGCAACGGGACGGGCCGATCCTTATGCCTTGTTATTTGGGGACTCTGACGGATATCGGCCAGACCGTCCATAGTTCCCGCAGCGGCGTAGGGCAGGGCCGCCAGACGACGGTTCAAGGCCGGTCGGGCGCTATTGCGCCGGCGGGGGCGGCGGCCAGGGATAGTTCGATGGATAGGCGCTCGCGGGGTCTTGCCGCCCTGGCGCCGGCTGGGCGGTCATTGCCGCAGGCTCGCCATCAGGGCCGGATTTCTTGACCGCGACTTTCTTCTTGGGCGGTCCGCTCTTCTTCTTCTGCTGCTGCACCGCCGGCGTCAGTTCGGCATAGACCGGGTTCGGCTGCATGCGGGTCGGCGGCGCGCCTTCGGCGTAGCTTGCAGTGGCGGGCGCCTCCGCGCGAACACTGATGGTCTGCGGGGCATAGCCCTGCAGGGCGAACGAGATCGCGACCTCACCCGCTGCGGGCACCGTCAGTTCGCAAGGCGTGCGGCAGGACTGTCCCTCCGCAGTGCGCGCATCCGCTCCCGGCGGTTCGGATTCAATGCGCAACACTTCCGTCGCCGGTCCCGACCGGAAGACGTCCATGCTCGGCATCGACATCGAACACGCGGCGAGGATGAGGCCACATGCCGCAATGGCAATAACTCGGCTCATGGTCGTACCCACCATTGAAGACGGCGCACGGCCGTCTTGCCCCTAGGTAACCATACGAGCGGGGCCGCGGGCACGCAACAGCGGCACCAGCACCGCCAGCCTATAGTGGATATCAGTATCTCTCTCTAAGTGTGGCGGCGATAGGGTAAATTTCACTGTTAACTGTTCCCGGCAAATTCACCCCGGGGGCGGCCCAAGAGGGCAAAAACCGCCTCTGGAAGGTCCATGAAGTGGCTGATGATCCGGTCCGGCGCCAGCTCGACAACGGGGGTATCAGTATACCCGAAGTCGACCGCAATCACCGGGATATTGGCCGCGCGGGCGGTCGCGATGTCGACGAGGGAGTCGCCGACCATCACGGCACCGTCGCCATCAGCGCGTGCGATGGTACGACGCAGTATCTCAGGATCAGGCTTGATGATGCCAAACGTGTCCGCGCCACAGATCGCAGCAAAGCGTTTCGACAGGCCGAGCGCATCAAGCAGGCGCACCGAAAGCTTTTCGATCTTGTTGGTGCAGACCGCGAGCCGATACCCGCGCTCCGCCAGTGTATCGAGCGCAGCCTCCACGCCGGGGAACGGCGCAGAACTGTCGGCAATATGCGTGGCATAGTGTTCGAGAAAGTCGCGCGTGAAGCCGTCGATCGCGGCGGCCGGCATGGTTCGGCCGGCGGCGACAAACCCGCGCTCGACCATCATGCGAGCGCCGCTTCCGACAAAGTTGCGCGCCGCCTCGTAGCCGACCGGTGGCAGCCCTTCGCGCGCCAGGATGGCGTTGAGGGTCGCGACCAGATCGGGCGCCGTATCAACGAGCGTTCCGTCAAGATCGAGCACGACGAGGGGGGAAGCCATGACCTCCGATCGCTACCCGGCAGGACCGATGATGGCAAGCGCTCGATCAGGCACCGGTACGAATGGACTATGCCTGACGGTGGATCGACGCTAGATAGACGGGCTTTTTCAATGGCAGACCACAGAACCGGCCGTCTTTCGCAATGAATCCTGACGCACAGAAACGTGCCGCGGCCGCTCGTGCGATTGAGTTCGTGCGACCGGGCATGCGTCTGGGATTGGGCACCGGCTCCACGGCCAAACATTTTGTCGAGCTGCTCGGAGAGCGCGTGCGTGATGGCCTCAAGGTCGTGGGCGTTCCGACCTCCGACGCGACACGGCGGGATGCCGAGCGGGTCGGTGTGCCGTTGTCGACCTTGGACGAGACGCCCGAGCTTGATCTGACAGTAGACGGCGCCGACGAGATCGCGCATGACCTCAGCCTCATCAAGGGCGGCGGCGGCGCGCTGTTGCGCGAGAAGATCGTTGCCGCGGCATCCGGGCGCATGATCGTCATCGCCGATGAATTCGAAGTGGGTGCCCGTGCTTGGTCGCTTCCCGCTGCCGGTCGAGGTCGAGCCGTTCGGACTGGAGTCGACGCGGCGCGCGGTTGAGGCCGCCTTTGCCGATACCGGCTCGCCGGCGGCCGCGACCCTGCGGCGCACCAAGGACGGCCACGCTTTGGTCACGGATGGCGGGCACTGGATTCTGGATGGCGCACTGCAGCGGATCGCCGATCCGAAGGCGCTGGCCGCTCGGTTGTCCGCCATTCCAGGCGTCATCGAGCACGGACTATTCATTGGGCTCGCAAGCGCCGCTATTCTTGCAGGAAGCGGCGGCGTGCGAGTGATAGAGCGGTCGTGAACCATCGTAAGCCGGATCGGCCGGAGAGGAGTATCGTCATGTTCGCCAAAATCATGGCCACCGGAGCCGCGCGTGCTGCCCTGCTTGCGATCATGTTGATCGCGGTGGGCGGAACGGCGCTTGCCCAACCGAAGCAGCCGCCGCAGCCGCAGCTGATACCGCTGCCGCCCGAGCCGTCGGCGGGTGCGATCAAGATCGCCAGGGAAATCCTGGAGCTCAAGCAAACGGATGCCGTGTTTGCTCCGATGGTTCCGGGGGTCATCGAGCGCGTCCGGACCATGCTGTTGCAGACCAGTCCGACCCTTCGCAAGGACCTGGACGATGTGTCGACCAACCTGCGCAAGGTCTATGCGCAGCGGACCACCGATCTGATGAACGATATCGCGTGGCTCTATGCGTCGCGCTTCACCGAAGCCGAGCTGAAGGAACTCGTCACCTTTTACCGGACCCCGACCGGCAAAAAGGCCATCGAGTTGGAGCCGGCGGTCTTCGACGACGCGATGAATGGATTGAAGGGCTGGCAGGAAAAGTTCGCCGAAGAAGTGATCGCCCGCTTCCGCGCCGAAATGAAGAAGCGGGGGCATGACCTGTAAGTTGCAGGACAAGGTCGGCCGCCATGGCTGACCACGACGTCGACCTCTTCGTCATCGGCGGAGGTTCGGGCGGCGTGCGCGCTGCGCGGATCGCATCCGGCCACGGCGCGCGCGTCATGGTGGCCGAAGAGTATCGCGTCGGCGGCACCTGCGTGATCCGCGGCTGCGTGCCGAAGAAGCTGCTGGTTTACGCCTCGCGCTTCGCCGACGAATTCGAGGACGCCGCCGGCTATGGCTGGACCGTTGGCGAGCCCGTGTTCGACTGGGGAACGCTGATCGCCAACAAGGACCGCGAGATCGCGCGCCTCGAGGCGGCCTATACGACCAATCTGGAGCGCGCCAACGTCGCGATCGTCAAAAGCCGTGCGGTGTTGGAGGATGCCCACACCGTGCGCCTCACCGCGACCGGCAAGACCGTGCGCGCCGGGACGATCCTGATCGCCACCGGCGGCACGCCGCATCTCGGTGCCGAGATCGCCGGCCTTGAGCACGTCATCTCGTCGAACGAAGCTTTCCACCTGCAGGAACTTCCGAAGCGCGTCCTGATCCAGGGCGGCGGCTATATCGCCGTCGAGTTCGCCAACATCTTCAGCGGTCTCGGTTCCGAGGTGACGCTGGTCTATCGCGGCGAACAGATCCTGCGCGGCTTCGACAACGATGTGCGCGATCATCTCGCCGCGGAAATGGGCAAGCGCGGCATCAAGATCGTGTGCAAGCAGACCGTCGACGCCATCGAGAAGGTCGAGCACGGCCTCGACGTCGAATTGTCCGATCGTGAATCCTTTGTCGTCGATTGCGCCATGTTCGCGACCGGCCGCAAGCCGAACGTCGCGGGGCTCGGACTCGACAAAGCGGGCGTTACGCTCGCGAAAGGCGCGATCGCCGTCGATGAATTCTCGCGCACCTCGGTGCCGAACATCTATGCCGTCGGCGACGTGACCGACCGGATCAACCTGACCCCGGTGGCGATCCGCGAAGGGCACGCGTTTGCCGACACCGTGTTCGGCGGCAGGCCGACCAAGGTCGACCATGCCGATGTGCCGACGGCGGTGTTCTCCGAGCCGGAGCTGGGCGTCATCGGTCTTACCGAGACGCAGGCCGCCGAGCGCTATCCGCGGGTCGACGTCTACAAGACCTCGTTCCGGCCGATGAAGATGACACTGGCTGGCCGCGACACCCGCTCGTTCTTCAAGCTGATCGTCGACGCCGCCTCCGACCGCGTGCTGGGCTGCCATATCGCGAGCCCGGACGCCGGAGAGATGATCCAACTCATCGGCATCGCGGTGAAGATGAACGCCACCAAGGCCGATTTCGACACGGTGATGGCGGTGCACCCGACCGCCTCGGAGGAACTCGTCACGCTCCGCACCAAGGCCTATACGGTCGAGCGGCAGGCGGCGGAATAGGGCCGATCCGGGATTATTCTGGCCTTCCGCGACCCGCCTCGTATATAAGGCGCTGAAATCCTTGGAATAGCGTATTGGAGCCGCGTGATGGCCGAGCGTTGGACGCCGGAGAGCTGGCGCAACAAACCTGCCCTGCAGATGCCCGACTACCCCGACAAGCCCGCGCTTGCCGAGGTGGAGCGGCAGCTCGCGACCTTTCCGCCGCTGGTTTTTGCAGGTGAGGCGCGCAACCTGATGAAGGCGCTCGGCCGCGTCGCCAAGGGCGAGGCCTTCCTGCTGCAGGGCGGCGATTGCGCCGAGAGCTTCGCCGAGCACGGCGCCAACAACATCCGCGATTTCTTCCGCGTCTTCCTTCAGATGGCGGTGGTGCTGACCTATGCCGGCTCGTTGCCGGTGGTGAAGGTCGGACGCATCGCGGGTCAGTTCGCGAAGCCGCGCACCTCGCCGACGGAAAAGAAGAACGGCGTCGAGCTGCCGATCTATCGCGGCGACATCGTCAACGGCACCGAGTTTACGCCGGAGTCGCGCACCCCCGACGCGCGCCGGCAATTGCAGGCCTATCGCCAGTCGGCGGCGACGCTGAATCTGCTGCGCGCGTTCGCGCAGGGCGGCTACGCCAATCTCGCCAGCGTCCAGCAATGGATGCTGAGCGCGATCAAGGATAGCCCGCAGGCGCGCCGCTACCAGGAACTGGCCGAGCGCATCTCCGACGCGCTGAACTTCATGCAGGCCTGTGGGCTCGACCTCGAGAGCCATCCGGAGCTGCGCACGACCGATTTCTACACCAGCCACGAGGCGCTGCTGCTCGGCTACGAGCAGGCCATGACGCGCGAGGATTCAACCCGCCCCGGAAGCTGGTACGCGACCTCCGGCCACATGGTCTGGATCGGCGACCGCACCCGGCAGCTCGATCATGCCCATGTCGAGTACTGCCGCGGCATCAAGAATCCGCTGGGCCTCAAGACCGGTCCGTCGCAGAAGCCCGACGACCTGCTGCGTCTGATCGATGTGCTCAATCCGGAGAACGAGCCGGGACGCCTGACGCTGATCTGCCGCGTCGGCGCCGACAAGGCCGGCGACCTCCTGCCGCCGCTGATCCGCGCGGTGAAGAAGGAAGGCCGCGTCGTGGTGTGGTCGAGCGACCCCATGCACGGCAACACCATCACCTCGACCACCGGCTACAAGACCCGGCCGTTCGACCTGATCCTGAAAGAGACCCGCACCTTCTTCCAGGTCTGCGCGGCCGAAGGCGTCTATGCCGGCGGCGTCCATCTGGAAATGACCGGTCAGGACGTTACCGAATGCACCGGCGGCGTGCGCGAGATCTCGGATCAGGATCTCAACGACCGCTACCACACGGTCTGCGATCCGCGGCTCAACGCCGAGCAGGCGATCGATCTCGCCTTCCTGCTCGCCGACCTGCTGAAGAAGGAGCGCGTCGCCAAGGTGCAGCCGCTGCCGGCGGCGGCGGGATTATAGAAACGGTGCGCTGATGGCGCTGCCCGCCCTCTACATCTCGCACGGCTCGCCGCGGCTGATCATCGAGGATTCCGCAGCGCGCGATTTCCTCAAAGGTTTCGCCAAGACCCTGCCGAAGCCGCGCGCCATCGTGATCGCGACGGCGCATTTCGGCACCAGCCGTCCGGCCGTGGTCGGCGATGCGCAGCCCGGCATGATCTACGACTTCGGCGGCATGCCGGAATTGCGCAAGCTCGTCTATCCGGCGCCGGGCGATCCGCAGGTGGCGATCAAGATCGCGGGCCTGTGGCAGGCGGCGGGCTTCGCGCCTGCCGTCGTCACCGGCTACGGCTACGATCACGGCACCTGGGTGCCGCTGATGCTGCTCTATCCGGACGCCGACGTGCCGGTGGTGCAGATCGCGGTGCAGCCGCATCTCGGCCCCGCGCATCATGTGGCGCTCGGCAAGGCGCTCGCTTCGCTGCGTGAGGAGAACTTCCTGGTGATCGGATCGGGCTCCCTGACCCACAATCTGCATGAGTTCTATTCCAGCGGCCTGCCCGGCGATGCGCCCGCGCTGCCATGGGTCGCCGAGTTCACCGATTGGGTGCACGACAGGATCGAGGCCGGCGCGACCGACGATCTCGTGAACTACCGCAAGCTCGCCCCGCATGCGGTCGACAATCACCCGACCGACGAGCACCTGATGCCGCTGTTCATCGCCATCGGCGCCGGCGAAACCAAGGGCCGCCGCATCCACAACTCGACCCGCAGCGGCGTGATTTCGATGGACACCTACGCCTTCGCCTGACGCGCGATCTTCACGATCCGTGAAGGTAAACGATTTCGCGCTCAGCGGGCATTAACACTACGAACGCTTCCTTGCCGCGATCCCTACAATTGTAAGGGTTGTGAAAACCGCTCGCGTGAAGAATGGCCTCCGAAAACCAGGCGGGGGCCCTGTCGTGACGACAACGAAAACAATCACGGTTTCGCTGGTGCGCGCTGCGGCCGCATTTGCGCTGAGCCTTTCGACCGCGGCGCCGGTCGCTGCGGCAGACTGGAGTCCGGCGGTCGTGCCGGTGCCGTCGACCTATGTCGGCGAGCTCGGGACGCGGCTCTGGTTTGGCCGTGCGCAGACCAAGAAGGACCTGTTCGACACCAGCGGCGCGATGCTGGTGTCGCGCCTCGGCTATTCCGACTTGAACATCTTCACCGGCGAGGCCTTCGCGCGGCTCGACTTCAACAACGGCTGGTTCGTCAAGGGTTACTTCGGCGGCGGCGGCCTGTTCGGCGGCAAGCTCAAGGACGAGGATTTCCCGCCGATCACCGTTCCCTATTCGGCGACGCTCAGCGACACCATGAGCGGCTCGGTGATCTACGGCAACCTCGACGCCGGCATAAAGCTTATCCGCGGGCCGGATTTCCACGTCGGTGGGTTCGTCGGCTATCATTTCTTGCGCGATCACGTCGACGCCATGGGCTGCACCCAGATCGCGACCAACCCGGACATCTGCGGCGGCGGCATCCCGGCTGCATTCCGCGCCATCGCGCAGACCAACACCTGGCATTCGTTGCGTGTCGGTCTCGAAGCGGCGGTGGAATTCGACCGGCGCTGGAAGCTCACCGTCGATGCCGCGTGGCTGCCCTATGCCCAGCTCTATGGCGCGGACACGCATGCGCTGCGCATCGGCGGCAATCCCGGCAATTTCACCGGCCCGATCCCGGAGGACGGCAAGGGCTGGGGCTACCAGCTCGACGCCATCGTCTCCTATCGCTTCAGCGACTGGATCAGCATCGGGGCCGGCGGCCGCTACTGGCACGTCGAGTCCAAGGGGCACACTCATTTCGAGGGCCATGTCGTCGGCGTCAACGCCCAGCCGCAGGTCCTGCACTGGCGGGCCGATCACTTCGGCGGCTTCATCCAGGCCAATATCAAGCTCGGTCCGTACCGGGTGGTCAGCGGCAACTAGTCAAATCACTCCACCAGAGACGCTTGCCTGTCCATGACAGGTAGGTGAAGAAAGGGCCGCGGAAACGGGATCACCGATGGACCGATTGTGGCGCGCGACCGTCAATTCCTGGAACGGGCTCAAGGCCGCGATCCGGACCGAGGCCGCGTTCCGGCAGGAGATCGCCGTACTTCTGGTCGCGATCCCGCTGGCCTTCGTGATCGGCCAGACGGCCTGGACACGCCTGCTGCTGGTGGGTGTGGTGGTCTTTTTGATGATCGTTGAATTGCTCAACACGGCTGTCGAGAAGCTCGCCGACCGGGTCTCGCGCGAGGTCGACCATCAGATCGGCACCGCCAAGGACATCGGATCGGCCGCGGTCGGTCTGTCGTTGCTGCTCGTCGGCGCGGTGTGGCTCTTGGCGCTCGCGCAGCGGCTGGGCTGGCTTTAGCCAAAAAACGATTTGGAAAGATGCCCCGCTTGAGCGGGGCGAGCTTCACATCAAACAATTGAACCGTTGTTCCGCGTGCGTTCTACTGCGCGGTATCCTTCGCTGCGGGCGCCTTCGACGGTGCTGTTACAGGCGCCTTCGACGGCGCGCTGCCCTGACCAGTGGTGGTGCGCTCCGCGCCGGGTTTGTTGATCGCCGCGTTTTCCATGTCACCACTCTGGTACGCCCAGAGCGCTACGCCACCGAATAGCAGGGCGATGAAGACAAGGCTTGCCCATGTCGTGGCCGTGAAACTGCTCCGGTCGGCTTCGCGCCGGGGAGCTGCATTCTCGGGGTACGTGAAATTCGGGTCATTGGGGTAGGTCATTGATCGGGTTCCTCCAATTGACGATCTAAAAGAATAAACGCAGAAGGCCGGGCTCGCGTTCCGTGCCGAAAATGATGATGCCCGATGCAAATCGGAGAGGATCATCCGGAAAAATGTTTCATCACGTCGCTGACGGGCGTGACTTTGCTTGCGGTATAGGGGCAGGGGCGGACTCGCCGGTTGTCGGCGGCGGCATGGCACCGGCGCCTTGCGTTCCACCACTGTCGGCACGTTGGTGCTGTGGTTTTCGGCGCGGATTTGTTCTTGGTAAATTGCCGCGAACGAAGGCGGCGATCGTGCCGGACAGGCGCCGCGACCGGCATTCCCATCGCACCGCCGCCACGCTACATCTAGCCCATGAACGCCCGCCCCACCGACCGCCTCGCGATCGCGGTCGCCCAGCTCAACCCCACCGTCGGCGACGTCGATGGCAACGCCGCCAAGGCCCGCGCGGCGCGCGCGCAGGCCGTGCGCGACGGCGCCGATCTTGTCGCCTTCTCCGAGCTGTTCATTTGCGGCTATCCGCCGGAAGATCTCGTGCTCAAGCCGGCCCTGCAGGCCGCCTGCCGCGCCAAGGTCGAGGAGTTGGCGCGCGAGACCGCCGACGGCGGCCCGGCGATGCTGATCGGCACGCCCTGGGTCGAGGACGGCAAGCTCTACAACGCCTATTGCCTGCTCGAGGGCGGCGCCATCGCCGCCGTGCGCCGCAAGGTCGATCTGCCGAACTACGGCGTGTTCGACGAGAAGCGCGTGTTCGCGCCCGGGCCGATGCCGGGGCCGGTGAATTTCCGCGGCGTGCGGCTTGGGGTGCCGATCTGCGAGGATATCTGGGGCGCCGATGTGGTCGAGACGCTGGCCGAGACCGGCACCGAATTGATGATCGTGCCGAACGGCTCGCCCTATCACCGCGACAAGGACGACGTCCGGCTCAACATCGCCGTCGCGCGCGTGACCGAGAGCGACCTGCCGATGGTCTATGTTAACCAGGTCGGCGCGCAGGACGAGCTGATCTTCGACGGCGCGTCGTTCGGCCTGCATGCCGACCGCTCGCTGGCGTTCCAGCTTCCGGCCTTCACCGAGCAGGTGACGACCGTGCGCTGGGAGCGCAGCGGCAATACCTGGCGATGCGCCGGCGGGCCGGTGGCGAAGCTCATGGGCGACGGCGATCGCGAGGACTACATCGCCTGCGTGCTCGGGCTGCGCGACTACGTCGCCAAGAACGGCTTCAAGGGCGTGGTGCTCGGGCTCTCGGGCGGCATCGATTCCGCGCTGGTGGCGGCGATGGCGGTCGATGCGCTGGGCGCCGAGCGGGTGCGCTGCGTGATGCTGCCATACCGCTTCACGTCGCAGGCCTCGCTCGACGATGCGGCGTCGGTCGCCAAGGCGCTGCGCGTCAAATACGATGTGGTGCCGATCGAGCAGGCGGTGCAGGGCCTCGAACAGACGCTGTCGCCGCTGTTCAAGGATCTACCGCGCGACGTGACCGAGGAGAATTTGCAGGCGCGCGCGCGCGGCACGATCCTGATGGCGGTCTCCAACAAGTTCGGCCTCATGGTGGTGACGACCGGCAACAAATCGGAAATGTCGGTCGGCTACGCCACGCTCTACGGCGACATGAACGGCGGCTTCAATCCGGTGAAGGACCTCTACAAGACCGAGGTCTATCGGCTCGCGCGGCTACGCAATCAATGGAAGCCCGACGGGGCGATGGGGCCGGACGGCCATGTGATCCCCGACAACATCATCACCCGCCCGCCGACCGCGGAGCTGCGCGAGAACCAGACCGACCAGGATTCGCTGCCGCCTTACGATACGCTCGACGCGATCCTCGAGCGGCTGGTGGAGCGCGAACAGCCGCTTGCGGCGATCGTCGATGCCGGCTTCGACAAGGAAACGGTGGCGCGGGTGGCGCGCATGCTCGACCTCGCCGAATACAAGCGCCGCCAGTCGGCGCCGGGCGTGAAGGTGACGCTGAAGAATTTCGGCCGCGACCGGCGCTATCCGATCGTGAACCGTTTTCGTGACTCTGGCGCACCCCTGGCGCAGCCCGATCGCGCATTGCTCAAGGACACGAGCGTGAGCGGGAAGGGCGACGCGTTCGACTATTGAAGGCCGCGACGCGCGCTTCGGCCTATTTTTTCACGTATTTCATCAGCCGTTTCGGGCCGACCTCGGCGCCGAAGATGTTGCCATTTCGATCGGCCGCGACGCCCTCCGCGGCGCTGGTGCCGGTGATCTTCTCGACCGGGTCCGGAATCAGCGCCGTGACTTCGCCGGTGCGCGCGTTGCCGACGCGGATACCGCGCTTCCAGCCCGGATTGCTGTTGCGGACCGACTCCGATTCCGAGTCGGCGACATAGATCGTGTCGTTGCGGTCGATGAAGATGCCGCTCGGCCGGCTGAACTGCTTCCACTCGGCGATGAAATTGCCTTCCTGGTCGAAAATCTGGATGCGGTTGTTGTTGCGGTCGCCGACGAACAACCGGCCTTGCGAATCCATCGCCAGCGCGTGCGGGATATCGAGCTCGCCCGGGCCGGAGCCCTTCTTGCCCCAGGTCTTGATGAACTTGCCGTTGCGATCGAACTTCACAATGCGCGCATTGGTGTTGCCGCCGTGGCCGTCCGCAACGAAAACGTCGCCGTTGGGCGCAACGAAGACAGCGGATGGCGCATTGAACTCGTCGTTGCCGGCACCGGCGACGCCAGCCTTACCGAGCGTCAGCAGGAGCTTGCCATCCGGGCTGAACTTGAAGACCTGATGACCCTTGCCGTCCTTGCCGACGCCGTCGGTGAGCCAGACATTGCCGTCGCGATCGACATGGATGCCGTGCGGAAAGATGGTGAGGCCGGCGCCGAAACTCTTCACCAGCCGCCCGGATGCGTCGAACTTGAGGATCGGATCGAGTTTCGAGCCCTCGCAGGCAAAGGGGACACCTGCCTTCAGTTGGCCGGGCGGTGCGAACGCGCCGCAGCGTTCGCCGACCCAGACGCTGGTGCCGTCGGGATCGATATCGACCGCGCTGGTCGAGCCCCAGGTTCGGCCGTCCGGCAATTGCGCCCAATTGTCGATCGACCGGTAAGGATTTGGCAGCGAGTTGGTCGGAGTTGTGGCCTGGGTCAGGGCCTCGCCGCCGAAGATCGTGACGGCGGCGGTGATGGCGAGCGCGAATGCATGGCGGGCTTGCTGCGGCATCTGAGTCCTCCCTTGGCAGCGCGCGGGTTCGATCCCCGCTTTGTTCATCGGCTGAGTGCCGATGACAGATTGCGCCTCGCCGATTTTCGCCGCAAGGACCGGTGCAACATGGAAACGGGCGTCCGTAGGTGATAGGCTCTCGCCGGCAATTCGATCGTCTCAATAGAATCGAATGCACGGGAGCTACCAGGGAGGGCGCCATGGTGCGCAAGACGTCACAGCCATCGCTGGGCGAACAGGAATTCGTTGCTGGCAACGGGCTCTTGCATCGCCGCGTGTTTCTCGCAGGCGGCGCGTCGCTTGCATTGTCGGGTTACGCATTGAGCGACCGCGCCGACGCGGCACCGCTGCCGGTCGAGCCGTGGATGCGCTATCCGACCACGGACGGCTTTGCCGGCTATGGCTCGCCGTCGCGTTTCGAAAAGCATGTCATGCGCGAAGGCATGCAGCAGCAGGCGAACGCACCGCCCGGGCTCGGTTCCATCCGCACGCCTCTGCACCGGCTCGACGGCACCATCACGCCGAACGGCTTGCACTTCGTGCGGCTGCACTCGGGCGTCCCCGATATCGATCCGGACAAGCACAAGCTCCTGATCCATGGCCTGGTCGACCGTCCGCTGATCTTCACGCTCGACACGCTTGCCAAATATCCGTTGGAGTCGCGCATCTACTTCCTGGAATGCGGCGGCAACAGCCAGTTGCTCTACCAGCGCAAGCCGGTGCAGGCCGGCGTGCAGCGCCTCCACGGCCAGATCTGCTGTTCGGACTGGACCGGCGTGCGGCTCTCCACGCTGCTCGAGGAGACCGGCGTCAAGCCGAATGCGAAATGGATCGTCGCGGAAGGCGCCGACGCTTCCGGCATGGCGCGCAGCATACCGATGTCCAAGGTGATGGACGACGCGTTCGTCGCGCTCTACCAGAACGGCGAACGGCTGCGGCCGGAGAACGGCTATCCGATGCGGCTGTTCCTGCCCGGCTACCAGGGCAACGCGCAGGTGAAGTACCTGCGCCGCGTCAAGGTCACCGAAGGCCCGACGCATACGCGCGACGAGACCTCGCGCTATTCGATCGCGCGCCACGACGGCACCACGCTGCAATTCTTCCTGGTGATGGAGGCGAAGTCGGTGATCACCCAGCCGGCGCCCGAGCTGAAGCTGCAAGGCCCCGGCTACTACAAGATCTCAGGCCTCGCCTGGTCGGGACGCGGCCGCGGCATCGTGCGCAAGGTCGAGGTCTCCGCCGACGGCGGCAAGAGCTGGGCGGAGGCCGCGATCCAGTCGCAGATCCTGCCGAAGGCGGTGGTGCGCTTCCACATGCCATGGCGCTGGGACGGGCAGCCCGCAATCCTGCAAAGCCGCTGCACCGACGATACCGGCTACGTGCAATGGACGCGCGACGCCATGATCGCGGAGCGCGGCCACACCGGGAACTATCACACCAACTGCATCTCAAGCTGGGCCGTGAGCGAAAAAGGGGAGGTGCGCCATGTCTATGCGTAGTCTTCTCCTCGTTGCGGCACTCGCGACGGTCGCTGACGCCGCCCTCGCGCAGGACAAGCCCCGGCTCGGGCGTCCGGCGTCACCGGAGGAAATCGCGTCCTGGGACATCACGATCGCGCCCGACGGCATCGGGCTTCCGCACGGCAGCGGCACCGCGCGGCAGGGCGAGCCGATCTACGTGGCGAAGTGTCAGGGCTGTCATGGCGTGAAGGGAACCGGCGGGCCCAATCTGGCTCTTGCCGGCGGCAACGGCACGATCGGCCAGCCGAACCAGCTCAAGACTATCGGCAGCTTCTGGCCCTATGCGACGACGATCTTCGACTATGTGTTCACCTCGATGCCGTATCAGGAGACGAAGTCGCTGACGCACGACGAAACGTACGCTCTGACCGCGTATCTGCTCCACATCAATGGGATCATCGGCGAGACCGACGTCGTCGACGCCAATACGCTGCCCAAGGTGAAAATGCCGAACCGCGACAAGTTCATCATGCACATCACGGAGTGATGGCGGCGCGCTGCCTTAGGGCAGGGCGGAAGCGTCAGTTCGGCGGAATGAAGGGCGGGCCGACGGTGCGCACCTTGGGCTTGCCTTCGCCGGTTTGCTGCTTTGCCGGCGCGGCGGCTGGCGTTTGCGCGGGCGCGGTGCCTTTGGGCTGTGCGCCCTTGCCCTTGGCGGCGGGTGCGCCCTTGCCGCGGGTGTCCGCCGGCTGCGACAGCACCTTGGCCTGCTCCTCGGTCACGACGATGTCGCCTTGCTCGACGGTGTTGTCTTCGAGGTGCTGGAGCGCCTGCGACCAGGTCTGACCGGGGGCGCGGCAACTGCACGACGGATTGAACGCCTTGCGGAACGCGAATGCGTTGGGCAGCTCGGAGTAGCTGCGACCGCCGGTCGACGTCGCCTGCGCGATGTCCTCGCCCGGATTGCGGTGGCTGTAGAGCGCCACTTCCGCCGCCGGACACATGCGCTGGCAGACCTGCTCGTCCTGCGGGAAGCTCGCCGGTGTCGTCGAATAGGAGATCGGGAAGTAGTAGCCGTCGCAGGTGCGCACGCAGACGGTGCGATAGGTGTCGCCCGAGGCGCCCGGCGGCATGGCCGGTGTGATGATGGTGCCGCCGCCGAACAGGTTCTCGAAGAAATTGCCGCCGCCGCCGCGGTTGGCGTACTGCTTGTATTGCGGGCCGCAATCGTTCTGCCCGAGCGACGCCAGGATGGTGCGTCGCTCGCCTTCGCGGTCGGCCGTGTTGCCTTGCAGCCGCTGGAGATCGGCCAGCACGCGGTCGAGGTTTGCGCGCATCTGCTGGATCTGGTTGTTGATCGGGCCGCATTGCTGCGGCTGTCCGCCGAACAGCGAGAAGAAACCGCGGCCCTCGCAACCCATTTTCCGGCCCTGCGCCGAGAGACGATCGAGCTCGACCTGTTGGCGCTGGGCGGTCTCTTCGTAACGCTTGATCTGTTCGGCGCGCTGCGGATCGACCTGGCCGCGGTCGGCCATCGCGAGCTGCGCTTCGAGCCGCGAGCAGATCGGGTTGCGCTGTGAGGCGCCGGGCGGCAGCGGCTGCTGTGCATCCGCGGCCGTCGCGCAGGCGGTGGCGAGCGCAACCAAGATTGCACGGCGCAATAGTGTCCGCATCACTGTCTCATCCATGGAGAGAGCCGCACCCACCCGACGCATGACCTGGAAAGCATGAAGAAGCGCCGGAATGGTGTCCAAAGTGTGAACGCATACTAGGGCTTAGCGGTTTTCCGGGCCAGTATTGCCGGCGGCCGGCGCGATCTTACCAACAGCAACCGGACGCGTTTCGCTGCGCAAGTTCCACAAGATTCCGCTGATGATCAGTCCGGCTCCGGCGAAAACAAAGATGTCGAGCGGTTCCGAATAGAGCCACCAGCCGACCACCGCGATCAGCGGAATCCGCATGAAGTCGAGCGGCACCACAAGGCTCGCGTCCCCCGCGCGGAAGGCGTTGGTCATGCAGAAATGCGCGAACAACCCGGCCGTCCCGAGCCCAATGATGGCGGGCGCCAGGTCCCATCCGATCTTGTCGACAAAGGTGACGCCGGCGCCGGCCACGCCCAGCACGAGCTGGATCGCGTTCATCCAGAACACGATCGTGAAAGTCGAATTCGGTGGCGGTGAGCTTCTTGGTGGCGACGATCTGGATGGCATAGCCGAGCGCCGCCGCCAGCACCATCAGCGAGGCCGGCTGGAACGTTTCCATTCCCGGCCGCACGATCACGATCACGCCGGCAATCCCTAAGATGACCGCCCCGATGCGGCTCGGCGTCATGCGTTCGCCGAGGAAGAATGGCGCGAGCAGGATGGTCCAGGCCGGCATGGTGAATTCGAGTGCGAACACCGTCGCGAGCGGCAACAGCAGCACGCTCCACGCCCAGAGATATTGCGAACCGAAATGGATGCTGTTGCGCAACAGGTGCAGGCCGAAGCGCTTGGTCTTGACGGCGTGCCGCAGCTCCGGCCGCACGGCCATGATCGCGAGCACGATCAGAATCCCGACGGCGGCGCGGATCGTGAGCATTTCAACGACGCTCAACGATCCCGACAGTCCTCGGATCGCGATCGCCATGACCGAAAACGACAGCAGCGTGCCGGTCATCCAGGCGACGACGACCAGAAGCTGGCGGGGTGAGGTCACTAGTGTCCCGATTCCGAGTTTCGTATGCCTTCGCGGCATCCATTGATACGAACGTCGGAATCAAAGGACACTAGCAACTCTATGAGTTTAGTGTGGTTTTGGATTTGACGTTCCTATACGAGGTTGCTGCGAAAAGATAGGAACGTCAAATCCACCACACTAGCGTCCCGAATTCCGAAGAGGCTGCTTCACTCCGCATCGGGCTGGTTCTCGGGCCGCGCCTTTTCGAAGGCCGGCAGCTTGGCGCACGCGGCGTCCACAGCGACGATCTTCGGATATTTATCGAGCGGCACTTTCAGCCGCCGCGCATTGGCGACCTGCGGGACGAGGCAGATGTCGGCGAGCGTCACCGTGCTGCCGCACGCATACGGCCCGGGACCGAGCATGGCTTCCAGCGCATCGAAGCCGGCGATCACCCAGTGATGGTACCAGGCGTCGATCTTGGCCTGGTCGTGGCCCAGTTCGTTCTTGAGGTAGCGCAGCGGCGCCACGTTGTTGAGCGGATGGATATCGCAGGCGACGAGCTGCGCCAGTGCCCGCACCTTGGCGCGTCCAATGGGATCGGCGGGCAATAGCGGCGGCTGCGGATGGATCTCGTCGAGATACTCGATGATCGCGAGCGATTGCGTGAGCAGCTCACCCGAATTGAGCTTGAGCGCCGGCACCCGCATCTGCGGATTGATCGCCCTGAAATCCGGCTTGAGGTTCTGCCCGCCTTCCTTTTGCAGATGGATGGGAACGGTCTCGAAGGCGAGGTCCTTGAGATTGAACGCAATCCGCACGCGGTAGGCCGCGGACGAGCGGAAATACGAATAGAGCTTCACAGTGTCCCCCTTCCGGATCGAGGGGCCGTTCGTGACAGGCCGCAGAGCGATGTTCAAGGGGCGATGTTCAAGCCTGGTGTGAACTAGCGTCCGCCTTTCGCCACGAGCTCGGCGGAGCGTTGCGTCAACTGCGCCACGGCGCGGTCGAAGGCGGCGCGGTCGGCGGCCGGCACGACTTCGGACAGCTTCTCGGTGAACTCGCGGGCGCGCGGCGCCAGCTCCTCGTAGACCGCGCGGCCGGCCGGGGTCAGCGACAGGAAGGCCTCGCGCAGGTCGGCGCGGTTGGCCTTGCGGGTCACGAATTTGCGCTCCTCGAGCTGTGCCACCGCGCGCGAGACCTTGGTCTTGTGCATGTGGGTGCGGGCGCCGATGGCCTTGCCGGTCATCACCCCGAACTGGCCCAGGCTGACCAGCACCCGCCATTCAGGTATCCCGATACCGTACTTGGAATAGACCTGGGTCAGCGCCTGGGACACCAGGCTGGAGAGCACATTGAGGCGGTGAGGCAGGAAGCCTTCGAGCTGAATGACCGGCTTTTCGGCCTGTTCGGCGCGGTCGGTCTCGACGTCTTCGGCCGGACTGGAATTGGTCATCGTCTGTGCGCCCCGGGCGCAGTGCCAGCCCGGATGCGTTGGCGGCCGCTACGCGCAGAGCGGGAAGATGACGTAATACCAGACGCTGCGCAACGGCGGCGGAAGCCGTGGAGGGAGCGATCAGGGCCGGTGGTAAGGGGTTAGCGCGCGCACTCGATGGCGACGAATTCGTCGCAGCCGGCGCCTCTGCAAGCCGGGGTGGTGCTTGCGGGCACGACCCCGGTGAGGTCGTCGCGGTCGACTCGCCCGTAAGAGGCCGCCTGGCTGAAATCGCGAGAGCGGCAATAGGCGGCGGCCGCGGCCGCGCCGCACGGGGCGCCGGTCGCGAGACAACGATCGATACCGTAACCGTCGGCGTAGCTGGCGATGATGAAGATGCGCTTCTCGGCCTGGGCCGAAACATTGAAATGAAGGGCGGCTGCAAAGGTGAGTGCGGCAAGGACGTAGCGCATCGGTTTTTTCTCGCTGTTGCGCACCGTGATTTGGTAGCGGCGCGCAGGATGCGCGTGACCTGTTAACACCTCGTCAATCTGACGCGCCCCGCAGGGTCGCTGCTGATAGCGTCGAGTGGGGCCGGGACGCTATGGCGCCGCGGCCACACTCGCAAAAACTCCGCCAGTTCCCCATTCAACGGAATATCGCTGTGGCATGATACCGGCGCCATTGCCCACAGAGCTGCCGGTGGATTTGCGCCGGTTTGGAGGTTTGTCGAATGTCCGGCGGTATCAACGCAATCACGAAATCTTTGCTGCTGATCGGGTGCGCCATCGCGAGCGCCTCGACGGCGCTTGCCGATGCGGCGGCGATCGCGCGCAAACAGCAAAGCGCGGTCGCTGCAGTCCTCAGCAAATCCGATCTGTCCGCCTTGACGCAGACCGACGCCGCGTCGCCGACCTCGGCCGCCGCCGAAGGCTACGGCCACGCGCTGCTGATGCGGCGGCATCTGGCGCCGGCGGCGTGGATGTACGCCGCCGCCGTGGAACGCGAGCCCGCGCGCGCAACCGCGATCACGGCGCTCGGCGTCACGCTGGTGGAGGGTGCGACGTCGGGCGGCAAATCGCGCGCGACCGAAGCCGACCTCGCCGCCGCGGTCGAGCTGCAGCGCGAGGCGTTGCGGCTGATGCCGAAGGAGGGCGTCGCGCATCACAATCTCGGGACCGCGCTGCTGCGGCTCGCGCAGGCGCGCGGCAAAGATCGCGTGCTCCTGGAGGAGGCCGCGAAGTCGCTGCGCGAGGCGGCGAAGCTTGGCGGACGACGCGCCCCGCACTTCAACGTGCGCCTGGCCGAGGCGCTCAGCGCGCTCGGCGACCGCGCCGGCGCAGAAGCCGCGCTACGGGAAGCCTTTGCGGTTAATCCCACCGACGTGGTGCTGATGATGGCGCGGGTGTCATCGCTCGCCGACATCCCGGTGCAAGGCGAACCCGCCGCCTGCAAGGCTCTCGACTTCGGCTGCAAGAAGAATTGCCCGCAGGGGCTCACCGGGCGGATGATGATGGTCGCCTGCGAGATCGCCAATTCCAGTGCTGTCGAGGCCTGCCGCGACGGCAAGCCCTATCCCAAAGGCTACAATTGCGAGAGCAAGCTGCCGCGCTTCGGGATTTCGATACCCGGCCTCGATCCAGGATTTTCGATCAGGACGCCTTGGGGGTCGATCGACGTCACGGTGCAGAGCAACGGCCGCATCGATTGGCAGGCCAGCTTCAATACCCCTGCGATCCCGGGATTTCAGGGGTTCATGGGTGCACAGGGGAGCTACCAGCCGTCGACCGGCGCGGCCAATTTCAGCTTCGACGGCGTCGACGTGCAGTACAACCTGACGAACACCAACTTCGTGCTCAAGAACGCCAGCAGCTTCGACATTGGGCCGTCCTCGGTCGTACGCCATAGCCGCGCCGAGCGGCGGAATCAGGTGGAAGGGCGGGTGCTGGTCTCGAACTGAGGCGCCTTCCGCATTGTCGATCCGTTCACCGCGCCCAGGGGCATTCAAGAAAATGCCCTTGACCTTGCACGCGCGCTTTCGCATTGTCCCGGGCATGTTCGGCCTTAACCAAATCTGCGGCATTTGCCGCGAGATTATTCGCTAGCGAACCTCGCTGGCTGCGGCCGTCTTTTCTCAAGTCGAGACATAGGGACGCCCAGGCCAGCGGGTCGGGAACGTCCTATGGAATTGAAACTCTACGATACGTTCACCCGTGAGAAGCGGCCGTTCACGCCGCTCGATCCGTCGCGCGTGCGCATGTATGTCTGCGGACCGACGGTCTACGACTTCGCGCACATCGGCAACGCGCGACCGGTGATCGTGTTCGACGTGCTGTTCCGGCTGTTGCGGCACCTTTACGGCGCCGAGCACGTCGCCTATGTGCGCAACATCACCGACGTCGACGACAAGATCAACGCACGCGCGGCGGAGGAATATCCGAAGCTTCCGCTCAACGAGGCGATCCGCATCGTCACCGAGAAGACCGAGAAGCAGTTCCACGAGGACGTGGATGCGCTCGGCTGCCTGCGGCCGACAGTCGAGCCGCGCGCGACCGAGCACATCGACGAGATGAAGGCGCTGATCGAGAAGCTGGTCGCCGCCGGTCACGCCTACGTCGCGGAAGACCACGTGCTGTTTTCGGTGCCGTCGATGCCCGACTACGGAAAACTCTCAAATCGCTCGCTCGACGAGATGGAAGCGGGCGCCCGCGTCGAGGTCGCGCCCTACAAGAAGGACGCCAAGGATTTCGTGTTGTGGAAGCCGTCGAAGCCGGGCGAGCCGGCGTGGCCGTCGCCATCCGGTATCGCGACGCCGGGGCGGCCGGGCTGGCACATCGAGTGCTCGGCGATGTCGTGGAAGCATCTCGGCGAGACCTTCGACATCCACGGCGGCGGCATCGATCTCGTGTTTCCGCATCACGAGAACGAGATCGCGCAGTCGCGCTGCTCGTTCCATACGCCTGTCATGGCGAATTTTTGGATGCACAACGGCTTCCTGCAGGTCGAGGGCGAGAAGATGTCGAAGAGCCTCGGCAACTTCTTCACGATCCGCGAGCTGCTGGCGGACTGGCCGGGCGAAGTGTTGCGGTTCAACATGCTGCGGACACACTACCGGCAGCCGATCGACTGGACGGTGAAGGGCGTCGCGGAGAGCTTCAGCACGCTGGAATCGCTGGCCAGCGACCCGGCATTTGGATCGAGCAAAGAGGAAGCGATAGCGCCAACCGTTCTCGAAGCGCTGTCCGACGACCTGAATACGCCGAAGGCGATCGCCGAACTGCATGCGCTGCACAGTAAGGGCGACATGGCGGCCCTCAACGCGACGTTGCGAGCGCTGGGATTCTCGCAGCGGCCGCAAAGTCTGCGCAAGGTTGACGAGCGAAAGGTCCATGCGCTGATCGAAGCCCGCAACGCAGCCCGCAAGGCGAAAAACTTCAAGGAGGCCGACCGCATCCGGGACGAGCTCAAGTCGATGGGTGTTGAGATAGAGGATACAAAGGACGGCACCACTTGGAAGGTGAAGGCATGAGCGCCACCGCCCATCCCACCATCGCGATGCGGCCGATGCTGCCGGCCGATGTGCCGCTGCTGGCGGAAATCTTCCGCGCCAGCATCGACGAACTGGCGGCGGACGACTATTCGGACGCCCAGCGCGAAGCCTGGGCCGCGGCGGCCGACGACGAGGCGGCCTTTGGCGAGCGGCTGGCCAAGCAGTTGACGCTGATCGGCACGATGGAAGGCTCGCCGGTCGGCTTTGCCTCGCTCAAGGCGCCGGACGTGATCGACATGCTCTATGTCCATCCCGCCGCCGGCGAGAACGGTGTCGCGACCATGCTGGTCAACGCGCTCGAAAAGCTCGCGGCCGCGCGCGGCGCCGGCAAGCTGACGGCGGACGTCAGCGACAGCGCCGTCGAGTTCTTCAGCAAGCGCGGATTCGTGCCGCAGACCCGGAACACGCGGCCGCTCGGCAGCGAATGGCTCGCCAACACGACGATGGAAAAGAAGCTTGCCCCGCAGGAGAAGACTTAAATGACCAAGCCCGACACGCCGTTCCCGAAGCACTGGCTCTATTACATCGTCCTGAAATACGGCGTGATCGCCGTGGCGGTCCTCATCACCCTCTACACGGTCTACCGGCTGATCTAATCGCGCGAGTGAAAACCATGTCGAAGCCAGCGTTTCCGACCCGCACCCACAAGATCGCAATCGCCGTCATTGCGGTGGTGACGGCCGTTGCGCTGATGTCGAACTACTATCTTTGGTGAGTGATATGGCCCGCGAACGCCTCTATCTTTTCGACACCACGCTGCGCGACGGCGCGCAGACGAACGGCGTCGATTTCACGCTGCACGACAAGCTTGCGCTGGCGGGGATGCTCGACGATCTTGGCATCGATTATGTCGAGGGCGGCTACCCGGGCGCCAATCCGCTCGACACCGAGCTGTTCTCCAAGGACCGCAAGCTCGACACCACCTTCACCGCCTTCGGCATGACGCGCCGTCCCGGCCGCTCGACCTCGAACGATCCCGGCCTGGCCGCGCTGCTCGACGCCAAGGCCGACGCGATCTGCTTTGTCGCGAAGTCGTGGGACTATCACGTCCGCGTTGCGCTGGAGACCACCGGCGAGGAAAATCTCGCCTCGATCCGCGACAGCGTGAAGGCCGCCAAGGCGAAAGGTCGCGAGGTGCTGCTCGATTGCGAGCACTTCTTCGACGGCTACAAGGCCAACCCGACCTACGCGCTCGCCTGCGCCAAGGCCGCCTATGAGTCCGGCGCGCGCTGGGTGGTGCTATGCGACACCAATGGCGGCGCGCTGCCGCATGAGGTCGAGGCGATCGTCGGTGAAGTGGTCAAGCACGTCCCGGGCGATCATGTCGGCATCCATGCCCACAACGACACCGAGCAGGCGGTGGCGAATTCGCTGGCGGCCGTGCGCGCCGGCGCGCGCCAGATCCAGGGCACGCTCAACGGGCTCGGCGAGCGCTGCGGCAACGCCAACCTGGTCTCGATCATTCCGACGCTGAAGCTCAAGCCGGAATTTTCGGAGAAATTCGACATCGGCGTGTCGGAGGAGAAGCTCAAGAGCCTCGTCCACGTCTCGCACGCGCTCGACGAGATCCTCAACCGGGCTCCGAACCGCTATGCGCCTTACGTCGGCGAGAATGCGTTTGCGACCAAGGCCGGCATCCATGCCTCGGCCATCATGAAAGACCCCGCCACCTACGAGCACGTCGCGCCCAACGCGATCGGGAACAAGCGCAAGGTGATGGTGTCTGACCAGGCCGGCCGCGCCAATGTGCTGGCGGAGCTCGATCGGATGGGCATCAAGGTCGAGAAGGACGACCCGCGCATCGCAACGCTGCTCGACGAGGTGAAGCGGCGCGAGGCCGCGGGCTATGCCTATGAATCGGCCGATGCCTCGTTCAATCTCTTGGCACGGCGCGTGCTCGGCAAGGTGCCGGACTTCTTCGAGGTGCTGCAATTCGACGTCAATATCGAGCAGCGCAACAACGCGCTCGGCGAACGTGTGACGGTGTCGATGGCGGTGGTGAAGGTGAAGGTCGGCGATCAGTCCATGATCTCCGCCGCCGAAGGCAACGGTCCGGTCAATGCGCTCGACGTCGCGTTGCGCAAGGACCTCGGCAAGTATCAGAAATATATCGACGGCCTGAAGCTCACCGACTACCGGGTGCGCATCCTCAACGCCGGCACCGAGGCGGTGACGCGCGTGCTGATCGAGAGCGAGGACGAGAACGGCGAGCGCTGGTCGACCATCGGCGTGTCGCCGAACATCATCGACGCCTCGTTCCAGGCGCTGATGGATTCGATCGTCTACAAGCTGGTGCGTTCCGGTGCACCGGCGTAGCCCGCCCGAACAAGTCGCGAACGACAAGCATCAAAAATAAAAATTTTTGCGCTTCGCAAGCGCCGGCGGTGTCCACTTGCCGTAAATGCAACCGCTGTGTCCCGAATCGAAACATGCGCGTCGTCGCGTGCGTTTGCGCGTCGCCGGAGGATGCGCAAGACTTTGCGCGGGAGGCTGGTGGCACTGCAGGGAGAGTCACAATGTATAAAACAACAAGTCGATCCATTGCGCTGGCGGTTGCGGCGCTGTGGTCGTTGCCGGCTTCCGCCGGCGATCTACCGCCGGGACCGGTCTACGTTGCGCCGGGCGGCGTCTATATCGGATCGGCGCAAGTCTATGTGGGGCCGGGCAACGGCAACGGGAACGGCCAAGGGCCATATGTGGTGCCTGGTCCGGCCTACGTGCCCGGGCCAGCCTACGGGCCCGGTTACGGGCGGCCAGCGCCGGCCTACGTGCCGGAAGCCTACGGGCCGGAAACCTACGGTCCGGAATACGGTGTGCCCGGCGGAGGCTATGCGCCGGCCTATGCACCCGCACCTGTGTACCGGGCGCCGCCGCTCGCGGTCTATGGTGCAAGGCCGACCTATGGGGCGCGGGCCTACGCGTCACCTTATGCGGCGGAATACGCGCCGCGGCCGCCGGCAGCCGTGCCGTACAACGGCGGCCGCCGTTGTGTGATGGCGTACGGCCGCATGATCTGCGACTGAGCGTGACGCAAGTTCCGCTGGCGCCCTTCGGTGCGCCAGCGTCTCCACTCTACAAGCGATGTGGTCAAAGATTGATTCCCAGAAACCTTGCAGCGTTTGCGCCGAGCATCGCCTCGCGCACGGGTTCCGGAATCTTCCGCGCATTCTCGATCAGCTCCACCGGCTTCCATTCTCCGAATGGATAGTCGGTGCCGAGCATGATGCGGTTCGGGTTCACCTTCTCGGAGAGCCGCTCAAGCACCTCGGGATCGAACACGACGCTCTCGTAGTGGAACGCGCGCAGGTAGCTCAGAAGTCCGTCTTGATGTGCTTGGTGGTGCCGCGCCAGTACATCCAGTCGAAGCGGCCGGAATAGTATGGAATGAATCCGCCGCCGTGGGCGAAGGCGATCTTGAGGTTCGGGCATTCGTCCATCACGCCGTCGTAGATCAGCGAGCATTGCGCGTAGGCTTCCTCCAGCGGCTGTCCGAGCGAGATCAGCATCGAGTGCTTGCGCAGCCGCGGATCGGGGTTGCCGGCGGGATGGATGAAGATCGGCACGCCGAGCGCTTCCGCGCGCCGCCAGAACGGGCGCAGGCTGGCGTCGCCGAGATCGGTCTCGTGCGCGCGTGATGCGATCACCAGGCCCTTGAGGCCGAGCTCGCCGGTCGCGCGCTCCATCTCCTTGATCGCCAGCTCGGTCGACTGCAGCGGCACCGAGCCGAGGCCGGCCAGCCGATCAGGCTTCTGCGCGACGGTCTCGGCGATGTGGTCGTTGCCGATCCGCTCCAGCCGATAGGCTTCGTCGGCGGGGAGGGAATAGGTGCAGTTGTGCAGGATGTTCGGGCTGATGACCTGGATGTCGACGCCCATGGCGTCCATGTCGGCAAGGCGAGTTGGAAGGTCGGTCATCCGTTTCCAGTGCTCCGCCGGCATCGAATGGATGGCCGCGCCTTCGCCGCTCGCCCGCAACCGCCCGAGCACCGACAGGCCGTAGGTCGCCGCGTTGACCTCTTCGTTGGCGGTGTGGGCGTGAAAGTCGATCACCACCGAACGGCGGCGCGGCCCGCGGGGCGTTTCAGGATCGGCCATTCTGAGGAAGCTCCTTCGGCGGCGAACTGTAGCATTGACGGAGTGCATCGCCGGCCGCAAGCATGCAACGGTCGGTCCCGCAGAGACGTTCCCATGAAGCTTGCAAGCATCGCCGCCGCGCTCGTCGTCCTGTCCTCGGCGGCATCCGCCCAGCCGCTTCCCAAGGTCACGGTCGGCGACAACCCGTCGCTTTCGGGCGCGCCGCTCTATATCGCGCTGGAGAAGGGCTACTACCGCGACGCCGGCGTCGACGTGCAGCTCGAGATGAGCGGGACGTCGAGCGACATGGCCGTGATGCTCGCCACCAACCGGCTCAATGTCATTGGCGGCGCGATCTCGGCGGGCTTCTTCAATTCGGTCGCCAAGGACCTTCCAGTCGCGCTGATGTTTTCTCGCGCGGTCTCGCCGTTTGCCCATCATCTGATGATCCGCCCGGACCTCAAGGACACGCTGAAATCGCCGTCCGACCTGAAGGGCCGTACCATCGCCATCGCTGCGCGCGGCGCGATCCTGATCTACGAGCTGGTCAAGGTGCTGGAGGCAGGCGGCCTCACGCTCAACGATGTCGAGATCAAATACATCCCGTTCGGTCAGCAGCCGACCGCGTTGTCCAACAAGGCGGTCGACGCGGCGTTGATGATCTCGCCGTTGCAGGATTCGGTGGCGTCCAAGGGCATCGGCATCAAGTGGGTGAATGTCGACGACTTCATCAAGGTGCAGCCGGTGGTGATCTCGGTCTGGATGATGAACACCGACTGGGCGAAGGCCAACGAGGACGTCGCCAAGCGTTTCGTGCGCGCGACGCTGCGCGGCGTGCGCGACTACTGCAACGCCTACCATCGCGGGCCCAACCGCGGTGAGGTCACGCAAATCCTGGCGAAATATTCGAACGTGAAGGATGCGTCGCTCATCGACCGGATCGATTGGGGCGCCGCCGATCCGCAGGGCCGCATCGCGGAAGCGAGCGTGATGGACGTCCAGGCGACGTTCCTCAAGGAGAAGCTCACGCGCGACAAGATGTCGTTCGGGCGCATCGCGCCGGCAGGTTGGATCGCTGACGTTGCGGCGAGCCTCGGGCCGTTCACGCCCGCAAACGACAGCGGCGCGAAAGGATGCCGGTAGAAATCGTCGTCATGGCCGGGCTTGTCCCGGCCATCCACGTCTTGAGCGATGCGAGGCTTGTAAGACGTGGATGCCCGCGACAAGCGCGGGCATGACGCCGGATGGATGACGCCCGACTTACAGTTTCTCCGGCTCGACCGTCTTCATCTCCTTCTCGCCTTCGGAGACATGGCGAATAGCATCCCGTATCGCCGGCAAGATATCTTCCACGTTATTCACCACCAGCGGCGCGACGGTGAGGCCGGCGCGAATGAACTGCATATCGCGCATGTGGTCGAGCAGCGCGCAGAGCGGATCCCAGAAGCGGTCGACATTGACCATCAGGATCGGTTTCTTATGGCGGCCGAGCTGCGCCCAGGTCATTTGCTCGACCAGCTCTTCCAGCGTCCCGACCCCGCCGGGCAACGCGACGAAGGCGTCGGCGCGCTCGAACATCAGGCGCTTGCGCTCGTGCATGTCGCGCGTGACGACGATTTCCTGCGCGCGCCGGAACATCATCTCGCGGGCCTTGAGGAAGTCCGGGATGATGCCGGTCACTTGACCGCCGTGATCGATGACCGAATCGGCGATCGCGCCCATCAGGCCGATCGAGCCGCCGCCGTAGACCAGGCGAATGTTGTTCTCGGCCAGGATCCGGCCGAAGCTGCGGGCGAATTCAACGAATTTCGGGTTACTGCCGGGTCCGGAACCGCAATAGACGCAAATCGCCTTGAGAGTGCTCATTGGATTCCATGTGGCGCGGACGAGGGGGAGCGTCAAGCCGCCCGGCCGCCGCATGCGTGGCAGATGCGGCTCCGATTCCCGTGGTAGTGGGCAACATTCGCCCAAGGGCTGGCCGCAGCCTGGAAAAATTCTATATGAATAGGGCATGACGGAGCACTTCCTGCGGCCCGTCCTGAGCCGGGCCCTATGAGCGATGGTACCTTCCGATCCGTGCGCGCCTTGAAGCGCGAGCTGTCCGACGACAAGGGCGGCTCGCTGCTCAAGACCGTGGCCGGGCTGTGGCCCTATATCTGGCCGTCCGAGCGCCGCGACCTGAAGATCCGCGTGCTGATCGCGATGGTTCTTCTGCTGCTGGCGAAGCTCGCCACGATCGCGGTTCCCTTCACGTTCAAATGGGCGGTCGACGCGCTGACCGGGGAGGGCACCGCGCCGGTCGCGCCGTCATCCTGGCTGGTCTGGGCGGTGGCGGCGCCGATCCTGATGACTGTCGCCTATGGCGGCTCGCGCATCCTGATGGCTGTGCTGACGCAGATGCGCGACGGCGTCTTCGCCAAGGTGTCGATGCACGCGGTGCGCCGGCTCGCCTATCTCGTCTTCGAGCACATGCACCAGCTTTCGTTGCGTTTCCACCTGGAGCGCAAGACCGGCGGTCTCACCCGCGTGCTCGAACGCGGCCGCAACGCGATCGAGACCATCGTGCGCATGGTGATCATGCAGGCGGTGCCGACGGTGATCGAGCTCGCGCTGATCATCGGCGTGCTGCTCTACCAGTTCGACTGGCGCTACGTCGCCGTGATCATTCTCACCGTGATCGCCTACACGGTGTTCACCTATGTCGCGACCGAGTGGCGCATCGGCATCCGCCGTCGCATGAACGACAGCGACACTGACGCCAATGTGAAGGCGATCGACTCGCTGCTCAACTACGAGACGGTGAAATACTTCAGCGCCGAGGAGCGCGAGGCGCGGCGCTACGACCGCTCGATGGAGCGCTACGAGGAGGCGAGCGTCCAGGCCTATGTCTCGCTCGCCGTGCTCAATGCCGGGCAGGCGACGATCTTCACCATCGGGCTCGCGGTCTGCATGGTGATGTGCGCCTACGGGATCCAGGAAGGCCGCAACACCGTCGGCGATTTCGTGATGATCAACGCGATGATGATCCAGCTCTACCAGCCGCTGAATTTCATGGGCATGGTCTATCGCGAGATCAAGCAGGCGGTGATCGACATCGAAACCTTGTTCGCGATCCTCGGGCGCAAGCCCGAGATCGAGGACAAGCCCGGCGCGCAGCCGCTGAAAGTCTCCGACGGCGCGATACGTTTCGACGACGTCCATTTTTCGTACGATCCCGACCGGCCGATCCTCAAGGGCCTGAGCTTCACCGTGCCGGCCGGCCACACGGTGGCGATCGTCGGCCCCTCCGGCGCCGGCAAATCGACGGTGTCGCGGCTGCTCTATCGCTTCTACGAGCTGAGCAGCGGCCGCATCGAGATCGACGGCCAGGACATCCGCGACGTGACGCAGAAGTCGCTGCGCGCCGTCATCGGCATGGTTCCGCAGGACACCGTGCTGTTCAACGACACCATCCGCTACAACATCCGCTACGGCCGCTGGGACGCGAGCGACGCGGAGGTCGAGGAAGCGGCGCGTATGGCGCAGATCGACGGCTTCATCCGGCTTTCTCCCAAGGGATATGAAACCGAGGTGGGCGAGCGCGGGCTGAAATTGTCCGGCGGCGAGAAGCAGCGCGTGGCGATCGCGCGCACGATCCTGAAAAGCCCGCCGATCCTGCTGCTCGACGAAGCGACCTCGGCGCTCGACAGCCACACCGAGAGGGAGATCCAGGACGCGCTCGAACGGGTGTCGAAGAACCGCACGACGCTGGTGATCGCGCACCGGCTTTCCACGATCACCGGCGCCGACGAGATCATCGTGCTCAACGAGGGCGCGATTGCCGAACGCGGGACCCATCACGGGCTGCTCGCCAAGGGCGGGCTTTACGCCAGCATGTGGAACCGGCAGCGCGAGGCCGAAGCCGCGCGCGAGAAGCTCGCGCTGGTCGATGACGAGCCGGCCGCGCCGAACCGCAATCCCCCGGCGGTCGAGGAGCCGGTTGCCGAGCCTCCCGCCGAGCCGCCGCCCGAGTCTCCGGTGGTGCGCGTGGACGCCGCGGAATAAGCTCTGCCAGACTTCCGCCAGACTAGTGTGACCAGGAACCGCAATGTCCGTCGTCGCCTCGATCCGTTCCCAGCTCGCACCAATCAACCGCGAAGGTTTGCCCTTCATCGGCGCGTTCGCGTTGGCAAGCCTGATCCTGTTCTGGATCTGGACGCCGCTCGGCTGGATCGGAACGGTGCTGACGCTCTGGTGCGCCTATTTCTTCCGCGACCCGCCGCGCGTCACCCCAATGCGCGAGGGTCTGGTGATTGCGCCCGCGGACGGCCGCGTCAGCAAGGTCATCCACGCGGTGCCGCCGGTGGAGCTTGGGCTCGGTGACCGGGCGCTGCCGCGGGTGTCGATTTTCATGAGCGTGTTCAATTGCCACGTCAATCGCAGCCCGATGAGCGGCCGCATCGACAAGATCGTCTACAAGAAGGGCGCCTTCGTCAGCGCCGATCTCGACAAGGCGAGCGAGGACAACGAGCGCAACTCCTTCGTTATCAGCGCGGGAGCGGCGCGCATCGGCGTGATCCAGATCGCCGGGCTGGTCGCGCGGCGCATCGTCTGCTTCACGCGCCAGGGCGCCAGTGTCGCGGCCGGCGAACGCATCGGCATGATCCGGTTCGGGTCGCGCGTGGACGTCTACCTGCCGGAGGGAACCGGTCCGTTGGTGGCGGAAGGGCAGACCGCGATCGCGGGCGAGACCGTCATTGCCGAACTTAAAGGCGGCGTGCGGGAACTGACTTTCCGCGTGGGTTGAGCCCATATGGAAAATGCTTAACGCTGCCCGCGCATCGCCGTGGCAGGGTCACCTGCGAATGGCTATATTGTAAAAATGGTCACTTCGCCCTTCGAGCCCGATCGTCCAGGCGAGCAACGGCGGCGCCGCTTCCGGGGCATCCCGGTCCGCACGCTGCTGCCGAACCTCATTACGTTGCTGGCGCTCTGCGCGGGCTTGACCGGCGTCCGCCTCGCCATCGAAGGCAAGCTCGAATGGGCGGTGGCCGCGATCGTGTTCGCCGCCATGCTCGACGGCATCGACGGCCGTGTGGCGCGCATGCTCAAGGGCACGTCGCGCTTCGGCGCGGAGCTCGACAGCCTCGCGGATTTCTTCAATTTCGGCGTGGCCCCGGCGCTGATCCTCTATTTCTGGAAGCTGCACGAGCTCGGCAATGCCGGCTGGATCGTCGCCATGGTGCTCGCGATCTGCGCGGGCCTGCGGCTGGCCCGCTTCAACGTGATGATCGACGACCCCAACCGGCCGGTCTGGGCCGGGAACTTCTTTGTCGGGATGCCGGCGCCGGGCGGCGCCATCGCGGTGCTGCTGCCGATCTATCTCACCTTCCTCGGCATGCCCGCGTTCTCCCTGCTGGCGCCGATCGTCTTCCTCTACACGCTGGCGATCGCGATCCTGATGGTCTCGCGGCTGCCGGTGTTCTCCGGCAAGCGGGTCGGCAAGCGGGTGGCGCCGGAAATGGTGCTGCCGCTGTTCGTGCTGGTGGTGGCGTTCTTCGCGCTGCTGATCGCCTATCCGTGGTTCGTGCTGGCGACCGGCACGCTGCTCTATCTCGCGGCCCTGCCATTTGGCGTGCTCGCCTACCAAAAGCATCAGCGCGGCGACGCCGCCGCAAAGTCGGCGCAGCCGGCCGTCGCGGCGTCTCCGGCCGCGGCAGTCGAAGCCGCTGCCACGTCGCCGGCGGCGTCCCCGGACGAAACCGACCGCCCGGCGCGGCTCAACTAGAGCCATGATCCCGAAAAGCGGGAACCCGCTTCGGCGAACGAAAAGCCGCACCCAAACGGCCTAGTTCTCGGCGCGCACCAACAGAGCGTGCCGCACTTCCGTCATAGTCCGAGAACGTATTGATCCTCGCGGGTGGGGGCCACTTTTGGGGAGATCGTCATGGTTCGATCAGCCTTTGGCCATCGCGACCGGAGCCGACCGCTCGCGTCTCTGATTGTTGCGGCGTTGCTGTTGTGGCCGGCGCCCACGGCCTGGGCGCAAACCCAATCCCAGCCGCCGCAATCGCAAACCCCCGACGCGATCACCCCGGTCGAGGAATTTTCCCGGCAGCTCGAGCAGTTCAAGAACAGCATTCCGCAGCTCAACAAGCGGATCGAGGACAGCGCGACGGCGGTCGACCGCTGGACCAATGTCGAGCGGGCCCGCAAGGAGATCGAGGAACTGCGCGCTCTCGTCGGCACCGCGCTCGGCGCCGTGTCGGACAACGGAACGGTTTCCCAGCTTGGAACGCGCGCACTCAACCATGCCCGCGAGAAGCTGCGCATGCTTGAGCAGGACACGCGGTTCCGTCCGGAGGAGCGGCAGTTCCTGACCGATCAGTGGCGCCGGCTGCGCGTCGAGACCGAGCGGGCCACCGAGGAGCTTTCGGCGGTGCGCAAGGAATTTGCCGACCTCTTGCGCACGCTGCAGGCGAACGAAGATTTCGTCGACGAACTGATCCAGATCCGCCAGGCGCAGAAGGCGCTTGAAGTGATCCAGCGCCTGACCCGGGACATTCGCGAAGCCAACGATCAGCTCAAGCGATTGATCGGCGGGATCAAGCCGCCGGGCGCGTGAGCATGCGCGGCTCCGGGATTGGCGTCGTTGTGGCAGGGCTGGCGCTGGCCGGGTGCAATGTCCCCGGCGACATCGGCTATGTCGAGATCAGGACGGTTCCGGCCGCGTCGGCGCGTTCGCCTGCGCTTTATCTCGGCTCCGAGAAGCTCGATCCCGTCCAGAAGGGTGTCGCCGTGCTCAAGCATCGCCCCGGCACGACCAAGCTCTCGGCCGAAGCCATTGGCGGCCAGGCGGTCCTGTGCGACATCGTCGTGCGGAAGAACCGGATCACCACGGTGACGGTGTCGGTGCTGGAACGGCCGCCGCGCTGCCAGTGCCGGAACAGCGCCGGTAAAGGCGCCTGCGTGAGCTAGCCGGCCTCGCAGTGGAGGAACACCGGACGGTCAGGGGCGCGACCAGCCGCTTCTCCACAACCTTTCCACCGGTATTTCACAACCCGCGGGGAGCCGCGCCTATACACTCGATTGCCGCTTACCTACACTAAACTGCGGAAGATCGTGGGATTCCGCGTTCGAGGGTATTAGGCGAAGCCGATGAGTAAGCTTGCGGCAGTAGCTGAGCGGCTTGCGCAAACCAGACGCTGGCTGGATCAGGAGGCGGATCGGATCGCGGCGCGGCTCGATCAATTGGAAAAAAGAGCCCCGGCGGCGATCCAGAATGCCCATCGCATCCTGGATGAGCAGCAGCGCGACCTGGATGCGACCGAGCAGATGGTCCAGCAGTGGCTGAGCGCCACCGCGGATCTTTCGGCCGCCTCGAAGCCGCGCGCAGCGCAGCATGCCGGCACCAGCCCGTTGACGCGTACGCAGCCGAGGCAGGCGGACGACCCGACGCCGGGCCAGCCCGAGCCCGCCCATCACTTTCTGGATGAGCAGCAGAAGGATGTCGGCCGGCTGGAGCGCGCGTTGCAGACGCTGGCGACCGAAGTGCCCGAGCAGACCGCCGGCGTCAGCCAGCCGTCTGGTGCGCAGCCTAAGCCGTCCAACGATGCGGCGGCCGCGGCGGCGCTCGAACTCACGTCGGCTCCTGGACGATCAGCAGAAGGACGAGGGTGGGCTCGAGCGCGCATTGCAAACGCTGGCGAACAAGCTGCAGGCGCCGCAGCCTGCCGGCGCCAGTCCGCCGGCGCGTCCGCGGCTCCTGGACGAGCTGCAGCAAAAGAGCGACGACAAGCCGGCGGCACGCAAACTTGGCGTCGTCCGCGTCGCGTAACCGTTCCATCGCACGCTTTCCGCGCCAGCATTCGGCCTGAGCCGTTGCGCGCGGTCGGCTATCTGCCGTCGGGCAGTGGATGGTCCGGGCATCAATTCATAGGGATGCTTCCAGCCCGGCATCGCCTTGATGCGGCCGAGCCAGGCCGCGATGTCCTTGTGTTCGGCCGCGATGTCGAAGCCGAACTCTTCCGCCGGATAATAGAGATAGGCGACCAGCGAGAGGTCCGCGATGGTCACGCGGTCGCCCAGGATGTAGGGGCGCGACGCCAGGCGCTTGTTGAGGATCGAGAGCGAATTGTCGATGCGGCCTTTCAGAAACCCGAGTACGGCCGGATCTCCCGGCGGCCGCGCGAGCGTGCGCAGAAAGCGATAGGGCCCGAGATAGCCGTTGACCTTCTGGTTGTCGAAGATGATCCAGCGCAGCGCTTCGAGCCGCTCGTCTTCGCTGGCCGGACGAAACTGGCCGGATCGATCGGCGAGATAGGTGAGGCAGACGCCGGACTGGCTGAACTTTTTCGCGCCATGGACGAGCACCGGCACCTCGCCCATCTCGTTGACGTTCTCCCGGTAGTCGGACGTGCGCGGGATCCCCTTGCCGAAGAAGTCGACGAAGATAGGCTCCCAATCGGCGCCGATGAGGTTGAGCATCAAGGCGACGCGATAGGCGTTGCCGGATTGGGCGAAGCAGTAGAGCTGATATTCGACCATTTAAGATTGCCCCAGCCTGTCGAGATCACCGGGTCTCGCCGCACTTTTTTGTGCGGCTAGTTTGCCTTGATTTTGGCGGCGCGGATGACAGGCCACCAGCGTTCGATCTCCGCTCGCTGCAAATTCCCGAGCGCCTCCGGCGTGAGCTGCTCTGGCGGTAGCAGCTCTTGCCCAAGCTCGACGAGCCGCTTTTGGACGGCCGGATCGGCCAGCGCGCTGCGGACTGCGCCGTTGAGCTTGGCGATGATGTCTGCAGGCGTGCCTTTCGGCGCCCACAGGCCGCGCCAATTCGACATGTAGAACCCTGGCAGCCCCGCCTCGTCCGCGGTCGGCAGATCCGGCGCGACGGCTAGCCGCGTCTTTGCAGTCACCGCGAAACCTTTGACGTTGCCGGCACGCACTTGCGGCACCGAATTGGCCGCGGTGTCGAACATGATGTCGATCTGTCCCGCGATCATGTCCTGCATGGCGGGCGCGAGCCCCCGATACGGAACGAACTCGAACTGCGTTTGTGTCTCTTTCTGAAAGAAGACACCGACGACATGGCCGACCCCGCCGGGCCCCGTGGTCCCGGCCGAGGCTTTGCCGGGGTTGGCCTTGAGCCAGCCGATCAGCCCTTTCAGATCATTGGCCGGCAGGGACTTCTTGCCGACGATCGCGATCGAACTCGGTCGAGACCAGCGAGATCGGCTCGAAGTCCTTCAATACGTCATAGTTGAGCGAATAGACGGCGCCGTTCAGGACATGCGTCGGCCAGTTGCCATAGCTGAGCATATAGCCGTCGGGAGCGGCCCGTGCGACACGAGCGACGCCGATGCTGCCCGCGGCCCCGCCGACGTTTTCAATCACGATCGTCTGGCCAAGCGCACTGCGCATATGATCGGCCACGATACGCATGATGGTGTCGCCCGATCCTCCTGCCGCGAATGCCACCACCACGGTGATTGGCCGGGACGGATAGACCTGGGCGGATGCGCCGCTCACGCCGCCGATGACTGCTGCGACGGCAAGCGCCAGCGAGAACCTTTTCATAAACCTAGCCTCCAGCTGATCGGAACCGGCCACCCATCGATACGGCCGCCGGGAAAGCAGCGCAACACCCGTGCTCCTGCGGGTTTAGGCAGCAGCGGTTCCGCTGTAAGGCGACCAGCGCCCTGTCGGGGCGGGGGTTCTAAGCGGAGAAACCCGCCAACTTCATCGGCGGAGCGGGGCGGGCGATGCCTGTCACGTCGAGGCCGTGTCACTTCATCGTCGGGATGACGAACTCGGTGCCGCCCTTGGTGCCGGAGGGCCAGCGCGCGGTGACGGTCTTGGTTCGGGTGTAGAAGCGGATCGAATCCGGGCCGTGCTGATTGATGTCGCCGAAGCCGGAACGCTTCCAGCCGCCGAACGTGTAGTAGGCGAGCGGTACGGGGATCGCGAAGTTCACGCCGACCATGCCGACGTTCACGCGGCTGGTGAAATCGCGCGCCGCATCGCCGTCGCGGGTGAAGATGGCGACGCCGTTGCCGTATTCGTGTTCGGAGGGCAGCCGCACCGCTTCTTCGTAGTCCTTCGCGCGCACCACCGAGAGCACCGGCCCGAAAATCTCCTCCTTGTAGATGCGCATATCGGGCGTCACCTCGTCGAACAGGCAGCCGCCCATGAAGAAGCCGTTCTCGTAGCCTTGCAGCTTGAAGTTCCGGCCGTCGACCCGGAGCTTCGCGCCTTCCTTGATGCCGAGCTCGACATAGCTCTTCACTTTGTCGAGATGTGCGCGCGTGACCATCGGACCGTAGTCGGCCGCGCTGTCGGTCGAAGGACCGATCTTGAGGCTCTCGACGCGCGGGATGAGCTTGTCGAGCAGCGCGTCGGCGGTCTTCTTGCCGACCGGCACCGCGACTGAGATCGCCATGCAGCGCTCGCCGGCCGAGCCGTAGCCGGCGCCGATCAGCGCATCCACCGCCTGGTCCATGTCGGCGTCCGGCATCACGATCATGTGGTTCTTGGCGCCGCCGAAGCATTGCACGCGCTTGCCGTGGGCGGAGCCGGTCGCGAAGATGTATTCCGCGATCGCCGACGAGCCGACGAAGCCGATCGCCTTCACGCGCAGGTCGGTGAGGAGCGTATCGACCGCCTCCTTGTCGCCGTTGACGACGTTGAGCACGCCGGCCGGCAGGCCGGCCTCGACCAGCAGCTCGGCGAGCCGCATCGGCACCGACGGGTCGCGCTCCGACGGCTTGAGGATGAAGGCGTTGCCGCAGGCAAGGGCGGGCGCGAATTTCCACATCGGGATCATCGCCGGGAAATTGAATGGCGTGATGCCGGCGACCACGCCGAGGGGTTGCCGCATGGAATAGAGGTCGATCCCGGGTCCTGCGCCCTCGGTGTACTCGCCCTTCATCAGATGCGGGATGCCGCAGGCGAACTCGACCACCTCGACGCCGCGCTGGATGTCGCCCTTGGAGTCGGCGAGCGTCTTGCCGTGCTCGGAGGAGAGCAGCTTTGCGAGATTCTCGACGTCCTTCTGGATGAGCTCCAGGAATTTGAACATGACCCGGGCGCGCCGCTGCGGGTTGGTCGCGGCCCATGCCGGTTGCGCGGCGTCGGCATTCGCGATCGCCTGCTCCACCTCGGTTTTGGCGGCGAAAGCCACCTTGGCCTGGACTTCGCCGGTATTGGGGTTGAACACGTCGCCGGTCCGCCCGGATGTGCCCTTGACCTCCTTGCCGCCGACGAAGTGGCCGATCTCACGCATGACGCTTCTCCCTGGTCCGCCGGGACTATTTTGGAGCATGGCCGGGCTGCATTGGCAAATCCGCTGTCCGGAGCGGAAAGCGGGGCTATTTGGGCCGGAAAATGAGCTTTCCGGGCGGGCTGTTTTTGAACAGTTAGTATTCAGTAACCGTCCCTTAATTGCATCGGCGCTAGCTTGTTTTCTCGGTGCTTCCGGGGTGGCGGGAGCGCCCGTGTTGCGTGCGGGTGGGTTGGTTTCATGGATATTTCCACAGAGTCTCGGCCTTGCGGCTGGAATGATCGTGATGGCCGCCTTGATTTTCATGGGCGGCGACCTTCGGATGTTCGTCGACTATCACGCCGCCATCGTGATCTTCGGCGGCTCATTCGCAGCGACCCTCATCCGCTTTCCGCTATCATCGATCTTTCATGGCTTACCGCTTGGTGCGAAATACGCCTTTACGCTGCGGCGCATGTCGCAGCGCGAGCTGGTCGACGAAATCGCCGGTCTTGCCGAGATCGCCCGCAAGCAGGGCCCGGTCGGGCTCGAAAAGGTCGAAATCGAGGACCCATTCCTCGCCAAGGGCATCCGCTTCATCGCGGACGGCTACGACAACGGCTTCATTCGCGACAATCTCGAGCGCGACCGCGACAACTTTCTGACCCATCTGGACGAGGGCCAGAAGATCTATCGTGCGATCGGCGATTGCGCGCCGGCATTCGGAATGATCGGAACGCTCATCGGCATGGTGCAGATGTTCGCCAACATGACCGATCCGTCCAAGCTCGGTCCGTTCATGGCGGTCGCACTGCTGGCGACGTTCTACGGCGCGGCGGTTGCCAACCTCGTTTGCCTGCCGCTCGCCGACAAGCTGCATCTCAAGCTCGTCGATGAGGAAGTCAATCGCACCCTCATCATCGACGGCATCATGATGATCCGCGAGGCCAAGAGCCCGACGCTGGTGCGCGAGATGCTGCTCGCCTACCTGCCGGAAAAGCATCGCCACCAAGAGGAGCCGGAACCCGTTCCGGCCTAGCGCCGCGGCGATCCGAGAACGGGCACGGCGATGGCACGGCGCAAGGAAGCACACGGCGGACACGGGTGGTTCGTCACATTTGCCGACTTGATGGCGCTGCTGGTCAGCTTCTTCGTCATGCTGGTGGCGTTTTCAACCCAGGACTCGCAGAAGCTGCAGGTCGTCGCCGGCTCCATGCGCGAAGCGTTCGGCGTTCAGGATCGCGTCCGCTATTCCGGCGTTATCGAAATGCCCGGCCTCCCGACGCGACCCAAGCTCAAGAATGCGGCGCCGGTCTCGCCCGACGAAGCGTCACCCAACCCGACGGAAGACGAGCGCGGCAGCCAGCAATCCCACGGCGGTAAATTCGATAACGACCGGAACTTCGCGCTTGCCGCGGCCTCGCTGCGCCAGGCGCTGCAGGACATGCCGGAGATCAACGAAATCTCCAAGAACATCATCATCGAGGAGACCAAGCAGGGTCTCAATATCGAGATCGTGGACCAGAACGGGCGCTCGATGTTCCCGGAGGGATCCAAGGAGCCGTATGAGCGCACGCGGGTGCTCATCACCCGCCTCGCGGGCTCGTTGCGGGCCATGCCGTTCCGGCTCGCGATTGCGGGCCACACCTCGGCCACCAAGCTGCCGCCGCGGCCGAACTACGGACCATGGGAATTGTCGGCCGACCGCGCCAACGTGGTACGCAAGCAGCTCGAGACCGAAGGCGTCCCGGCGGCGAATTTTTTCATGGTGGCGGGGCGCGCGGACACCCAGCCGCTGTTTCCGGACGACCCCTATATCGCCGCCAATCGCCGCGTGACCATCACGCTGATGCGTGAAGAGCCGCCAGTTCCTCAGAATTTGCAGCCATAGGCCGCTGCAACGGCTGCCGATATCCGTCAAGATAGGGCGAGGCGGAACCAAGCGTTATTGGTTGTATTGCTTCTCCTGCAGCCGTGATGTAATGCGCCGTCTCTGCGTTCGGCGGAACAGCCCCAGGCACCATGGACAATACAGCCAACGGTACGGCCGCCTCGTCGGGTGCCCAAACGTCTGCCGAGGCGACGTCGCATGGCGGCGCGAATTTCTGGGCGCTGACGCTGGGCAGCGTCGGCGTGGTCTACGGCGACATCGGCACCAGTCCGCTCTACGCCTTTCGTGAAGCGATAAAAGTCGCGCAGTCGGGCGGGCCGGTGACGCGTGACATCGTGCTCGGCGTTCTGTCGATGATCTTGTGGTCGCTGATCGTCGTCGTCACCGTAAAATACATCCTGCTTCTGCTACGCATGGACAACAACGGCGAAGGCGGCACGCTTTCGCTGACCGCATTGGCGTTTCGCGCGGTTGGCCGGCGCGCGCCCTACGTTCTGATTCTGGGTGTTATCGGCGCCGCGATGTTCTACGGCTCATCGCTCATCACGCCGGCGCTTTCCGTGCTTTCGGCGGTCGAGGGCTTGAAGCTGTGGACACCGGCATTCGAAGCCTATGTGTTGCCGATCACGATCGTCCTGCTGATCGGTCTGTTCGCGGTGCAATCACGCGGAACGGGCAGGGTTGCGGTGCTGTTCGGGCCGATCATGATCGCCTGGTTTGTCGCCATTACGATTTGCGGCGCGCTGCATATCGCCGACGATCCCGGGGTGCTCGCGGCAATCAATCCGTATTACGCGATCAAGTTTCTTGTCGAGAATGGCGCGCTCGGGATGATCATGCTCGGTGCAGTCTTCCTGGCGGTCACCGGCAGCGAAGCGCTGTATGCCGACCTCGGGCATTTCGGAAGCAAGCCGATCCGGTTCGCATGGTTCTACCTCGTGTTTCCGGCGTTGCTGATCAATTATTTCGGTCAGGGCGCGCTCGTCCTCGCCTATCCGGAGACGATGGATAATCCGTTCTATCAACTCGTTCCCGACATGCTGTTGCTGCCGATGATTGTGTTGGCGACGATTGCCACGGTTATCGCCAGCCAGGCGGTGATCACCGGCGCCTATTCCATCACCCACCAGGCGATCCAGCTGGGACTGCTGCCGCGGTTCGAGATTCGTCACACGTCGGCATCGCAGTATGGTCAGATTTACATGCCGCGCGTGAATATCCTGTTGCTTGTCGGCGTGCTGCTGCTGGTCGGACTATTCCGGACCGCGAGCGACCTCGCCGGAGCCTATGTCCTGGCAGTGGCGGCAACCAGCATGATGGCGACGTGCTTGGCTTTCATCGTGGTCTGGAAGATGTGGAATTGGCGGCCCTGGGCCGCCGCGCTGCTGATGCTGCCGTTCGTTCTCACCGACGGCGTGTATCTGATTGCGGCGTTGTCGAAGCTGGGCGAAGGCGCCTGGCTGCCGGTGGCGTTCGGCTCGCTCATCGTGCTGGTGATGATGACCTGGCGCCGCGGCACCGGCATCCTGATGCAGAAGACCCGCCGTACCGAAGTTCCGATCGAATCCCTGGTGCACAGTCTGGAGAAGAAATCCCCTCACGTCGTGCCCGGCACCGCCGTCTTCCTCACCAGCGATCCCGACTTCGCACCGACCGCGCTGCTGCACAACCTCAAGCACAACAAGGTTCTGCACGAGCACAACGTCATTCTCACCATTATCTTCGCCGATACGCCGCGCGTTCCACAAAGCGAACGCGTGACCATTACGCCGATTTCCAAGCTCTTCAGCCGCGTGTCGCTCAAGTACGGCTTCATGGACGAGCCGAACGTGCCGAAAGCGCTCGCGATCGCGCGTAAGCACGGCTGGACCTTCGACATCATGTCGACGTCGTTTTTCCTGTCGCGGCGCGCCATCAAGGCGGCCGCCCATTCGGGCATGCCGAAGTGGCAGGACCAGCTCTTCATCGGGCTTGCCAAGTCCGCCACCGACGCGACCGACTTCTTCCAAATTCCGACCGGGCGCGTGATGGAAGTCGGCACGCAGGTGACGGTGTGACCCCCGGTGGGAACTTGAGGCTTGTTATCTAACTATCTGTTTTTGCATTAAAATTTATGAGGCATGCCAGGCGCGTCAGCGCGGGCGGGCATGGCTGGTCAAGCGCACCCGCATGGCCCGGTCCGAACAAGTAGGGCCAAACGGGGTTATATCGCCGCCCGCATACTGCGGTGCAGCAAAGGAGCGGGCAGCAGCCCGACCCAAATCCCATGACCCATATTAAGACCGCTCCCTTGGGGAGCGCGGCGCCGTCCGCCGGCAACGGCGAAGCGCGCGCAAAGACCAGCTTCTGGGCGCTGACGCTTGGCAGCATCGGCGTCGTCTACGGCGATATCGGTACCAGTCCGCTCTATGCGATGCGCGAATCCGTGCAAGCCGCCGTCGGCGCCGGGAATGCGGCGACCGAGCCGGCCGTCCTCGGCATCCTGTCGCTGATCATCTGGGCCCTGATCGTGGTCGTCACGATCAAATACGTCATTATTCTTCTGCGGGCCGACAACAAAGGTGAGGGTGGCACGCTGGCGCTGATGGCGCTTGCGCAGCGGGCGCTATCGCGCGGCGGCGCGGCCATCGTCCTCCTCGGCATCATCAGCGGCGCGCTGTTCTATGGCGACGCAATCCTCACGCCGGCGTTGTCGGTCTTGTCCGCCGTCGAAGGCTTGAAGGTGGTGACGCCGGCCTTCGAACCCTATGTCGTGCCGCTGACCGTGGTGATCCTGATTGCGCTGTTTGCGGTGCAGTCGCGCGGCACCGCCAGCGTCGCCGCATTCTTCGGTCCGTTGTGCTTCGTCTGGTTCGCGGTAATCGCGGCCGCCGGACTGTGGCATGTCGGCCAGAATCCAACCGTGCTGTTGGCCTTCAATCCGGCCTATGGCGTTGAATTCCTGCTGAGCCACGGCCTGATCGAACTCGTGACGCTGGGCGCGGTGTTCCTGGTGGTGACCGGCGCCGAGGCGCTCTATGCGGACCTTGGACATTTCGGCCGTGCTCCCATCCGCATGGCGTGGCTGACCGTCGTGCTGCCCGCGCTGACGATCAACTATCTCGGTCAGGGCGCGCTCGTCTTGGCCGATCCCAAGGCGATCGAGAACCCTTTCTTCCTCCTCTATCCGGAGTGGGCGCTGCTGCCGATGGTGTTCCTTGCCACCGCCGCGACCGTGATCGCCAGCCAGGCCGTCATCACCGGCGCCTATTCGCTCACCCAACAGGCGATCCAGCTCGGGCTCCTGCCTCGGTTCGAGATCAAGCATACCTCGGAGTCGCTGTTCGGGCAGATCTACATGCCGCGCGTGAACATGTTGCTGCTGATCGGCGTCGTGCTGCTGGTCGTGCTGTTCCGTTCGTCGAGCGCGCTTGCTTCCGCCTACGGTATCGCCGTCACCGGTACGATGGTGGTGACCGCGATGATGGCCTTTGTCGTGATGTGGAAAGTGTGGCGATGGCCGCTGTTCCTCGCGGGTCTGGTCATGGCGCCGCTGCTCTTGATCGATCTGACGTTCCTGAGTGCGAACCTGCTCAAGGTTGTGGAAGGCGGCTGGGTGCCGCTCGCGCTCGGCGGACTGATCATGGCGGTCATGTACACATGGCGGCGCGGCAGCCGTCTGCTGTTTGCGAAGACCAGGCGTCTGGAGACGCCGCTCGATACGCTGGTCGCAATGCTTGAAAAGAAACCGCCGCAGCGGGTGCCGGGCACCGCGGTCTTCCTGACCAGCGATCCCGCCAGTGCGCCGACCGCACTCCTGCACAGCCTGAAGCACTACAAGGTGCTGCACGAGAAGAACGTCATCTTGACCGTGGAAACGGCGCCCACGCCGCGCGTCGACGTCGCCGAGCGGGTGCGCATCGAGCCGGTCGGGGAGACGTTCTCCCGCGTCATCCTGCGGTTTGGATTCATGGAGACGCCGAACGTGCCCAAGGCGCTGGCCATCGCGCGAAAGCTCGGCTGGACCTTCGACATCATGTCGACGTCGTTCTTCCTGTCGCGCCGCTCGCTGCGCCCGGCGGCGGATTCTGGCATGCCGCACTGGCAGGACCGGCTTTTTATCTCGCTGGCGCGCAGCGCCAACGATGCCACCGACTATTTCCAGATCCCGACCGGGCGGGTGGTGGAGGTCGGCACTCAGGTAACGATCTAGCGTCATGATTTGACGCCTTGGCGTCCGTTTGGCGTAAGATGCCGCCGCGGCTGAGCCGCGGCGGGGTCATCAATGTCCGAGCGGGCCTATCGTGAGCGGCTCGAGGCTGATCTGGCGCGGTGGCAGGCCGAAGGCTTGTTGCCGCCGAAATCGGCGGACGCCATCCGGTCGACATTGCGGCCGGTGCCCGAAGGTATCACCATCGCCACCGTGGTCGCCATCGTCGGCGGTCTCCTGATCGCGGCCGCCTTCCTTGCCTTCATCGCCGCCAACTGGACGGCGATCGTCCGGCCGCTGCGCTTCGCCATCCTGCTTGCCGGCATTGTCGGAGCTTACGGCGTGGCCGCGGTGCTCGACCGAGCGGAGCGCGACCATCTCGCCGATCTGTCCGTCGGCGTGGGCTCGATCATCTTCGGCGCGGCAATCGCGCTGGTCGGGCAGATGTACCACCTCAGCGAGGATTTTGCCGGCGGGATGCTGCTGTGGGCGGCGGGTGCGCTCGCCGCCGCGGTATTGACCGGATCGCACAGCGCGCTCGCGGTCGCGCTCGTGGCCGGATGCATCTGGAGCGGCATGCGTGTCGACGAAATGTCCAACGTGCATCCGCAATTCGCCATCTTTTGGCTGATCGGCGCGGCGCTGGCGCTGCAATGGAATACGACGGCCGCGCGCCATCTGGTGGCGGTGGCGGCGCTGGCAGGAGCGGTCCTCGCGGCCGTCGGCGTGTCGGAGGCGCGTATCGGTAGCCCGGCCTTCACCTTCGTCGCCATCGTGTCGTTGATGGTCGGTGCCGGGCTCGCGATGACCACGCGGCCCAGTGCGTCCGTGCGCGCTTTTGGGCTGACGCTTTCGACCTACGGCGCGTTCGGCCTGGCTATCGGACTGGCGGCCACCATCGCTGAAATTCCCCGGCCTGTGAGCGGAGGCCCGCTCTATCCGATCATTGCGGCGGCCGTGGCGGCGCCGGTGTTGGCCTTCGCCGCTTCTTTCATTGCGGGCCGCGCCGGGCCGGCGCTCGCAGGCATCTCCGTTGCGCTGGCGCTGATCGTCGCGTCGGGCTTGATTCCGACCGCTGCCGCCGAGGACCCGTGGCTGTCTTACGCACTGGCGTTGAGCGCGATGCTTTGCCTGGTGGTGTCGGGCATGCTCGACGACGTGCGCCCGCGGGTCGCCGCGGGCTGGCTTGGGCTTGCAGCCACCATCGCCGCCATCACCTGGGCGGTGCGGGGCTCGTTGCTGCGCCGGGCGGTGTTCCTGGCGGTGTCCGGTCTCGTCGCCGTGGCGCTGGCAAGCCTGCTCGGACGGTTGATCGGCGGGGAGCGCCGCCGATGAGCACGCTCGCGACGCTGACCGGGTTGATACCGCGCGTTCTCCTGTACGCACTCGCGGCCCTGATCCAGGTCGCCGCGATCGCGCTGATCGTGTACGACCGCGTCCGCGTCCTGCGGGAAGGGAGCGAGGTGACGCTGCAGACGCGCCCGGTCGATCCGCGCGATTTCCTGCGCGGCGACTATGTCGTGCTCAACTACGAGATCTCGAGCTTGCCGGCGGGCGCGCTCAAGGACGCGCCGAGCCAGGGCCGCGGCACGCCGGTTTTCGTCAAGCTCGTGCGCAGGCCGAGTGGTTTCCACGAGGCGGTGTCGGTTCACGCCGAGCCGGTGCCGGTCGCGGACGGCGAGATGTTGATCCGTGGGCGCGTGAGCTACGGGGCGACCTGCGGTTCGACGCATCGGGCATTCTGCGAGCGGCTGCAGATCGGCTACGGCATCGAGCGCTATTTCGTGCCGCAGGGCGAGGGCAGGGAGATCGAGCGCTCCCGCAACCAGGGCAAGGTGTCCGTCGTGGCGGCGGTGACGCCGGCGGGGCGCGCCGCCATCAAACGGCTGTTGCTCGACGGCAAGCCGGTCTACGATGAGCCCATGTTTTGAGGCGGCAGTTGCCGCGCCGTGAGATAGGAGTTCGATATGTCCGATCCGTCCGGGGGCGATCCTCGGGTCGCCAATTTGACCGTGGAGGAGGTGGCGCGCGGTCTTACCGAGGGGCGAATGCTTCTGGTCGACGTCCGTGAGCCGAACGAGGTCGCCGTGGAGCGCTATCCGGATGCCGTGGTGGTGCCGCTGTCGAGCTTCGATCCGGCCGCGATTCCCGACCCGAAAGGAAAGCAGGTGGTGTTCGCCTGCCGGTCCGGCCGCCGGTCGGTGACCGCGTCGCTGGCGGCGCAGGAACGAGGCTTTCCCTATGCGTCGCATCTGGCGGGCGGCATCCTGGCCTGGAAGGCTGCGGGCTTGCCGACTGAAAGCTGACCGGCGCGCCGTCGCTCTCATGCTCTCGCTGCGACATCTCCAGACAACAGCTCTTGCCGAGGCGGCGTTGCTCGTGCCGCCGAATCCTTGAAAGGACTGCCATGCGCCGAGCGCTTTCCGTCCTCGCATTGATCGCGGTTGCGGCCGCGCTGGCTGCCGCTCCGTCTGCGGCACAGCAGAAGGGCCAGAAGGGCCAGCGCGTGCTCAACGTCTACAATTGGTCGGACTACGTCGATCCGGCGGTGCTCGAAGAGTTCACCAAAAGCACCGGCATCAAGGTCCGCTACGACACCTTCGACACCAACGACATGCTCGAGGCGAAGCTCCTCGCCGGGCGTTCCGGTTACGACGTCGTGGCGCCGACCGGATATTTCCTCCAGCGGCAGATCAAAGCGAAGATCTTCCAACCACTCGACAAATCGAAGTTGCCGAATCTCGTGCATCTGTGGCCGGAGGTTTCAAAACGCCTCGCCCAATACGACCCCGGCAACGTCTTCGCCGTGAACTATATGTGGGGCACGACCGGCATCGGCTACAACGTCGCCAAGGCGCGCGAAGTGCTCGGGCCCGACGCCAAGATCGATAGCTGGGACATCGTCTTCAAGCCGGAGAATCTCGCGAAGTTCAAGGATTGCGGCATCCACATGCTCGATTCCGCCGACGACATCCTGCCGGCGGCGCTGCGCTATCTCGGCCTCGATCCCAATTCGACCCGTGAGCCGGAGCTGCAGAAGGCCGCAGACCTGGTGATCTCGATCAGGCCCTTGGTGCGCAAGTTTCACTCGTCCGAATATCTCAATGCGCTCGCCACCGGCGAGATCTGTCTCGCCGTCGGATTTTCGGGAGACATCAAGCAGGCGCAGAAGCGCGCCGCGGAGGCCAAGAACGGCATCCAGATTGCGTATTCAATCCCGAACGAGGGCGCGCAGCTCTGGTTCGACAATCTTGCGATTCCGCGCGATGCAAGGAATGTCGCCGAGGCGCACGAGTTCATCAATTTCCTGCAGACCCCCGAGGTCGCCGGCCGCAACTCGAATTTCATCTCGTATGCGAACGGCAATCTCGCGAGCCAGAAATTCATCGACAAGGACGTTCTGGACGACCGGACCATCTATCCGGACGCGGCGATGATGAGCAAACTCTACACCGTCAATGCTCACGACGCGGCGACGGTGCGTCTGCTCAATCGCCTGTGGACGCGGGTTAAAACCGGACGCTAAAGCATGATCCCGAAAAGTGGAAACCGGTTTTCGGAAAAGATCATGCTCAAAGATGCTCACCGCCAGCGGCGGTGCTGCCACAGCCACTGTTCCGGGTGCTCGCGCACCCAGGATTCGACCACAGTGGCGATCGCCTGGGTGGTGCCGGCGATATCGATCTTGCCGTCGGTGTCGCGCACCGGCGTGATCGGATCGGTGATCTCGCCCCAGAACTTGTTACGGTCGGCCAGGCGGATCACGCGCGAGCCATGGATGGGGCAGTCGAAATGGCGGGCGAGTTGCGCCAGCAGCGGCGATGCCTTGCACGCGCGGCCGAAGAAGATCACGTCCACGCCGCGCGAATCGTGCTGGTCGACCAGCATGCCGGCCTTGCCGCCACGTTCGAGCGCGCGCGCCAGCCGGATCGGGGCATCGAAGCCGGACGCCACCAGCGTGCCCATGCAACCCGCCCGCAATTCGACGACGGCATCGGCGACCGGACGGATGCTGGGCGGACGAAATAGAATCGTGGTGTCGACGTCGTAGTAGCGGGCAAATCGCGCCGGCAGTTCCCAGTTTCCGAGATGGGTGCCGAAGATCAGCCGCGGGCCGGATTCCCGCAGCGTGCGCATGCGCTCCAATCCCACCGGATCGTAGATGACATCGACGTCGCCGGGCTTGTCGGGATCGAGGATGGTGATGCGATCGAGGTGCAGGAATTCCGCCGTCACGCGGCCGAGATTGTCCCAGGAGCCGGACAGGATCGTCTCGATTTCCTGCGGTGATTTCTCGGGGAAGGCGGCGACGAGATTGGCGCGTGCGACGCGGTGCTCCGGAAGCCACGGACCGATCCTGCGCATGATCGCGGCGAGGGCGTTCGCTGCGCGCTTGCGGTCGGTGTGGCGCAGCAGCCGCATGAAAGCGACTGCGACCCGGCCGAGCCCGGCATTGAGGATCACACGCAGACGCAAGAGCGCGCGGATTCCGTACTGCTTCAAGGTGCGCCTCGGCGGACGGCTTGAGCTGCTCAAAGCGTAACCACGATTTTTCCGAACACCTGCCGGCTTTCAAGGCGCGCCAGGCCGTGCTCGAAATTTTCGATCGTCACCTCGGTATCGATGACCGGAAGCATGCCGGAGGCCATCTTGTCGAGGCTCTCGCGGATGTTGCGCATCGATGCGCCGAACGAGCCGATGATACGGTATTGCTGCTGAAACAGCTGCATCAGGTTGAAGGTCGTCGACGGACCCGACGTGGCGCCGCAGGTCACCAGCCTGCCGCCTCGCTTGAGGCACAAGAGCGAGCCGTTGAAGGTATCCGCGCCGACGTGCTCGAAGACCACGTCGACGCCCTTCTTGGCGGTGAGCTTGCGGACGGCGCCCTCGAAGCGGTCGGTGCGATAGTTGACGACGTGATCCGCGCCGAGCGCGCGCGCCTTCTCGGCCTTGGCGTCGTCGCCGACCGTGGTGATCACGGTGCATCCGATAGCCTTGGCCATCTTGATGGCGACCGTGCCGATGCCGGAGCCGCCGGCATGCACGAGCACGGTCTCGCCCGGTTCCAGCTTGGCATTGTCGAACAGCATGTGCTGCACCGTGGAGAACGCAATCGGTGCGCAAGCCGCGTCGCGGAAGGCGACACTTCGGGGAGCCGGAATCACCAGACGTGCCGGCATGGTGACGAGCTCGCGGGCGAAGCCGTCGATGTGGAAGCCCATGATGCCGGCGACGTTCTCGCAGAGATTGTCCCGGCCTTCGCGGCAGGCTTTGCAATGTCCGCAGGTGATCGCCCCGTACATCACCACCGGATCGCCCGGCTTGAACGAGGCGACATCCGGGCCGACCGCTGCGATTTCTCCGGCGGCTTCCGCGCCGACGACAAGCGGCAGTTGGCGCTTGGCGAAGGCCATGCCGCGCCAGCCCCAGACGTCGATATGATTGAGCGCGACCGCCTTGACCCGGATTTGTACCTCGCCCGCCCCGGGCGGCGGCGGAGGCGGGGCGTCTCGCAGTTCGAGCTTGCGGTCGGAAACGAGCGTGAGGGCGCGCATCAAGATCAAACAGGCTCGCGGGCAATGACCAGCGAGACGTTCTGGCCGCCGAACCCGAAAGAGTTCGAGATCGCGTGGCGCACTTTCGCGTCCCGCGCCGTATTCGGAACGACATCGAGCGCAATTGCCGGGTCCGGCACAAGATAGTTGATGGTCGGCGGAATGCGCTGGTGCTCGAGCGTCAGCAGCGAGAACACCGCCTCGACCGCGCCCGCCGCGGAGAGGGTATGTCCGATCATCGATTTGTTGGATGACATCGGAATGCTTTTGGCGCGCTCGCCGAACACCGCCGACACGCCCATGGATTCCATCTTGTCGTTTTCCGGGGTGCCGGTGCCGTGCGGATTGATGTAGTCGATGTCGTCGGGGACAAGCCCGGCGTCGGCAATGGCGTTGCGGATGCAGCCGATAATCGGCTTGCCGTCGGGGCTCGAGCGGGTGCGGTGGAATGAATCCGCCATCTCGCCGCAGCCTTCGATGACGCCGAGGATCCTGGCGCCGCGCGCCTTCGCGTGTTCGAGGCTTTCGAGCACGAGCGCGCCGGCGCCTTCCGCCATCACGAAGCCGTCGCGGTTTTTCGAGAACGGCTTGGCGGCGCGCTCCGGGGGATCGTTCGACGTCGACAGCGCCGAGAGCAGCGAGAACCGGATTAGCGCCTCGGGATTGACCGAGCCGTCGGTTGCGACGCAAAGCGCGGCGTCGGTTTCGCCGCGGCGGATCGCCTCGACGCCCAGTTGAATGGCGCTTGCGCCGGACGCGCAGGCCGTCGACAGCGAGATCGGCGAACCCTTGGTGCCGAAGCGTTCGGCCAGATGGTCGGCGACCGAGAGCAAGACGCAGCGCTTGTGAATGTCGCGAAAGCGGCCGCCCGCCGCCGCGCGCAACAGGTCCTCATAACTTATCGCATCGTTCGCGCCCGACGCCTTGGCGATCGTTTCGCGATGTGACCACTCGACTTCGACGGGCGCCACGGCGAGGAACAGCGGACCGGGAAAGTCCCCCTTGGAGCCGATTCCGGACTCGGCGATCGCTTCTTCGGCGACGATGTCGGCCATGCGTTCGCCGAGCTCGGTCGAGCAGAACGGCTCGACCGGGATGAAGTCCACCGTTCCGGCAATGGTGGTCTTGAGCCCGCCGGTCGGAAAGCGGCGGATCGCGCGGATGCCCGATTGCCCGGCGGTCAGCCGGCTCCAATTGTCAGCCTTGCCGGTGCCGAGCGAGGTCAGGACGCCGATCCCGGTCACAGCAACGGGCGTACGGGACGCGGATGCCATGTTTGTTCTCCTTCACCGAGCCGCTTCGACCAGCGCCATGCCTTCCCCGCGCCAATGCCCAACACTGGTCACGACCACCTGGGCGAGGGCACTCTCCATGACCTTTTCTGGACCGGAGGACGACGCCGGTGAAAACAACTTTTCGTGCCCCAGCGCGACCGTTGCAAGCGCAATATTCATGACGAATTGCGGCTCGATCCCATGGCCCACATGCGTCCCGGTGGCACGCGCAGGGACGTCGGGAATGGCCGTCAGCCATGCGCGCTCCTCGGCGGTTGCGGGCTCGGCGCCGGTCGCTCCGGAGATCACCGCGACGCGGCCGGGGACGAGGCGCGACGCGATGTTCTTCCACATCCGGGCAAGCGCCGCCGCCACCGCGCCGGGCTGCCGGTTCGCGCGGTCGGATTGCACGCTGGCGAGGCGCGCGAGCGGTTTCGCGTTGCGGGCGATCGCGTGATCGCGCGATTCCAGGACCAGGAACGCCCCCAGCGACCCGAGCGCCATGCCGCCGCCGCGCGACGCGCGTTCCCAGACCGGCGCAAACGGTCCCGTCATGATGTAACCGCCGGCCCCGAACAGCAGCAGCATGTCCTTGCGCTCGCCATTGTAGGCGCCGCCGACCAGGCAGATGTCGCTCTGTCCGGACTGGATGCGCGATAGCGCGATGCGCACCGCGTCCGTTCCGGCCGCTTCCTCGCCCATGAAGGTTCGCGACATGCCGGTGACGCCGTGCACGATCGAAATATTGCCGGCGAGAAGGTTCGAGAGCTGCGCCAGGAACAATGTCGGACGCAGGTCGCTCATCAGCCGCTCGTTGAGGAACGCCTCCTTGTCCGCCGCCTTGCCGAGGCCGGTCAGGATCGTCGCGTCGACCGCCTCGTCGCGTTCGCCGCCGCCGGCGGCGACGATCATGTCCATGCGTCCCAAAAGCTCGGCGTTGCCTTTGGCGCCGGCGCTGTCGAGCGCAAGGCCCGCCGCATAGGTCCCGGTACGCTGCCACGGCTCCATCTGGCGCTGATCGCCCTTCTTCGGGATCTGCTTGTCCAGTTCGAGCGGCGACAGCCGGTGCACGAAATAGGGCGCAAAGGCTTCCATGTCGGGCGCGCGCGGCGGCTCGTTGAGCCCAAGCCAATGCGCTTCCGCTCCTTCACCGAGGCAGGAGACGATGCCGATGCCGGTGATCCACGTTTCGCGGCCCGCGTCAGCCATTGGCGGCCAGCTCCATCGGGAACGAGATGGCGGCGGCGACCTTTTCCATGCTGCCGCGGAATTGCGGGCTCGGGAACGGAACCAGACGGAAGGTGATCTCTGCGTTGCAGAGCAATTTATCCTGGTTGCCATCCCGGCCGCGGATCTCGGCGCGGGTGACGGCGTAGCCCGACCCTTCGTGTTCGAGCGTCGCGTTGACGGTGAGCGCCATGCCGGGCGTCACGAACGACCGGAACTTTGCTTCCTTGACCGCCGCGAAGAACGGCATGCAGGTAAATTTGGTGACGCCGATGACCAGCCAGCCGGAGGCCTGCGCCATCGTTTCGAGCAGCAACACGCCGGGCATCAGCGGATAGCCGGGAAAATGCCCTTCGAAGATCGTGGACTCAGTCGGGACATTGGCTTCGACCTGGATGGTCCGTGCCGCAAGGTCGAGTGCGATGATCCGATCGATGAGCCTGAAATACTCGATCTGCATGAGGCACTAATACTCGATCTGCATGAGGCACTAGTTTCCCGATTCCGAAGCTCGTACCATTTTGCGGCGGCCTCCTATACGCACTTCGGAATCGAAGGACACCGGCAATTTTTTGGATCTAGTGCGGCTTTGGTGAGGCTCAGGCCTTCCTGGCAGCGACGAGTTCGTCGATGCGGGTGCTCAAATTCTCCAGCACAAAATACTGCTCGGTGGTCGCGCGACCCTCGTTGACCTCCTGGGTCCACTGTTCGAGCGGCATCTTGATTCCGAACGTCTTGTCGATCGCGAAAGCGATGTCCAGAAAGTCGAGGCTGTCAATTCCAAGGTCATTGATCGCATGGCTCCCCGGCGTGATCTTGTCACGCGGGATGTCGCACGTTTCTGAAATGATATTGGCGACAGTCTCGTACGTTGCTGACATCTACAAGCCCATGATTCGTAAGGCGTTTTTCGTCGCCAGATGGTGTCCAGATGCGGGACGGGCCGCCCGGCGCCCGATCTGCCCGGCGGCCGTGATCGTATAGCGAACGGGGGCTGCGAGTTCAATGCCGCCGGGGTGACGGGGCCGCAAGCCGCCGCACCGCCTCGATTGACGATGACCCGCGTGCTGGCGGCGTGCTCGGCCGACCGATCTGATCGTGGCGCCGCCGCATGGGAAATATCCTCCAGTGGGACTATCATATCCGGGCTAAGCGCCATGCGGCCGGCAAGTCGAAAATCAAAGGCCGCGAATTGGGGAGGACTGATGATGTGGATTCGGCCAGGTTTCTGCGCCGTGCTCGTGACGGCATGCACGATATCCAGCAATTCCGATGCTCAGGTTCTGATGCAGCGCGACGTATCGCTCGCCATGGCGCTGACGATTGCGACGTCGGCGTCCGCGGAATGCGGCGCCATCGCCTCGATCGCCGTCGTCGATCGTGCCGGCCGCATCAAGGTGCTGCTGCAGGGCGATGGCGGGTCGCCGCACAATTTGGAGCTCGCGCGCCGCAAGGCCTATACCGCGCGCACGTTCCGGATGCCGTCGGCGGCCTGGGCGAAGCGGACCGAAACCACCAATATGGGACAGCGGATGCTGACCGACGTCATTCCGCTCGGCGGTGGTGTTCCGATCATGGTCGGTGACGACACCATCGGCGCCATCGGTTTGAGCGGCGCGCCGGGCGGCCAGGAGAAAGAGGAAGCGTGCGCCAGAGGCGCCATCGCAAAGGTCGCCGATCAGCTCAAGTGACGATGTTCCGGAGAGGGAGCCGCACTAGATAATGCGGCTCCTGATCCAGGCGGTTACGATCTCGGTGACGATCACGACCGCGAAGATCACGACCAGCACCAGGCCGACCTGGTCCCAGTAGAGATTGTTGAGCGCGGTATCGAGCGCCATGCCGAGACCGCCGCCGCCCACGAGTCCGAGCACGGCGGACTCGCGCACGTTGATGTCCCACCGGAACGTCGCGATGGCGAGGAACGCGGGCTTCACCTGCGGCCAGTAGCCCTTGATCAGGATTGCCATCGGCGATGCGCCGGCGGCAACCAGCGCCTCGATCGGTCCGGGCTTCGCCTCCTCGATTGCTTCCGAGAGGAATTTCCCGGTGAAGCCGATCGAGTGCACCGCGATCGCGAGCATGCCGGCGAGCGCGCCGGGGCCGAACAGCGCCACGAAGAACAGCGCCCACACCATGGCGTGCACCGACCGGGTGGCGACCAGGATGAACCGGCCGATGGTGTTGAGGATGACGGAGCGCGTGATGTTGCGCGCCACCAGGAGCGAGACCGGGCCCGCCAGGGCGACCGCGAGAATGGTCCCCAGCGTTGCCGTGTGCAGGGTCTCCATGAGCGCCGCGTGCACGACCTTCGGATACCAGCTCCAGTCGATCGGCCACATGCGCACGAACAGGTCGACGGTCTGCTGTGGTGCGTCGTAGAGAAACTCCGGGATAATCTCGATGGTGCGTAGTGACCAGACCACCGCGATGATCACGAGCAGGTAGAAGGCGGAGCGCATGATCCGCTCCGGCAGCGAGAAGCGATGCCACTGCCGCGGCCGGCCGGCTACGTCGGCGGTCGTCATTGGAACATCCTGCGCATCCAGCCCGACACGATCTCGCCGACCATGACGATGGCGATGATCGCCAGCACGATGCTGAGCACGAAGTCATAGTCGAAGCGCTGGAACGCGGTCAGCAGCGTTGCGCCGATGCCGCCGCCGCCGACAATGCCGACCAGCGCGGAATTGCGCAGATTCGAGTCGAGTTGGTAGGCGGAAAATCCGATGAACCGCGACATCACCTGCGGCATCACGCTCATGATGACCACGGAGAGGAACGGCGAGCCGGTGGCGCGAACCGCCTCGACCGGATTCATCGACATTTCCTCCACCAACTCCGCGACCAGTTTCGAGAGAAAGCCGAGCGAGGCGACGATCAGCGCAAGAATGCCGGCGAGCGCGCCGAAGCCGACCGCTTTGACGAACAAGATCGCCACGATGACGGGGTGCAGGCTGCGGAATAGCGCGATCAACGCACGCGCCGTCCAGGCCAGCGGGCGCGGCGCGAGGTTGCGCGCCGCGGCGAGGCCGAGCGGCAGCGACAGCAGGACGCCGACCACGGTGGCGATGATCGCGATCTGCAGGCTTTCGGTCATGCCGATGATGAGCAGCGCCAGCTTGTCGGGCGCGAAATCGGGCGGGAACATGCGCGACAGGAATTTCGCACCGTGGTCGAGTCCGATGAGGAAACGATCCCAGGTGATGTCGAGAATGGTGCTGGCGTAGACGACGTAGAGCACCAGCACGATCCAGCCGATGCGCGCCGGCCAGTTCGGCGGGAAGGCGACCCGCGGCCGTCCAACGGGCAGGGCGGCATCGCTCATTCCAGCCACCCTTCGCCGCCGTAGATTTCAAGCAGGTGGGAATCTTTCAGCGCGGCCGGCGGCCCGTCGAATACGATCGCCCCCTTCGACATGCCGACGATGCGGTCGGCAAAGCGGCGGGCGAGCTCCACATTGTGCATGTTGACGATTGCCGGGATGTTGCGCTCGGCAGCGCGGCTGGCGATCAGCTCCATGATCTCGACCGAGGTCTTGGGATCGAGCGAGGAGGTCGGCTCGTCGGCCAGAACGAGCGCGGGCTCCTGCATCAGCGCGCGCGCGATGCCGACGCGCTGACGCTGTCCGCCGGACAACTGGTCGGCGCGCTGATTGGCGAAATCGGCGAGGCCGACCGCGTCGAGAAGGATGAAGGCGCGCTCGATGTCGGCGGCTGGAAACCTGCGAAGCCATGCCCGCCACACCGGCACATAGCCGAGCCGGCCGCATAGCACGTTCTCGATCACCGATAGCCGCTCGACCAGATTGTATTCCTGGAAGATCATCCCGATGTGGCGCCGCATGGCGCGCAGCTCCGGACCGGTGAGCTGGACGATGTCCTGGCCGCGGAACAGGATTTCGCCCGATGTCGGCTCCACCAGCCGATTGATGCAGCGGATCAGCGTCGACTTGCCGGTACCTGACGGCCCGATGATCGCGGTCAGCCCGCGGCCCTCGATTTCGAGCGACACGTCGCGCAGCACCGGTTGCCCGGCGCGATACTCCTTGCGGAGCTTATTGATGATAAGCGACCGCTCCCGCGTGCGGGCAGCGTCGGTCGCCGGCGTGGCCGTTGCCAAGACACTCATGGCATGTACTGGCGAAGCTATTTCTTGGGCGCTTGTTTGGCTTTGGCGCGAGCCTCGGCTTCGCGCTTCGCCTCGGCTTCATAGGCCGCCTTGTTGAAGGGCGTGCCGGTCGCTTCCGCGATGTCCCTCACCACTTTCCAGTGCTCTAGGTAGTTGATGGGGAAGAAGCGGTCGTTGCCGTCGAATTCCTTGACCATCTCCGGCGTGAAGCGGAAGTTGAAGAAGCATTCCCTGACCTTGGCGGCGAGCTCGGGCTTGAGGTCGTGCGCATAGGTGAATGACGAGGTCGGGAACAGCGGGCTCCGGTAGATGATGCGGATGTCCTCGCCCTTGATCGTGCCGCGCGTGACCATGCGCGTATAGACGTCGGACGCGACCGGCGCCATGTCGTAGTCGCCGGAGGCGACGCCGAGCGCCGACTTGTCGTGCCCGCCCGACATCAGCGGGCGGTAGTCCGTGTCGGGTGTCAGTCCTTCCGGCGGAAACAGCACGCGCGGCGCCAGATTGCCGGAATTCGACGACGGCGATGTGTGCGCGACGCGCTTGCCCTTGAGGTCGGGCAGTTTCTGGAACGGGCTCGATGCGCGCACGAGCGCGATCAGGTTGTAGCCCTGCAATTCCTTCTCGGTGCCCTTGATCGCGAAGGGGATGGCGCCTGCGAGATTGACGGCAAATCCGGTCGGGCCGGTAGAGAAGCCGGCGATGTGCAGGCGGCCGGACCGCATCGCTTCGATCTGCGCCGAGTTCGACTGCACGGGATAATAGACCACCCGCTTGGCGGTGCACTTCGTCAGGTGGTCGGTGAACGGCTTGAACACGTTGAGATAGACGGCGGGATCCTCGACCGGCGTGTACGCGAATACCAGCGTCGCGGGGTCTTTCCATTTGCGCGGATCGGTCGGCGCATCGGCGACGAGATCGTTGTTGTCGTCGCAATAGAGGGTGTCGAGCTGGCCGCAATTCTTGCAGTCCTGCGCATTCGCCGGCGGCGAGGGTGTCGCGGACCCGATCGATGCGGCGACGCCCGCGCATAAAAGCCAGCGAAACTCAGACCGCATCAAACCCTCCCTTAAGGCGCCGTCGCACGCCCCGCGGGACGATACGCGGTGGTTCCGTAGCGGGCAACCCGCGTGGAACCTTGGCTCCAGCGCTGTTCCATTTGGAACCATGTTGCTGGTTTAGCGCTTCAATCGCAACAATCGGTCCAGGTTAACACTCATGAACGCCACCGCCCCACATTAACTCAAAATGACAGCATTGCTGCCGCACTGAGGTCCCAATGCGCTAGCAATGCCGCCCTCGGCCGGAGGCCGCAAAGAGAAAAAATCGTCTGATGAAAAACAAGGAGCTGCTTAGTGAAGTACAACTTCATGCTTGCCGTCACATTCGCGACGGCTTTTTTCGTGGGGACTGCTGCTTCTCCCTCTAATGCACAAACTCAATCGGGGATCGCGTCCGTCTATTCTACCAAACATGGAACCAAGACTGCGAGCGGCAAGCGGCTCAACGATGGGGCGATGACCGCCGCTCATCGTACGCTGCCGTTCGGCACGCAGGTCAAAGTGACCAACAAGCGCAACGGTCGATCGGTCGTCGTGACGATTACCGATCGGGGGCCGTTCATCCGGGGGCGGGTTATCGATCTCACGATGGCCGGCGCCAACGCAATTGGCATGGGCTTCGGCCTCGCGCCGGTCACGCTCAGCCGTCTCTGAACAACATGTTGAGCGATCGCAGGCGGGTCAACGATCCGTCTGCGGTATCGCGAGTTGATTGCAGTTGCGTCCGCCTTGCAGATAGCAATCTTGTTTCTTCTGCATGTCGGCGATGCTGACGGCAAGCCAGATACCTGAGACGATCAGGATGGTTGTGGCTACCAGGGCGAGGGCGTTCATCGTCATGCGATGGCGATAGTCGTCCTCGCCCTTGCTGCTTTCATATTTGGTGAGGTCCGCGACCGGCGTTTCGCCGGGATGCGATCGCTGCAGCGGCCACCGCCAGCCGCTCGGCGCGGCGCCGCGCGGCCGGAAGCGAATGACGCGCCCGTCGTCCTTGGACTGTATCGATCGGTCTGGCATCGGCTGTCCGGACGGATATTTGTTCATTCGTATTGGCATAACTTTGCGGCGACGCTAGCACGATTGGTCAGACCGAAATCGCAACCTTGGATTGCGATTCGAGATGCGGATACGATCACTGATAGCGGTTTCGACCCGGAACTAACCAAGGTTACGTAGATTTACGTACAAGATTCTTGTCGGGGGGGCTGGAATAGGTCAAAATCCGTTATGAGGTATTTGCCGGGGTACTGATCTGCCACTCTTGGCACCCGGTTCGTGCTAGTGATCAGTCAAAGGCCGCCTCCGGGCGGAAACAAGTCGGCCACAAAGGCCGCAAATTAAAGTGCCGGTGCGTGGTCGCCGGTGCGGGGAAACGTCGAACCAGAGGTGGGCGCGTGAGCCACCGGTTGCTTGAGCTGTTCTACGTCGCCGACATCGATTACTCGTGGCTGGCGAAGTTCCTGTCATTGTTGGTGCTGCCAGCGGCGCACGAGGACATCGCCATTGTCCTCGGCGGATACCTGGTCGTGAACCAACTGATGCCGGTCGGCATCGTGGTCGCGACGATCTATTTCGGCATGGTGGCGAGCGATCTCGCCTTGTACGGCATCGGATTGGGTGCCCGCCGCGTGCCATGGTTGAGCCGGATCGCCGTGGGCGACCGGGTCGAGAATTTCGGCGGAACCCTGCAGCGCAACCTGTTCGGTCTTGCCGCGCTCGGCCGCGTGGTGCCCGGCGCCGTGTTCCTGATCATGATCGCCTGCGGCTGGACGCGCGTGCCGTGGACACGGGTGGCGATGGCCAGCCTGTTCTCGTCGGCGCTCTATCTGCCGCTGATGCTCTATCTCGTGATCGTCTTCGGCGACGCCCTCGATGACCGCGTCGGTCTGTGGACCTGGCCGTTCCTGCTCGGCCTGATCGTCGCGCTGGCGTTCATGCGCTATCGCGTGTTCACGTTCCGTGAGCGGGCGGAGACGCCGGCCGAGCTGACGGGGCCGCATCCGCGCTGGCGGAGCCGGCCCGCCGTCGCGGCCCGCTATCGTTCGCGGACCGTGCAGGTTCCGGCGTTCCTGCGGTTGAACGCGATGCCCCGCGCGGCGCGGCGGCCTCGGCTGCAGTAGCGGCCCACGGGCTGGACGCTCCTACCTCTGCTCCCTAGATTGAATGCCATGACACACATGGCAGCAATTTTACGCGCCGGAATGTTTGGCGCTGCGTTCCTCCTCATCGGCGGCATGGCGGCGGCCCAAACCTATTCCGCGGGCGGCCTTGAGATCGGCGGCCCCTGGGCACGCGCGACGCCGAAGGGCGCGACGGTGGGGGCCGGCTACCTGACCATCACCAACAAAGGCACCGAAACGGATCGCCTGATCGGCGGCTCGGCCGCGCCGGCGTCACGCTTCGAGGTGCACACCACGGTGATGGAAAAAGGCGTCGCCAGGATGCGGCAGGTCACGGGCCTCGAGATCAAGCCGGGCGAGACCGTCGAGCTCAAGCCCGGCGGCATGCACGTCATGTTCATGGGCCTCAAGCAGCCGCTGACCAACGGACAGACGGTGAAGGGCACGCTGGTGTTCGAGAAGGCCGGCACGGTCGCGATCGAATTCGCCGTGCAGGCCGTCGGCGCGCCTGCGGGCGGGCAGGGCGGCCACAAGCACCACTGAGCCCGGCGAATATCGCTACGGGGCAATATCGCCGCCGTCGACTCTTGACGGCCCTTGGGCACGTCGCGTGAGATGCCGTCCATGAACCTGCGCCAGCTCAAATACTTCGTCGGTGTCGTCGAAGCCGGCAATATGACGCGGGCGGCCGAACAGCTCCACGTCGCTCAGACCGCGCTCGGTATGCAAATCCGCCAGCTTGAGGAGGATTTGGGTGTCGCGCTTCTGGTCCGTCATTCGCGCGGCGTCGAGCCGACGAAAGCCGGGACTCTCCTGCTCACCCGCGCCATCGCGATCCTCAAGTCAGTGGAGGAAGCCCGCAACGTCGTGGCGGCTTGTGAGCGTGAGGAGAGTGAGGCGATACGACTGGGCACGACGCCTGCACTGATGCCGGTTATCGGGTCAGAGGTCGCCTTGATTGTCCGCGAGCATCTCCCGCAGGTCTCTCTCAGTATCGTGGAGGCGATGAGCCACGTACTGGTCGAAACGCTCGCCCGTGGAGAGGTCGATTTCATCCTTTGCTATGACGTTCCGGATCTCCCGCAACTATCGCGCACGGCGATGTTGCAGGACGATCTGGTGCTGGTGACGTTGCCGGGGCCGCGCAAGGGAGAGCCCATTGCCTTGGTCGAGGCGCTCGAAGACAGCCTCGCGATGCCGGAGGAGGGTGACACGGTCCGTACGTTAGTCACCCGCACCGCGCGCGATCTCGGGCTGGACGTCAAGATTGCCCATGAAGTGCGTTCCGTCTCGGCTATGAAAGGCCTGGTCAGTCGCGGCGCGGCCTCAAGTATTCTCCCTTATTTCGCTGTTCTCGATGAGGTTCGGGCGGGAACGCTCGACGCGCGGCCTATCACCATGCCGGCGCTGCGACGGACGCTGTTTCTCGCGCACTCAAAACAGCGTGGGCCATTTCGAAGCGAGGCCGGCCTCACCGGAGCGGTACGCACTTCATTGGGTGGTTTGATCGAGGCGCTTGGACCGCTGGTCCATCCGCTTTGGGTGCGCACGGCTTAGAGCGCGCAGAATTTCCGCGTTCTGACCTCAGCCGATCATATTGGACGTACGGCTGATCGCCTCCTATTCCCGATCCCTCACGGCTTGTGTTTCAGCAAGCGTGAAGGAACACAGGAGAAGTCCGATGATCAGCAAGATGTCCTGCTCGGCGCTCGCATTGTTGGCGCTCGCAACGACTTTTGACGGCGCGCACGCGCAAAGCCTTGACGTCAACCTGGCGACGCTGGCGGAACCGAACCAGAAGACAGCCGAGGTCAGCACCGAGCAACTTCGGCGCATTCTCGCCGACGGGAGCGCGATGGTGATCGATACCCGCTCACGGCACGAGTTCGAAGCCGGGCACATCCCTGGTGCCCACATGCTCGACGCACCGCCGAGCGACCATGTGCAGGCGGTCGAGCGGCTGACACGAGGCGACAAAAGGGCTGCATTGGTGCTCTATTGCAACGGCCCGTATTGCCAGGCGAGCCGGCGGCTTGCGGAGCAATTGGTCGCCGCGGGCTTCACCAATGTGCGGCGTTACCAGCTCGGGATTCCGGTTTGGCGGGCATTGGGGGGTCCGACGGCAATCGAGCTTGGCGGGTTCCTGCGGGTCTACAAGGTCGACATGACGGCGGTGATATTTGACGGCCGGTCGGCCGGAGAGTTCGCGAAAGGCAATCTCGCAGGAACGCTGAATGTGCCGGCCGATGATGTCGTTGCTGGGACCTTGAAGAAACTTCCGCTGCCGGAAGATGATTTCAACCGGCGGATTGTCTTGCTTGGTCGTGACGGCGCTCAGGCCCGTGCTTTCGCCGACGTGCTCAGGACGCGGCCCTGGCACAACGTATCGTACCTCGCAGGAACCTACGAAGCTTTGGCCACCGCGGTGAGGGTCAAATAGGGCGCGGGGGGAGGCGAACATGCGCGCCGTCGCGCCTTCGCATTCTTGCGCTGATCGTGGTTCTGCCCACGTTTTGGCCGCGCGGGAAGCGCTGTTTTTTTCCGATTCCGTCGCCGGCCAGGCGGTGCGCCCATAGGGTTGATGTTCCCATGTGCCACGTATGGAATTCCTCGGCCAGCAATCCCCTCAGCACTACGCTGGCGCCTTAGAATCCTCCAGCCCCGCTCCGACGCCCCAGTTCTCCCAGGGCGGGGCTCCCTTTTTCCCAATGTCCGCCGTGATTCAGAAACGGCCCGTGGATTGGCTACGAGTTCACCTTGAAGCCGATCGACGACTTAGATGGATGGGGGCTGGCTAGCCCTTGTTGGGGCGTTTCCTCCCCACTTGCGGCCTCGCGTCTAGAGAGATGTGGGGCCGCTTTCTCGTGGCCCTGCCTGACTCGGCGAGGGCCTTATGGATTCGCCCTCCACCCTAGCTTTCGCTAGTTCGAAACGGGCCGATCGCGAACCAGGATCCAGGCCATGAGCACCAAGGCCGGACTCCACGCAACCATGATTCCCAGAAGGAAAGCCTGAAGAGTTGTCATGCACGCACCCCCGATTGTGCATCAACACCAACAATCGACATAGGTTCCATTTGCGGAACCAACCGATTGCTCATGTGGACTGAACAAGATGGAGGCCCGCGACGCGCAAGCAGAGGTCAGTCCCACCCCCCGGCCGCTGACAACTCGCTGCTGCTATCGCCGGGCCCCCACTACGATTGGGTTCCCACTTTGGGGCGGGATTAAGTTCAAATTCGCGGCTGACTTGCTCTAACGTGCCAGAAAATTGGCAGAGAAAGCCAAAAGGCGAGATCAAAACATCCCGTCCCGAATTTACTGGCGTTACCTGTGAAGTAGGTCACAGGCCTCCCTACTGACCATGAACTATTGAATGTGCCTGGCCGCGTCTGAAAAACGGCCATCCCCCGTTCAGGATCGACCACCCTCGATCTTGATCAGACCCCAGACCCGGATCGCTCGCACCCCGACGATCCGGGTTCTTTATTTTGCGCTTTGCCCGTGCGCGCCCGGCGAGGCTTAGTTGCCATCCTGGCACCGACGACTTGGGCTATCTAGCCGGCTCCTTGAACGGCAGCGGCGTGCCCTCCGGCACCGGCATGCGGAACACGTTGAGCGTCATCGCCACCATGGCGTAATAGCCGAGCAGGCCGACCAGCTCGACCATGCCGGCGTCGCCCAGGGTGGCGTGCACGGCCTTGTAGGCGCGGTCGCTCGCGCGCCGCGTCGCGTACAGCTCCTTGATGAAGGCATAGATCGCGCGCTCGTCCTTCGGCGCCGATGTCGGCTCGCGGCCGGCGCGCAGCGCCTGGATGGTCGCGGGCTTCACGCCGGCCTTCAGCGCCTGCGGTTCGTGCGCGGCCCATTCGTAGTGCGCCTTCCACATGTGCGCGGTGGCGAGGATCGCGAATTCGGTCAATCGCGGCGCGATCGAGGTGCCGAAACGGCAATAGGCGCCGAGCTTCTGCGCCAGCTCGCCGAAACCCGGCGCGTGCAGGTAGCAGAAAAACGGCCCGCCCATCTTGAAGGTGCCGCGCGGGCCCGACGCGATCGCGCTCATGAGCGAGCGCTGCTCCGCCGTCAACCGGTCTTCGGCGATCGCGGGAAGGCGGATCGGCCCCATTGTGGCGGGTTTCTTTTTGGCCATTTTCTTGGCGGGCTTTTTCTTCGCAGGCATGCAATCCCCCGGGCGGCTTGTCTTGTTGAACGGCGAACCCATACACTCTCGCATTCGCCGCGGCGATGGCCAAGCAAGCGGATGCAGAAATGCGGGGCGGCGAGCGGCGGGGCGGCAGATTGGATTACGATGAAACAAGGCGACGAGGACCTGAAGGCTGCAATGCCGCTCTGCTTCGTCCTGATGCCGTTCGGCCGCAAGACCGATGCTGCCGGACGTGTCACCGATTTTGACGCTGTCTACCAGCAGATCATCGCCCCGGCCGTGAACGCGGCCGAGCTCGACCCGATCCGGGCCGATGAAGAGAAGATCGGCGGCGCCATCCACAAGCCGATGTTCGAGCGGCTGATGCTCTGCAACTACGCGGTCGCCGATATCACCGGCGCCAATCCGAACGTCTACTACGAGCTCGGCATTCGCCATGCGATGCGGCCGCGCTCGACGGTGATCCTATTCGCGGCCGGGACGATCCTGCCGTTCGACATCGCGCTGTTGCGTGGCATTCCCTACCAGACCAACGAGCAGGGCGTGCCGTCCGATCCGGCCGCCTGCGTCGCCGCGATCTCGAAGCAGCTCAGCGCCGCTAAGGAGAACCCGCACGACGACAGCCCGCTGTTCCAGCTCCTCGACTACATGCCGCGCACCGAGGTCGATCACACCAAGACCGACACATTCCGCGACCGCTTCAACTATTCGAAGAAATACAAGGAGCGTCTGGCAGACGCACTCCAGCAGGGCCAGCAGGCCGTAAAGGAGACGGTCGCCGATCCCGCGTTCAAGAACCTGCACGACCTCGAGACCGGTGTCATCGTCGATATGTTCCTGACGCTACGCGATGTGAAAGCACACAAGGAAATGATCGAGCTTTACCAGCGCATGCCGGAGCCGCTGCAGCGCGCACGGATCGTGCGCGAGCAATACGGCTTCGCGCTCAACCGCGAGGGCAGGGCACCGGAGGCGACCGGCGTGCTCAAGGCGGTGATCGAAGAGTTCGGGCCGTCGAGCGAGACCAACGGACTGCTCGGCCGCGTCTACAAGGATCAGTGGGACGCCGCGAAGAAGTCCGGGGCCGGCGCGCTGCAGGTCCGCGGTCTGCTCAAGCTCGCGGCCGAGACCTATCTCGCTGGCTTCCAGGCGGATTGGCGCGACGCCTATCCCGGCGTCAACGCGGTCACGCTGATGGAACTGATGGACACCCCGCCGCCGATCCAGGCCGAGATCCTGCCGGTGGTGCGGTTCTCGGCGGCGCAAAAGGCGAAGGCAAACGGCGACTATTGGGACTTTGCGACGCTGATGGAGCTTGCGGTGCTGGCGCGCGACGAGAACGGGGCCATGGAGCAGGCGGAGGTCGCGCTGACCAAAGCGCAGTTCAACTGGCATCTCGAAACCACCGAGCGGAACCTGCGCCTGATCCGCGAGACGCGCGCCGCGCGCGGGGAGCAAATCCCCTGGATCAAGGATCTGGAGGACGCACTTGCGGAAAAGCGTGCACAGATGCCCGCACAGGCGTCCTGAGAGACGGAGCTGGTCATGACGATCATGTATCACGACGGAAATCGGCGCTTGCAGGACGAGTTCGAGAGCCGGCGGATCGCGGATCGGCTGGAAGAGAAGCTGACGCGCACGGCCTTCACCGTGGACGACAAGGCCTTCATCGAAGGCGCGGTCTATTTCTTCATCGCCACCGCCGATGCCGAGGGCCATCCCGATTGCTCGTTCAAGGGCGGCATGCCGGGCTTCGTGCGCGTGACCGGCCCGTCCGAGCTTGCCTTTCCGGACTACGACGGCAACGGCATGTTCAAGAGCCTCGGCAATGTCGCGGTCAATCCGAACATCGGCCTGCTGTTCATCGCGCTGCACGATAAGCCGAAACGGCTGCGCATCAACGGCAGCGCGACGGTGCGGCGCGACGATCCGCTGCTCGCCTCCACGGCCGGGGCGCAACTGATGGTGCGGGTGACGGCGCGCGCCATCTTCCCGAACTGCCCACGCTACATTCCGACCATGCAGCTCGTCGAGCCGTCGAGCTATGCGCCGCGTTCCGGCTGTGATCCGGTCGAGCCGGCATGGAAGGGGTTCGCCGACTTCAAGGACTACATGCATCCGCGCCAGAAGACGGCAGGCTGAACGCATTGATCGAGGGAGAACGCCAGCCATGTCACGACTGCTCGCCGGCCTGCTGATCGCCGCCTCAACAATTTCCGCGGCGCCGGCCTCCGCGCAGGACTGGCCGGCGAAGCCCGTCCGCATCATCGTGCCGTTCGGCGCGGGCGGCACCGGTGACGCCCTGGCCCGCATTGTCGCCGAGCATTTGTCGACGTCGCTCAAGCAGCAGTTCGTCGTGGAGAACCGCACCGGTGCCGGCGGCATGATCGGCGTGCAGGCGGTCGCGTCGTCCGCCCCCGACGGCTATACGCTCGGGATCACCAATGTCTCGACGTTGTCGCTCATCCCGGTCATCAACCCGAAGAACGCCTACCACCCGCTCAACGATTTCACCCACGTCGCCTTCGTCGCGGGCGCGCCGGTGTCGCTCGCGGTCTACCCCAACCTCGGAATCAAGACGCTTCCGGAGTTCGTCGCCTACGCCAACAAGAGCGCGAAGCCGCTGACGTTCGCGTCGTCCGGCCTGGGCTCGGACGGTCACCTGATCGGGGAGGCGATCGCCGTCTCGACCAGGATCAAGGTCGAGCACGTTCCCTACAAGAGCACGGCTCAGGCGCTGACCGATGTGGTCGGCGGCCATGTGGTGTTCTCGACCTTCACGCTGTCGTCGTCCTCGTCGTTCATTCGCGCCGGCACGCTCGCCGGCGTCGCGGTTACGTCGGCCGAGCGGATGCCGGACTATCCCGACCTGCCGACGTTCAAGGAGCTCGGCTATCCCGACCTCGTCTCGTCGACATGGTTTTCGATCTCCGGGCCGGCGAAGCTGCCGAAAGACATCGCCGACAAGCTCAACCGCGAGATCGCGGCGGTGATGACGAAGCCGGAGGTGCAGGCGCGGATGCGCCGCGACGGCCTCTTGACCGAGGCCATGAGTCCGGAGGCGTTCACGGCATTCGTCGCGGCCGAAAGCGCGCGCTGGACGCCGTTGATCCAGCGCACGGGTTTGGCGGGGAAGGGGCTGTAGAAATCATTGTCCCCGCCGTGGCGGGGACAACGACAGACGAAGCCGATTCCCTACTTCAACTGATCCTTGATCTTGTCGAGTGCTGCCTGGCCGCACTCCTCGTCGAACTGGCCGCCAGGCGCGCCGCTGACGCCGAGCCCGCCGATGATCTTGCCGTCGGCCGCGCGGATCGCGATGCCGCCGACCGCGTAGGTGACGTTCGGAAGCTGCGTGTTCGGCACCGTCGACGGCGGCGCCTTCGCCATGCGTGCTGCGATTTCGCGGGTCGAGCCTTCGTTGCGGCCGAGCGTCAACGACGCCGCGGCGTAGGCCTTGTAATAGGCGTTGTCCTGGGAATGGATCGGCGCGCCGTTACCACGCAGCACGGCCTGCCGCACGCCTTCGAGATCGACGATGACCGCCCATACGTTGTATTTCTTTTGCGCGCAGTTCGCGACGGTGTCGCCGACGACCTGATTGGCGAGATGTGCCGACAGCCTCGGCTGGTTGATGACGCCTTGGGCGTGAACCGCAGAAGCGGTTGCGGCAATTGTCGAGCCAAGTGCGATAGCGCTCAGTGTACGCGAAACGCGTGACATAGTGTCCTCCCGGTATGTTGGCTTTCAAGCTACGCGCCGCGACGATAGCAAAAAGCGCGAACCGCAACAGCCGGGATTCGCCCGGCTGGTCTCGCCGTCACCTCCGTCGGCTGGCCCCGACACGGAAAACCGCTAGTATTGCCGCTCGAGGGAACGGCGCCCGGCCAAAAAGAAGTGCGCGAAATGCGCACGCTGTCGGGTGCAAGGAGGGAATGCGATGGGTTCGTTCGCGCGCTCGGGCTTGCTGGCGCTGGTTCTCGCTGGATCGTGGGTTCCGCAGGCGGTCGGCCAGGCGTCGGACTTTCCGAACCGGCCGATCACACTGGTGGTTCCGCTGGCTCCCGGCGGCTCTAACGATATTCTCGCGCGGCTCGTCGGGCAGAAGCTCGAACGCAAGTTCGGCAAGCCGGTGATCGTCGAGAACCGTCCGGGCGCCGGCGGCATCACCGCCGCGCTCGGTGTGGTGCGTGGTGCCCCCGACGGTTACACGATGATCACGGCGTCGAGCACGATGATGTCGCTCAACGTCACGATCCGGAAGCAGATGCCGTACGATCCGCGCAACGACCTCACGCCGATCGCCATGACCGTGCGCACGCCGTTCGTGCTGGTCGTCAATCCCGCGCTGCCGATCCACTCGGTCGCCGACCTCGTCAAGCTTGCGCGCGAGAAGAAGGGGCAGCTCTCGTTCGGCACGCCCGGCCCCGCGACGTTCCATCGGCTGAGCGCCGAGATCCTGCGGACCATGTTCGATCTGCAATTCATCCATGTCCCCTACAAAGGAACGGTCCCGGCGCTGAACGATGTCATGGGTGGACACATCGCGTTCATGTTCGCCGACATTCCGCCGGCGCTGGCGCTGATCCGGGCCGGTAAGCTGCGCGCGCTCGGCGTGACGACCGGCGAACGCGTGCCGGCGCTGAACGAGGTGCCGCCGCTCAAGGATGTGGGCATGCCGGGCTTCGACGCCTCGTCCTGGCATACGATCGCGATCCATTCCGGCGTGCCGCGGGACATCATCGAAAAGCTTGCCGCCGCGATCCGCGAAGGCATGGCGGAGCCGGCGGTGGCGGAAGTGCTGGCCCGCGACGGCGCGATCCCGGTGGTGTCGCCGCCGGTCGATGAGCTTCGCCGTTTTGTCGACAGCGAAACCGTGCGCTGGGGCAAGGTGATCGAGGACGCCGGCCTCGCAGGGTCGGAGTAGATCGCGTCCGGCGCGGCGATCTATTTGAACAGCAGCGACTTGATGATCACGGGCACGGCGTTGGTCAGCTCGATCATCTGGCCGATGTCAACATAATCGAACTGCTTGAGCTGCACACCGTCGAGCGCGATCACATGCGCGCCCGGCGCGGCCTCGTTGCAGATGACGCGGCCGAGGCTCTTGCCGACGTCGCCGTCGATCAGCAGCACGACCGGCATGCCGGCGGCGATGGTCTTGGGTAACGCCGCCGCGATGCCGGTGGCGACCGCATGGAGCCGCGCATGCGACGGATCGCCGTGCCAGGAGAAGGAGAGGGCGAGCGGAGCGGCGCCGTCCTCGATGTCGGACTGGCCGAGGCCCTTGCGCACCGCGTCGGTCACGGCCGCCGGATCGATCGTCTGCGGCAGATCGAAATGGCAGGCGACCACCGGCAGGTTCTGGATCGGCAGGTCGTCGGGCCGTGTGATCAGGATAGTGTTACCGGAGACCTGGACGGAGAACTGCGCGGCGCCGATCACGGTGGCGCGGATGCCCTGGCCGGGGTCCCAGACCGGCGGCAAATCCTTGCGCCGCGCCAGCATGTGCCGCAGCCCTTCCGCGAGATCGGAGCCGAGATCGCCGAATTTCCTATTCTCGCGCTTGTAGAGATATTCGGCGACGCCGCCGGAGAAGGTGATGGCGTCGAGCGTCTTGTTGGCGAGCGCGGCCGGCCAGGGATCGGTGACCAGCAGGCGCTGCGACAGCGCGTCCGGCGGCCGCCGGTCGATCATGCGCATCACCTGGCGGACCATGCGCTCGACGATGCGTTCCCGATCGTTCGGCGCGAGCGGTTTGCCCAGCGCGAGATCGATGCCGAGGCTCTTTGCGACCTCCAGTACCGGCTCCTCGATGCGCGTCATTCCGTTGGCGCCGTCCTCGACGATGAGGCGTCCACCGACTGCGATCGCGATGGTGGCGAGGATCTCGCCCTTCTCGATCAAGGCGAGCTTGGTGGTGCCGCCGCCGATGTCGACGTTGAGCACGGTGTTGGCATTACCGCGCGACATCGCGACGGCGCCGGAGCCGTGCGCCGCCATCTGGCATTCCATGTGATGGCCGGCGGAGGCGCAGACGAATGTCCCGGACACCTCGGAAAACAGCTCGGCGATGGCGCGTGCGTTATGCCGCTTGATCGCTTCGCCGGTGAGGATCACGGCGCCGGAGTCGACGTCGTCGGGATCGACCTGCGCGAGGTGGTAGCAGCCGCCGAAGAACTCGGCGAGGTCGTCGGTGTCGATGGTGTAGTCCGGCAGATAGGGCGTCAGCTTGATCGGCGACTGCCACATCACCTGCCGCTTGATCACGACGAAGCGGCTCGACAGCGCGGTGCCGAGCCGCTGCAAATGCACCAGTGAGAACATCAGGTGCGACGTCGACGAGCCGATGTCGATGCCGACGGTTCGGAGCTCGACGTTATCGGTGGCCCAGGCGACCTCGTTGACCTCGTCATCCGGAATGTAGTGCAGGTGGTCGAATTCGAGGTCGTGCATCGCGCTCCTTGAGCACTCAGGTGGGAGATTTGGTGTAGACCGACTCGTCGATGAACTGGCTCATCTTCGACTTGGCGCCGGTCTTGGCCAGTTCCTTGAGGAAGATCTCGTGGACCCGCCGGTTCTGGTCCTCGTATTCGATTTGGCAGCCGCCGTCCTGCACGTTCACGTCCATGCCCATGAAGACGTGCTTCTTGGAAGCGGTGAACGGATAGCGCAGCCCGCCGAACGCCACCGCGAGGTAGCGCGCCGGGTCGGGCGAGGTGTTGAAGTGCTGGTGGAACATCTGGTCGGGCGGCGCGAACACCACGCCGTGCTGCCAGTCGATCCGCACCATCTCCTTGGCGATGTCGTACCAGAGCAGGGAATAGCCCTGGCCGGTGACCGCGAAGACATGGAAATCGGGACCGTGCCGGTGGCCTTTCTTGTAGGTGCCGACCGGCATCTGCGAGATGTGGGCGTGCATGGTGCCGTCGGCCAAGACGAACATCATGTTGGAGCCACCGGCGCCCCGCGCCTTCCATTCCTTGAGCTCGAATGCCGCGAGGTCGGGAACGAAATTGGTCTCCCACATGTTGCGGCCGGGCCGCACCGGGATGAAGTCGCCTTCTCCGCTGAACGACTTCTGCGAACCCTGGCGCTCGGGGAATTCGTACGGATTGTCGAACACGAACGCGTCGTTGTGGAAGAGATTGAGCATCATGCAGAAGTTGTTGGTGGAGGCGAGTCGCGCATGCTCCTGGCCGCTGGCATTGAAATGCTGGTAGCGAGCGTTAAGGGGAAGCGCAAAAAGACTCTTCGGACCCCACTCGAACGAGTGCTTGCGGCCGTCGCTCGATTCCACGGTGGTCGAGCCGTGGCCTTCGAGCACGTAGACCACTTCCTCGAAAAGATGCTTCTGCGGCGAGGTTTGCGCGCCGGGCTTGAGGTCGAGCACGAAGATCGAGACGAAGTCGCCGCGGCCTTTGAGATTGACGATGCCGCCCTCGACGCCGAAGCGCGCCCAATGCGCGGTCGGGCACTTGAGCAGATCGACGCCGAAGTCCTCGGTGACCGGCACGCCTTCCTTCTCGGTCCAGGCGACATACGGGTCGAGCAGGAGCTTGGGGTGTTCTGACAGCGGCTTGTTCATTTTGTTGGCCTCGGCTCTCAGTTAGTCCGGCAAGATACTTAGCTCTCTAAGCAAGAATCCTAGCAATTTCGGGCGCGGCTGTCGACACTCGCGCGGTTAGCCGCAGTGGGCATTGGCCTGCGCCAGCGCGGCCGTCAGATCGGCAACGCTTTGGCTGCGATCGAGTGCCATCACGCTCCCGACAATCCGCTCGCGCGCGGCCTGCGGCAGGCGGCTCGACGTGATCGCATGGAATTTTCCCGTCACCGCGTCGGCATCGAGCCCGTGGCGCGAGAATCCGGGGGGATCGAGCACCTCCGCCAGGTAGTCCTTTCCACCCGCGCCCTTGGCGCGGATGGCGCAGGGGAAGCCGCCGGGAGCGCGGGCGTTCAGCGAAGCGTCGCAGACGATCTCCAGCCGTGCCATGACGTCGCGCACCGCGGCGTCGTTCCAGCGCGCGTTGTCAAACTGGGCCAGCCCGAACGCGCCGTCGACCATCGCCACCGCCGCGAGAAAATTGAAGCTGTGGTCGGCGGCCTCGCGCGAGGTCGGATCGATGCGGCCGGGGTCGTCCTTCTGCCGCCGCAGCGACGGCGTGTCGGCAATCGCCACCGTGATCTGGCGCAGGCGGCCGGTATCGCCGCCGACCTGCCGGTGGATGTCCAATCCCGCATGCACGATCGACTGGCCGGTTGCCAGGCACGGGTAAGCTTTGACGTGGCAGCCCATCAGGTGGCAATCGACCGCGAGCGGCGCCGTCAGCGATCCGTCGAGGCGAGGGAACAGCGATCCAAGCCCATGGGGATTCTCGAACAGGTCGAGCGGGCCGGTCATACCATGCTTGGCGAGGATCGTCGCCTGCATGCCGTTCTGCGCCACCAGCGCGTTGGCGACTGACTTCGCCGCCGAGATCGCGCCATGGCGCACCACCAGCGGTGTCGGCGACCGCGCGCCGCTCAGCGCGATGGCATTCGCCAGTACCACGCGGTCGAGGCCCATCAGGCGTGCCGCGATCGCGGGCGCCGCGAAACCGGAGACCATGATGCCGTCCCAGTTACCGTTGTCCTCCAGGGCTTCCTTGAACCGGCCGTAGATTTCGTAGCCGACGACGATCGCCGCCAGCACGTCGCGCCCGGACGCGCCGGCGAGCTCGCCGGCGGCCAGCGCGACCGGGATGTTGTCGCTCGGATGGCCGCCGATCTGGCCGCTCTTGGTGTTGACGTAGTCGTTGAGGTCAAGGATGCGGACCAGCGCGCCGTTGAGCAGCACGGCGCCGGGGGCGCTGGTCTTGGTCGGACTGCCGATGACCGTGCATTGCGGCGCGCCGCCGGCCTCGGCCATGGTCGCGATCACCGCGCGCGAGGCCTCTTCGTCGAGCGCGGCATAGCCGCAGCCGATGGTGTCGAGCAACAAGAGCTTCGTCTGTTGCAGCGTCGCCTGCGGAATGTCTTCGGTACGAATGCTCAGCGCCCAGTCGGCAAGTTTCTCGACCGTTCCCGGCCCTTGCAGTGTGTGGTGTTTGGCCATTTTCTTTTCTTGCTTGTTGGTCACGCCGGCTTGACGAAGTCGTCGTAGCTCAGCTTGGCGCGCGGATAGGTGATGTTGCTCTGGGTCATGCCGAAGGCGACGCACATTTCCGCAAAGCGGATGCCGATCGCCTTGGTGTTCAGCACCTGCACGCCGGTCGCCTTCGCGAGATCGTTCGGGTCGACCACATAGGGGATCAGCGCGCCGCCGAGCGGCAGGATGATTTCCGCGCGGGTCTCGTCGATCAGGCCGCGGATCAGCTTCTCGGTGATGCCGAAGATCTCGTCTTTGCGCTGGTCCACGTCCTTGCCATAGACGCCGATCGGCCGGATGTCGCTGACGAAGCGGTCGAGGCCGTAGGTGCGAAGAATCCGCCATGTGTACGGAACGTGGGGGGCCAGCGGCACGGTGATGCCGACACGATCCGCCAGCATGCAGGCCGCGTGCATGGAGGTGCGCAACAGCCCGATCACCGGGATTTCCACCGCCAGCCGTCCGCCGTCGACGCCGGGATCGAAAGTGTTGGAGGAGATGACGGCGTTATAGCCGTTCTGCTCGGCCCAGAAGATCTTCCGCACCAGCGCGGGCGTCTCCATCATGTGGTGCAGGCCGTTGAGATGCGCCTGCGCGCCGATCGACTCGAACAGCTGCGCTCCTTCGTAATCGTCGGGGAAACCGATCTCGACCTTGGTGCCGTGCGAGGCATAGGAGTTGAGCTGCGCCTCGATCGCCGCGGGATCGTAGTGCGTGGACTTCCTCGGCGCCTGATTGAGAAACAGGATGCGCATGACGACGCTGCTCCTTGGCGTTGCGGGCTGATTTTAGCGGAAGATCTCCTGGAAGATCGTCGCCCAACGCTTTGCATTGGCGTCGACTTCCTCGGGACTGTAGACGACGGCCTTGTAGCCGCCGGTCTCGGGCTTGAGCTTTGGGTTCTTGGCGGAAACCTCCGGATGCACCGGGATGTAGTCGCGGTCGCGAAACACCTCCTGTCCGGTGCGCGAAATCATGAAATCGAGGAACAGCCGCGCCGCGTTCGGGTGCGGCGCCTTGGCGGTGATGCCCGCCGCCTGCAGGGTCATGCTCACCGGATCGAGCGGCACCCAGGCGACCGGCGCGCCCATGGTGGCGCTGATGTGCGCGTGGGTGCCGTTCATCTCGAGTCCCATGGCGTATTCGCCGGCGATGACGCGGTCGAGCACGGCGCGGATCGCCATCGGCACCGGCGTGATCTCCTGCTTCGCCAGCGCGCGCAGATAGGCCAGGCCTTTCTCCTCGCCCATGTGCTTGAGCACGGTGCCGATGAAACCGTAGCCGCCGGAGACGGAATTCGGATTCCAGGCGAACTTGCCCTTGAAGCGCGGGTCTACGAGATCGGCATAGCCGCGCGGCGCCTGCGCCGGCGGAACGAGCGTCGTGTTGTAGGCGAGCGAGCGCACCGCGAGGTTGGTCGCGACCCAGCGCGCCTTGGGATCGGCATAGGTCGCGGGGAGTTCCTTGGCGCTTGGCAGGTCGAGCGGCGCGGCGATACCGGCCTCGATCAGCGGGCCGACCCCGTCGACCAGGTGCCAGATATCGGCCTGGGTCCGGTTGGCGCGCGCCTCGTTGGTAAGCCGGACCACCAGCGCGATGCTGTCGGCGCGAACGAATTTGACGTCGATGCCCGGGACCTGGGACTGGAACGTCTTGATCAGCGGCCGGACGATCTGCTCGACGATGAGCGTCGTATAGACGAGGACCTGCCCCTCTTTTTTGGCGGCGGCGACCAGCGCGGGATCGGGGCGATAGGGCTCGGCGGCAGCCGATGGCTCGGCCAGCATGCCCAGCATGAATGCAGGCACCAGCCAACGTATCGAGCGTCCGCGGGTCAGCATGCCTTTTTCTTCCTCCCCGGCGGCGGTTGAAAAGCCGGCGCCGCTTCCATCATATAGCGGGTGCAGCCTGTCCGCGAAGCCGGGAGGTCGACCGTGAATCCACAAACGCTTGATAGCTATGTGTCGGGACACTGGGTCCGCGGGGAGGGTGTCGAGACCTCGCTGGTCGATCCGGTGAGCGGCGAGATGATCGCCACCGCGTCCGCCAAGGGTGTCGATCTCAGGCGCGGGCTCGCCTATGCGCGGCGGCACGCGCCGGGGCTGCGTTCAATGAGCTATGCCGAACGCGCGAAGCTCCTGGGCGCGATCGCCGATACGCTCACCGCCAATCGCGCGAAATACGAAGGCATCGCGATCGCGAATTCCGGCAACACCAAGATCGACGCGGCGATCGACATCGACGGCGGGATCGGCACGCTCAAATATTACGCGCGGCTCGGCGCGGGCCTCGGCGATACGCACATGCTGCTCGACGAGAAGCCGGTGCGGCTCGCCAAGGCGGAAAATTATCAGGCGATCCATCTGATGGTGCCGCGCCGCGGCGTGGCGGTGCACATCAACGCGTTCAACTTCCCGAGCTGGGGACTGTGGGAGAAGGCGGCGGTGTCGCTGCTGGCGGGCATGCCGGTGCTGGCCAAGCCGGCGTCGGCTACTGCATTGCTCGCGCACGAGATGGTGCACGACGTGACTGCGGCGAAGGTCTTACCCGACGGCGCGCTCAGTCTGCTGGTTGGCAGCGCCGGCGACCTGCTCGATCATCTCACGTCCGACGACGTGATCGCGTTCACGGGTTCCGCCGACACAGCGGCGCGCGTGCGCGGGCACCGCAATGTGGTCGAGCGCAGTGTGCCGGTGAACATTGAGGCTGACAGCATCAATTCGGCACTCTTGGCGCCTGACGCTGCCGGTGGCGGCGCGGCGTTCGACGCCTTCGTGCGCGAGGTGGTGCGCGAAATGACCATCAAGGCCGGGCAGAAATGCACGGCGATCCGCCGGATTTTCGTCCCGGAGGACAAGGCCGGCGACGTCGCCGAGGCGTTGTTTGCCAAGCTGAAGAACACGAAGATCGGCGATCCGCGCAACGATGAGACGCGCATGGGCCCGCTGGTGACGCGCGCGCAGCAGGCGGCCGCATTCGAGGGCATCCGCAAGCTCGCGAGCGAGGCCGAGTTCGTCATCGGCGATGCGGAGCCGCCCGCGCTCGACGGCATCGATGCGAGCAAAGCCGCCTTCGTCGCGCCGACCCTGCTGAGGGTCAGGGATACGAAGGACGCGGACGCCGTGCACGAGGTCGAGGTGTTCGGGCCGGTGGCGACGGTCGTGCCTTACAAGGACGAGAAAGACGCCTGCACCCAGGTCGCGCGCGGCGGCGGCTCGCTGGTGGCGTCGATCTATGGCGAGGACAAGGACTTCCTGGCGCGGATGGTGAGCGGCATCGGCGCGAGCCACGGCCGCCTGTTGGTGATCGATCCGTCGATCGCCGCTGCCCATACCGGCCATGGCATCGTCATGCCGCAATGCAATCACGGCGGGCCCGGCCGCGCCGGCGCGGGCGAGGAGCTCGGCGGCCTCTACGGCCTGCGCTTCTATCACCAGCGCCTGGCGGTGCAAGGTTCGACCGATCTGCTCGCGAGCCTGCAGGTGCAAGCCGCAGCGCTGCATTGATCGGCGGCGCTAGCGCAAATGGCCAAATACGTTGCACTGCTGCGCGCGATCAATGTCGGTGGGACCGGCAAGCTCCCGATGACCGACCTCAAGGCGATGTGCGAGGAGGCCGGGTTCGCGCATGTGCGAACCTACATCGCCAGCGGCAATGTGGTGTTTGAAAGCAAGGCCTCTGCGGCGAAAGTGAAGTCCGAGCTTGAGAAACGCCTGCATGCTTACGCCGGCAAGCCGATGGGCGTCGTCGTGCGCACCGCCTCGGAAATGGCGGCCGTCGTGAAGGCGAACCCGTTTCCGAAGGCGGCGCCCAGCCAGGCCGTCGCTATCTTCCTCGACGAGAAGCCGCCGGCCGACGCGTTGAAACACGCGGTCGGCGTCAAGGACGAGAAGATGCGCCTCGGCGAACGCGAGATCTTCGTCCACTACGGCAGCGGTATCGGGACATCCAAATTGCGAATACCGGCCGCGAAGACCGGCACGATGCGCAACATGAACACGATCGCCAAACTTGCGGAGTTGGCGGCGAAGATCGGCGCGAAGTAGAGGCTTTCGACTGACCCGATAAGTACACTTAAAGACAAAATCGTAAACCTAAGCTCAATGGTACTGGATCCCGGATCGGCTCACCCTCCGAATTCCTTCCCAAAAAGGAGCGTGACCATGGCTCGTTTCCGAAACGGCTTCGCGAGTCCCACCATTCTTGTCATCGCCACAAGTACAGTCATCGCTATGAGTGGCACGAGCGCGCTCGGCAACGAGAGCAACTGTCGACGGCTGGAAGTACTCGCGGTCGAATATGCCGGGGTCCGGCTGACCAGCCAGCAGCAACAACTCAAGCGCAGGCTCCTCGCCTGGTACAACAGAAATTGCAAGTGGACACGGAGTGCAGACGCGCGGCGTTGACGGCCAGACCCATATCGCTCGAAATTTCCAGCGGTCGGGACGCGGAGTTCACTGGTTCCCGACGGAGTACCTAAACCATCGGTTAGACGAGTTGCCCATTCCGGTAAGCCAGATGTCCTTGAGTAGAATGTTCTAAGTTTTCAAACAATTAGATCATTGGGGGGACGCGCTTATCGTCGCCAGGGACCGGCGACCCGTGAAGGGGCGACCCATGACCAACAAGCGGAACAAAGCCAATCTTCTCAGCCTCATCGCGTTCACAGCGATGCTGATCTTCGGATCACCTGTGTGGGCGCAGCAACAAAGTCCAGCTGCAACAACGCTGACGACAGCTCAGCTCGAACAGCTTGTTGCTCCGATAGCGCTCTATCCTGACGATCTGCTGTCGCAGGTGCTCATGGCGTCGACCTATCCATTGGAAGTCGTCGAAGCAGCGCGCTGGTCGCGGGACAATCCGAACGTAACCGGGAAGGCGCTCGAAGATGCCATGCAGAAGCAGGCGTGGGATCCGAGCGTCAAAGCGCTCACCGCGGTCCCGCAAACCCTGCAGATGATGAATGACCAATTGAAATGGACGCAGGATCTCGGTGACGCTTTTCTTGCGCAGCAAACCGATGTGCTCGACACTGTCCAGCGCTTGCGGGCTCGCGCCGATGCAGCAGGCAACCTGAAGACGACGTCGCAGCAGACTGTCAGAAGAGTCAATCGCCCGGCCAATGTGTCCGCCGCCAGCGGCGCTCCGGCGACGGCGTATGAGATCGTCCCTACCACGCCGGACGAATACTTCGTGCCGGTTTACGACCCCACAGTGGTGTACGGTGCGTGGCCGTATCCCGATTACCTTCCATACTATTGGTACCCGCCGGGTTGGGGCGGTGGCTGGTACGGATTTGGAGCGGGCGTGCTCGCCGGCGCAGCGATCTGGGGAGGCGTCAATTGGTGGAATCGGAATGTGTACGTCGATCACCACCGCTTCAACCAATTCAATCGAACAAACATCACGAACCGGAACTGGTCGCACAACGCCGCTCACCGTCGTGGTGTGGCCTACAACAATCCGAGAGTAGCAGCGCGCTTTGGCGATCAGGGACGCGGCAAGGCACGTGATCAGGCCCGTCAGAAGATGGGCCAGGGAGGAATGGGCGGCATGGGCCAAGGCGGCATGGGACAAGGCGGAATGGGAGGAATGGGCCAAGGCGGAATGGGCGGCCAAGGAATGGGCGGCATGGCAGGCGGAATGGGCGGCAAGGAATGGGGGTGGCATGGGCCAAGGCGGAATGGGTGGCATGGGCCAAGGCGGAATGGGCGGCATGGCCGGAATGGGTGGCGGCGGAATGGCTGGAATGGGTGGCATGGCTGGAGGAGGCATGGCGGGCATGGCCGGCGGCGGCATGTATGGCGGTGGTGGAATGGGGTTCAGCGGTGGCGGATCGCGAGGCCCCGGCGGCGGAATGGGCTTCAGCGGCGGCGGCGGCGGTAGAAGCTTCAGCGGCGGCGGAGGAGGGCGAGGTTTCAGCGGCGGTGGTGGACGCGGCGGTGGTGGCGGGCGCGGTGGCGGCGGCCGGCGATCCGACATCGAACTGAAGGAAGACGTGACGCTGCTCGGTCACCTCGGCAATGGCATCGGCTTCTATCGCTTCGTCTACAAGGGAACCGACACCGCCTATGTCGGCGTGATTGCGCAGGAAGTGCAGCGCGTACGCCCAGAAGCCGTCACGCGAGGGAGTGATGGCTACCTCAGGGTCTTCTACGACAAGCTCGGCTTGAAATTCCAAACTTACAGCCAGTGGCTCGCGTCCGGCGCGCAGGTTCCTGCGCCCGCCCGTTAGTTGCGCCATTTGTCCGAGCATGAATTGCGGCAACGTGTGGCAACGCGGTGCGGTTATGACGAGTGCACGCTGTCTGTTATCGGCATGCGCTGGCGTTGGGCTGGCGCTGACGGTGCTGGTTGGATCCGCGATGGATATAGGCGTGGCGTCCGCCCAGCCAGCCACGGGAAGTGCACGCTGGTGCGTGACCATCCCGCTTGGCGCGATGCTGCAATGTTCCTACCATTCGCTCGAACAATGCATGTTTTATGCAAGGGGCGTCAGCAACCAGTGCTCGCTCAACCCGTGGTACGAGGGACCGGCCGAGCCGCCGCGCAAACGGCCTAGGCGGGGTGCGCGGTGAACGCGCGGGTTGACGGTGGCGAGCCCAGGGGCGGCACTTTCCTGCGATCGCCACACCATCGCACGCAAAATTCTGGTTCTGCGTCATTCCACGAGGAAGCTGAGAACTGCATTTAGCGCACCGCCGGCACTCGGGGGACAATCGAAAACACGCTTCAATGAGAGTCTTGCACATGATGTTCACTTTATTTGCGTTTGGCGTCGCCATCGCATTTTTTGTCAGTTCGCTAATTCTGCTCAACTATGGACGGCGTCTCGGCTTGAAATATTTGGAGCAGGACAGTGCCGACGGTATGACCGGGCTTCCCGCTGTCGAAGGTGCGGTATTCGCCCTCATAGGATTGCTCGTCGCTTTCACCGTGTCGGGCGCTCTTCACCGGTTCGATGAGCGCCGACAACTGGTCCTCCAGGAGGCAAATGCGGCAAGCACGGCGTATGATCGGTTGGGATTGTTCGAGGAGCACGTGGCGCGTGATCTGCGGACAAGCCTAAAAGGATATGTTGCGGCTCGAATTGAACTATATCGGATGCCGCACGATTTCTCGTTGTTGGAAGGCAGCGAGGTCTGGTCACGCGAGCAGCAACAGAAAATCGCCGAGCTGAAAGCCGGACTGTCGGACGGTATGCTTGCGACCTGTCCGCCCACCAATTTTCGGCCAGCATGTGCTCTTAATGCGCCCGCCCTTTCAAGTCTGTTCGACGTCGCTCGACTACGCTTAGGAGCGGCGGAAAAGCACCCACCGAACATCATTTTCATCATGCTGTTCGGGCTTGGCCTGGGCGCCTCCTTGCTTGCCGGGTTTGGCATGGCAGCCGCCAAAGCGCGCAGTTGGATTCATATGGTAACTTTTGCCGCTACCTTGGCCGTTACGCTTTATGTCGTCACGGAACTGGAGTTTCCGCGCCTCGGATTTATCAACATCGAAGACTTCGACCGCTTCCTCGTCGAGGCTTACGAGCAAATGAAATAGAAGTCCGGCTCTCCTGGCCCCTTCTGATCAGAACATGACCGCGGGACAACGAGGCCGAAGCAGCGGCATCGCTCGCCATCGTTGCAGTCGGCGTTCACCAGTGCCGCAGCCGGGAACCGCGGGCATGGCCCGGCTCGCGCAATCAATCAACCGAAGGTGTGAAAGCCATACACGAAGGTAGGGGGTACGCACGTTGCTCAGGTAAGGCAGTGTGTTGGCGGTTCGTTGTGGCCTACTGCTGAGATAGATGATCGCCGCAAAATGACCAAAACACCGTTCATTGTTTTCGTCGTCGACGATGCAACTCGTCGGATGGGGGCGATAGATGCGGCCGCGGTTGTTGCTTCGCTGGTTTTGCGTTTGCCAGCCATTGCTCAACCTGAGCAGGACTTAAACATACGCAAATTGGACGCGGAGCCGGAGCGACAGCGGGCCTATGCCGTCGATCTCATCGGCGTCGAAATTGAACTCGAATCGGCGGTTCACGCCGGCGCCACGACCTTCGCCAAAGTTCCAAACGGGCAGCAAGGTGTGTGGCTGTGAGCGGAAAGACGCGCATCGTTCTTGCAGACGAGCAACCGATTGTCCTCAACGGGCTCCGCAATCTCATTATGACCGAAGGCGACCTTGAGTTGGTCGGCGAAGCAACCAACGGCCCAGCGGCGTTGGCAATCATTCGCGAGATGCGGCCCGACGTTGCGGTCGTTGACGTTTCTCTGTCGGGACTTAACGGGATTGTCCTCACCCGCCGCCTTTCCACCGAGACCCCTTCAGTCGGTGTTCTGGTTCTGACTTCGTACGAGGATCGCGGCTTCGTCAAACAGGCCTTCGAAGCAGGCGCTCGAGGCTACGTACTCAAGAAATCGGCGGCCGAACATCTTGTTCTGGCTGTTCGAGCAGTCGCCGTTGGCAGTCTCTATGTTGATCCGATAATCAGGCGCCGCCTGTTTGACGTCGATTCCAAAAATACCGCGCGTGCCAGAAATACCGGCGGAGACTTGACCGAGCGCGAAACCGAAGTCCTCAAGCTGATTGCATTGGGCTTCACCAACAAGGAAATTGCGAGCCAACTGGGCCTAGGCGTCAAGTCGGTCGAAACCTACAGGGCGCGAGGCACCGAGAAGCTGGGCCTCAAGACCCGGGCGGAGCTCGTCCGGTATGCCGCTGGACAGGGGTGGTTCGCCGACGTGTAAGGACTGATTTTAGCCGTGCCGCCTTCGGTTACCATCCAGACTATTTGTTTTTGCGGACCACAACCCTCGATTGTCGCGACTTGATCTTGAATCCCGTGATTGTCGAGGCGCTGAAAACCCTTACAACTCAACGTAGCTATGCGGACGACTGTTGCCTATTTGACGCAGTCAAAGTGTACAAAGACGTTATCGTACTCCCATCAGTCATTCGAAGACGGGGGGTACCCGATGCGGAAAATTCTACTCACAGCGATGGCGCTCACCGCGGTTGCTAGTGGTTCAGCAATTGCGGCCGATCTGCCAAGGAAAGCGCCGCCACCGGTAATGGTCGCGCCGGTGTCCACCTGGACCGGCTGCTACATCGGCGGCAACGTCGGTTGGGCTCGGGTCTCGACCGAAGTAACGTTCAACGGTTTCGCCGAATTCGACCGGTCGGCCGACGGGTTTGCCGCCGGCGGACAGATCGGCTGCGACTATCAGTTCGCCTCCAATTGGGTGATCGGCGTTCAGTTCATGGCCGACTGGACCGACATCGAAGCCAGCCGCGCGAGCGTGCTGTTCCCGGGCAATACCCTTCACGCCAAACTGCGGGGGTTTGGGACACTTACGGGTCGGCTCGGCTACGTCATTACGCCGTCTTTCCTGTTGTACGGCAAGTTCGGCTGGGGCGCCTATAGCACCAACTTCTCGGTCGAGAACGCGGCCGGCGTGGAGCTTGCCAGCGCGAACAGGAGGCAAAACGGCTTCGATGTTGGCGTCGGCGGCGAGTGGATGATCGCGCCCAACTGGTCGATATGGATTGAGTGGGACCACATCTTCGCCCAGGACAAGACCTTCTTCTTCCCGAACCTGGGTCCTGTCGGCACGACCGCAGAGGTCCGTCGCGATCTCGACAAGGTCCTGGTCGGCTTCAACTGGCGCTTCGGCGGCGCGGCTGCCCCGGTTGCGGCTCGCTATTGATCCACCGCCGATACGGTCCCTTGGAATAACTTAAGAGCCCCGGGGAAACCCGGGGCTCAAAGCCCACAACGCCTTAAGGGGGCTTCCGATGTCTCACGGTTTTTCTCAGGTGAGCTGCGGAGAGGGTGATAGGGCGAGAGAGGCTTCGCCGCGGCATAAGCCGGATCCGGCCTTCGTGGCAGCTACAATCGCGCAACATAAGGCAGCGCTTCGCGGCCGCCTCGCCAAGAGTTTGCGTTTTGCCAAAGGCCGCAGTTTCAATCAGCCTCGACCTTTCCAGCGCAAAAGCTGTCCAGTCTGACCGGCGTCAGCCGCAATCAGTCCGAGCTCTTGCGCCTTTCGCCGCACCTCCTCGATGCTGCCGTCGCGACACAGAAAGAACGCGGCTCCTTCGACTGTGCCGCCATCCTTCAGAGCAAGCACAAGGTCTTCGATGTCCGCCGCCGACCATTCACTGCCGTCGTTCCAATCCTGCTCCTGATCCTGCAACAATGTAGGGTGATCCGGCATCGGGCGAGCTCCATTTTTCGAGCGCTCGTGCATCTGGCAACACACCGGGCATCTCAGGCGCATTGCGGGCCTGCTGTTATTTGTTCGGATTGGCAGCAGCGATCGGTCTGATCACTGATCGAGGACGCTCAGCCTATTGGGGATGCCCTGCGCTGTCCGATCTCGATCGGAGATAGCGAACTCCGATCGATCTCAAACCCGCAGGGCATTCCCGGTCGTTGGATCGGCGCTAGTTCACTTGGCGCCGGAGCCGACTGTCCGATCCGCGAGCTTCTGCCCGATCGCTTCCGCAAGTTGCTCGCCGAGCGGACCTCTGACCTCGTCTGTCAGTCTCGTCCTGACGGCGTTGAGAAGGGTGGCCCGCTGTTCGGGCGAAAGCGCAGCCAGAGCAGCGGCGGCGTCAGTAAGCCGGTCTGCGAGCTTTTCCCGCATATCCTCTCCGAGCCGCTCATTGATGAGATTGCGGATGGCGGTTCGCTGTTCGGGTGTCAGCTTGGCCTCGCGAGGTCCCTGCACGTTCCCAAGTCTGTCTGCCAGTGCCTCGCTCAGCCGCTCCGGAAGTCCCTCGCGGACGTCATCCCCGAGTCGCGCCCTGATGGCGCTGCCGATCTTTGCGCGCTGCTCGGGCGTAAGCGTTCCAAGCGCGGCTGCCGCTTCCGCAATTCTGCCCGGCAGCCTGTTCTGCATTTCGTCCGTCAACCGTTCCACGATAACGATGCGGACGGCCGATCGCTGCTCGGAACTAAGCTGAGCAGACACCGTCGTCGCGCTGAGCGTGAGTGCGGCAACCGCAACCGAACTAAGGATCAACCTGTTCATCTGCTTCCTCCTGTTTTCGGCATTTTCCCGTTTTCAGCATTTCACCGGCGAGATCTTGTACTGTCGTGCAATTTCGACGGCTGCGTTGCCGCCATGCTCGATCCTGCCGACAGCGCTCTAACGTTCCCCGCTACGGGCAACGCTGACATCGCGAGGCAGGCTTGAATTTCGGATTTGACTCATTCGCGCGGGCGGCATTGACGCCGCCCGCGTTGAGACCGTTATCGGCCTTAGCGGCGGCCGGCCCGGTCAACGGGACCGCCGCGATTGGTGGGTGTGCCCGTACGTACTGCAGCGCGCGCGGCGGGACGTGCGACCAGCCGCACACCCGGCCTTGCGACGCAATTTGCGGGATAGTTGATGTATGAGCAGTACACCACAGCATGCGCTGGGCTACTGGTGGTCACTGCCACGCCTCCGATTCCGCCTATCAGCACGGCAATCAACGTCAGAGCGTACTTCATCACTCATCCTCCTTATTGAGAGATTGGATGATGAGTCGGTCTAGACAGATACGGCAATTACCAAGATGTATTCTGTGCCATGCTTAGGTATCGCCCGGATTAACCTTTGAAGTTCCACGCGCAATTGACGGTCCGCATCGCGACAAATCCAAAACTGTTTAAAAATTTAGGAAGCCTCTTCGGTATCCGGTTTCGTGCGTAGCACGTCGGCATGGCGATCCTGTTCCGTAGGGCAGGTTAGGCGCCTTAAGGGCGTCGACGTCCGTCTTCGACGGGCTGCGGCGCCGTAACCCGCCGTCTGGACTCGCGAAAAAATTAGCCGGTGGGTTACGCGCCTTCGGCGCTAATCCATCCTCGACTATGCGCTACAACTTCTGAGAGACATCCATGCCGTCAAAAGGGGGGGACATGACCAAATCGATGGCGCCGCGGACGACCCGGAGACATCTCCTGGCCGGTGGGGCAGCTGCCTTGCTCACCAGCGTGGGCGCGCTCCGGCAGGCCAGCGCTGAGGCCTCGGCGGCCAGCGGGCCGGACTATGCCGTATTCACCGAATTCTCACCCGAGTCGAAGCTCCTGAAAGGCGGCTGGAACACGCGCGTCTTCACGAATACCGATTTACGCAACGGCAAAGCGATCCAGTGCGATTTCGCGACGGCATCGTGACGGTTGCACCAGGCACGTATCACATCAGCGGCATGTCCATCGTCAACTACAACAGCGGCGGCGAGCCTCCCGAAATGGCCACGGTACGTGCTCCTGCCTCCGCCGGTTATTGCCGGTTGCGGCTTGTGGGCTCGACTCAGGTCAACCCCGACAGCATCAAAAACGAAGATCCCAGTGTCAAATGCATCGGCAGCGGGGCCACCGCCAATATGATCCCGAGCCTGTTCGAAACCTATTTAACGACGACCGCCCCGCAGACGAGAATGCTTCTGGAGCATCAAGCGGGAAGCAATCCCCAACAGGTCTACCTGCGCGTCTACATCCAGAATTCGAAGTGGCACGTGATGGCCAGGATCGCCATCCGCCGGGTCTAGGAACGCGAGATCTTCGTCCACTACGGCAGCGGGATCGAGACTTCCAAATTGCGAATACCGGCCGTGAAGACCGTCACGATGCTTTCACGACGGAGCGTCGGGCTCTCCCATCCTGACGCTGAACAGCCGATCGTCCAGCTCTCGGAGCCGTCGGCAAACCTCCCGGCCCATGTTCATCTGTATCAGCGCGAACTGCTTAAGGTCCTGCGAATACACCCGGTAGAGGTTGGCGGCCGAAATACGGATCGCGGTGCAGTCTTCGGCGGCGCGGACGGAGGCGCTGCGCGGACAGAGATCCATGACTGCCATCTCCCCGAAGCAGTCGCCCTCCTTCAGGGTTTGGAGGAGGCAGTCCTGTCCGCGCCAGGATTTCAGCACGGCGGCTTTGCCCGCTTCCAGGACGAACATTGAATCGGCTTGGTCGCCTTCGCGGAAGAAGAACTCGTTTTTTGGTACCGATTCGACCGGGCATAAGCCGAGCAAGAATTGGAGGATGTTTGCCCGAACTCCGCCGAAGATGGGCATGCGCTGCAAGAGTTCGATCCGCACTTGTTGCATGGCGCAGTCCGGAATCGTCGTGGATGTGTTCAGCCGCGCATCTTTGAGTACGCGACGCTAGCTCGCCTTCTTCATCGATTTGTACTTCTCCGCCGCCTCCTCGACCGCCTTGTGCGCGCGCTGCACCGCAGGGCGGGCGTCGATCGCGGTGAACCAGCGCTTCACGTTCGGATAGTCGTCAAGGTTCTGCCCTTGGCCCTTCGGGTTGCGCAGCCAGACATAGGTCGCCATGTCGGCGATGGTGTAGTCGTTGCCGGCGAGATAGGGGACTTCGCCGAGCCGCTCGTCCATCACCTTCCACAGCCGCGTGGCCTCGTCGGTGTAGCGCTTGACCCCGTATTCGACGTGGGGCGCCTTGCCGCGGAAATGATGCGCCTGGCCGAGTAGGGGACCGACATTGGCCATCTGGAACATCACCCACTCGATGGTGTGGTAGCGGCCGGCGGGGTCCTTGGGGATGAACTGCCCGACCTTGTCGGCGAGGTAGATGAGGATCGCGCCCAACTCGAACAGCGTGATCGGCTTGCCGCCGGGGCCGTCCTGGTCGGTAATCGCCGGGATCTTGCGGTTGGGGTTGATCTTGACGAACTCCGGCGTGTGCTGCCCGCCGTTGTGGATGTCGACCATGTGCAGCCGGTAGGGCGTACCGGTTTCTTCCAGGAAGATCGGAACCTTGCGGCCGTTGCCGGTGGTCCAGGTGTAGACGTCGATCACGGGGCGTCCTCCTTTTTGCTGCGCGTTTCTCGACAGCTTGGCCGTGCCGGCGGCGTGGCGCAAGGCGTCGAGGCCCGGTTTACCGAAATGGGGCTATGCGGTGGCTCCGATGGCGCAGATGGAATAATCTCATCTCATGTCGTCATCGCAGGAACGGTCCGCCGCCAAGACCTTCGTCGAGCGCCACGGTTTGTGGAGCGAGGAGCAGTTCGAGGCGGCGGCGCGGGCCGAGCGGCTGATCGAGGAGAAGAAGCTCGAAGTCGTGCGCCTGTCGTTTCCGGACCAGCACGGCATCCTGCGCGGCAAGACCATCGTGGCCGGCGACGCCGCCAAGGTGATGCGCAACGGCTGCTCGATGACGACCACGCTGCTCGCCAAGGACACCTCGCACAAGACCGTGTTCCCGGTGTTCACCGCCGGCGGCGGCTTCGGCATGCCGGAGATGGAAGGCGGCGGCGACTTCCTGATGATCGCCGATCCGACCACGTTCCGCGTGCTGCCCTGGGCGCCGCAGACCGGCTGGGTGCTGTGCGACATCTATTTCCAGAACGGCAAGCCGGTGCCGTTTTCCACGCGGCATCTGTATCGACAAGTGCTCAACCGGCTCGGCGATACCGGCTTCGACTACATCGCCGGCCTCGAAGTCGAATTCCATGTGTTCAAGATCGAGGACCCGCGGCTCGATCCCGCCGACGCGGGCTGGCCGAGCGAGCCGCCCGAGGTGAGCGTGCTCGCGTCCGGCTATCAGTACCTCACCGAGACGCGGTTTGATCAGCTCGAACCCATCCTGGAGACAATTCGCCGCGACGTGGTGGCGCTCGACCTGCCGCTGCGCTCGGTCGAGATCGAATTGGGTCCGAGCCAGTGCGAGTTCACCTTCCAGACCCAGACCGGGCTCGCGCCCGCCGACACCATGATGCTGTTCCGCAGCGCGGCGAAGCAGATCTGCCGCCGGCAGGGCTACCACGCGACGTTCATGTGCCGTCCGAAGCTTCCCAATGTGATGTCGAGCGGCTGGCACTTGCATCAGTCGCTGCGCAATCGGCGCACCGGCGCCAATGCTTTCGTGCCCGACGACGACGGGCCGCTCTCGGTGCTCGGACGTCACTATCTCGCGGGCCTCTTGGCGCATGCGCGCGGCGCGGCCGCGTTCACCACGCCGTCGGTCAACGGCTACAAGCGCTACCGCCAGTACACGCTCGCGCCTGATCGCGTGATCTGGGGCCGCGACAACCGTGGCGTCATGCTGCGCGTGATCGGCGGCGCCGGCGATGGCGCGACGCGGATTGAGAACCGGGTGGGGGAGCCGTCCGCCAATCCCTATCTCTACATGGCGTCGCAGATCGTGTGCGGGCTCGATGGCGTCGAGCAGAGGCTCGAGCCCGGGCCGTCGGCTGACCGGCCCTACGAGATGGACGCGCCGTTCCTTCCGAAGAGTCTCGAAGAGGCGCTGGTCGTCACTGCGCGAGGATCAATGCCTGGCCGACGGATTGGGCAAGGGCTTCGTCGACTATTTCATCCGCATCAAGCAGGGCGAACTTGCGCGCTACCAGACCGAAGTCACGGACTGGGAGCAGCGCGAGTATTTCGAGCTGTTCTAGCGCCCGGACGTCTGTCCTGCACGCCGTTGCGAGCGCCTTCTCTTTGCTGCTTCGATGAAGCTAAGGCCAGAAAGGCCGGCCGCTTTGCAGGCAGCCTTCATCTCGTCGTCGCAGATGATCATTCGAGAAAAATGCATCATTCGAAACACGTGATGCGGCCCAGCCGCATCCCCTTTGAACTCCAAACTTGCACCAAAAGGGAAGATATAGATTTTCTTCCCAGTATAGGTCTTTCCAATCCTTATTTCAGATTTCTCCTCATCGAGCGCATCGAGCACTCGAACGACATCACAAAGCCAACGAACCGGAGCGCTAGCGCCACTTGACAGTTGTACTTTGCATTTCAGAAAGGCAAAGGCATCCGGATCAAAACGTTCAAGAAATCGCTTCATTCGATCAGAGATAAGCCAATAGCCATCGTACTGCTCGAAATCACGCTCGATCTTACCTTCAAAGACAAACGTTGGGATGTTTGAGTTGTCACAAAATCCGCGCTGCTCTGGCAGCGGTGCAAATCCGGTCATAATGAGCGACGGTCCGCCGACCAAGTCATACGTGGGCCTGACAAGAATTCTTTCTCTGACGATAAAGAATTTGCGCTTCTTGAGAACGGGTTTTCGAAGCGTCAAGTTTGTTCCTGACTGGCATGGATCTAACAATCCTTGCGCGCCCAATGATAGGTGAGCTTTGATCACCGCGTCAGGAACGGCACCGCGAGCTTGTGGAACATGTCGGCCGCGTCCCACGGCACCAGGTGCTTGCAGCCCTCCGCGATGTGGAGGTTGAGCTTCGGGTAGCGCTGCTTGAGGATCTCCACGCGCTCGGCGGCGCGGCCGCGATCCTCGCGTCCGTAGATCAGCAGGAGCGGCATCTTGAGTTCGTCGTAGCGCTGCCAGAGCGGCACCGACTGCTTGCCGCTGCCGCCTTCGCTAGTGGCCGCGTGGCGCCGTGCGAACTCGACGAAGCACGGCCCGATGCTGTTCGCGTGCCGAAGCTGCAATTCATCCTCGGTGATCAGCTCGCGATGGAACAGGTTGGCTTCGAGCAGCGCGCGGGTGTCGTCGAGCGACGGCTCCTGCTTCACCATCCGCTCTTCCAGCCGCGCCTGCGCCGCGCCTTCGCGGCCGCCGACCTTGGCGCCGCCGGTCTCCAGCGGCGGCAGCAGGCTGCCGGTGCCGAGGATCATCAGATGCGAGACGCGATCGGGGTTATCCAACGCGATGCCGACCGCGGCGTTGCCGGACGCCGAATGCGCGATCAGCGCGGCTCGCTCGAGCTTGAGCGCGTCCATGAATTTGAGCATGATCTTCTTCTTGTAGCTCGGCGCTCAAGTCGTCGGTGGCGTCGCTCTTGCCGAAGCCGGGCAGGTCGAACGCGATCGCGCGAATGCCGTTGGCGCCAGCGCCTTCAAGTTGCGGCGGAAGACGTCGGCGGACGAGCCGAGCGAGGCGCCGTGCAGCAGGATCGCCGGCACGCCTGCGCCTTCCTCGAGATAGCGGATGTTCAGCCCGTCGACCGTGACGAACCGGTCGTCGCTTCGCACCGCGACGTTCATCATGGCACGCTCCTCAACAAAACGTTGATCAGCTGCCGGCGATCTTCTGCCAGGGCATCAGCTTCAGCCGGCGTACGCCGTTGGCGATATAGGGCTCGCTGTTGGCGATCTTCTCGGCCTCCGCGCGGGTGGCGCAGCGGAAGATGATCATGCCGGTGCCGAAGCGCGCGCCGGTGTCGTCAAGGAAGGGGCCGGCGCCGACCAGCATGCCCTTCGCTTCGAGATCGTGGATGAAGGCGTGATGCTTGTCGACGAGCTCTTCCTGCGGCGGCGCTGAGGCCGGCCGCGGCTCGACGAGTTCATTGTTGATGACCCAGCATTGCTCGCGCTGGCGTTCGCTCATGATGATCTGCTCCCGGCAATTCGTTGCGGGGCGAGGATAGAGCGATCGGGACGCGCTTGGAAGGTCAGTTGGCTGGTGGCTTGGTCACGGCGCAGATGTACCAGGAGCCGAACATGAATTGCTCCATCTCGATGCTGCCGGCCAACCGCGCAACGTCCTCCCAGGGCTTGATCAGCGGATTGCCGAGCATCGTGCGCTTCATCAGCCACAGGCTGAACGGCAGGATTAATCGGCCGCCGAGGCCGGGTGGGAGCTTGGCGTCCATCACCACCAGCCGGCCGCCGGGTCGGAGCAGAGTCCAGGCGTGATGCAGCACAGCCAGATGATGCGGGATGGTATTGTAGGACAGGCCGAACATCACACCGTCGAGTGGCTCGGCCGCAGCGAACTCGGCGGCATCCTGCTGAACGAGATTGACGTTGGACCAGCCCTGCTGGGCGCACAACGTGCGCGCCTGCGCCAGCATGCCAGCGGAAATATCGACCCCGTAAACGCTTCCGCCCGGTCCGACCGCCGCGCGCAGGGCAGACAGGTTGCGCCCGGTACCGCATCCGATCTCGAGAACGCGGCTCCCGGGCTCCAGCCGAAGCCGCTCGGCCGCCTTCTGCCGGAATCCCGGCGGCATGAAAAACAGCCAGTCGAACAGCGGGATGATCCGCGCGAAGCGGTCGTACCTGCGGGTGATTGCGCCGCGGTCGAGGTCTGCCCATTCGGGCGATGAAGCGTTGTTGTCCCTGCTCCAGAGCCGGCTGCGGCTCGGAGTTCCTGAAGGCGTCAAAGTCACCGGCGTTCCCCCTGTCGGTGTTTATGCGCGCTTTATCCTAGTGGTGTTCGCGCACCTGCCAAGAAGTTTTCCTGACTACCGACGGTCATTTCGACGCATAACCACAAGAATTCCGGCCAAGCGAGCGATCTCCATAGTCATTTTGGAACTTCTGGCTGTGCATTCAGCGGCCGCTGTGACGAATTTTCGAGCAATCGGATGGTGAAAACGCGGCAATACGCTTGACGGCGTTTTACCTGTCCTCGGCCGGCGGCCGGAACATCGGCGTAATTTTGTCCCGTGTCCAATTATTACCAGAAACCGTTTTTACGTTCGAATGATTGAGCTTAGCGCCAAAGATCGGCGACGCGAGTAAACCGAGTTGGAGGCCGCCATGCGTCTGAGAATTATCACCATCTGCACGGCTACCCTGATGAGTGGAGCGGCGCTGGCCGCTGAGCCCGCCGGTGATTGGCGGGTCGAGGACGGCAGCGCCATCATCCGCATCGACAACTGCAGCGGCGCGCTGTGGGGCGTCGTTGCCTGGGAAAAGGAGCCTGGCCGCGATAATCGCAGTGGTCGCCCGACACTGGGGAGCACGGTGCTCATCAATATGCGGGCGGCCTCGCAGACGCGATGGGACGGACAAATCTACAACGCGACCAACGGGCAGACCTACAAAGCCAACGTCAGGATGGTCGGCGACAACACGCTGCGCGTCGAAGGCTGCGTCATGGGCGGTGTGTTCTGCGGCGGGCAACGGTGGACGCGGGTCGGCGACGCTCCCGCACCAACTGCGCAGAAGAATGGCGCGAGACGCGGTGCGCAGAACGATGTCTGTTCCCGCGTCTCTCAACTCTCGGGACCGGCCCGCTAGTGGTCCGATTCTAACATTCGCATCTAAGTGCTAGTGGAGTTTGGATTTGAAATTCGCTTAGCGAGCCCGTTGCTAGACGGGTAGCGAATGTCAAATCCACTCCACTAGTCCTGGATCTCGCGCGGCGGGCCCATGAGCACCGGCTGAAACAGCACTGCTGCGGCGAGCGTCGTCACCAGCGACAGCGCCAATAGCTTGCCCATGCTCGACGTGCCGGGATGGCTCGACAGCCAGAGGCTGCCGAACGCGGTCGCCGTAGCCAGCGCGCTGTACATGACCGCGCGCGTGAGCGGCGATTGCAAGAGCTGCATCTGTCCCGCCCGCCACGCGGTGATGTAATAGATCTTGAACGCGACGCCGACGCCAAGCAGCAGTGGCAGCGCGATGATGTTGGCGAAGTTGAGCTCGAGCCCGATCAAGACGCAGATCTCAAGCGTCACCACTCCGGCAAGCGCCAGCGGGATCAAGGTCAGGGCCACATCGGTGAGGCGGCGCAGCACGATCCAGAGCAGGATGGCGATCGACAGGAACGCCAGGATGGCGGCCTCGATGAAGGCGCGCACGACGGTGTTACCTGACTCGAGGATCGAGATCGGCCCGCCGCTGGCGCGCGGCTCTGCCGCGAGCACCGCGCGGGCGAACTGGCGCAACACCTCGTTGTCGTTGGCGTCGCCTTTGGGATGGGCTTCGACCCGCGCGCTTCCGTCGGGCGTGATCCAGTTGTCCTTGATCTCCTGCGGCAGGTTTTCTGCCGTGATCGGCTGCGCCTCGAGTGACCGGCGCATGCCCGTGATCGCGGTCTTGAGAGACGTCAGAAACGCCGCGGCGGCGCGTTCGCGCATGGCCACGTCGCCCTTGGCGATCTGGGTCAGCACGTTGGCGAGGCGGGTCGCCGCTTCCGCACCGGGTCCGGTCTGGTTGGCAGCGGCTTTCTTCAAGGCATCCGAGCCGCGAATGAGCGCCGCGACATTGTCTTCATCCGACGGGGCAGGGCGCTGCGGCGCCTTGAACGCCGGTTCGAGCGCCTTGGCGAGCGCGCGGATGTAGCTCAGCTTTTGCTCTTGATCGGCGGGAATGAAGGTGTCGAGCGTCATGATGCCGTTGACCTCGGGTACTTTTCGCAGCCGGGCGGCGGTCGCCCGGGCCTCCTCGAGGTTGGGCGTGAGCACGTCGATTGCGTTCGCGCCGGTGTTGGGGTCGGTCCTGAGCTCCAGGAAGGTCGCGACCAATTCGACCTTCGGACTCCGCAGGTTCATCGGGTTGAAGTCGAACTGCAGATAGTAGAGCAGCGGCAGTCCGCCGAGCGAAATCACTGCCGTGCCGACAATGATCGGAATTCGATGCCGCTCCATGAACGAATCGACCGGCGCCAGCGAGGCATAGCCGAGCGGCTCCTTTTCGCCGGAGGGATTGAACAGCCTCAACAGCGCGGGCAACAGCGTGATGCTGACGATGAAGGCGATGATCATGCCAAGGCCAGCGATCAGGCCGAGCTCGGAAAGCCCTTTGTAGTGGGTCGGCAGGAACGACATGAACCCGGCAGCGGTTGCGGTCGCCGCAAGCGTCAGCGGAATGCCGACGTGACGCGCGCAATTCGAGAGCGCCGTCCGCAGATCGTTCACCTCGTAGCGTTCCGCGCGGTAGCGCACGCTGAACTGGATGCCGAAGTCGATGCCGATGCCGACAAACAGCACCGCGAACGCGATCGAGATCGGATTGAGCGAGCCGACCAGCCAGAGGCCGACGGCGGCGGTCATCGCCAATCCGGCGAAGATGCTGATCAGCACGGCCACGATGATTCGCGCCGAGCCCAGCGCGAGCCAAAGGATGCCGATCAGGAATCCCAGCGAGACGAGAGAATTGATCTCCCAATGCTCCTTGAGCGTGCCGAACTCCTCGTCCTGGATCGGGATCGAGCCGGTCAGCCGCACGCGGGCGCGGTATTGCAATTCGAGCTTGAGATCGGAAATGTCCTGGCGGATTGCTTTGGTCGCGGCGCCGCCCGGTTCAAGCTGGGTATAGTCGAGGACCGGCTTGATCATGATGAATCGCCGCAATTCGCTGGCGGTCGGCGCTTTGCGGTTCACCAATTCGCGCCAGGAGAAGCTCGCGGGCTTTCCGGCGGCGGCGTCTTCCAGTGTCGTCGCGAACATCGTGTGCGTCGACGTCATGTCGTCGAGCGTGTACATTTTGCGCTGAAGTCCGGCGAGACCGAAGGTCAGCGCCTGCACCAGCCCGCGCAGGCTGGGGTCTGTGTTCAATACCTGAAACAGCGCCTGCGCCTGCGCGAACTGGGTGGCGAATGCCTGCACCTCTTCGTTCGAGGCGAACAGGAGCGCATTGCGCTGGAAGAACTCGTTTTCGTTCAGCGACTGCACGGTCTGGAAGAGCGCCGGCTGCTCCTGCAACCGCTTCACGAGGGCGGCATTGGCCTCGGTCGCCTGCTCGGACGTGGGAGCGTCGATTACCGCTAAAATTGTCTCATTTCGGTGAGGGAACTGCCGGTCGACGGCAAGTTCTCGTTGGCGCCAATCGAGGTCTTGAGAGATTAACCTGTTAACATTTGTGTTGATCGAAAAATTACGAACTGAATAGATTGCAGTTACAACCGTTAAAAGCGCCGCTATGGCAATAATCGCCCATGGAAATCGCGTGCAAATATCAACAATCGACACAATCTTTGATCTGAGCATGTGTTTTCTTTCCGCAGGGACGCCCGTCAAATCGTAAGATTGACTATTGAATGCGGCGAACCATCCAGCTATTCAGGGCGTTAAGAACAATCGCGGTCCCGACGGGGGCAGAGCGCCTATTCGATGAATTGTGCAATACCGAGCCGATCTGCGTGGTTCCGTATTCATAGCCAATTACTCGTCTCGCGCCCCGCCGTCGACTGCTAGGGATAATCATGTTGTGATCATGACCATGACAACTCCGCTTCTCGACACCATCAAATCTCCCGCCGACCTAAGGCACTTGAGCGAGCGTCAGCTCAGACAGGTTGCCGATGAGCTGCGGGCTGAAACGATCAGTGCTGTTGCGGTGACTGGGGGGCACCTCGGAGCCGGCCTTGGCGTTGTCGAACTGACCGTCGCGTTACACCACGTGTTCGACACGCCACGTGACAGATTGATCTGGGATGTAGGCCATCAGGCCTATCCGCACAAGATATTGACCTCGCGGCGCGACAAGATTCGCACGCTGCGGCAGGGTGGTGGGCTGTCAGGGTTCACCAAGCGCGCCGAGAGCGAATATGACTGCTTTGGGGCGGCGCATTCGTCGACGTCGATCTCAGCGGGTCTTGGAATGGCCGTGGCCCGCGATCTTGCCGGCCAGTCGCACAATGTTGTCGCCGTCATCGGCGACGGCGCGATGTCGGCGGGCATGGCGTATGAGGCGATGAACAACGCCGGCGCGATGGACTCTCGCCTCATCGTGATTCTCAACGACAACAACATGTCGATCGCGCCACCCGTCGGCGCGCTGTCGGCGTATCTCGCCCGTCTCGTTTCAGGCCGGCCTTATCGTTCGCTGCGCCACATCGTGCATCAGCTTGCGAAGAAGCTGCCGAAGTTTCTCGAGCAGCGCGCACGCGCGATGGAAGAATATGCGCGCGGATTGGTGACCGGCGGCACGCTGTTCGAGGAGATGGGATTCTTCTACGTCGGCCCGATCGACGGCCACAACCTCGACCACCTGCTGCCCGTCCTCAAGAACGTCCGTGACGCCAAAGACGGACCGATTCTCGTTCACGTGGTGACGCAGAAGGGCAAGGGTTACGCCCCCGCGGAGGCGTCCGCCGACAAATATCACGGTGTTGTGAAGTTCGACGTCGCCACCGGCAAGCAGGTCAAGGCCAAGGCGAACGCGCCGTCTTATACTAAAGTATTCGGCGAGAGCCTCGTGAAGGAGGCGCAGAAGGACGACAAGATCGTGGCGATCACCGCCGCGATGCCGTCGGGCACTGGCGTCGACATCTTCAACAAGGCGTTCCCTAATCGGACCTTTGACGTCGGCATTGCCGAGCAGCATGCGGTCACGTTCGCAGCCGGCCTTGCGACCGAAGGCTACAAGCCGTTCGCCGCGATCTACTCGACGTTCCTCCAGCGCGCGTACGACCAGATCGTCCACGACGTTGCGATTCAGAAACTGCCGGTGCGCTTCGTGCTCGATCGCGCGGGGCTGGTCGGCGCCGACGGTCCGACGCATGCGGGTTCTTTCGACATCGCCTACCTCGGCTGCTTGCCCGGCTTCGTGCTGATGTCGGCGGCCGACGAGGCCGAGCTGGCTCACATGGTGGCGACCGCGGTTGCGATCGACGATCGCCCGTCGGCACTGCGCTATCCGCGTGGCGACGGCGTCGGTATCGACATGCCGGAATTCGGCGTGCCGCTGGAAATCGGAAAAGGCCGAATCATCAAGGAGGGCAGTTCGGTCGCCCTCTTGTCATACGGCACGCGGTTGCAGGAGTGCCTGCTCGCGGCCGAGACGCTTGGCACGCATGGGCTCACCACGACGGTTGCCGATGCGCGCTTTGCAAAGCCGCTGGACACCGACCTGGTGCTGCGGCTGGCGCGCGAGCACGAGGTCCTGATCACCGTGGAGGAGGGCGCCATTGGCGGCTTCGGCTCCTACGTGATGCAGACCCTGGCTGAGCACGCCGTTCTAGAAAGCGGCACCAAAGTCCGTTGCATGGTGCTCCCGGATGTCTTCATCGATCACGACAGCCCGGCGGCGATGTACGCGCAGGCCGGCCTCGACGCCAAAGGCATCGTGGCCAAGGTATTCGAGGCCCTGGGGAAGGACGTCCGGCGCGATGCCCTTCATTCGGCGTGAGTGTAGCGGGCGCGCCTGAAGGGGTTGTCCCGGGCGTGCGATTGCCTATGTTTGCCGCGAATCCGGCGCTTGTGACGTAAGTCTTGCGGCCCAAATTTTGCAGGTTGGAATGCAATGAAAGTGATATTGGCTCAGCCTCGGGGGTTCTGCGCCGGCGTCGTGCGCGCCGTCGAGATCGTTGAGCGCGCGCTCAAGAAATACGGGCCCCCGGTCTACGTCCGGCACGAGATCGTGCACAACAAGCACGTCGTCGAAAGCCTGAAGGCGAAGGGCGCGGTGTTCGTCGAGGACGTCTCGGAAGTCCCCGACAACGCCGTCACGATCTTCAGCGCCCACGGCGTCGCCAAGAGCGTGCAGGACGAAGCCGCCGAACGTAGCCTCCCGGTGCTCGACGCGACCTGTCCGCTGGTCACCAAGGTCCACAATCAGGGCAAGCGCTATGTCGGCCAGGGCCGGAAGCTGATCCTGATCGGGCACGCCGGCCATCCCGAGGTCGAGGGCACCATGGGGCAGATTCCGAGCCCGGTGATCCTGGTCCAGGACGAAGCGGAGGTCGAAAAGCTCGACCTGCCGGTCGACACCCCGGTCGCCTATGTCACGCAGACAACCCTCAGCGTCGACGACACCCAGGAAATCATCCAGGCGCTGCAGCGCAAGTTCACCGATATCGTCGGCCCCGAGACACGCGACATCTGCTACGCGACGCAGAACCGTCAGTCGGCGGTGCGCGACCTGAGCAAGCTTGTCGACGTCATTCTTGTGGTCGGTGCGACCAACAGCTCGAACTCGAATCGCCTGCGCGAGATCGGCGAGGAGTCCGGGCTGCCGAGCTACCTGATTGCCGACGGCAGCGAGCTCAATCCGAAATGGCTCGAGGGCGTGAAGGCCGTCGGTCTCACGGCCGGCGCTTCCGCGCCGGAGGTATTGGTTGAAGATGTGATCGATACATTACGACGTCTTGGGCCGGTGGAGGTGTCGATCATGGATGGACGTCAGGAGAAAATCGAATTTCGGCTACCCGCCGAACTCGCGGTAGCATCCTAGCAATCTGCACCCGGTTCCGGGCAGCAACAGCAAGAAAGTGAGCGAATGGGCGTTCCATTCTTAAAGGAAATTCGCATCGGCGCATATCTGTTCAAGCAGAAGCTGATGGGCCGCAAGCGCTACCCGTTGGTGCTGATGCTTGAGCCGTTGTTCCGCTGCAACCTTGCTTGCTTCGGTTGCGGCAAGATCGACTATCCGGATGCGATCCTCAATCGGCGCCTGTCGGCGAAAGAATGCCTCGAGGCCGTCGACGAGTGCGGCGCGCCAATGGTCGCGATTCCCGGCGGCGAGCCGCTGATCCACAAGGAGATCGGCGAGATCGTCGCGGGCATCGTGGCGCGCAAGAAATTCGTCTCGCTCTGCACCAATGCGCTGCTTCTGGAGAAGAAGCTGCATCTGTTCGAGCCGTCGCCGTATCTGTTCTTCTCGGTCCATCTCGACGGCATCAAGAAGCACCACGACAAGTCCGTGTGCATGGAAGGCGGCTTTGAGAAGGCGATCGCCGGCATCAAGGCCGCCAAGGCCAAGGGCTTCATCGTCAACGTCAATTGCACGGTGTTCGATGGTCATCCGGCCGAGGACATCGCGGCGTTTCTCGACCTGTGCAAGGAGCTCGACGTAGGCGTGTCGATCTCGCCCGGCTACGCCTATGAGCGTGCGCCCGACCAGGAGCACTTCCTCGGCCGGCGCAAGACCAAGGAGCTGTTCCGCGACGTGTTCGCGCGTGGAAAAGGGAAGGGGTGGAAGTTCATCCACTCGCCCCTGTTCCTCGACTTCCTCGCCGGTAACCAGACCTATCACTGCACGCCGTGGGGCATGCCGACGCGCAACGTCTTCGGCTGGCAGAAGCCCTGCTATCTGCTCGGCGAAGGTTACGTGAAGACCTTCAAGGAATTGATGGAGAAGACCGACTGGGACGCCTATGGCACCGGCCGGTACGAGAAGTGTGCGAATTGCATGGCGCATTGCGGCTACGAGCCGACCGCCGCCGAGTCGATGCTGCGCAATCCGATCAAGGCGATGCAGGTCGCCCTTCGCGGTCCGCGCACCGAGGGCGCGTTCGCGGCGGAAATTCCGCTCGATAGCCAGCGGCCGGCCCAATACGTGTTCTCCGGTCAGGTGCAGCAGAAGCTCTCGGAGATGCGCAAGGCCGAGGCGCAGGAAGCGGCGTCGAAGAAGGTCAGCCCCTCCGGCGCGGCTGCGCAGCCGGTCTGACGGGCCACCAAGCGATTGAAATAAGAATGGCCGGGCATTGACCCGGCCATTTTTCATTTCGGCATGCGGCGACCGCTACATCCCGCAGGCAACCGACGGGCTGTTGGCGCGCTTGAGGTTGCGGTAGCGCGCCATCGCCCAGACCGGGAAGTATTTCGCGTAGCCGTGGTAACGCAGATAGAAGATGCGCGGGAAGCCGACCGCGGTGAAGCGCCCCTCCGCCCACAGCCCGTCAGCGCCTTGCGTTTGCGACAGATAGGCGATGCCGCGTGCGACCGCCGGATGGTCGATTTCACCCACGGCCATCAGGCCGAGCAGCGCCCAGGCAGTCTGCGCCGGCGTCGAGGGCGCCGGCTCGTAGCCTCTGTAGTCGAGCTTGTAGCTCGATCCATCCTCGCCCCAGCCGCCGTCCGCGTTCTGGATTTTTGTAAGCCAGTCGACCGCCTTGCGGACTTCGCGCGCCTGATGATCGACACCGGCGGTGTTGAGCGCGCACAGCACCGACCAGGTGCCGTAGATGTAGTTCATGCCCCAGCGGCCGTACCAGCTTCCCTCCGGATGCTGCGACTTGAGGAGATAGTCGAGCGCCTGCGCCATGCGCGGATCGTTCTTCGGCATGTCGCCGAGTTGCGCCAGCATCGACACACAGCGCGCGGTCACGTCTTCCGTAGGAGGATCAAGAAGCGCGCCGTGATCCGCGAACGGAATGTGGTTGAGGTAGTAGTGATCGTTGTCGGCATCGAACGCGCCCCAGCCGCCGTTCTTGCTCTGCATGCCGTAGATCCATTCGCGCGCGCGCGCGATCGGCTCCCGGTAGGTGGTCTGTCCCTGCAAATTCTGCGCGCGGTCCATGGCCATCGCGACCACCGCGGTGTCGTCGACGTCGGGATAGTGCGCGTTGTTGTACTGGAATGCCCAGCCGCCCGGCCGCACGTCGGGCCGCGCCGCCGCCCAGTCGCCTTTGACGTCGAGGATTTGCTTGGTCTTGAGCCATTCGAGGCTCTTGTTGACCTTTGCGACAGCGTCGTCGCCGCCGACCTCGAGCATCGCGTGGCAGGCAAGCCCGGTGTCCCAGACCGGCGATACGCAAGGCTGGCAGTAGGCCTCGTGCTCGTTCACCACCAAGAGCTTCTCGACCGAGAGCCGTGCAATCGTCACATACGGATGGTCGGCCGGGTAGCCGAGCACGTCGAACATCAGCACGCTGTTGACCATGGCCGGGAAGATAGCGCCGATGCCGTCTTCGCCGTTGAGGTGCTCGATGGTGAAGGCCTCGGCCGCCTTGATGGCGCGCTGGTGCGTCGGCAAACGTTTGAGGATCGCCGGCTCGAACCAACGCAGCACATGGTCGACCCCTCGGAAGAACGCGAACCAGAATTTGTTCTGATGCGGCGCGCGCGGCGTGAGGCGGGCCTGGTCCGGCGGACTAAGGAACAGCTCGTCGATCCGGACGCCCTTCGCATTCTTCGCCCGCGGCTTGAGCGCGAGGAGCACCAGCAGCGGCACGATGACGGTGCGGCTCCAATACGAAATCTTGTCGAGGTGGAAGGGAAACCACTTCGGCAGGATCATCACCTCGGCCGGCATCATCGGCACCGCGCGCCACGAGATCTGCCCGTAGAGGGCGAGCAGCGTGCGGGTAAAGACGTTGGCGCGGGCGGGGCCGCCGCGGGCGCGGATCGCCTCGCGGGCGCGGCGCATGTGGTCGGCGTCGATCGAATCGCCGACCATCTTGAGCGCGAAATAGGCCTTCACGCTGGCGCTCATGTCGAAGGCGCCTTCGTGGAACAGCGGCCAGCCGCCGTGCTCGCCCTGGATGCGGCGCAGGTACACCGCGATCTTGCGTTCGATCTCGGCGTCGACCGGCTCGCCGCGGAAATGGCGCATCAGCACGTATTCGGCCGGAATGGTGGCGTCGGCTTCCAGCTCGAAGACCCAATGCCCGTCCGACTGCTGGCGATCGAGCAGCGCGCGGGCGGCCCGATCAATGCGGTCCTCCAAAGCGGAATCGCTTCTGTCAGTCGTCAGCACGGGTGTTGCTTCCGGGATCAATGGGGCGCGACGAGGTCGGCGGCGCGGCGCCCGGATCGAATCGCACTTTCGATGGTGGCCGGCAAGCCCGTATTTGTCCAATCGCCGGCCAGGAAGAGATTGGTAAATCGCGTGTTGGGCCCGGGCCTTAGGGCATCTTGCTCGGGTGTTGCTGCGAAGGTCGCCCGCCGTTCCCGAACGATCTGCCAGGGCGGCAGTTCCGGGGGCAGCCCGGTCGCGGTCGAGACCTCGCTCCAGATCGTCCGCGCCAATGCGTCACGCGGTGTTTCCAGCAAGCGGTCGCCGGCGCTGATGGTGGTCGCGACCCGCCCGGGGAAGGCGAACACCCACTCGGTCGTGCTGCTGACCAGCCCGAGGATCGGCGGCTGGTAGGGCGCCGGCTCGATACGGAAATGCGCGTTGACGATGGCGCGAAATTCGGTCGGCGTTTCGAGGCCGGGGATCAGTGTGGAGGCCGTGTAAGGTGGGACGGCCAGGATCACGACGTCATCGTCCGCGAGAGCAACGCTATCCCCGCTGCCGAAATCGAGCGACTCGACCCGCGTGTCGGTGGCGCGCAGGCGATGGAGCTGGTGTCCGAGCCGCACCGGGCTGTTGCGCTGCTTCAGCAGCGCGAGTGCAGGCTCGATCATGGCGGTGCCGAGTCCGTCGCGTGCGATCAGCGGGCGGCAGGCCTGCCCGCCGGTGGCGATGGTTTCACGGATCACGGCGCCCGCGAGCGCCGCCGAGCCGGCCGAGGGCTCGATGTTGAGCGCCGCCAGCAGCAGCGGCCGCATCAGGCGCTCATAGAGCGGCCCGGTGAATCGGACGACCTCGCCGACCGCGCGGTCGTGCTCGGCCCAGAGCAGGCGCGTCAGCGGCAGATAATCGAAGGCGTGGGTGCCCGGCACCCGCATGCTGGACTTGAAAATCCACCAGGGAAACCGGCCGTCATTGATGCGCAGCGTCCATTGCTCGCGGCTGGCCAGATCGAAGAACGGAAACTCCGACTTCGCAGGACCGACCAGCCGGTCCTGCGCGCCCAAAAGCTGCAGATAGCGGAGCGCGGCATGATTGCCCGACAACACCAGATGGTTGCCGTTGTCGATGGTCATGCCGAGAACGGAGTCGTGATAGGAGCGGCAGCGTCCGCCGGCAAACGTCGTCGCTTCGTGCACTGCGACGGTCTCGCCGCGCAGCGCGAGCTCGACCGCGGCGGAAAGGCCGGCCAGACCGGCGCCGATGATGTGTGTGGTCCGCGCCATCAAATGAACGCGTATCGTAAGATGATCCAGAGCAGCCGAGCGCGCGACACGCTGACGCGTTCGCGCGGCGGGCTCCATCCGCGTGCGACCATGCCGTCCAGGATCATGCGGTAGACTTCGCCCATGATCCGCGGCGCCTTCACCGTGCGGCGCGGGCACCGCTTCATGATCCGGTCGGCCTCGACGAAATGGGTGCGGGCGCGCTCGACCAGCGGCGCGCAGGCTTGGGCGAGGTTCGGGCCGCGCAGCGCCGTCAACGGATCGCTGGTTGTGATGCCGGCCTGATCGAGCGCCTCGCGCGGCAAATAGAGCCGTCCGATGCCGGCGTCCTCGTCGAGATCGCGCAGGATGTTGGTGAGCTGCAACGCCCGCCCGAGATGGTGCGACAGGAGCTTGCCGTCGTCTTCCTCGACGCCGAACACGCGCACCGAAAGCCGCCCCACCGCGCTCGCCACCCGGTCGCAATAGAGGTCGAGCGTTGCGAAGCTCGGCGCGCGGATGTCCTCGCGCGCGTCCATTTCCATCCCGTCGATGACGGTGAGGAAGTCTTCGCGGCGCAACCCGAATTGGCGCACCGGATCGGCGAGGCCGGTGACCTTCGCGCCGATTTTGCCTTCGTAGAGATCGTTGATCTCGTCGCGCCACTCGCCGAGCTGAGCGATCCGCGCCGGCCGCGGCCCGCCCGAGTCGGCGATGTCGTCGACCTCCCGGCAAAAGCGATAGATCTCGAACATCGCATCGCGCTGCGCGGCCGGCAGGATGCGCATCGCCATGTAGAACGAGCTGCCGGAGGCGCTATGCGATGCGGTCGGAGGAGGTGGGCTGGTCGCGTCCACGATCTCACTCATGCATTGCGGGTTGCACGGGGCGCGGCGAAGACGCGGCTGAAGCGGCCGGCGGTCCCGGCGATGATCCCGAGAATGCCGACGCCTGCGACCGCGCCGCGGCCAAGATGCACGCGCTCGCTGAGCGGGTCACGCGTTAACAACAGTGCCACCAGGCGGCGAGCAAGCGACTGGATCACGGCGACTTCCATGGCCAGGCGGAAATCCTTGATGCGCGGCGAGAACGCCGCGCTGTCGTCGAGCAGCTTGCCGGTCCGTTCGGCGAGCGCCGTCAGGCAGCGGCGCAGCGCCGGTGTCGCGGCGTCGCGGCCGATATCCTCGACCGTCGCTCCGGCCGCCGCCAGCGCGTCTTCCGGAACGTAGACGCGGTTGAGCGCCTGGAAATCCTTCTTGCAGTCCTGCAGATGGTTGATGATTTGCAGCGCCGCGCATAGCGCGTCATTGACCGGCCAGGTCGAGCGGTCCTCGCCATGCACGTCGAGCACGTAGCGGCCGACCGGCATGGCCGAGTAGCTGCAATAATTCATCAGGTCGTCCCAATCGCGATAACGCAGTTTGGTCACATCCATCCTGAAGGCCGTCAAGAGGTCCTGGGCATGCCGGGGCGACAGGTTACGCTCGCGCAATATCGTCCGCAGCGCCACCGCCTCCCGTTGCTCGTCGTTCTGGCCGAGCAGGCCGGCTTCGAGGCGGTCGAGGAAATCGAGCTTCTCGCGCTCGCCAAGCGAGGCGTGGTCGGCGATGTCATCGGCGACCCGGACGAATTCGTAGAAGGCGAGAATGGCGCCGCGATGGCGCGGATGGATGAGCCGCGACGCGACCGGAAAATTCTCGTCTTTATGTCCCTTGCCGGAGCGCAATGCGGCGGGATCTTCAGTCATGGTCTTGGGTCATGGTTCCAGGGCCTGTACGCGTCCCTTCCATAGTCCGCCCTTGCCGCGGGCGAACTGGAGGGCTGAATCGAGGGTGAACAGCATGTAGCACAGGGCGATGGCCGGCAGGGCCAATCCCCACAGGGCCGAACGCCCGTAGAGCCGTAGCGTTGGGAAGAAGGCTACCGCCATCAGGGCCCAGGCCAGCAGCCCGAGCCAGCGGGCCGGGCCGCTTGCGAACAGCGCCAGCATGGGTGGGGCGAGGTAGGTGAGTGCCATCCCCACGACGGTGCCGGCGAGCAGCAGCGGCGAGTAGCGCAACTGCGCATAGGCCGAGCGCGACACCATGCGGCGGATGTCCTCGAAATCCGGATAGGGGCGGCTGCTGTGCACCCGCTCGGTGAGGCCGAGCCAGATCGGGCCTTGCGCCTTGAGCAGCTTCGCCAGCGAGCAGTCGTCGATCAGCGCATTGCGGATCGCGTCGATGCCGCCCGCGGCCTTGAGCGCGTCGCTGCGCACCAGCATGCATCCGCCGGCGGCGGCCGCAGTCGTTCCGCCCGGATTGTTCACCCACGGGAACGGGTAGAGCATCTGGAAGAAAAAGATGAACGCCGGAATGAGACTGCGCTCGGCAAAGCTTTCGCAGCGCAGCTTCACCATCAGCGAGGTGAGGACGAGCTTATTGGATGCGGCGCGCGCGACCAGTCCGCCGAGAACCTCCGGCGCGTAGACGATGTCGGCATCGGACAGCAGGAGATAATCCGGCGGATGGCTCGCGGCCTGCGCGGCCTCGACGCCCTGTTTGACCGCCCACAATTTTCCGGTCCAGCCACGCGGCAACGGCTTTCCGTCGATGACCCGCAGGCGATCGCTGGCGTTCAGTCCTTCCGCGGTCTGGCGCGCGATGTCGGCGGTGCCGTCATTGCTGTCGTCGTCGACCAGGATGATCGTGAACGCGCCCGCATAGTCCTGGCGCAGCAGCGAACCGATGGTCTCGTCAATGCCGTCGGCTTCGTTGCGCGCCGGGATGACCACCGCGACCGACGGCCAAGTGGGCAACGGCTTCGATTCGCCCAGGTCGCGCTCCGAGCACAGCCAGAAGCTCCCGCGCGCGAACACGAGATATAGCCAGATGGCAACCGCCAGCGCTGCAATACCCTCCACCATGATGCCGTTCGGTCGTCCTTTGGTGCGGTAACTATAGGCCCGGAAGGCCCGTCGGCTCTGCTTTAGGCGGGCCGAACCTGTGTAAAATACCGGTCGCACATGCAAGGGCTAAATACGCCATTCGTTTGGCTAATGTTATTGGGGCGTTGCTGGGGGCTTTCCTTGGGGCTGGTTATCGCCCCGCGCCTCGAATAGACAGGCGGCCCGAAGGACCCTTGACCACGAGGATGGTGTGAACGCGACGGCGCAGTTCCAGGATCGTCTCAACCAGGTCGCCAAGGATACCGAAGCGCTGCTTGACCGGCTGCTCGGCCCCGCGCTGCTGGACGAGGAGATCGGCCGGCCGGCCCGGCTGCTCGATTCCATGCGCTACGCCGGCCTCGGCGCCGGCAAGCGCTTCCGTCCGTTCCTGGTCGTCGAATGCGCCTCGCTGTTCGGCGTCGACCGCAAGCACGCCCTGATGGCCGGCGCCGCGCTCGAATGCATCCATTGCTATTCGCTGGTGCACGACGATCTTCCGGCGATGGACAATGACGACCTGCGGCGCGGCCAGCCCACGGTGCACAAGGCATTCGACGACGCGACCGCGATCCTCGCCGGCGACGGGCTGCTCACCTTGGCCTTCGATATCGCTGCGCGCGCCGAGACGCACCCCGACCCGGAAGTGCGGGTCGAGCTGGTGCAGTCGCTGGCGCGAGCGTCCGGTCTGGGAGGCATGGTCGGCGGTCAGATGCTCGATCTTGCCGCTGAAGGCCGCTTCGACGGCGGCACCGTGCAGCGATTGGGCGAGCGCGAGATATTGACGCTGCAGGCGATGAAGACCGGCGCGCTGCTGAAGTTCGCCTGCCGCGCGGGCGGCATTCTCGGCAAGGCAAACGTGGCGCAACGCGATGCGCTCGATCGCTACGGCGCGGCCGTGGGACAGGCGTTCCAGATCGCCGACGACCTGCTCGACGTCGAAGGCGATCCGGCGCTGGTGGGCAAGCAGACCGGCAAGGATGCGGAAGCCGGCAAGGCGACCATCGTCGGGATTCTTGGCGTCGATGGCGCCAAGGCGCGGCTGCGGACCATCGTCAGCGACGCCGAAGCGGCGCTCAAGCCGTTCGGTAACTCCGCCGATGTCCTGATCGCCGGCGCGAAATTCGTCGCCGACCGTAACGTCTGATCACCTTATCGCCGAATTGAAACGCCGGCGCTGCTGGTCGCTGAGCGTTGCGTAAAATCCGCCGAGCATCGGCTCGATATTCATCGCGGCATGCAGCAGCAGGATGACGCGGTCGCTGGCGGCACTCAACCGCGCCATCGGTGTGGCCGGCGTTTCGGCGGGACAGGTGCTGTTCAGAAATTGCGACATTTCCATCGAGGCGCCGAAGAGCATTTGCAGGCTCTTGCGCTGCTCGGCCGTCGGCTGCAATGCGCGCTGGATCGGATCGAACGGATTGGCGTCTGCGGTCACCGGCTCGTTGCAGATCGCGGCAGGCGTTGCAGTCTCCGGTGCCGCTTCACCGCCGCCGACGGTTTGCGGCTCCTCGGCCAATTGCGCCTTCTGCGCATCGGTGAGCGAGCCGTGGAATGTTTCGAGCGCGGGGCGGATGCGGAATTCGGCGTAGCGCATCGCCCACAGCCCGTCGATCATCGCGCGCAGGCGCTCCGGCTGCGTGGCGGGCAGGTCGCCGCGGCAGGCGGCCGCTTCGCCGTCGATGGCGGCGCGCACCGCCGTGCGCAGGGCGTCGAGCCCTTGCCGCTGTTCCGGTGTGAGCGTGATCGTCTGGTCGATGCGGTCGAGCGGCCGCATCGCCTGGTCCTTGACCCGCGCGACGCAGATGGCGCGATCGGAGGGGGCGGCATTGGCGGAGGACACAAGCGCCGTCGTCAGACGCCGCCGCGGGGAGGGTTCATCGGCTTCCGCCGCGAACGCCGCCGTTGGCGCGGTCATGGCGCGCAGAATGTCCCGCGGGCCGTGCGACCAGAACTGCCGGCCGTATTCCCGCGGCCAGAACGCATAGCCGAGCATGTCCTCGAAGGCGTCGGGCGCGGCGATCGGCCAGAACACGGCGGCGGCGCCCGCCGCTGCGGCAACGCTCTGTGCCGCCTGTCTGCGCGAGCGCGTCCGTTCCGCAGCGGTAGCGCGGTCGACCCGCGGTGCACGATGCGCGCGGTGGGCGCGGCGCGGCCGCGGAACGCCCCGCAGGATCATGCGGAGCGGCGCGGTGATCGGACCGAGCACCCGTCCGGGATTCTGCGCTTGGGCAGGTGTGGGAACGAGATACGACGCCAGTATGAGCGCGAGCGCCGAAACGATGACGGTCTTGCCGGGCCGCATGACTGCCTCCGTCCATATAACGGCCTTACCTTACACCAAGTTCCACGCATGCAGCGGCGAGACGCCGCATTTCGCGCCGCAATATTCACAGCGCGCGGCTGTTGTGGTGCGCGCGCTCAAGACTCACAATGCCGATAGAAGCACGCGAACGCGGGCGGCGGAGGTACGTGAGGGGGAAACGATGTTGCGTGCAGTGCATGGCATCTTTGCGCTGGTGGTGCTTGGCGCCGGTGCGGGCGACGCGGCCGCGCAATTCAGGGCGCCGGCGGTGGCGGTCTACATTCCGGCCGGCATCGGCGGCGGCTACGACGCTTATGCGCGGCTCGCGTCACGGCATCTCGGCCGTTTCCTGCCGGGCAATCCGGCGATCGTCCCGCGCAACATGCCGGGCGCGGGCGGCGTGATCGTTGCGAACTACCTCTATAACGTCGCCCCGAAGGACGGCAGCGCGATCGCGCTGTTCATGGCCGGTGCGCCATTCGAGCCGCTGTTCGGCAATACCCAGGCGAAATACGACACGCTGCAATTCAACTGGATCATGAGCCTCAATCGGCTCGTCAATATCGGCATCTTCTGGCACGAGTCGCCGGTGCGCACGATGCAGGACTTTCTCAGCCAAGAGATTCTGGTCGGCTCGTCGGGCGGCGGCGATTCTTCGACCGAGGCTTATCCCAACCTGCTCAACCTGCTGGCCGGAACGAAGTTCAAGGTCGTCACGGGGTACAAGGGCAACGGCGAAGCCATGCTCGCGATGGAACGCCACGAGGTGCACGGCATCGTCGGCACCGAGCTGAGCAGCCTGCGGGCGACGCGGCCGGACTGGATCCGCGACAAGAAGGTGCGGATCGTGGTTCAGATCGGACTGTCCCAATCGGACGACCTCCCGGGCGTGCCGTCGGGCCTCGATCTCATCAAGGACGCGGAAGGGCGCCGGGTGTTCGAGCTCCTGCTGGCGCGCCAGGAATATGGCCGGCCGTTCGCCCTGCCGCCGGGCACGCCGCCGGACGTGCTTGCGGCGTTCCGGCAGGCCTTCGCGGCCATGGCCAAGGACGAGGCATTCCTCAAGGATGCCGAAAAAATGCGCGCCGACATCATCGTCGGCACCGGGGAGGAGGTCTCCGGCCTGTTCGCCAAGACCTATGGCAGCCCAAAGCCGCTGGTCGAGCGCGCCATCGCAACCTTCAAGAGCGCGTCCGGCAAACGCTAGCGCCTCCCGCGCTCCGCTTCCGCCAGCCTCGGAGGTCGGCTACACTCCGCCCAACAAAAGGGAGAGACTCGGCCATGGGAATTCAGGTCATCGATCCGAAAGAAGTCGCGCTGCGTGAGAAAAAGCGCACGGTGGTGATGAACACGCGCAAGCTGCATGCCTGGGTGCACTACTACCCCAATCCCGGCGACCATGACGAGTTGCACTGCCACAACGAAGACCAGGTCTTCACCTGTTTCGAGGGCGAGTGCACCATGCGCTTTCCCGATGGCACTTCGTCCATCCTCAAGCCCGGCATGGCCGCGCTGATCACCGGCGGTTCGTTCTACCAGCTCGTGAACTCCGGCACCGGCCACATGATCCTGATGGGCCATCGTTCCGGCAACCAGGACAACGTGGCGATCATCGACTACGTGACGCGGCAGGACATCCGCAAGACCGGCGGCCCGAAGGTCCGCAACAGCGCGAACGCGGACCAGAAGCCGGCGTAGTCCCGAGGCTTCAGCGTCGTGGAGTCGCATAGGCCCACGGTCGGCAACGACTAAAGTCCGGCCATAAGGACCGGTCGCCGGCCGCTTGGGGAGAGTCAGATGCCCGTCATACGATCATGCCGTGCGCTTGCCGTTCCGGCGATTGCCGCGGCAATCGCGTTCGCCGCAACGTCCGCCCATGCCGACGCCTCGTTCTATCAAGGCAAGCAGGGCCGCCTGTTCACCATGGGAAGTCCGGGCGGCGGCTACGACACCTATACCCGCACGGTGAGCGCGTTCCTGGAGAAGCGGATCGGCGTCAAGCTCATCCCGACCAACGAGGTGGCGGCCGGCGGCATGATCGCCATGAACCGCACGGTGAACGCGACCCCCGACGGCCTCACGCTGCTGCTGACCGGCGGCGAGGGGCTCGTCACCGCGCAGCTCTACGGTCTCTCCGGCGTCAACTACGACGTCCGCAAGCAGGTTTTCCTGGCGCGGGTATCCGGCGAGGACAAGGTCGCGGTCGTCGGCCCGCAGTCGCCCTACAAGAGCGTCGCCGACATGCAAAAGCTCGACCGGCCGGCGCTGTGGGCGGGCTCCGGCAAGGCCGACAACAATTCCGATTTCTCCGCCATCATGTGTTACGCGCTCGGCATCAAGTGCAAGATCATCGTCGGTTACAAAGGCACGGGCGACATGAACATGGCGATCCAGCGCGCCGAGGTCGACGGCCGCGTGATCTCCGACGAGGCGGCGGCGCTCTACGGCCCAAGCTCGGGCATGCGCATCCTGACGATCCTCGCGCGCAAGCGCTCCGAGAAATTCGCCGACGTGCCGACCATCTTCGAGGCGGTGAAGCTCTCGCCCGTCGCCGAGCGGCTGCTCGACTGGCGCGCCAATATTGCGAGCCTCGGGCGCGTGATCCTGACCACGCCCGGTACGCCGAAGGAGCGCGTCGATTACCTGCGCGCTGCGCTTGCCGATATCCTGCGCGATCCGGCGTTCATCGCCGAGATGACCAAGGTCAATCTGGCGGCGAGCTATCTCAGCGCCGACGAGGTGCAGGCGTCGGTCGAGAAGGCGATGACCACGCTCGACAACAAGGGGCTCGCCGACATGAAAGACATCGCGCTCAACCGCTATTACAACTGATCCTGAAGTATCCGAGGAGAAGATCATGTCCGGCAAGCTCAACCACCTCGCCATCACCACCGACCACTACGCGACCATCGGCATGTTCTACCGCGCGGTGTTCGGCATGAAGGTGTCGGGCGACACGTCGCGCGAGATGTCGGCGATTTCGGTCGGCGACGGCTATGTCGGCATGACGATCATCCCGCGGCGCGGCGGCCGCAAGGCGGGCCTCGACCATTTCGGCATCGAGGTCGAGGACCTCGACAAGGTCCGCGAGAAGATGGCGAAGAAGTATCCCGACATCGAGATCGTCAAACGGCCGGGCAACCGGCCGTTCGCGAGCTTCAGCGCGCACGACCCTGCGGGCAACTACTTCGACCTCTCGCAGCAGGGCCACGAGAACCGCGCCGAGGTCTATGCCAAGGGCGAGTGGAAACAGGACAATTCGATCAGCCACTTTGCGTTGCGTGCCCGGCATGCCGGCAAGATGGCGGAGTTCTATTCCGACATGTTCGATCTCGAGGCGCGCAACGTGTCGGGCGAGCCGGACAGCTACCACCTGACCGATGGCCGCGTGACGCTTACGATCCTGCCGTGGACGATCTCGGCGTTCAACGGCGCCGGTATCGAGCAGCCGGCGATGGATCACATCGGCTTCCGGGTGCCGAGCATCGACGCCTTCAAGAAGAACCTTGCCGAAGTCGAAAAGCAGAACCTCCAGCTTCGCCCGAAGCCGATCGATTTCGACTCCGAGGGCGTCGCGCGGCTAAAACTGCTCGCCAAATGTCCGCACGGCAGCTTCCACCTCGCCGATCCCGACGGCACGCTGATCGACGTGGCGGAGGATCATTAGCAGCAAGGCAATCCACAGGTTCGCTAACCTGGCACCGGCTCGGCCGCCGGGGGCCGATCCCCTTGGGTTGCGCGTCGTGTTCCTCGTACAAAGCAATCATCATTCTCGCGATCGGCTGCGGCGAACCTCACGCGCCGTACCGAGTTGGCTGACGGCGGCATGAGGGCGGAAAGTTAGTGGCCGATATCTTCATCAGCTATTCCAAGAAGGATCACGACGAGGCGCGCCTGTTGGCGGCCTACCTGGAGGCGGAGGGCTTCTCCGTCTGGTGGGACACCAGCCTGAAAAGCGGCGAGCAGTTTCGCAAGGTCATCATGACCGAGCTCGGCCGCGCGCGGGCGGCGATCGTCATCTGGACCGAAAGCTCGATCGAGTCCGACTGGGTGCAATCGGAAGCGGGCCGTGCCCATGCCGACCGCAAGCTGATCCCGGTCAAGTCGAAGGCGCTGCAATACAAGGACATTCCGCCGCCCTTCGACAACCTGCACACCGAGAACATCGACCGGCGCGAAAATATTCTTGGCGCCGTCGTCGCGCAGCTCGCGAAGCCTGAAGCCCAGGTGTCCGCCATCGGGCAGATATCGAAGAAGGCGCGGTACCACGTTCTGTCGTGGCTCGGCATCGTCGGGGCCGTGCTGACGCTGTCGAGCAATGTGCAAAGCCTGCTCACGCTCGCCCGGCTGACGCGCCGGATTTTCGAGTCGTGGGGCGACATCGTGCAGGCGGCGTGGAGCCACGTCCTTTTTTTCGTGCCGAAGGTCTACGGCACCGACGCTATGATCCTGACCCTCGTCAGCTTTACGTTGATGAACGTGGCGTTGTGCCTGCGCAGGCAGAGTGAATTGGCACCCTGGAGGGCCGTCCTGAAATCCCTGCTCCCCTCGCTGGTCATATTGGCGATCCTGATCGTCGGAATAATGAGGTTCGATGAGATCGAGCAGCGAGATAAAGCCTATGGATACTTTATCCGTGCGGTGTTCTACGTCGCCTCCGGTCTGTTCGGCTTCGTCAACTCGCTCCCTGACGGAGTCATACGCATTGGCGTTGGCGTCCCGGTGATTGTGCTCTTTTTTCTGATCGTGCCTTTGACGCCGGTCGTGCTGTCATATGCTGCGATCAGGTTGTGCACGAATTTACGGCTGGACTGGAACGCGCTGGCGTCGCGGCTGTGGCGCATCGCTGGAGGGATCGCGATCGTGCTGGCTCTGAACTACCTGGCCCTGTGGTTGGAGCAGCAGCCATGGCTCGGGCAACTGACGAAATGATCGCGACGAGCGCTACGCCCCGCGCACGCGGTCGGCGAGCGCCAGCGGATCGGCGGGCGGCGTATCGGCGCGCCAGGCCACATGGCCATCCGGCCGCACCAGCACGAGCTTGCGCTCGTAGAGCGCGGCCACGTCCGGGTTCTCGACCGTCTCCACGCGAAGCGGCACGCCGCGTTGCGCGAACGCGCGCTCGACCGGCGATACATCCGCCGCACCCAAGCGCATGAGCACAAAGCCCGTGCCGAACAGGTCGATGGCCGAGCGCCCGGGCGCGATGAAGGCATGCGGCGCGCGGCTGCCCGGCCGGGCCGTGGGGTGATAGTCGGTGACGGTGTCCTCGGGCGCGGGCGTGCCGTCCGGCCAGACGATCGGCGAGGGATCGTAGCGATAGCCGAGCGCGAGACCATCCGTGATGACCTTGCGGGTCTGCGCCGGCACGATCGCGTCGGCGAGCGCCTGCCGGGCGCGAGCGCCGTCCGGCGTATCGTCGGCGATGGCGGGGCCCGGCTGCTGCTCGCGGTCGTTGGCGTGGCTCACGTCGGCATGGCCGACATTGCGCTGGCCGACCGGGCGGCGCTCAAGCTCGTAGCTGTCGAGGAGGGCAGGGCCCGCCCAGCCGTCATGCACGGCGGCGAGCTTCCAGCCGAGATCGATGGCGTCGCCGAGGCCGGTGTTCATGCCGAGCCCGGCGGCCGGATGATTGAGATGCGCGGCGTCGCCGGCGAGGAAAATCCGCCCGGACCGGTAACGGTCCGCCACCACGTTGCGCGCGGTCCAGCGCCGGATCGATATGATCTCGTGCGGCACCTGTTTGCCGACGACCTCATTGAACAGCCGCTCGGCGTCGACCTGCTCCGGCGCATCGTAATAGGCCTTGCCGCGGATGCCGAAGCGGTAGAGCTCGCGACCGTTGAGGCTGACGAGATTGCGCCAGAGGCCGTTCGGCTCGACGAAATTGATCAGCGCGGCCTTGCCCATCGAATGGTGGGTCCACAGCTCGGGCGCGCGCACGAAGACGCTGAGGAAATGGCCGAGATAGTCCGAGCCGCTCATGCCGATGTCGAGCGCACGGCGGATCGGCGAGTGTCCGCCGCTGCAATCGACGACAAGGTCCGCCGTGATGGTCAGGCGCTGGTCGCTTGCGAGGTCGTGCACGGTCGCGAGCACCTGGCTGCCTTGCTCAACCGCCGTCTCGAGCCGGCAGCGGAAGCGCATGTTCACGCAGGCGTAGTCCGATGCGAGGTCGCGCAGGATCGGATCGAGCCAGATCTGGTTGCAGCGCTGCGCCCGCTCCGGGCTTTCGGCCGAGGGCCCGCGGCCGCCGTGATGCGGCCGCTCGATGCGCGCGATCTCGAAGCCGCTGAGCGTCGTGCAGTAGAGCGCGGTGTGGGGGAAGTCTTCCGGCGTGCCGTCGCGGCGAATGGCATCGGTCAACGCCAAACCGCCGCATGAATTCCATCGAGCGGGCATTGAGCACCGACGCGCGCGGATGGTCGGGCGGCCCTTCGCCCTGCTCGACCACGAGGCAGGGCACGCCGCGGCGGCCGAGATCGGCCGCGAGCGCCAGTCCCACCGGGCCCGCGCCGACAATCAGGATCGGCGTTTCGAGGTTCGCCATGCACTACTTCGGCTCGAGGATGGCCTTCGACCTGGCGACCAGCTCGGCGGGCACGTTGATCGTGTCGTTGACGATGGCGGCGGCGCGCTCCCCGCCGAACGGGTTCATTTCGAGGTTGAGCTGCTTGGCCTCGTTCAGGAACGTCTCGTCCTTCATCGTCGCCTCGAACGCGCGCCGCAGCGCCGCCGCGCGCTCGGCGGGCACGTCCGGCGTGGTGAAGAACGGGCGCCCGAGCGCCGGCGGCAGCGACAGCAGCGTGAGGATTTGCCGCTGCTCGGTCGTCTTGGCCAGCTCATGCATCAGCGGCACCTGCGGGTAGGCCTTGTCGCGGACGTCGCCGATCTGGTTGAGCACGACCACGCGGTTGCCTTCGATCCAGGTCGGGCGTTCCTGCAGGATGCCGGCGAGACTCGCGCCGGCGCGGGCGGAAACCTCGCCGCGCTCCATGGCGAGATCGAGCTCGGCGGTGCTCTTGTAGCCCATCACGATCTTGAACTTGGTGCCGAGCACGACGTTCATCGCATTCGGATAGATGAAGGTGCCGGAGCCGGTGCCGGTGGCGCCGATGATCAGCTCGCGCTGCATCACGTCGTCCATCGTCTTGAAGCCGGACGTGTGCCACGCGACCGTCATCAGGTTTGAGGTGCCGGTAGACCCCAGCCAGTAGAACCGCCGCGCGTCGTAGCGCACGCCCTGGCCGCCGAGCACCTGATGCAACGGCACGCTGTTGTTGACGGTGGCGATAACGGTGCCGTCCTTCTCGGCCTGCTGGTACATGAAATTGGTCGCGAGCACATGGCCGCCGCCCGGCATGTTGCGCACGATCATGGTCGGCCGGCCGGGGATGTAGCGGACCATGTGCTTGGCGAGCGCGCGGGCGGTCAGGTCGAAGGGGCCGCCCACGCCGGTCGAGGTGACGATGGTGACGGTCTTGCCCTTGTAGAAATCCTCGACCGCATCGGCACGGGCAGCCGAGACGCCGACACCGAGGGTCAGGAGAGCGATTAGAAACAGTTTCGTCATGGCGCGGTCCGGTATCTCCCGATCGTCCCCGCGAAAGCGGGGACCCAGCCAGACTGCTCCTAGATTCCCGCTTTCGCGGGAATGAGCGGAGGAGAGAGCCAATCCGATATCACAGGCGCAGACGCCAAGGGACGAGGGCCATTGGTCGCGGCCTTCGCTCCCGCACTATGCCTTGCTGAACTGATGCTTCCACAGCGACCACGAGCGCGGCACATTGCGGCCGCGGCTCGACTTCTCGGCTTCCTCGTCGTTGAGGAACTCGACTTCGCCGCCGTTCGCCAGTTGATGCGCCTGCATCTGGATCGAAGCGTTTTCCATCGAATAGACCGCCCGGAAGACCGCTTCCTGGATCGAGTTGCCGATCATGGTTGCGCCGTGGCCGCGCATCAGCACCACGTTCTTGTCGGCAAGCGAGTCCGCGAGCGCCTTACCCAGCTCCGGGGTCCGGATCAGCATGTCGGTGTTGCCCCCGGTCTTGCGTATCTCGAAGATCGGGACGCCGCAGCCCAGAAAGCCGCACATGTGGAACATCGGCCGCAGGCGCGCGCCCCTGGCCGCACCAAAAGGGATGAGCGAGTAGGCATGGCAATGCACCACCGACATCACATCGGGGCGCAGCTTGTAGATCTCGCTGTGAATGAAGCGCTCGGAATATTGCGGCTTGTCCGAGTGGGTGAGCGGCGTTGAGTCCATGTCGAAAAGGACGATGTCCTTTGCCGTCACCATCCCCGGCGGCAGATGACGTGCCATCAGATAGTGGTCCGGATCCTTCGGATGCCGCACGCTGATGTGGCCAAAGGCGTCGACAGCCTTGAGGCCGAAGAGGATCTTGTTGGCGACCACGAGATCGGCCAGCAGTTCCTTGGGCGGAGCCAGTTTCTTGGCAGCTTTTTTGGCAGCCTTCATCAAAGCAGTCCTTCCTTGAGCGTGACGTTGAACGTGGGAGCTATTTGCGCAGCCGCTGGATCTGCATCTGCGCGAGGAACGGCACCAGCGGGTGCGCGCCCATCTTTACGATCGTGGGCATGTCGAGCTTGATCAGCGCCTCGCGCTGCTCGGCCGGCAGCTTGAACTGGTCGGCGAAGGCGGGCGCGTCGGCGATGTACTGGGTCCGCTTGTCGGCGTCATGGGCGAGCGCATGCAGTGCGGCGGTCAGCTCCACCAGCTCGGGCTTGATCGAGGGATAGTGCGCCGCGTGCTCGCCGATGCGCGCGTCGATCCAGCCGAGCGAGGCGTAGTCGTGATGCCAGCTCGGGTCCATCGACACGACGTCTGGCTTGCGCTCGCCCAGCGCGCCGGCGGCGCAGGCCCAGCAGCGCAGCTCGATATTGCCGGTCTCGTCGAGCTCGGCCTCGTCGAATCCGATCAGCGATTTGAGGTTTCCCGAAGCGAGCTTGTCGAGCACGCTCTTGTCCCAATTCAGCTCAGGGTTGGAATAGCGGTCGGTGCCGGGGAAATGCGACATGCCGCCGCTCGCGAGGATGACGGTGCGAAGCCCCATCGCCGTCACGGTGCGCGCCACCGCCTGGCCGAACTGGTAGCAGCGCTCCATCGTCGGCTGCGGCGGCAGATAGGCATTCACGTAGATCGGCAGCACCGGCTCGGTGTGCCCGAGGTGGGTCAACGGGATGCCGATGGCATAATCGATCTTCGCGGTCGAAGAAAACGCCGGGTCGAAATTCTGCCGGTAGAGCTGGCGGACCAGCTCGAAGGCGATCTCGCTCGGGACCTGCCAGTGGAATTTCCGGCCGGCGAAGTCGCCGCTCGCCTCGCCGCCGACATGGATGGTGAAGGGCGGGGCGGTGGTGTGGAAGAACTGCTCGGCGTGGTCATTGGAGAAGATGATCCAGAGGTCCGGCTTGAGCGCGCGCAGCCGCTTGCCGATATCGGCCGCCACCTCCCGGACCTTCGCCACCACGGCCTTATCCTCGGTGTCGGGGAGGGTGAAGAACTGGGGCGCATGCGGCAGCATTGCGCCGCCGATCACGGTTGATTGCATGGCGGCTCCTTGGGCCGCGGCAACGTACCGCCCAAACGGTGTACCGACAAGCTGAACCGCCATGCCTGGGCGGCGCTTCACACCCGCAGGGGAAGCCATTACGCTCGCGGGACGGATATCCCGCCATCGCTGCTTCGGCAGCACCCAATACAGACCAGGAGCTTCCATGGCCGACGTGCCGATAACGATCGCCTGCGGCAACTACGATCGCACCAAGGCGATCATCGACGGCCGGGTGAAGGTCGAGGGCTGCGACATCAACTACCTGCCGCTCTATCCGGAGGAGATCTTCCACCGGCTGTTCAAATTCCAGGAATTCGACGTCGCGGAGATGTCGTTCTCGAGCTACATCCGCACGGTCGCCGCGGGCACGTCGGAGTACATTGGCATCCCGGCCTTCGTGTCGCGGCTGTTCCGGCATTCCGGCATCTATGTGCGCGCCGACGCCGGCATCAACAAGCCGGAGGACCTGCGCGGCAAGCGCATCGGCTTGCCCGAATACCAGATCACGGCCGTGGTCTGGATGCGCGGCATGCTGCAGCACGAATACGGCGTGAAGCCCAACGAGATCCATTGGCGCAACGGCGGCCAGGAGGAGGCGGGCCGGCACGAGCGCACGCCGCTCAAGCCGATCCCGGGCTTGGACCTCAAGCCGCTCGAACCGCATCAGACGCTCGTAAACATGCTCCGCGACGGCGAGCTCGATGCGCTGTTCACGGCGCGCGGGCCGTCGTCGTTCCTGAAGGGCGAGCCGCACATCAAGCGGCTGTTCCCCGACATCCGCGCAACCGAGATGGCGTACTACAAGAAGACCAAGCTGTTCCCGATCATGCATCTCGTCGGCATCCGCAAGTCGCTGGTCAAGCAGCATCCGTGGCTCGCTACAAGTCTGTACAAGGCGTTTCTGGAGGCGAAAGTGCTGGCGATGGTCGATCTGCTCGACGTCAACGCGCTGATGGTGACGCTGCCGTGGCTCTCCGCCGAGACGCACGCGACCCAACATGCCATGGGCAACGACTTCTGGCGCTACGGCGTCGACGAGAGCCGGCACGAGATCGAGGCGCTGTGCCAGTACCTGCACGAGCAGGGGCTGACCGACCGCAAGGTATCGGTCGAGGAATTGTTCGTGCCGGCGACCATGGACATGTCGAAGGTGTGAGACGCCGACGAGTTCGCCGCGATCAGATTTCCACCACCCGGTCCGGCAATTCATTCGGATTGGCAGCCGAGGGCGGAAAATGCCGGCTGAGCAGCCGGCCGGCGCCATTCACGGCGCTCACCAATCCGTCTGCAAGTATGCCGGATCGCGCAGCGATGACGACGTGCTGTGCGAGTTGATCCAGTTCGGACTGCGCGACCTTCTTGTTGATGCCGTCATCGGCGACGATCTCGACCCGCCGATCCGCCAGCGCCACATAGACCAGAATGCCCGTGCGTTCCGCGGTGAGGTGCACGCCATGCGCCATGAACTGGGCTTGCGCCGCCTTGCGCGCCGCCGCCGCAGCGATGCTCGGCGGCACCAGGCGGTGCCTTATCTGATTGTGGGACGTGACGGTGGCGATCACGACAAAGGCGAGCACCTGCAGCAACAGGATGATCCCTGAGGCCAAATTTGTCAGCAGGTAGAGCGGCCAGGGAACGATCAGTGCGACGATCGCGGCCCACAAAACCGGGATAGAACGGAACTCCGCCGCCTCGCCAGCCACGACCACATAGATCTCGCCCGCGGTATTCACCTCGGCCGCGCGAATGGCGTTTCTGATGCGCTCCCGATCGGCGTCGCTGAGTTTCGATCCCGTCGACACTTACCAGCTCCCCGACGAACCGCCGCCGCCGAACGAACCGCCGCCGCCGGAGTATCCGCCACCGCCGGAATATCCGCCGCCTGATCCACCCGACCATCCTCCGCCTGACCAGCCCCCTGGGAGGCCTCCACCCACGACCGGCGCCCAGCGCGATCGCCTGCGCCCGGCTGCCTGCTGCTGTTGCGCGCGCTGCAGGTAGATGAACAGCCAGATGGCGAGGATGATGAGCACGATCGTGAACAGGCTTATTCCTTCGCCACCGCGCGGCCTGGAATCGCGCTCCGCGGCGCGTCGTTTGAAATCGTCCGCGTCGCCGGAAAGCACCTGGACGATATCGTCGACGCCGCGCTCGATGCCGCCCGGGAAATCGCCCGCGCGAAAGCGCGGCAAGATGGCATGGTCGATGATGAGGCGAGAGACGGCGTCCGCCAGCGTGCCTTCCAGGCCGTATCCCACTTCGATGCGCACCTTGCGATCGGTGGGAGCGACGATCAGCAAGGCACCATTGTTCTTGCCCTTTTGCCCGATGCCCCAATGGCGGCCCAACTGGTAGCCGTAGTCGGCGATGTCGTAGCCGCCGAGCGAGCGCAACGTCACGACAACGAGCTGGGTCGTGGTCTTCGACTCCAGCTCCTGCAATTTCGTGTCGAGACGCGATCGCGCGGCAGCATCGAGAATCCCGGCCTGATCGACGACACGGCCCGTCAGCGCCGGAAACGACAGTTCGGCTCCCGATACGCCGACGAAAGCGATCGTCGCGACGACGGCGAGAGCAAAAGCCCGCAGGCGCACCTGCGCCATGGCGTTCCCTTTGCCTAGAATTTCACCTGGGGCGGCTTCTGCTGCTCCTCGGATGCCGTGAAGGTTGCCATCGGCTTCGAGCCATACACCATCGCCCATAGACGGCCGGGGAACGTGCGGACTTCCGTGTTGTAGGCTTGCACCGCCTGGATGTAGTCGCGGCGGGCCACCGCAATGCGGTTCTCCGTGCCCTCAAGCTGCGATTGCAATGCCAGGAAGTTCTGGTTCGATTTCAGCTCGGGATAGTTTTCGCTGACCGCGATCAGGCGTCCCAATGCGCCAGATAGCTGTTGCTGCGCTTCCTGGAAGCGGCGGATCGCCTCCGGGTCGGTGAGCTGGTTGACGTTCACCTGGATCTGGGTCGCTTTCGCCCGCGCTTCGATCACCTGCGTCAGCACCTCGCGTTCCTGCTTGGCGAAGCCTTTGACCGTTTCCACCAGGTTCGGAATCAGCTCGGCGCGGCGTTGATATTGATTTTGCACCTGACTCCACGCGCCCTTGGCCTGCTCCTCCAGCGTGGGAATGGTATTGATGCCGCAGCCCGATACCGCCAGCGCGATGCCGATTGCAGCGGCCATTCGCACGCAGATCGACGGATTTTTTGAAGCGAAACGGCGTGTGGAAGTTGTCGTCCTGTAAAGCATGCCGGTCATGGTTTGCTCCCTCAGCAGCCGGTAACTGCGAAGCGACCTGAAAAGTTTCATGACCGGCGTCGACAAGGCGTCCCTGGTGCTGCCCGCCATGTCGTAAGGCGGTGGCGCGCCTTCATCCTTGGGCGTAGGCTTTGGCAAAAGCGACGTTTTCGGGGAGGAAGCGCATGCGCCAACGCGACGCAAAACTCAGCCGCCGTTCGATCCTGACCGGCGCGACAGCCGCGGGACTGTCGGCGCTTAGCGCGCCGTCGTTCGCGCAGAGCGCGCCCGCGATCGTCGGCAAGACCAAGATCGTGGTGACGGGCTTCTATCGCACGCCCGCGTTCCACATCGCACAGCGCCGCGGCCTGTTCGCCAAGGAAGGGCTCGACGTCGAATTCCTGCTGGTGCGGCTCGCGCCCGATCACAACGAGGGATTGGCGAAGGGCACCTGGCCGCTGACGATGTCGTCGGCCGACACCATGCTGGCGCGCACCACCCAGGACGGCGTCGATTTCGTGCTGTTCCTGGAAGCCGAGGAGGGGCTCGACGTCCAGTTAATCGCGCAGCCGAAGTACAAGTCGTTGCAGGAATTGCGCGGGAAACTGTTCGCGGCCGACCCGATCAATTCCAACTACGATCTCGTGCGCAACAAGATCATGCGCGACGCCGGCGTTCCCGAGAGCGAGTACCGCTACGAGGTGATCGGGAATTCCAGCATGCGCGCCGCCGCCTTCATCGCCGGGAAGGTGGATGCGGCGATGCTGCAGCGGCCGTTCTCCGACCAGGCGATCGCCAAAGGCGGCGTGCAGCTTGCGAAGGGAGGCGACTACATCCCGAACTGGCCGGTCTGCTGCGGCTGGGGCCTGCGCAAGTGGATGGAAGCCAACCGCCCGGTCGTCGTGGGCTTCACGCGCGCGATGGCGCTCGCGACCGACTGGCTGCTGCTGCCCGAGAACAAGGAGGAGATGCTGCAGATCCTCATGAAGGAGGAAAAGCTCACACGCGCGTGGGCGGAGAGCAACTACTCCTATGTGGTGCCGAAGGCGATGCTGCGGCCGGAGTCGATCCGCAAGGACCTCGAGCTGCGAATCGAGCTCGGCTATTACAAGCCGCCGCACAAGCCGACCGAGGCATTCTACGACATGAGCTATTGGACGGAGGCCACCGGCCTGCCGGCGCCGCCGCCGGTCGGACTGGCGAGCAATGCAGTGGCAGGGTGATTGCGGAACGGCGCTTCGGTCTGTCGCCGGTCAGCGGCTGGTGGCGGCGAGCGGCGCGCGCTGCGGGACCAGACGTTCGCTGCCAAGCGCGCTCTTGACGCCCGACGAGCCGGCTTCGTGATACTCGGCGTCCTCGTTGACGTCCCAGATATCGTAGACCCGTTCGCCAGCCAGGATATTCCGCGCCGTGAGCATCGCAGTCATCATGGCGTGGTCCTGGTTGTTGTATTTGTGCATGCCGTTGCGGCCGACCAAATGCAGCGTCGGGTAGCTCGATTCGAGGTCGAGCCGGACCATCGCCATGTTGTCACGGTAGCTGTCGTCATAGACCGGATAGGCTTTCGTCTGCCGCACCACGCAGGCATCGACGACGTCGGCGGCGTCGATCAGGCCGATCTGCGCGATCTCGCGTTTGGCCAAGGCGACGAGCTCCTCGTCTGTCGCATCCCACAACTGGTCGCCCTCGAAGCAGAAATATTCGAGGCCAAGGCAACTCGTTCCCGCCGGCACCATCTCCGGGGACCATGAGCTAAAGTTCTGCACGCGCCCGACTTTGACGGCGGGATCGTGAACGTAGATCCAGTTGTCCGGGAATATGTTCGGCTTGTTGACCATCAGCGCCACGGTCAGGAAGTCGCGATAGCGCAACGCCCGCGCGTGAAGATAGGAGATCGGGCGCGGTGAAATGGTCTCCATCAGCTCGCGCACCGGCGCGGAGCTGACTACATGCCGGGCGGTGTACTGCTCGATCGTTCCGTCGGCCGTCGATGCGCTGACGTTCCAGAGACGGCGGTTGTGATCGTAAGCGAGGCTCTTCAGCTCGCGACCTTTCAGCAGCTTGCCGCCCTGCTTCTGGATCTTGCGCGCGCACGCTTCCCACATCATGCCGGGGCCCTTGCGCGGATACTGAAAGCTTTCGATCAGCGTCTTGACGACGGCGTCGCTCTTTTTCTGCGGCGCCCGCTTCGACGTGAGCGCGCGCTTCAGCGCGTTCTTGATGGCGATGCCGAGATTGAGCCCCTTGATGCGCTGCGCGGCCCAGTCCGCGGAAATCTCGTCGCAGGACATGCCCCACACTTTCTCGGTGTAGGTCTTGAAGAAGATCGAGAACAGGCGCTCGCCGAACTGGTTGCGCACCCATTCATGAAACGTGCGCGCGTCTTTTATTGGAAACACCTTGGCATAGGCGTAGGACAGCATGCAGGCGGCGCTCTTGAATACGCCGAGATTGGTCAGCGCCTCGAACGCGCTCAAGGGATAGGAATAGTATTTTCCGCCATAGAAGATGCGCGACAGCCGGGGCCGCTCGATGAGATCGTTCGGCAGGATTTCGTGCCAGAGGTCGACCACTTCTTTCGCCTTCGAAAAGAAGCGGTGGCCTCCGACGTCGAACAGGAAGTCCTTGTAACGGACGGTGCGGCTGATACCGCCGACATAGACCGGGTCCCGTTCGATCACGAGGACGGACGGCGTTTCTTTGGTCAGGCAGTAGGCCGCGGTCAGTCCGGCGGGGCCGGCCCCGATGACGAGGACTTCGACGTCGATGGTCATTGGATCAAATCCCGCGACGTCATGAGTTGGTTGAAGAGGCGGCCGGTTCGCGCGCAATGGGCGCGAAGGCGAACAGCCGGTGGCCGTTGTAGGAGATCAGCGCTCCCGCCGCGGCGCCGACAATGATCGCGGCCTGCGGCAACGCTGCGAGCACGGTGAGGGCCAGAGCCGCGAAGACAGCGTAGCTCGTGCCTTGCGCGGCGGCCGTCACGGCGGCGTAGCGCATCGCTTCCTTGTGCTGCCGCCGGCCGCTGGAGTCGAAGGTGACCGCTCGATTGAGCCGCCAGGTCACAAGCATTGCGATCGACAGCGAGAGCGCCCGCGCGATCAGCGGATGGACGCCGAAGCCGTAGAATAAAGTGAAGACGCTGATGTCTGTGGCCAGGCCGAGGCTGCCGACGGCAAGGAAGCGCGCCGGCCGCGGCAGCCATCTGGTGGCGGCACGCAGCCGATCGATCCGATCCGGCCCCGCCAATGGCGATGCCGGCTGGTGACGACATGAACTCGAGTTGACGCCCATCCCGCGTGCCCGTTTCGGCACCGGTGCCCCGCGTCATGCGCGCTAAAGCCCGGTGCATTTGGGCATTACGCATCGCAGGTCTTTGTTAGCTGCGGCTTATCGGGCGTCGGGCGGGAGGTAACGTGCTGCCGATACGGTTAACAATTCGAGTGTGAAGTTCGATCTTTTAATGCGAACGCGTTGGTTTTTGCGAAAGAAAGAAGCGTTTTCCAACGGGTGGGGCGAGACCCCTTGAGGACGCGCAGCTATAGGGAAATCGGGGGAGGACGGCCAAGACCTCCCCCGCACATCGACCTCAATCTCGTTCCCGCAAGACCGACGCCGACCTGTTTGCGCTACAGCATGATCCCGAAAAGTGGGTAGCGGTTTTCGGAAAAGATCATGCTCAAGCGAGAACCTGGACGCACGATCCGATTCAGTTGAATCGGATCGTAGTCTAGGCCGCGGCGGAAGTGCTCATCTTCGCGCCCGTCGGGACGGAAGCGACCGTCTTCAGGATCTGCGACGCGATCTGGTAGGGGTCGCCTTGCGAATTCGGCCGGCGGTCTTCGAGGTAACCCTTGTATCCGTTGTTGACGAAGCTGTGCGGGACGCGGATCGATGCGCCGCGGTCGGCCACGCCGTAGCTGAACTGATGGATCGACTGGGTTTCGTGCTTGCCGGTGAGGCGCATGTGGTTGTCAGGGCCATAGACCGCGATGTGATCCTCTCGCGCGGTCTCGAACGCTTTCATCAACGCCTCGAAATACTCCTTGCCGCCGGTCTCGCGCATATACGTGGTCGAGAAGTTGGCGTGCATGCCGGAGCCATTCCAGTCGGTGTCGCCGAGCGGCTTGCAGTGGAACTCGATATCGATGCCGTACTTCTCGGTCAGCCGTAGCAGCAGGTAGCGCGCCATCCAGACTTCGTCGGCCGCCTTCTTGGAGCCCTTGCCGAAGATCTGGAATTCCCACTGGCCCTTCGCCACCTCGGCATTGATGCCTTCGTGGTTGATGCCGGCGGCAAGGCACGCCTCAAGATGCTCTTCGACGATCTTGCGCGCGATACCGCCGACGTTCTTGTAGCCGACGCCGGTGTAGTAGGGGCCCTGGGGAGCCGGATAGCCGGCTTCGGGAAAGCCGAGCGGCCGGCCGTTCTGGTAGAAGAAATATTCCTGCTCGAAGCCGAACCAGGCGCCCGGATCGTCGAGGATGGTCGCGCGCTTGTTGGACGGATGCGGGGTCTTCCCGTCGGGCATCATCACCTCGCACATCACAAGCACGCCGTTCTTGCGGTCGGCGTCCGGATAGACGGCGACAGGCTTGAGCACGCAATCGGAGCTGCGGCCTTCCGCCTGCATCGTCGAGCTTCCATCGAAGCCCCACAACGGCAACTCGCCCAGTGATGGAAAGCTGTCGAACTCCTTGATCTGCGTCTTTCCGCGCAAGTTGGGGACAGGCGAGTACCCGTCCAGCCAGATGTATTCGAGCTTGTACTTTGCCACGGCAACCTCTTTCGATTGGATGATGCAACGAGCCAGAATCGACTCGGCGTGGCTGCCAGGAGCGCATCTCTCGCGCGTCCCTGGCCACCGACGCCGCCATCATCCAAGCATCAACCGTGCCAGTCGGTGCGTAGCTTTGCGCCATGCTGAAAAAACGGGCGGCCGTTGAAGCCCTCGCAACGTCGTTCGATGCGGTTTGGATGCGCTTGTTCTTGTGGCGCCGCGCTTCATGCACATTTGCACGGCTGTCCGGGAGATGCACAGCGGTTCGCCACCGTTCAGCGCGGCGCATGCCGCTCGAATGCGCAGCCGCCGAACTGCACGAATTGTCGGCATCTGCTGCTTTTTGCGGGTGTGCGACGCGCAAATCGCGTGCAATTCCGATTGAAAGGATTATTTAGAACTTCAACGTAAACTGATCGAGAGTCGAGCCATGACCATGGATTCTCTCCGAACCGAACGCGCGTCCGCCACGATCTATCAATTCCCCGCCGGCGGCCGCCGCGGCGTGGAAGCCAATCGTGAGCAAGCGCCAGCCGATCAGCCAGCGCGCATGACAGGCAACGCGTTCGATAGTTGGTATCACGAAGCGGCGATCCAGGAAGCGAAGCGCACTCAGTAGCGCGCGTCGCGTTGCGGCAGCACGGGGCCGGTCGTCCAAGAAAATTCGATGCGGCGGCACAGGGGTCGAGACGAAAACGTCTCGGCCCTTTCGTTACACGCCGAAGATCGACCAGCCGAGCCGCTTGGTGAGCGCCTCGAGCGCGATGCGGCCGAGACGCGAATTGCCCGACGCATCGAGCCCCGGCGACCACACCGCGATCGACGCCTTACCCGGCGCGATCGCCAGGATGCCGCCGCCGACACCGCTCTTTCCGGGCAGGCCGACCAGATAGGCGAACTCGCCCGAACCGTCGTAGTGGCCGCACATCAGCATCACCGAGTTGATCCGCCGGGCGCGCTCGGGATTCACGACCGAGAAACCGGTCGCGGGATTGCGACCGGAATGGGCGAGGAAGCGTGCGGCCATCGCAAGCTGCCGGCACGACATGGCGATGGCGCAATGGTGGAAGTAGACGCCGAGCGTGAAGTCCACGGGGTTCTCGATGACGCCGTAAGATTTCATGTAGTTGGCGAGCGCGTAATTGCGGAAGCCTGTGCGCTGTTCGGATGCCGCGACCGCCTCGTCGATCATGATGGAGCTGTCGTCCGCCAGGAACTGCATGAACCGGAGGATTTCGCCGAGCGCCTCGCGCGGCTGATGGCCGGACAGGATCGTGTCGGTGACGACAATGGCGCCGGCATTGATGAAGGGGTTGCGCGGCTTGCCGCGCTCGAATTCGAGCTGGACGATCGAGTTGAAGGGACTGCCCGACGGCTCGCGGCCGACGCGCCGCCACAGCCGGTCGCCGATCTTGCCGAGCGCGAGCGTGAGCGTGAAGACCTTGGAGATGCTCTGGATCGAGAACGGCGTGTCACTGTCGCCTGCCGCCGCGACGTTCCCCTCGGCGTCGATCACCGCAATCCCGAACGCCTGCGGATCGGCGCGGGCAAGCTCCGGAATATAGGTCGCGACCTCGCCGCGGTCGGTCCGCTGCCGCATCTCGTCGGCGATTTCTTTGACGACGCGTTCAAGCTCAGGCACGGGTGCGGCCCTCGGAACCACCGCGAGCCTGCGGTGGTCGGGGGGTTATAGCGCAGGCCCGCGGGCTTCGACGGCCGCAATTTTGAGCAGCCGTTGCGCGGGGGCGCGCGTTGGCCAGGTGAGGGGCTGCGGCGCTCAACGCTCAACGAAGAAATTCTTGTCCTTGAGCGGCAGCGTGACCGGATTGCCGGTCGCCATCGAATATTCGATCGCCAGCGTCGCTTCGAGGGTCGCGCGCGCCTCATGCGGCGTCGCCAGCGCGCAGGGCTTGCCGAGCGCGAGATGATCGAGCCAGGCGCGGGTCTCGTTGGCGATCGGTCCCCAGAACTCGCCCAGCGCCCAGTCGCCCGGCGTGCCGCTCTGCAGGAACACCATGTTGACGTTGTGGTCCGGCAGGTAGACGTGCGGCACGCCTTTCTCCGAATACATCAACTGGTCGGTATGATCGTCGTCGAGCAGCATGACGCCTTCGGTGCCGAGCAGCTCGACGCGCGCGGCATGGCCGAGCGCCGGATATTTTTCCGGCAGCGAATAGCAATGTCCGAGATTGACGACCGAGCCGTCGTCGTAAGTGAACACCGCAAAGCCCACATCGGGAACGTCGTGGCCGGCGGCCTTCAGCACGCCGGTCTGTCCGCGCGCATAGATCTCGACGATGCGCCGGCCCTCGAAGAACCAGTTCATCAGGTCGACGTAGTAGGTGAGGGCGTCGACCACCGGGGTGGCGTGCGGATCGCGCTTGAGGATTGCAAAGGCCTGCGAGCGCGAATTGTAGAGCCGCGCGGCGCCGCCGGTAATGGTCCCGATACGGCCCTGGAGGATTTGCTCCTTGGCGATCAGGTAGCGTTCCTTGTAGCGGCGGCTGTAGGCGACGCGGACATTGGCGGTGCGTTTCTCGATCGCTCGCACCAGCTCATCCGCATCGCCGAGTGAGAGCGCGAGCGGCTTCTCGACCAGCACCGGCAGGCCGCGCTCGATTGCGGCAAGGATCGGCTTCAGGTGCTCGCCTTCGCTGGTGGACACGATGACGGCATTGACATCGGGCCGCGCGATCACGGCGTCGTTGTCGCCGGAATGAAACGTCGCGCCGACGCTCTCGGCGAGCTTGCGCGCCTTGGCGGGATCGGCGTCCGACACCGCGATCGAGCGCACCGCCGCATGGCCGGCCGCGAGCTTCGCGCGCAGCGTCCCGATCCGGCCGGAACCGATGATGGCGAGGCCGATTTCCTTGGTGGCCATCGCAGTTATTGCACCTTGCCGATGGCGCGCACGGTTTCCTCGGTCTTGCGGCTGTCTGCGTCCCACCAGGGACGGAATTCATCGCGGTCGAGGTAGTCGATGCCGCTGCCGACTTTATCCATGGCCTTGATGAATTCCGGGTCCTTCACCGCCTTGGCTAGCGCCTGCCGCAGGATCGTGATGATCGGCTCCGGCACCTTGGTCTGGGTGAACACGCCGTTCCATTGATAGTACTGGGCGTCGTAGCCGAGCTCCTTCAAGGTCGGCAGGTCGGGGAACGCCGCGACCCGCTTCGCGCCCATGGTGCCGATCGGGCGCAAGGTGCCGGCGCGCGCCTGCGGGCCGCCGACCGAGGGATGCGCCGCAAGCAGCGCCGCGTGATTGCCGAGCACGGCGGTCAGCGCCGGCCCGCCGCCCGCGGTCGGAAGATGGCGCATCTTGGTGCCGGTCGCCTTCAGCACGATCTCGATCGCAAGATGCGTGGTGCCGTAGAGCCCGCCGGAGGCGTAGACGATCTGGCCCGGGCGCTTCTTGGCGTCGTCGACCAGCTCCTGGAAATTCTTCCAGGGCTGGCTGGAATTGACGAACAACACCGACGGATCGGCCGAGACCAGGGCGATCGGCGTGAACTGTTCGCGGGTGAAGCTCGGCGGCCGTCCGAACACGCCGTCGACCGCGGGGAGGAGCGAGAGCTGCGTGGTCGCGACCGTGATGGTGTAGCCGTCCGGCGTCGCATTGGCGACCTGCATGGTGCCGACCAGCGCCGCGGCGCCGGGGCGGTTCTGAATGACGACCGGCTGGCCGAGGATGCGCTCCAGCACCGGCGCGAGCGCGCGCGCGGTGGTGTCGGTCGACCCGCCCGGCGGATAGCCGAGCAGGATGGTGACCGGCTTCGACGGGTATTTGTCCTGCGCCTGCGCCGGCAGGCCGGCGAGGCCCATGAGGACGAGAAGCCCTAACGTGACCAGACGCATGAGCATTTCCTTCCAGCGTTTCTTGTCAATCCGCAGCTTCCTTCAGGCCTGCCGGTTGCGCAAGACCGCGGGTGCGAGGCCGATGGCCAGCAGCAGGAGGCCGATCGCCAGCAGACCGACGGTGATCGGCCGTTGCAGGAAGATCGTATAGTCGCCGCCCGACATCGCCAGCGATTGCCGGAACGCCATTTCGAGCATCGGCGAAAGGATAAAGCCGAGCACGATCGGCGCGACGTCGTATTGCAGCCGCCGCAACGCATAGCCGGCGGCGCCCGCGGCCGCCATGATCAGCACTTCGATCATGCTGAAGTTCACGGTGTAGACGCCGACGATGCAGCACACCAGGATGACCGGATAGAGATAGCTGTAGGGGATCCGCAACAGCGACACGAACAGGCCGACCAGCGGCAGGTTGAGGATCAAGAGCACCAGGTTGCCGATATACATGCTGGCGATGAAGCCCCAGAACAGTTGCGGCTGCTGGGTGATCAGCAACGGCCCGGGCGCGATGCCGTGCACGACCAGCACCGCGATCAGGATCGCCTGCACCGGCCCGAGCGGCACGCCGAGCGCCAGCATCGGCACGAACGCGCCGCAGGCGGCGGCGTTGTTCGCCGCCTCCGGGCCGGCAACGCCTTCCACCGCGCCCTTGCCGAAGCGTTCCGGATGGTCCGACAGCTTCTTCTCGACCGCATAGGAGACGAACGACGACAGGATGTGCGCCGAGCCCGGAATGATCCCGATCAGGAAGCCGATCACCGTGCCGCGCCCGATCGGCCCGACCGAGGCGCGCGCCTCGGCGCGGGACGGCATCAGTTCCGATAATTTCGGGTTCATCGGCCGCATCGCCCGCGTGCCATAGGCGAGCATGATCTCGGACACGCCGAACAGCCCGACCGCGAGCGGCAGCACGCCGAGCCCGTCGGAGAGCTCGTGCACGCCGCCGGAGAAGCGGTTGTAGCCGCTCATCGGATCGATCCCGATCATGCCGAGCAGCAGCCCGAGCACGGCCATCGTGAGCGTCTTCGACATCGTGGTGGTGCTCATGTAGCTGAGCACCAGAAGCCCCATCAGCAGCAGCGCAAAATATTCCGGCGGGCCAAATGCCAACGCGAAGCGCGCGAGCGGCGGCGCAAGCAACATCAGCGCCACCACGCTGATGGTGCCGGCGACGAACGAGCCGATCGCGGCGATCGCGAGCGCGGGCCCGGCGCGGCCCTGCCGCGTCATCTCGTAGCCGTCGATGCAGGTCACGACCGACGCCGCCTCGCCGGGGATGCGCATGAGGATCGAGGTGGTCGAGCCGCCGTACATTGCGCCGTAATAGATGCCGCCGAGCAGCACGATGGCGGTGGTCGGCGGCAGGCCGAAGCTGATCGGCAGCAGGATGCTGATGCCGGCGAGCGGGCCGAGGCCCGGCAGCACGCCGACGACGGTGCCGATCAGGCAGCCGAGAAAGGCATAGATCAGCACCGACGGATGCAGCACGACCTCAAAGCCGACCAGCAGGTTTTGCAAGGTCTCGAACATGCGGCGCCGCTAGTGTCCCGAATCCGAAGTTCGCTCGATTTTGCGGCACGTTCGGTAGCGAACTTCGGATTCAAAGGGACACTAGCACTCAATAGCTTGCTAGTGTGGCTTGGTTCAGAAGTTCGCTCGCGACCAAGCCGCATAGTATGGCGAACTTCTGAACCGCCACACTAGAGCCCCCACGGTCCGCTTGGCAGCGAGACCTTCAAGACATGGACGAACAGCGCGTGGCTCCCATAGGCGAGGCCAAAGCTCACGAGCATCGTGGGAATGATCGGTTTGCGCTCGACGATGCCGAGGTAGAACAGCAGCAAGGCGAGGATGGTGAGCCGGTAGCCGAGAAAGCCGAAGCCGAGCGCGGCCGCCACGATGCCCACGATGACGAACACGGCGTGGCGCGCGGCGCCGGGATCGGCGGCGGGTTCGTCGGCCTCGATCGCCACGGGATCGGGCGCGCCCGATGCGGTACGGAAGATGGTCCAGAGCGCGAACAAGACCAGCAGGACCGCGAGCGCGAACGGCGTGAGCGCGGGCCCCGGATTGTCGACGGTTCCGAACGGCAGGTCGGCAACGCTGCGCCAGATGAAGAGCAGGCCTACGGCGACGAGCGCGAGCGCGCCGATCCGTTGGCGCCGTCTTTCGCGGTCGGTCGGCCGGAACGCGCTCATCGTGTGAACTATTTCCCCCGGTTTTTTCCAACTCTACTCCCAAAGCGCCGGGCGAAACCACCGCTACAATCCGCATGCACGAAATACGGCGGGTGATAAGGTGCGCCGGCAAAAAGGTTCTCGGGGAGGAAAATCAATGAGTGAGTCCAAAGGTCCGCGTTTCTCGAAATTCGAACCGGAGCAATTGAACGACCAGCAGAAGCGCGTGGCCGAGCGGATCATGAAGGTGTCCAGCGCCGGACTGGGCGGGCCCTACAGCATTCTGCTGCGCAGCCCGGTGCTGGCCGAACGCTATCTCGGCATGACCGACTATCTGCGGTTCGAGACCTCCCTGCCGCATCGCTTGAACGAACTTGCGATCCTGATCGAGGCGCGGCTGTGGGACGCGCAATACGAATGGTGGGCGCATTACCCGATCGCGATGCGCGCCGGCGTCTCGCCGGAAGTCGCCGAGGCGATCCGCAACGGCAAGCGCCCGACGGCGATGAAGGAAGATGAGGAGGTGGTCTACGACGTCTGCATCGAGCTTCTGCGCAACCGCAACCTCACCGACGCGACCTTCGAGCGGGCGAAAAAAGTGCTGGGCGAGCAGCCGACCATCGACCTGATCGCGGTCGCGGGCTTCTACGTGATGGTGTCGTCGGTGCTGATCGCCGGCCGCGTCGGTATCCCGGACGGCAGCGAGCCGCCGCTGCCGCCGCTGATGAAGACGTGAAGCTGGCCGCGCAGCCGGCGCCAACAATTGCGTGACGGTGTAATTGAAACGAACTCGCGCTGCGATTGGGTCCTGGTACCAAGGTATCGACTGCGGTGCGCCGACTGGAACCGGCCCTTACTGCGCTTGCAGGCGCGACTTTCAAGGGTTCCAATGTTGCGCGCGGAAACGCTTGGAAAATCATCCGTATGATTTACCGGCGGGTGCGCTCTCGACGAGGATGCCGTCATGTCAAACGGTGAGTCCACCGAAGGAGAGACACAATGTTCCGCGTACGATCATCCAAGTGCGGCAAGCTCGCGGTGTACGGCGCAGCCGTCGCCGCGGTCTTTCTCACCGCCGTGACCAACGGAATAGCAGGTGGAGGCACGTTCGCCCGCGGATGTGCTGCCCGTGACATCCAGGTCATGGCCATGCTGGAAGCGAGCAACGTCTCCATGCAACGAATGAACAATGCGATGAATACGATCATGCATGCGCGCGTGATGTGCTTCGAAGGACACGTCGTGGATGCGCTTGCGGTCTACAACGACGTCGCGCAAGGCATCACGTCGGATTTTGTCCTCTCCGGCACACCGGATGCCGACGTGCGATGACGCCGCGCCGCACGGTCAGACGGGCTTCCAGTCCTCTTTCTTCGCGTCCCACTGGTCGAAGACGTCTTTCGCCGCCTTGAGGGCGTGGTTGGTCTTCGGGAAGCCGATATACGGCGCGCATTGCAGGATCGTCTCGATGATCTCGTCGCGGGTCGCGCCGCGGTTCAACGCGCCGCGCGCGTGCAGCGCGACCTCGCCGGCGAGATCGGACGCCGCGGCGGCGGCGATGACGATCAGCTCGCGGAATTTCATGTCGAGATGCGGCCGGTCCCAAACCGTACCGAAGCAATATTCATGGATGGCGCGGGCATGGGTCGGACAGATCTCGTTCAGTTCCTGCCACCGCCGCAGCCCTTCCTTGCCGAATGCCTCGTCGCGAATCTGCTTTCCACGCGCAGCCCGATCGTCACTCATCGTCTTATGTTCCTGTGTGAGAGTTGTAGGGGTCTATTGATCGATGCGGATATTCGCGGAGCGGGCGACCGCCGCCCATTTCTCGACTTCGGTCTTGATGAAGGCCGCGGTCTGCTCGTCGTTGAATCCGAACAGCTCGAATCCGGTCTTCTTGACGACCGCCCGGTAAGCGTCGGACGCAAAGACCTGGTCGGTCGCCTTGGCGAGCCGCGCGACGATGGACGCCGGCGTATTCGCCGGCGCCGCCAGCCCGACCCACGATGACGACACGATCCCGGGATAGCCGAGCTCGGCGGAGGTCGGCAGATCCGGCAGCAACGGCGAGCGTTGCGGGCTCAGCATCGCCAGCGCCCGCAGGCTGCCGGCCTGGATGTTCGGGAGTGTCGTGCTCGCGTCGTTGATGAAGATGTCGGCGTCGCCGGCCATGACGCCGATCACCGCCGGGCCGCCGCCGCGGAACGGCACATGGTTGATGGGGATGCCGGTCTCGCGCTTGAACAGCTCGCTGGCGAGGTGGATGGCGCCGCCGTTGCCCGACGATGCGTAGAACAGCTTGCCGGGCTGCGCCTTGGCGAGCTTGACGAGTTCGCCGAGCGACTGGGCCGCAACCCCCGCGCGGACCGTTAGCACATGCGGCGTCTGCGCGATCAGGCGGACGAGCTTGAGGTCTTTCTGCACGTCGAAGCGCAGCTTGGTCATCACCGCGGGATTGACCGCAAAGGTGCTGCTGGATCCGAACAGGAGCGTGTGGCCGTCGGGCTCCGCGCGCGTCACCGATTCCGTGCCGACGATCGCGGACGCCCCGGTCGGTTCTCGATCAGGACGGTCTGGCCGAGCACCTGCGAGAGGAACGGCCCGAAGGCGCGCGCCGCGGTGTCGGCGGGCCCGCCGGGCGCGAGCGCCACCACGAGCCGCACCGGCCGCTCGGGAAAGGACGCCTGCGCCAGCGCCGCCGACGGGAGCAGCGAACCCATCAAGGCGAGGACATGGCGCCGCGTCAGCGTTGCCGGCATGCAATTCTCCTCCCGATGCTTGTCATTTAGTTCGCAAGCAGTGCGCAATCTTCGTCCGCCGGTCGGGGCTTGTCCAGATGCGACGTAGCGGACTTTGACCCATGCGTGTCGCGGGATTAGCGTATGTGCAAAATAGGCAATGGGAGCGAGCGGCCATGAGACATGTCGGTTGGATTGCTGTGGCCGTGTTGCTCTTGGCGGCGGACGCGTCGCTTGCGCAAAGCTATCCGACCAAGCCGATCCGGCTGGTGTCGCCCAATCCGCCCGGCGGCGCCAACGACACGCTCGCCCGCATCATGGCGGCGAAGATGTCGACCATCCTCGGGGCCAAGATCATCATCGACAATCGCGGCGGCGCCGGCGGCCAGATCGGCGGTGAACAGGTCGCGCGCGCGGCGCCCGACGGCTACACGCTGCTGATGGGATCGGTCTCGACCCATTCGTTCGCGCCGATCACGTCGCCGAAGATTCCTTACGATCCGATCCGGGATTTCGACCCGGTCTCGCTGTTTGCGATCGTGCAGAACGTGCTGGTGGTCAATGCCGACCTGCCGGTGAAGTCGGTGCAAGATCTCATCGCGCTTGCCAAGAAAGCGCCCGGCACGCTGAAATATGCGTCGGGCGGTGTCGGCTCGACCAGCCACTTCGCGGTCGCGATGTTCGTCGGCGTCGCCGGCATCAGCAAGCAGACGCTGCATCTACCCTACAAGGGCGGCGCGCCGGCGATGATCGCGACCATGGGCAACGAGACCCAGTTCTATCTCGGGCCGATCCCCGGCATGGTCCCGCAGATCCAGGCCGGGAAGGTGAGGGCGATCGCCATCACCGGCGACCGGCGCTCCGCGAGCCTGCCGGACGTTCCGACCTTGGCGGAACTCGGGCTGCCTAGCGCGGAATCGTCGGGCTGGTTCGGGGTGCTGTCGACGGCGGGCACGCCACGCCCGATCATCGACCGGCTGCACCAGGCCGTGGTCGAGACCACCAAGGACGCCGAGGTGTTGAAGGGCCTGGCCACGCAGGGCGTCGAGCCCGCGACCAATACTCCGCAGGAGTTCGCGCGCTATATCGCCGATACGCTCGAGCGCTACCGCGCGGTGGTGAAGGCGGAAAACCTGACGTTTGAATAGGAGGCGGTCTACAGCCTCCGCTCATTTGATGCGGCGATCTGCACGTCGCTTTGGGCCAAAAGCGCACCTGCTGGGAGGCAAGATGCCGTGCAGTTTGCGCTCAAGATTTCTGTGCTTTGTTGCGCAAATGATACACTGGTTGGTGGATCGGCGGTGCTAATGTGCCGACGCTGGCACATGTTCGGGGCTTCGATATTCGGATATCGGGGGGCTTCAATGAAAGCAGCAATCCTACGCAGTACCGCTATTGCCGCGGTGGTCACGCTTGGTGGCGCTGCCGTCGCGGCCGACATGCCAGTCAAGGCGCCGCCTCCGGTGGCGCCTGCTTTTGTTAGTTATTTCGAATTCTCCGGCTTGGGCATGACCCGGACCAAGGCGGACTCGACACCGATTATCTCGGGGTCCGCATCGCCGGGGACCGGAAACGTCCTCAGCTCAGATGCCTTCGACTACGGCTGGACCGGCGGCGCGGAAGCCCGCGCCGGCGCCCGGTTGTCGGGCTCCGCGTGGGGTTTCGAAATCGCTGGGCAATGGCTCGACGAATTCCGGGCTACGAAGAACACATCTGTGGTCCCGGCGCCCGGCGGCGTCTTGTTTCAGACACTCGCTCCCGCCACGACCTTCGGTATCGCGACCGGGGGGTTCTTCGATTCTACCGCGACGTCGGCAATTCACAGCCTTGAAGGCAACGTCACGTGGTGGAACGGCTACCGCGGCGTGATCTTCCTCGCCGGTGTCCGCTACATCCGCCTCCATGAGAGCTTCAGTGCGCGCGGCTTTACCGCTGCGGGCGGCTCGATCGAGAACGATTATTGGGACACCGCCAACAACATGATCGGTGGCCAGCTCGGCCTGCGCGTCGACTTCCTGGAGTTCTTCGGACGCACGGCTGGGCCGTGGTTGTTTGACGGGCACGTCCGCGGCGGCATTTTCCATAATGAGATCACTAGCAAAATGTCCCGCACTGGGACCGACCTGTTCCGCAGCGGCTCAAACGAGACGGCTTATGCGGTCCAGGGCGGTGCGAACATCGGCTATTGGCTCAGCAGCAACATCGCGATCACCGCCGGATACGAAGCTCTATGGCTGAGCGGCGTGGCGCTGGCGCCGAATCAGGTGGGGGTCACGCCCAATTTCAACTGCGGGCCGTGCGTCGGAAGCATCGGGAACAGGACCGAAGAGGTTCTGATCCACGGGGTGAAGGTGTCCATGCGGATCCGCGGTTGACCAGACGCCTGTAGACGTCCTAGCCCTCCAGCGGCAGCCTGACCGGCAGCCCGGTCTGAACCGCGCGCTCGATCGCGAGCGTGGTTTCGAGGTTGAGGCGCGCCTGCTCGGGCGTGGTGTGCACCGTCGGCGCGCCCGTCACCAGCGAGTTCGAGCCAGGCGCGCGTCTCGTTGCCGAGCGGCCCCCAGAAATCGCCGACCGCCCAGTCGCCCGCGGTGTTCGAGCCGAGGAAGGCCATGTTGACGGCGTGGTCCGGGACATAGGCGTGCGGGACGCCTTTGTCGGAGAACAGCAGGTGATCCATGTGGTCGTCGTCGATGATCATGGTGCCTTCGGCGCCAAGCAACTCGACGCGATCCGATTGCCCGAGCGTCGGATAGCGCGCGGGCAGGGCATAGCTGACGCCGAAATTGATCACCGCACCGTCCGCGAACGTCACGATCGCCCAGGTCACGTCATGCGCGCCGTAGCCGGCCTCCTTGAAGATGCCGGTCTGGCCGCGTGCGACCACCTCGACCGGGCGGTTGCCTTCCAGGAACCAGCACATGAGATCGACGTAATAGGTGAGCACGTCGATGACAGGCGTCGCGTGCGGGTCGCGTTTGAGGATCGCGAACGCCTGCGCGCGCGAATTGTAGACGCGCGCGAGACCCCCGACGACGCGACCGAGCCGGCCCTGCACCATCTGCTCCTTGGCGCGCAGGAAGCACTCCTTGTAGCGGCGGCTGTAGCCGATGCGCAGATTGCCGCCGGTCTTCTTCAAGGTCGCGAGGATCGCGTCCGCGTCCTTGAGCGTCATTGCGATCGGCTTCTCGACCAGCACCGGCTTGCCGAGTTCCAGCGCCTGGCAGACCGGTGCGGCGTGCGCGCCTTCCGGCGTCGACACGATGACCGCATTCACTTCCGGATGCGCGATGATCTCGGCATTGTCGCCGGACGAGAATTGCGCGCCCGATTGCTCGGCCAGCGCCTTGGCGCGCGCCGGATCGGCATCGGAAATGGCGACATAGCGCACCGCCGGATGCTTGGCGGCGAGCCGCGCGCGCAAGGTGCCGATCCGGCCCGCGCCGATCACCGCGACGCCGAGATAATCGTTCTTGATGGCCATGGGATTGTCGTGTCCTCAAACGTCGATGTGCGGCGGAGTGAACGTGGCGGCGTCAGGATCTCAACGGACTATTTGCCTTTCACTGTTTGTTATAACTTGGCGCAATAATCTATCCATATTGCTCCATCCGTGGACGCCATTGGGCGCGTTTCCCGTAATCTGGTTATGGGCGAAGCCCGGCCAGGAAGCGGCGGCCAGCGTGTGGAGTCGAGGTCATCGTCAAGCGCAGCGCATCGAACGATTGGGCTGGGCCATGGTTGGTATGTCTTTTCAAGATTACGTCGGCCGCGGGCGACGCAAAAGCGCTCGCCGGATCTTCACCTATCCGGCTCAATTGGAGTTCGGACGTGGGATACCGCCGGCTCCGTGCTCGATCGTCGACATCTCCGAGCTCGGCGCCCAAGTCGAAGTGCCGCCCGGCACTGAGATTCCTGACGAGTTTTCGCTGTTGATCGGTGGTCACGCCAGCGTGCGACGCCAGTGCCACATCGTGTGGCGATCGACCTGCAGAATAGGCGTTCGATTTCATGGCGCGCCGGAGCGCGTGCCGAAGCAGGAATTGGCAGGTCAGATTGTCCTGCGGCCGAGCTCGGGCGCGATGAAGAAGAAGGCCTGAGCGCCGGTTGCGTTCGCCCGTCGAACTGATCGGTCAACGGTGCCTGCCGCCCCCGCTAGCTCCACTTTTTTGAAGCGCAAGTCGCCCGTATGCGGCCGCGAACCCAAAGGGTCGCAGGCGCAGTCGCCGGGAGCCATTGACTTTTTGTTCCCTTTTTGTTCTTTTAGGCAAACAGCGGCTGAGCCCACCACTTGGTGAGCGACGTCCCGCTTTCAGCAGCAACAGCGACTGACCATTCCAGACGTTCGCAGGTGTCGGATGGAAACAACAGCCACCATCCTCCACGCGGATCTCGACGCCTTCTACGCATCGGTCGAGCAACTGCTCGATCCGTCGCTGCGCGGCAAGCCGATCGCCGTCGGCGGTGGCGTCGTCCTCGCCGCTTCATACGAAGCGAAGGCCTTTGGAGTCAGTGGCGGCATGTCAGGCCGGCGGGCGCGCGAGCTTTGCCCGCAACTGATCTTTGTCGGTGGTCACTTCAGCGAGTATCAGCGGCTCGGTGACGCCGCCATCGACGTACTCAATGATTTCACGCCGCTCGTCGAGCGGATTTCCATCGACGAGGCCTTTGCCGACGTCGCGGGCTGCACCCATCTCTTCGGTCCGCCGGCCGACATTGCCAACAAGGTGCGGCGGCGCGTGCGGGCCGAGCTTGGCCTGCCGATCTCGATTGGCGTGGCGCGGACCAAGCATCTCGCGAAGATCGCCTCGCAAGTCGCCAAGCCCGACGGCCTGGTGGTTGTCGATCCCGCGACCGAGCTGAATTTCCTTCACGATCTGCCAGTCGAGCTGATGTGGGGCGTAGGCCCCGCCACCAAGGCGCGGCTGGCCGAGCAGGGCATCCACACCATCGGCCAACTGGCGTCGATGCCGGGATGGTCGCTGCAGCGGGTGGTCGGCCGCGCCATCGGAGCGAAGCTCGCGGCCTTGGCATGGAATCGCGATCCGCGAGAAATCGCGACGCACCGTCGCGCGCAATCGGCCGGAGCGCAGTCGGCGCTCGGCCGCAAGCCGGCGCAAGAGCAGGTCTTTCGACCCACGCTGCGTCATCTTGCCGACAGGATCGCGACGCGGCTGCGCGCGAAATCGCGGCCCGGCCGGACGGTCACGGTTCGCGTTCGCTTTGCGGACCTCCATGCGGTCACGCGCTCCATCACGCTCGATGCGCCCATCTCAGCGACCGCGAGCCTGGCCGAAATCGCCGAGGAGCTCGTGCGCGCCGCACTCGCCGATCATCCGCAAGAGCGGATCATCTCGCTGCTCGGGATATCGGTGTCGCACCTCGAGCGGGACTGGGATGTGCAGTTGGAACTCCCGCTCGGGCTTGCAGACGAAAAGCGCCGGCCCGGGACCAAGCGCGGCATGGCGCGCTGGATGGCCGATCGCGCCATCGACAAGATCCGCGATCGTTTCGGATGGGAAGCGGTCGAATATGGGTCGGCGCTCGGGCTTTCTCGTTCGGTCCCCGACGCGTTTCGCGAACTGGCCGAGAAGGACCTTTGAAACGGGAACGCGTTCGATGGGTTGCAACCCGAGAGAAGCGCGGATCTGGCGATTGGCTGGGGAACTAGGATTCGAACCTAGATTAACGGAGTCAAGAGTCCGCTGTTCTACCGTTGAACTATTCCCCAAAACCGGGAGCGGCGTACGCCCTTTAGGCAATAGCCTTGGGCGACCGCGCGGCTCCATATAACCGGGTCCCCGCCGGTTCGCTACCCTTTAAGCGATCCGGCTAAGGATACGGTCACCTGGCTGATTTAATGCTTGGCCCGGGAAACCTCCCCATTGGTCGAATGTTGGTCCCCAACACCCATAAGGAGAGTAAAATGCGCCGATTCATCCTTGCAGGCTTGGTCCTGGTATCCGCCGTCACCGTGTTCGAGGTGCCGACCGCCGACGCCCAGGTCAGCAGCGGCCGCAATCCGTGGTGTCTGCGCGACGGCCCCGGGGGCGGGCGGGGAAGCTGGGATTGCAGCTATCAGACGTTCCAGCAGTGCGAAGCCAGCGCCTTCGGGGCTGGCGGAAGCTGCACCCAGAACCCGAACTACCGTGGCCGTCAGTCGAACAACCCGCGCCGGGGCAATCCGGAACCTCAGGGAGGGACCTGGGGCTGGGGCGGCGGTCGTTGGTAGACCGTTCGCGTCTCCGGCCGGCACCGGCTCTACGAGCGCGTGCGTGAAGCCGTGAGCATCAGCACCGCCATGCGTGTGGTGGTGTCCGTCATCGTGGCAATGGAGGAGCGTAAAATGCGTCAATTGATCCTTGCTGGCTTGGTGCTGGTGTCGGCCGCCACCGTGCTCGACGTGCCGAGCGCCGCTGCCCAGGTGAGCAGCCCCCGCAATCCGTGGTGTCTGCGCGACGGCCCGGCCGGCGGACCGGGAAGCTGGGATTGCTCCTATCAGACATTCCAGCAGTGTGAAGCCACCAGGTTCGGCGCGGGCGGCTCCTGCGGCGCCAACCCGAACTACAGCGGCCCCGGCGCGCCCAATCGTCCGCGGCAGAACACCTGGGACGGCCGTTCAGACGGCACCTGGGGCAGGGGCGGCGGCAATCGCTGGTAGGACGTGAGCGCGGCTCTTCGGCGAGCCGCGGATCGTGAGCTGAAGCGGGGCGCGAACGGCGCGCTCAGCTCGCCGGTTTGCGCGTGGTCGAGTAGGTCACCGTGGCGATCGAGAGCAGCGCGCAGAACGCCATGAAAAAGAAGATCTCGCGCGGATAGCCGTGGTCGAGCATCTGTCCGAAGATGATCGGGGACACGATGCCGGCGAGATGGAAGCCGGTGGTCACGAAGCCGAACACCCGGCCATAGGCGCTGCGTGGCGCCGCCGCGCGCACGATCATGTCGCGCGAGGGCATGGTCATCCCGTTGAAGAAGCCGACGCTCGACATCAGCGCAATCAGGACCAGCGCCGGGAAATCGATCGTCCCGACCAGCACGCAGACAGTGGCGGTGCTGATGAGGCCGATCGCCGTGACCAGCCCGTAGCGCGAGGTGAAGCCGGTGAGCTGGCCGCCGACGAGTACGCCGACCGCGCTCATGGCGAGCAGCCCGGTCAGCGCGGTGTTGGCGACCGTCGCCGGCGTGCCGTGCAGCGCGCCGAGCGTCGCCACCATGTAGTTGTAGAGCCCGCCGCCCGACATCGAGAGCAGGATGAAGAACACGAGATTGGCGAGGATCGGCGCCGACAGCAGGAGCTTCCATCCGTCCGCCGATGCGTCGGCCGGCTCGTCCTTCTTCTTGACGGCGGGCTTCACCGTTCCCGGCGGCTCCTGGGTCATGAACACGACGAGCGCGGCCACGACGCCGAGCGCCGGCGGCGCACAGGAACGCGCCGCGCCATCCCATGACGGCGTAGAGATAGACCAGCGTCGCCGGCGCGGCCGCGTTACCGAGCATGCCCGCGAAGGTGTGGTAGGAGAACACGCGGCCGGTGCGCTCGACCGCCACATGCCGTCCGAGCAGCGCGTAGTCGGCCGGGTGGTAGACGGTGTTGCCGAGGCCCGCTACGGCGAACATCGCCAGGAACACCCAGAACGAATTGACGAGCCCCGCCACCGCGAATGCGCCGGCGCCGACCAGCAGGCCCGCGACCAGCATGTAGCGCGCGTTCATGCGGTCGACCAGAAATCCGACCGGGGTCTGCCCCACCGTCGAGACGACGTTGAACAAAGTGAGCGCAAGGCCGAGCTCGGTATAGCTGACGCCGTAGTCTTCCTTGATGAAGATGAACAGCGGCGCGAGCAGCAGGATGTAGTAGTGGCTGACGAAATGCGCGAAGCAGATGCTGGTGACGAAGCGCGTCTCCGCTGACCGCGGCGTGGAGGGCAGGGGCAGTTCGGCAACCTGAGTCATTTCGTCTCTTCTTCTTCTCGTTAAGCGCCGCGCGATCCGCGAGTGGACATCACGACGGCCGCGCTCCGCCCGACGCCTGGATCGCCTGCCACACCCGGTAAGGCGTCGCCGGCATGTCGATGTGGCGGATGCCGTAGTCGGAGAGCGCGTCGGTCACCGCGTTCATGATCGAGGTGAGGGAACCGGCGCAGCCGGCTTCGCCGCAACCCTTCACGCCGAGCGGATTGGTCTTGGCGGGCACCGCATGGTTCGACACGTCGAACATCGGCGCATCGACCGCGCGCGGCAGCGCGTAGTCCATGTAGGAGCCGGTGAGGAGCTGGCCCTCGGAATCGTAGACCGTGCGCTCCATGAGCGCCTGGCCGATGCCCTGCACCACGCCGCCGTGAAGCTGCCCCTCGACGATCATCGGATTGACGACGGTGCCGAAATCGTTGACCGCGGAATATTTCACCACCTCGATCACGCCGGTCTCGGGATCGACCTCGACCTCGCAGACGTGACAGCCGTTCGGATAGGCGGATGCGCTCGGACCGTCGCTCACATGGTTCACGTCGAGCGACGTCGGTACGCCCTCCGGCAGGTTGACGCCGGACCGCAGCTTCGCGGCCAGCTCCATGATGCCGATGGCGCGGTCGGTGCCGGCGATGGTGAAGCGGCCGTTCCTAAACTCGATGTCGCCGGCGGCTGCTTCCAGCACATGCGAGGCGATCAGCTTGCCCTGGTCGATCACCTTGGCGGAGGCCTCGACCAGCGCGGTGCCGGTGTGCATCAGCGACTTCGAGCCGCCGGACCCGCCGCCGGTCGGAAGCCGGTCGCTGTCGGTCTGCATCAGGCGGATCTTCTCGAACGGCACGCCGAGCTTTTCGTGCAGCACCTGCGCGAACGGGGTGGCGTGGCCCATGCCGAAATCGAGCGTGCCGGTGAGGATCGTCACACTGCCGTCGGCCTCGAACACGATGCCGCCGAGCTCCTTCGACGGCGGCGCGGTGACCTCGAGATAGCTGCCGATGCCGAGCCCGCGCAGCTTGCCGCGCCGTCGGCTCTCGCGCTTGCGCTGGCGGAAGCCCTTGGCGTCGGCGGCGTCGATCGCCTTCTTCATGACAGTCGCGAACTCGCCGCTGTCGTAGTTGCCGCCCATCACGGCCTTGAACGGCATTTCGCGCTGGCGAATGTGATTGCGGCGGCGCAGCTCCAGCCGGTCGATCTCCATCTCGGCGGCGGCGGTGTCGATCAGCCGCTCCATGTAGTAGTTGCCCTCGGGCCGTCCGGCGCCGCGATACGCGGACACATGCGAGGAGTTGGTGAACACGCACTTGGTCGACACTTCGATCAGCGGCGTGCGGTAGACGCTCTGCACGTTCTTGACCGCGTTCTGGGTCGAGGGCATCGGTCCGACATTGGCGAGGAAGCCGCCCATGTTGCCGACGATCGTCAATCGCACCGCCAGGAAATGTCCCTCGGCGTCGAGCGCGAGCTCGGCGTTGACGCGATGGTCGCGGCCGTGGCTGTCGGAGACGAAGCTGCCGGAGCGCTCGTCGGTCCATTTCACCGGGCGGCCGAGCGCGCGCGCAGCATGCAGCACGCAGATATATTCAGGGTAGGGGGCGGCCTTCATGCCGAACGAGCCGCCGACATTGCCGCTGATGACGCGCACCTGCTTGGGCTCGACATTCATGAGCGCGGCGATGTTGCCCTTCATGCCGACCACGCCCTGCGAACAGCTATGCAGCGTGAAACGGCCGCCGTCGTAGGTGCCGACCGCGGCGCGCGGCTCCATCGCGTTCACCACCACGCGGTTGTTCGCGATCTTGAGGCGCGTGACATGCGCCGCCTTGGCGAACGCGGCCTGCACCGCTTCGGCGTCGCCGAAGTGGTAGTCGAGCGACACGTTGCCGGGCACGTCGTCATAGAGCTGCGGCGCATCCGCGTTCACCGCCTGCTCCGGATCGGTGACGGCGGGCAGCGTCTCGATGTCGACCTCGACCGCTTCGGCGGCGTCCTTCGCTTGGTTGACCGTCTCGGCCACCACGAAGGCGACCGGATCGCCGACGAAGCGCACCTTGTCGGTCGCCAGCGCGTGGCGCGGCGGCTTCTTCATCTCCGAGCCGTCGCGGTTCTTGAACGGCACGATGCATTTGAGCGTGCCGTAGCCGGCCGCGGCGAGATCGGCGCCGGTGTAGACCCCGAGCACGCCCTTCATCTTGCGCGCCGCGTCGGTATCGATCTTCTTGATGACGCCGTGGGCATGCCGGCTGCGCACGATCACGGCGTAGGCTTGGCGGTCGACGCTGACGTCGTCGGTGAAGCGGCCTTCGCCGCGCACCAGGACGGGGTCCTCGGTGCGAAGCACCGGCTGGCCGATGGCGTATTTGGCGTCGTATTCCGTGGTCATCGGACGTCCTCGACCGGCAAAGGGCACATGAACGGCGGGGGAGAAAGGGTGCGAGTTCCGCCTTCAAATAGAGGACAAGGCCCGCTCTCACAAGGACTTACGGCCTAGCTATGCACCTTTGGTGCATCTGTTGCGCGAGGGCGGAGCGCTGTTACACTCGCCCCGATTTGGCTTTGGACACAAGCCGCCACATTGAGCGGAGCTCTGGGCGGCAGGAAGGTTTTTGATGGGTGACGAGGTCCGGGCAACCGGGGGCCTCGACTCCGCGCATGACCGGAGGCCGCCGCGGCGGTCGCCGTGGGGTCGGCGGTCGCCTTACGGGTCTGGGTATCGTGACGGTCCCGGCGGGGACCGGGCGACCTATGCTGCGCTCGATCTCGGCACCAACAATTGCCGCCTGCTGGTCGCCCGCCCGACCGGCGATTCGTTCCGGGTCATCGACGCGTTCTCCCGCATCATCCGGCTGGGCGAGGGCATATCCGCCTCCGGCCGCATCAGCGACGCCGCGATCGAGCGCGCGGTCGAGGCGCTCGCCATCTGCCGCGACAAGATGACGAACCGCGGCGTCACGCGCGCGCGGCTGATCGCCACCGAGGCCTGCCGCGCGGCGGTGAATGGCGGCGACTTCCGCGCCCGCGTCGCGGAGCAGGTCGGGCTCGAACTCGAGATCATCGACCGCGAGACCGAGGCGGAATTGGCCGCCACCGGCTGCACGCCGCTGCTCGATCCCGATGCCGAAGGCGTGATCCTGTTCGACATCGGCGGCGGCTCGTCCGAGCTGGTGCGGCTTGGCCGCTCGGCGCCCTGCCGGCGCGGGCCGCCGCTGCCGGAGATCAAGGCATGGGCGTCGATGCCGGTTGGCGTCGTCACGCTCGCCGAGCGCCACGGCGGGCATGATGTGACGCGCGAGGTCTACGAGGCGATGGTGCAGGAAGTCGCCGGTCATCTGGCGCCGTTCGTCGCCGCCAATGATTTTCCCGCCGTCGATCGCATGCATCTGCTCGGCACCTCCGGCACCGTCACAACCATCGCCGGCGTCCACCTGGAGCTTCGGCGCTACGACCGCCGCCGTGTTGACGGATGCTGGATGAGCGACGCGCAGGCGAGCGTGGTGGTCGAACGGCTGATCGACATGAGCTACGAGGAGCGCGTCGCCAATCCGTGCATCGGTTCCGAGCGCGCCGATCTCGTGCTGGCCGGCTGCGCCATCCTGGAAGCGATCCGGCGCGAATTCCCGTGCCGGCGATTGCGCGTCGCCGACCGCGGGCTGCGCGAGGGCATGCTGCTGCAGATGATGCGCGCCGACGGCGTGTGGGGCCACGCTCCGGGCGGCGGCGGAGCGCACGCGCCGTGACAACGCCAGGCCGCCGCGATCTCAAGACCCGGGTGAAGACCGGGAAGAACCGCTCGCTGTCGTCGAAGCTCTGGCTCGAACGCCAGCTCAACGATCCCTATGTGGCGGACGCCAAGCGCGAGGGCTATCGCTCGCGCGCCGCCTACAAGCTGATCGAGATCGACGACAAGCAGCATCTGTTCAAGCCCGGCATGCGCGTCGTCGACCTCGGCGCCGCGCCCGGCGGCTGGAGTCAGATCGCGGCCAAACGCGTCCGTGCCGGCGCCGGGACCAGCCGGGTGGCGGCGATCGACCTGCTCGAGATGCCGGCGATCCCCGGCGTCGACTTCGTGCAGCTCGATTTTCTCGACAATACGGCGCCGGACAAGCTCAAGGCCATGCTCGGCGGCCAGGCCGACATCGTCCTGTCCGACATGGCGGCGAACGCGACCGGCCACCGCAAGACCGACCATCTGCGCATCATGGGACTGGCCGAAGCCGCGGCGGACTTCGCCGGCGAGGTGCTCGCGCCCGGCGGTGCGTTCCTCTGCAAGGTGCTGCAAGGCGGCACCGAGACGGCGCTGCTGGCGAAGCTCAAGCGCGATTTCAAGAGCGTGAAGCATGTGAAGCCGGCGGCGAGCCGCGCGGATTCGGCCGAGCTTTATCTGCTGGCGACCGGATACCGCGGAACCGTCGACCGGGCCCGTTCTTGATAGCAAATTTCGCCTCAAATCGACGGCAGTTAGTGTGGCGCGGAGCCGATAGCCCTTAGCGAGGAGAGCCACACCGATGAAGATCAACGTCGAAACCACTGTCGCGGCACCCATCGAGCAGGTCTGGCGGGCCTATACGACACCCGCGGACATCAAGCAGTGGAACGCCGCATCTGATGACTGGCATACGACCGCTGCCACCGTGGACTTGCGCGAGGGCGGCGCCTTCTCCTCGCGCATGGAAGCCAAGGACGGCAGCATGGGCTTCGATTTCGCCGGGACATACACGAAGATCGTCGAGCATAAGCTGATCGAATATTCCTTCGGCGATCGCAAGGCGCAAGTCGAGTTCAGCCCTGGTCCCCAAGGCGTCGTCATCCGCGTCACATTCGACAGCGAAGAGACGCACTCCGTCGAGCAGCAGCAAGCAGGGTGGCAGGCTATTCTCGACAATTTCGCCCGCCACGTTGAGGCCAAACAAAAGAAGTCGTGAGGGTGCGCCCTAAGCGGCGGGCGGTCGGCTAAAATTGTGGTCTGATCTGCTTCGCCTTGATACTTTGCGATCGAACAACCACTGGACGGTAACGATGACGAAGAAGCGCATGGTGCTCGAAATCGGCATGGGCACCGACATCCGCGGTGCAGACCCGACCAAGGCCGCCTGCCGGGCTCTGCGCGACGCGCTTTGGCACAATTCCTTATCGATCGCCCCCGCGCTTGGTCATTCGCTGGATGCGATGATCGTCGACATCCACATTGGCGTGCCACGCCCCGAATTGGTGGACAAGGCGGAGGTGATGGCCGTCCTGCCTTACGGCAAGGGCACGGTGACGGTGGTCGAAGGCGGCCTTGAGATCCCCAACGATGCGGGCACCAGCAGCACGATGATTGCCAACGCCTGTGTCGTCGTCAGCCTCGACATTGCTTGAAGGACGTATCGATGCCAAAGACGCGCGTTATTCTGGAACTGGGCTCCGGCAACGATTTGCATGGCTCCGACTACACCAAGGCCGCGCTGCGCGCCGTGCAGGATGCGCTGCACCACAGTTCGCTTACGTTTGTCCGGTCATTGAAGATCGACAAGACCAAGATCGATGTGGACGTCACGATCGGTGTCCAGCGACCGGAGCAGGTCGACCTCGAGAAGATCAAGAAATCGCTGCCGCTCGGCAACGTCACCGTCAGCGCGGTGAAAGGCGGTCTCGATGTTGCCGACCCGGAGAACAACGATTCCGCGGTCATTGCCAGCGCAGCCATCGCGGTTCGTATCGAGACGCCATGACAGCTTGCAACTTGGCTTACGGAGAGGAGAGACACGATGAGTGATCACAGTAGCCTTTCTCCGCTTTCTCTTCCTGAGCTAGAGGATCGCATCGCGATTGTTCGGGACAACATCCGGCAACTGATTGAGCAGGCCGCTGCATTTTCAGGCGCTGCGGATGAGGAGCGAAACGCCGACAGGATCGCGCAGCAAAACGAAGAGCTCGAAAGGCTGACCAAAGAACGGGATGCGCGGCTAGCGAAGTAGCGGGAGCCGCTGCCGCGAACGCCCAGGGGCGCATGGGCACCGCAGATTGGACGTCCGCTTGCGGCCGCGCTAATTCGCAACCAGCTTCGCCGCCTTCGCCACCTTGCCCCACTTCTCGATCTCGGCGCGAATGTAGGCGGTGAACTGCTCGGGCGTGTCGCCGACCAGCGTGAGGCCCTGGCTCGACAGCTTCTCGCGCACGCCGGCGTCGCGCAGCGCCTCGACTGTCGCCTGATGCAGCCGCGCCACGATCGCGGGCGGCGTCGCAATCGGCGCGACCATGCCGTACCAGTTGTCGGCCTCGACCTGCGGGAAGCCTGCTTCCGTGGTGGTGGGCACGTCCTTGAGGCTCGGCGCGCGCTGTTTGCTGCCGACCACGATGGCCTTGAGCTTGCCCGATTGCACCTGCGGCAACAGCACCGGCAGGTCGAAGAACGCCATCTGCACTTGCTGACCGACGAGGTCGTTCACGGCCGGCGCCGCGCCCTTGTAGGGCACGTGGACGATGTCGACCTTGGCGGCCACCTTGAGAAGCTCGCCGGCGAGATGCGGCATGCTGCCGGGGCCGGACGACGCGTAGTTGAGCGTGCCCGGCTTGGCGCGGGCCAGCGCGATCAGCTCCTGGAGATTGTTCGCGGGGAGGCTGGTCGCCGCCACCAGCAATTCCGGCACGGTCGCCACCAGCGTCACCGGCTTGAGATGCTTGAGCGTGTCGTAGGGCAGCTTTTCCTGCAGCGCGATGCTGATCGCGAGCGCGCCGGCTGAGGTGATCGCGATGGTATGGCCGTCGGGCGCGGCCTTTGCGACCGCGTCGGTGCCGGTCACACCGCCGGCGCCGCCGCGGTTGTCGATGACGACCTGCTGCTTGAGCAACTCCGACATCTTCTGACCGACGACGCGGGCGATCAGGTCGTTCGGACCGCCGGGTGGGAACGGAACGATCAGCCGGATCGGCTTCGACGGAAAGTCCTGCGCGGACGCGGCGGCAGAGCTCAGCACAACGGCGCCGATGCAGATGAGGCGCAGCACGGCTTTGATCATTGTCATGCTCCTTGGCTCCCGATTTTATTCGACACTATTTGTGGAAATCGAATTCATGAAGTGCCATCCGGGTTTCCCGGATGAGGTTGACGAGGGCGGCGCCGAAGAAGCCGAGCGCAACAATGAATAGCAGCGCGACGCCATGCTCGTGCCGGACCTGGAGAAAAGCGCTCACAAATGCGACGAGCATCAGTGCCGTCACCACGATGGCGGCGGTGGCGGCGTATTCCACGCCTTTGTTCAACAGCCTGGCGCGGCGGTGCAGGCGCGGAACGTCGGCCTTGAGGGCCGCGCGCGTCTTGTCGTCGTCGGCGATTTGGTTGAGCTCTTGCGTTCGATCGATGACCTGGCGCAGCCGTGCCAGCAGGAGCGCAATGAAGGCGGCAACAGCGCCGAGCAAGAAAGCCGGCGCCGTGATTTGCCCGATGACCTGCGACAATTCGGTGGGGGAAGGGGTATCGAAGATCATGCCGTGCCCGTTTGAACCTTGTTCTCTTTTACGACGCGCAGGCGATGCACAAAAGCCCGGCAGGGTCGAAACTGTCGTCTCCGGCGGATCGGCTAACCCTGCTTCTGGTCGCTGGCCTCGGTCGGGCCGGAGCTCGCCGCCGTCTGGCGGCGCGAGACTTCGGCCCCGGCGTCGGGCGGCAGCCGCCAGAACAGGATGCAGGTCATCGCCGATATCAGCGAAACGAAGATCCACGCCGGCCGGAAGTCCTCCGCCACGATCGCGCCGCCGCCGCGAAATTGTACCGTCAGCTCGACCAGCGACGCGCCCAGCGCCACCGCGACCGACAATGACAGTTGTTGCGCCACCGCGACCAGCGAGGTGGCGCGGCTCATGTAGCGGGAATCGATGTCGGCATAGGCGATGGTGTTGAGGCTCGTATATTGCAGCGATCGAAAGAAGCCGCCGATCAGCAGGATCGCAATGATCCAGGCGAACGACATGCCCGGCGTGAAGATCGCGCAGAGCCCGACCATCACCGAGCTCACGATGGCGTTCACCGTCAGCGCCCAGCGGAATCCGAACGTGCGCAGGACGATCGGAATCATCGTCTTCATCCCAAGCGCGCCGAACACATTGGCGACGGTAATCAGTCCCGATTGGAAAGCGGTCAAGCCAAAACCGAGTTGCAGGAACAGCGGCAGGAGAAACGGCATGCAGCCGACGCCCGCACGGTAGATCGAGCCGCCGATCACCGCGGCGCGCAGCGTCGGAAACCGCAGCAGCGAGAGATCGAGGATCGGCGCGGGCGTGCGCTTGGCGTGCATGACGTAGGCGACGCCGGCGGCGGCGCCGATGACGATCAGGGCGATGACGATGCCGAGCGGCAGGAAGTTCGCACCGAGCGACGAGCCGCCGAAGGTCAGCCCGGCGATGGCGACGCCGGCGAGCGCCGCGCCGCGGGCGTCGAACGGGTCGGGGTTCTCCGCCTTGACGTCGTGGATATAGATCGTCGCCAGCACGATGCCGGCGAGCCCCATCGGTACGTTGATGATGAAGATCCAGTGCCAGGAGACGTAGGTGGTGAGGAAGCCGCCGAACACCGGACCGATCAGCGGCCCGAGCAGGGCGGGGATGGTGACCCAGATCATCGCCACCACCAGCTCGCGCTTGTCGATGGTGCGCACGAGGATCAGCCGCGCCACGGGCGTCATCATGGCGCCGCCGGCGCCTTCGACCATGCGCGCGATCACGAACTCCGTCAGCGATCCCGATAGCGCGCAGCCGATCGAGCCCGAGATGAATACCAGGATGGCGAGGCGGAACACGTTGCGCGCGCCGAAGCGGTCGGCGGTCCAGCCCGAGACCGGCAGGAATACCGCCAGCGAGATCAGGTAGCTGGTGATCGCGAGTTTCAGCGCCAGCGGGTCGGTGCCGATGTCGGCCGCGATCGCCGGCAGCGAGGTGGCGATCACGGTGGAATCCATGTTCTCCATGAACAAGGCGACCGCCACGATCAGCGGCACGATTTTGTTGGAGAGCATGGGCGGAACTTCGGCCGGAGGAGAGCAGGGAGGGCAAGGTAACAGAATTCGCTCGCGACTGGGCAAGGTGGCCAGGACGGGCATTGTGCCAGCGCCAAGCGCACCTATTTATGGGCCGCGTGCTCACCTTGGAGCCGGTTCAGGAGGTCCCTCGATGATCTACATCCTCGCGATCTTCGTGCCGCCGCTGGCCTTGCTGCTGAACGGCCAGCCGTTCGCGGCGATCTTCAATCTGGCCATGATCGTGCCCTGCATCATCCTGGGATTCTTTTTCCCGCTGCTGTGGCTGGTACCGTCGGCCCATGGCGTGCTCGCCATCGCCATGAGGCGGGAGGACCGCAAGCACCGCGAGATCGTCGACGCCATCGAGAAGCATGGCCCGCCGCCGGAGTGGCGGCGCTAAAACGCGCGGCGAGCGCAGCCGCCATTAGTTGTGCCCTCTCCCCACAAGGGGGAGAGGGCACATTCTTCACAACCGCGATGCACGGCAGCGCCCGTCAGGCCGGGACGGCGCCGATTGGGCGTTGGCCGGCCGCCTTACACCGGCTGTTTACACAACCCCCGGGACCGCTTTGCGTCGGCTCGACCGGTATGATATCGACCACCGCCAACCCAAAACGGGACCTCGATTCGCGTGAAACCACATGGTTTCGCGCCGGCCGCACCTTAATATCGGCCACCGGGGGGCCCATCTAAGCCCGCAGAAGCGGGGAGGCTGGAGTTGGCAATGGCCGCGATGTCCGATGGATCCCTGCGTGAGGCACTGACGTTCGACGACGTGCTGATCAAGCCCGGTCTGTCCGACATGCTGCCGGGCGACGTCGATATCCGCAGCCGCATCACCCGCGAAATCCCGCTCAATATCCCGATCGTCGCCTCGGCCATGGACACCGTGACCGAAGCCGAAATGGCGATCGCCATGGCGCAGGCAGGCGGCCTCGGCGTGATCCACCGCAACATGGAGCCGGACGCGCAGGCCGCGCAGGTCCGGCAGGTGAAGAAATTCGAATCCGGCATGGTGGTGAACCCGCTCACCATCCAGCCCGGCGCCACGCTGGCGGACGCGCTCGAGCTGATGAAGGCGCACCGCATCTCCGGCGTTCCGGTGGTGGACGGCGGCGGCAACGGCAAGGCCGGCAAGCTGGTCGGCATCCTCACCAACCGCGACGTCCGCTTCGCCACCGACACGCGCCAGCGGGTCGCCGAGCTCATGACCAAGGACAAGCTGATCACCGTCCGCGAGGGCGTCAGCCAGGACGAGGCCAAGCGCCTGCTGCACCAGCACCGCATCGAAAAGCTCGTGGTGGTCGACGACCAGTACCGCTGCGTCGGCCTGATCACGGTCAAGGACATGGAGAAGGCGGTCACCAACCCGAACGCCTGCAAGGACGAGCAGGGCCGCCTGCGCGTCGCCGCCGCCACCACGGTCGGCGACAGGGGCTATGAACGCACCGAGCAGTTGATCGACGCCGGCGTCGATCTGGTCGTGGTCGACACCGCGCACGGGCATTCGCGGCTGGTGCTCGACGCCGTCGCGCGGATCAAGAAGCGCTCCAACGCAGTACAGGTGGTCGCCGGCAATGTCGCGACCGCGGACGGCGCCAAGGCGCTGATCGATGCCGGGGCCGACGCCATCAAGGTCGGGATCGGGCCGGGCTCGATCTGCACCACGCGCATCGTGGCGGGCGTCGGCGTGCCGCAGCTCACCGCCATCCTCGACGCGGTCGCGGCCGCGTCGTCGACCAGAACGCCTGTCATCGCCGACGGCGGCATCAAATATTCCGGCGACCTGGCGAAGGCGATCGCGGCCGGCGCCGATTGCGCCATGATCGGCTCGCTGCTGGCAGGCACCGACGAGACGCCGGGCGAGGTGTTCCTCTATCAGGGCCGCTCCTACAAGACCTATCGCGGGATGGGATCGGTGGGCGCGATGGCGCGCGGCTCCGCCGACCGCTACTTCCAGCAGGACATCAAGGACACGCTCAAGCTGGTGCCGGAAGGCGTCGAAGGGCAGGTGCCCTACAAGGGCGCGGCGTCGACCGTGCTGCATCAGCTTGCCGGCGGCCTGCGCGCGGCGATGGGCTATGTCGGCGCGCACGACATTGCCGACTTGCACAAGAAGGCGGAGTTCGTGCGCATCTCCGGCGCCGGCCTGCGCGAAAGCCACGTCCACGACGTGACCATCACACGCGAGAGCCCGAACTATCCGAGCCGGGCGTAGTCATCTCCACGGCCGTCATGGCCGGGCTTGTCCCGGCCATCCACGTCTTTGATACTCGCACCGCCAAAGACGTGGATGCCCGGCACAAGGCCGGGCATGACGGAGCAAAATGTCCACTTCCTCCATCCTCTGGCCGATGCTCGCCCATATCGCCTGGGTGTTCATGCTCTATGCCTGGCTCACGGTGGCGCGCACGCTGGCGGTGAAGCGCGGCGAGGTCGACTATTCGGCCTTCGTGCTCGGCCGCGACGAGCCGCTCCACGTCGCGCGCATCACGCGCAACCTCGCCAACCAGTTCGAGTTGCCGGCGATCTTCTATGCGCTGGTGGTGCTCCTGGTCGCGCTCGGCAAGGTGACGACGTTCGACGTCGTTGCAGCCTGGGTGTTCGTCGCCGGCCGCGTCGTCCATACGCTGGTGCAGACGCTGACCGACAAGGTGGAGTTGCGCGGCAACGTTTTCACGATCAATTTCCTGGCGGTCATGGCGTTGGCCGGCCACGTCGCGCTGATCGCGTTCGAGGGCGCGGCGCGCTGATCCGCTTGTTGATTTTCATCTGACGCGCGGCCAAGGTGCCGCCGCGCGGAGGGGAAATCATGTCCATCCAGACCGTATTGCTGCCGCTGTTCGTCCTGGTGCTTCTGACGTTCGTGCTTGGATTTTGGGCGGCGTATCTGCGTGTGCAGGCCGTGCGCGGCGGCGAGGTCAAGCCGCGCGACATCGCATTGCGTGAGCCGAACTGGCCGCCGCACGTTCTCAAGATCGCGAATGCGTTCCATAACCAGCTGGAATTGCCGCTGCTGTTCTACGTGCTCACGATTCTGGCCTGGATCACCAAGCAGGCCGATCTTTTGTTCGTGGTGCTGGCCTGGATTTTCGTCGTGTTGCGCCTCCTGCACGCGGCGGTTCATGTCACGAGCAATCATCTCGGCAAGCGTGCGATGCTTTTCATCGCCGGCGCGGCGGTGCTGGCCGTGATGTGGTTGATCTTCGCGCTGCGCATCCTGTTTTCCTGAGCCTATAAAATTTCTCGTTCTCCGAAAGAGGTCGTCATGTCGAAATTCTCGCGCCGGCAGGTCATCGGCGGCGCCGGCTCCGCGATCCTTGCCGGCGGCAGCGCCGCCAAGGCCGCGCCCAACACCACCAGCAATCTCACCGCTGACGTCTGCGTCGTCGGCGCGGGCTTCGCCGGGCTCGCCGCGGCGTTGCGGCTCAAGCAGGCCGGCGCCAGCGTGGTGGTGCTGGAAGCGCGCGGCCAGGTCGGCGGACGCTCCTGGAGCGTCGCCATGAAGGACGGCGGCTGGGTCGACTGGGGCGGCCAGTGGGTCGGCTCATCGCAGGAGCGCTTCTACGCGCTCATCAGGGAGATGGGCTGCGAGACCTATCCGTCGCCGCATTTCGGCAAGACGCTTCAGCGCAGCTTCATCAACCCCGGTGAGTACTACCGCATCGACGAGGACAAGGACGAAGATTTCCCGGGCTCCGCCGTGCTCAAGGGTGTCTACAGCGACATCGAGGCCATCGCCGACACCGTCGATGTGAACGCGCCCTGGGCCCATCCCGACGGCAAGCTTCTCGATTCGATGACGTTTGCCGAATGGTTGCGGCAGAACGTGCCGCACGAGGGTGCCCGGCAATTCGCCGCGACCGAGGTCGGGTCGGTGCCGTGCGCGAGCCCGGAAGAGATTTCCGTGCTGCATCTCGCCTGGCTGATCAAGGCCTGCCACGGCATCGACGAATTGTTCGGCGATGCCCAGGCCGACCGCCTGATCGGAGGGACGCAGACGGTGGCGCGGCGCGTCGCCGAGCGGCTCAAGGACGAGATCAAGTTCAACCAACCGGTGCGCCGTATCCAGTGGGACGAGAAGTGCGCGGTCGTGCAGTCCGACAGCATCGCGGTGACGGCGCGGCGCGTGATCGTCGCCGTGCCGCCGGGCCTGGCCGGTGCCATCGAGTATTCGCCGGCGCTGACGGTGAACCGCACGCAGGTGACGCAGCGCTGGCCACAGGGGCTGGTGATCAAGGTGTCGATGGTCTACGGCGCGCCGTTCTGGCGCGACGACGGCCTCAACGGCACGTCCTACGACCACATCTCGGTGATGGGCGAGACGGCGGATTCCAGCAATCCGCCGGAACATTCCAAGGCCGGCATCCTGACCGGCTTCGTCTATACCGACAATGCGCGCAACGTCGCGCCGCTGGCCGCCGAAGAGCGCAAGCGCATCCTCCTCGAAGAGGTCGCCAAGCGCTTCGGGCCGAAGGCGCTCGAGCCCGTAAACTATCACGAGTCGAACTGGACCGAAGCGCAATGGACGCGCGGCTGCTTCACCGGCTTCCTCACGCCCGGCGCGACCACGCTGTTCGGAAGCGCGGTGCGCGATCCGGTCGGCCCGATCCATTGGGCGGGCACCGAGACCTCGACCGACTGGCCGTCCTTCATCGACGGCGCGATCCGTTCCGGCGAACGGGAGGCGGAGGCGGTCCGGAAGGCGGGCTGAGGCGGCGTTTCGGCCCCGCAAATCGACCCAAACCGCGCCCCGACATTCGCACGAAATGTGATCGCCGTCACATCGCCGGATCTCTGGCTGGCCTACACAGACTGCATATTGTGCAACTGTAGCTCAGCTGGTCAGAGCGCCGGTTTGTGGAACCGGAGGTCGGTGGTTCGAACCCACCCAGTTGTACCAATTCCTTCCGGAAGCCGGTGAAGCGGGACAAGCGGCCATCGAGACCGACGGCGCTCGCGAAGGTTAACGATTGGTTATCGCTTTATTTCGCATACTCCGGCACGGGCAAGATCGGAGCTGAAATGATGTCGGACCCAGCCACGCGCCAGGAAGAGATTTGTCCAGTGAGCGATGATTTGCTGGGTGTCCTATATCGCGCGGACAAGCAGGGCATCGCTGAGCTCGTGGCAACCGTGGCGCCGAATATCAGGGCTCAACTGGCGCTGTTCTGCTATCCCCGAAGCCATTTACATGCGAAGGGACTGGCAATTGCCGCGACGTGCGAAGAGGACGATCTGGTCAGGTGCGGTGGAAGGGTTGGTGCGGTTCTCTACGCAAGATCAAGAGAAGCGCCGCAACTGGAATCCGCCCCGTCACATGCTGCTGAGCGGCGAAGAATAACGCTCGCCACCGGGCCGCTCCGACAGATAGTTCCCTGGGATGACAAGCTGGACGATCCGTTAGACGACGAGCTGGACGAGGCGCCGGCCTCGGGTGCTGCCGAGGAAACGAAGGTCGTGATCGCAGTTGTCGATGATCTCAATAGTACGGCTGGCAGCGACCTCAATAGTACGGCTGGTAGCGACCTCAATCGTGCGGCTGATAGCACTGCCGGCGCTGCGGATACCGTCTTGGCAGCGCCGGAGCCTGTCGCGGCAGCCACTGTCAATCTCCGGCAGCGCATCAAGAATTTTTTGCACAGGGTCGTTGCGTAACAGCGTCAGTGGCGGAAATGCAGTGCCAGCGTCGCAATCCCGCCGCTTGCGGTCGCCCGCACTTTGTCCGATCGCTGCGCGATCAGGAATGCGGCCAGACGCCCGACGCCGTCCTCCGATTCTAAAATCTCGTCGCGCGTTGGCAGATGTCCCCCCAACTTCAGCGGATTGCCGGGATAGGTCATTGTCACGTCAATGTCGAACTCGTCATAGCCGATTTCGACCAAGATCGGCCCGCTGACCTGGCAATTCTCGACAATCGCCTCCGCTGCCTGCTGCACGGCGAACTCCACGCGCGACACGACATCGCGGCGGGCGCCCCAGATCGCCGCGTTGCGCTCGACGAAATGGGCCATCTCCTGATAGTCCGGAGCGGCCGGATCGACTGACATTGTCTCCCTGCGCCGGATGCCGATCCTGAACACGAGGTTGAGCGCGAGCGCCACCAACGTGCCCAGAACAAGCGATGAGCTCACCAGCGGCTGCGCCCAGTCCGGCACGTCCGAAAAGGTGGACGGAAACACGGAGACCACGAAAAACGCCATCATGCCCATGCCGATCACGAGCGTGCGGCGAGAATCGAGCACGCGCGTCGATATGATCTGGACGCCGCTGATCATGATGAAGACCGCCGTGAACAGCAGCGCGGAGGCCATCACCGGTGGCGGCATGATCGTCAGCACGGCCACAAACCCGGGCTGGAACGCCCCAACCGCCAGGACCGCCGCGATACAGAACGCAATTCGCCGGCTGGCAACGCCGGTGGCCGCTACCAAGCCGACATTTGCGGTCGACATCGTCAGTCCATAGGTGCCGAGAAAACCGGCGACCGCTGCTGCGATGCCGTCTGAAAAAATTCCCTGGCGGATCGATGTCATCTCCGGGCGGACCCAGTCGGCATCGGTCGTGCGTTGATAGGTAGCGATGACGGCGGTCGAGCCCATAGCCGCCGCCAGCCCGCTGACGGCAAACGGGACGATCAGCGAGGGATCGAATGCCCAGCTGACATGCGCGATTGTTGGAAATGCCACGAGCGGCTGACGCAGAACGGACAGGAAATCGTCGAGCGTCAGCAATCCGGTCGCGGCTGCCGCGAGGTAGCCCACAACCATGCCTACAAGGATGCAGAACAGGCGGAGCTGGCCCTTGCTCCAGATGTTGAGGCCGATCATCACCGCGAGTGAAATTCCGGCAACAATGGCGCTCCTTCCCGACAGCACGCCTCCCACACCCTCGCCAGTCAAAGTTCGCAGCGCGGCGAGCCCGACGTTGACCCCGATCAAAAAGACAACCAGCCCTGCGGTCTCCGACGGGATGAACGTCCGCAAGCGGGTCCACACCTGTGAGAGCGCAATCTCAACCAGTCCGGCGAAGATCGTCATGCCCCACAGCAGGGGCAAGCCGCCGATCTTCACCGCCATCAACGACGGCACGAGGTAGACACCTGTGAAGCTTGACGGCGCGAGGAAATGGCTGCCGACCGGGCCGCGCGGCAGGGCCTGCAGCAGCACCGCAACCGCGAGCGCGAGCATGCCCATCCGCAGGATGCTCGCGAGCACGTCGGCCGAAACACCTGCCTCACGACCGATCACCAGCGGGTAGATCATGAAGATCGCGATCACGCCCACATGCTGGACAGCGGTGATCAGCACGACCAGAGGCGGCGGTACTTCTTCAACGCCGTAGACAAGATTTGCAGGTTTTCTCATGGACAGTTAGCGGCCGTTGCCGATGCCGCCCGCCACGAAAGCGGGTACCCAGCCATCGGTGCTGTCGCGAAGCTTTGTCACCAAAATGAGGCGCGCGCCAGCGGCGGTCAACGCCGCCGAGATTGAGAAATATCGCAATATATGAGAGCCCCAGTTTCCGGAAAAATCGTGTGTACCGCAATGTGAACATGACTGCGTGTTGCGGCAAAGGTAGCACCTATCCACGCCAAGTCAGTGGCAGTAGTGTCGCAACAGATCGAATGACATGCTAGGTTCACGGTGGCTGCGGTTGCCCCCCGATTTCAACATCATGAACGTGCCCTCGTATAGCAAGACCACGCTCCGTATTGCGAATGCGATCGGCGAGTTGACGAGGGTCGTCGCGTTCGTGGAGCAGTTCGGCCATGACCAAGGGCTGCCCGCCCGCGCGGTCAACGATCTCAATCTGTGCCTTGATGAAATGCTCACCAACACCATCTCGTATGGCTACGAGAGTTCCGCGCCGCGCGTCATTTCGGTGAGCCTGTCGGCAGACGGCGGTTACCTGCAAGCCGAGATCGAGGACGATGCAAAGCCGTTCGATCCGCGCAGGTCCACACCTCCGGAGCTGCCGCGCGACCTTGCGAGCCGCAAGCCCGGCGGTCTGGGACTGCATTTCGTCAACTCGTTGATGGACGTCGTGGACTATCGCTGGAGCGACGGCTACAATCGAACGACACTGAAAAAAAGCGTGCGACCGTCGCCGGCGGATCTGAAAGAGAAGCCTAAATGATTACGATGGCCGAAGAGCAGAATGGCGAGGTGACAATCGTCGGCCTCAACGGGCGCGTCGACAGCAGTACGGCCAAGTCGTTCGAGGAAAAGCTGACCGCTTTGTTCCGGTCCGGCCGCAACCGCGTGATGGTCGATTTCGAACACCTCGTCTATATCAGCAGCGCTGGTTGTCGCGTGCTGCTGGTGGCGAGCCGGCTTGCCGAGAAAAGCGACGGTCAACTCGCACTCTGCAATCTCACCAGCGACGTCATGCGGGTGTTCGAGCTCGGCGGATTGACCGATTTCTTCGCGATCTATCCGTCGCGCGAGGAAGGTCTCGCCAAGCTGACGTAGCGCTTGTGGCTCAATGATCGAAGTGGAAATGCACGCGCGCCATGCCGTTGCGCGTGTCTGCGCGCACGCGGTCGGCGTTTCGGCGCAGCATGAAGCCGGCGAGCAGCCGCGCCCCTTGCTCGCTCTCCATGATTTCCTCGTTGCTCGGACGCCGGTCGGGCAATGGCGGCGTTTCGCCGCGATAGATGACCCGAACGTCCAGATTGAATTCGTCGAAGCTTGCCTCGATCGTCACCGGTCCGCCGCTCCAAAACTCCTCGACGACCACATCGATCAGTTGCAAGACGCCGAAGGTGGCGCGCTTGGCCACGTCCGGCCGGGCTCCCCAGGTGGCGGTCTGTGCCTCGAAGAACTCCTGGATCTTTTGTTGATCGACCTCGCCGTGCTCGAGCGTCAGCCGCGCGGTCTTGCGCACGCCAATCCGGAACACAAGGTTCAGCACGAGCGCGATCACCGTCGCGGTTACCAGCGAGGAGCCGATGATCGGTGCAACCGAGGCCGGCGCCGCCACTGCAATACCCGGGAATGCCTCAATCGATACGCCGGAAATCAGCGCGAGCCCGATCACCAGCGTGCGCCGTACATCGAAAAGCCGTGAGGTGAGGACCTGCAAGCCGTTGATCAGAATGAAGGTGATCGTGAACAGGAGTGCGGGCAGCATGACCGAGCGCGGCATGACTGCGAGCAGGGCCGTCAGCTTTGGAAAGATGCCGAGCAGGATGAACATCACCCCGACCGCGTAGGCGACCACGCGACTGGTGACGCCGGTAGCCTGCGAAAGGCCCACACTCGGCGTGGAGGTATTGGTCCCGACCGCGCCTGCAAGACCGGAAAACGCAGTCGACAAGCCGTCGGCCAATACGCCGCGGGTGACCGAGGTCATGTCGGCGCGAACCCAGTTGGCGTCGTTGATGCGCTGGCACATCGTGATGGTGCCCGCGGCCTTCATGGCGGCCGCGACGCTCGCGATGGCAAACGGCAACGCGATGGCGAGATCGAACGACCAGGCCAGATCGGCCACATGCGGAAAACCGATCCAAGACGCGTTGTTCACTGTGGTCATGTCGGCGCTGAGAAGCTGCATCGACGCTGCGGCAATGTAACCGATGATGAGCCCGATTAGCGCACAAAGCATGCGCAGCGCGCCCTTGCCCCAAATGCTGAGGATGGTCATTCCCGCGAGGGTCGTGCCCGCCACCCACCATTCCGCCATGGCGACGGGCTCCGCAGCCGGGCCGAGTATCGAGCGCAGCCCCGACACTGCGGCTGACAAGCCGATCATCACGATGATCAGCCCCGATATCTCCGGCGGGAAGATCGCGCGGAGCCGGTTAAGCAGCGGCGCCAGGGCGGCCTCCAGAATGCCGGCGAATATCGTCATGCCGAAGACCAGCGGTGCGCCGCCGACCTTCGCCGCCAGCAGCGAAGGAACGAAATAGGTGGCGGTGAATGTTGCCGGGCACATGAATCCAGAGCCCACCGGACCGATGCGTCTCACCTGCAGAAAAGTCGCGATCCCGAGCACGAGCATGCCGAGCGCGAGGAAATTGGCGATCGTGTCCGCCGACACCCCGGCGGCGCGGAAAATGAGGACGGGATAGACGAGATTGATCGCGATGAGACCGACGTGTTGGACGCCGTTGAGTGCGATGATCGTCGGTGGCGGTATCTCGTTGAGCCCGTAGATCAGGCCAGTCGGTTTCCTTGCTTCCGCCATGGTCCCCCGCCGGTCGCGTAAATCCGCAACAATGCCTTCACACCCGGACGCAGACTGAACCGATCAATCGCTGGAGGGAAGTCGGCTAAAACTGAATTTCACCGCCAATTGACGCAGGCGACGTCAGGTCACCGTTCGTTCCAAACGACCGCGGCGCATGTGATGTCGTCGGACTGGGGTGCACCCTTCGTGAACTCTGTCACGCGTTTGATGATGTGCTCGACCACCGTGCGCGCAGGACGGTCGCGCATCTCGAGGATTGCCTGCTCGAGACGCTCCATGCCGAACTGCGCGGATTGGAAATCTTCGGCTTCGGTCACACCATCGGTGTAGAGCAACAGCAAGTCGCCGGGCGCCAGCGCGATCGATCGTGGCACGTATTTGACGCGATCGGAGATCCCTAGCGGAGGACCGCAGATGGGCAAGGGCTCGAATGCGCTCTCACCTCGGCGGAGGACCAGCGGCGGATTGTGACCGCAGTTGCAATAGGTCATCGTGCCGGAGGGCACGTCGATGACGCCGCAGAATAGAGTCGTGAACATTTGTTCTTCATTGTTGGCGGCCAGCAGTTTGTTGGCCGCTTTGATCTCGGCCTGCAGATCTTCGCCGGAATGGACCACCAGCCGCATGACCGTTTGTGAGATCGCCATGAACAGCGAGGCCGGAACGCCTTTGCCACAAACGTCGCCGACCGTGATCACGACGCGGTTTTCGTCCAGCTTGACAATGTCGTACAAGTCGCCGCCGACGTCGCGCGCCGGTATCATGTCCGCGAAAATATCGAGCGGGCCCTCGGCGGCGTCACTCGGCTGCATGCTCGGCAGCATTGCCCGCTGAATGGCAGCGGCGCTCGCCATCTCCGCCTCGCGCGCGCGCTTCTGGGCAAGCTGTTCCGCCATCATGCGGTCGGCGACGACAAGACGATAGCCAATCGTGGCGCCAAGCGAGGCGAGGGCGGTCAACAGCGGCTCGACCAGCGGCACCGACAGCGCGTCTCGGAACGCAATCGTCGCACCCGCACTCCAGACCGCCGCAATGCCAAGGAACGCCAGCACGGCCCCGGTGGGCCCGAGCACCAGCGCGGCCGCGACGGCAAGCGCCGCCAGCGCGAACGATGCGATGCCAGTGCTGGTACGGCCGAATTCGACTAGCGCGTCGCGCCGAAGCAGATTGTTCACCGCGGTGGCATGGACGTACACGCCGGATATCGTCTCGCGGCTGAACGTGTGTTGGACCGCCGGCGCCGTCAGGGCGCAGCGCGCCGCGCGCGCGCCTTCGGGCGCGGTGGCAAAACGCTTGGAGGTTATCTTGCGGTCCTCGACATCGAGCACTGTGCCGATCAGCACGACCTTGCCGTCGAAGTGACGGCGGAAGAAGTCCTTGTCGTCCTTCTCGACGCAAGCGCGCAGATCGGCGAGCGAGAAGGTCGGTATGTCGTCGGCGCCTCCCGCGAAGTTGAGCGTGATCGTGTCAGCCACGGCGCCCCTGGTTACGACCTGCGTGGACACCGGTGCACCGCTTGCGCGTGCGGCAAGTTCGGCGGCCATCGCGGGGACCGGCTCGCCATCGACCGTGAATACGAGCGGCACGCGACGGATCACGCCGTCGGGATCGCTGTACAGGTTGAGTGACCGAATGTTGCGTCCGTGTCCGACCGCGGCGCGCTGGCCGGGCGAAGGCAGGACGGGATTGTCGTGATGCTGGACTTGCCCGAGCACGACCTTGTCGGCGCGCGCGCCAAGCGCAAGCGCGCGAAGATAGTCTCGATCGAAGCCACGCAGGCGGGTGCCCAGGGTTGCATCGCCGAACGGCACCGCGGACTGCTCGATGGAGGTCGGGAATATGATGTCGAAACCCACGACCTTCGCGCCCGCATCGATGATCGCGGTCAGCACCCGGCCGATCTCGGGCGTCCAGGTGACGCTCGGACTGCCTTCGAACGGCGGGGTCCTGAAGGTTTCCTCATCGAACGCCACCACGACTGCGTGCGAGGACGCTGCCAGGTGCGCGTCACCGAAAACGCGCCAGCGCAGCATGGTCAGCACGTCAATCGAGAAGCCCCGCAACCCGTCGAGCGCGGGGGAGGCGGCGACGAGACCTGCGGCGAGTGCAATCAGAACGCCTGCAGCGGCTGCGCGCAGGCGAACGGGATCCATGGGCGCCCGGCGGCCCGACGGTGCTATTCGAAGCGCAGCAGGCGGCTGACGATCGGCGCCGGACCGGACTCGGCATTGGCGTCGACCTGGAACGTCGTTTTGTGGACGCCGATGGTCGCCTTGTAGATTGCGCCCGGGGTAAGACTTACGTTGATCTTGGCCAGATCGTAGAAGCCGGCGGCGGCGATGGCGTCATCGATCTTGAGCTCGTGGCGTTCGCCCTGGCGATCGGTTCGCTCGATACGCAGAGTGCGGTCTTGGCTTGCCAGGATCCTGGGAAATTGGACCACCGGTGTACGCGCATAGAGCGCCAGTTGGACGTCCGCATTCTGAAGCCGGAACGCGCTGGCGGCGCTCGCGCTCGCCTGCTGGGCGTTCAGTTGCATCCTGCCGCCATCACAGAGCACCTTGCCCCGGACGATTTGGCCGTCGCGGACCTCGCTGCGCTCCACCCCGACAGTCACCGTGCCGCCGGTGATGGTCTCGTGTTCGCAGGACTTGAGATAGCTGAGAACGAGGACGTCGCCGGGCGCCAGCCTGATCGTCTGGCCGTCGCGAACATAGTCCATGAATTCGATGCCGGCCGTCGCGCTTTTCACGTCTTCCACCAGCGCGGTTGGGACCGCTGGCGCCGGAGCTTGCGCCGAAACTTGAGTCGCAACAGCGAGGACGGCAGCCACGACGAGCGTTCTGAGCACCATGAGGCGGTCTCCATGCGCTGGAATCTTCTCGACGGTATCTAACATGGCGGCCAAGGACTTGCATAGCTGCGCAGAAGGCGCTCATCCGGCGCCTTCAAAGCTTGCTGCGCGCTGAATTGCCCGTGTTTTGCCGCAAATGACGAGCGATCGTCAGCGCAGCCGGTCCCGGATCCGTTCGATCCCCGCCCGCGCGCATTGCGTATCCATGTCGCCGCCGCGCGCTCCGCTGACGCCGATCGCGGCGATGATTTCGTCGCCGGCCCGCACCAGCACGCCGCCCTGGGCGAGCAACAGGTTCGGCACAACGTTGATCGCCGACGGCGCGGAGCCTTTCTTGGAGCGCGCAACCAGGTCGATCGTATCGGTCTTGAAAGTCATCGCGGTGTAGGCCTTGTGGTGCGCGGTATCGATGGTGTGGATGCCCGCTCCGTCGCCTCGGATCATGGCCTGATGCACGCCGCTGATGTCGAGCACCACGACGGTGACTTCCTGATTCAATTTGACGCAGGCCTCGACCGCTGCCGTCGCCAGCTCGGTGGCAAGCGCGGCCGATAGCCGGTTGGCCTTGACCAGGCCCTGCGGCGATGCGGGCTCCGCGATGGACGCGAGCGCAATCGCGGCGATCGACGCGACGAGAATCTTGCGGATGGACGACATGGAATTTCCTCCCTTTGGTTTTTTGCCGTTCCTGCGGCATGGGGAACGATACGCAATCCACATCGCCGGTGCCACCGGCGTCATCCCGCAGCAGGACGTCAGGGTTCGGGGCAGAATGTGTAGCGCCGCATTGCGACCGCGCACACAGGTCGTCACAAATCTATTCGCCGGCCGGCTCAAGGCCGCCCTTGATCCACACCGTGCGCGTCGCGGCGCGGCCGAGATAACGCACCAGCGCGAGCGCCGGCTCGGGCGTGGCGTTGGTCGCCGGTATCGCGGCGTCGTAGACGATATAGACCTGCACCGCCGCGGGCACCGCGCCCGCGAGTACCACGCCCTTGGCGCGCGGGATTTCGCTGACGTTGTAGAGGCCGATTTCGATCTCGCCGCTCGCGATCAGATCCTGGCCGTTGGCTGTGAGCTTCAGCCGGTCCTTCACCTGATCGGCAATACCGAGATTGGCGAGCACCTTGAGTGCGTTCGGCCCGCTCAACCCGCCGGTGCGGGAATCGCTGAGTGTCAGCGAACGTGCGGCGAGCAGCGCCTTGCGGGTCGAGTCAACGGTGGAGAGGTCGACGGTGACGCCCTCGCGCACCGCCAACCCGATACCCACGCGCACCAGCGGACGACGCGTGCCCGTGCGCCACAGCGCATCGCGCGCTTGTGCGGCTTCAGTCGCCGCGATCACGAGATCGAATTGCTCGCCGGCTTTCAGTCGCTCGTTGACGGGTCCGGGCGATCCGAAGGTGAACGTCACCTGATGGCCGGTCTCCTTGCTGAACGCGGCGGCAAGCTCACGCGCCGGAATGTTGATGGCATTGTAGGCGAGCACCTTGATCTCGGCGGCGGATGCCGGCGCCGCGGCGAACAACACCCATGCGAGCGCAACCGGTCTCGTCAGACGCGACAACCGAATTGCCATGGCTTCTCTCCCTGTCTTGCCGGGTCCTTCGCGTTCGTACGAACTGCGGGGAGGGGCACTAGTCCTTGACGTACTTCGTCACGCCCCTGACGGTGGCTTCCGCGGTGAAGAGATTGCCGGCTGCATCGATTGCGATGCCTTCGCCCATGGCTCCATCGGGCGTAGCAGTCTTGTGCGGCGGCACGAACATAGTCACCTTGCCGTCCTTCAAGCTCCCGATGCGAATGCCCTTGAGCCAGCCCGGGTTTCTCTTGTCCGTCGAATTCGGAATCGGCCGCATAAAGCGTGTCGTTGCTATCGATCGCGATCCCGCTCACGCGGCCGAATTCCCGATATTCACGGAGGAATTTCCCGTCCTTGGTCAGGATCTGGATGCGGTGGTTGTGGCGGTCGGCGACGATCAGCCGCCCCTGGGAATCGAACTTGATCATGTGCGGCGTACGAAACTCGCCCGGGCCGGTTCCGGTCCGGCCGATGGTCCTCAGGAACTTGCCGTTCCGGTCGAACACCGAAATACGCCCGACAAGGTTCGGGTCCTCGACGTTCGTGTGACTCTCGGCCACGTAGATATCGCCGTTGGCCGGGTCGGTGGCGACATCGTTCGGATCGGTCAGCGCGTCCGGCGGATTTCCCCGCACGCCCGGTCTGCCCAAAGTCATCAGTACCTTGCCGTCCGGACTGAACTTGACGACAACGCTGCCCTTGTTGTCTTCGCCCGGGAACTTCTTGAGCTCGGCGGGGGTCGCCACACGCGCGTCGGTCACCCACACGTTTCCGTCCCGATCGACATGGATGCCGTGCGGCCACACGAACATTCCGCCGCCAAAACTCCTGATCTCCTTGCCCTGACTGAGTCGAAAAGGTGGATGGGGTTTGCCTTGGTGCCGAGACAGCCCGGGGCGATCCCGGAAGAGCAACGGTCGGTCGCCCACACGGATCTGCCATCCCGGTCGATGGCCACGCCGTTTGATCCGCCCCACGGCCTTCCCTCCAGCGAGAGCTGAGCCCAATCGCGGATGACGCGGTAAGGATTGGCGCCACTGTTGACCGGCGAAACGTCCTGCGTCTGGGCCATGCCTCCGGGCATCGCCGTCCCAACGACCACCGCGGCAGCAAGCCAACAACTCGCGAAAGCTGACATCGACATCGCAGCGCTCCCTTGTGTGAGAAGCTCGCCCTGCTTTTTGCACCTTTCCGGCCCCCTGCCACAACAGCATTCAGGACCAGAATGGCGTTGCCGACTAATACTGCCGGGAACTGACGGGTCGCGCGGCCTATGCTAACAGAATGGCGAAACAAACGTCAATGAATGCAGGGAAACGGTGAGGATGCGGACGATCGGTGCATATGACGGCCACGGCAAGGCGAGACGTGTGCAGCGACCGCATTGCGGTTTTCGGGCCGGAAGGTTCTCCTTAGCCCGCGCGCTGTCCGCCAACACGGTCGCCATCGCCGTTCTGCTGTCGGTTGCCGCGGCAATGCCGCCGCCCGCTGCGGCGCAAGGTGTCTGGGCGAGCAAGGCACCCATGCCGGGCGGTCCACGTGAGAATACCGGGGTTATCGCGCTCGACGGCAAAATGTACGTCGTCGGCGGCAACGCCCATTCTGACACGCAGATCACCCGCACGGAGGTCTACGATCCGGCGACCGATACCTGGAGTGCGCGGGCTCCGATGCCAAGCGGCAGTCATCACATCGCGGCCGCGGTGCTCAGCGGCAAGATCTACACGTTCGGGGGCTTTATCGGGCAAGCGCACGCCGCCCCGGTGGACAACGCGTTCGAATACGATCCGGCGACCGATCGATGGCGGGCCCTCCCGAAACTGACAAGTCCGCGCGGCTCGCCGTCGGCGGTCGTGCTCCATGGAAAGATCCACGTCATCGGAGGCCGCGGGACGGACAACAAGACCATCGGAACCCATGACGTCTTCGATCCCGCGACCGGGCAATGGAGCATGCTTGCGCCGCTGGCAAAGCCGCGCGACCACCTCGGGACCGTCGTGATCAACGGAAAGATCCATGTGATCGGGGGCCGCCCGGTAAGCTTCGCGAGCAACGAGACGCTGCATGAAATCTACGACCCGGCGACGAATACGTGGACCGCGGCAGCGCCCATGCCGACGGCGCGTTCCAGCGTGGCCGCGGTGGAATACCGCGGCATGATCGTGGTGGTCGGCGGTGAAGGCGAACAGACCGGCCCCGGCAGCGCAATCCGCGCAAATGAAGGTTACGACCTCAAGACCGGCCGATGGGTCACGTTGACGCCGATGCCGCTGGGCAAACACGGGATCGGCGGCGTCGTCTTTGGCGCGTCGGTCTATATCCCTGGCGGCTCCAGCACCCGCGGTGGCGCAGGCGTCGGCGCCGAACTCATGACGTTCACCTTGCCGTAGCTCGAAAACCTGGCTACGCCGCGCTCGCATGCCGTTGGCGCTTGTTGGGGCCTGATACGACCCATGCGAAGTGCTGCACTGTCCTGATTTTCACTGCCGGTCATGTTCGAAGTTAAGTGAAATGCGCGATTGGTTGGTAATGCATTCTTCGTAGCCCGGGCCTTATTCATGCTGGTGGTTCGGCCGAGGTGCGCTGACTTCTCTATCAGCCCCGGCGCGGCTCTCGACTTGACCGCTCGCCACCATTGAAAAAACCCAAGTGAGGTTGGCCATGCGTGAAAAGATTGAAGCAGCCACGATCTCGCGTCGAAGAGCCTTTGGGATTCTCGGACTGGGAGCGGTGTTTGGTATGACAATGCCAGCCGCGGTGCTAACGGCATCGGATGCCGAGGCCCAGACCTACGGGATGGATCGCCGCCAGGACCGGCGCGCCAATCGCAGGGATCGACGTGACGACCGGCGTACCGGTCGCCAAGATCGACGTGAAGACCGGCGTACCAATCGCCAAGATCGACGTGACGATCGCCGCGGCACCGTTGGGCAGGGCGGTGCTGGGCAGGGCAACAACTAGTCTCCGCTGCACGTAGCGGACATCCATGTTCTGCCCGGTCGCTTCGCGGCACAATCCTCGCTGGATTGGACGCATTCGGCGCGGCGCGCTATGATCGCGGTCAGCGGATCGCTGATCGTGTTCGCCGCGCTGTGGTTCCGGCCGCGATCGTCGGCGCCGCGAGGATGCGGCGAAATTCTTTTTGCGCGGAAGAGAGACTTTGGCGGGCGGTTTCGTGACCGAGGTGTCGGGGTATGTCGAAGCGCGCGTTTGTATACGCCGGTTTTTGCATTTGTGACGCTCGTCGCTGCCGCCGGCGTGCTCTGTGCGCTGTTCGGCATCAACCGGATCAGCCTCAGCTGAATTTGATATCCAGACGCCTTTGAATCAGCAGCTCCCGAAGACGGTCGAGAGGCTGACGATTGAGCGGGTCGAGGTTCGGCTTGCGGACGACCGACTCGGGTTGCGGATCGATCTACAAGGTACCGTGCTGAACCAACAGATTTCCTCATCAGTGTCGGTCCGCGGGTCGCCGCGCTACGATGCTCGAACTGGTGAGCTATTCTTCGATGCTGACGATGTGGATTTTGTTCGACTTGCTGTTGGGGACAAGACCGTCGTCGGTGAAACAGGGGCAGCCGCAGGCTCGGAGATAGCATCGCCCGCCGTGCAGCGGCTCGTCGAAATCGCTATCAAGCTATATCTAGCGAGGCAGCCAGTTTATCGCTTCAAGAACGACTTGACGGGTACGGTGGCGAAGATGGCTCTCGCGGGCGTGGCGGTTGAACAAAACAATTTGGTCGCCTACTTGTCGATCTGGAGCCTGACGGCAGTGGTGGCGATTTGCGGCCTGATAGTCCTCGTCGCGTTGTACCTGGCGTACCTGTTCATTCGGTATCCGCCGTGGCGCCAAACGATGCCCGGTGTCTAGCAAGCGAATCCAAGTCGGCCTCTCGGTGAACGACCCCGCTGAGTTTGTATTCGGTCCACAGCGGACCTTCGTCACGTCCTGGGCTTCCGCCATCCACACATTCAATATTTTTGTGAACACAGTTTGCCGGTCCGCCGACCCGCCGGGATTGAAGCAATTTTCGATTGCTGAATTCAGGTTTGGCCAACGGCCTCTGAATTTTCTTTCGATGACGAGCGTCAACGAGCGGTAATCAACTGCCCTCGTCGCAAGAATTCAGGCCGGCCCTTAGCAGCACCAACGTATAAGCCACTCACCATTACCGACACCAGTATCTTACCTATGCACAATGGAGCGACCGAGCCCGATCGCCTCAAATGGGCCGGCTGACTGACCGTTGTGAGCGAGTGTCGGTCAGGATGAACAGGGAGGTACGCATGAAAAGCCTATTGCTTGTTGCACTATCGGCCGCGACCGTGACAGCGGCCATGGCTTTGGCCATGGACGATGCATCGGCGGCGGCGCGCCGCGGCGGAGTCAATCGCGCCGGCGTCAACGCTGGCGGCATCAATCGTGGCGCCGTGAATCGTGCCGGCGTGAATCGTGTTGGCATCGATCGTGTCGGTGTGAATCGTGTCGGTATTGATCGTGTTGGTATCGATCGTGTCGGTGTGAATCGAGCCGGCATTGGCTATCGTCCGGGATTGGTCGGCGGCAATCGCGTCGGCTGGAACGACAATTGGAATAACTGGAACGGTCGCGGATGGGGCATGGCTGCCGCGGGCTTGGCAGTCGGCGCAACTGCGGCGTCGGCGGCCTACGGCTACGGCAGCTACGATAGCCGCTCTTACCCCACTCGTGCCGAGTACAACCGCAGTTACCGCTACGGCTTGTATTATGGACCTGTCTGTAACCCATGGACCGACCGGCTGTGCCAGTAATTGTCCACGCAGCCCAGGCACGCGCGGCGAACGTTCGCCGCGCGTTCGCTGCAGAGCTTCCGTTATTGTTGTACCTCGCTTGCGTCACGGCCCTGCTGGGACTTTTCGCTTCAATCATCTATGGATTGATGCAGCCCACCGTCATTCCGAACGCCGGCTTGGCTGGTTACAAAGCGCCGGGACTAACAAACCTGTTCTTGTACAAGCCGGACTTGACCGCTGAAGACATGGAGCGCGCGGCCGTTGATGCCGCCGAAATTGAAAACAGGGATCAAGGTATCGAGCCGCTGCTCGCCTTTGCTTCGGTAGAGTCTTCGGTCGAAAATCCCAGAGGGTCCCAGGCCAACGACGCGACTGCCTCTCATGCAAAGCCGGCGAATCCGAAACCGAAGCGTGTTGCCAATCGGGCCACCGTTGCCGCTCCCTGGCGTTCCTCGTGGAATTCATCTTGGCACTCACGGGAACGCGAGCGTGGTTGGAACAGCAGAGCCGGAAGACCCGGCAGCCGTCCGCTGTGGGCGTGTGGATGCTAGAATTCGCTTCCGATCGCATAACGGCGAGTTCGGATGGCGGCCGGCTGGCCAACCTGGCGGATAGCGTGCATGCCAATACACCTTAGGACAATGTTTTAAACCTAAGCTCAATGGCATTGGGACCTGAAGCAACTCACTCTCCAGCTCACCGTTCCAAAGCGGAGCGCTGACCATGGTTCGATTCCGAAATGATGTCGCAGCTCCCAACCAGGGAGTTTGGAGATGAGCTACGTGTCCAAGGTCCTTCAGCCGGAAGAACGCGTGCTAATGACGGGCAAGCTCCATTGGGTCACTTACAGAGAAGCGGCAATCGCCCTCGTTCTTGCACTTTTGGTGTTCTGGTTTAGTGGCAAGTCCTTTCTGCTGAATGTGATTGGATGGGGTCTTTTGTTGGCATCTGTGGGTTTGGGAATATTCGCCGCGTTCAATCAGTGGATTACTGAAATCGCAGTAACCACCAAGCGAGTCATTTACAAGCATGGATTCATCCGGAGGATCATCTCAGAAATGAATATGGACAAGGTCGAGTTGGTCATCGTGACCCAATCGATAGCGGGACGCGTTCTTGATTACGGATCGATTCACGTCTTGGGTACGGGAGAGGGAATGGAGCACCTTCACAAAATTGCGGCACCGCTCGCATTGCGCAATTGCATCGTAGCGCGTTGAGCCAGCGTTCGGAGTTATCGCGCGCCGCACCGTTGCAAACGGTTAGCTGACATAAGACGAGAAGGAATGGCTCGCTTCGATCCGCTGGATGATCGTGGACCGCTTGAGCGATGACCACATCAGTCCGTTTTCGCTGAAGACGCTTAGTGTTGAGTGGCCAACAAAGCTAACAATCCGGCGACTACCAACACCGCAAGCAGAATACCGACTACCGCTGAAACGATCTGATGCTGGCGGCCGGAAGGCTTCGGCTCTCTACCGGCGGCTTTTTGTGCCGCTCTCACACCCATCCAGGAATGCAGGTTCATGGGCTACACCATGCGTTGGATCTTACGATGCTCGACTGCCTTCGCATTCATCAAAGTAAAAGCTCAAGGTCATCAATTGTTGTGAACAAGGAATATGCGCCGACGGATGCTCGGGCAAGATCAACAGCGGTTAGCGCCGTAAACGTTCGTATATTGCTTTCGGTCGTGTCGGCGGGCGTTTGCATGCAATATAGCAGCGCCCGCGATGTCGCAGATGGATGAAGCGTGCCTAGCAGTCGTCGTCCAGCGGCGACGTATAGGCTTCGCGGAATTGTGCGAACGTGCCGGTGAACTCGACCGCCGGCCAGCCGGGCATCTCCTCCTTGCTGGTCCAGGTCAGGTGAACCACCGAATACAGGTCCGCTTCGCCGGTATGGCGAAACAGCACGTCGTCGTTCGAGCTTCTGCGGGCGGCGCCTTGCACCGGAACGCCGTACAAGCGATGAACGGGCCCGAGCTCGAGCTTGAGCTCACGCTCGAATCCGCCTTCGGGGAGCGCTTCCCAGTCAGGGGGCAGATCGGACTGCGAGATCGTCATATGAATGCGTCCATATTGCTGATGAATACTCGCTTCGCGCCGGCGGTTTCGCAAGAGGGACGACGATGACGCCTGCCGCCCGGCTTTCCGCCGCCATCGAGGTGCTGGCCGACGTCGAGGCGCGTCGGCGGCCGGCGGTGGATGCGCTGAAGGATTGGGGGCTGGCACATCGCTTTGCCGGCTCCGGCGACCGCGCCGCCATCGCCGGGCTGCTCTACGATGGGTTGCGCCGCAAGGCATCGGCGGCATTCGTCATGGGCGAGGCCACGCCGCGCGCGGTCCTCATCGGGATGCTGCTGCTTGAGCGCAAGCTCGATGTTGCCGCGATCGCGCGGCTTGCCGATGGCGGCCGTTTTGCGCCGCCGCCGCTCAGCGATGCCGAACGGGCGCGCCTCGACGCCGCCAGCCTCGACGGCGCGCCGCCCTGGGTCGCCGGCGACTATCCGGAATGGCTCGACCCGCAATTTGCGCAAACCTTCGGCGACGAACGCGCCGAGGAGGCCGCGGCGCTGGCATCGCGTGCGCCGCTCGACCTTCGCGTCAACACACTCAAGGCGACGCGCGAGGAAGCGATCGAGGCGCTCGCCGACCTTTCGCCCGCACCGGCGCGCTGGTCACCGCACGGCCTGCGCATCGTGCTCGCCGCCGATGCCCGCAGCCCTGCGGTGCATGCCGAGCCGGCCTTCATCAAGGGCCTGATCGAAATCCAGGACGAAGGCTCGCAGCTTGCCGCGCTGTTGGCCGACGCCAGGCCCGGCCAGCAGGTGATCGATCTCTGCGCCGGCGCCGGCGGCAAGACGCTGGCGCTCGCCGCGGCGATGGACAACAAGGGCCAGCTCTACGCCACCGACGATGACAAGCGGCGCCTCGCGCCGATTCACGCCCGGCTCGAACGCGCCGATGTGCGCAATGTGCAGGTCCGCACGCCGCGGGGCGCGAGCGACGTGCTTGCCGATCTCGCCGGCCACGCCGATCTGGTGCTGATCGATGCGCCTTGCACCGGCACGGGCTCCTGGCGGCGCAATCCCGACGCCAAGTGGCGCGTCCGCCCCGGCGCGCTCGAACAGCGGGCGAAGGACCAGGCCGGATTGCTCGACCGTGCGGCGGTGCTGGTGAAGCCCGGCGGCCGCATCGTCTACGTGACCTGTTCGGTGCTCGCTGCGGAGAACGGCGATCAGGTGCGCGCGTTCCTCGCGCGGCATCCGGCATTTTCGGCAATGCCGGTCTCCGAGACGACGGCTGCGCTCGGCGAGCGCGGGTTCCTGTTCCGCCGCGCGGTGCTGGCGATGGAGGAGGGACTCTTGATGACTCCGCGGCGGACCGACACGGACGGATTTTTCGTGTCCGTGCTGCGCAAGTCCTGAACGTGATTGACGGTCGTGCGCCCCTTAGAGCATCGCGCAGACGGCTTCCGCCAGCGCCAGCCGCTCGCCGCCGATCGCGCCGACCACCGGCGCCAACCAGACGCCGGCCCGCGCCGGCTGGCGGAGCGCGGGCTGCAATCCTGGCTCCGGCTCCTGGCGAGGTTCGCCGGACGAGGGCTGCCACTGCGCCACGGTCGCGAGATCGGTTTCGACTTCCCATTTGCCGCGCCGGTCCGGCAGCCGCATCGCCTCGGCGAGGCGCGCCTGATAGTCGGCGCGCGGCACCACCTCAAAGCCCATCTCAAGGGTGTTCTTCGTCGGTCCCTTGTTGTCGTTGAGCAGGAATCCCCATTGCGCGAGGTGCCAGTTGAGCATTGCAAAGCCGATCTTGGAGGTGTGCGACTCGCGCGTGAACTGCGACTCGATCGTGAACGCGCCGCCGACCGCGACGCCGTAGCCCCCGCCGACGAGCCCACCGTCGCTGTTCCAGACCTCGAACGAATGCGCATAGCCGGCGTCGTGCAGGTCGCAATAGGCGCGCATGATCTGCGGCGTGATCCAGGTCAGGTGCCACTTGCCGTCGCGGCGGCCGGCGCAGGCCTTGATCACCGACTCGAAGTCGCGATCGAAGGTGACGTGGAAACGGTTCTGGCGAAGCCGGGCTGCGCAGCCGCTTCGACATGTGGAAATCGGTGAAGCGGAGCACGCAGCGTTCGGGCGGCGCCATCCACTTGAGCGGGCCGAAATGCGCGAAGGTGAAGATGCCGCGGCGATGCGCCTCGACCAATGTCGCGACCGAGAGGTCATGCACGAAGCCGCACAGGCCGGGAGGATTGCACAGCGCGTCGTCGGGATTTGGCAGCTTACGCGCCGGCTGGCCCAGCTCGGCAAGCCACATGCGTCCGAGCGCGGGAAGCCCCGTGATGCGACCGGGTTTCAGCGCCCAGGCGGTGCCGAGGATCCAGCGCTGAAGTCGCTCGGTCGCGGTTTCCCGGAAGAACGCCGCGCGCCGCGCCTCGACCGCGCCGCGATGAGGAAAGCGATGATCCGGCCCAAGCCCCATATCCTCACGCCCCATTTCTTCACGCCCCGTGTCCTCACGCCCCGTGTCCTCGCGCCCCGTGTCCTCGCGCCCCATGTCGCCGCCCTGGCCTCGTTCGTGATGATTGATTGAATAGGACATTGTCGATGGACTGAAGCCTCGCCCCGCCACGCCTAATTTCGGGTTACGGACCGTCGCCACGGCGTCGCAATGTTAATGATGGGTAACGGCCAACACAGAACGAGGTGGATGGGCGGAACCGCAGGCGGGGAGGCGTGCCGGACGCCGGCGGCGCGCACGCAAAATCTGTGCATTGCGGCCGCGGACCCAAGGCCGCTTTTGAATCCCAAGGCCATAATAACAGCGGAAAAACGGGATCATCTCATTGCGGCGCGTCGCCGGTCTTCGGTAGTTCTACGGTGCCGAAGGCTTGACCGGGGGCGGTCCGGCCGTCACATAACGTCCCCGTAAAGCCTTGGCGGCGATTCCGCCGCCACGGTCCGCCGGGCTTGAGCGGCAGGCGAATGTCCGAGACGTCCCACGACAAGATTCTCATCGTCGATTTCGGTTCCCAGGTGACTCAGCTCATCGCGCGCCGTGTGCGCGAGGAGGGGGTCTATTCCGAGATCGTGCCGTTCCAGAACGCAGCCGCCGCCTTCGCCGCGATGAAGCCCCGGGGCGTGATCCTGTCGGGCGGCCCGGCGTCGGTGCTGGACAAGGAAGCGCCGCTTGCCCCGAAGGAGATCTTCGAGGCCGGCGTCCCGGTGCTCGGCATCTGCTACGGCGAGCAGGCGATGGCGCAGCAGCTCGGCGGCAAGGTCGAGGGCGGCCATCACCGTGAGTTCGGCCGCGCCGAAGTCGAGGTCACCGAGGACTCGAAACTTTTCGACAGCGTCTGGAAGAAGGGCGAAAAGTATCCGGTCTGGATGAGTCATGGCGACCGGGTGACCAGGCTGCCGCCGGGTTTCCGTGCCGTGGCGACGTCTGCGAACGCCCCGATTGCGGTCATCGCCGACGAGGCGCGCAATTTCTACGCCGCGCAATTCCATCTCGAGGTCGTGCATACGCCGCACGGTGCGGCACTGCTGCGCAATTTCGTCCGCAAGATCGTCGGGTGCCGCGGCGATTGGACCATGCGCGCTTTTCGCGACGAGTCGATCGAGAAGATCCGCAAGCAGGTCGGCAAGGGCAGGGTGATCTGCGGCCTGTCGGGCGGTGTCGACTCGGCGGTCGCGGCGGTGCTGATCCACGAGGCGATCGGCGAACAACTGACCTGCGTGTTCGTCGACCACGGCCTGCTGCGGCTCGGCGAGGCGGAAAAGGTCGTGACGCTGTTCCGCGACAGCTACAACATCCCGCTCGTGCATGTTGAGGCGGAAGAGCTGTTCCTCGGTGCGCTCACGGGCGTCACCGATCCGGAGCAGAAGCGCAAGACGATCGGCAAGCTCTTCATCGACGTGTTCGAGGCGGAAGCGAAGAAGGTCGGCGGCGCAGAATTTCTTGCGCAGGGCACGCTCTACCCGGACGTGATCGAAAGCGTGTCGTTCACCGGCGGGCCGTCGGTGACCATCAAGTCGCACCACAATGTCGGCGGGCTGCCCGAGCGCATGAATATGAAGCTGGTCGAGCCCTTGCGCGAGCTGTTCAAGGACGAGGTGCGCGCGCTCGGCCGCGAGCTTGGCTTGCCCGAGGCGTTCGTCGGGCGTCATCCGTTCCCCGGGCCGGGTCTCGCGATCCGCTGCCCGGGCGAGATCACGCGCGAGAAGCTCGACATCCTCCGGCTTGCCGACGACATCTACATCGAGGAGATCCGCCGCGCCGGACTCTACGACGACATCTGGCAGGCGTTCGCGGTGCTGCTGCCGGTGCGCACGGTCGGCGTGATGGGCGATTTCCGCACCTACGACTTTGTGCTGGGGCTGCGTGCGGTGACTTCGACCGACGGCATGACCGCCGACTTCTATCCCTTCGACATGGCCTTCATCGGCCACGTCGCGACCCGCATCGTCAACGAAGTGAAAGGCGTGAACCGCGTGGTGTACGACGTGACCAGCAAGCCGCCGGGCACCATCGAATGGGAATGAGGCGCCGGGCAGCGCCGAATTGACGAGATACCAATGAATATCGACGCCTTCACCATTATGCTTTTTGGTCTCTTCATCAAGGCAATGCTCGGCGTCTTGTTTTTCATCTTCTGGCTCAACGACAGACGAGGCGCCGTCTGGTTTGCATGGTGGAGCGCGACGTTCCTGTTGGGCAGCCTGGCCGCAGGGCTTTTTCTGTTGCGCGGCTTCGGCGGCGATTTTTTCGCCGTCGGTGTGGGCGTTGCGGTCCTGATTGCGGCGTTCGGCTGCTGCTGGCAGGGCGCGCGCGCCTTCGACAAGCGCCCGCCGCTCTGGCTGCCGCTGCTGCTGGCGCCGGGCATCTGGCTGGCGGCCTGTCTTGTGCCGGGTTTCGTCGGCAATGACGCCTATCGCGTCGTGTTGTCGTCGCTCTTGCTCGCGCCGCTGATGGCGATGAGCGCGGTCGAGTTCTGGCGCGGGCGGTATGAGCCGTTGCAGTCGCGCTGGCCGGTGATCGTCCTGTTCTCGACCCTGGCGCTGTTCTTCGCCAGCCGGGTCGCCCTGGTCAATCTACTGCCGTTCCCGTTTGGTGCGTTGCCGCTCGAGCCGGGGTGGATGGTGGCGTTCAACCTGATCGTGTTCTTTCACGCGCTCATGCTGACCGTGCTGATCGTCGCGATGTCCAAGGAGCGTCTCGAGCTCGAACAGCGCCTGAAGGCGCAGACCGATCCGCTGACCGGCGCGCTCAACCGGCGTGCGTTCATGGCGCGCGGCGGCCGGTTGGCGCAGCGCCATCAACACGAGGGCGCGCCGCTCTGCCTCCTGTTTCTCGACCTCGACCATTTCAAATCGCTCAACGATCGGTTCGGGCATTCCGGCGGCGACGACGTGCTGATGACGTTCGTTACGGTCGTGCACGCCAATATCCGCCCGACGGACTTCTTGTTCCGCATCGGCGGTGAGGAGTTCTGCTGCCTGCTGCCGCATACGCGCACGGATCAGGCGCATATCGTGGCGGAACGCATCCGCCACCAGTTCGAGATGTGCACGGTCGATGTGGCCGGCACCCCGGTGAAGGCCACGGTAAGCCTTGGGATCGCATCGACGGAGGCGTTCGGCTACGACCTCGACACGCTCATGCGCAGGGCCGACATGGCGGTCTATGCCGCCAAGCGCCAGGGGCGTAACCGGGTGGTGGTCGCGACGATCGATGACGCGCTCACGGGCGGCCGGATGGCGCCGGCGGCCTGAGACTGCGTGCGGAAAACCTCCGAGGACATGACATGCCCATCACCATCTACGGTATCAAGAACTGCGACACCATGAAGAAGGCGCGCGCCTGGCTCGACAAGCAGGGCGTGGCGTACGACTTCCACGACTACAAGACCGCCGGCATCGAGCGCGAGCGGCTGGAGCGTTGGGAGAAGAAGGTCGGCTGGGAGGTCCTGCTCAATCGCGCCGGGACGACGTTCCGCAAGCTGCCCGACAAGGACAAGCAGGTGAACGACGCCAAGAAAGCGGTCGCGCTGATGCTCGCGCAGCCATCGATGATCAAGCGGCCGGTGCTCGATCTTGGTCGCGACCGGCTCGTGGTCGGGTTCAAACCGGAGCTCTATAAGGACGCCGTTCGTGCTTAGTGATGGTGGCCGGTGCGACGTCACAGGCGGCGTTTGAGCAGCTCGTATTCGACCGGGTTGTCCGGGCACGCACCAAACCCGCACTCGATAAGCGTCGACATGACATTCGCTGCGGTCAGGGCGATCACCAGCCAAATTGCTGCTTGCGCAAACGCGCCGGCTTTCGGCGGCCGTGTCCTGTCGTCACGCTTGAACTGGCTGTCGAACAGGAGCACTGCCGCGATGAGGACGATCGCGACGCAAAAGCCGATCAGGGCCCACGTATAGTAATGAAAGCCCAACAGCGCCGAGCCGTAACCGGGATCGCCAGGCATGATATGCAGCAGGACTTGGCGCGTCGCAAAAGCCGCTCCGGCGATCGCTGCGAACAGCGACACTGCATAGTGGCTCGGCCGCGGTCCGTGGCGGATGTTGAGAACAGGACCGATCGCCAGCATCGCAAACTGGATGCGCTGAAGCAGGCACAGCGGGCAGGGGAGCTCATGCAACATAAGCTGCGCGACGAAGGCGGCCGCGAGCACCGCCGCAATGGCGTAGAGCCCGAGCGCGTTAAGCGCGATTGCGAACGACCGCGTCATGCATGCCTCAGAAGGAGAGCTTGAGCACGTCGGTGGCGTGATGCAGATAGGTCGCGACGCAGGCGATGAACGTTGCTCCGAACAGCACGAGCGCCAGCGTTCGTGTCCCGAGCCAGGCGGCCAGCAGCACGATCGTTGCGGCCAGGAACAGTGCGGCAAATTCCATCGGCGCCCCCCGTGGCGAGGATTCGGAGGCATAGTAGTGTAGATTGACGCCCCGATCATCAGGCGGCATGGCTATCGCTCACAGAAACTCCCAAGGATGACATCAATGGACATTTCCCTTTCCGGCCGTGCCGCCATCGTTACGGGGGGCAGCAAGGGCCTCGGCTACGCCATCGCGATGCGGTTTGCGCAATCCGGCGCCGACGTCGCTATCGCGGCGCGCGGGCGCGAGGCGCTCGACAAGGCGGTGAAGGATGTGCAGGCGGTCGCGAAGGGCAAGGTCATCGGCGTCACCGGCGACGTCGCCGTGCCCGCGGACATCAAGCGGATCTACGACGAGGCCACGCAAGCGTTCGGCAAGGTCGACATCGTTGTCAACAATGCCGGCACCTCGCGCAACGCCAAGTTCGAGGACATCACCGATGAGGTCTGGCGCGAGGACCTGGATCAGAAAGTGTTCGCCGCCATCCGGCTGACGCGGATTGCGTGGCCCGGCATGAAGCAACGCAAATGGGGCCGCGTCATCAACGTGCTCAATATCGGTTCAAAGGCGCCGCGGGCGGGCTCGGCGCCCACCACGATCTCGCGCGCGGCCGGCGCCGCGCTGACCAAGGTGCTCTCGCACGAAGGCGCGCCGCACGGCATCCTGGTGAACGCGATGCTGGTCGGCTTCATCGAATCCGACCAGCACGTCCAGCGCGCGGCCAAAGAGGGGGTCGCGCTGCAGGACTATGTGGACCGGCGCACCAAGGACATCCCGCTGCGCCGTATCGGCAAGGCCGAGGAGTTCGCAAATCTCGCCTGCTTCCTGGCCTCCGATGCCGCGTCCTACATCACCGGCACCGCCATCAATGTCGACGGTGGTCATTCGCCGGTGATGTAGATCTACGGCGGCGTTTGCACAGGATAAGGTTTGTCACAAACCATTCTTATCCCTGTCACATAGGCCGGATTAGATCGCCAAGCACTACGGGGTTCTTCAAACCGACAGGTCGTTGCGTGGCCTGGACGTTTCTCCGGCATCGCTTGGAGCGACGCCGGCACGGGTCCAGGCATGACAGCACGGTGACGAGTGTCGCCGGCGGCATTGCCGCGTGTCCGCATCCGTGCGGATGAGACTGCCTTCCGCATCGACCCAAACAGGGGCTGGCGATGCAGGCAGATTTATTCAAAGACGTTCTCGTGCCGGTGATTGGAGGCTTGGGCATCTTCATGCTCGGCCTCGAATTCATGTCAAACGGCATCCAAGCGCTTGCCGTCAACAAGATGCGTTCATTCCTGGCAAAGGTAGCCGGAACGCCGATCACGGGCCTGTTCGCCGGCACCTTCATCACCGGCATTATTCAATCCAGCACGGCCATGACGGTCATGGTGGTCGGCCTGGTCAACGCCGGCGTGATGGGATTGCGTCCCGCGATCAGCGTCATCATGGGTGCCAATATCGGCACGACGCTCGGCAACGGACTGATCGCCCTGCCGCTTGGACCGTTGGGGCTGATCCTCGCCGGCGTGTTCGCGCTGGTTTATGTGTTTGCCAAGGACAACAAGGTCCGGAATATCGCGCTGGCCTGCATGGGCTTTTCGCTGATTTTCTACGGCCTCAATCTCATGACCGGTGGCCTGCGCCCGCTGCGCAACATGCCTGAGGTCATGTCGGTCATTTCTACGCTCAAGGCCGACAACTACATCAATCTTATCTACTGCGTCCTGATCGCGGCCGGGATCACCGCGATGATCCATTCATCGTCGGCAACGATCGGAATCGTGATGGGGCTCGGTGCCGCCGGCGTCCTGGATTGGCAGACGGCGGTCGCGTTCTCGCTCGGCGCGGATCTCGGCACGACCATCACGTCGTGGATGGCGTCACTGAACCTGTCGAAGAATGCCAAGCGCGCCGCCTACGCGCACATCACGTTCAACATCATCGGCGTTGGCGTGATGCTGCCATTCTTCTTCCTGTCGATGCAGGTATTGACCTGGGCCATGGGCTGGTTCGGCGGCGATCCTGGCGTGGCGGTGGTCGTCGACGGGAAGGAAACATTCCCGCTCGTGCCGGTCGCGGTGGGCCTCTATTCGACCTTCTTCAACATCTTCAACACTGCGCTGATGTTTCCGTTCATCGGCGTGTTCGATCGGGTGCTGTCACGCATCGGCGCAAACGCGACCGACGATGTCGAGGACTATTCGCAGCCGCGCTACCTCGACGTCCGGAAGAGGGGCGAAATGGCGACCGGTGTCCCGCTGGTTCAGCGCGAGACGGATCGCTACCTCGAAGGCGCCGGCAAGATGCTGGCGATCGCGCGGGGCGTGGAAGATGCGCCCGACGATTCGGTGGAGCACTATGCCGCCCTTGACGTGCTAAGCCGGGAGATCCGCGGCTACACCGCGGGCATGTTCAAGGCAGACATGCCTCACGCACAGGCAGATTTGCTGGCAAGCATGATCGAAGAGGAGGATTGGACTGCGAGCCTCGGTGAAACGCTCTACCAGATCGCACGCCGCGTTGAGCGCCAGCCTTTCTCCGAGGTCGCGAAGCCGCTGGTCAATGAAACCGTCGATCTGGCCGCCCAGGCCATGCGCGCCATCGTGCCGGATGAGCACGGCAAGTTCGGGCCTGCGCCGGATATCGAAAAGCTCGATGGTACGATCCACGGCCTGCGTGAACGATGCCTGCGGCTCGGTGCGGAGCTCCCATGGGCGGAACGCGGAGCGATCCTTACGTTGCTGGGGAGCGCGGAACGGTCGTTCTATTTGGTGCATCGGATCCTTGATGAGCGGAACTCGGTGCCGCGTGAGATCGCGCAGCGCGTAGAGCAGACGAAAGATCGTCCGCTCGGTGGCGTACAACCGGTGCCGGCGTGACCAACGGCAACGGCGGCGAGTCAACCCTTCGCCGCCGTTGCTCGCTGCCTGCCTTGGTTAGCGGACCGCATGGAGAGACAACCGTGAAACGTTTCGCCGCCTTCATCTTGACCGCCGTTCTCGCTGCTACTTCACTGGCACCGCTAAGAGCTCAGGAACTCCTTGGCGGTACTGACGCCGTGCGCGGGGCGGGCTCGACCTTTGCCTATCCTGTCATTTCGAGATGGGCGCACAGCTATCAGCGCTGGCTCGCCCTGGGCGGCGACTTCCCGTTCTTCAATTCCGGGCTCGACGATCCGCAGGTTGGCCCACCGCTCGACTACGAACCGGTCGGCTCGCTTGCGGGCACGCTGCGAGTTCGCGATCGGGCGGTCGACTTCGGGGCGTCCGATGTGCCGTTGCCGTCTGACGAACTGACCAAGCTCGGGCTAGGGCAGTTTCCGGTTGTGATCGGCGGTGTGGTGGTGGTCATCAACGTCGATGGCGTCGGGTCGAACGAGATCAGGCTCACTGGCGAGGTTCTCGCCGAGATCTTTCTGGGAAAGATTTGCGAATGGTCGCATCCCACAATCAAGGCGATTAACCCGACTCTGAAGCTGCCGGACGCGCCGATCGCAATTGTCTATCGCTCCGACGGTTCCGGCACGACCTACAATCTCGCGCACTTCCTCGCCCAGACGAGCTCGGAATGGCAGAACGCCATGGGTGTAAAAACCTTGCTGCCGTGGCGATTGGGCACCGGCGCGAAGGGCAACGAAGGCGTCGCGAAGGCCGTGCGCGCCACCAAGAACTCGATCGGCTACGTCGAGTATGCGCAGGCGACCCAGCTCAAGCTCAGCACCGCGCTGATCCGGAACCGGGCCGGGCAATTCGTGACGCCGGACGGCAAGACCTTCCAGGCGGCCGCCGCCAGCGCCGAGTGGAGCAAGACCAGCGACTTCAATCTTATGCTGACCAACGCGCCCGGCGACGAGGCGTACCCGATCACGGCGACGGTCTTCGTGCTGATGCACAAGCAGCCGAGCTCGCCGCGGCGCTCGCGTTCGGCGCTCACGTTCTTCCGGTGGGCGCTGGAGAAGGGAAGCCGCGATGCGGCAACGCTCGGCTATGTGCCGCTGCCGCCGGCGTTGGTCGGTCAGGTCGTCGATTATTGGTCGAAGTCGTTCCGGGCCGGTTCATAGCCCGCACAACGGCCGCCGCTGGTTTATCCGATCCAGCGGCGGTGCGTCGTGACTCTGTCGTTCAGTACCGTGCGCCCGGCGCCGCCGGGTTCGAAGTCCATCTGCCGCAGGAATTTGCGCTGGTCGCCCAGCACGCCGCGGGACACCGTCGGCGGCGTGGCCGCGAGGCCGTCATATTGCCGCTTGAGGTATTGCAGGCGGTCTGAGAGCGGCGAATGCGCGGCCTGGGCGTCGATCTCCTGGACGTTCTGTGAGAACAGCGCCTGGGCTTCGCCGTGCCGGCCCTGATCGCGCAGCTCGACCGCCGCCGCGGTCCGCGCCCGCACGCTCTGCTCGACAACCGCTTCGAGCACTGTGTTGTCGCGGCCCGCCGCGACTTCAACGGTGGATTCGCTGAAGCGCGCACGGACGGGGGTCTCGACCGTCTGGAGCGAGCCGTCCTGCGGCGCCGTGTAGGTCACGCGCACGCGACCAAGGTCCACATCGCGCCCCGCGTCGCCGCCGGCCGCGCTCTGGTCGACTTCGACCTCCATCAGCACATAGTGCTCGGTGGCCGCATAGACCTGGTTGAGCTGGAACTGCGCGGTCTGACCTTCGATCTTGCCGTCGCGGCTGAGCGCGCGCACGACGCGCACGCCGGGCTTGAGCTCGACGTCGATCGAGACCGTCTGCGCGCACGACGCCAATACGTCGTCGAACTCCTTGTTGAACACCTGGATCAGGTCGGTCGTTTCGCCCACGAAAGTGTGGTTGCCGTCGCTCGCGCGCGCGAGCTGGAGCATGAGGTCCTCGTTGTACTGCGTGCCCAGCCCGATGGTGCTGACGGAAATCCCCTGCGCCAGCAGCTCACGGCCAAGCTTCGCGAACTCCTCCGGCCGGCGCGGGCCGACATTGGCCTGGCCGTCCGACAGCAGGACGACGCGGTTGAGCCGGCGCTTGTCGAGATTCTGCAGCACCTGTCGCGCGCCTTCGGTGACGCCGCCGTGGATCGCGGTCGAGCCGCGGGCGCTGACCTGCCGGATGCGGTCGATGAAGGCGGAATGGTCGTCGACATTCTGTGCCTGCACCAGGATGTCGATCTTGTCGTCGAAGATCACGACCGAAGCGATGTCGTTCTTGTCGAGCCGGCGGACCGCTGCGGCGGCCGCCTCGCGCGCCTGCACGATCCGATTGCCCTGCATCGAGCCGGAGCGGTCGATCACGAAGGCGATGTTCACCGGCGTGCGCTCGGTCGGCTGGCGCTCGCAGCCATTGAGACCGATGCGTAGATAGTTGCGCTGCGCCTGTCCGCCGGTCATCACGGCCTGGGCGAAACGCGCTTCGAGATTGATGGGTTTGTCGGCGCGGGCTGGAGCGTTCGACAACACGGCAATGGAAACAACGCACGCGCAGGACAATATCGCGCGGATCATCGGAAGTCCCTCCCTCGAATCCGCCCCTGCCGCCAAGGTTCCGCGGCCGCTGGGCGAAAGTGCGGTGGAAGGGTGTCGCGCCTGCGCCGCCGCCCGGGAAAGTTTCGGGCGATCAGCCCGCCTTGCGCAGCGCAGCAGATCTTCCGGCGCATAACGCTTGCCGGGCCGTCAGTCTCGGCGCCTTCCATGGTCACCTGCATTTTGAGCGAGCGGTCGAGCGGCACGATGGTCTTGATCGCCACAGATCGTTCAGGCTCAAATAGCCGCTGCCGAAATCGTCCATGACGATCGACACGCCAAGCTTCGTGCGGCAACTTTTGCCGGCCATCGGTGCGATCGTGTTGATGGTCGCGGTCCGCAGCTAAACCAAGCGTGCGCCCGCGACTCGGCCGGACCAAAACGACGCGCGCCACGCGCCCTCCCGTCGCGGCCTTATGACCGGCGACCATTGTGGATGTCGTGCAATCCAGCGCTGAATTGATTGACCGCTCTGCCTAGGTTGATACTCTTATCCTTGATCGCACGACGCTGACCGAGCGCCACCGCAGGCCCTCCGAGGAAAGCGCGGGATTGACTGCCTTGGCTCGTGCCCTGAAATACGTCATCCAGCTCTCGGCAGTCGGTACGATCTATTTCCTTCTCGTGCGACTTGGTCTGGAACTTGTCTCGGTCTACCCGGGCTCGGCTGCGATTTGGCCGCCAGCTGCATTTGCGCTGGCCGCCGTCCTCTTGGGCGGATACCGGGTCGTGCCGGCAATTTTTGTGGCCGCCTATGTTGCGCATGCAGTTTCGTCCGATCAGACCTATACCGTCGCCGCGACCGCGGCAGGCAATGCATTCGCAGCGTTCGTGGGCGGCTTCCTGGTCAATTGGTGGGCCGGTGGCCGTCATGTCTTCGCGGTGCCGACCGGCATCGCTAAATTCGCATTGATCGCGGCAGTTACCGCAGCCATCACCGCAAGTGTCGGAGCGAGCCTCGATCCTGATCTCGGAGTCTCGGGTCGCATCGAAGAGGTCGAATGGGAAAAGCTTGCCGCTATCTGGTTCCCAGGATGGCTGGCCGATTTGACCGCCCTGCTTATGGTCACGCCGGTCCTGGTCCTGTGGGCAACGGACCGCCCGCGATCATTCGATCTTCGCCCGCTTCTGGAATCGACCGCGATCTTCGTGACGGCCGGCGCGCTCGGAGCGATCGCCTTCAGCCCATTGGCGGCAGATATGCCGACGGCACCGTTGGCCGTTTTTGTCGTGCTGCCGCTGATATGGGCGGCGTTGCGCCGCGGTCCTCGTGACACTGCCACTGCGTCGCTCATTATTTTGGGTTTTGCGGCCTGGGGAACCATTTTCGGACGCGGTCCGTTGGCCGTGCACGGGGGCACCTCGACTCTTATCCTCATGTTCATGATCGGCATCGCAACGCCCTGTCTCGTCTTGTCGGCGGATGCAGCGCATCGCAGGCGTACCGAGAGAGCTCTTCGCGACACCCGCGGCGAGCTGGTCCAGGCGCGCGAGCAATTCGCCCAATCGCAAAAGATGGAAGCCGTCGGTCAGCTCACTGGTGGAGTGGCGCATGACTTCAACAATCTTCTGACCGTGATCGTCGGAAACCTCAATATTGCTCAACGTCACCTGGACTCATTGACGGAGGCGCCGGCGGAACGGTTGCGGCGCGTCATTAACAACGCCATGCGCGGCGCCGAACGGGCGACGACAATCACCAAACATTTGTTGGCGTTTTCGCGAAAGCAGCCGCTCGATCCAAAGCCCCTCAACATCAACAAGCTTGTCCACGGGCTCTCTGATTTCCTGCGCCGCACGTTGGGCGAGACGGTCACTCTCGACATCATCGGAGCCAACAGGCTGTGGCAGGCGGAAGCGGATGCTGTCCAACTGGAGGCTGCGATACTTAATCTCGCCGTGAACGCGCGCGACGCCATGACCGCAGGCGGGAAGCTGACGATCACAACTGAAAACTGCATGCTCGATGAGAAGTCCTGCCAGCAACATGATGAACTTGTCGCCGGCCCATACGTGGGAATCGCGGTCAGCGACACCGGCACTGGGATGTCGAAGGACATTCTGGAGCGAGTGTTCGAACCATTCTTCACGACCAAGAAGGTCGGGCAAGGGACCGGCCTCGGCCTGAGTCAAGTCTACGGCTTCGTCAAACAGTCGAGCGGGCACATCGAAATCGAGAGCGAGCCGGGCCGGGGCACGACCGTCATGATGTACCTGCCCGCCTTGCCCGGAAACGTCCGGGAGGAACCAATAACCGAGCGGGAGGCGGCCGCCCACGAGGTCGCCCCGACCATCCTCCTCGTCGAGGACGATCATGATGTTCGAGGCTATGTAGTCGAAATCCTGCGCGAGCTGCACTACCGGGTTCTGGAAGCGCATGACGCAGATTCGGCACTCGGATTGATCGATCGCAACGATGTCCGTGTGGATTTGCTGCTGGCCGATCTAATATTGCCAGGAATGAATGGAGTTCAGCTCGCGGAGGAAGTGAAGGGGCGCCAGCCGGAGGCGAGGGTATTGATCATGACTGGATATTCGCGCGATGCCGTCAATCATCAATGGCCCGTCGATGCCGGCATCGAGATGCTGCACAAGCCGCTGACGCAGGACGCCCTCGAAGAGAAGGTTCGCGCAGTTCTCAACCAGGCTCGTTGAAATCGCGGGCCGCCGAGCTTTGAGGACGGGATCGCCTGCGCTCGCCTCTCCCGATAGCTGACGATCGCCTTTCGGATTTGCTTCCGCTCAGCCGGCACTTGCTTCTGAAACGAGGTCAAGCAAACTGAGGCCAAGCAACGATGGCGGTAGTCAAAAAAACCGCCGAATGGAGGATGTCATGTCGAAGGCAATTCAAGTTCGGTGGATGGCGGTGTACGGCATCATCGTCGTACTTGCCTCGGGCGCGGCGAGCTACGCGCAAGGACCGGCCAATAACCCATACCGTCCCGTCAGGGGATTGGCGGATGGAGGTGGCGCCAGTATCCCGGGCGGTGAGTGGGCAAGACTTCCGGGTGGCCGCGAAATGGGACCGCCGGCGTCGGTCCATGTTGACGTCGACGGAGAAAGCATCTGGGCCTTTATCCGATGCGATGAGACGAGCCCGGTGCCGTTCGCCAGAGGAGGCCGGTTCGGCGTCGACTGCATGAACAACGACGGCACGCTCAAGCCGCATGACACGATCTACAAGTTCGACTCCAAGGGCAACGTGGTCAAAAGCTTCGGCGCGCAGATGTTCATCTGGCCGCACGGGCTGCACGTCGACCACGAAGGCAATGTGTGGGCGACCGACGCTGGCTCCGAGGAGGCCGTCAAAAGAGCCGCCAAGGCGGGTGTGAGGGCCGGCCACGTCGTCCGCAAGTTCAGTCCGGACGGAAAGCTCTTGATGACGCTCGGCGAGCCCGGCGTCGCCGGCAACGACGAGGGCCACTTCAACGCGCCGGCCGGCGTGGTGACGGCGCCCAATGGCGACATCTTCATCGCCGACGGCCATGGTCCGAACGACCGCATCGTGAAGTTCTCGAAGGACGGGAAGTTCATCAAGGCCTGGGGGAAGACCGGATACGGACCGGGCGAGTTTCGGGTCGCGCACTGCATCTCGATGGACAAGCGCGGCCGGCTGTTTGTGTGCGACCGCTCCAACGCCCGCATCCAGATCTTCGATCAGGACGGCAAGTTCCTGGCGCGCTGGTACCAGTTCGGTATGCCAAGCGGGATCGCGTTCTCGATCAATGACGAAGACCTGATCTATGTGTTCGACTCGGAGTTCCGATAATTTCGACAATCCGGGCTTCGAGCAGGGGATCCGGATCGGGGACGCGCTCAACGGTTGGGTGCGCTACTTCATCCTCGATCAGGGCGGCCACCCGGGCACGCGAACCGGAAGCGGACCGGAGTTCGGCACGGTCGACAAGTCCGGCAACGTGTTCGCGGGCGAACCCCGGCCGCGCGTGCTGCGGAAATACGTGAAGGTGAGGTAACGACCTTGCGCGCGTAGCCCGGATTTGAACGACCCGCCTTCGCTCGCTTCGCGAGCTACGGCGGGCTCGAGTCCGCCGAAGCGCATGAGCGCGAAGGCGGAAGTGAAATCCGGGCTACTTGCTCAACCGGGTTACGTGCTCGCGTGAACGCACGCCGGGCATCAATTGATGTAGGCCTGATCGGGCCGTTGATTGAGCTCGATATAGGTGCCCCACGGATCGGTGATGAACGCGAGCGCGGCCCCGGGTCCGGACTGGGTGTAGGGCCGGTCAAGCTTGATCCCGTCCGCTTCCAGCTTGGCGATGAAGGCCTTGAGATCAAGCACATCGAAGCCGATGTGATCGAGCACGCGGCCTTTGGTGCCGTGAAGCGGCGCGGCCACCTGGTTGAACCGCAACTGGGTGCCCGGAAGGTCGGCAACCGGATTGATATTGCGCACGGCCGCCTTGGCGCCGAAGATCTTGACGTACCAGGCCTGCACCTGGGGAACCGTCCCTTGCGGCACGAAGAAATGGACGTGCTCGTGCTGGATCGGGAATTTCTGGCTCTTGTTCTCCAGGATCTCGATGCGCAAGCCGTCCGGCGTCGTTATCCAGGCTTGGTCCGGCCGGTTGTTGTTTCCTGGCTGCACCGGGACCCCGGCGGCCTTCCACTTGGCGACCGACTCCGGGACGTTCTGCACGGTGAAGCCGACATGGTTCACCACCGAGCCGTCGGTGCCGCCAGTCGAGGGCGCGGGTTCGCGCAGATGCAGCATCACGATGACGCCGGGGAACCGCACGAGCTCGAAGAACCCTGCCTTGACCGCGGTGCCGCCCATCGCCACGAAAATTTTCTTGCTGGCTTCGACATCGCGCGAGTTGAGATGCCAATGACCCATGGTCACACCCTTCTCGTTGGGCGTGAAGGGCTGAGCCGCAACCGACCCGGCCGCCAGAATTGACATGAGCCAAAGCGTTGCAATGAGCCTTGTCATGATCACCTCCCGTTGTTTTCGCCAGTGACCGGCGATTGGCGCAAACGCTAGCACAAAGATTGTAGGCCGGGGGGACACTCGGGCCGGCCGCAGCCGGTCTTCCCGGGTTTGCGCTCGGCTCAAGCCGGACTACCGGGGCACGGCCCGCAGATGCTAAGGAAACCCCATGGGCCTTGCCGTCATGATCATCGGGCTCGCCGTGTTTTTCGGCGCCCACACGTTAACCACGATGCGCGCCCAGCGCGCGGCGCTGATCGCGCGCACCGGAGACGTGCCGTACAAGGTCGCCTATGCGCTGGTGTCGCTCGCCGGTATTGCTCTGATCGCCTATGGCTTCTCCCGCTACCGCGCCGCCGGCATGATCGAGATCTGGTATCCGCCGCGCTGGTTCCGACACGTCAACAACGTGTTGCTGTGGCCGGCGTTCATCTGCGTTGCGGCCGCCTATATCCCCGGCGACATCAAGCGCGTGCTCAAGCACCCGATGCTGGTCGGCATCAAGCTGTGGGCGTTCGGCCATCTACTTGCCAACGGCGATCTCGGGTCGATCATCCTGTTCGGCTCGTTCCTGGCCTGGGCGGTCTATGACCGCATCACGCTCAAGCACCGCAGCGATCCCGGCGCGCCGGATTTCGGCCTCGGCGGGCGCGATTGCGATACGCTGGCGGTCGTGGTTGGAACGCTTGTGTATTTGGCGGTCGGTTTCTGGTTCCATCCCTATGTCATCGGCATACCGGCGTTCGTGAGGTAGGCAAGTGTCCGCTCAAGATGAGATCAAAAGACTGACGGCGCCCGACATCCGTGCACGCAAGCGCGGCGAGCCGATCGTATGCCTGACGTCCTATCACGCGCATACCGCGCGGCTGGTCGATAAGTATTGCGACGTGATCCTGGTCGGCGACTCGCTCGGCATGGTCATGCACGGGTTCGAGACCACGGTGCCGGTCACGCTCGACATGATGATCCTGCAAGGTCATGCCGTCATGCGTGGCTCACAGCGTGCGCTGGTCGTGATCGACATGCCGTTCGGGTCCTACGAGCAATCGAAGGAGCAGGCCTTCGCTTCCTGCGCGCGGGTGTTGAAGGAAACCGGTTGCGGCGCGATCAAGCTCGAGGGCGGCCGGCGCATGGCCGAAACCATCGCGTTCCTGGTGGAGCGCGGCGTGCCGGTGATGGGACACGTCGGCCTCACGCCCCAGTCGATCAACACCATCGGCTCGTTCCGCGCGCAGGGCCGCGACGAAGCCGACTGGGCTCCGATCGAGGCCGACGCCAAGGCGGTCGCGGATGCCGGCGCGTTCTCGATCGTGATCGAAGCCGTCGCCGAACCGCTCGGCCGCACGATCACCGAGCAGATCGAGATCCCGACCATCGGCATCGGCGCAAGCCCGGCCTGCGACGGCCAGATTCTGGTGCTGGAGGATATGCTCGGCTTGTCCCCGCGGGTGCCCAAATTCGTGCGCCGGTACGGCGATCTGGGGCCGGGCATCGAGAAGGCCATCTCAGGCTACGCCAGCGACGTCCGGTCGCGCGCCTTTCCAGGCCCGGAACACGTCTATCCGATGCGCAAGAAAGGCCGTTAGAACCTGACTTTTGAAGGGGTTAGGGCCGATTTCTGTGGATTTTGCCTTGTCCGTGCCACATCGATAGGTTATCGCGCCGCAGTCGGGACCCGATGGGGCTCGTGGGTGCGGCGGGTGAGGGAAATACGTGTCCGACGTCTTTCGCGAAGTCGACGAAGAAGTCCGCCGAGAACAGCTCAAGAAGCTGTGGGAGCGGTATCAGTACCTCATCATCGGGGTGGTGCTGCTCGTTGTGGTGGGCGTCGGTGGCTGGCGCTTCTACGAATGGAACCAGACGCGGCTGGCGGCGCAGATCGGCACGCAGTTCGAGAACGCCATCGTGCTGGGCGACGCCGGCAAGCATGACGAGGCCGAGAAGATATTCGCGCGGATCGCGGTCGACGGTACGCCGTCCTATCGTGCGCTTGCACGTATCCGCCAGGCGGCGCAGCTCGCGCAGATCGATGCGCCGGCCGCGACCGAGACCTATCGGCAGATTTCCGCCGACAGCAGCGTCGAACAGGTGTTTCGCGACATCGCGTCGTTGCGCGCCGCCGGTTTGCTGATCGATGCCGGCTCGTATGTCGACGCGCGCAAGCTCCTCGAGCCGCTGGCGCAGGCGGGCCGCGAATTCCGTCATGCCGCGCGCGAACTGCTCGCGCTCAATGCCTGGAAGGCCGACGATCGGCAGGGCGCCATGAAATGGTATGCGGCGATCCTGACCGATCCTGAGACGCCGGCATCCTCGCGTACCCGTGTCGAAATGCTGATCGCGCTGACCGCCGCCGACGGCAAGAGTTGAGGGCACCCGGATGACTCCCTTCACACGCGCCATTGTCATCGCAGCCGCACTCGCGTTGCCGCTTGGCGGCTGTGTCAATTTCGATCCCGCCGAATGGTTTGACGGCGACTGGTTCGGCAACAAGAAGCCGCTGCCGGGCGAACGCAAAGAGCTGTTTCCGGGCGGCGTGCCGGGAGTGTCGAAGGGCGTGCCGCCCGACCTGGTCAAGGGCAATCAGGCCGCGGCCCTGGCTGACGAGAAGGCGGAAGAGCCGCAAGCATCTCAGGTCCGGGAAGAGCCCAAACCCAAGCCGAAGCCCAAGGCCAAACCGAAGCCCAAGCCGCAGGTGGTCGAGGATACCGGTGAGCCGGAACGGCGGCCGACGCCCGTGACCGTCCGCCCGCAGGCGCAACCGCAAGCTCAGCCGCAGCGGTCGCAACAGACCCAGTGGCCCGATCCGCCGGGAACGCAGCGTCCGCAGCAGCAGCAAGGGATCTGGCCCGACCCGCCCGCGCCGCGCTGATTGCGTTTACAGCTTGTTGCGTTTGCAGGTTGGGCGGGGCATAGAGCGCTCTCCTCACAACGCGCCGGTTAGACCCATGCCTTTCTCGGTCGCCATTGTCGGACGGCCGAACGTCGGCAAATCCACGCTGTTCAACCGCCTGGTTGGCCGGCGCCTGGCGCTGGTCGACGACCTTCCCGGCGTGACGCGCGACCGCCGCGAGGGCCGTGCGCGGCTCGGCGATATCGCCTTCACCGCGATCGACACTGCGGGCCTTGAGGAGACCGCGCCGGGGAGCCTGAGCGGCCGCATGCAGGTGCAAACCGAGGCGGCGATCGCCGCTGCGGATGCGGTGCTGTTCGTGATCGATGCGCGCAGCGGCGCGATCCCGGTCGATCACGCCTTTGCCGATCTCATCCGCCGCTCCGGCAAGCCCGCGATCCTGGTGGCGAACAAAAGCGAAGGACGGGCGGGCAAGGCGAGCCTCGGCGAAGCCTACGCGCTCGGGCTCGGCGATCCGATACCGATCTCCGCCGAGCACGGGGAGGGACTTTCCGACCTTTATGATGCGCTACGCGCCGCGTTGCCCTTGGAAACCGAGCATCCTACCGAGCCCAAAGAGCGAAGGAAAAAAGAGGATCAGGCCGAGCCTGACGAACTGCCGACCATCCGCGTCGCCCTTATCGGACGGCCGAACACCGGCAAATCCACGTTGGTCAATCGCCTGCTCGGCGAGGAGCGTCTGCTCACGGGGCCGGAAGCAGGCATCACCCGCGATTCCATCGCCGTCGACGTCGAATGGCGCGGCCGGACATTTCATTTCCACGACACCGCCGGCCTGCGGCGGCGCGCCCGTATCGAGGAGAAGCTCGAAAAGCTTTCGGTCGCGGATGCGCTCAACGCGGTGCGCTTCGCCGAGGTGGTGATCGTGTTGATGGATTCGCAGGCGCCGTTCGAAGAGCAGGATTTACGCCTTGCCGATCTGATCGAGCGCGAAGGCCGTGCCGTGGTCATCGGCATGAACAAATGGGACCTGGTCGAAGGCCGCCCCGGCGCGGTGAAGAAGCTGCGCGAGGAAACCGATCACTGGCTGCCGCAGCTCAAGGGCGTTCCCGCGGTCGCGGTGTCCGGAATGACCGGCGCGGGGCTCGACCGGCTGATGCAGGCGATAATCGACGCGTATGCCGTCTGGAACCGGCGCGCATCGACCAGCGCGCTCAACCGCTGGCTTGAAGGCGTGACGTCGGCACACCCGCCGCCTGCGGTCTCGGGCCGCCGCATCCGCCTCGACTACGTCACCCAGCCGAAAAGCCGGCCGCCGACTTTCGTGCTGTTCGCAAGCCGCGCCGACAAGGTGCCGGAACAGTACAAGCGCTATCTCGTCAACAGCCTGCGCGAGACATTCGATCTGCCGGGAACGCCGATCCGCCTGACGTTACGGGAGAAGGCGAACCCGTATGCAAATCGCAAGAAGAAGCAGCGGTAACGTGAAACGAATCGAATGACCGCCACACCCGTACCGCTTCGCCGCGCCGCCTTCACCTTCATCTTCATCACCGTTCTGCTCGACATGCTGGCGCTCGGCATCGTCATTCCGGTGCTGCCGAAGCTCATCCTCGATTTCGTCGGCGGCGACGCGGTGCGCGGCGCGGACTATCTCGGCCTGTTCGGCACCGCCTGGGCGGTGATGCAGTTTCTGTTTTCGCCGATCCACGGCTCGCTGTCGGATCGCTTCGGACGGCGGCCGATCATCCTGTTGTCGAACTTCGGGCTCGGCCTCGACTACATCCTGATGGCGCTGGCGCCGTCGCTGGCGTGGCTGTTCGTGGGGCGGATTGTTTCCGGCATCACGGCGGCCAGCATCTCGACCGCCTATGCCTATGTCGCCGACGTCACCGAGCCGGATCGGCGCGCTGCGTTGTTCGGCATGCTCGGCGTCGCCTTCGGCGTCGGCTTCGTGTTCGGCCCCGCGCTCGGCGGCATTGCCGGCAGCTTCGATCCGCGTCTGCCGTTCTGGATTGCGGCCGGCTTGAGCCTGCTCAACGGTGTCTACGGGCTGCTGATCCTTCCGGAATCGCTGCCCGTCGAGAAGCGCGCGCCGTTCAACTGGCGGCGGGCCAATCCGGTCGGCGCGCTGATCCTGCTGCGTTCGCATCCGCAATTGACCGCGCTCGCGGTCGTCAGCTTCCTTGGCCACCTCGCGCATTCGAGTCTTCCGAACATCGGCGTCCTCTACATGATGTACCGCTACAGCTGGAGCGAGCGCGCGGTCGGGTTCGCGATGGCGGGCGTCGGCCTGTGCTCGATGATCGTGCAGGGCGGGTTGATCGGGCCGACGGTCAAGTATCTCGGCGAGAGCAAAGCGATGCTGCTCGGGCTGGTCTTCGGCGTCGCGGGCTTTGCGGCGTTCGGGCTGGCGACGACCGGATTCTGGTTTCTGGCCGGCATTCCCTTGCTGGCCATGTGGGGCATTGCCAGCGCCGCGACGCTCGGGCTGATGAGTCGGCACGTCGGCCCGAGCGAGCAGGGCCAGTTGCAGGGCGCCAATGCGAGCCTGATGGGCATCGCGAGCCTTATCGGGCCTGCAATCTTCACCCAGTCGTTCGCGGTGTTCATCGGCGCCGGCGCGATGGTCTATTTGCCGGGCGCGCCGTTCCTGCTTGCCGCGATCATGATTGCGGCGTCGATTGCGGTCGCCGTCTACACCATGCGTCCGGCCGAGGGAGACAAGAGCGGATGATCGTCAACTCCCAAATTCATGTCTGGACCGAAGAAACCCCCGAGCGTCCCTGGATTCCCGGCGGCAAGCAACGGGCCCATCTTGCCGAAGCGCTGACCTGGCAGAAGGCGCTGCCGCTGATGGATGAGGCCGGTATCGACCGGGCGATCATCGTGCCGCCGACCTGGCCGGGCGATTTCAACGATCATGCGCTGGAAGCGGCCGCGGCGCATCCCGACCGCTTCGCGGTGATGGGCCGTTTTGCGTTCGAGGACCCGGCAGTCGAAGGCGCTATTGCCGACCTGGAAGCGGCAGAACGGGATGCTCGGCATCCGCGTCGCGTTCAATCACGAGAAGACGCAATGGATCGCCGACGGCACCGCCGACTGGCTGTGGCGCGCGGCGGAAGATGCCGACGTTCCGATCATGATCTTCGCGCCCGATGCGCCGGAGCAGATCGGACGTATCGCGCCGGGCATCCGCGGCTGCGGCTCGTCATCGACCATTTCGGACAGGCGACGCGCGGGCCGGAATACAAGCGGGTCGGGCCCGCGCCTCGACATCATCGCGCCGCTTGCGAAGTATCCGAACGTGGCGGTGAAGCTCTCGGCAGTGCCGGGATTTTCCAGCGAGCCCTATCCGTTCAAGGACATGACTCCGCATCTCAAGCGTCTGATCGAGGCCTACGGCCCGCAGCGCTGCTTCTGGGGCACCGACCTCACGCACCAGCGCGGCAAATATCCATACCGGATGTATGTGGAGCACTTCGAAGAGGAGTTGGCCTTCCTGCCGGCCGCCGACCGGAAGCTCATCATGGGCGAGGCGATTTTGAAATTTCTGGATTGGAAGTAACTGAGAAGTTCTTTCCTCCGCTCATGCCCGCGAAAGCGGGCATCCAGAATTTTTTAGATTGGGTCCCCGCTTCCGCGGGACGAGCGGCGACAAGCCGAGCGCCTGTCACGCCGGCGTCTGAAAAGCGAGCAGCCGGCCTTGCTCGCAGTCGTAGAGCTTGCCGGTTTCCTGGAAGGCCGGAAGGCACATCGCCACGATCTGCTCCGCAACCGGTTCGGCGGTCTTCAGCGTCATCGGGTCCTCGCCGGGCATCACGGCGGCGCGCATGCGGGTGCGGGTCGGCCCCGGATTGAGCAGATTGACGCGGACGTTGGTGGTGACGGTCTCGGCGGCATAGGTGCGCGCCAACGCATTGAGCGCGGCCTTGGTGATCGAGTAGGGTCCGCGATAGGCGCGGTTGCTGGTGGCGGCGCCTGAAGTGACGAACACCGCGCGGCCGGCCTCGGACGCGCGCAGCAGGGGATCCATGGTGCGGATCAGGTGGAAATTGGCGGTGACATTGACTGCGATCACCTCGTCCCAAGCCTTGGGTTCGACATGCCCGAGCGGGGACATCGGACCCAGGACCCCGCCATTGCCGACCAGCACGTCGAGGCGCTGGTAGCGCTCGTTCAGCGCGGCCGCCAATCGCACGATGCCGTCGGTGTCGCGCAGATCGAGCGGCACCAGCGTCGCTGTGCTCCCTTCAGCCTGGATCGCGTCGTCGAGCTCTTCAAGACCGCCGACAGTGCGCGCGACTGCGACCACATGCGCGCCCGCCTTTGCTAAGGCAATGCCGGTGGTGTAGCCGATGCCGCGTGAGGCACCGGTGATGAGGGCGATCTTGCCGGAGAGGGGGCCTGCCATTTCGACCTATGGTGCAGTCGTCATGCCCGCGCTCGTCGCGGGCATCCACGTCTTATCAAGCTGTATGCAAGACGTGGATGGCCGGGACAAGCCCGGCCATGACGGCGGCATGTGGTGATTTAGCTCGCCTCCGCCAGCAGCGAGAGTTGCCGCGGCGTGTGCTCGGTCGCCGACTGGTCGGTCAATGGCGTCGGATAGTCGCCGGTGAAGCAATGGTCGGTGAATTGCGGCTTCGCCGGATCGCGCTTCTCAAATCCCATGGCGCGGTAGATGCCGTCGACCGACAGGAAGGCCAGCGAGTCCGCCCCGATGATCGCCCGCATGCCTTCGAGATCGTGGGTGGCTGCGAGCAGCTTGTCGCGCTCCGGCGTATCGATGCCGTAGTAATCCGGATGCGTGATCGGCGGCGAGGAGATGCGGAAATGCACCTCCTTGGCGCCGGCGTCGCGCATCATCTGCACGATCTTGGTCGAGGTGGTGCCGCGCACGATCGAGTCGTCGACCAGGACGATGCGCTTGCCGTTCACGACGGCGCGGTTGGCGCTGTGCTTGAGGCGGACGCCGAGTTGGCGGATCTGCTGGGTCGGCTCGATGAAGGTGCGCCCGACATAGTGATTACGGATGATGCCGAGCTCGTAAGCAATGCCCGAACTCCTGGGCGTAGCCGATGGCGGCGGGAACGCCGGAATCGGGAACCGGAATGACGACATCGGCGCCGGCCGGTGCCTCGCGCGCGAGCTCGGCACCCATCGCCTTGCGCACCGCATAGACCGGACGGCCGCCGACGATCGAGTCCGGACGCGAGAAATAGATGTACTCGAAGATGCAGGGGCGCGGCGCCATCGGCGGGAACGGCTTGTGCGAATGCATGCCCTCGTCGTCGAACACCACGACTTCACCATTCTCGACGTCGCGGACATATTTGGCGCCGATGATGTCGAGCGCGCAGGTCTCGGAGGCGAGGATCGGCGCGCCGTCGAGCTTGCCGATCACCAGCGGGCGGATGCCGAGCGGGTCGCGGGCGCCGATCAGCTTCTTGTTGGTGAGCGCCACGAACGAGTAGGCGCCTTCGAGCTGGCGCAGCCCTTCGACGAAACGGTCGATGAAGCGGTTCTTCCGCGCCCGCGCCACCAGATGCAGGATGACCTCGGTGTCGGAGGTCGACTGCATGATCGCGCCTTCGTGCACGAGCTGGCGCCGCAGCGTCAGGCCGTTGGTGAGGTTGCCGTTATGGCCGACCGCAAAGCCGCCGCCGTCGAGCTCGGCGAACAGCGGCTGCACGTTGCGCAGGATGGTCTCGCCGGTGGTCGAATAGCGCACATGGCCCATGGCGGACATGCCGGGCAGGCGGTCGATCACCTCGCGGCGGGAGAAGTTGTCGCCGACGAGGCCCATGCGGCGTTCCGAGTGGAACCGCTTGCTGTCGAAGGAGACGATGCCGGCCGCTTCCTGGCCGCGGTGCTGGAGGGCGTGCAGGCCGAGCGCGGTGATCGCCGCGGCGTCGGGATGGCCGAATATTCCGAATACGCCGCATTCCTCGCGCAGCCGGTCGCCGTCAAAGTCGATCGGCGGGGCGGCGGTGGCGGCTTCGGTGATCTGGCTCATCGCGTTGCTCGTCGCCTTTCCTCGTCAATTACGACCGTTGTTCCGGCGGCGCGTCCGCAGGCTCGCCGTCGTCCTGCTTGGGCCGCTTCAACCGCTTTAAGATGGTGCTCTCGGGGTCGTCCGGCAACATCGAGATCAGCCAGTCCCCAGTCGATTGCAGCACCACCCGGGACTTGGCGTTGGCGACCCAGGACGGTCGCGTCCGCTCCGGCACCAGCCAGGCGAAGAACAGGAAGGCGACCACCACGATGATCAGCCCGCGCGCCAGCCCGAACAGGAAGCCGAGCGTGCGGTCGAGCGCGCCGACCCGGCTGTCGAGCACCATGTCGGAGAACCGGACCGTGATGATCGACACGATCAACAGCGTGCCGAGGAAGGTTCCGCCGATCACGGCGCCGGCCGCGATGATGTCGTTGTTGAAGTAGGTCTTGGCGTAGGGGAGGAGGCGCGAATAGGCGTAGAGGGTCGCGACCGCCGCGATCACCCAGGCGGCGATCGACAGGATCTCGCGCATGAAGCCGCGGATCATGGCGAGCAGCGCCGACACCAGCATGACGCCAATCAGGATGAAGTCGAGGAGCGTGATCGGCATGTCGAAACTTTCGATCCTCCTTCCCTGCGGTTGTGGGCTCCGCAGGACGAATTGGCGCTCCAGGACCCCTAGCTGACCTGTGCCGGGCAAGTGCGGCAAGGGCTCGGCCAGGGTCGTCCCAACCAATTAATTTTCCTGTCCAAATTGACACTTGGCGCAGGTACCGGGCAGCCAGTCCGGACGGCTGCTGTATAGCCGGGGTCGGTTCCGCCGTCACCCGTCTTATTCGGTATTCGGGAGGGTGTTGCCCGTTAATCATGACGGCTACCGAGGCGGCGGAGGTGATCGCGCTCGACCACGATTTCGATGCAATTCCTGCGACAAATTCGGTGACGAAGGGGCGCCTGAGGGAGACTACCGTGCCGATTGCCAGACGCCGCGCTGCCTCAATTATGACAACTGCCGCAGCGCTGCTGGCGGCGGCGCCACCGGTGGCGGCGCCCAGGACGGCGGCCGGAAAGACGTTCAGGCGCTCACGCTCGCCTACAACGGTTCGGGGCAGGCGCTCTTCCGGGAGTTCTCCGCCGGCCCCGGCAATATCGTGTTCTCGCCCTATTCGATCGGCACCGCCATGGCGATGGTCCTGGCCGGCGTGCGGGGTGAGACCGAGCGCGAAATGGCCACCGTGCTCCAGCACAGTCTCGCGCGTGCGCAGATCAACGACGCCAATGCGTCGGCGATCGCGACCCTCAACGGCTACGACAAGAGCGAGGTGCCCCCGACCTGTCCGCCTGGCCTCAAGCTCGCAGGCGAGCGCTGCGAAGGGCAGCCCACCGCGGGAGGCAACTGCCCTTTTCCGGCGAGCCGGAATGGTGAAATCTGCGTCACGACCCCGCGGTTTCCGCCGTCGGCCAAGCTCCTGGTCGCCAACGCGCTGATGCTGGCCGGCGGTGAGGTCGCCAAGGACTATTCGGCGCTGCTCAAGGACCGCTACGCCGCCGAGATATTCCAGAAAGCCAGCCTCGAGACCGTCAACGGCTGGGTCAGGCAGCGCACCGAAGGCAAGATCGAGAAGATCCTCGATCGGCTCTCCGACGTGATCCTGATCAACGCGGTTTATTTCAAGTCGCGCTGGGCCGTCGCCTTCGACAAGAAGCTCACCAAGAACGAATTCTTCAGCTTGACCCGCAGCCGCCAGGAAATGGTCCCGACCATGCTGCAGCGGACCAACCATGCGGTGGTGTCGCGGGAGGGCTATCGCGCGATCCGGCTGCCCTATGCGGTGCGCTCGCTGGCGATGGTGATTGCGCTGCCGAACGAGGTCGACGGACTTGGCGACGTCGCGCGCCGTCTCGACAAGGATGAGCTTGCGCAAACGCTCGCCGCACTCCGAAAGGAGCCGACGCGTCCGGTCAGTCTCATGCTGCCGCGCTTCAAGACCGAATACGCGGCCGATCTCAAGGGCGTGTTCCAGAAGGCCGGCATGGCGCTGCCGTTCGATGCGCTCCGGTCCGACTTCTCGGGCTTGACCGGACTGCCGCCGCGGACGGCGCCGACCGCGATCGATCAGATCGTCCACCGCGCCGTGATCGAAGTATCGGAGGAATCGACCGAGGCCGCCGCCACCACGGCCATCGGCATCCGCGTCACCAGCGTCGCGCCCAAACCGGTCGAGCCGCTGCAGTTCCGGGTCGACCGTCCGTTCCTCTATTACCTGGTCGACGATGCGACCGGCGCCGTGCTGTTCCAGGGCCGCGTGGTCGACCCGCGGTAGCTCAAGATGATTGCGTCAGCGGCTATGCCGCCACGCGGATCTCTCGCGGCATCGGCGCGACCGTTGCGTCCTTCCCCATGATGACGTGAGCGTCATCGCAATGGGGACACCAGACTGACAGCTTGAAGGCGGCAAGCCGACGGAGGTCGTTTTCCGTCGTTTCGATAGTCGTGCGAACGGTCTTGCCTTGCTTGGGACACCGATAGGTCAACATAGACGCCACCCCACCACGCTTGTTTGCGAGTCGGAGCATAGCAGGCGCGATCACCAGCCTCTCGATTACCAGCGCGGCGCTGTGGATATGTGGATATCTCTCTAGCTGCCCTGCCGGAACTGGTTGCGCCAACTGATCTTTAGCGCCGCTACTCAAGCGCAGCGGCGCGTCAGCTTTCGTTCGCGGCGCGGCGCTCGGGGCGGGCAGGGCGGTTGCCGCGGGCGGCGATGTCGGCGACGAGAGTCGAGAGCGAGCCCACGGTTTCGAGCGTCAACGGTCCTTCGGCTTCGCCGCGCGAGGCTTCCGGCAGGATGGCGCGGGTGAAGCCAAGCTTCTGCGCTTCCTTGAGCCGCGCCGCGGTCTGCGCCACTGGCCGCACCGCACCCGACAGCGACACCTCGCCGAAATAGACCGCGTCGGCCGGCAACGGCGCATTGGCCAGCGAGGACACGAGCGCGGCGGCGGCGGCGAGATCGGCCGCCGGCTCCTGGATGCGAAGCCCGCCGGCGACATTGAGATAGACGTCGTGGCCGGAAAGCCGCACGCCGCAATGGGCTTCGAGCACGGCCAGCACCATCGACAGCCGGCTCTGGTCCCAGCCGACCACGGCGCGGCGCGGCGTTCCCAACGAAGTCGGAGCCACCAGCGCCTGCATTTCGACCAGCAGCGGCCGTGAGCCCTCGATGCCGGCGAAGACGGCAGTGCCGGGGGAGCCGAGATCGCGCTCGGACAGAAACAGTTCCGACGGGTTCGCGACCTCGCGCAAACCGGCGCCGGTCATCTCGAACACGCCGATCTCGTCGGTCGGGCCGAAGCGGTTCTTGACCGCGCGCAGGATGCGGAACTGGTGCGAGCCTTCGCCCTCGAACGAGAGCACGGCATCGACCATGTGCTCGACCACGCGGGGGCCCGCGATCTGGCCGTCCTTGGTGACGTGCCCGACCAGGATCACCGCGGCGCCCGAGCGCTTGGCGAAGCGTATCAGCGTCTGCGCTGCGCCGCGCACCTGCGTGACCGTTCCGGGGGCGGATTCGACCATGTCGGTCCACATCGTCTGGATCGAGTCGATGATGACGAGGCGAGGGGTGGCGCCCTCGGACAGCGTTGCGATGATGTCTTCAACCGATGTCTCGGCGGCGAGCTCGACCGGAGCGCCGGCGAGGCCGAGCCGTTCCGCGCGCAGCCGCACCTGCGCGACGGCTTCCTCGCCTGAAATATAGACCGCGCGTTGTTTCGCCCCCGCCAGCGTCGCCGCGACCTGGACCAGCAGCGTCGACTTGCCGATGCCGGGATCGCCGCCAAGCAGCAGCACCGATCCGCGCACGAAGCCGCCGCCGGTGACGCGGTCGAATTCGGCAATGCCGGAGGCCAGGCGGGGCGCGTCCTGGCTCTCGCCGGCGAGCGGCTCGAGCGTGAAGCGCCGGCCCTTGCGCGGCGCACGGCCGGGCGCGGCCGGACGCTCGGCGCCTTCCTCGGTGATGGTGTTCCACTCGCCGCAGGAATCGCACTTGCCCTGCCAGCGGCCGGTCTTGGCGCCACAATTCTGGCAGACGAAGCTATCGGTGCGGCGGGCCACGAATTCTTATCCTGAACGTCAAAATCCGGATGGGATTCGGATGCTAGTGGTCCGGATTCGGTGCGAGTTTATCATGTCCGGCATGCTAGTGCGTTGGTTGACTGGCAGGGCAGGTGGGCCCACCGTTTGCCAGAGGCAAGCTCATAGGAGCTTTCACATGAGCCTTCGTCAGCCATGGTTCCTGGTGATGGTGCCCAAGGCGGCTGCCAGACGGAACGACTTTTGGGTCGGCTATGACAGCAAGCCGCCCTGTGGGGACGTGGTGGCACGCCTGGTCACGCCGGAGAACCGCACGCTGCTGGCGGCATTCGTTATCGCTTGGTTCGCCGCCGTGCTCTTGATCTGGATATTGGGCTTCGGCTCGGGCGCGTTCTCGCCGGCGTTCTCAGTGTTGGCGACGGTGCTGGCCGCAGGCGTTGTGGTTGCGAGCTACGTTCGCCTGATTTGCGTCCTGATGATTCCGAAGCGTGGTCAGTCGCGATAGTTGCGGTAATACCGCTTGCCGAGGTTGGTCAGGATTTCATAGCTGATGGTGCCGCAGGCGGTGCCGAGCTCGTCAACGCCGATATCGCCACCGATCAGCGTCGCGAATTCGCCGCGCCGCGCCACCCCGCCCGGCAGATCGGTCACGTCGACCGCCAGCAGGTCCATGGAGATGCGTCCGATCAGGGGACACTGCTTCCCGGCGATGATCACGTTCGCGGGCGGCTTGCTCTTGGTCGCGGCGGCGGCGCGGAAATAGCCGTCGCCATAGCCGGCTGCGACGACCGCCAGCCGGGTCGGGCGCGCGGCGGCCCAGCTCGCGCCATATCCCACGGTGTCGCCTTTCTTGATCTCGCGCACTTGCGTGATCCGGCCCTTGAGATCGACCACCGGGCGCATGGAGTTTTTCTGGCCGGGAATTGGATTTCCGCCGAACAGCGCGATGCCGGGTCGCACCAGGTCGCAATGCGCGGTGCCGCCGAGGAATATTCCGGCCGAATTGGCCAGCGAAGACGGCACGCCGCGAAACAGGATCCTGATCTCGCGAAAGAGACGGATCTGCCGGTCGTTCATCGGGTGATCGAGCGTTTCGGCGCAGGCAAAATGACTCATCAGGAGCTTGAAGCCGTGCCCTTCCGCCTGGATGCGCGGCGCGATGGCGACGGCCTCCTCCGGCGTCAAGCCGAGCCGGTTCATGCCGGTGTCGATGTGCAGCGCGGCGCCGCCGCGCCAGCTATTCGACGCGACGAAGGCATCCCACTCGGCGAGTTCCGTCGTGCTGTTGATCACGGGCCGCAGATTGGCGTCGGCGACCGCCGGCGCAGTGCCCGGCATCAAGCCGTTGAGGACGTAGATGACAGCGTCCGGCGCGGTCGCGCGCACGCGACGCCCTTCCGCGATATCGGCCACGAAGAATGTCCGGCAGCCGACCTTCTTGAGCGCCGGCACGACTCGTTCGATCCCGCAGCCATAGGCGTCGGCCTTGACCACCGCGGCACACTCGACCGGGAGGGTCATGCCGTAGAGCCGCTTCCAGTTGGCGGCGATGGCGGCCAGATCGATGGTGAGCACGCCGCCAGCCTCCGCCTCTCCGGAGGCGATCATGGCGGGCTGCAGCGTGGTCTCTTGCAGGGACATGACGGGCTACGCTCTACGCTCACTACTCGCACGAGTTATGGGCGGCATTGTGCCGACGGCCCACATCGTGCCGACGGCCCACATCGGACGTCCGCTACGGCACTGGTCTAGCATGAATGACGCATTTGCGAACCAGTTCAAACGCTTCAATCTTGACACCGAAGCATCACGCGAAGACCCTGACCGCCGATTCTCGGCAGGACCGGGGAGGGAGAGATGCTGGCGCGGAATCTGGGGCGAACGCTCGTTCTTCTCGCAATCCTGGCGGTGATCCTGAGCCTTGCGTGGTGGGCGGTCTATTACAACGAGATCATCCGCGCGCTCGGACCGAAGGCGGCTTTGACGCATCCGATGCACTGCCTGCTGTGGACCGCCGATATCTGCGTCCAGCCGCAGGCGGCAGCCAAGGTGCAGGATATCCGCCCCTACACGCCACTGGCGATGTGGGGCGCGCTGGCGGTGCTGTTTCTCGGCCTCTTCGTGGTCAATCGCACCATCAGCACCCGGCCCTATCCGGTTACGCCGGAGGGCGAGCCGTCGCCCATCATTTCAAAGCTGGAACCGTTCTATGCGTGGGTCCGCGATCTCTCCTGGCCGCTGATCCGGATCGCGGCGGGCGGGACGCTGCTCGTGCACGGGATGGGCAAGGTGCTCAATCAGGACGTCGCCACCTTTGCGGCGCGCAGCATGGCGGGGAGGGGATTGGAGCCGGCGCTGCCGTTCGCCTATCTGATCTATTTCCTTGAGACCGGCGGCGCCGTCATGATCATGCTCGGCCTGTTCACGCGTCTGGTCGCGCCCATGATCGCGATCCAGTTCTTCATCATCACGTTCATGGCGCACTTCGCCAACGGATATGGCTGGACCAATCCGCGCGGCGGCTGGGAATTCCCGCTGATGTGGGGCGTGCTCTTCTTCGCCATCGCGTTGCGCGGCGGCGGGCCGTACTCGCTCGACCGGCTGCTGCGCCGGGAACTCTAGTAGTCGCTGGGCCGCTCCAGCCGCTGTCTCTCTTGCGCGAGATTTCCGAAGCGCGTGACTTCGGCGTCGAACTGCAATTCGACGGTCCCTGTCGGACCATGGCGCTGCTTGCCGATGATGACTTCGGCTCTGCCGTGAGCTTGCTCCATCTCGGTTCGCCACTTGATATGCTCGTCGGTTCCGGGACGCGGCTCTTTGTTGCTGAGGTAGTACTCCTCGCGGAACACGAACATGACCACGTCGGCGTCCTGCTCGATCGAGCCTGATTCACGCAGGTCGGAGAGTTGCGGGCGCTTGTCGTCGCGGTTCTCGACCTGCCGCGAGAGCTGCGACAGCGCCATGATCGGGACGTTGAGCTCCTTGGCCAGCGCCTTGAGGTTGGTGGTGATCTCGGTCACCTCCTGCACGCGGTTTTCCTGGGAGCGGCGCGACGAGCCTTGCAAAAGCTGGATGTAGTCGATGACCAGCAGGTCCATGCCTTTCTGGCGCTTGAGCCGCCGCGCGCGCGCCGCAAGCTGCGCCACGGTCAGGCCGCCGGTCTCGTCGATGAACATCGGCAGGTGCTGCAGCTCGACCGCGACGTCCTTGATCTTCTCGAAATCGCGCTCGCTGATGCCGCCGCGGCGGATCGTGCTTGAGGGAATGCCGCTCTGCTCGGCAATGATACGGGTGGCGAGCTGCTCGGCCGACATTTCGAGCGAGAAGAACGCGACGATCCCGCCGTTGACGGTGGTGATGTGGCCGTCCGCCTGTACTTCGCCGCGCCACGCCCGCGCGACGTTGTAGGCGATGTTGGTGGCAAGCGCGGTTTTGCCCATGCCGGGGCGGCCGGCGACGATGATGAGGTCGGACGATTGCAGCCCGCCCATCTTGCTGTCCAGATCGCGGAGACCCGACGCCAACCCGGACAGCTTGCCGTCGCGCTGATAGGCGCGCGCCGCCATGTCGACCGCGGTGGTCAGCGCGGCTTCGAACTTCTGGAAGCCGCCGCCGTAGCGGCCGATTTCCGCAAGGTCGTAGAGCCGCCGCTCGGCCTCTTCAATCTGGTCGCGCGGCGCGAAATCGACCGGCGCGTCGAACGCGCCGTTGACCATATCCTCGCCGATCGTGATCAGGTCGCGCCGCACCGCGAGGTCGTAGACCGTGCGCCCGTAATCCGAGGCATTGATGATGGTGGTCGCTTCCGCCGCGAGGCGGGCGAGATACTGGGCGACCGACATTCCGGCGATATCGACGTCGGAGGGCAGGAATGTCTTGAGCGTCACCGGCGAGGCGAGCTTGCCGGTGCGGATCAGGCTTTGGGCGATCTCATAGATCTGCTGGTGGACGGGCTCGAAGAAATGTTCCGGCTTGAGAAAGTCGGAGACGCGGTAAAGCGCTTCGTTATTGACGAGGATTGCGCCCAGCAGCGCTTGTTCCGCCTCGATATTGTGCGGAGCGACGCGATAAGGCGCCGCGGGTTCCTCCACCCGCTTGCGCGCAGTTGATTCGAGAGCCATGGATTCCCAGTGATCTTGCTTTTAGACGACTTCGTGGCACGGCACTTCACCAGCTACGCCTACGGGGTTGCACGCCGACCTTCCACGGCCATTAGCGCAGGCGCGCCGCCATAAAGGAAGCGCGGCGTGCAAATGTCCCCGCAATCAACGCTGCGGGGTCTGCGCGCAGATGACACTTGACCTGAGGGACCGGTAGCAGGAGAGGGCGGGAATCGCCCGCCGTCAGCGATGGGGCGGCCGCTGGGGCCCTTTTGCGGGCTTGCGGCGGGTATTAGGGCCTGAATGTCAGAGAGTTGCCGGCGGGGCCTCTACTCCGCGGCCGTAGCGATCTTCAAATGCTGCTCATCCGTGTGCTTGTACATGTAGTCCCGGGTCAGCGGCACGCTGTTCATGTCCTTGGTGAGCTGGATTTGAAACACCACAAGCCCGTAATACCGGAATGACGCCTCGAAACCGGCGAGGTAATATTCCCACATCCGGATGAATCGTTCGGCGTTGCCGAACTGCGTATTCAAGGCGGGGTCTTCCTTGAACAGCCTGCTGACCTCCTTGCGGTTGGCCAGGAAGTTGTTGCGCCAGGCATGCAATGTTTCTGCATATTGGATGCGGAGAACCTCGATATCGCTGACGATCAGGCCAGCGTGCTCGATGGCGGGTGCGATCTCGGACAGGGCGGGTGTATAGCCGCCAGGGAAAATATATCGCCATACCCAAGCATTGGTGCTGCCCGGGCCGCCCCAGCGGCCGATCGTATGAAGCAGCATGACTCCATCTTTGGTCAGGAGTTCATGGCATTTCTTGAAGAACGCGTCGTAATGTTGCTTGCCGACATGCTCGAACATTCCGACCGATACGATGCGGTCGAACTGCTGTGAAATCTGCCGGTAGTCCTGAATGCGGAACTCGCAATCGAGCCCTTCCGCGGCCGCTCGATGGCGCGCGATCTTGACCTGCTCATCGGACAGGTTGATGCCGACAACCGAGACAGCGGAGCTGCGCGCGAGGTGAAGGCCAAGGCCGCCCCAGCCGCTTCCGATATCGAGGACCTTCAGCTTCGGCTTAAGAAATAACTTTGCGGCGATGTGCCGCTTCTTTGCGAATTGCGCTTCTTGCAGGGAGCGATTTTCGTTTTCAAAATATGCGCAAGAATACTGCAGGTCCGAATCCAGGAACAACCGATAGATACGATAGTCGATATTGTAGTGGTGGCGTGCATTGTGATGCGATCGCCAAAGATTGTTGTTCTGAAAGACCCGTCGAAATGCCGATCGCGTGCTCGCCAGCAGGCGTCTCCAGACGGAAGGTTGCGCGACACTGATATTCTTGACGATCAGATCAAGAAATTCCGCGAGCGATCCTTCTTCGATGACAACGCCACCCTCCATGTAGGCCTCGCCGAGCCGAAGCTCGGGGTCGGCAATGACCGCGAGTTGCCAGAAGCCGGAGGTGAAGCGAACGGCGACGGGACTGCCCGTCTTGTCACCAAACAAAAAGGTAGTGCCTCGCGCCGTGGTGACCCGAAGATGACCTGCGCGAATGAGCCGGCTCAATATCGCCTGAAGCAACCGATCCATCGGCCGCCTCCTGCAAATCTATGCCGCGCATGCCGGCGTTCGAGGACCGCCATGCCTGCGACACATTTAGAGTCCACCCGCAACACGGGCCCGTCCACGGTGCTAGCAACCCGCTGGGACCCGAATGCCAAAACAAACGCCGCAAACGGCGGCAATGCGGGGGCCCCTGAGTTGCCTGGGTAGCAAATGCGCGGCAAGCTAAAGGTTCCGGTCGGGGAGACCGTTTTTTAGGCAAGTCGGGGTCAGTGGGTGGAATTCGGGCGGGCATCTGCGGATAAAAGGAAAGTGACTGTGTTGAGGCTACGGCGATCACTGGCTTGGATCGTAGGGGTGCTCGGCGTTTTGGTGGCCGGGTCCGCGATACCGCAGGGCAATATCGACGCCGGGAAGTCACCCGCGCAGTTGTTCGCCGACACTTGTTCCAATTGCCATCGCCGTCCTCAGGAACTCAAACGCACGAGCGCCGGCTTCCTGCGTCAGCACTACACGCCAGGGGCCCAGGAAGCGGCGGCCATGGCGACCTTTCTCTCGAACATCCCGCCTGATCCGCGCGCAAAGGAGCGGCCCAAGGCACAAGCGCAGGAGAAGGAAAAAGAAAAGGCCAAAGCTCAGCCGCCGCAGCAGCAAGCGCAGGAGCGCCCGCAGGAGCGCCCCCAGCCCAAGGCGCAGCAGCCCGTGCCGAAGGGGAAGCGGCCCGAGCTCGGCAAGTCGGCGACGCCGGAACCTCCCGCGGAAGCACCGCAGGACGTGCGCGTGGACGCTCCGCCTATTCCAAAGCTCGAGCCGTTCGAAGAGTAGCGACGGTCGGACTTATTTGGACTCCTCGGCAGGCGTCTCGCCGTCCTCGGCGGCGCGCGCCTCAGTCGCTTCCGGATCGAAGAACGCCTCGGCGTTTGCGAGCGCCTCGGCGGCAGCTTCCTGCTCTTCGGTGCGGGCAACCGTGATGTCCTCGCCACGCGCCAGGCGGGTGGCCTCGTCGGCGTTGCGGGCAACTGCGACCGTGATCGTGACCTCGACCTCCGGATGCAGCGCGACCGGGACCTTATGCATTCCGATGGTCTTGATCGGCGTGTTCAACGCGATCTGATTGCGATCGATCTTGAATCCCTTCTCGATCACCAGCGTGGCGATATCCCGCGGTGAGACGGAGCCGTAGAGCTGCCCGCCTTCGGCCGCCTGGCGCAGCACCGTGAAGCTCTGGCCGTTGAGCTTCTCTCCGACCTTGGTGGCCTCGCCGCGCTGCTCGAGATTGCGGGCCTCGAGTTCAGTTTTCATCGTTTCAAAGCGCGACCGATTTTCCTTGGTGGCGCGCAGCGCCTTACCCTTCGGAAGCAGAAAGTTGCGGGCGAAGCCGTCTTTGACGCGCACGACGTCGCCCATCTGGCCGAGTTTTCCGACACGTTCGAGTAGAATGACTTGCATGGTCTCTCTCCTTCAATCGATGTGAAACAGGTGTGGTCAGGTTGGTGTGGTCGGTGGACGCGCCGCAGGCGACGCGAAGCGGGCGCGAATGTTGAAGGCGGTTTCGGCAAGACCGAGCAGTGACAACACGAGCATGGGCCAGCTCAAGATGATCACGGCGAAGTAGGTGCCAGTGAGCACAAGGCTACGGCTGGCTGCGCCGCGCGTGATGGCGTGCAGCACGGCCAATCCCATCATCGCGTAGGCCATCAACAGGCAAGTCACCAGCACGCGCGACAGCATGCCCGGCAGGTCCGGGAGGAACGCGCCGGCTATCGCCGCGGCCAGTACGCCGGGCGTGAAACCCGGCAGCGCCATCCCCGGCACATCAGGCCAGGGGCGGCGCAGACGTCCCGATACGTTTACGATCCGGGCTGCCAGCCAAAGATTGAATGTGTAGAGGATCGTCAGCAGTACCGCGCCGGCGGGAGGGGCGGCTCTTATCATCGCGTCGACCAGCCGACCGTCCACCATCTCCGGCGACGTCTTGGTCCACACTGCAAGAGCCTGCGTCATCGCGCTTCGCATTTCGGTTTGGAGGGCCGCCACATCGGTCCCCGCGCCGAGCATCGCAACGGCGACCAGGAGCGCGCCGAGAGCGGCGGCCCAGAACACCAGGCGCCCGACCGGATACCACTCGACGGTGCCGGACCCGTTGGCGCCACCAGGACGGGCGAGCAACGACAAATAAGCCAGCCACCAGGCCGGAAGTCCGACACCAAGCAGGAAGGTGAGAGAGAAATCGAAGCCGAATATCAGACCAACGATCGCCGATGCCAGGACGGCGGCGATAAGCCCAACGAGGTGACTCCAGCCAATGGCGGCAATCAGAATCGGCAGCGGCGCGAGCGGCAGCAGGACCACGCCAATGGCGGCGAGCGCCGAGGCGACGCCTGCGCCAACTGCTATGAGAAGAAGCTGCACCATCGCAAGCTGTCCCGCTTCATCAGCGGTTAGAGGCAGCGTCATGCCGCCCCAACCATCGGCCGTCGCACTTATCTGAGCATGATCTTTCCCGAAAACCGGTTCCCACTTTTCGGGATCATGCTATGCGCCGCGGCGGCCTCGCTTTGCCTCCCGGTCAGGGGAAGCGATTCATTATCCGATCCGCGCTTAGCGGATCACGTAAGGCAACAGGCCGAGGAAGCGCGCGCGCTTGATCGCCTTCGCCAGCTCCCGCTGCTTCTTGGCGGAAACAGCCGTGATACGGCTCGGCACGATCTTGCCGCGCTCCGAAACGTAGCGCTGCAGCAGCCGCACGTCCTTGTAGTCGATCTTCGGCGCATTGGCGCCGGTGAACGGACAGGTCTTGCGGCGGCGGAAGAAGGGACGGCGTGATTGGGTCGGTGCAAAGCTCATGACGCTCACGCCTCCGTTGCCGGGGATTCATCGGATGCGTCGTCGCGCGGCGGACGTCCGCCACGGTCGCCGCGGTCACCACGATCTCCGCGATCGCCACGGTCTCCGCGATCGCGGAAGCCGCCGCCGCGATCGCCGCGGTCACGGAAGCCGCCGCCGCCACGCTCGTCGCGCTCGCGGTCCCGATCTACCTTGCGCATCATCGCGGACGGGCCCTCTTCGAGCTCTTCAACACGCACGGTGATGTAGCGCAGAACTTCTTCGTTCAGGCGTTCCTGCCGCTCGATCTCATTGATCGCCGCGGCCGGTCCATCGATATTCAGCATCGTGAAATGCGCCTTGCGGTTTTTGCGCAGGCGATAGGAGAGCGTCTTCACGCCCCACTGTTCGACCTTGGTGACCTTGCCACCCAGTTGTTCGATGACGCCCTTGAACTGGGCGGTCAGCTCTTCGACCTGCTGCGCGCTGGCGTCCTGGCGCGACAGGAAGACGTGTTCGTATAGCGGCATGAAAATGCCTTTCCCTTGGTTCGAGCCGACCCCGGCGCTTAGCCCTCCGAGCCCTTTCGGGAAAGGCTCGAATGCTGCGAAGGCGGGAACACCGGACGCCGGGCCATTTGGCCCTGCCGCGCGGAGGTTTTGAGACCTTCGCAGGGCCGTCCGTTCAGCTCCCGGCCAGGGTCGAGCGGAGGCGGTGGTTATAGGGTCTCCGGGTGAAAACGCAAGCGTTTGCGGCGGTTCGGGGGCGTGGCGGCATCCGGCCTGGCGCTGCCGCCGCAGTGGCCTTGAGGGCGCCCGGGCCGGCTCGTTAGGGTGCCGGCACGCCAAATTTCAATGGTTTGTCGCCTGTCTTTGAGTTGGAGGAGCCCCATGGGACGTATCGTTCTGCTGCTGGCGTTGGGCGTCGGGATCACCCTTGGCCTTGGCCAGGGCAGCCCCGCGAGCGCTCAGTCCCAGCAAAAGCCGACAATCCAATCGCTGCTGCAGGCGGACCTGCAGGGCATTCCGGGCCAGGAAACGATCCTTGAGGTCCTCACCATTCCCGCTGGAGGGGCGACGCCGCGGCACATCCATCCTGACGGCCACGAGATCGTGTACGTGCTCGAAGGGACGACCACGGCTGAGATCGACGGGCGGGAAACGCGCAACTACGGTGTCGGTGAAGTCGTCCACGTCCCGCCCAACGTTCCGCATGTCGGGCGCAACGCGAGCGCGACTGCGCCGCTCAAGGTCTTGATCATCCGCATCAAGGACAAGAGCAAGCCGGTCATGGTGCCGGTCAAATAGCTGGATGCGGCCGGCGCGTCGTCAGCTCGCGCGCGATTGCTCCAACCGCTGCAGCAATTCCGCGAGCTGCACGGCCAGATCGACCCCCTCGCGGATATGCTTCGTACGCTGCGCGTCGGCAGCGCCGCTGCGGAGGCGGTTGAGCTGGTTGAGCAATAGTTCGAGGTTGTCGGCGACGAGCCGATGCCTGAATTGAGGATCCACGCGCGAGCGCGCAAGATCGTCGTCGGTCACCAGCGCGACCTCGCGCATCTCCGTTCCCTGGCTGTCCGTCCGTCCGCAATCTAGCGGAGGGGCCGTTTGTTAGCGGTTTAGGACGCTTCGTTTGTCTCGCGAGACGGTTTCCGTTTCGTTACTGGGCCCCGGGCGTCGCTTGACAGCGGCCGGGATGCCGGTGTCTTAGGGCGCAAATCCCGAGGGGTATCAACATGTCGGCGGCGTACGTGTTTCCGGGGCAGGGCAGCCAGGCGGTTGGCATGGGCAAGGTCCTGGCGGAGACCTTCCCGGTTGCGCGCCGGGTGTTCGACGAGGTTGATGAGGCGCTTGCCGACAAGCTCAGCACGGTGATGTGGGCGGGGCCCGCCGAAGCGATCACCCTCACGGAAAATGCGCAGCCAGCGCTGGTGGCGGTGTCGATGGCCGCGATGCGCGTCCTTGAATCCGAAGCGGGCGTCGATCTTGCGCGCGATGCCAAATTCGTCGCGGGTCATTCGGTCGGTGAATATGCGGCGCTGGCCGCGGCCGGTTCGCTGTCGATCGGCGATGCGGTGCGCCTCGTCCGCATCCGCGGCCGGGCGATGCAGCGGGCGGTACCGGTCGGCATGGGCGCCATGGCGGCGTTGCTCGGAGTCGACTTCGCGCAGGCGGCGGCGATTGCCGCCGAGGCCGCGCAGGGGGAACTGGTCCAGGCCGCCAATGACAACGGCGGCGGGCAGGTCGTTGTCTCCGGCCACAAGACGGCGGTCGAGCGTGCGGTCGAAATCGCCAAGGCCAAAGGCGTGCGGCGTGCGATGCTGCTACCGGTATCCGCCCCGTTCCATTCCGCCCTGATGCAGCCCGCCGCCGAGGTAATGGCCGATGCGCTCGCCAAGGTGACGATCAAGGCGCCGGTGGTTCCGCTCGTTGCGAATGTCACGGCCGAGCCCGTGACCGACCCGGCGCAAATCATGCGCGGCCTGGTCGAGCAGGTCACCGGCACGGTGCGCTGGCGCGAGTCCGTCGCCTTCATGGCCTCGGCCGGCGTTGATGTTTTCTATGAAGTCGGGTCGGGCAAGGTCCTGTCCGGCCTCGTCAAGCGGATCGCCGAGGGTGCCAACGGCATGTCCGTCGGCACGCCGGACGACGTCGCGGCTTTCAAAGCGGCACGCGGCTGAACTTCACGCGAGGAGAGCGTCCATGTTCGACCTGTCCGGCAAGACCGCTCTGGTGACAGGAGCGACCGGTGGCATCGGCGGCGCGATCGCCCGCGCATTCCATCAGCAGGGCGCGACCGTCGCGCTGTCCGGCACGCGGGCGGACGCGCTCGAGGCGCTGGCCGGCGCTCTGAAGGATCGCGTCCATGTATTGCCGTGCAACCTCGCCGACCGTGCTGCGGTCGACGCGCTGGTGCCGCAGGCGGAAGCGGCCATGGGCAAGCTCGATGTGCTGGTCGCCAATGCCGGCATCACGCGCGACAATCTGCTCGTGCAGTTGAGCGACGAGGCCTGGGACGAGGTGATCGCGGTCAACCTGACGGCGACCTTCCGCCTCACGCGCTCCGCGCTCAAGGGGATGATGCGCCGGCGGACCGGCCGCATCATCGGAATTACGTCGGTCGTCGGTGTCACCGGCAATGCCGGACAGGGCAACTACACCGCGGCCAAGGCCGGCATGATCGGCATGTTCAAGTCGATCGCCCAGGAGTATGCCAAGCGTGGCGTCACCGCGAACTGCATCGCACCCGGATTCATCGCCACCGCGATGACCGACAAGCTCAATGACAAGCAGCGCGAAGCAATCCTTGCCCGGGTCCCGGCCGGCCGGCTCGGGGAGGGCGCCGACGTGGCCGCGGCAGCGGTCTATCTCGCGTCGGACGAGGCCGCCTATGTGACCGGCCAGACGCTCCATGTAAACGGCGGAATGGCAATGATTTGAAGGCGGTTGCCGAGCGGAACGCCCATGCTGGTCAAGCCCTGGGAAGTATGGTAACCGGACCCAAGTTGGGGCACGTTGACGGGGCTTGGCAAGGCATGCACGGTTCGCTCGCGACCGTAGTCTGGTCTTCCACTGTTGCCCCGGACGGCTGTTCGCAATGGTTCGGATGCGTCGAAACGAGCCAATCGAAATTGACAAGAGGTTACAGCGATGAGTGACATTGGCGAGCGGGTGAAAAAGATCGTCGTGGAGCACCTGGGCGTGGAAGCCGAAAAGGTGACCGAGGGTGCCAGCTTTATCGACGACCTCGGTGCCGACAGCCTCGACACCGTCGAACTCGTCATGGCATTCGAAGAAGAGTTCGGTTGCGAGATACCGGACGATGCGGCCGAAACCATCCTGACGGTGGGCGATGCCGTAAAGTTCCTCGAAAAGAACGCAAAAAGCTGACCCTTCCGCTTTCGCTGCGCAGCATCGAAAATTGCATCTTGCAGTTATGGTCTTGGCGCGCAGTAGCGTCAGGGGGCTATAATCTTCCCATCGGTCGAGGAACTGCAGATGAGGCGTGTGGTCGTCACAGGGATCGGGATGGTGACGCCGCTGGCATGCGGCGTCGACGCGACGTGGCAGCGTCTCATTGAGGGCAAGAGCGGCGCGGGGCGTATCGAGACGTTTGACGTCTCCGATCTCGCCGCCAAGATCGCCTGCCAGGTCCCACGCGGTGACGGTTCCAACGGCAGCTTCAATCCCGACCAGTGGATGGAGCCGAAAGAGCAGCGCAAGGTCGACGACTTCATCATCTTCGCGATGAGCGCCGCAACCCAGGCGCTCGCGGACGCCGGCTGGAAGCCGGAGAGCCGCGACGATCAGAACCAGACCGGCGTGATGGTCGGCTCCGGGATCGGCGGCCTGACCGGAATAGCGGAGACCGCGATCACCTTGAAGGAGCGGGGACCCCGGCGGGTTTCGCCATTCTTCATTCCCGGCCGTCTGATCAATCTGGCATCCGGATACGTCTCGATCGCGCACGGTCTGCGCGGCCCGAACCATGCGGTGGTGACCGCGTGCTCCAGCGGCGCGCATGCAATCGGCGACGCTTCGCGGCTGGTCGCGCTGGGCGACGCGGAGGTGATGGTGGCCGGCGGCGCGGAGTCGCCGATCTCACGGATCGGCATGGCGGGCTTCATCGCCTGCCGGGCCCTGTCCACGGGTTTCAACGACACGCCGGAGCGGGCGTCGCGACCGTACGACCGTGACCGCGACGGCTTCGTCATGGGCGAGGGCGCCGGCATGGTCGTGCTGGAAACTCTTGAACATGCCAAGAGCCGCGGCGCCAGGATCTACGCGGAAGTCATCGGCTATGGATTGTCGGGCGATGCCCACCACATCACGGCGCCGGCGGAAGACGGCGACGGCGCGTTGCGCTGCATGAAGGCTGCCATCGCCCGTGCCGGCATCTCGCCCGCGGAGATCGACTACATCAACGCGCATGGGACCTCGACGCCGCTTGGCGACGAAATCGAGCTCGGTGCGGTGCAGCGGCTCGTGGGCAATGACGCAGCGCACATCAGCATGTCGTCGACCAAGTCATCGACTGGGCATCTGTTGGGCGCGGCAGGCGCGGTGGAGGCGATTTTCTCGATTCTCGCCATGCGCGATGGCATCGCGCCGCCGACCATCAATCTGGACAATCCTTCTGTGGAGACCGCGATTGACCTGGTGCCGAACCGTTCGAAAAAACGGAAAATCGATATCGTACTTTCGAACTCGTTCGGCTTTGGCGGGACCAATGCGTCGTTGGTCTTTCGCCGTCTGAACGGCTAAACGCCGCAGTCCCGCTTTCGCCATATTCACTTCTAACGTGGGCGCGGGGGTTGGTTCGCCGCGCGGAAATTTTGGTGGCACGTAAGCCAAAAGGCTGCGAGCATTGGCGAAGTAGGAGCGTACCGGAGGTGGATGGCCGGTTGCTCGAAGTAGCGTCGGGGCGTGGGGACTGACCGTGAATTCACGAACGACACCTCCGGGTGGCGATGGTAGCGGGCCTGTGCGTCCACGCGCGTCCGCGCCGCCGGCCGGACGTTCGGCAACGCCGCCTCCTACGCCGAATCCGCCGAGCCGCCGGTTTCCGGCCGCGATGTCATACCCACCGCTGAGCGACAAGGCTCGCACACCGGCCGCACGGCCGCCGGTCGTGACGCCCGGGCAGCATCAGCGGCCGGCGGCCCCCGACACAGGTTTCCAGCAGCGGACCTCCAGCGCTCCGTCACGGATTCCCATGCCGCCACGGATTCCCATACCGCCGCCGCCCGGCGCAACCGACAGCGGCCGGCATCAGCCCGCGGGGCGCGGCTACGATCGTTCTGCTTCGGGCTTGTCGTCGCCGTCTTTGGGCGGCGGACCGAGTGGTGCGCCGCCGGCCGAGCCGGCGATGACGACCGAGCCGGTGTACCCGTTCAGCGGTCCGTCGGCGCGTTCGGGTTCCGGTGGTGGAACCGGTGCGGGGCGAACAGTCCTTGACGCGTCCGATCCATATCCGTCCATATCCGGGCGATCGGCAGAGGGATTCGGCAATCCAAATATGGACAGACGGATTACGCCGCGCAGTCCGCGCGCAGCACTCGAACCGGAACACGTTCCAGTGCCGACCCGCCGCTCGAAACGTGCCCGCAATCCGCTGGTGATCATCGGAAATGCGATCTTCACGCTGCTGATCCTGCTTGTGATCGGCGGCGGTGCGGCGGTCGTGTTCGGCAAGCTTCGGTTTGAGGCGCCCGGGCCCTTGCAGGCGGACAAGGTCGTGAATATTCCGCCGCGCGCCGGTTTGGTCGAGATCGCCGACATCCTGCAGCGTGAAGGTGTGATGGACGAGCACCGGCTCGTCTTCGTCGGCGGCGTGTTCGCAATGAAGGCGCGCTCCGAGCTGAAGTCCGGCGAGTATCTTTTCCCCAAACGCGCGAGCGTCCGCGACGTCGTCGAAACGATGGTCGAAGGCAAGGTCGTGCAGCACCTCATTACGGTCCCCGAGGGGCTGACCTCCGAGCAGATCACCGCGCGCCTTTTGGACAGTCAGATTTTAACCGGCACGATCAAGGACACGCCGCGCGAGGGCAGCATGCTGCCGAACAGCTACGCCTTCCGCCGCGGCGACACCCGGGAGCAGGCGATCCAGCGCATGCAGCAGGCGCAGCAGCAGGTCCTGAAAGAGGCCTGGGAGCGCCGCAGCCGCGATCTGCCGGTGCGAACGCCAGACCAGCTCATCATCCTGGCGTCCATCATCGAAAAGGAAACCAGCCGGCCGGAAGAGCGCACGCGCGTCGCTGCCGTGTTCGCCAACCGCCTCAAGCAAAAGATGCGGCTGCAGACCGATCCGTCCGTGATCTACGGTCTGGCGCCGGGCAAAGGGACGTTGGGACGGCCATTGTCGCGGGCGGATCTGGAACGGCCGACGCCTTACAACACCTACATCATCGATGCGTTGCCTCCAGGGCCGATCGCCAATCCGGGCCGCGCGTCGATCGAGGCCGCGGCCAATCCGGCGCGCACCAAGGAGCTCTATTTCGTTGCCGACGGGACCGGCGGGCACGCGTTCGCCGAAACTTACGATCAGCATCTGCGCAACGTCGCGCGGCTGCGCGCGATCGAGGCGGGCGGAACGCCCGAGCCGCCACGCGATCCGCAGCAGACGACCGCGCCCGCCGCGGCGCCCAAGGCGGCGACGCCTAAGAAGAAAAACAACCCGGCGAAGAAGAAGGCGCAGCAAGAGCCCTAGCCGTGGGATGTTTCGGCATGCCCACCGGACTTGTGACGCGCAATCCGCGCCGTTAAGGTCCCCGCGGATTCTCCTTCGCAGGTAGCCGATGGCGCTTTCAAGCATGACCGGATTTGCACGCGGGCAGGGCGTGTGCGGCGCCTATGGCTGGGCCTGGGAGCTCAAATCGGTCAACGCCAAGGGGCTCGATCTGCGCCTGCGCCTGCCGGCCGGATGGGACGCCGTCGAGGTGCCGGCGCGTAGCCGGGCTGCCGAAGTCCTTTCGCGCGGTACGATCTACGGCACCCTGACCGCCAAGCGCGAGGGCGTCGCGCCGGTGGTGCGGGTCAACGAACCGGTGCTCGCGGCGGTGCTCGCCACCGTCAAGGATCTCGCCGGCCGCATCGAAGCCGCGCCGCCGCAGATCGACGGCATCCTGTCGCTCAAGGGCGTGATCGAGGTTGTCGACGAGGACGAGCGCGAAGAGGACCGCCAGGCCGCCGAAGCGGCCGTGGTTGCCGGATTTCAAGCGACACTCGCCGAGCTTGCCGATATGCGCCGCCGGGAAGGGGCGGCACTCGGACAAATTCTGTCGCAACGCCTGGCGGAAATCGCAACGCTGGCATCGCGTGCGGAAGCCGTGCCCGGGCGGCGCCCGGAGGCCATCAAGGCGCGCATTGCAGAGCAGGTCGAAACGCTGCTCGGCGCATCCGAGCGCTTCGATCCCGACCGTTTGCATCAGGAAGCGATCCTGATCGCCAGCAAGGCCGATATCCGGGAAGAGCTCGACCGCCTGGCGTCCCATGTGACGCAGGGACGGAGGTTGATCGCCGACGGCGGTGCGGTCGGCCGGCGGCTCGACTTCCTGGCGCAGGAGCTCAACCGCGAGGCCAATACGATCTGCTCCAAGTCCAACGACGTGGAGCTCACCAATATCGGCCTGGAGCTCAAGACCGTCGTGGAGCAATTCCGCGAGCAGGTGCAGAATTTGGAATAGAGGGCATGGCCGCGGCTCGCAAAAAGAAGCGCAAATCGGCGGGCACGACAAAAGCGATCGCCCGACGCGGGCTTATGCTTGTGCTGTCCTCGCCGTCGGGCGCCGGCAAGACGACGCTGTCGCGTTTGCTGCTGAAAGCCGATCCATCCGTGGAGCTGTCGGTGTCGGTGACGACGCGTCCCAAGCGCGCCGGCGAAAAGCACGGCCGCGACTATCGCTTTATCAAGAAGCCGCAATTCGAAAAGATGGCGGAAAAAAGCGAACTGCTCGAATTGGCCGAGGTGTTCGGCAATTTCTATGGAACGCCGCGGGCGCCGGTCGAACGTGCGCTGGCGGCGGGACGCGATGTCCTGTTCGACATCGACTGGCAGGGCACGCAACAGCTCCGTGAGAAGGTCAAGGACGACGTGGTGACGATCTTCGTGCTGCCGCCCTCGATTGCCGATCTCGAGGGCCGGTTGCGAACGCGGGCGCAGGATTCCGACGGGGTGATCGCGTCGCGGATGGCAAAGGCGGCCGACGAGATGAGCCACTGGGCCGAATACGACTACGTGATCATCAACAAGGATGTCGACCAGGCGTTTGCCGAAGTGCGTGCGATCCTCGCCGCCGAACGGCTCAAGCGCGAGCGCCAGACCGGATTGACCGACTTCGTCCGAAATCTGCAGGCGAAGCTTTAGCCGGCTTCAGCGCGCGGAATATTATAGTCTTGACGCCGAACTCGTAGGGCGCTGAAGCCTTGCCCTTGCCGATGCATTCGACCTCGGGCGCGTGGAAGGAATAAAGCTTCCAGCCGCGCTGACGCTGCTGTTGGGAGCGGATCTGGTTGGCGCGCGTGAGCGGCCATTCGAACGCGGCTTCGAGGTCGGGCTTGCCGGCGGTCTTGCGGCGGATGTCGCGGATGATGCGCCGAGCCGAGTGCGCAGGATGCGCAACTGTCGGCGGTGGCGGTTGAACTGCTTGGCGTGGGCATAGCGCCCGGCCATCATGGCGGCCGCTTGGCGATGCGCCGATAGGACTGCCGCAGCTTCACGCCGTGCTTGTCGGCCAGGCGGTTGAGCCCCCTGATCGCGGCGTGCAGGAGCTTGCCGTCGGTGGGGAAGGTGATGGCCTTGGGCTGCACCGTGGTATCGACCGTGACCCGTTCGAGGTCCTTGGTCCGCAGCGCGCCGGCCTCGTGCGCCACCCGCAAGCTCTCGGCCAAGAGAAGCTCGAGCTTGTCGCCAAGCCGCTTGCGCCAATGGCTGAGATCGGAGCGCTCGTGCGGGAAGGCGTGCTGGAAGAACTCCTCCCCGGTGAAGTGCTGAAAATAGGGGTCGTAGACCCAGCGCTCGCACACCTCTTCATCCGACAGCGCGAAGACGTGCTTGAGCAGCAGCAGCCCGAGCATGAACCGGCTTTCAATCGCGGGCCGGCCCTTGTCGCTGAACAGCGGCGCGATCTCGCCGTCGAGCCACTCCCAATCGAGCTGGCCCGCGAGCCGCACCAGTTCGTGCTGCATGTTGATGATCTGGTCGAGCCGCGCCCGGAACAGATCGCCTTCACCCGTCGTCTCGTGCTTCTTCGGCCGCATCGTTCCCTCCGATGCTGCAACGAAATCACTGTTCGGGCCCGAAGGGAATCCAAAATGCAAATTGCAAGGTTCAGAGCCTTCAGCCCCGAAACCTTGCAATCTCAAAACCGGTCGTACGCCAAAAATCAAATCTCGGTCAATCGCTTAGGCTTTGTTCACGGAGAACTATTTATGCAGCACGATCTGCTTGACCTCGGCCCGTTGCGCCGCCGTCGGCGCGTTGATCACGCGCTCGATGGCCTGCTGCGCGGCTTTCGGGTCGCGATAGATGATGTAGCGCTGTGACTTCTCGGCCTCGGCCAGGAGTTTCAGGTCCTTCACCAGCTTGCCAACCGCATCTTGCAGGAAGGCGAGCCGGTCGGGCGGGACGCCCGGCGTGGTGACGAGCACGCGGCCAAGCGCATCGAGCGTCGAGCGAAAGTCGAACCACCATTCCTGCTCGGGCGTCAGCTTGACCAGCTCGAAGATCGTCGGGGTCTCGGGAAAGAACTGCGATTTGTTGCGCGCCATGGTCGCGACCGCGCGGTTCTGTCCGGACCGGACATAGAGGTTCGCCGACGTGTCGGACACGTACATCGCGTCCATTTCCCGGCGCTCGATCGCAAGCGCGATGTCGGCCGTGCCCTTGTAGCCGAGGATGACCTTGCAATTGAGCTTGAGCACCGTGCAGACGATGGCGCCGCCATCGGCCGTTCCGTCGATCTGCCCCGATGCGCCCCAGTTCAGCGTGACGCCCGGCTTCATGGCGTCTGTTGGCGTCATCACGGCCGGTTTGCCGGGCTGACCGAGCCACATCCACGGCGACGCGCTGACGATACCGAGATGCCCGACCTTGCTCAGGTCGTAGGCGACGCCCTGCTGTTCGACGAGCTGAGCCATGGTGGCGGCGATGCCGCTGACCAGCATCATCTGCAGTCCGTCGGGCTGCGCCTGGTAGAGCCGGTTGAGCGCCGACATGCCGCCGGCGCCGGGCTGGTTCTCGACGATCACCGTCGTCTGCAGCACCTCGCGCAGATAGGGCGCCAGCATGCGCGCATAGACGTCGTAACCGCCTCCGACGCCGAAGCCGACGATGATCTTGACCGTCTTGCCCTTATAGAAGTCCGCCGCCGATTGCGCGGACACCGGCGGCGATGCAGCGATCAAGGGAGAGCGCCGCCGCCGCGCATGCGGCGAACCGGCAGCCCGGAAATTTCGCGGCGCGACGACGGTCCTTCATGGCAGCCTCCACCGGTCCCTATGCCGTTCGAGGATAACACCCCATCGGCGCCGCGACATGGGCTGCGGCCATTCGTCAGGGCGTGCCGCCCGTGAACGCGCGCGCGAGCGCCACAAATCCTTCGACTGGAATGTCCTCAGCGCGGGCGGTCGGCTCGATGCCGGTTGCGGCGAGCAGCGGCAAGGGGTCGCGCCCCAGCGATTTCAGGCTCTGACGGAGCATCTTGCGTCGCTGGCCGAAGGCGGCCTCGGTGACCTTTTGCAGGACGATGGACTCACAGGGCAGGGGTATCCGGCGCGGAACCAACTCGACCAGCGACGACGTGACCTTGGGCGGCGGCACGAATGCGGAGGGCGCGACGTCGAACAGGATGCGGGCCTCGGTGCGCCAGCCGGCCAGGACCGACAGGCGGCCGTATTTCTTCGAGCCGGGCGCCGCCGTGATGCGTTCTGCAACTTCGCGCTGGAACATCAGCACCAGCCGGTCAAACCATGGCGGCCATGGTTCGGCGGTCAGCCAGCCCACCAGCAGCGCGGTCGCGATGTTGTAGGGCAGGTTGGCGACAATGCGCGCGGAGCCGCTTTCGAGCCGTGATCGCGGATCGAACGTGAGCGCGTCGGCTTCGACCACGTCGAGACGTCCCGGATAGCGTTCGGCGATGTCCGCGAGCGCGGCGATGGCGCGCGCGTCGCGCTCGATGGCAACGACGCGCCGGGCGCCGGTGGCGAGCAACGCGCGCGTGAGCCCGCCGGGACCGGGGCCGACCTCGACCACCGTCACGCCTTCGAGCGGGCCGGCGGCGCGGGCGATGCGGGCGGTGAGATTGAGGTCGAGCAGGAAGTTCTGGCCGAGCGATTTCCGCGCCCGCAGATCATGCTGTTTGATCACCTCACGCAGCGGCGGGAGGTCGTCGATCGGGCTCATGCGCGGCGGGCGGCGGGCTTCGCCTCGTCGCGTGCCGAAATCCGGGCAGCGAGCTTGATCGCGGCAATCAGGCTCGACGGGTCGGCGCGTCCGGTACCGGCGATGTCGAATGCCGTTCCGTGGTCGGGCGACGTGCGGACGAACGGAAGGCCCAGCGTGACGTTGACGGCGTGATCGAAGGCCAGCGTCTTGATCGGGATCAGCGCCTGGTCGTGATACATCGCAAGCGCGACGTCGTAGGTTTCGCGCGCCGCCTGGTGGAACATGCTGTCGGCGGACAGCGGGCCACGCGCAGCGATGCCTTCGGCGATCAGGCGCTGCACTGCCGGCTGGACGACGGCCAGGTCTTCCGCGCCCAGCGCGCCGTGCTCGCCTGCGTGCGGGTTGAGGCCGGCGACGGCGAGCCGCGGCTGTGCAATCCCGAAGCGCGCGCGCATGTCACGCGCGACGATCCGGCCAGTTTCGACGATCAGGTCGGTCGTCAATTTGGCGAAGACGTCTTTCAACGGCAGGTGAATCGTGACCGGCACCACGGCGAGCTCCGGCGACCACAGCAGCATGACCGGATGCGCATGCTTGCCCGTCGAATTCTTCCGCGAGCTTGGCGAGATATTCCGTATGGCCGGGTTCGGCGAAGCCCGACTGGTACAGGATGTTCTTCGCGACCGGATTGGTCACCACGGCGGCAGCCGTGCCGGCGCAGACGTCGGCGACGGCGCGCCGGATGGCGGCCAGCGCCGCCGGTGCGCTGCTGTCATCCGGCCGGCCGGGCTCGGCGGTCACGGCAACGCCGATGTCGACGATCGGAAGCGCGTTGCGGAAGGTCGCTTCGGCGGCCGCCGGATCCACCACGGCAACGGGGACGCTGCCGCCGATCTCGCCGGCGCGACGACGCAGGAAATCGGGATCGGCGAGAAGGTAGAACGGCGGGAGGCCGAGTTCCTGACGCCGCCGCCAGGCTGCAATGGCGATATCGGGACCGATTCCCGCGGGCTCGCCGAGCGTCAGCGCAAGGACGCGCGCCATCCGCCTATTTGCCGGGTTCGATCATGGCGTTGCGGCGCAGCAGCCGCAGGTACTTCTTCAATTCCTGCTCGAAGCGTTCGCCGAGGAGGGTCTGGCGGGCTTTGTTGCGCTCCGGCGTGTTGGTCTTGGTCGCGGTCTTGGCGCAGATCGCAAACATCTCGACGCCGTGCCGCGTGACTTCGGGCGCGGTCAACCCGCCCACGGGCACGCTATCGAGGATCTTGCGGAGGCTTTCCGGCAGGTCGGCCGACGAGCGGGTGACCTGAACGCGCACGGCGACGTCGCGCATGGCGCGGACCGTGGGAATGCTTTCCGTGCAGCCATTGAAGCTCTTCCTCAGCGCTTCGGCCTCTTTGCGGCGGCCATCAAAGGTGGCCGCCGATGCGCCCGGCGGCACCAGGAAGAGGATCGGCCGCAGCAAGTAGTCGTAGCCGACCATATCGCGTTCCTCCGGCTTCTCCAGCCGCGCGACGATCTCGGTGTCCGAAAGCTGCATCCGCGATTGGTAGCGGCCGCGGATCAACTGTTCCCAGACGATATCGGCCTTGATTCTGTGCTTGAGCGTGCTGGAGTTGACGCCTTTCTGACCCAGATTGTGGGTCAATTGATCGCTGGTTTGTTGCAGGCGGCCCGCCATTGCGGAGAAACTGCTGTTGACGTCCGCATCGCTGACTTCGATGCCCCAACGACGCCCTTCGCGAATCTTGAGCTTCTCGTCGATCAGTTGATCCAGGACCTCCTGACGGGAAGGTGCCTTCTGATTCGGATTTGTCAGCACCAGGAACTTGGTGCGCTGCTCGATATCGATCGCCGTGACCGGATCGCCGTTGACGAACACGACGACCTGCTGCGCCAGCGCGCTTCCGCCCGCAGCCACGACGAACAACATCGCCAGCATGCGGAGCCGCATGATCGCCGAGATGGATGTAATCCGGCCTGCCATTGTCATTACATTGTTCCGTCGACCGTCGACTTTCCCGAGAACTGGTCCAGCCACGCTGTCGCAATTATCGCACGACCATCGCAACCACACTACCGAGCAGCGCCGGGGATGCCAGGGAGGTTCGAGAGGTTGGCCAGCCCCTGCCTGGTCGAGGTCCCGCCGATCGTCCGCAAGCTCATCTGGAGCATTACGGTGTGATTATGCGCGTCGGTCGTATTGTAGCGGTACTCTGTAATGTAATTCACGGCCAAGATGAGGCAGTCATCAACGTACCCCATGCCGATCTGGGTTTCGTTGAGCTGGTGGTTCCGCAGGTCATACCGGACTCCGCCGAATGTCTGCCAGGTCGGCGACACCTTGAACCGGGCGGTCGTGGTGAAGCCTTCCCGCGATTCCAGGAAGCCGATCGCGGGCTGCGGGGCGTAGTACCCGTACATGAAGGTGGTGGTCCAACGCTCGAAGTTGAACGCCGCTTCGTATTCGGCGCGCTGCGTCGAGAGGTCGCCCTCGTCAAAGCGGAAGCGTGAGGTCAGCTGCAGCTGTGAGTTCGGCTGGTAGGTCACGCGCGCGACGTAGTCGGACGCCGCCTTGTCCAGTCCGCTGTTGATGCCGGTATTGGTCGGGCTGGCCACCGCGAACGAGTTCTGTCCGAACAGATGGAAGGCCTGGCCGACCAGGACGTTGAGGTAGCCGCCCTGATTGAACTGCGCGGTGTATTGCGCACCCACGTTGAGCCGTCCGCCGCCTTCGACGCGATCCCAGCCCGCGAACTTGTTGGCGCGGAACAGGTTGCTGGCATCGAACATGAAGCTTTGCGAATCCTCGTTCGGCATTGCGCCGATCTGGGTTTCGTTCGGGCTCATGGCGAACTGGGCGATAGGCTCGAGGGTCTGCGTGCCCCAGGACTGCACGTTGATGAAGGGGTAGCGGTATTCGACGCCGGCGGTCGGCATGAACCGCGCGACTTCGTTTTGTCCCGACTGGACGAAATTGGACACGCCCGGTGAGTTGGTGATGTCGACGCTAGCGACGTCCGCGCGTGCGGACAGGAACGGCGTGAAGACCTGGCCGAACGAGTCGACGATAGTGCGCCGCCAGTGCACGTCCGTGGAGCCGCGCGTGTAGTTCCCGGGGATGCCACGCAAGATGCAATTGTTGGCGGTCTTCAGGCTCGTGTCCGCATTCATGATCGAGCAGAACTGGCCGTTGGCCGCCAGCGTCGTAACCGCCTCAAAGGCCGGTCCCTCGCGGCTGATGCTGGTCAGATTGCTGCGAATGGACAGTTCGCCGCCCACCACCGGGCGGGCGAATACGTATTCGTGGTTGAGCACCGGATGGACGATCGGGCTTTGCTTCTGGTCGTCGACGCTGGTGAAGCCGTAGAAATACAGCGCGCGGAGATCGAAGAAGCTGCGTTCGCCGCGCCCCTGCAAATAGGCCTGCGACATGACGTAGTCGGGCGTCGACCGCATCAGGTCCATGCCGGCAAATTTGTAGAAGCCGTAGTCCTGATAATAGGACTTGTCGCTGATGAGGGTGCCGTCCCAGCCGTAGACCCACTTGTCGTTGATGCGGAACTGCCCGGTCGAGTTGATGTCGCCGCGCCACTCGCGCTGACCCGGCGTGCCGGCGAAGGCATCCGGGTCGAGCTGGAAAATACCGGACGCGCGGATCGTGTAGGAGCCGTTCAGCAGCCGGTGACGCCACTCGCCCTGAACCAGCGGACCCTGCTTGCTGGTGATCTTCGGCGTGAGCGTGAAGTCGTAGTTCGGCGCCAGCGCCCAGTAATAGGGGACGGTCAGCGACGCCCCGTAGCGCGAGCTGGTGCCCATGGTGGGGATCAGGAAACCGGTCTTGCGCTTGGCGCTTGGATCGGGTGTGGCGAAGAAAGGCATATAGGCGAGCGGCACGCCGAAAAATTCGAGGCGGGCGTCCTCGAAATAGATCATCTGCTCGCCCTGATCGTGAATGATCCGGGCGGCCTTGACCTGCCACTTCGGCGGCTTCCTCGGGTCGTCGGCGCACGCCTCGCAGGCGGTGTAGACGCCGCTTTGGAGGACAGTGATGTTGCCGCCGCTCCGGTCGGCGCGGGCGGCGGCCATCCGCGTCTGGTCGGGCGCGTCCAGTCGCAGCGAATCCACGAAACCGTCGCGGAAGTCGTCGCTCAGATTGATGATCTCGCCGTAGGTGACGCGGCCGCTCGCCTCGTTGAGCTTGACGTTGCCTTCCGCATGCAAGCGCTTGGTCTTCTGATCGTAGATGACGCGGTCGGCTTCCAGCGTCGCGCCGTTGTAATAGATCTGGACGTTGCCCGACGCCGCCACGCGGTCGTTGGTGTGGTCGTAGTTGATCTCGTTGGCGCGCACGAGCATTTGCTCGTTGCCCGCTTGCTTCGGCTGGCTGGTGCCCTTTGTCAGCGGGCGCTTGGGGAACGAGATGAGGTCGCCGCCGCCTTGGGCGGCCGTCGGCCGGCTGTCGACCATGCTCGCGGCATACGCCGCCAGCACGCCGCCAATGCAGAGGGCGCGCCAGAACAGACGTCGGCGAGACACAACTCGTCGGCTGTAGGCCGGGGGCGCCATCACCCGTCCTCCTGATACAAAAGTGCAACAAACCCCGTCACCCCGCCCAAGAACGGGGGCAAAATCGCAGCCACGGCGGGGGCCAGCAGGCTAGCTTTGCTCAAATCCCCCGCGACTTTCGACAATACGTAGAGCAGAAAGCCCGCTGCGACGCCACCCAGGACCATCCGTTGCACACCTCCAAAACGGAACAGGCGGAGGCTGACGGCCGCGGCCAGAAGCACCATCGCCACCAGGTACAGGGGTAGGACCAGCAACTGGTAGTATTGCAGCCGGTAACCGACGGCGGCGAGGCCGGAGTGCTCGGCCAGGGTGATCAGCGGGGACAATTGCCAGAACGGTACCGTTTCGGGCGTCGCGAACAATTCCTGGACCTGCGCGCGGGTGAGGTTGGTTCTCAGGTCGTATGACTTGTGATTCGTCGGCGGGGCCTCGCCGGCGTAGACGCGCGCGTCCTCAAGCCGCCAGAACCCGTCGTGCAGCGTCGCCTGCTTGGCTTCGATGCGACCGAGATATCCGTCCGCATCGTCGAGCGTGAAAATGCTCACGTCGGTCAGCTCGGCGCCCTGCTGACGGCTGTTCCGGGCGTTGATGATCGATTGGCCATCCAGGCTGCGCTGACGGAGCCAAAATCCACTGTGCGATAGCAAAGGATTCCGCGTGTCGCCGCTCAGTTGCGCTTCCAGCCGCTCCGATCGCTCACGGAACGTTGCCGAAAGCGGATTGTAGACCGTCGTCACCAGGATGCCGATGATCAGTGAGATCACCACGGCGGGTTTCACGAACTGCCAGGCTGAGACGCCGGCCGATCGCGCCACCACCAGTTCGAGGCGGCGTGACAAGTTCAGGTAGCAGACCATCGTCCCGACCAGCACGGTGAACGGGATGATGCGCTCGGTGATATGCGGCACCCGGTAGAGCGAGATTTGCGCCACGACCAGCGCCGAGGCATCCTTCACGTCGTTGTGGCGGCGCAGCAGCTCGATGAAGTCGATCATCAGGATCAGCGCGAACAAGGCCACGAACGTGCCGACGACGACGTTGAAGAAACGCATTCCGAAATAGCGGGTGAGGGTGCCGGGCATCATGTGTGCTGCCCCGCTGCCACTGCGCTCCGGCGCTTGACGCCCTCCAGCATCGCGTTCGCCAGATTGGTGAGCACCGCCGGCGGCTCGATGACGACCCCACGCGACATCGCCCAGCTGCCGAGGACGAAAGCGACCGCCAACCCGAGATACGGCACGATCAGCGCGAGCGGCGATTGCGCGCCGGCGATGGTCCCGACGAAGCCCAGTGCCCTGACGACCGAAACAACCGCGATCGCGCCCACCAGCGACAAGGCGCGGCTTTGCCGCGTCGTGCGCGGTGCGCCCAGGAAGGCAAACGTCACGAACAAGAACGCCAGCGGGTAAAGCGGCGTGGTAATTCGATTGTGCAATTCCGCGCGGAATTGTCCGGGCTGGCGTTTGTACGACGCATCGTCGGGCCGCGGATTGAGCAGGTCCTGGATCGACCGCTCATGCACGGCAAAGGTCACCGGCCCGGCGTTCGGCGACAGGCGCGACAGATCGAAGGCGTATTCCTTGAACCGGACGATCACGGGATCCTGCTTGCCGGCTTCGTGCCGGTGCACCGCGCCGTTCGCCAGCAACAGGAAAATGCCCTGATCGCTGCTGAGGAAATCGCCCCGTTCGGCAAAGATGGTTCCGCGTTCCTTGGGGTCGCGCTGGTCGTCGAGCATGATGCCCAGCAACTGGCCGTTCGGTTCGCGCATGCGAATGTGCAACGTCAGCTTGCCGTCGACGACGATGAAGCGCCCGGGCTGCACGTTGCTGGTCACGATCTCGGCGCGGACTTGCGTCGCCCAGCGCCGCAGCTCCTGAAGGGACATCGGCGAGAGGTAGAAGCTGATCCATGCGACGACCAGCGACACCAGAATTCCCAGAAACAGGAACGGGCGGAAGATGTGCCAGGGCGCCATCCCGGCGGCGTTCATGACGATGAGCTCGGAATCGTTGCCGAGTTTGCTCAGCACATGGGCGACCGCGATCATGAGCGCGATCGGCGCGATGATCGCCACCAGCATGGGAATGATCAGCGCGGTGATGCCGACAAACACCAGGACGCTCTGGCCCTGGTTGGTCATGAGATCGAAATTGCGCAATGCCTGCGTGATCCACATCAGCGTCGTTACGCTGACGAGCACGACCAGAAACGCACCTAGCGAGGCGCGAAATATATAACGCCCGATCGACCCCATCCGCCCGTGTCGTCCCCGCTTTCAGCACAACCACTCACTACGCCGGGCCCCCATGCCCATGTTGGCGTTGTGGCGGTGGTCGTCTGCCCACCTTTGGAGGGTGAAATAGATCATCCAACAAAATGGCCTCGCCAAGGCAAACCCATTGAGCGTGCACAACAAAATGTAATCTGAGTGTGTCGCTTGGGCCACTATGGTTAAACCCTGCGGGCGGCCGGCCAAAGCCCCGGTTGAGGGGGGCTATGCACGGCGGTCTCGGCCGGGCCATATCTGTGGTTGGTTCGGCTGCCGATAACGCGCCGAAATCGAGCAGGTCCGTACTCCAGGCAAGCAAGAGTTTCCCCCATGCCCACGACCTTGAAGCTTGAGTTCCTCCCGTTTACGGCCCCTCCTAAGGGTGTTCTCCTTGTGTTCTGCGACGACGGCCTGAAATTCGGGTCGGCCGCGCGCGCCGTCCTCGAACCGGCCGGCGACCTCATCAAGCGGGCAGCGGAGTCCGAGCGATTCAAGGGCAAGCATGGATCGGCCCTCGAAATCGTGGCCCCGGCCGGCCTCGATGTGTCGCGGCTGGTGGTGCTCGGGGTCGGCAAGCTGAAGGACCTCAAGTCCGAATCATGGGTCAAGCTGGGTGGGGCGGCGATGGGGAGGATTCCTTCCGCCGCCGCCGAGGCGACCATCATTGCCGATCTGCCGGGCGGGGCGCCGAAGCCGGAGCGGGTCGCGGACATGGCCATGGGCATTCGGCTGCGCGCCTATTCGTTCGATCGCTACAAGACCAAGCGCAAGGAAGACGACCAGCCGCCGTCGCAGGTGAAGGTCGGCATCGCCGTGTCGAGCGTGGCCGCCGTGCAAAAGGCGTTTGCGTCGCGCGACGCGATCGCGAGCGGCGTGTTGCTGGCGCGCGACCTGGTCAATGAACCGCCCAATGTGCTGTTCCCGGAAGAGTTCGCGCGGCGCACCAGCGGCCTCAAGAAGTTCGGCGTAGCGGTTGAAATTCTTGACGTTCCCGCCATGAAGAAACTCGGAATGAATGCGCTGCTCGGCGTCGGCCAAGGCTCCGAACATCCGAGCCGCATGGTCGTCATGCGCTGGAACGGCGGCAAGAAGGGTACGCCGCCGGTGGCGTTCATCGGCAAGGGCGTCTGCTTCGACACCGGCGGCATCTCGATCAAGCCGGCGTCCGGCATGGAGGACATGAAGGGCGATATGGCGGGCGCCGCCTGCGTGGTCGGCCTGATGCAGGCGCTCGCGGAACGCAAGGCAAAGGTCAACGCGGTCGGCGCGATCGGGATTGTCGAGAACATGCCCGACGGCAAGGCGCAGCGGCCGGGCGACATCGTCACCACGATGTCCGGACAGACGATCGAGATCATCAACACCGATGCCGAAGGCCGGCTGGTGCTGGCCGACGTGCTGCACTACGTCAACAAGCGCTTCAAACCGAAATTTATGGTCAACCTGGCGACGCTCACCGGCGCGATCATCGTCGCGCTCGGGCACGAATACGCCGGCATGTTCTCGAACGACGACACCTTGTCGGAGCGGCTGACCAAGGCCGGGCAGGCGACCGGCGAGCGGGTGTGGCGCATGCCGCTCGGTCCCGAATACGACAAGAAGATCGACTCGAAATTCGCCGACATGAAGAACACCGGTGGACGCGATGGCAGTGCGATCACCGCCGCGCAGTTGCTTGCGCGCTTCGTCGAGAAGACGCCATGGGCGCATCTCGACATCGCCGGCACCGGTTTCGCGTCGCCGCAGAGCGATATCAACAAGAGCTGGGGTTCCGGTTACGGGGTGCGGCTCCTGGATCGGCTGGTGGCGGACAATTACGAGAAGTAGACTGAAGCGTTGCCGATAAAGTCCTGCAACTGAACTGCAAATCGGCGGCACTCGCATGACGGAAGTTCTGTTCTACCACCTGCAACGCCAGCCGATCGAGCGCGTGCTTCCGGCGCTGCTCGAGAAATCGCTTGAGCGCGGCTGGCGTGTCATCGTGCAGGCGGCATCGGAGGAACGGGTCGAAGCGCTCGACGCCCATCTCTGGACCTTCCGCGACGACGCTTTCCTGCCGCATGGAGTTTGGCGCGACCCGGAAGCGCGCGAGCAACCGATTCTGCTGACCGTGAACGACGACAACCCGAATCGAGCGAGCGTACGCTTCCTCATCGATGGCGCAGCGGTTCCGTCAGATGCCGCCGCCTATGAACGGATCGTTCTGCTGTTCGACGGCGAGGATCCCGATGCGGTGGAGACCGCGCGCGCGCGCTGGCAGGAGGCGAAGGGCAGCGGCTTCGAGTGTACGTATTGGCAGCCGGACGAGCAGGGGCGCTGGCAGCGCAAGGCTTGAGTTCCCGTTGCGTCGGGCGTGGATTAACCATCCCGACTTTGCCGCGAAGCTGCCGCAAAATGACCCGTTGATTCAAAAGGATGGCTTGCGCCATAGTTGCGCGTCTGCAGGGGCGTGGGGATGCGGAATCTTGTGAGGCACCTTCAGATTTTTACCGCGGTCGCGATGCTTGCGGCCGGCAGCGGTGCGTGCGCGCCCAGCTCGTTGACCGAGATCGGCAGCGTCAATCTGCTGCCGAAGGTCGGTAGTCTCGCGAGGCCCGACTGGATGACCTATTCGGGCAACAAGGAAGAATTTGCGTTGCGGCCGGCGACGGCGGCCGACCTCGTCAGTGCGGACGGCCAGTGCGCGCCGGCGGCTGACGCGCCGCCGCCCACACCGGCCCAGGATTCGGATGCTGCGCCGCAGGCGGCGCCACTTCAATCCGGCGGCATCGCGCTGCAGATGACGGAATGCGATGTCGTACGTCGCGCCGGCGCGCCCGAGCAGCTTCAAATCGGGGACGAACGCGGTGAGCGTACCACCGTCATCACCTACATCCACGGTCCAAGGCCCGGCATCTATCGGTTCTCCGCCGGCCGGCTGACGTCGATCGAACGGGCGCCGGAAGCGCCCGGGCGCGCGGCGCCAAAAGCCAAAGCGAAAAAGGCCACGCGTTCCTGATCGCGCCGTTGCGACAGACTCACCGCATCGCGGTTTCCAGCGCCTCGCTGGCGGCGAGCCAATCGTCCTCGGCGCGTGCCAGTGCGTTGACGGCATTCGCGCGATCCTTGGAGAGCTGGGTGGCCTTGGCGGGATCGCGAGCAAAAAGCCCGGCGTCCGCGAGCGCCGTATCGATACGCGCGATCTCGCCGTTCAGTTTCGCGACCGCGGCTTCTGCATCCGCGATCCGGCGCCGCAGCGGTGCAAGCTCGACCCGCAATTGCGCGGCCGCGCGGCGGGCGTCGCCGCGGCTGGCGTTTTTCGGCCGCGCGTCGCGTTCCTTGTCATCGCGGCGGTCCGCGAGCACAAACCGCCGGTAGTCGTCGAGATCGCCGTCGAACGGCGTGACCTGTCCATCGGCGACCAGCCAGAGCCGGTCGGCGCACGCTTCGATCAGATAGCGGTCGTGCGACACCAGGATCACGGCGCCGGGATAGTCGTTGATCGCCTCGATCAGCGCGGCGCGGCTGTCGATGTCGAGATGGTTGGTCGGCTCGTCGAGAACGACGAGATGCGGTCCCGCATTGGTGGCGAGCCCGAGCAGCAGGCGCGCCTTCTCGCCGCCTGACAGATTCGCCGAAGGCGTATCGGCCGCCTCGGCCGAAAATCCGATCGCACCGGCGCGCGCGCGGACCTTGGCTTCCGGTGCGTCCGGCATCAGGCGGCGCAGATGGTCGTAGGCGCTGCCGTCGGGATTGAGCTCGTCGAGCTGGTGCTGCGCGAAATAGGCGACGTCGAGCCGGTCGGCACGGGTCATCCGGCCGGACATCGCCGTGAGCCGGTTTGACAGGAGCTTCACCAGCGTGGACTTGCCGTTGCCGTTGGCGCCGACCAGCGCAATGCGATCGTCGGGATCGATCCGGAGATTGAGGCGGCGCAGCACCGGACGATCGGGCTCATAGCCGACCGAGACGCCGTCGAGCGCGATGATCGGCGGCGACAGGGTCTTCGCCGGCGGCGGGAAGATGATCGGCCGCACCTCGTTGGCGACGACCGCCGCGATCGGTTCGAGCTTCGCCAGAAGCTTCAGGCGCGACTGCGCCTGGCGCGCCTTCGTGGCCTTGGCGCGGAAGCGTTCCACGAACGCTGTCAGGTGCTTGCGTTGCTCCTCCTGCTTGCGCGCGAGCTTGAGGTCGAGGGTCTGGCGTTCGCGCCGCTGGCGCTCGAACGCGCTGTAGCCGCCGCGGTAGAGCGTCAACGTCCCGGCTTCAAGATGCAGGGTCCAGTCGACCGCATTGTCGAGGAGGTCACGGTCGTGGCTGACAACGACCACGGTGTGCGGATAGGCGGCGATCTGTTTCTGCAGCCACAGCGTGCTTTCCAGGTCGAGGAAGTTGGTCGGCTCGTCGAGCAGCAGGACGTCGGGTTGTGCGAACAGCGCTGCCGCGAGCGCGACCCGCATGCGCCAGCCGCCGGAGAATTCGGAGCAGGGGCGTTCTTGGTCCGCAGCCGAAAATCCAAGCCCGGCAAGAATTTCGGCGGCGCGCGCCGGCGCCGAATGCGCGCCGATGTCGGCGAGCCTGGTCTGGATCTCGGCGATGCGATGCGGGTCGTGCGCGGTCTCGGCCTCGGCCAGCAGGCTGATCCGTTCCTCGTCCGCCCGTAGCACGATCTCGAGCAGGCTCTCCGGACCGTCGGGCGCCTCCTGCGAAAGCCGTCCGATCCGGCTGCGCGGCGAGAGCTGCACCGCGCCGTGCTCGGCGGCGATCTCGCCGGTGATCGCGCGAAACAGGGTCGACTTGCCGGAACCGTTGCGCCCGACCAGCCCGACGCGGGCGCCGGTTGGAATATGCGCGGAGGCTTGGTCGATCAGCAGGCGGCCGGCAATGCGGACCGACAATTCGTCGATGACGAGCATGGGCCGCTATTTGGCTGACCATCGCGCAGGAGGCAATGCCCAAGGTGTTGCAACCCCGGCCGCGCGCGGACAAGCTCGGCGCATGCTTGTGAAATGAAGGAGGCCGACATGTGCGTCCCAGGATGTCAGGAGGCGATCCACAAGGCGCTGTCGCGCCGACGGGTGCTGGCGACAGCCACGGCATTCGCTGCGACCGCAATGGCGTCGTCGTCCGCTGTCGCGGCGCCGCGGCCGGCCAGAAAGGTCGTCGACCTGACGCACACCATGTCGGCGGACTTCCCGACCTTCGACGGAACGCCTGGCATCGAGATGCAAAAGGTCTTCGACCTCAAGAAGGATGGCTACAATCTCTACCGGTGGGGACTGATCGAGCACTCCGGCACCCATCTCGACGCGCCGATCCATTTCTCCGAATCCGGCGCGACCGTCGAGCAAATTCCGGCGGAGACGCTCGTCGTGCCGCTTGCCGTGATCAACGTGGCGGACAAGGCGGCGAAGGATGCCGACTACCAGCTCTCACGCGGCGATCTGACCGCATGGGAGCGCCGGCACGGGCGGCTGCCCGACAACTGCTGCGTCGCCATGAATTCCGGATGGGCCCGGCACGTCGGCGACACGACGAAGTATGTCGGCAAGGATTCCAGCGGCGTGATGCACTTCCCGGGGATCGGTTCGGATGCCACTGCGTGGTTGATCAAGGAACGCAGGGTCGCGGGACTCGCGGTCGACACGCTCTCGCTCGACCACGGCGCGTCAAAGGATTTCAAGACGCATGTGTCGTGGCTGGGTGCGGGGCGCTGGGGCCTCGAGAACGTCGCAAACCTCGATAGTGTTCCGGCGTCAGGTGCGACTCTGGTCGTCGGCTTGGCGAAGGTCAAAGGCGCGACCGGCGGACCGGCGCGGCTCTTCGCGCTCGTGTGAACAGTCTTCAAAAAACCAGAAGCCCCGGCTCGTGATAGACACCGGGGCTTCCGTCAGAACAAACAACCTGATTCACCAGCAACGCTTAGTACGCGCAGACGTTCACCAGGATGCGGCGCAGACCACGGCGGGTCTCGACATAGCGATACTGGTAGCAGGTCGCGACAACCGGCGCTGCGATCGCAAGGCCGATGCCGACACCACGCCAGCCGTGGAAGCCGTGGCCGTGGTGGTGGTGATGCCACGCGGACGCGGCGGTGGGGACCAGCACGGCGGCGCCGACGGCGGCAGTGGCGGTAAGGGCGATCATCGTCTTGCGGAACATGGCTTTCTCTCCTGTTTTCTGGATGCGTCATCACATCCTCGTGTGATGTGTCGCTAGCGGCCATGGCGGCGGTTCAGGAGCGCAAAGCGGAAAATGGTTTCGTCGCATCGTGGTTGACGAAACGTCGAAGCAACAAATTGGCTGCTCGCGGCTGTGGTCGCGACAGAACGGGGCTGATTTCGGCGGCGTTCATCATGCATTCATCGCGCGGGTGCGGATTCGAATGCTTTTGCTTGCTGGCCGCCGGGACCGCCGCTATAAGCCGCCGCGAACTATAGTTACCGTGCTCTCAACGAGAAAACCTTCCAATGGCAATCGAACGGACCTTTTCCATCCTCAAGCCCGATGCGACGGCGCGCAATCTCACCGGCGCGATCAACGCCATGATCGAACAGGCGGGCCTGCGCATCATCGCGCAGAAGCGCGTGCGGATCACCCGCGAGCAGGCGGAGACGTTCTACGCGGTGCATCGCGAGCGGCCGTTCTTCGGTGAGCTTGTCGCGTTCATGATCTCGGGGCCGGTCGTCGTGCAGGTGCTGGAAGGCGACAACGCGATCGTGCGCTATCGCGACATCATGGGCGCGACCGACCCGTCCAAGGCGGCGGCAGGCACGATCCGCAAGGTCCATGCGAAGTCGATCGGCGAGAACTCGGTGCACGGCTCCGATGCGGCGGACACCGCCGCGAAGGAAATCGCGCAATTCTTTTCCGGCAACGAGATCGTCGGGTAAGCCGTCTTCCAGGACGGCGTGCAAGGTTAGCGGCCGGTTATCGACACTCGATCGCTGATCCAGGATATCCATTTTTTGAATGACTTATCGAATTGTGTAATGCCCGGCTCAATACTTGCGGATGGCGTGTAGAGCCATTCTGACGCCGCATTTAATGTGTTGCTTTCTGCAATCGGGTTTTGGCCGCTCCGGCCGTTGTGCCGACAGGCCTACGCTACGGATCTTTCCAAAAACCGAACTGTGGCGTGGCTCGCAACGTGTGCGGCTGCGTGTCGACGACGTCAGACTTCTCAGGAGACAGACGATGCAGAAGGGCACCGTCAAATGGTTCAATCCCACTAAAGGCTACGGGTTCATCCGGCCTTCGACCGGCGACAAGGACGTCTTCGTCCACATCTCGGCGGTGGAGCGCGCTGGCCTCAGCACGCTCAACGAAGGCCAGAATGTTGAATACGAACTCGTGACCAATCGCGGCAAGACATCGGCGGAAAATCTCAAAGTGTCCTGACCCGACAGCATGGCCGGTCGAACCGGCCACCGAGTAACACCCGTAGCCCCCGGCCTCACCGCCGGGGGTTTGTTTTATGGTGCGGGCGGAACGAAGAGAGCAGCATCGGCGGCGCGAACGCCGTCGATGAAGCAGCGTCCGTCGACAACGCGAACGCGTCCCTCTGCGATCAGACGCAGCGCCAGCGGATAGAGACGATGCTCGACCGCCAACACGCGCGACGGCGAGCGTCTCGGCAGTGTCGTCTTCGCGAACCGGTACGGCGGCCTGCGCGACAATCGGGCCGGCGTCGGTTTCCGGGATCACGAAGTGAACAGTCGCACCGGAGATCTTCACGCCGGCTCTCAGCGCCTGGCCATGCGGATCGAGGCCCGGGAAGGAGGGCAGGAGCGCCGGGTGGATGTTGAGCATCCTCCCTTGCCAATGCTGCACGAAATCCGCTGTGAACAGACGCATGAAACCGCCGAGACATATGAAGTCCGCGCGGTGCTCGTCGAGCACTTGCTGCAGCTCAGCTTCGAAGGCGGCGCGGTTCTTTCCATGCGGGCGGTGGTCGACGACCTTGGTGGCAACGCCCTGGGCCCGTGCATGCGTGAGACCTGCTGCATCAGGGCGGTTCGACACCACAACAGCGATTTCAGCCGGGTAAGCGTCGTCCTTCGCGGACGCGATCAAGGAAGCCATGTTGGAGCCGCGGCCGGAAATCAGAATGGCAACGCGCTTCTTCGCCATCGCCATCACCCGAGGTCGAGCCGGCCCGAATAGGCGACACGCGGCGCGCCCGCTGCCGCCGCCGTGACCTGGCCTAGCCGCACGACCGTTTCGCCCGTACGCTTCAGCACAGCAGTGATCGCATCGGCGCCGTCGGCGTCGACGATCGCGATCATGCCGATCCCGCAATTGAAGGTGCGGAGCATTTCCGGTTCGGCGATGCCGCCGGTCGCGGCCAGCCACTTGAACACCGGCAACACCGGCACCTGCGCGAGATCCAGCGCAACACCGGCGCCGTCCGGCAGCACGCGCGGAATGTTGTCGGGAAAGCCGCCGCCGGTGATATGGGCGAGCCCTTTCAGCGCCCTGGTTTCGCGCATCGCCGCGAGGCACGATTTCACGTAGATGCGCGTCGGCGTCAGCAGCGCTTCGCCAAGGGTGCGCGTCGTGTCGAAGGGCGCCGGCGCATCCCATCCAAGTCCGGACTTCTCGACCACGCGCCGCGCCAGCGAATAACCATTGGAGTGGACGCCGGACGATGCGAGGCCGAGCACGACGTCGCCCGCGCCGATGTCGCCGCGCGGCAGCAGCGCGTTGCGCTCCGCGGCGCCGACTGCGAAGCCCGCGAGATCGTAGTCGCCGTCCCGGTAGAGCCCGGGCATTTCGGCGGTCTCGCCGCCGATCAGCGCGCAGCCCGCTTCGCGGCAACCCGAGGCGACGCCCTTGACGATCATCGCGCCGGTTTCGGGCGCGAGCTTTCCACAGGCGAAGTAGTCGAGGAAGAAGAGCGGCTCCGCGCCTTGCACGACGAGATCGTTCACCGACATCGCGACGAGGTCGATCCCGATGGTGTCGTGGCGGGAGGTCTCGATCGCGATCTTGAGCTTGGTTCCGACGCCGTCGGTCGCGGCCACCAGGACCGGATCCTTGAATCCGGTGCGCTTGAGATCGAAAAGTCCGCCGAATCCGCCAATCTCGGCGTCGGCGCCCGGCCGGGCGGTGGCGCGGACCAATGGCTTGATCAGCTCCACCATCCGGTTGCCGGCATCGATGTCGACGCCGGCCTCGGCATAGGTGAGGCCCTTGTCCGCCATGGTTTTCCTCAGTTGTACGGCCCGCGTGTTACGGCGGAATCGTCGCGTGTGCAATGCTTCGGTGGGCGGTATATTGTGCGTAGTGGATGACGCGCCCGACCGCTAAATAGCCGGGCGCATTGAAGTTAGACGGTCGGCCGGGGCGCAGATTTGAGTATTCCGAACTTAATTACGCTTGCGCGTATCCTAGCGGTTCCGGTCATGGTCTGGGCGATCGCGGCCGGCGAGATGAAGATTGCCTTCATCCTGTTCCTGCTGGCCGGGCTGAGCGATCTGGTCGACGGATACCTCGCCAAGCGTTTCAACATGGCGACCGAGCTCGGCGCCTATCTCGATCCACTCGCCGACAAGGCGTTGATCGTCTCGATCTATGTGACGATGGGCATCGCAGGAGCGATCCCGCGCTGGCTGGTCATTCTGGTGGTTTCCCGCGACATCATGATCGTCGGCGCCGTGATCCTGTCCTGGCTGATGAACAATCCGGTGGCGCTCAAGCCGCTCACGGTGTCGAAGCTCAACACGGTCGCACAAATCCTGCTGGCGCTCGTGGTGTTGGCATCGCTCGCGTTCGAATTCGAGGCCTGGTGGGTGATCCAGGGGCTGACCGCGCTGGTGGCGGGCCTCACCCTCGCGTCGGTCGGCCTCTATCTGCGCGAATGGGTGCGTCACATGAACGGCACCAGGGCCGCTCCCCCGTGAACGGCGCCCGAGGTCCTCGGCAGCTCACCCTGGACCTCGATCATGCCGAGAGCTACGCCCGCGACGACTTCCTCGGCGGGCCGTCGAACGCCGCGGCGCTGACCCTCATCGACAGTTGGCCCGACTGGCCGAACCAGATCGTGGCTCTGGTCGGGCCGGAAGGCGCGGGCAAAAGCCACCTCGCGTCGATCTGGGCGGCGCAGGCCGGCGCCCGTTGTGTCGCGGCGCGCGCGCTTTCGGATGCGGACGTTCCCGCGGCGCTCGCGACCGGCGCGCTCGTGGTCGAGGACGCGGCCGAGGCGCGGTTTGACGAAACCGCCATGTTCCATCTTCTCAATCTCGCGCGCCAGGAGGAGGCTTTCGTGCTGCTCACCGCCCGCGCGGCGCCGGGAACGTGGACGGTAGGGACTGCGGACCTCGCGTCGCGGCTCAAGTCACTGCCGGTGATCGCGTTGGCGCCCCCCGACGATGCGCTGTTGCGGGCGGTTCTGGTCAAACTGTTTGCCGATCGTCAGCTTGCCGTCGACGAGCAACTGATCGGATACGTCGCGATGCACATCGGGCGGTCGTTCGCGGACGCCCAGGCGGCGGTGGCGGCGCTCGACCAGGAGGCGATGCGCCTCAAGCGCCCCCTGACCAGGATTTTGGCAGCAGAGGTCTTGCGGACAGGGGAGCCTTGACCGGATATTAGGGCGAAGGCGTTATGTCATTGAGCCGTCACGAAAGACGGCGATCATGCCCGTCGACCAAGGCCATGGACCGCGCTCAAGCCATTGCAATTACTGATGAAACGCCGGAGGTTCCGCTGGCGGCGGTAGCCGAACATATTGTGGCGCCTCCGCTTTCGGCGAGTCCTGACCGGTTTATCAACCGGGAGTTGTCCTGGCTGCATTTCAATCGCCGGGTGCTCGAAGAGGCTGAAAACCCCGCCCATCCCCTGTTTGAACGGGTGCGGTTCCTCTCGATATCGGCCAACAATCTTGATGAATTCTTCATGGTGCGGGTCGCGGGCCTGCGCGGCCAGCTGCGCGCCGGCATCACGACCAGGAGCCCTGACGGCCTCACGCCGGCCGAACAGCTCGCGCGCATCTCCGAAGCGGTGTCGGCGCTCGCCAGCGACCAGCAGGCGCGATGGCGGGAGCTGCGCGTCGATCTCGCTCAAGCGGGCATCGTGCTGGTCGACAGTCCGGAGGTGACCAGGAAGGAAAAGACCTGGCTGCAGGATCACTTCCTGCGACAGGTGTTCCCGCTGCTCACGCCGCTCGCGATCGATCCGGCGCACCCGTTCCCGTTCATCTCCAATCTCGGCTTCACGATCGCGCTTCAGCTCGTCCGCGCCAGCGACGGCGAGGCGATGAACGCGCTGATCCGCATGCCGAACAAGATCGAGCGCTTCGTTCGCCTGCCGACTGGCGACGCAACGACGGCACGCGTGATCACCATCGAGCAATTGACCGGACTGTTCATCGGTCAGCTGTTTCCGGGCTATACGCTCAAGGGGCAGGGCGCGTTCCGCGTCATCCGCGATTCCGAAATCGAAATCGAGGAAGAGGCCGAAGATCTCGTGCGCGAGTTCGAGACCGTGCTCAAGCGTCGCCGGCGCGGCTCGGTGATCCGGCTCGAGATGGAAGCGGCCATGCCGGCGGAGCTCCGCCGTTTCGTGCAGCGGGCGCTCGATTGCAACGACGAAGTGTTCCTGGTCGACGGCGTGCTGGCGCTCAACGAATTGTCCCAGTTGATGAGCCTCGACCGGCCCGATCTCGAATTCGTGCCGTACAATCCGCGGTTCCCCGAGCGCATCCGCGATCACGGCGGCGATTGCTTTGCGGCCATTCGGCAGAAGGATCTTGTCGTCCACCATCCGTATGAATCGTTCGATGCGGTGGTTCAGTTTCTGAACCAGGCTGCGCGCGATCCCGACGTGGTGGCGATCAAACAGACGCTCTACCGCACCTCGTCCGAATCTCCCATCGTCAAATCGCTGGTGGAGGCGGCCGAGGCCGGCAAATCGGTCACCGCGCTGGTGGAGCTCAAGGCGCGTTTCGACGAGGAGGCCAATATCCGCTGGTCGCGCGCGCTCGAGCGCGCCGGCGCGCAGGTGGTGTTCGGCTTCATCGAATTGAAGACCCACGCCAAGCTGTCGCTGGTCGTGCGCCGTGAAGGTGGTTCGCTCACGACCTATGTTCACGTCGGCACCGGCAATTATCATCCGGTGACGGCGCGTATCTATACCGATCTCTCGTTCTTCACCTCCGAGCCCGTGATCGCGCGCGATGTCGCGCGCGTGTTCAACTACATCACGGGCTACGCCGAGCCGGCGCAGCTCGAGCGGATGGCGGTGTCGCCGCTGACATTGCGCAACCGGGTCGCCGAGCACATCGCTCAGGAAATCGCGCATGCCCGGAACGGCAAGCCGGCCGCGATCTGGATGAAGGACAATTCGCTGGTCGATCCGGACATCATCGATCTGCTCTACGACGCGTCGCGCGCCGGTGTGCAGATCGATCTGGTGGTGCGCGGCATCTGCTGCCTGCGGCCGGGAATCCCCGGACTGTCGGACAACATCCGGGTGAAGTCGATCGTCGGCCGCTTCCTCGAGCACAGCCGCATCTATTGCTTCGGCGCCGGCCACGGCCTGCCGCATCCGAAGGCGGCGGTATATATTTCCTCCGCCGACATGATGCCGCGGAACCTCGACCGCCGGGTCGAGGTCCTGTGCCCGATCCTCAATCCGACCGTGCACGAGCAGGTGCTCGACCAGATTATGGTGGCCAATTTCAAGGACAACGAGCAGAGCTGGAAACTGTTGCCCGACGGGACGTCGAATCGCATAAAAGCGGCCGAGGGCGAGGAGCCCTTCAACGCCCACAAGTACTTCATGACGAATCCGAGTCTGTCCGGACGTGGCAAATCGCTCAAAGAATCGTCGCCGCGCAGTCTTGTACGCCGCCTCGACCGCGGTTAGGCGACGGCCGCTCGCCATGCAGGCAGCCCAAGGACGTCTTGATTACGGCCAGGCGGTCGCGGTGATCGACATCGGCTCGAACTCCGTGCGCCTCGTCACCTACGAAGGTCTGACCCGCAGCCCGACGCCGATCTTCAACGAGAAGGTGCTGGCCGGTCTCGGCCGCGAGGTCCACTCCACCGGCTTGCTCGCCGCCGACGCTGTGGACAAGGCGCTCGGTGCGCTCAGGCGCTTCCGCATGCTGTGCGACCGCATGGAGGTCGGCGCGCTGTGGGTGGTGGCGACCGCGGCCTGTCGCGACGCCAAGAACGGCAACGCGTTTGTCACGGAGGCCGAGCGTATCTGCCGCACCAAGGTCGAGATCATTTCCGGCAAGCGCGAGGCCGAGCTGAGCGCGCTCGGCGTCGTATGCGGGTTCCATCGGCCCGACGGCATTGTCGGCGATCTCGGTGGCGGTTCGCTGGAACTGTCCGAAGTCCGCGGCCACAAGGTTCACACCGGCATCACGCTGCCGCTCGGCGGACTGGCGTTGCAGGACGTGACCGCAAAGTCGATCAAGAAAGCCGAGAAGCTGGTTCGCAAATCGCTCAATGACGCGAAGCTGCTGAAGGCCGGCGCCAACCGCACCTTCTATGCCATCGGCGGCACCTGGCGCGCGCTCGCGCGTCTGCACATGTGGCAGACCGGCTATCCCCTGCATGTGATGCACGGCTATGTCCTGTCCGCGCGCGAAGCCCAAGACTTCGCCGGTCTCGTCCATCGGGTGAATGCCGAGACGCTGTCGCAGATCGAGGTGGTCGCCGATGCGCGGCGGCCGCTGTTGGCCTATGCCGCGGTCGTGCTGGAACATCTGATCGACATCGCGCGGCCGAAGGACATCGTGATCTCCGCGCTCGGCGTGCGCGAAGGTCTGCTCTATTCGATGCTCGATCCGGACGAGCGGCAAAAAGACCCGCTCATTGCCGCCGCCGAGGAACTCAACGTGCTGCGTTCGCGCGCCCCGGCCCACGGCGAGGAGCTGATCGCCTGGACCGATCGTTTCCTGGCCTCGACCGGGCTCGCCGAAACCGCCGAGGAGCGCCGTTTGCGTCACGCCGCCTGCCTGCTGGCGGATATCGGCTGGCGCGCGCACCCGGACTATCGCGGCGAGCAGTCGCTGAACATCATCGCCAATGCCGCATTCGTGGGGATCGATCACCCCGGGCGCGTCTATCTCGCGCTCGCGGTGTTCTTCCGCCATGTCGGGCTGGTCGATGAAGAGCTCTCGCCGCGCATCCGTGAACTGGCGTCGACGCGGGTGCTCGACCGCGCCCGGGTGCTGGGTGCCGCGCTGCGCGTCGCCTATCTGGTCTCGGCGTCCACCACCGGGGTGTTGCCGAAGACGCCGATGACCGTCGAGCGCGGACGATTGGTGCTGCGCTTCCGCAACGGCTTGAAGGACCTTGCCGGCGAGCGGGTGTTCGTCCGCCTGCGGCAGCTTGCGCGGCTGATCGGCCGCGAGCCGGTCATGGAGCTGGAATAGGCGCGCTGCTTCCGCTCCATCGCCTGTGATTGTGTAACTTCCGCCGCGTACCTATCTTGGATTGCACGATCGAGGTATGCGATGGGCGCCGACTGCTGCAGCTCCAATCCCGTATTCGAGGGCCTGTCAGCGGACTACAAACGCCGGCTGTGGGCCGTCATTGCCATCAACGCCACCATGTTCGTCGTCGAGACAGGCGCGGGTGCGTTCGCCGGATCGCAGGCGCTGCAAGCCGACGCTCTCGATTTTCTTGGCGACACCCTGACCTACAGCATCAGCCTTGCCGTCATCGGTTTGGCGGTGCGCGTGCGCGCGTGGGCGGCCTTGGCAAAAGCCGTGAGCCTCACGCTGATGGGGCTTTGGGTGCTGGGCGCCACCGCCTATCATGTTCTCGTTCTTGGAATTCCGCGCGCCGATATCATGGGCGTTGTCGGATTTCTGGCGATGGCGGCCAACGTCGCCAGCGTGCTGCTGCTGGTCAAATACAAGGACGGCGATGCCAACGTGCAGTCCGTGTGGCTGTGCTCGCGCAACGACGCCATCGGCAACGTTGCCGTCATGATTGCCGCCGGGGCGGTGTGGGTAACCGCAACCAGGTGGCCGGACCTGATCGTCGCGGCGATCATGGCGGGTCTGTTCCTCACGTCATCGGCGAAGATCCTCAAACAGGCGCACGCCGAATTGCGCGGCGGTGAAGCGGGCAGCGTTCCGTTGACCGGGCATCATCACTAAGAAAGCGGAGCAGGGGGCTTGGGCCTGTTTATTGCAGCCGGCATCACGACCGCGCTCGCGCTCTGCGGCGTCGCATTGCTCATCAGGCGCGCGGGCGAGTGGCGCCCGTTCGCGGTGGCGTTCCTGCTCGCGCTGCCGCTGCAGCCGTTGATGATGTACGCCGTGCGTTTGCCGCTCGACGGCATGTTGCGCACGACCTACGGGATCGTGGGGTGGGCGACGATCGTTGGCCTGTTCTATGCGCCGTTGACCGAAGAGCCGGCCAAATGGCTCACCGCGCTCGTGCCCATCGTTCGGCGCGCGATCGCGGATCATCCCGTATCGCTCGCGCTCGCCGCCGGCGCGGGCTTCGGCGTGGGAGAAGTCTGGTTCTTGGCGAATGCATTGAATACGCCGGACTACGCCAATCTGCCGGTCTGGAATTTCGGCGGCTTCATGCTGGAGCGGCTTGCGGTTTGCTTCCTGCACGGCGCATTCCTGGCGCCGGCATTTGTCGCGCTGGCGCGAGGCCGCTCATTCCTGCTCGGCGGCCTGGTCGGCATGGTGATGCATTTTCTGCTCAATTTTCCGATCTTCCTGGCGCAGATCGATGCGTTCGGTCTGGGCGAGGGCTGGTTGACCGTGCTCCTGCTCTGGATGCTTGGTTTCCTCGCGATCTGCGTGGTCCTGACCCGTCATCTGATGCGGACCTACGAGGTCACGAAACGGCCGTGAAGGCGGCATTCTGTGCCCCTTCCGGTTGCCGAGGATGGCGGTCCAACGATCCAACGCTGGAGACTGTGCCGTGAGGCTTTGGCCGATCATTCTGAGTGCCGCGCTCGTCTTGTCATCGCTGCCCGCCGCCGCGCAATCAGCGCCTCCGGTGAGGTCGGCTCCGCCCCCTGCGCCGATGGCTGTGCCGCCGCCACCTCCGCGGGCGCCGGCGCTGGACACGGCGAGACCTTCATTCGGGGGCGCCGCGCCGATGGCGGCACCGCCTTCGACGCCGAGCGAGACATCACCGTCGGAGCGCGTGGCGAGACCGGAGACCGACTCCGGCCGTTCCTCTTCGCAAACCGATCAGGAGCGTCCGGGCGCGCGCTGACGGGTCGTCCGTCCGCACCGCTTCAGGGCTTGTCCACCGCCACGACGCGCCCTTTTTCGACCGAGAGCGCGAGCTTGCCGTGCTTGAGCGCGATCGCCTTCTCGCCGAACAGCTCGCGCCGCCAGCCCGACAGCGCCGGCACGTCGGCATGGTCGTCGCCGGCGATGCGGTCGAGGTCGTCTACGGTGGCGATCACTTTGGCGGCGACGCCGTGCTTCTCCGACGTCATGCGCAGCAGCACCTTGAGCAGTTCGACGGTGGCCTGACCGTTCGCCGTCGGCTTCGCCCGCTCGAACCGCGGCAGCGACTTCGGATCGCGCGCGAGGCCCGCCTTCACCGCTTCGACGATCGCCTCGCCCCACTTCGATCGCTCGAATCCCTTGGGCAGGGAGCGCAGCGCGGCGAGGCGCTCGATGGTGGTCGGCGCCTGGATCGCGATGTCGCCGATGACGTCGTCCTTGAGCACGCGGCTGCGCGGGACGTCGCGAGTCTGCGCTTCGCGCTCGCGCCAGGCCGCGACCTCGATCAGCACCGCCAGCTCCTTGGGCTTGCGTACGCGCGTCTTGAGGCGCTCCCAGGCGAGCTCGGGCTCCATGCGGTAGGTTTCCGGCGATGTCAGCACGCGCATCTCGTCGTGCAGCCAGTCGGAGCGGCCGCGCTGTTCGAGGTCGGCAGACAGCTTCATATAGACGTCGCGCAGATGGGTGACGTCGGATATCGCGTAGGTGAGCTGCGCATCGCTGAGCGGGCGGCGCGTCCAGTCGGTGAAGCGGCTCGACTTGTCGAGCGTATCGCCGGTGATGCGGTGCACGAGCTGGTCGTAGGAGATGCTGTCGCCGTAACCGAGCACCATGGCCGCGACCTGGGTGTCGAACAGCGGCGCCGGGATCATCTGCGCCTCGTGCCAGCATATTTCGACGTCCTGGCGGGCGGCGTGGAACACCTTCACTACGCGCGGATCGGCCAGTAGCTCGAACAGCGGGTCAAGCTCGATGCCGGGCGCCAGGGCGTCCACCACCACCAACTCGTCGACACTCGCCATCTGCAGCACGCAGAGCTTGGGATAATAGGTGCTCTCGCGCAGGAATTCGGTGTCGACCGTCACGAAGGGATGCCGCCCAAGGCGGGCGCAGGTCTCGGTCAGTGTGCTTGTATCTGTGATTGGCTGCATTCCGGGGGCTAGATAGCGCAGGACGGTCCGTTTGTCACAGGTCTGTTGCAACCCCCGTTGGGCCGCCGCGCCGCAGTGATAGATTGTCCCCGATGGATGACGTTACAGCCCCGCCCGCCTATGTGGCGCGTGCCAATGCACTGGAATACGAGGCGATCTGGCGCCTCGGCCCGGACGGCCTCGAGTTGCAGGGCGGCCCCACGGCCGGCCCCGACGTCGTTATGCGATTCCCGTACCGGGACGTCGTCGGCGTGCGCCTGTCCTACGCGCCGTCGCGAGTCGATTCGGCGCGCTACCGATGCGACCTGAAGATGCGCTCGGGCCAGCAAATCGCAATATTGTCGACCCATTATGCGGGGATTGCGGACTTCGAGGACCGCGCGGCCACCTATGTTCCCTTTGTACGTGCGCTGATCGTGCGGGTGGCGGCGGCCAATCCGGCGGCCGCCTTTCGCAGCGGCAAGCATCCGCTCGCCTATTGGGCCGAGCACATCTTCCTGCTTGCGATGGTTGTGCTGCTGGTCCTCGTGCTGTCGATGACCGGCTTCGCGTATGTCGGCGACTCCGCCTGGGTGAAATTCGCGATCATTCTCTTTTTCATTCCATTGCTGCTCGCGTATACGCGCAAGAATTGGCCGCGCGGCTTCAAGCCGGACGCTGTTCCGAAGGATGTGTTGCCTTGAACATCTTTGACGCAATCCGTTTGCAGGCGCAGTTTCAACCGACAGCGCCCGCCATCTGCGCACCGGGCCGGCCGATCGGCCTGATCAGCTATGGCCGGCTGGAAGCGCTGTCGAACAATGCGGCCCGACATGCGCAGGCTCAAGGTATCAAGCGTGGTGACGTGGTCGCCGTCGTCTGCGCCGATCCGGTGATGCACTGGCTCCTGGTGCTGGGGCTCGGGCGAATCGGCGCGATCAGCCTGTCGAGCGTCGCGCCTTCGGTGCCCGCCGAATGCAATGTCAGCGTCGCGATCTCGGATGTGGCCGGCGGGGTCCGCAACGCCGCGCGTGTCATCGCGGCTGACAACGCCTGGATCGACGGCGACGGTAGGCCGCCGGCTATCGAATCCGAGCAGGACCATCACGCCATCGCGCGCATCATTCTCACCTCCGGCACCACCGGCCATCCGAAAGGCGTGGCCTTGAGCCACGAGATGCTGGTGCGGCGGCTCTACTCGTTCGATGTCGCCTTCGGCAGCCGGATTCCCGCCTGCACGCGGTCCTTCCTCGATCCCGGCATCGCCGCGAATTTCGGATTCCTGTGGGGCGTCTACACCTTGGCGCGCGGCGGCACGCTGTTCCTGCGCGGCCGCGATGCCGCCGAGACGCTGCAGGCGCTGACGCTCTACAATGTGCAGTGCCTGATTGCAGCGCCGGGCGGGCTTGCGGAAATCCTCGACTACTACGAGCGCTCGCCGGCATTCACCTCGCCGTTCGACGTGGTGCTGTCGATCGCCAGCATGCTGGTCAAGCCGCTGGCGGATCGCGTGCGCGCCACACTGGCGTCGAACCTCGTCGGCGCCTATGGCGCGACCGAAGGCAATCCGGTGGCGGCGGCGCCGGCGCACCACATGGCGGAGATTCCCGGCGCCGTCGGATACGTCTCGCCGGGCATGATCGTGCAGACGGCCGACCACGACGGCCGCGCGCTCGCAATGGGCCAGGAAGGATTGCTGCGGTTTCGCGGACCGCGTTGCGTCGATGGTTATGTCGGCAATCCGCCCGGGTCCGAGATGTTCTTCCGCGACGGCTGGTTTTATCCGGGCGACATCGGTCGCGTGACCGAACAGGGCATGATGGTTGTCAGCGGACGCGAGAAGAACATCATCGATCTCGGCGGCCACAAGATCAGCCCGGACACCGTCGAGGCCGCACTGATGGGCTATCCCGGCGTGAGCTTTGCGGTGGCATTCGGGGTGCCGAATGCGCTCGGCATCGAAGAGGTCTGGGCGGCGGTGACCGGCAGTGCGGCGCTCGATCCGAACGCGATCCGCGCCCATTGCGCCCACCGGCTGCCGGCCGGGGAGGCGCCGGTGCGGGTCGTCCAGGTGCCGGATATCCCCCGCCTTGCCATCGGCAGGGTCGATCGCCGAAAGCTTCTGGAAATGGCGAAAACGCGTTGAAATATTTGAGGTCTTGGTCGCTTTCGCGAACCGTCGACGGGCCGCTCATTCAGAGATTATCCGCAAGTGTTGCTGGTCCGCCATAGCCGGAATCCATTTGTTCCCATATGCATAGAACAGATTTTGAACTGGCTTGACCCGAGGCGGGGGCTTCATGGGCGGATTGCGGCGTTACCTTCTCCTCACCGTATCAGCGGCGGCACTCTCGACGAGTGCGCTGGCGGCCGACATCCCAGCACGGATGCCGGTGAAAGCGCCGCCTCCCGTCGTGGTGGCTCCGAGCTGGGCCGGCTTCTACATCGGCGTTAACGTCGGCGCGGCGTGGAATCGTGCAGAGTTCACCGACTTCGGCGGCCCCACGCCCTTGGCCTTCCCGAGAGGCACGACGTACTGGTCGCCCGACAAAGCCGGTTTCACGGGCGGCGGCCAGGTTGGTTACAATTTTCAATCGAGCAACTTTGTCTTCGGCGTCGAAGCCGACCTCAACTACGTCAGCAACAAGTCGTCCATAACCTTGCCCGGTGTTCCCTTCGGGCCGATCACCGCAACGAGCAAGCTTGATTGGATGGCAACAGTGCGTGGGCGACTCGGCGTAGCGTTCTCGTCGACGCTGTTCTATGTGACCGGCGGTTGGGCGTTCGCGCATTTTGAGGACACTTGGAATATACCCGGTGCGACCATCCAAGGGAACGTCGAGAAGACACGCTCAGGATGGACTGCCGGCGGCGGTATCGAGCATATGTTCGCCCGCAATTGGACGGTGAAGGTCGAGGCGCTCTACGCCGACTTCGGCAGGTGGGACGGTTTCCTGACGGGCTTCGGCGGCACCTATCGGACGCAGTTCGAGCACCAGGTCCTCACCGTGCGCGGTGGCCTGAACTGGAAGTGGTGAGCGGCCGCTCCGCTTAGGCTCAACGACGCTCTCACGTGAAGAACGAGACCCGCCCGGTCTCGATATCGTGCATCGCTGCGGCGACGACGATCTCCTTCTTGTCGGCCATCTCCTTGAGCACCGGGCTGCGGCTGAGGATCATTAGCGCCGCGTGCTGTGCGTTGGTGTCGGCGACCGCCTGTACGAGTTTCTTGTCCTTGGACGTCCGCTTGCCCGCGAACTTGGTCGCGGCGACCGCCGGCTCGATATGGCTGAGCATCTCGGTCAAGTTGCCAAGCTTCGCCTGATCGATCGCGCCCTTGATCGCGCCGCATTCGCTGTGACCGAGAACGACAATCGCCTTGGCGCCGGCGAGCTTGCACGCGAATTCCAGGCTGCCGATGATGTCGGTGTTGACGAAATTGCCGGCGATGCGTGCCGCGAAGATCGATCCCAGGCGTTGATCGAACACCAGCTCGGGCGGCACGCGGCTGTCGATGCAGCCAACGATCGCGGCAAACGGTGCTTGACCCTGCGAGGTCTCCCGCACTTGCTTCATCAGATCGCAGTTGACGGTCTTGCCCGACGCAAAGCGCTCATTGCCTTCTTGCAGCAGACGCAGGGCGTCCTGCGGCGAGGTGGCCTGCTGGCGGCCAGGAGTGAAGACCGCACAGGCGTCCTGTGCTTGCGCTCCGCTCGCCGCCGCCAGGGACAGGGCCGTGGACATGACGAATGCGCGCCGTGAATACATCTGCGCCTCCCTCCAATTGATGGTTGCAAGAATGCCGCATTTGCATCGCGCCACCGCGCGCCCATGCGTCACTGCGGAAGCTTGCCGCAAATGAGAGCGTATGCCTAATTGCAATTGTCTAAAAATATTTGGACGGGATTGCGTCCATCTAAAACAAAAAACGGCGAGGAATCATGAGGTTTGTGAGTTCGCTGGCCGCCTTCGCGCTTTTTGCAACCGGGGCCGCGGCGCAGGACGTGGCGAATTTCTACAAAGGCAAGACCGTCCGCGTCATCGTCGGGTTCTCGGCCGGCGGCGGCTACGATCACTACGCGCGCGTGGTGTCGCGCCACATCGGCCGCCACATCCCCGGCCAGCCGAACGTCATCGTGCAGAACATGCCGGGCGCGGCCAGCCTCAATTCGGTGCGCTATGTCGCCACCGCCGCACCGACCGACGGCACGGTGATCAACGCGTTCAATCCCGGCCTGATCACCCAGTCGGTGACCGTGCCGCAGAAGATCGGCGCGAATTTTCTGGACTTCGCCTGGCTCGGCAGCGTCACGGAGGATTTCCGCGTTTGCCATACCTGGAACGGCACCGGTATCAAGGACTGGCCGGACTTGCTGAAGCGCCAGCGCGTCAATTTCGGCGTCACCGGCGTCGGCACCGCGTCCTATATCAACTCAAAGATGCTGAGCGACCTGTTCGGGGTCAATGTCCACCAGGTGACGGGCTATCCGGGCTCGACCGAGAAGCGCATTGCGATCGAGCGCGGCGAGCTCGACGGCGATTGCATCGGCTGGACCAGCGTGCCGGAGCAGTGGGTGCGCGAGAAGAAGGTCACCGTGCATCTGCGCTTCTCGCGCACGCTGGTCGCCGACATGCCGGCGACATCGCTCGTGGCGCGCGACGTGCTTACCGATCAACGCAAGCGGCAGATCCTCGATCTGCTCACGGCCTCGTCAATCGTCGGACGGCCCTACATCGTCCCGAAGGCGGTGCCGGCGGATCGCTATGCGGCGCTGCGGGCCGCATTCGAGACCATGTTGAAGGATCCGGAATTCGTCGGCGAAATCGAAAAGCAGCGGCTCACCATTGCGCCGATGTTCGCGCCGCAGGTCGAGGACTTTCTGAAGGAGCTCTACAAGACGCCTGCCGACGTGGTCGAGGCGACGCGGAAGATTTCCGGCGACTAGCTGTTGTTCTCAGGCCGCGCCGGACGTGTTATTCGTGCCTCAACACGACCCGGGCCGTGACACTCATTCGGCGGCAACGAGAGTCGTGATCTCGGGAGAGCGTCGTATGCAGCTCAAGATACCGGCCGCCGTCCTTGCTGTGCTGTGTGCCGGCACGCAATCGGCGAGCGCGCAGAACGTCGCCGATTTCTATCGCGGCAAGACCGTGCAGCTGATCATTCCAAGCAGCATGGGGGGCTCGGTCGGGCTCTACGGCAAGCTTGCCGCCGATCATATCGGGCGGCACATTCCGGGCAATCCGACCGTCATCATGATGCAGATGCCGGGTGCCGGCGGCTTGCAGGCGGTGGAATACATCGCGCAGGTCGGCCCCAAGGACGGCACGGCGATCGCCGAAATCCTGAGCCCGTCGCTGCTGGTGCCGATGATGCGCAACACGCGGTTCGACCACAACCAGTTGCAATGGCTCGGTTCGCTCACCGCGCGGCCCGGCGTCGTCGGCGTCTGGCACACCGCGAACGCCACGACGCTTGAGGGCGCCAAGAAGGTCGAGCTTATGATGGGGTCGACCGGCGTCGGCTCCGGCAACTACTGGATCCCGACGCTCGCCAATGCCGTCCTCGGCACGAAATTCAAGCTTGTGACCGGATATCCCGGTGGCGGCGAAATCAATCTTGCGATCGAGCGCCGCGAAATCGACGGCCGCTCGAACTACTGGACCGGCTGGACGACGGTGAAGCCGGACTGGATCCGCGAGGGCAAGCTGAAATTCCTGTTCCGCACCGGCCCGAAGGCGCCGGACATGCCCGACCTGCCGTCGTTCGCCGAGCTTACGAGCGGGGAGGAGCGCCAGATGGTGCAAATCCTCGACGCGCCCGACGACGTCGGCGTGGGTTTCTTCATGGCGTCGGGCATCCCGGCCGATCGCGCGGCGGCGCTGCGCAAGGCGTTCTGGGAGATGATGCACGACGGCAAGTTCCTGGCCGAGGCGAAGCGGCTCGAAGCACCGATTGCGCCGGTGCCGGGGGACGAGGTGCAACGGGTGGTGGCGTCGATCTATTCGACCCCGCCGGCGGTGGTCGAGCGGCTCAAGCAGGTCATTGCCCCGAAAAAATAGGCTATGGTGCTGTGTGTGAGTGCTGAACGGACGATGCTTTGCGGCCAATACTCGCCGAAACATTCCCGGACAGAATGAAGAACGAACCATGAGGCGGCTTTGGCCGCTTCCGTGAATGATGGGCGACACGAAGGAGAAGTCGATGAACGAACACATCAATCAGCAGCGTTTCTTGAGCGAGTCGCCGGTCAATCTGCCGGACAACAAGCGCGACCCGGAGTTCTGGTCCGACGCCATGGTCGAGCTGCTCAGCCGCCTGGACATCGACTACGTCTTCCTGCTGCCGGGATCGAGCTATCGCGGACTGCATGACTCGCTCGTCAACTACGGCCGCAACCACAAGCCCAAGATGGTGCTGACGACGCATGAGCAGATCGCGGTGTCGATGGCGCACGGCTACGCCAAGGCCACCGGCCGGATCGGCGTCTGCATCCTGCACGACCTCGTTGGCCTGATGAACGGCTCGATGGGCGTCTACAACGCGTTCGGCGATCACGCGCCGGTGCTGGTGCTCGGCGGCTCGGGGCCGCTCGATCCCGCCGATCGCCGCTGGATCGACTGGCTGCACTGCGCCTCGACGCAATCCGACATCGTCAAGAACTACGTGAAGTGGACCGAAGAGCCGACCACGCCGCAGTGGCACCTCGACGCCATCGCCAAGGCGCACAAGGTCGCGCTCACGCAGCCGCGCGGCCCGGTCTATGTGACGCTCGACTGCGGCATCCAGGAGCAGAAGATTACCGGACCGGTGACGATGCCGGATCCGAAATTCTTCCAGCCGGCGCCGCCGGTCGCCGCCAATCCCGATGCGCTCGAGGCGGCGGCCGACGTGCTGCTCAATTCGAAATTTCCGCTGATCGTCGGGGGCCGCTTTGGCATCAATCCCGCCGTCACCAAGCCGCTGGTCGAGCTTGTCGAGCTCACCGGCGCGGTCTATCGCGAAGATAACGGCATCATCGCGTTCCCGACTGCGCATCCGCAGAACGCAAGCGGCGACCGCGAGATTGTGAAAGAGACCGACGTGGTCATGGCGATCGATTGCCGCGACCTGTCGAGCCTGCTCGACAGCTACACCGAGCGGTCAGACAATGTGGGCTCCGGCCGACTGCGTCCGGGCCGCAAGGTCATCGACATGTCGCTCAACGACATGACGCCGACGTCCTGGTCTTACATGCGCGGTGCGGCGCCGCTGGTCGACGTGCAGATCAACTGCGATCCGCTCTTTGGCCTGCAGCAGCTCAACGAGGTCATCCGCAAGCGGCTCGCAAAGGATTCAGGCGCGGGCGCCAAGGTCGAGGAGCGCCGCAAGCTCGCGCAGGAGCGCCACAAGGCGGTGCGCGCGCGTCAGGCCGAGAACGCGAAGAAGGGCTGGGACGACAAGCCGATCCGCCCGGGCCGCATGGTGACCGAGCTATGGAACGCGGTGAAGGACAAGAACTGGCTGCTCGCGATGCGAAACTCGGCGAGCTTCCCGGAGGGCATCTGGCAGTTTCCCGGCGCCGGCTACTATCTCGGCACCAACGGCGGCGGTGGCGTCGGCTACGGGCCGGGCGCAATGGCGGGCGCCGCGATCGGCTGCAAGGACACGGGCAGGTTCTGCGTCGGCTTGATGGGCGACGGCGACTACATCATGTCGGCGGGCGCGATCTGGAGCGCCGTGCACATGCGCGCGCCGATGCTCCTGGTCATCAACAACAACACGACCTGGGGCAACGACGAGAAGCACCAGATGCACGTCGCCGAGGATCGTCACCGTCCGATGGAAAACGCCTGGATCGGCCAGCGCATGGTCGATCCCGACATCGACCACGCTACCGTCGCGCGCGGCTACGGCGCCTGGGCCAAGGGCCCGATCTTCGATCCGGCGGAGCTCGCGGGCGCCTTCAAGGAAGCGGTCGCCGAGGTGGAGAAGGGCCGCGTCGCGGTGGTCGAGGTGCGCACGCAGCTGGTGTGAGCGAGTGCGTCCCGGGCGCGATAAGGCAAACTGATGCGAGGACACAGGTCGGGGAGTGTTGCAACTCCCGACCTGTCAGCCTGCTGCTAGTTTGTTGAAGGCGTGGCGTTATCCTCTGGGGCGGACTCCGGCTCCGGTTTGGGGAGACGCGGCGGCTGGATGCTCGCGTCGGGCATCCATCGCTTGCCGAAGGCCCGCATTGCGCGGGACTGGTCCATATGCGGACGTATCAAGAGATTGAACGCCCGCTCAGCTTGTTGAAATTCTGATTTGCAGTCTTCGGCGCGCTCTTTTGGCAGAAAGCCCTTTTCGACGAGATCGCCAAACATCTCCTGGTTTGCACCATAGGCGATGCATACCAGATTGAAGTAGCGCTGGTGCGGCGTCCCATGGACCCCGGCGAATTCGGATGGCTTGAGCGTAATGGCCGTCTCGAGGTCGTCCGTGTACCAATACGCGGCTCTGATCAGCCGGCGTGCTTCATCCTTTCCGACGGACAGCATCAGCATCGCGGATACCGTGTCGGCCGCATATTCCTCGCGACCGAGCACGGGGATCTTGTGGAGATCGAATATGGCATGACCGAACTCGTGAAAGAAAACATCCGCCAACGGCCCTACGATCGCATCGATCGGGGCCACCCCGCTTGCGGTCGTATCTGGCGGCAGGTCCTTCCAGATGTCGTGGAGGTACTCGTAGCAGACCTTGATCCTTGCTTCGGAATAGAGGTACCGCGCATCCGACTCTCCATCACAGCTCTCGATGCTGATCGGCAGCGTCTTCGGCAGACGAAACGAACTCAGAATCTCTTGCACCTGTTCCAGTACACGCGCCTGGACGAGCAAATCGCGCAATTGATCGTGAGCCGGATTTTTCGGCTTCTCATAAGCGATCGCAATCTGATGCATACTTGACTTGGAGGGCGCCTCGGCGACCCCGGCAGCAAGCATTGCGACTGTGATCGCGGCTATGATGACCTTCAGCGAAGCCGCGGACGATATTTCCATTGTCGGACTCCCGCTGTTTGAGCGAGCAGCGCTATCCGGCTGCGTGGCGGGCAGTGATGGATCAACGCATGGTACGGTGAGCGCTCAGGACTGTGACGCTGGTTTCCCCGTCAGGTCGCGCAATCATCCATCGACGATCCATCGACCGAAATTCCCGGCGCGCAGTTGACACCGCATTGTGTCCATAACGTGAGCTGGTGCGCTCCACTATGGTTCCCGCAGACCTGCGCGCGGAACAACGCTATGTAAATCGCCAAGATTGCTGCTGGAGATGGCCGATCCGCAGGCGAGAGGGCGTAGTAAGAAAGTTTAATGCGCTCAACGGTGCCGAGGTAGCGGCGGCTAACCCCGCACCTTCGGCAGGTGGATGAACTCCCACGGCGAGGGCAACGGCCCGACCGGCACCTCGATCAAGGTCGGCTGATCGCGGCGCTTGAGCGAACGGTTGAGCGCCGCGCGCAATTCCTGCGGGTTGCGCGCGCGCTCGGCAGCGGCGCCGAAACTTTCCGCGAAGCGGACAAAATCCGGATTGGTGAGATCGCTGGCGATCAGCCGGTTGCCGTAGCGCTCCTCCTGGATGCGCCGCACATTGCCGAAGGCGTCGTCGCGGAACACCACGACGGTGAGCGGGATGCGGTGGTGCATCGCCGTCGCCATTTCGGTGGCGGTGAACATGAAGCCGCCGTCGCCGGAGATCGCGACCACCGGGGTGTCGCGTCGTGCGTCCTGCACGCCGAGCGCGGTGGCGTAGCCCCAGCCGAGGCTGTCCTGATAGCCCGGCGAGATGAAGGTGCGCGGCTTGTAGACCGGATAGAGGAGACGCGCGGCGAAGCCCATCTGGGTGACTTCCTCGACCAGCACGCCGTCCTCGCCGAGCTCGTCGCGGATCGCCTCGAGGAAGCCGATCTGCGGCGCGAGCTTCGCCATGCGCTTGCGCCATGTCGCCTGCCGCTCGACCATCTCCTCGTGCCGCGAGGCGCGCTTGTGACCGTCGAGCTTGTCGATCAGGCGGCGCAGGATCGGCGCCGCGTCGCCAACGAGCGAGACGGCGGCCTTGCGAAAACGATCCGGCTCCTCCGGATCGGCGTCGACGCGGATGATTGAGAGCTTGTCGTCCACGCCCCACTGATGGAAGCCGTAGAACAGCCGCGTGCCGATGCCGAGCACGACGTCGGCTTCGCCCCACAATTCGCGTCCGAGCGGCAGCGTCGCGGCAAACGGACTGCTGCCGTCGAGCACGCCGCGGCCGCGCCGGAACGAGAACACCGGCGCTTGCAGCAGCCGCGACAGTTCGGTGACTTCGGGGCCGGCGTCCTGCGCGCCGCCGCCGGTGACGATCAGGATGCGCTTGGCTTCGGCGAGCCGCTTGGCGGCCGCGGCGATCGCATCGTCGTCGATCGCCGGCTCCTCCGGCAGCTGCGTGGCCGGCGGCGCGACCGGGCCGCTCTTGCCCCACAGGTCCATGGCGCATTCGAGCGCCGCCGGTCCGGGACGGCCCGAGCGCATCGCACGAAACGCGTCGGCGACCATGGCAGGGGCCTCGGCCGGCGATTTGATACGGGCCGTGTGGCCGACAATCCGGGAGATGATGCCGGCCTGGTCGCGGATTTCGTGCAGGTGGCCATAGCCGCGGCCGATATCGGTCTGGGTAATCTGGCCGATCAGCGCCAGCACCGGCGCGTTGGTGCCATGGGCGTTCAGTAGCGCGGTCGCGGAATTGAGCAGGCCCGGTCCCGGCACGACGGCATAGGCCTGCGGCTTGCCGGTCGCGAGCGCCGCGCCCAGCGCCATGAAGCCAGCGCCTTGCTCGTGCCGTGTATGAACGGTGCGGATGCGGTCCTTGGCCTTGAACAGGGCGTCGAACAGGTGGTCGTTGTGGACGCCGGGGAGGGCGTAGATCGTATCGAGGCCGTGCGCGATCAGGCTTTCGACCGTCGCCTCGGCCGTCGTCATCCGTTCCATCGCTTGTCCACCCCGCCCGTATTCGCCGTTTGATCAATGCTGTCTTAGCCCAAAGGGACAATGCCGTCCCAGCCGGCCGTCGCCTTGACAAAGCCCGGTCTGCATGTGTTTTTCGCGCCACTTCAGTGATTTGGCCGCCACCTGAAACTCCCCGGGATCAAAATGCACCGCTACCGCTCCCACACCTGCGGCGCGCTCCGCGAAGCCGACATCGGCCAGGAGGTGCGGCTTTCCGGCTGGTGCCACCGGATTCGCGACCATGGCGGCGTGCTGTTCATCGACCTGCGCGACCACTACGGATTGACCCAGGTGGTGGCGGACCCGGATTCGCCCGCGTTCAAGGTGGCCGAGACGCTGCGCTCGGAATGGGTGGTGCGGATCGACGGCAAGGTGCGCAAGCGTCCGGAGGGCACCCTCAATCCGGACCTGCCGACCGGCGCGGTCGAGATCTATATTCGCGAGATCGAGGTGCTTGGGCCGGCCGGCGAACTGCCGATGCCGGTGTTCGGCGACCAGGACTATCCGGAGGAGATCCGGCTCAAATACCGCTTCCTCGATCTGCGCCGCGAGAAGCTGCACCAGAACATCATCGTGCGCGGGCAGGTGATCGATTCGATCCGCCGGCGCATGAAGGAGAGTGGTTTCTTCGAATTCCAGACGCCGATCCTCACGGCCTCGTCGCCGGAAGGCGCGCGCGACTTCCTGGTGCCGTCGCGGCTGCATCCCGGAAAGTTCTACGCGCTGCCGCAGGCGCCGCAGCAGTTCAAGCAGCTCGTCATGGTGTCGGGCTTCGACCGCTATTTCCAGATCGCGCCGTGTTTCCGCGACGAGGACGCGCGCGCCGATCGTTCGCCCGGCGAGTTCTACCAGCTCGATCTCGAGATGAGCTTCGTGACGCAGCAGGATGTGTTCGATGCGGTCGAGCCGGTGATGCGCGGCGTGTTCGAGGAGTTCGCGAACGGCAAGCCGGTGACGCCGAAATTCCCGCTGATTCCGTATGCGGAAGCGATGCGCAAATACGGCTCCGACAAGCCGGACCTGCGCAACCCGATCGAAATGCAGAACGTGAGCGAGGCGTTCCGCGGTTCCGGCTTCAAGGTATTCGCCAGTATCCTCGCCGGCGACCCGAAGGCCGAAGTCTGGGCCATCCCGGCGAAGGGCGGCGGCAACCGCGCCTTCTGCGACCGGATGAATTCATGGGCGCAAGGCGAAGGCCAGCCGGGTCTCGGCTACATCTTCTGGCGCGAGGGCGAGGAGAGCGGCGCCGGTCCACTCTCACGTAACATTGGGCCGGAGCGCACCAAGCAGATCGCGGAGCAACTCGGCCTCGGCGTCGGCGATGCGGCGTTCTTCATTGCCGGCCGGCCGGACCAGTTCGTGAAGTTTGCCGGGCCGGCGCGCACCCGGGTCGGCGAAGAGCTCAACCTCATCAAGAAGGATGGCTTCGAGTTCTGCTGGATCGTCGACTTTCCGATGTTCGAGTGGAACGAGGAGGAGAAGAGGATCGACTTCTCGCACAACCCGTTCTCCATGCCCAACATGGAGGTTGAGCAGTTCCTCAAGCTCGATCCCAAGGACAACGAGACCATCCTCGGCCTCAAGGCTTTTCAATACGACATCGTCTGCAACGGCATCGAGCTGTCCTCCGGCGCGATCCGGAACCACCGCCCCGATGTCATGCGCAAGGCTTTCGCCATCGCGGGCTATGGCGAGGAAGTGCTGGAGCAAAAATTCGGCGGCATGCTGCGGGCGCTGTCGCTGGGAGCGCCGCCGCACGGCGGCATCGCGCCCGGCATCGACCGCATCGTGATGCTGTTGTGCGGCGAGGAGAACCTGCGCGAGGTCGTGCTGTTCCCGATGAACCAGCGCGCCGAGGATTTGATGATGGGCGCGCCGTCGGAGGTGACGCCGAAGCAGCTTCGCGAGCTGCATATCCGGCTGGCGCTGCCGGAGAACAAGGGCGGCTAGCGCGTCTGCCGCCACGTGTCCCAGGCGAGCGAAGCGAGACCCGGGACCCCGGTTTCTTCTGGAAATTTAGAAAGCTGGGTCCCGGATCAGCGGTGCACCACTGCGTGCTGCACCGCGTCCGGGACAAGAGACCTCAAATCTTGATGTTCGGGAACATCTTCAGCGCGTTGCCGTTCTCGATCGCCAACTGGTCGGCGGCGGAGAACTTGTAGGCGACCATTCCGTCGAGCGCCTCCATGGCGTCGCGGAACGGATAGTCCGAGCCGAACATCACCTGCGAGATCGAAACGAGCTTCATTAGCGCCGCGAGCTGGCCAGGCGTGTTGCCCTGTGCGATCTCGTAATAGTGCTTCTGCATGAGCGGGACCGGGTCGTCCATCTTGCGTTCCCAGGCGAGCCGGGTGAAGCGGCTGGTGAGGAACGGGATGGTCCCGCCCGAGTGCGACCAGATCCAGCGGATGTCCGGGAATTTCACGGCGGACCGCGGCTTCTCGAAAATCAGACTGGCGACGGTGCGGGTGGTGTCGGTCGCGTATTCGATGGCGCTCGGCGGCACCGCGCCGATGACCTTGCTGCAGCATTCCGCGGGCGTCGGATGGACGTAGACCACGGCGCGGCGGCGGTTGAGCTCTTCAAGCACCGGCACGAACGTCTCGTTGCCCAGGTACTTGCCGTCGTAGCTGGTCCAGAGCGCGATGCCTTCGGCCTTGAGGGTGTCGTAGGCGTATTCGATCTCCTTCAGGCTGCCCTCGACGTCGACCGGTGCGATCGCCGCGAAGATGCCGAAACGGTTCGGGATGGTCGCTCCGCAGCTTGGCGGCGTAGTCGTTGCATTCGCGCGCGAGCCGCCGCGAGGACTCTTCGATCTTGCCGTACCAGGGCCCCGGATTGAGGATGGAGGTGAGCGAGTAGGCGACGCCGGCCTTGTCCATGTCGTCGAGCGACATCTGCGGCGACCACGCCGGGCCGCCTTTGCCGCCCTGGCGCTCGATGTTCATCTTGCGCTGCGCCGGCGGCACGATGTGGTGGTGAACGTCGATGCGGTGCGGCTTTCCGGACGGCTGGGCTGCGGCCTTGCCAAGTCCTGCGGTGCCGAGCCCCGCCATGCCGAGCCCGACGGCAGCGCTGCCGGCGATAAAGCCCCGCCGGCTTATCGCCGTGCTTGAAAATCCGGGCGCCGGATCGCAGCAGGCGCATCCGCGCAAAAGGCTGCCGCGCTTGTAAGTCATCGTCATGGCCGTCCTCCCTGTCTGGCGTGTTTTTGACGGCGGCAATGGTCAATGCCGCGTCGATGGCGGTCAAGTCCCGCCGCACCGATGGCTTCGCCGAATCGGAGCGGCATGCCGACGCGGCCACGGCGACGGAAGCGCGGAGTCGGCATTAATATTTTCGGAGGGCTCGACGTGTACGATCAACGGATGTTGAGCGCACACCATCGCACGCGTCACAAAGCGCGGAGCGAGGGCATCGGTTCACGCTGCAATGCAAAATCTTCTTAACTCCGGGTCCACACGCCTTATTTGGGGAATTGCCGCTGTCATCAGTCCTTCATGCGGGCTGTGTGAGCGGCATTCGCTTTCCGTGGCGCCCTCTCGTGGCACTCGGGTTGGATCACTGGTTGGGGAGGACGGCGATGCGCCAAAACGCCCTCTTACGATCGGATAAGGGCTTGGGACTGCCAAGCACCGCCCGAAAAAAAGACCCGAAAATTGCCAAGGTCACAGTCGTCAAGCCGGTCGAGGATGACCGTGAGGATCATTTTGCCGTCCGCAAGGGCGTGCGCTGCGCCGGCGTACATCTGATCGTCGACCTGCACGGCGCCAAGGGTCTCAACGACATCGACCTGATCGAGGAGACGCTGCGCCGTTGCGTGACCGCCGCGGGCGCGACGCTTCTGCATATCCATCTGCACCACTTCCAGCCCTCAGGCGTGTCCGGCGTGGCGGTGCTGGCCGAGAGCCACATCTCCATCCACACCTGGCCGGAATCGGGTTATGCCGCGCTCGATGTCTTCATGTGCGGCAAGGCCGATCCGGACGCCTGCATTCCGGTGCTGCGCGAGGCCTTCAAGGCCAAGCGGGTCGATGTGGAAGAGATTTTGCGCGGGCGGGACGCCTGACGCCGCCGCCAATCTAAGCTAATTTGCAGAGAATACGGTGGCGGCCGGGTTCATTCCCGGCCGTTTTGCCTGTGAGGATATCCCATGGCCGAGAAGCGCTGGATTGCCGAGACCCTGTTCGATCCCGAGGGCTTCCGCATGACCTTCGAGGTCGAGCGCGTGCTCTACGAGATGCAGACCGAGCACCAGCATCTGGTGCTGTTCCAGCACAAGTTCTTCGGCAAGGTGCTGATGCTCGACGGAGCGACCCAGGTCACCACCAAGGACGAATTCGTCTACCACGAGATGATGTCGCACGTGCCGCTGTTCGCGCACGGCAAGGCGAAGGAGGTGCTGATCGTCGGCGGCGGTGACTGCGGCATCGCCGAAGAGGTGCTCAAGCACAAGTCGGTCGCGCGCCTGACCCAATGCGAGATCGACGCATCGGTGGTCGAGTTCTCCAAGGAGCATTTCCCCGAATTCACCAAGCCGGTGCTTGGCAACAAGCGCTTCGATCTGGTGATCGACGACGGCATGAAATACGTCGCCAAGACCGACCGGCGTTTCGATGTGATCATCGTGGATTCCACCGATCCGCTCGGTCCCGGTGCGATCCTCTTCAGCCCGGAATTCTATGCCGGCTGCCGGCGCTGCATGAAGCCCGGCGGTCTGCTGGTGACCCAGAACGGCGTTCCGATCCTGCAATCGGGCGAGCTCACCGCCGGCATCAACAAATTCCGCCGGCTGTTCGCCGACGGATCCTGCTACGTCGCCGCGATCCCGACCTATATCGGCGGGCACATGGCCATGGGCTTTGCGACCGACAACAAGGCGCTGCGGCAAACACCGCTCAAGACCATCGCCGATCGCTACCAGAAGGCCGGCAGCTTCAAGACCAAATATTGGACGCCGGAGGTGCACAAGGCGGCCTTCGCTCTGCCGCGCTTCATTGCCGAACTGGTTGACCGCGCCAAGGCGAGGAAGAAGTGACGAGAGCCGGGCGCTGAGCGGCTTATTTCATTCTTCGCTAACCATTACGGTAACCAGAAACCGTCCGCTAAACCCGCCTTTACGCGGCCTGGGCAAGCCTGATCCTGCAGCTGGCGGGGATCAGGTTGAGACGGTTCAGGGAGTATAAGCGGCTCGCGGCTGTGCTGGGCATTTTGGTCACTGCGGGGCCGGTGCTCTGGGTCTCGGCATGGCTGCAGAAGCAGGGCGAGGCCGAGGTCTCGGCCGCCGCCTGGACACTCGGCAATGTCGAAGTCCAGGTCGGCCGCGCCGTGGCCGTGCTGGACGCGCTTGCGGAGCGCGGCGCCGACAACTGCGGCGAGTCCCAGCTCGAGCTGCTGCGGCGGAGTCTGCTCACGGCCGGTCCGATCAAGGAATTGTCGGTCGTCGGCGCGCACGGCGAGACATTGTGCACCGACCGCGGCAATTCGATTGCGCCGCGCAACGTCGTGTCATCGGCCCCGACCGCAAACCCGAATATCGTGCTCGACGTCATGCGGCTCGGCGACGAGCGGATGCTGCGTGTGCGCCGGATCGCGCCCGCATCCAAGTTCGCCCTGGCGGCGCTTCTGCCGGCCGAGCTTCTGTTGCCGCAGGTCGCGCCCGACGGGACCCGGTTCGTGGGCTACGCGCGCATTGCGCTCGCCGACGACACCATTGTCGGCGTGGTGGGATCGAGCATGGACACGGCGCTGCGCGAGGGGGTCGTCGGCGGTCGCGCGCGATCCGACCGTTACGGCATCGCGGTCACCGCGGCGGCGGCGCGCAACGGCGTGTTCGCGACCTACGACAATCTGCGCCGTGTCGTAATGGTGGTGGCCGGGCTGCTGGCCCTGATCGTTCTGGCTGCTGTGCTGATTGTGCCCCGGCGCGAGGGCAAGGACCCTTACCGGGACATCGAGCGCGCCATCGGCGCCCGCGAGTTCGTGCCGTATTACCAGCCGATCGTCGACATCAAATCCGGCGCGATCGTCGGTGCGGAGGTACTGGTGCGGTGGCGCAAGCGCGACGGGTCGCTGGTGCCGCCGGCTAACTTCATCCCGTTTCTGGAATCGACCGACCTGATCCTCGACATGACCCGCTCGCTCATGCGGCAGGTGGGCGATGAGATGGGGCCGTTGCTGGAGCATCGCGCCAACATGTATGTGGCGTTCAACATCGCGCCGCGCCACCTGACGGGCGACATGCTGATCGACGATATCGGTTCGATTTTCGTGGGCGGTCCGATCAGCACGTCACAGATCGTGCTGGAAGTCACCGAGCGTTATGAGATCGAGAATCTCGTCGAGACCCGCGATCTCATCGCCGCGCTGCAGGGCCTCGGCTGCCGCGTCGCGATCGACGACGTCGGTACCGGCCACAACGGCCTATCCTATATCCTGAAGCTCGGCGTCGACATCATCAAGATCGACAAGATGTTCGTCGATGCGATCCGCACCGAGTCTCATTCACAGGCGATCGTCGAGACGCTGGTGGATCTCGCGCGCAATCTGCGGATGCAGATCGTCGCCGAGGGCGTGGAGGATTTCGAGCAGGTCGTCTACCTGCGCGACCACGGGATCAGTTCGGCGCAGGGCTTTGTCTTTGCGCCACCGCTTCCGGGGCCGGCTTTCATCCAGCTGATCGAGGCGCTCGATCCGGTGGTACCGGGAGCGCCGCGAACGGTGATTGCAGGCGAATCCTCGCTGCCGGTGGACGTGTTACCCCAGCCCGCTGTCGCGTAGCGGCAGGCGCCGCAAAGCCGCCGGAATCGCCCGGTCATGTCGTAGCGTTTCCACCATGAGGAAAGCCATGATGTCCAAGCGTTATTCGCTCCGTGCCCGCGACGGCGTCCTGGCATTGGCGCTGCTGGCCGGCGCGACGATGGCGGCCGACGTGGCTTCCGCTCAGCCGGTCAACGGCCGTGCACCCTGGTGCGTCAACATCGGTCTGCACGGCGGCACGCTCGACTGCGCCTACTACTCGCTCCAGCAATGCATGGCGAGCGCATCGGGGGTGAGCAACCAGTGCGCGCGCAATCCGTGGTACGACGAGCGGGATGATCCGCGTCGCAATCCGCGTCCCCGCCGTCACTTTTGGTGGTACTAGCCCGCCGCCGCCAGCGACGGACTGTTGCTGCGCGTTTTCAGGCGCGTGCGGTAGAAGCCAAGCACCCGCCGGGCGGTTTGGAGCTGCAGCTTCTCGTAAGTCCGCAGCGCATTGTCGAGGTCTTGCGCCGATATTCCACGGTCCGCGGTCTTGAGCAGCAGGATCGCCTTGGCCGTGGTCGAGGAAAACCCGGCGAGCTTGGCCAGGATCAGCGCGATTTCGTGACCGCGGTCCTGCAGCGCGCGCTCGACGGCGTCGAGCTCGACGCTGCACAGCATCGATAGCGCGACGGTGGTTTCTTCGAAGCGGTTCTCGCGCGCGTATTTGTAGACCTCGGCCTCGCCGAGGTGGCCCTCTTGCTTAAGTCTTCCGACTTCGGCCACGGCCGTCGCATATTGCGACGAGATCTTGCGGGTCTCGCTGCGGATGCCACCGACGACCTCGGTGAGGACCCCTTCGACGGTGGCGGCGGCGGTCGGATTCTCCGCGGCGAGCCGGGTTCGGACCGAGGCGGACGCCTGTTCCAGGAGCGCCAGGAAGTGCTGCCGCGGCAGGTCGCGGCGCGTGCCGACGTGCATGGCCAGCGTGTCGTCGCCCGACGAACGCTTCAGCAGCAGGCGGAAGCCGGCCTCCGAGAAGCGCGCACCGGCGTTGCGGGCGACCGAATGAACGACGTTGCGGTCGCCGCGGGTCACCAGGACGTCGGTGACGGCCTCGCTCAGCGATTTGCGTTCGGAAATGGCGGCGAGATGCTGCTGGCTCTTGCTGGTGGCGGTGGCGACAAGATCGGAATCTTCGAGCCGTTCGGAGTCCTTGAGCACCGGCCGCGCCACGTCGATGTCGTCGTCGAAAGCGAGCATCCGCACGACGCCGTGCGGAGCGGTCGGCACCTCGGCGAGGCGGATCGAAAGCTTGACGCGCGCCTTGGCCTCGATCGCGCTGGCGAGCTTGGTGATCACCTCGTCGAACAGGCCGATCTGATCCACGGAATAGCGGTTGGCGCCCGCCACGAAGAGGTCCGTGATACGCGACAGGATCTCGTTGCGCTGGGCATCGCTGCCGCTCGCCAGCGCACGCTCGAGCTCATCGATGAGGGACGCCTGGGTTGTCATGGCCTGTGGCGCGTTTCTCCCTGGGCCGTCCAGCGACAGCACGGCGTTGCGTCCGGACGCGCCCTTGGGAGGCGAGCCTGCAGTCCGGACGAACAGCCGGTCTCCCGGGCGTTTCGGCACGCAGCTTCGGGGGCAGAATGGCCGCCAGTCGTGAAGAAACGATTTCTGCGGGGGATGGAGGGGGGCCAACAAGAGAATGGGCGGCCAAGGGGGCCGCCCAGTTGATCACGCCACGCGGGGAGGAACGTAGACGGGTCGGCTCGGACGCCGCCGGCCCGCGTGTGTCAATCGTGTGACCTGATCACATCAAGCCGCTGATTCGTCAACTGTATTTGAGTGCCGCCGACGCCACGCCGGCGCTGCCGCCAAGCATCAAAAAAACAGATGCCGCGGCGCCTTGAGCCCGCAGCCGGAAGGTTTTGATTAACACTATAAAATTGCAGCCGATTTGCCTTCGAACTCCCGCGTCTGTCAGGGGGCGTCCATCAACGGCGCCAAGTCACCAGCGTTGCACCAGCCGCAGGGTCGAGCACCCGTTGCGGGCCCGGTTTCAGGCCCTGCTGTGCCAGCAGATCCTCCGGCGTCCGGGTGGGGCTGATCTGCGGGAAGACCGGACGGCCGCCAGGCAGGGAGACGCCGGCGACGCGTGTCAGGTGAAACGCATCGTAGCCGCGATCAAGGAAGAGCTGGTTGACGTCCGGCCCGCCGATCACCGCCAGCATCCCGTCAGGCGCGCCAAGTCTGGTCCAGGCCTCCGTCAGCGAGGCGCCTTGCGGATTCCACAACAGCGCCTTCGGGAGCGTCGGGTGCGGGGCCAGCGATGGTACGCGATGCGTCACCACCAGGCGATGCCGGGTGTCGGCGCGCGGACCACCTTCGTGGGAATGGCGGCCGTGCACGACGACCGCGGCATGCTCCAAGCTTTCATGAAAAAACTTCTGGTCGGCCGGAACGATCAGGGCAGGCGGAATGACCCTGCCGGCATCGGCAAGCATGCCATCATCGGAAATGATGGCGAAGCCTTCAGTACTGGTCGGCCCAGGCATGGGTGACGAAGGCGGTCCTCTAGAAGACCGTCAACGCTCCAAGCGCGCGCAGGAGATAGAGCACGCCGATCACGATGACGATGACCCGCACGATCTGTTTGGCGCGTGCATCGATCGGAAGCATGTTGATCAGGTACAGAATGAGAATGATGACCAGAAATGTAATCAGTACGCTGATGAGCAGGCTCATTGGTGCGATCCCCTAATGGATGAAAGCAAGGCGCGAACAGCCGCCGGTCGATACAATCGCCCGCGCACTCTAACGGATTTCAGCGGCGACGCCATTGGGCGGACCGGCAAAACGATGAACGCGATTGCCATAAGTTCGGTTCCGGACGCGCCTGCTCACCGGTAGGGATAGGCATCGAGCAGCGCCGCTTCCCAGGTTTTGCGCGCCGCCGGGTCGGTCATGCGCGCGATGAAGGCCTGTCCTGCCTCGGGCGCGTCGCCATTCGCGAGCAGGGCGACCTCATAGAACGTGTAGTCCTGCAACGGCACCGGCACTGAGCCGGCCAGACGCACGCCGGCGGGAAGCTCGACCTGATTGAACAGCGCCAGCTCGACCTCGCCTTTGGCGACCATCGCCAGTCCTTCGGCAAGCCCGTCGGCGCGCGCCTTCGGCCTGACGGCGTCCAGAATGCCGGCCTTGGCAAGGATGCGCATGGTCACGACGCCGCTCTGGTTCGGCAGCGCTGGATCGCCATGGACGATGGAGCGGGCCGCCAGCAGTGTCTTTCGGAATGCTTCAGGTGTCGCGACGTCGGGCACCGGCGCGCCGTCTCGGACCATGACGCCGATGCCGGCGCGCGCCAGCGGCGCGCGCGTCCCGGGACGGACGCCGCCCGCCTTGTCGAGCGCTTCGATCACCGGCACCGAAGCGATCAGCATGTCGTAGGGCGCGCTCGTAAGCCGTCCCGCGATCCGGTCGGGCGAGACAATGGTGAACAGCACCTTGTGGCCGCTCGTCTTCTCGAATTCGGCGGCAATGATCTTGGTGGCGATCTGCACCGAACCGACGCTCAATACGCGGATATCGGCGGCGGCCGAGATTCCCGGCGACAGCATCACCGCCAGAACGGCCAGTGTCGCCGCGCGCACGCTCCGCATGCGATCCCCTCCGATTAAGCTAGCGCGGCAGCTCTTTGGCGACCGCGTTGACCACGCGCGCGTCCATCGGCTCGACATTGGTCGCGAAGACCGCCGCGATGCGTCCGTCACGGCCGATCAGGTATTTGTGAAAATTCCAGCGCGGCGTTTCGAGCGGCCGCTCGGCGGCGGCCCAGCGATAGAAGGGGTGAGGATTGGCGCCGCGAACATCGACCTTCGCGGCCATCGGAAAGCTGACGCCGTATTCGGTTTCCGCGGTTTGCGAGATTTCGCTGACGCCGCCCGGCTCCTGGCCGCCGAAATCGTTCGACGGCACGCCGATGACCATGAGGCCACGGTCGCGGAAGCGTGACCAGAGCTGCTGCAGTCCGGTGTATTGCGGCGTGTACCCGCAGAGCGATGCCGTGTTGACGATCAGGATCGGCTTGCCGACGTGATCCCCCAGACGAATCTCATCGCCCTTGAGGCCGGCGAAGCTGAAGGCATAGGCGGTGACGCGGCTCATGCCTGGCGATTGTGCCCGCGCCATCCCCGGCACCGCAAGCGCGGCGAGCAGCGTCAGGAATGATCGGCGAGCAGTGGGCATGGCGCCATGCGGTTACTGACCGTATCTGACCAGCACTCCCTGGCAGGCGTTGCTAATCCGCTTGCGGTTGTCTTGCAGGCAGCCCAGGACGCGCAATTGGTCCGGGATCGACGCCTTGCAATAGCGTTGGACGTCCGGCTCGCAGGCCGCGCGATCCTCCGGCGTGCCCTGCGGCATCGGCAACGGAAGGGGTAGCGGCAGTTGAGCCAGCGCGATGGTCGATCCGGCCACCGCGGCGGCAAGCAGGATTGCGATCTTATGGAACATGCATGGTCCTCCCGACGCATTCATCATAGGTGCATGCTCAAACCGTCACAATGTCGCGAAAGCCACACATCGCCACGAAACGCGTGGCGTCCCCACGAACATGCAGCGTCGGATTCGCGGCGGTTCCCTCCCGTTTCGAGAAGGAACCTTCAACCGCGCTCGGCGGTTGTTTGTTCAGGCTCAACCTGGAGGACGCCATGACAGACTATCGCGACCCCAATTATCGCGACCCCAATCGGCCCGGATACCGGGACCCGAGCTTGCCTGCCGACGCGAGTTGGTCGACAGCGACCTGGGGCTGGATTGCCGGCATTTCCGTCGTCGTGTTGGTGTTGATCTTCGCGTTTGGAATGGGCGGTGACGGCGACCGCACGGCGAAGGACACCACGCGTCCGCCGGCAACGACCGGTCAGCGCACCGTGCCGCCGGCTCCACCGGCCGGCGCGCCTTCCCAAGCCCCATCCATGAACCCGGCACCGGCGCCGGCGACGCCTCCGGCCAAGCAATAAGCCCGATTGGCTGGACTGAAATCAGAGACCCTCGGCGCCGCCGGGGGTCTCTTCATTTTGTGCGATGCGTCAGGGAACGTAACCGATCGCCTCGACCTCGAGGCCGCAATCCATCGGCGTGCGTCCGGCCTGCATGCGGGTGCGCGCCGGCAGCGTCTCGGTGCTGGAGAAATAGCTGCGGTAGATGCGGTCGAATTCCTCCTGCTGGCGCTGATCCTTGAGCCAGACGATCACCTTGAGCAGGCAATCCATGTTCGAGCCGGCCGCTTCTACCAGCATCTTCATGTGGTCCATGACAATGCGGACTTGGCGCTCAAACGGCACGTCGGGAAACGGCGGGATCGGTTGCCCCTTGGCGCGCGCCTCGCGCAGTTTCGATGCGTACTCCTCATCGAAGGGCGGCAGGCCCGAAATGTAGATCATGTCCCCGTACCGGACACAGAGGTTGAACGGTCCGGATGTCTCCGGAACTCCCGCTTTGATCACTTGCTTCTTCATGGTTGTCCCGTTTCGTGACTGGGGTTGTGCCGGGGAGGTATCCCACCACGGCGTCGCGCACCTGTCGATGCACGGCGGCATGGCCTCCGCCAGCGACCATGCAGGAATCGCGAAGCGGCCGACAAACGATTGACACCATCGCTTGGTGGCATGACCGGCAAGGAGGGGACCATCGCGACGAGTGCACAGCAAGAGGAGTATCTGCGATGTGCGACTACAGTCTGCAACATGTCGCCTCACGGGCGGCCAAGGTCCAGGATCGGCTGGTGACAGCCACGTTTCCCAACTCCATGACGCGCGGCTTCACTTCGATCGGAGAGCCGGGCATCGCGGTTTGCCTGCTGCCAGGCACCGAGATTGCTTTCGACAACGACGTCGAGTGTCAGCCGGCGTTCCGTCTCTTCCGCACGCGGAAGATCGGGCAGCGGCTGGCGCGCTTTCGCCAGGTCGACGCCAACCAGCCGAGCGTCCATCACGATGCGCTCGAATTTCCGGATGGGCAGGTCCTGCTGGTGACACGGCTGCGCCCGGGCCAGACCGCGACGGTGCTGCAACTGCCGGCGACGGCGCGGCCCGAACTCAAGCCGGCAGCCGCCAAGCACGGCGAAATCGCGGGCGAACCGGCGTAGATGCGTGGACAATGAAAATCAAAGAGCCATCGCATGCGATGGCTCTTTGTAATCCACGGCGACAGCCATCATCCGCGAAGCTTACGCGGCTACGTGAGATTCCGGAAAGGCGACGACCGTCTCGAAGCGGTAGCCGCAGGCATCGCATGACCAGAGATGACGCACGCGGCGTTCGTTGAGATGTTCCGACCATTCGGGCATGAACAGCACCTCGCCGCACTGGGCGCAGTAGTTGCTCAAGCGGGGATAGCTGGATACGCGAGAGCGCGTTCGAAAATCCATGGGGCGGTTCTCCCTAAAGCGTTCTTTTGTCCCCCGTCCCATCTGGGTGAGACGGTAACGAAAACTTCCGCGGAATGAAGCAGTCACGCTGACCTAAAAAAGAATTCTCAGATGACGCCGCCGCCGCCGTGGAAGAAATTCAGGCAGCCGCGTTCATAGCCGAGATCGATGTCGTGACGATGTCTAGACGATGTCACTTCGGCGGCGGTGCTGGCATCGCGAACCACTCCGCCGTCGAGCCGATGAAAACGATGATCATGAGTCCGCCACCCACGATCGCGGTGGCATAGGGCTTGATCGGCCGCGTGGTGAAGAGGCTGATCGTGTAGAGCCCCAGGAAGAACATCCAGATCAGGATCATGAATCCCATCGCGTCAGCGATCAACGCGGAAAGGTCATCTACACGCGCCGGGTCGACGATACGATTTGCACTGCGGTGCAATCCCGGGAGGAATATCCGTTCTGCCACCCGCTCGCCGAATGCCAGCACGGTGCTGAGCACGATGTCGCGGGGGATCATGTAGCGCCAGGGTAGGTACTGCGGCGTTCTCAGCGACACGGTTTGATTTATCCCCCCATCAAGGGCGTGGGCACGGCGGGAGCCGCCGCGCACTCCTTAAAGCGGCCCGGGCGTCCGCGCTACTGCGCTGTTTGACCCAGATCGGGACGCGGACGCCCCCGTCATTTGCCTTCGGTTAAGCCTGTAGGAGGGTTCTTTTGGGCGGCGGCTATCGCGTAGTACGGACCGTAATAATCTACAGGCGAAAATGGCGGGAACCGGAATGCCGTTTGGACGGCCAAACGCGCCGGAGCGGAAGGGGCTCAGGAGGCCGCCATGTCTGCGTCACCGCCTTATGCAGCCCCTTCGCAATTCGACGCGCCCCAATTTCATTCTGAATTTGGCTACTTCGCGCCGACCATGCGCTTTCGTCGCAAGCTTGCGCTGACGCTCAAAGGCGGAGCGCTGGGCGCGCTTATCGGCGCCGTTGCCGTGTTTTTCGTGGTGATGGACCGCGAGGAAAAGGCCTTCACGATGTTGTCGACGCCGGTGCAGACGATACCGGCATCGTCCGCGCCGGTACCGTCCACGCAGGCGCCGTCCATGCCGGTGGCGGCTGCGCCCGCGTCCCCCACGCCGGTGGTGGCCATGCCAATGTCGTCCAAGCCGGGGGCGCCCGCACAGGAGCCGTCCAGGCGCGTCGCGGCAGCGCCGGCATCGTCGGCGCAGATATTGTCAGCCCAGGTAGCATCCGGGCCGGCGTCGCTGACGCCGGCACAAGCAGCAGCGATCAACGCGGCGCGGGTGCGCTTTGCCCCGGAGGCGCTCGCCTTGCCGGCCGCGGTTCCGGCCGATCCCGACGTCCGAGGTCCCGCACCGCCGGTGGTTGCCGTCGGCCCGCTGGATCTGGTGCCCGGGGCGATCGCCGGCGCGCCGGTCCAAGCGGCCCCCAAGCCGAAAAAGCGGATCGTCCGCGAACCGCAGCCTGATCGGATTGTTCGTCCGGCACCGGTCGACGCCGGGTCGCGCAGCGCCTTTGCCGCCGAGCCATCGGTCCCGCGGTTCTTCCGTTCGATTTTCGGTTTCGGCCGGCAATAAGCGTTCCCGATTGCCCGTCAGCCCTTGGCTGCAAAGGGATTGCGCCGCTGCATTGCGGTCGCGCTATAATGGCGCCTGAAAAGCAGGGAGACGGGTATGCCGGAAGTTTACGTTCACGTGGTCAAGGGACGCACGTTCGAGCAGAAGAAGGCGTTGGTCCAGGATATCACCAGCGCGGTCATGAAGCACATGAACGCGCCTGCCGACGCGGTCGTGGTGACAATCATCGAGGCCGAGGCCAATTCCAAGGGTAATGGCGGTGTGATGTTCAGCGAGCGCGGCCGCTAGATCGGGCGTTGAGCGGGCGTGCGCTCACATGTTGCGGCCGTCGATCGGCGTCAGCGACAACGATTTGACGTCCACGCCTTCGAGACAGCGGACGTTGATCGCAACCATCTCCGTGCCGTCCGGCTTTCGGCCGCGGGCAAATGACTCGATCCCGCAATCCGGGCAGAGCAGGTGATGGATCATCTTCTTGTTGAACTGATAGTCCGTGAGCCCGTCGCCGCCCGCCAAGGCCGTGAACTTGTCGGGAGTCACGAACGTCAGCAACAGCCCGCGCTTGCTGCAATGGGAGCAATTGCACTCCATCACGGGCGCGAGGTCCGTCGTCACCTCGTAGCGCACGCGGCCGCAATGGCAGCCGCCGTTGTAGGTCTTCGTCTCAGGCATCGCTGAATGTCTCCGTCGCCTCGGGTATGCTCCAGTCCCATGTGGCGGGTCATGGACGCGGCACAAGGGGGCTCGCCTCCCATGCGGAAAAGACTAAACTGGCGGTACTGGGAAACGACAGGAGAATAAACGTGGCCAACGAAGCAGCAGTCATGGAGAACAGCGGCGGTCAGGCCGCGGTCAAGCCGGAGATCCTCAGCCTCCGCACGCAACTGGTCAGCCAGGGTCACACCCGGGTCCTGCTCGCCGAGACCGACAATTCGACCTTCCGCATCCATTGCTACGGACCGAAGAGCGGCGAGAACGGGCTGCACGCGCATGTCGACGAGGACCACGTCTTCGTGGTGCTGGAGGGCGAAGCGCAATTCTATGATCTCGACGGCGCGCTGCCGGTGCTCAAGAAGCATCAGGCGCTGATGCTGCCGAAGGGCTGCTTCTACTCGTTCAGCAACGACGGCGACGGACCGCTGGTGATGCTGCGCTTCGGCGCCATGGAGAAGAACTGGAAGGGCGACCGGCTTGATCCGAAGGGCAAGCCCATCCCCGGCCGTGGTCAGGCGCACGGCAGCGCGCCGACGATCATGATCGACAACGCGTATTTCGAATAGCTACGGCCGCTCGGCTGCGCTTTCGTTCACCAGCGCGGCGCAAGCCGCGACTTGGCGCGGCAGCACACCGCGCGACGGAAACAGCCCGTCCGGATCGGCGGCGGCACGGCGGCAGTCGAGCGCCGCTGCAATGAGCGCGACGTCTAGTCCGGGCAGGGCGCGATCCTTCAGCCATTCCACGGCGTCGTCGTTCGATCCCATGCGGCCGGTCATGAAGCTGTAGACGAAGCGCGCCGGATAGAGGTGCGCGCGCAGATAGGGCTTGTGCGATTTCGGCTCGAGCGTCTCGAGCCCGGCGAACTGCACCGCGCCCTGGGCCCAGCCCTCGAACGGCTTGCCGGTGAGATAGGCGCGCACCTCCGCAAGTCCCGGCCGGGCCGGGCGCACGCGTTCGCGCTCGATCAGCGCGACGCCGTGGTCGAGCAGGTCGGCGCGGTCGAGCGGCGGAAAACGTCCGGCCGAAAACGTCCGATCCGTCCAGAAGATGGATAATTTTGCTGCGAGCTCGCTTGAGACCGCGGCGGCGTCCGCCCGCATCACGTCAAAATCCGCCGGCGTAAGACCGGCTTCGGTGACGACCGCTACGTCGATATCGCTGTAGCGCCGCGAAAACCCGCCATGCGCGAGGCTGCCGATCAGGTAGACGCCGAGCAGGGACGTCCCGAGGTGCGTCTGCCACGCCTCCGCCAGCGTAACTGCAAACGCGCGGGCCGCATTGGCAGCGAGGATATCGGGCTCACCGATCATGGGCCGTTATCGCCCAAATTGTGACGGCCGTCACATCAACGGTGACGCCGCTTGCCACATTTGGGCCGACTAAAGGAAAGGGCGCGCGAATTCACGCGTCACGGCAGTTTGTACAGAGTCTGCCGTGAAGACCCCTCTCGTGAATGAGAGAGGGCGGGTGAGGGCGAGCTGGCATACCATCCCCAGGCGGACCCTCACCCGGCTTCACTCCCGGTCGCCGCCCTGAAATGGGCCGACACTCCCCCCTATATTGAGCGGGCAGCGGCATCATTGCCGGCTGCTCTTCACAAGGGAGGTGCGCATGCCAACGTTCATTTGTGCACTTGGTTGGACCGAGCAGGGCATCAAAGCTGTGAAAGACGCGCCCAAGCGCGCCAAGGCCGCACGAGAGCTTGCCCAGAAGCTCGATGTCGACATCAAGCAGGTCTATATGACCAACGGCAACGACGACCTTCTGGTCATCATGGAAACACCAAACGGCGACAACATCGCGAAGTTCGCGCTGGCGCTGGGTTCGCAGGGCAACGTGCGCACGCGTACCATGCGGGCCTGGAGCGAAGCCGAAATGGCCAAGCTGATTTCCGAACTGCCGTAGGGCCGGCAATCGGCGCCGTCAGTCGCCGAATATTTCTCTCAGGAAGCGCGTCGTTGCGGCGATGGATTGAGTATTGGCGCGCTCTTCGGCCTTGTTCTTGGGTACGGAGAAGCCGTGACCCGCGCCGCTGTAGAACTCCATCTGGAAGTCGACCTTGGCCTTTCGTAGCTCGTTGTACACCACGGCGACCTTCTCGAGCGGATACGGCACGTCCTCGGCGCCGTGCAGGATCAGGAACTTGCCTTTGGCCGCCTTCGCCCATCCCTCCGGATGGTCGGCGAACGATCCGTGGATCGCGACGTTTGCCGCGAGCGGCACGCCGGTCGAGCCGAACTCGACGCCGACCATGCCGCCGAAGCAGTAGCCGATCAGCGCAATCCTGCTCGCGTCGACCATCGGGTTCTTGATCAGCGTGTCGTATCCGGCCTGCGCGCGCGATTTCATCAGCGCGCGATCCTTGGTGTAGATCCCCATCTGGGTCACCGCTTCCGGAACGTCCTTCGGCAGGATTCCTTGGCCATATCCGAAGAAGTCGGCGACGAAGATAACGTAGCCGAGCCCGGCCCAGTTTTCGGCCTGCTTCTGCGTGTAGGGCTGCATCCCGGCGCGGTCGTGGATCACCAGGATCGCAGGTCGCTTGCCTTTGATCTTGTCGTCATAGGCAAGGTAGCCCTTCAGCTTGGTGCCGCCGTGGGCGTATTCGATCCACTCGGTGCGGACCTCGGCTTGCGCCACGCCGGCGGCGAGCGTGAAGGCGGCAACGAGTGCAGCCGCAATGAAACGCATTTGTGTCATGGTATCCCCCGTGAGTGAGCTTTTTCTTGAAGACCTCGTGCAACTCAGCCCGGTGAAAGGCATTTTGCCTTGATCACCGGCGCTACCTGCGGACCGGTCACGAACGTCAGATAGGCCTTGGCAGCGGCGGCGTCCGTCGTGGCGGCGCCGACGCTGCCGATGAACACGATCGAGCGCTGCAGATCCTTCGGATAGTCGAGGAAGGCGGCGCCCGGCACGCACTTGATCTCGTGCTCGGCCTGCACCGCGAGGTCGGCCTCGCCCTTGACCACACGTTCGGCGTGATGGCCGCTGCCGCGGTTGGGGACGAGCCTGTCCTTCATTTCCTCGGTGATGCCGAGCTTGTTCAACACCTCCATCAGATGGACGCCGCTGATGCCGCCGGTCGCGGGATCGGTGATGAGAACGCGCTTGGCGGAGAGGAAGGTCTTTCGCAGCGCATCGGGGGTGCTGGTGTCGGGCCGCGGGGCGTCGGCGCGCACCGCGAGACCGAAATTCACGCGGATCAGCGGCAGCTCGCTGCCGGCCGTTACGCGGTTCGCCTTGGCGAATGCCTCCGATACATCGCTCGGGACCATGATCACGTCGAAGGTCTCACCGCCGAGCACGCGTTTGCGGATCGTGCCGGTTTCCACCACCGTGACGTTGAGCTGATGGCCGGAGGATGCCTCGAACCGGCCTTTCGTCTCGGCGATGACCTCGCGCATGCCGTTGGCCGAGATCACCTTGATCTCGGCGGCCTGCGCAGCAGCGGCGCAGGCGACGACAACAAGCGTGGCGGCAATCAATGCTCTGATCATTTCAGTTCGCCTTTATCCCTGAACTCGCGGATGATCCGCGCGTAGTCCTTGGTCAACCGTTGCATGAAGTCGCCGAACGCCGTGCCGCACATCCCGACCGGAAATAGCCCCTGCTGTGCAAGCCGCGGCTGCACCTCCGGCGCCTTGAGCGCCGCGCCGAACCAGCCGGATAATTGCTTGATCGCCTCCGGCGGCGTCTTCGCGGGCGCTACGATCCCGTAGAAGATGTCGGCGTCATAAGCGGTCACGTCGGCCTCGGCGAAGGTCGGCACATCCGGCAGGTCCGAATTGCGTTTGGCCGAGGCGGTAACGAGGCCGCGCAGCGTGCCGGACTTCAGGTGGCCGACGACCGTCGGATAGTCGGCGAACACCGCGGTCACGTGACCGCCCATCAGCGTATTGATGGCGGGCGCCGTGCCGGGGAACGGCACGAAGGTCATGTTGATGTTGGCCGATCGCCGGATCACCTCGAAGGCGACGTGGAGCGAGGACGCGGGCGCCGCGCCGAGCGACAAAGCGCCGGGCTTTTCGCGCGCCGCGGTGAGAAGGTCCTTCAGCGTCTTGTAGGGCGAGTTGCCTTGCACGACGAGCACCATCGGCGTCGCGGCGAGATAGCAGACCGGGTCGAAGCTGGTGGTGACGTCATAGCTCTGCGGCTTGAGCGCCGGATTGACCACGAAGGAATTGGCCACCAGCAAGACGGTGCCGCCGTCGGGGGCGGAGCGGGCGACGGCCTCGGTCCCGATCATGGTGCCGCCGCCGGGGCGGTTCTCGATCACCACGGTCGCGCCCTGCATCTTGCCGATCTGCTCCGCCATCAGCCGCGACAGGATGTCGGGGCCGCTGGCGGGCGGGTAGGGCACGACGATCTTGAACGTGCGCGCGGTCTGCGCCGGCGCATCGGCGGCGAACACGGTGGCGATCGCCGCGGCCGCCGCGAGGCAGGCCGCCACCCTGACGTTTCCCCGGCTCATCGCGTTCTCTCCGGACGCTGTTGCAAGCCACGCACCAGAGTGGGCGGTTTTGGCGCGCCGGGCAAGATGCTAGATTGCGCCGGGGGGCGAGAGGCGCGCCGTCATGGCTGAGAAGACGATCGTCAAGCCGAAGACCGCGGTCAAGCCGAAGACGCAGCGGCCGAAGCTGTGGAAGGTCATCCTGCTCAACGACGACTACACGCCGCGCGAATTCGTCGTGCAGGTGCTCAAGGCGGTGTTCCGGATGAACGCGGATCAGGCGTACCGCGTGATGATGACCGCGCACCGGCGTGGCGCCTGCGTGATCGCGGTCTACACCAAGGACGTCGCCGACACGAAGGCGAAAGAGGCGACCGAGCTCGGCAAGCAGAACGGCTATCCGCTCTATTTCACGACCGAGCCGGAAGAATAGGGGCGGCACGGCGCAGATGCCGTGCGCGCACTTTTGGCGTTTTCGGACTCGCGGCGTTACTGCCGGGTGGGTGCGAACTTATTCATCCACCAGCGCATGCCGAAGTACCAGAGGGTGCCGGCCATCGCGCCGGCGAACATGAGGATGACGGTGCCCGCGAAGGTCGGGGCGTTCCACCAATACATGCCCGCCGTCCAGAACACGGCGAAGAAGATCGAAGCGAGGATCAGTCTACGTTGCGGTATCATTAACGTGGTTCCTGTGTGGGTGCGCGGCTGAAGCGCGAGGTTGCGGGTTGGGCGGCTCTCTCTGCCGCCATGGAACGCACCCTGCCGCCGGCGCCTCCCGGGCGCTGTGACGGTGATCACACAACGTGCTATTTCCGGCTCGCCGGAGCGGCCCGTCGCCGCTCCGTTCGCTGTTGAGGACCCCGCTTATGATCCGTTTCGCGCGCCTCGCACCGGTGCTTGCCGCCGCCATGCTGGTCGCATCGCCGGCGGCCGCGGAATCGAAGCTGAGCGAATCCTGCGAGCTGGACGACCAGGTGAAGGACGGCTTCATCGCGCTGCGCGGGGGCCCCAGTCCGACAGCCAGGATAATCGCGAAGATGGAACCCAAGGGCGCCGTCATCCCGCGCACCGACCGGCGCGGCTGGCGACGCGGGGGCTGGATCCTCGTCAGCTATTGGCGGCCCGGAATCGAGTTCGACGAGGCGCTCAAGAGCGGGCCGGTCGGCTGGATGAACGAGAAGCTGCACACCGGTTGCGGCTGAGCCGTCTCAGGCCCAGCCGCTATCCCGCTCAGTCCGCCGCTCTCCAAGAAATCACCGTCCGAACAATTCCTTCAGGTACCGCGTCGAGGAAGCGATCGACTGCACGTTGGCACGCTCCTCGGCCGGGTTCTGCGGCGTCGAGAAGCCGTGATCGGCGCCGCTGTAGAGCTCGTAGTGGAAATCGACCTTGGCCTTACGCAGATCCGCGATGATCTTGTTCACCTCCGCCAGCGGCGAGACCTGATCCTCGGCGCCGTGCAGGATCAGCGCCTTGCCTTTGACGTTCTTGGCGTCCTCGGAGACATGGTCGCGGAAGGTGCCGTGGATCGTGATCGTCGCCGCGAGCGGCGCGCCGGCATAGGCCATCTCGATGCCGACGGTGCCGCCGAAGCAATAGCCGATGAGCGCGACGCGCGCGGCGTCGATCATCGGATTTTTCAGCATCGCTTCGAGGCCGGCTCCCGCGCGCGCCTTCATCAGCGGGCGGTCCTTGTAGTAGGTCACGATCTGCGCGGTCATCTCGGGGACGGTCTTCGGCAGCACGCCCTGGCCGTAGCCGAATATGTCCACCGCGAACACCGCGTAGCCCAGCCGCGCATAGAGGTCGGCGCTCTTGAGCGTGTTCTCATCCATCCCGTTGCGCCGGTGCACCAGGAAGACCGCCGGGCGCTTGCCGGCGGTCTTGTCGTCGTAGACCAGATAGGATTTCAGCTTGGTTGCGCCGTGGCTGTACTCGACCCATTCCGTCCGCAGGTCGGCTTGCGCCGAACCTGCGGCGGCGATGAGCGCCAGAGCGGCTGTGAGCAGTCGCGCCATCATGGGCCGAACACTTCCCGGAGGTTGCGCGTGGTCGAGGCGATCGACTGCGTGTTGGCCCGCTCGTTGTCGGGGCCTTTCGGCGTCGAGAAGCCATGGCCGGCGCCGCTATAGACCTCGTATTGGAACGGGACCTTGGCGGCGCGCAGGTCGTCGACCACGGTGGCGACGGTGGTGAGCGGATAGCCTACATCCTCGGCGCCGTGCAGGATCAGGAAACGGCCCTTGGCGTTCTTCGCCCATCCTTCCGGATATTTTTTCTCGAACGACCCGTGAATGGAGACATTGAGGGCAAGAGGCGCGCCGGTCGAGCCGAATTCGACGCCGACGTCGCCCCCGAAGCAGTAGCCGATCAGCGCGATCCGCGATGCGTCGACCAACGGGTGCTTCGCGAGCGCGTCGTACCCGGCTTGCGTGCGCGCCCGCGTCAGCGGGCGGTCCTTGCGGAAGATCGTGGTCTGCGCCGACATTTCCTCGACGTTCTTCGGCAGCACGCCTTCGCCGTAGCCGAAGATGTCGGCGGCGAACGCGACGTAGCCGAGCTTCGCCCACATTTCGGTGAGAGCCAGCGTCTTCGGCGTCATGCCCTCGCGGGCGTGGACCATCAGGATGGCGGGGCGCTTGCCGTTCTGGGCGTCGTCGTGGACGACATAGGCTTTGAGCTTCTTGGTACCGTGGGTGTAGTCGATCCAGCCCTTCTTGACCTCGGCTTGCGCCGGGCCGGCGGCGAGGAAAAATGCGGCGGCCAGGATGGCCGGCAGAATGCGCGCGATGATGGTCATTGTAGCCCTCCCTAAGCGTGTTTTGATTGCGCCAAGCTTCGCGCAGCGCCGCGGCGGAGTTTAGAGGGATGAGCGAGTCGGAACAGGGCTACGCTTGCTGGATGCGCTCCGCGAGGGTGAGCATCGGCCGCATGCGCGCTTCCATCGCCGCTTCGAGTTGCTTCGTGTAGGAGCGCCGCGCCAGCTCGGTGGTGATCCGGTGCAGCCACCAGACCGGCTCGACCTCGCTCGTCACGGTCACGCGCGCACCGCTGACGAAGGAGGCGATGGCGTATCCGGTGCGGGCGCGGAAGGCGTCGGCTTGTGACTCGATCGCGAGATGAAGTCGCGGGTCGGCCGCGGTCACGCGATAGGTCATGTCGACGGCGCGCGTGCCGGGCTTTGCGACCGTGCGGATGATCGAGCCTTCGGCGAGCACGCCATCCGGCTCGATGCGCGCGCTCACAAGATCGGTCAGCACCTCCGGCCAGCGTGGCGCGGCCTCGAGCGCGGACCACACGGCCGTGGGGGAGGCGGTGGTGGTGAAGGTGTGCGTGACGGTGATGCGGCCGAGCATGGGGTCGCCTGTCTGAATCTGCAAATTTGTGTAGATTTTCGCTTGTCCGCGCACAAGTGCGGACCAAAGGGATGCGAGCATGCCGAAGCGCAGCGCGGGACTTCTGGTCTACCGGCGGACGGGCGGCGCACTCGAACTCTTGCTCGTGCATCCGGGCGGGCCGTACTGGGCGCGCAAGGATGACGGTGCGTGGTCAATCCCGAAGGGCGAATACGGCGAGGGCGAGGATGCGCTGGCGGTCGCCCGGCGTGAATTTGCGGAGGAGGTCGGTGCGGCGCCGGAAGGCGCGATCCTCGATCTCGGCGAGGTGGTGCAGCCCGGCCGCAAAGTCGTGCACGCCTTCGCGGTCGAAGGCGATTTCGACGTGAGCCGCCTGCAATCCAATTCGTTCGAGATGGAATGGCCGCCGCGGAGTGGACGCCGGCAATCGTTTCCCGAGGTCGACCGCGCCGAATGGTTTGCGCCCGCGCAAGCGCGCCGGAAAATCCTTGCCGGACAGCGGCCACTCATCGAGCGGCTGCTAACACAGGTGGGGCGCAGTGACGCCTATACCGAAGTATAGTTTATCGGGCCCGCAGAGCCGTGCGACGTTGGTTTGAGAGACAATCAACTGGAGCGGCCACCGAAAAGGGTAGGGTGGCTTTGCTATTCTCGCCGCTGCGAACAGTATATATTAAATCCCGATATATTAAATCGTCCCTGGATATATTAAATCGTCCCTGGCGTATTAATCGTCCGTGTTGAAATTGAGAGAGAGTGTGTGTGCGTGAGGTGAGTCATGTCACGACATCGAGTCGATCTCTCCGCGCCATTGCCCAGCTTTGCTGGTCGTAAGTTCAAATTCCCGCAGCACCAAATTGACATTCCAAACGCGGATCGCGCCACGCACGCAAAAACCCTGGCGGACGCAACTGACATCGAACCACAGGTGACGGGCAAGTCTTGCGACTTGTCGGTCGGCAGCTTGTCTTGAGGGGCTGAGTTTCTGCGCAACTGCAACACGGGGCAGTGCAATGAACAACAAGAGCGTCGCTGGTCCTGCGGGACATTGGTCTCCGTCGATCTCTGCACCTTCCCTGGAGCAGCGGATTGCCGAGCTCGAAGTCATCTACAACGCGGCGCCGATCGGTGTCTTTCTCTGCGACCGGGAATGCAGGTTCCTCCGGATCAATCCGTACCTGGCAGAATTGAACGGCCTGTCGGTCGAGCAGCACCTCGGGAAGGTTGCCTGGGACATGATCCCCGCGCTTCGGCAAACGCTGGAGCCGATCTGGAGGCGCGTGCTGGATTTCGGGGAGTCCGTCCACAAGATCGAGGTTCAGGGCGAGACCGCGAAAGCGCCGGGCCTCATCCGCTACTGGGAAGGCAGCTATCACCCGATCTACAACGAGGATGACGAAGTGGTCGCGATGTGCGGCATCGTCGACGAGATTACCGATCGCAAGGCCGCGGAGCGGCATGCGCGCGAGCTCTTGGACGAGATGGCGCATCGCATGAAAAATCTGATGGCCGTCGTTTGCGCGATCGCGCACCAGCTTGCGCAGACCAGCGGCAGCCTGGAGCAATTCAATGGCCGGTTCGCTGCGCGCCTGCAGGCACTTTCCGGCATTCAGGACATCCTGCTGCGTGACGATTGGCGCGGCGCTCCGGTCCGCGATGTCATCCTCTCACAGCTGGATCATTGCGGCGACCTGCTGGAGCATCGCGTCGTGCTCGACGGCCCGCCGGTTTCACTCTGTGCGAGCGCGTCGCAATATATCGGCATGGCCCTGCATGAGCTGAGCACCAATGCCATGAAATACGGCGCGCTGTCGAACGACAGCGGAACGGTGACGATACGATGGTCGGCCGGGCGTCCCGAACAGCGGGACAAATTCAGGATGGAATGGATCGAGCGCGGCGGCCCGCCGGTGACGGAGCCGACCCGAAAGGGCTACGGCCACCGGGTGACGACCGAGCTCGTCGCCCGCGGCCTCGACGCGACGGCGTCGGAAGAGTTCGGGAACGACGGCTTCCGCTGGTCGCTCGTCATGCCGGGCACCTTCCTGGTGGACGGCACACCGGGCGATCTTGCTGCCCCGCTGGCGCCGCTTCACGTCCGCGCCGTTGCGCACGAAGGCGCTCTATGACGCGACGCGGCGGCGTGCTTTCGCTGGCGGCCTGGCGGCGGTGGCCATGTCCGCGTTTGCCGCGCGGCTTCGCTGCTTTGGTGCGGCCGTGGTGGCTGCGAACGCGGCCAGCACTTCGCGCTCGGCCGCCAGCCAATAACGATCGGCTTCGCCGTCTTGGCAGCCTTCGGCAACCCACAAGTGATACGCCCGCTCGCGAATGGTCCGTTCGAGGTCCTCTCGCATGACAACCTCCTGTGATCGAGGTCCCATGTGATGCCGCCGAATCGACGATTTGTGGGGCGGCAATATTAGGCACGGCTGCGGAAGTTTTGTGCGCGGCCATGAGCGCGCGCCCCCTTGAGCGGCGGCGCCGGATGTCGCTAGGCTTGTCCGGGGAATTAACGAAGGAGTTTGGTCGCGTGGTGAAGTGGTGCGCGCATGCCGAAGAGATCCGCGACGTGACGCCGAGCGCGCTCGGTTGCGAAGAGTGCCTGAAGACCGGCAGCCCGTGGTTTCATCTGCGGCTGTGCCGGACCTGCGGGCACGTCGGCTGTTGCGACAGCTCGCCGAACCGCCACGCCACCGCGCACTTCCACGCCACCGGCCATCCGATCATCGAAGGCTACGATCCGCCGGAAGGCTGGGGCTGGTGCTACGTCGACGACGAGTTCGTGAAGCTCGACCACAAGACGCCGCAGCGCGGGCCGATCAAGAAGTGGGTGTGAGCGGCGAGCCGGAAAAGAAACGGCCCCGCATGGGGACAAGGGATTTCGCGGGGCCGCTGGAGGTGGGGCCGCGCGAGCAAGCGCACCGCGCGGGCAGGCCCATGCCACCACGGGCGGGACCGCACCGGCAACAACCTGGGTTAAGCCCGCGCGAGGACGGCCGCCTAAAATCAGCGCAGAACGGCGTCCTGCGTCCCGGCCTCGCCGGAGGCCGGGATCGCTTGGATGGCGGCGGTCAAGCCGCGGGTCGCGAGATCAGTAGTAATTGCGGAACCGTTTCCAGCCCGCATGCCTCCAGCCGTGGTAGCGCGGGTAGAAGCCGTAGGACCGGTAACCGTAGTAGCCGCGGCCATAGCCATAGCCGTAGCCATACGAGTGGCCGTAGCCATAGTGCGAATGGCCATGCCAGCCGTTCCAGCCGTAGCCGCGCCAGTGAGCCTCGGCGGCGCTCGACGTGAACGCTGCCGTACCAAGCGCCGCGGTGGCGACGAGTGCGATTGTGAGCTTACGGAACATTCGGGGTCACTCCTTTCTACAACGGATGCCTTCTCTGACATCCGTTACTGATACGGAGGCCCGCGCGGTGAGTTGCAGCGATCGCGTGAAAACGCGATCACAAAAACGATCACGAAAAAATGCGATCACAAATGGCGATGAAGAACGGTTCAGTCTCGTGACCGGAATGCGGCGTTGCTGAGCTCACCGCTACGCTTGCTTCGTGTAATTTTCCGCTCGTCCCCGCGAAAGCGGGGACCCAGGGCTCGCACGTCAGCTTAGAATGCCTCTATTGGATGCCCCGCCGGAGTTATCGTCGGGCCGACGATGCGGCGAAGGACGGGAGCAGCGCGGCGTGACGACTACGAGCGGCGGCTGCGGCTGTTACGAGCTGACGTGGCGCTTCGCAGCGTGGCGGGAGCCGATGTGAACCGCGCTTGGAAATTGCAGCTCATCGAGCAAATCGAAGTGGCGTGATCTGTGGGACGCTGTTGAAGTAAGGTCTGGGTCCCCGCTTTCGTGGGGACGAGCGGAGGCGGGGGCGCCGTCCAATGCTTGGCTCACCGGCGCTACGCGCCGCACTCGCTTTCCAGGAGCTGTCGCACCATGCGGATTTTTGCTTCGGTGCGGGCGATCACGTCCATGGTCACGCGGAACCGCGCGCGCAACTGAGCGGCCCGGTTCAAGGCCTCAACCGTGGTGAGCTGAGTCCTCACGATCGCGACAAAATCGGCCGGGTTGTCCGACATGATGGGCTGACCGCGAAGCAGGTGCGACCGCCGGACTCTATCGGAGAACCGCTGCGCGCCATGGCGCCCCCCGGCGGCATTGGCCAGATATCCACACATGATGAGAACGCGGCTGCCAGATATCCACACATGATGTGGGCGCGACGGGCGGTATGCGGATGGTAGGCAAGCGGGATGGGTTGAGCGGAGCGAGATCCGGCGCATGGCATCGCCAACACCGAGCATCGGAGGTCGCAACCGCCCAACCCATCCACGCGGGCCCTACGCGCGCCGCCCGGAGGGCAGCCGGTAGGCAAGACGCGCATGGCCCGCGCAATACGAAATGCCTGCAATCACATCGTTGCCGCAGAAGCCGAAGCCGGCCTTGCCGGGATCGCCGAGCGGCCAGCGGCAGTCGCCGCCGGCGAGCTCGAGCAGCGAGCAACGCTTCACGCCGCCGGCCGCCGGCAGCTCGATCGCCGTGTCGAACGGCACGACGGTGGTCGTGGTCGCGTCCGCGATCGCGCGGAAAATCCGCGTGATCCGCGACTGCGGCCGCGGTCTTGCGGGCGCTGTCGACATCCGCTGCGCCAGGCCCGAAGGCCGCCGGCCGGGCTTGCCGCCGGTCGACAGGCCCAGCCGGTGGAGCTTGCCGATGACGGAATTGCGCGTGACGCCGATCTCGGCGGCGATCTCGCTGCAGGTCATTCCCGCGATGACGTATTTCTGAAGCTGGTCCACGCGCTCCGTGGTCCAGGTCGCTCCTGTCGTGGCTCCGGCCGCCGCTCCGGGCGGAGTCGCCCCTCTCCAAGCTACTTCTGTATGCATTGTTGGCCTCATGACTCGTGCACGGCCTTTCTGGGCCGCGGCAGGGCGACAGGTTTCGCGACGGACCCGTCCCGCCGGACGCACGCTCCCACGCAGCGCGAAATCGGTGCTCACGGTGCATCACGCCGCGATCACCGAGCCGCATCCGCACTGCCGGAATGCACGCTCGCCGTTGTTTGGACTTAAGGGCCCCGTTCGCCGGAGCCGCTTGAGGTACGTTGAGCGAAACCGCTCGCCGGGGTTAACCGTTTCACGATTCGATTCGCCTGCCAAGAGTTAAAATGGCATTATAACCACGTTTTAATCCGGCGTGATTCCCGAGGGCGGGTCCGGTTTTCGGAAAAGCTCATGCTGAACAAGGCACTTGGCCCAAGGAGGGCTTTCCCGTGGCGCGACCCGAAAACCGCTCGGAGGCAAGGGCGCTCAGCCTGACGCTCCCGATCGAGACATTCAACTACCTCGTACTCCTTGCCACGCTCGGAAAGCTCGGCCGCACCGAAAACGAGGTCGCGACCCACATCCTGGTGCGCGAGGCCTATGCGATGCACGCCCAGGGCTTCCACGAGATGCGGATCGCGCCGCCGCCGGATGACGACGGGAAATAGGATCAAGGCGTAGCACGCCAGCGCGCTTGCACGCGCGGATGTGTGCTTGTTCCACACCGGCGCTGCGCCATTTGCACAAATGTGTTGCAGCCGCTTGTTGCACGCCTGCCACGATATCCTGAAAAGCGACCCGTGCGGTCGCCGCGAAGAGAATAGCGGTAATGACCTACGGCGTGCGAGCAAACGATGCTTGAGCGCCTGCACGGCGGGGGCTAGCTGTCACGGTAACGCCGTGGCGCTTCGCATCCGACGTGGGGCGTGCGGCGGCGGAGAACGCGGGCAGAGCGGGGGACGATGGCCAATTCACCGGGCGACGCCAAAGAGCGTGTGCATGTCGAAGGGCTGCGGGCGTACATCATCGCCAATGCGGTCGGCGCTGTGGCTTTGCTGGTGTTCCTGCAGAGCATCTGGCTCTCGGCCGGCGCGCATTCGCTGAAGCGATTTGTGCTCTACGGGATCGCGACGTTCGCCGCCGGCATCGGCATCGCGATGCTCGGCTACATCGCGCGCTATCTTGCGCTGAGCAGGAACCAGAGTGCGGGCATCGTTCATCAGATCGCGCACATATGGATTCCGGTGGTCGCGATCGCCTGCTTTGTCGCGGGGATCATCCTTCCCGTCGTCGGCGGACTGGACTCGCTCGGCGGCCAGCAACAGCCTCCCGCGCAGACCGTTCCCGGCAAGAAGCGGTAGGCGTCGGGCGCAATAGCCGCAAGCGCGTTTGCGCGCGTGTTGAAAGCGCTATGGCGTATTGCGCCGATCGACATGAGATTGGCGGACTACGCTTCGCTCATCCGCCCGACAGGCTGCCTTGCCGCCATGCGGGAAATACGCGAAGCTTTACGTGTTCGTGGACAAGCATCGGGTCGAAAGCGATGAGAGCAGCGATCGTTATTTTCGCCTCGGTCATTTTGTTCGCAGCGGGCGCCGCGCCGGCGGCCGATCTCAAGCTCGTGCCGCGATCCAGTCCCAAATCCGCTCCCGCGTCCGCCACGCCGGCGGATGTGCCGATTCAGGCCTACGGCAAGCACGATGCGTCGTGCGTGACGTGGACCGACGGCTGTCGCAATTGCGAGCGGTCCGCCGAAGGATCGATGTGCTCGAATATCGGCATTGCCTGCCAGCCCGGCGCGATCAAGTGCACGGCGCGGAAGTAGTGCGGCAATTGTCAGCGGGGTCCCCGTCGTTGACCCGCACGTGCCGCACTTCGGGACGCTACTTCTTCTCGATCGACACCCCGCCCGGGCCGATCTTGATCTGCACGCCTTCCGGCTGCCGGCGCTCCTGATAGAGCTGATAGCCGAGCACCACGACCGCTACGATCAGCGCGCCGAGCACGAGATAGACGATGTTGCTGCGCGTCATCGCGTGCTCCTTCTATCAATCCAGGAAGACGGGCGCGGCGGGAGCTTAAGTCCGGCCGCGCCCGCAGAGGTCAGCTACACCCCGTCGTCGACCCGCACGTGTCGCACTTCAGGCACGTGCCGTTGCGCACCAGCGTGAAGTTCAGGCACTCGCCGCACATCTCGCCTTCGTAGCCCTTGGCCTTGGCTTCGGCGCGGCGCGCCGCGGCGGTCGCTTTGGCGTCGGGCTTGGCGAAGGGAAGCTGCACTTCGAGCTGCTCGGCGGGCGAGAGCTTCTGCTCGGGCTCGGTCTTGAGCGCGGTGGCGCCGGCGGCTTCGGCGCGCGGGCCGGACGAGGCGAGGGCGGTGACGCGTGAGGGCGATCCTCCCTGGCTCTCGTAGTGTCTGGCCTCGCGGCCGCCGCCGCCGGCGATCACGCCGAGCTTGTCGGTGCGCGAGCGGGTGAGCCCCGTCGACACGTACTGGTTCGTGCCGGTCGGCTTGCCTTCCTGCACGCCCTTGCCGAGCGCGTCGAAGCCGGTTTCCGACGGATCGACATGCGCGAGGTCGAAGCGCTCCATGTAGCTCACCGCGAGCTCGCGGAAGACATAGTCGAGGATCGAGGTCGCGAACTTGATCGAGTCGTTGCCTTGCACCGGGCCCGCGGGCTCGAAGCGGGTGAAGGTGAAGGCGTCGACATATTCGTCGAGCGGCACGCCGTATTGCAGGCCGAGCGACACCGCGATCGCGAAGTTGTTGATGAAGGAGCGCAGCGCCGCGCCTTCCTTGTGCATGTCGATGAAGATCTCGCCGAGCCGGCCGTCGTCGTATTCGCCGGTGCGGAGATAGACCTTGTGGCCGCCGACCACCGCCTTCTGGGTGTAGCCCTTGCGGCGGTCGGGCATGCGCTCGCGCTCGCGCATCACCACGATGCGCTCGACCACCTTCTCCACCACCTTCTCGGCGAGCGCGGAGACGCGCGTCGGCGCCGACTTCTCCATGAACATCTCGACGGTGTCGTCCTCGTCGTCCTCGTCCTCGATCAGCTGGCTTTGCAGCGGCTGCGAGAGCTTCGAGCCGTCGCGATAGAGCGCGTTGGCCTTGAGGCCGAGCTTCCACGACAGCGTGTAGGCCTGCTTGCAGTCCTCGACCGTGGCGTCGTTCGGCATGTTGATGGTCTTCGAGATCGCGCCCGAGATGAACGGCTGCGCCGCCGCCAGCATCCGGATGTGGCTCTCGACCGAGAGATAGCGCTTGCCGGTGCGCCCGCACGGATTGGCGCAGTCGAACACCGCGTAGTGCTCGGACTTGAGGTGCGGCGCGCCTTCGACCGTCATGGCGCCGCAGACGTGGATGTTGGCGGCGTCGATCTCGCGCTTGGTGAAGCCGACCGCGGTGAGCAGGTCGAACTTCGGGTCTATGAGCGCGGCGGGCTCGATGCCGAGCTCGTTGACCAGCACCTGCTCGCCCAGCGTCCACTTGTTGAACGCGAACTTGATGTCGAACGCGGTCGGCAGCGCCTTTTCGACGGTGGCGATGGTCTCGTCGGAGAAGCCCTTGGCGCGCAGCGTCGAGTGGTTGATGCCGGGCGCCTGGCCGAGCGAGCCGTGGCCGACGGCATAAGCCTCGATCTCGGCGATTTCGGCCGGCGAGTAGCCGAGCACGCGCAGCGCTTCCGGCACCGCGCGGTTGATGATCTTGAAGTAGCCGCCGCCGGCGAGCTTCTTGAACTTCACCAGCGCGAAGTCGGGCTCGATGCCGGTGGTGTCGCAGTCCATCACCAGGCCGATGGTGCCGGTCGGCGCCACCACCGAGACCTGCGCATTGCGGAAGCCGTAGCGGGTGCCGTGCTCGACCACGCGGTCCCAGGCGCGCTTGGCGTGCGCGACCAGCGCCTGATCGGGGCAGGACTTGTGGTCGAGCGGGACCGGCGGCGTCGCCACCTGACTCATAGCCGGTGCGCTCGCCATAGGCGGCGCGGCGGTGATTGCGCATCACGCGCAGCATCGCCTCGCGGTTCTTCTTGTAGCCGGGGAAGGGGCCGAGCTCCTTCGCCATCTCCGCCGACGTCGCATAGCTGATGCCGGTCAGGATCGAGGTCAGCGTGCCGCAGATCTGGCGGCCGGCGTCCGAGTCGTAGGGAATGCCGGCGGACATCAGGAGGCCGCCGACATTGGCGTAGCCGAGGCCGAGCGTGCGGAATTCGTAACTGCGCAGCGCGATCTGCTTCGAGGGGAACTGCGCCATCAGCACCGCGATCTCGAGCACCACGGTCCACAGCCGCACCGCATGCTCGTAGCCCTCGACGTCGAAGATGCGCGGCTCGCCCTGGCCGAGATCCTTGGCCAGGAAGGCGAGCAGGTTCATCGAGGCGAGATTGCAGGCGGTGTCGTCGAGGAACATGTATTCCGAGCACGGGTTCGACGCGATGATCGGACCCGAGGCCGGGCAGGTGTGCCAGTCGTTGATGGTCGAGTGGAATTGCAGGCCGGGATCGGCCGACGCCCAGGCGGCATGGCCGATCTTCTCCCAGAGGTCGCGCGCCTTCAGCGTCTTCGCGATCTTGCCGGGCTTGGTGCGCCAGGTGAGGTCCCAGCTCTTGTCGGCCTCGACCGCTTTGAGGAATTCGTCGGTGACGCGGACGGTGTTGTTGGAGTTCTGGCCGGAGACGGTGAGGTAGGCCTCCGAATCCCAATCGGTGTCGTAGATCGGGAAATCGATGTCCTTGTAGCCCTGCTTGGCGAACTGGATCACGCGCTTGATGGAGTTGTCGGGCACGTGGTTGCGGCGCGCCGCCTTGATCTCGCGGCGCAGCACCGGGTTCTTCTCCGGATCGAAGCAGTCGTCGCCGGAGCCTTCGCAGTTCACGCAGGCTTTGAGGATCGCGCGCAGGTGCTTCTGGTTGATCTTGGAGCCGGTGACGAGGGACGCGACCTTCTGCTCCTCCTTCACCTTCCAGTCGATGAACTGCTCGATGTCGGGATGGTCGGTGTCGACGATCACCATCTTGGCGGCGCGTCTCGTCGTTCCCCCGGACTTGATGGCGCCGGCGGCGCGGTCGCCGATCTTGAGGAACGACATCAGGCCGGACGACTTGCCGCCGCCGGCGAGCCGCTCGCCTTCGCCGCGCAGCGAGGAGAAGTTCGAGCCGGTGCCGGAGCCGTATTTGAACAGGCGCGCCTCGCGCACCCACAGGTCCATGATGCCGCCCTCGTTGACGAGGTCGTCGGCGATCGACTGGATGAAGCAGGCGTGCGGCTGCGGATGCTCGTAGGCCGACTTCGACTTCACGAGCTTGCCGGTCTCGAAGTCGACGTAGTGGTGGCCCTGGCTCGGGCCGTCGATGCCGTAGGCCCAGTGCAGGCCGGTGTTGAACCATTGCGGCGAGTTCGGCGCCGCCATCTGCGCGGCGAGCATGTAGACGAGCTCGTCGAAGAAGGCGCGCGCGTCGCTCTCCGAATCGAAATGCTTGCCCTTCCAGCCCCAGTAGGTCCAGGTGCCGGCGAGCCGCTCGAACACCTGCTTGGACGAGCGTCTCGCCGACGTAGCGCTCCTTCTCGGGCAGCGCCTTGAGCGCCTCCTCATCGGGCGCCGAGCGCCACAGCCAGGAGGGGACGGTCTCTTCCTCGACCTTCTTCAGGCGCGCGGGCACGCCGGCCTTGCGGAAATATTTCTGCGCGATGACGTCGGCGGCGACCTGCGACCAGGCGGTCGGCACTTCGACGTCGTCGGCGCGGAAGACGACGGAGCCGTCGGGATTGCGGATTTCGCTGGTGGTCAGCCGGAATTCGATGCCGGCATAGGCCGACTGACCTTCTTTGGTGTAACGACGCTCGATCCGCATTTCAGTTGCCCCTTTTGTCGGGCCGACGAGCCAATTATAGGCCGCCGACGCCTGTTCTGCGCGCGGTCCCTGTCCCGATCCGCGCTTCCACCCGGTTTGACCCGGCTCTTCTCTGACTAACGCCTGTCCTGCTTTTTGGAGCCGGTTCCGGCCCCGTTTTGTTGCGGCACCTTCGGGTTGGTCTCCTTCGGGGACGCAAAGACGTCCTCTCCGGTGCCGTTGCAGCAGGCGGAGTGGTTACGCGGAACCCTGTCAGGAGAGCCCGGCGGGTACGAGAAACCACTGGCGCCGAACGGACAGAGGCTAGGACTTCTCTGCCGCTTTCGTCAAGACCTAGCGGGATAAGTCTGAAATCAACCACTAAGGCTTGTACAAATTTGTGGAGTGCGGGGAGAGAATCAAGGGGAGGCAGGAAGTATCGGATTTCCGCGGCGGATTCGAAAGAGCGCCATCCACAGGCTCGTCACCGGAGTGTCACGGGCCCGAAGTCAAGCGCAAAAATAGGTAATTTAATACCTGCAAGGTTCCTGCTTTTCGGGCCTGTCCGGCGTCGATGCCGAGCTCGTTGACCAGCGACCTGCTCGCCCAGCGTCCGCTTGTTGCGAACGCGAACTTGATGTCGAACGCGGTCGGCAGGGCCTTCTCGATGACCGCGATCGTCTCGTCGGTGAAGCCCTTGGCGCGAAGCGTGCTGTGGTTGACGCCGGGGGCCTGGCCGAGCGAGCCGTGGCCGACGGCATAGGCCTCGATCTCGGCGATTTCGAGCCGGCGGGTAGCCGAGCACGCGCAGCGCTTCCGGCACCGCGCGGTTGATGATCTTGAAGTAGCCGCCGCCGGCGAGCTTCTTGAACTTCACCAGCGCGAAGTCGGGCTCGATGCCGGTGGTGTCGCAATCCATGACCAGGCCGATGGTGCCGGTCGGCGCCACCACCGAGACCTGCGCATTGCGGAAGCCGTAGCGGGTGCCGTGCTCGACCGCGCGGTCCCAGGCGCGCCTGGCGTGCTCGACCAGCGCCTGATCGGGGCAGGCCTTGGCGTCGAGCGGGACCGGCGGCGTCGCCACCTGCTCGTAGCCGGTGCGCTCGCCATAGGCCGCGCGGCGGTGGTTGCGCATCACGCGCAGCATCGCCTCGCGGTTCTTCTTGTAGCCGGGGAAGGGGCCGAGCTCCTTCGCCATCTCCGCCGACGTCGCATAGCTGATGCCGGTCAGGATCGAGGTCAGCGTGCCGCAGATCTGGCGGCCGGCGTCCAAGTCATAGGGGATGCCGGCGGACATCAGGAGGCCGCCGACGTTGGCGTAGCCGAGGCCGAGCGTGCGGAATTCGTAACTGCGCAGCGCGATCTGCTTCGAGGGGAACTGCGCCATCAGCACCGCGATCTCGAGCACCACGGTCCACAGCCGGACCGCATGCTCGTAGCCCTCGACGTCGAAGATGCGCGGCTCGCCCTGGCCGAGATCCTTGGCCAGGAAGGCGAGCAGGTTCATCGAGGCGAGATTGCAGGCGGTGTCGTCGAGGAACATGTATTCCGAGCACGGGTTCGACGCGATGATCGGACCCGAGGCCGGGCAGGTGTGCCAGTCGTTGATGGTCGAGTGGAATTGCAGGCCGGGGTCGGCCGAAGCCCAGGCGGCGTAGCCGATCTTCTCCCAGAGATCCGCGCCTTGAGCGTCTTCGCGATCTTGCCGGGCTTGGTGCGCCAGGTCAGGTCCCAGCTCTTGTCGGCCTCGACCGCTTTGAGGAACTCGTCGGTGACGCGCACGGAGTTGTTGGAGTTCTGGCCGGAGACGGTGAGATAGGCCTCCGAATCCCAGTCGGTGTCGTAGATCGGGAATTCGATATCCTTGTAGCCCTGCTTGGCGAACTGGATCACGCGCTTGATGTAGTTGTCGGGCACGTGCTTGCGGCGCGCCGCCTTGATCTCGCGGCGCAGCGCCGGGTTCTTCTCGGGATCGAAGCAGTCGTCGCCCGGGCCTTCGCAGTTCACGCAGGCTTTGAGGAGCGAGCAGATGCTTCTGGTTGATCTTCGAGCCGGTGACGAGCGCGGCGACCTTCTGCTCCTCCTTCACCTTCCAGTCGATGAACTGCTCGATGTCGGGATGGTCGGTGTCGACGATCACCATCTTCGCCGCGCGGCGCGTCGTGCCGCCCGACTTGATGGCGCCGGCGGCGCGGTCGCCGATCTTCAGGAACCTCATCAGGCCGGACGACTTGCCGCCGCCGGCGAGCCGCTCGCCTTCGCCGCGCAGCGAGGAGAAATTCGAGCCGGTGCCGGAGCCGTATTTGAACAGCCGCGCCTCGCGCACCCAGAGGTCCATGATGCCGCCCTCGTTGACGAGGTCGTCGGCGACCGACTGGATGAAGCAGGCGTGCGGCTGCGGATGCTCGTAGGCGGACTTCGACTTCATGAGCTGCCGGTTCGAAGTCGACGTAGTAGTGGCCCTGGCTCGGGCCGTCGATGCCGTAGGCCCAGTGCAGGCCGGTGTTGAACCATTGCGGCGAGTTCGGCGCCGCCTTCTGCGTGGCGAGCATGTAGCCGAGCTCGTCGAAGAAGGCGTGCGCGTCCTCCTCCGAATCGAAATGCCGCCCTTCCAGCCCCAGTAGGTCCAGGTGCCGGCGAGCCGGTCGAACACCTGCTTGCGAGCGTCTCGCCGACGAATCGCTCCTCTCGGGAAGCGTCGGCGAGCGCCTCCTCGTCGGGCTCCGAGCGCCACAGCAAGGAGGGGACGGTGTTTTCCTCGATTTTCTTCAGGCGCGCGGGCACGCCGGCCTTGCGGAAATATTTCTGCGCGATGACGTCGGCGGCGACCTGGCTCCAAGCGGCGGGACCTCGACGTCGTCGGCCTGGAAAACGATCGAGCCGTCGGGATTGCGAATTTCGCTGGTGGTCGGCCGGAATTCGAGCCCGCGTAGGGCGACTGACCTTCCTTGGTGTAACGACGCTCGATCCGCATTTTCTCACCTTTTCTTGGGCCGACGGCTGCGGGTTGCCCCCGCCACATAGCCGCCGACACCTGTTTTGTGCGCGGCCCTGTCCCGACCCGCGCTTCCACCCGTTGGCCCGGCTCACTCTGAACGACGCCTGTCCTGCTTTTCGGGCCGGCCTCCGGCCCTTTTCGTTGCGGCACCTCCGGGGAGCTTTCCTGGGGGGACTAAAAAATCCCCCCTCCGGTGCCG
>CAWAWR010000017.1:0-450815 GCA_963785745.1 uncultured Alphaproteobacteria bacterium
CCATGTCTGCTTTGGGCCAATAGCGGAAGTCCGTCATCCGCCATGTGATCCAAAATCCGATTTAAGAAGTGGAAAGCTCAGACCGTACGTCCCGCGGGGCTCGGCCGGTCCAGCGCTTGAATGCGTGCGTGAATGCGCTGACCTCCTGGTAGCCGAGTAACCACGCGATTTGGGAAATCGACAAGGACAGGTCGGCGAGATAGCGCTGAGCGAGATGCGATTTCAGGCTTTCCAACACTTCTGAAAACGTCACGCCTTCCGCCAGCAGCCGTCGCGCAAGCGTGCGTTGGCTTACGCCGAGCCGTCGTGCAATTTCGGTAGCCTGCGCCTTTCCGTGCGGCAGTAGCGTCGCAATGGCATTTTCAACGGCTGCCCGGAAGGACCCTAGCTGCCCCGGCTGGCGTGAAAGGGCCTCATCACAATACTTAACCAGGAGCCTGTTGAGATAAGGGTCCGAATTGACGACCCGCAAGTGCGCGATCGACGCAGCAAACGTAAGATCATCGACGGACGCGTTAAACTCAATGTCGCGGCCGAAGAACTCTAGGACGTCAGGACTGACCGTATTGCGGTGGTGCGCAAATCTCGTTCGCGTTGGCACGAGGTGCTGGCCCGTGAGGTTCCGGCAAGTGCGGACGAGGATGGTCGAAATGAACTCCATTTGATGTCGATCCAGATGCCGGCTCACGCCGACATAGCGGAAGACCATTCCGACCTCGTTGTCGTTCACATATTTCAAAGAAACGCCTTCGTTGACGATTGATGCGTATCGGGCCGCTTGCTGCACGGCCTGACTCAAAGTGTTCGACGAGGCCGCGACGTAATAGAGCAATCCGAGCTCTCGAAGGTCGGTTAGCTGTGCGATGTGAAATCCAAGAAAATCGTCCTGCAGGGCGTTGGCGGCCAGATTAACAAAGCGGATCTGATCCCGGACGTTGAGGCGCGCGCTCGGATCATCAATTTGCTGTTGAGTGATGCCCGCCTTTTGTAAGAGCGGGCCGACGTCAATGCCCGCTGCTTTTGCCTGCGCGCAGGCGAGCCTGGTGATGCCCCCGGCGGCGCTCGGAAGGGCGCCGAAACGCTTTGCTTCTAAATCACCCACGGCGCCTACCTTCCCGGTCCGGTCTCAGGCCCGGACTGACAAGCTCTATCTGATGCCAGATGTTGGCCGTTGGGAAGTCGCTTTGGCCCGCTGAGTTCAACCCTTCGCCCGATCTACTCAATCGTGATCGTCGTAGTCTGCTTGCATGGGATTGGAAACAATTAGTTCACCTATTAGCTCCCGCAATGCTTGGTGCTCAGGGCCTGTATTACCCTTTGCCAGAAAAGTGCTGAGATCGATCTCCGCGGGTTTGCCACCCGATGCGAAATTGGGTTGATGGGACACCACAATTTCGCCCTTCTGACTTCGGCAAAGGCACCAAGTGTCCCCGCTGGGACTGGTATAAAGCGGGCGTGCTTGAATAGTCATAGGATAGCCCCTTCGTATTGCTTCCCATGGTCACGAACGCTGCCGCTCAATAGGAGCAGTAAAGCCAAAGCGGTCCTCCTACCTCGCTCATCAACGCGATAGCCGTCGTTACGGACCAGAACAGTTCTTGAGCACGTCTCTGCTCATCTCGTGGTCGGCTCATACAGCCAAGCTAGGCCGAACGGGGGACTGGGGAGTATCCCGGCCGGCCACATGCCCCAAGGGAGATCAATCCTGAGAGGCACGCACTATTCAATTATTCGGAGCCTTGCAGTGTTCCGCGTTCGGAAAGAAACCGGCCGGCTGCCGGGGGCAATACCGGCCGGCACATGCCCTGCCCGGGGACCCTCGCGAGGAAACCGGCAGGACACGCACACAATCAATGTGGCGCGTCCTCGCGCAGTTCCGGGCGATCGACATTTATTGGAGATACAAGACGACGAGCGCGCCCATTGCAGTCAGCAGCACGAGGGAGGCAGCTCCCATCCAAATGGCGGCTTCGAAAGCTTCATCCAAGTACATCGCGAGCGTTCTCCGAGCGGAGTGGCCGGCCGGGTGCACTCGGGAAGCGACCTCCCGGCCGGCCCGCCCCGCACGGCCTGGAGAGCTGCTTCCAGACATGCGGGTGGCGCAAAAAAAACGATCAGGGCGCTTCGGGAGTTCCGTCGCGTTAATACGAAAAAAGGACACGAGGATCGAACGGTTTGCCACGATTGCATCGGTCGCGGGTGCTGGTCGGACCGCTTCGGACGCTCGCGGGAGGGAGTGCTGACCGCTGGAGTTCAGCTGTAGCAGCCTTCGACTTCGAGGCTAAGCAGCTGGACATCCTATGCTGGGCGGCGACGCGGCGGGGCAAACCAGGGCGGATGAGTGGGTCCGCCATTGAGCGTCGCGGCAAGACGCACCATGCAATCACCCATCCGACCTGGGGCCCCCGAGTGCGCGCCGCAGTTAAAAGGGGTTTCCGCTTTGTGTCTTGCTATAGCGCGCCTCTCATTTGCTTTTCCGCGCCAGTCATGCGCCTCGGTACACGAATCCGGCCATCCGCATGTCCGCTTCTCTAATCGGCCGTTTTGGGTCAAGCGCTTTTCAGACTATCCACCACCACAGTGTCGATGTCGCTCACGGGCTCGTGCTTCTCTTCGGAATCGGCACCAAGGCCCTTCCAATATGGGGTTCGAAGACGAGGCGGAACAATCTTTGGGTCGGCCTTGTCGTCAGTGTGACGGCAGGTCCAAGCGGACATGCGAACTCACCTCGTCCATCGTCCCGCGAGGGACATCATTCCACCGCTCGGTGGAGCTCGAGTTGCCTCCTATTGGGTTTGATGCCGTGCGCTTCTCATGCTGCTGCGGCTTGCTCCCGGGTCCAGCGGAACTCGGTTCCGTCAACCCATATGCGGTGCATGGTGACGGCCAGCCGACGGGCCAAGGCCACGATCGCCTTCTTCAATCCGCGGCGCTTGGCGATCGCCATCGCCCATGCCCTGAGCCAGGACCATTTCGTCGTGCGCACCAGCAGGATCTGGGCCGCTTCGTAGAGGATCGCCCGCATCATCTCATCTCCGCACCGGGATATCCCACCGCTTCGATCGATCTCGCCCGATTGATACTTGGACGGCGTCAGTCCGAACACCGCCCCGACCGCCTTGGAGTTTCTAAAGCGAGTGGGCACATCGACGGTGGCGCGGTAGGTCAGCGCCACCACCGGGCCGACACCGGGGATCGTCATCAGGCGCCGGCAAACATCATCGTCCCGCACAATGGCCAGCAAGCGGCGGTGCAAGATGCCAATCTGCTCGCGGATGGCACGCCGGACAATGAGCATCGGCTCGACCAGTACCGCCAAGTCGGGGAGGTTCTCAACCAGCTCCTTGATGCGGGCCTCGAACTTCACCGTCCCCACCAGGCCCACCTTGAGACCGAAGTTACGCAAGGTGGCGCGCAGATCGTTCTCGATGGCGATGGCCTTCGACTGCAGCAACTTGCGGTGGGTCAGCAGCATTCGCAGTTTCTGGCTGCGTAACGTCTTCACATGCACCGGACGATAAAGCCCCGCTCGCATCATCTGGGCGATACCGCGCGCATCGTTGCGATCGGTCTTGTTGAGCTGCGCTTTCAGCACCGCCTGCATGTGCCGCGTCTCGACACAGATCACCGGTAATTTCGCTTCGGCGAGCGCGCTGAACAGCCATTGCGACAGCGGTCCAGCTTCCAATCCAATCCGCTTGAAGTGGTAGGCGGGGTTCTTCAGCACCGCCAACAACGCTTCAGGTTCGCTTGCCACCTTCACTTCCCGAACGATCTTGCCCGCGTCATCCACAATGCAGACGCTCGTCTCCTTGACCGAAACGTCCAGTCCAGCAAAATGCTCCATGCTGCGCTTCTCCTTCTGATGCTTGAGGCCGTAACCACGGACCTCGTTTCACCATCAGCCCGAAGCGCAGCACCCAAATTCCTCAGCTATCCACAAGCTGCCGGCCGATTACCCCATCTTTGGGTCAGAAGCGGACATTGTGTTCCCTTTCACCTCTTCGGATAGGCTGTGAAGACATAATCCTTTGCCTTCACGATAGTATGCTAGCACACGCAAGCGTTCGACGGCTTGTTGTGCTTCTTTCTGCCGCCCAATGTGCGCGTTCGCTGCCGCAAACATGCGTAGCGCAAGCTGATAGTCCGGCTTATCCTGTACTACTTTTCCCGCCCACAATAACGCCTCATCGTAACGGCCAGCAAAGAAATGAGCCATCGCATTTGCCGTATGAGCGATGAAGTTAAGCGGATCCAGTGAACTCAGGCGTAAGGCGCGCTCTACCCGCTCAATGGCCACGTCTGGCTCGCCGCGATACACGCTTATCAAGCCGCTCAACATCCACCCGACCGCGAAATTCTGGTTGAGAATGAGAGCCTGATCGGTAAAGGCGGCTCCGGCGTCGAGTTCACCGACGACATAGGCGAGCGCGTGCCCACCTCTCGCCAGTGCAACCGCATCATCCTTGCCCAGCGCTACCGCCCGGCGAGCCAGCCAACGACACTGGCGGCGACTTGATCTTGAAGGTCAAAGATATCGCCAAGGGTACTTCAAAGCGATCTGCCCAAAGGTGGGTTCCGGTGGTCGCATCAATAAGCTGTCCCGCTATGCGCACCCGGGACGCGGCATTGCGCACACTGCCTTCGAGCACATAGCGAACGCCCAGTTCTCGGCCGACTTGCCGTACATCCACGGCGCGGCCTTTGTATGTAAAGCTTGAGTTGCGCGCTATCACGAACAGCCAGCGCATACGCGAGAGAGCCGCGATAATGTCCTCAGTCATACCATCGGCGAAGTATTCCTGCTCGGCATCGCCGCTCAAATTCTGGAATGGCAAGACCGCAATGGATGGCCTATTGGGGAGCGTAAGCGCGAGCTTCTGATTGTCGGTCCCGCCGAGCGTGTAAATCGATGACGAAACTCCGGTCGGTTTGTCTTCTCTGACCTCGCCGACAAAGCGGAATCCCTTGCGAGCAACCGTTCGGATCAGTCGCTGCTCATCCCCGCTGTCGCCGACGGCCTTGCGCGCAGCATTGATGCAACTTGTGACCGTTGATTCCGAGACAATTCGTCCGCCCCAGATTCCTTCGATCAAGTCATCCTTGGTCACTACCCGCTCGCGGTTCCGCACAAGATACACCAGCAAATCAAAGACTTGCGGGCCGGGAGAGATCTCATCGGAGCCACGCGTCAATTCACGCCGGTCGATGTCGATCGCGCAATCGCCAAACAGAAGTATCACGTTTGATGCCCTCAACGCCGCCTAGCGTATCAGATTGAGTGTACGCAAGGTGCGAAAACACGGGTGATCTTGGATCGGCAGACAAGTGCCCAGGCTCCCTGGCGACTGCCTGTGACGAAATCCCAAGACATTTCCAAGAGAAATCCAAGCTCCCTCCAAAGTCATTCATTCGGTCTTCGGACATGTTTTCCCTTACACCGGTCGCGATGAACGCGATTGACATTCAAGGGAGGGCAGTATGCTCAAGTACTTCTCAATTTGCACCGCATTCATCGTCATTGGGACGGGCTCGATCCACGCCCAGCAGCGAGAGGCAGTTCTGCAAACCATCGAGGTACCGGGAGCCGTCTTCAACATCGTCCTCGCCATGCCCAAGGCGTCCGGAGCGACCATCGACCTCGGCAAGTCTCCGGAGGCCCTGGTCATTCACCTCGTTGGTGGGGAGCTCGCGCTTGTATTCGAGAGTGTGGAGCACATGTTGGAGACTATCGATGTCTTACAAACCCCAGTGGGCGCCGTTCCTGGTCATCGCCACGATAACAATTCGCCGATCCCTGTCGCCGTTTACATTGTTCCCAAAGCCGCGCGTGCTTCGGCGCAGAGACAGACCCGTCAAAATTCTCCGGCCATCTCTGGGTCCAATAACATTGTGAGTTTCCGTGCACGCTTCTGACCCCAAAGCGGACATTCCGCCTGCTTAGCGGTGTCCGTTTGGGCCAATATTCGGGCTATCGCTGGATCAATTACGGGACGATCAGCGGCAGATCACATCGACAAAAATGGTCACCGCTTTGGGGGTTTTTGTCGTTTGGGTTCCGAAAGCCGTTTTCGGCTCCGTTCGAGGCGCTTCCCGCAGGCTTCCAAGCTCTGGGAGCGCATTTGCGGATAAAGAAAGGTCTCCAACGCTTGCGCGGCATTAATGAGCCAGCCGCTACGTTCGCCCGTAATGCGATCTTTCTGCATTTTCGGCTCGGCGCCGCCCCGCTTCGCGATGTCGAGAAGCAGCGTCACGAACTCGTCGTACCATTCAAGGGCGTGGCGGCCTTTTCTCCCAAGTTTGCTGGACAGGTCGGCATGAGCGACAAGGCAAACATGTGCGATGCGCGCTGCATCTTGTGCAAAAGAAGAAAGGAGCTTCTGCGCTCTCGGAAGCGAACGACAGAAGGGTCCGAGGCCAAAAACTGGGCGACCCGAGAGGAAAACTCGATTTCGAGATCAGAGTGGAAACCCTCTTCCACGCCGCTCAGAGATTTCGAAACTTTACTCAGCTCCTTCGCCGACGCGAGCAATGGCGCGCCGACGGGCGCGCTATCCAGGCCATGCTGCTCTTGCGACCAAAGCCCTACTACGGCCGCCAAACGCCAGTAAAGTTCTTCAACTGCCGTGTCCTCGAATAAATCGCCGACGCCAAGCTCGACAATCGTTTGGCGCAACGAGCTGCTGTCACGATACGGTGTGACAAGAGAAACGCCCGTAGCGCGCAATCTCGCCATTGTTCAGTCCGGCGATCTGTCGTCAGTGATCATCTCTGAACAGACTTCGTTAGTTGCCGGCCGCCTCGCAGCAATCGTCGAATGATCTAAGATCCGAGTCGCAATATCACCCACCGGCGCCTCACGGCACTTTTGAACGTCGATTCGAATATCCAATGAAGTCTTCTCGATGATTCTGATCACATGAGCTGACCAGCGTTCGAGTGCCTGCTTGCGTTCGGCTAAAAAGTCGTGGCGCTGATAAACTGCCGCGACGCCAGAGATTGTTCCAGACTGATGGTTCAGCACCTTGTCGGCAACGTGTGGGGCGACGCCTAGTCGAGCCATGCCAGATACACATGTGCGTCGAAGATCGTGCAGCCGCCAGCCGGTTACGCCGCATAGCGCATCGAGTTTACGCTTTGCTGCCGAGAAGCGACTGAACGGTTTGGCTCCATGGATCGTGAACACGTACGATCCCCGCTTCGGCCTGCGCTTGAGCACAGCGATCGATCCAGCAGAGAGGTGCACAACGTGCGATTTCCCATTCTTGGTGCGCATTTTGGGAAGCGTCCATATCCGTTGATCGAAATTGAACTCATCCCATGTAGCTTGCGTCACCTCTTCACGACGTTGCCCCGTCAGTGCCAAGAATTCAACAATGTCGCCGTAGGGAGCGGCCATCGTTCGAGCGACCCGGATGACTTTTGTCAGCTCAATATCGCTCAAGACCCGGTCTCTTGCCTCCTCTCGCGCGGGCAGTGGAGGCGCTGGGGGTGAAGCGCCCGAAGACAGTGCCGATTTTCTATCGCAACGCCGCTTCGCTACTGACCACAGCACCGGAAATCGAATGCGTCGGTGGCCAGTCGAGTGGCGAGGTCGAGTTCGTGCTCTATTCCCTGGTTGACGGGTTGTGGCTCGGCGTCGGCTCCGATCACACCGACCGCAAGGCCGAGACTATCGCGGTGACCCTCTCCAAGCAGATGTGCGCCAAGCCGGTCGGTCCGCAGCTGTGGCGCTATGACGAGGTCAAACCACACTGGGACAAGCTCAAGCTTCGCTCGTTCGTGTCGAACGAGGGAGTAGCGCGGCGCCTCTATCAGGAGGGCCCGGTGACGAACATGCGCGCGCCGGAGGAACTGATCCAGCTCTATACCGGCGGCGGTACGCTTCCACCCGGCACCGCCATGTTCTGCGGCACATTCGCGGTGCACGGTGGCATGTCATATTCCGGAAATTTTGAGATGGAACTGGAGGACCCCGTGTTGGGCAGGAAGCTCGCTCACAGCTACCGCGTCAGCGAGCTACCCGACGAAGGCTAGCGCCCCTAGCCGGGATCCAGCCCGAGCTTCTTGAACACCGGCAGCGCCGCCTCCGACGTCAGGTATTTCACCAGCGCAGCAGCGGCATTTCGCTCTTTGGCAGTCGCCGGCACGGCGAGCGAATAGGTGAGCACCGTCTGCAACTCGCCCGGGAGCGGACCAACGAAATCGATGCCGGGGATCGGCAACAGCTCGTTGATCTGCTGCACGCCGATCTCGGCTTCCCCGCGCGCCACCAATGATCCAACGCGCACGCCGAGCGCAGGCTGGATCAGCTTCGATTTGATCTGGTCGAAGATGCCGAGTCGCTTCATCACACCCTCCAGATGAATGCCGCTCGGTCCCTTGCTGTAACCGATCGACTTGGCTTTCAGCAGAGCGTTGCGGAATCCGTCAGGTGTGCTGATGTCGGGCTTCGGTGCTCCCTGGCGCACCGCCACGCCGACGCGCGGGCGCGAGAAATCGACACGGCTGCCGGCAACGATCCTGCCCTCCTTCACGAGCTCGTCGAGCGCGGTATCAGTCGAGACCGCGAGGTCGGCCTGATCGCCGGCACGCAGCGCGGCCGATACATCGACACCTGACTTGAAGATGATCGTTACCTTGTGTCCGCTCGCCTTCTCGAAGGCGGGAACAAGATCTTCGAGCGCCTCGCGCATCGCGGTCGATGAGAGCAGCACGATCTCGGCGGCGCTGACAGGTGTCGCCAGCATCAACGCGCCCATGGTTCCGGCAGCCGCGAGCATGGTCCTCCACGCAAACATCGTTTCCTCCCTGCGTATTTTCTTGGAAGGAGCGTAGACGGCGGGGCCGGCCGACGCCAGTGGTCAGAACGCGGGTTCAAGACCCTTTGACGTGTAGACCGACCGCGCGGCGTTGGTGGTGAGCTGTTCCACCAGCATGCGCGCCGCGCGCGGCTCCGCGGCGGAAGCGAACGTCCCGGCGGAGAACACCGTCACCAGTTGCACCTCGGCCGGCAGCGGGCCGACGACCTTGATCCCGGCCACCGGCAGCAATTCGCTGATCTGCTGGAGCGCGATCTCCGCTTCGCCGCGCGCCAGCGCCTCGCCGACCGTGCCCGACGACGGATTCACCGCCTTCTTCGCGATCTGGCCCGCGATCCCCAGCTTCAACATCAGTTGCGGCATGTAGACGCCGGAGATGCCGGTCTTCGAATACAGCACCGACTTCGCGGCCAGCAGCGCCGCCTTCAGCGCATCGACGGTGCCGAGGTCCGGTCCCACCGCGCCACGCCGCACGGCGACGCCGATCGACGACTTGCAGAGGTCGACGCGGGTGCCTTTTTGCAGCACGCCCTTCTCGATGAGGCTGTCGACCGCCTCGGCCGAGAGCACCGCGAGATCGCCGGTTTCGCCGCCGCCGATCTTGTCCATCAGCATGTTGGTCGATGCATAGTCGACGTCGACCGACAATCCGATCGTCCGCTCCACCGCCGGAAGCAGCTCGGCGGTCACGGCCTTCACACCGTTGGTGCACAGCACTTTCATCGCACGCCCCGCCCGCCGCCGTTATTCTGCTTCGATGAAAACGCGGCCGTTCTCGACCGTGGTCTTGTAGGTCTTCACCGGGACCATGCAGGGCGGCGACACCACCTCGCCGGTCTTGATGTTGAACTGGCCGTTATGGAAGTTGCACTCGACCACGTCGCCGTCGATGTAGCCCTCGGCGAGCGAGCCCGGCCCGTGCGTGCAGAGGTCGTCGGTCACGAAGTATTCGCCCTCGACGTTGAACACCGCGAGCACCAAGTCTCCGGACTCAACCCTCAACGCATTTCCGGGGGTGACCTCATCGGCGCTGCACAAATCAAGACGCGGCATGGACCTGGAACCTCCTCATTGACCTTACGGCACGAACATAATATTTTCTATGCGGAACGCCGTTCCGTATACAGGAACGACAAATCGCACGCAACCGGCACTCTACTTCGGCGTTGGAAACGCGAAGGACCGTGCCGAATCCCGGCGATTGTGACATCCTCTCGCACAGGACGCATTGCGGAGTCTTCGGATGCTCAGGAAAGAACAAAACGACCTGTTGACGCAAACCGGCCCGGGCACGCCGTTCGGGCAGATGTTCCGCTGCTATTGGGTGCCGGCGCTGCTGGCCGAGGAACTGCCGGAGAACGAATGCCCGCCGGTGCGGGTCAAGCTGTTCTCGGAGCGGCTGCTGGCGTTTCGCGACACCGACGGCAAGTACGGCTTGATCGACGAGTTCTGCGCCCACCGCGGCGTCTCGCTGTGGTTCGGCCGCAACGAGGAACACGGGCTGCGCTGCCCCTATCACGGCTGGAAGTACGACACGACCGGACAGTGCATCGATGTGCCCTCGGAGCCGATGGAGTCCGGCTTCTGCAAGAAGATCAAGCTCAAGTCCTATCCGCTGGTGAAGATCGGCCCGGTGCTGTGGACCTATATGGGTCCACCTGAGAAGCAACCGCCGCTGCCGGAGTGGGAGTTCTCGTTGGTTCCGGCCGAGCAGTCCTTCATCTCCAAGCGGCTGCAGGAATCGAACTGGTTGCAGGCGATGGAAGGCGGCATCGACTCCAGCCACGTCTCGTTCCTGCATCGCGGTGATCTCGGCTCCGATCCGCTGTTCAAGGGCGCCAAGGGCAACCAGTACAACCTCTCCGACATGCGGCCGCATTTCGAGGTGGTCGAGCAGCCGGGCGGCCTCTACATCGGCGCACGCCGCAATGCCGAGAACGGCAACTACTACTGGCGCATCACGCCGTGGGTGATGCCGAACTTCACGATGATCCCGCCGCGCGGCGACCATCCGATGCACGGCCACTTCTGGGTGCCGATCGACGATCACAATTGCTGGGCCTGGACCTACGACTTCCATCCGACCCGCGCGCTGACCAAGGAAGAGCGCGCCGCGATGGAAGCCGGCCAGGGCCTGCACTGCAAATACGTGCCGGGCAGCTATCGTCCGCTCGCCAACAAGGACAACGACTACCTGATGGACCGCGCCGCGCAGAAAGCCGGCCGGACCTACAGCGGCATCGAAGGCTTCGCGATCCAGGACTCGTCGCTGCAGGAGAGCATGGGTCCGGTCTGCGACCGCACCAAGGAGAACCTGGTCTCGACCGACAACGGCATCATCATGGCCCGCCATCGGATGCTACGCTCGCTCAAGGCGTTCCAGGACAAGGGCACGTTCCCGCCCGGCGTCGATCCCGAGCACCACAAGATCCGCTCGGTCTCGATCGTGCTGCCGCCCGACCAGGCGTTCAAGGACGGCGCCAAGGAAGCGCTCACCCGGCAACGCGTGGGCGCGGAGCAAACCACGGTCTAGTTGGAACCGGCTTTGGAAAGTTTGGAGTACGACCGATGCTGAGCGAAAGCGCCCGGATGACCACCGCCGAAGAAGCGCGGTACCGGATCGACTACCCAAACTCGAAGCCGCGCGCGACCAAGATCATCGCGCTCGACCCGCCGAGCGAAGCCGTCGTGAAGCGGCTGGCGCAGGGCAAGTGGCAGCAGGCGAGCTTCTTCACCTCGGTCGACTTCGACGGCGCGCCGCGCAGCGGCGAGAACTGGTCGATGAAGGCGTGGCTCTCCGACCTCGCCGGCCGCACCAAGGACCTGATCGATGAGGTGGCTTCGGCCGACCTGGTGGTGATGGTGGCGAGCGCCGGCACCAAGCCGAAGACCGCCGGCGTGATCGCGGAAGCCTGCGGCGTGCGCAAGGTGATGACAACCGCGCTGATCATCGGCAGCGAGCAGCACACCGACGAAGAGTTGTCGCGCACGCTGGCGGCGTTGCGGCCTTATGCGGGTATGCTCGTGATCGCCAGCGACGACGACTATATCGAGCAGATGCTGGTGGCGCTGCGGGCGTAGCCGCGCCTCACCCCGCCGCGCGCGCCCGATAGCCAAGCCGCGCCGAGACCTGGTCCGCCGTCGCGATGACGTGCGGGATGATTCCGGCAACGGCCTTCTTCGATAGCCGCGTCACCGGACCGGCGAGCCCGAGCGCCGCCACCACCGCACCGGAGTCGTCGCGGATCGGCGCCGCGACGCACACCATGCCGATTTCGCTCTCCTCGTCCTCGATCGCGCAGCCGCGCTGACGCACGGCGGCCAGCGCCTTGAGGAAGCGCTCCGGGCTGGTCACGGTCTTGGGCGTATGCGCATTGAGGCCGCTCGCCACCACGCGGTCGATCACCTCCTGCGGCTGGAACGCAAGGATCGCCTGCCCTTCCGCCGTCGAGTGCGCGGGCTTGCGCACACCAAGGTCCGAGCGGGAGCGAATGGCATGCGTGCTCTCGAGATTGTAGACGTACATGATCTCGCTGCCATCCAGGATCGCAAGGTGCACGCTCTCGTTGATGGTCTCGCGCAGCGAATAGAGATACGGCCGCGCTTCGTTGGAGACTTCCATGCGGCGGCGCACCAGCGCGCCGAGCCGGAACAACGCGACGCCGAGCCGGTACTTCCCGCTGTCACGGTCCTGTTCGAGCATGCCTTCGGCGACCAGCGTCACCGCCAGCCGGTGCGCCGTGCTCTTGGCGATGCCGAGGCGCTTCGCCAGCGCGCTGATGCCGATATCGACCTCGTCCTCGGAGAACGCCTGGAGCAGCCGCATCGCGGTGGTGACCGACGACAGCCGTTCCCGCTTGCGCGGTTCGGTCTTGCCGGTCGGTTTCCTCGCCATGGCACGGCCTTCGACGGTTGGGGCTTGGGACCGATAGCGCGGTGCGCAAACGCTGGAATTTCGGCGCGTGACGCGCTAAACAAACGTGTTCCGCAATGCGGACCGTTGTTCCAAATCTAGGCGGGTGCTCGCCGCCGTGTCAATGTTGAGTGGTGCCGGGGGAAGAGTATGAGCCGCAGGATCGTCATTGTCGGCGGCGGGCCGGCGGGCGTCGGCGCCGCGCTGGCGGCACGCCAGCAGGACGCCGCGGCGGATATCGTGCTCATCAACGACGAGGCCGTCGAACCCTACGAGAAGCCGCCGCTCTCGAAAGCCGTGCTCACCGGCAAGGCGATGCCGCAGGACGCGCCGATCGCCGGGCCGAAGGGCGTCGCCGGCGCGAATGTGATGCTCAAATCCGCGCGCGTGAAAGAAATCGATGCGGCTGGCCGCGCGGTGGTCACTGCGTCCGGCGAGCGCATCCCCTACGACGCGCTGGTGCTCTCGACCGGCTCGCGCAACCGCATCCTGCCGATGTTCCCGGAAAGCCAGCCCGGCATCTACTATCTGCGTACAGCCGACGAGGCGCTGGCGCTGAAGGCGCATCTCGGCCTTGCGAAGTCGCTCATCCTGATCGGCGGCGGCGTTGTCGGGCTGGAGATCGCCGCATCGGCCGCCGAGCTCGGCATCAAGGTCACCGTGATCGAGATCGCGCCGCGCATCCTCGCGCGCGTGTGCGATGAGGAAACCTCCGCGATCATCCACCAGCGACACCGCGACCACGGCGTCGATATCCGCACCGACACGGTCTGCGCGGGCCTGCAGGGGCTGCCGGATGGCAAGCTCGCGGTCGTGACCAAGGCCGGGGAAACGTTTGCTGCCGATCTCATCGTCGTCGGCGCCGGCGCGGTGCCCGACGAGGCGCTGGCCAAAAGCGCCGGACTTGCCGTGCAGGACGGCATCTTGGTCGACGACCGCGGCCGCACCTCCGATCCCGCGATCTTCGCGGCCGGCGACTGCACCCGCTTCACCGGCCCCAATGGTCCGGTGCGGCTGGAGAACTGGCGGCACGCGCAGGAGCACGGCGCCGTGGCCGGGCGCAATGCGGCCGGCGGCGATGCCGCCTACAATCCCGTGCCGTCGTACTGGTCGGAACAATACGATCTCTATATCCAGGGCATGGGCTGGCCGGTGACGAAGCCAAGCGCACGCGTGCGCCGCAAGATCTCGGACAAGGCGACCGTGCTGTTCGATCTCGATGGCGCTACCATCGCCCATGCGATCGGGATCAATGCTCAGCGCGACATCGCGACCGTCCGCCGGCTGATCGAGCGGCGGGTCGCCGTTGACGCGTCCGAGCTGGCCGATCCCGCAAAGCCGCTGAATGCAATGCTGAAGCCAAAGAGTTGAGAGGAACGCTATGACCAGTGGAACCAAGGAACGCGTCGGCATCGTCGGATGCGGCCGCATGGGATTCTCGATGCTCAAGCACCTCATCAAGAAAGGTTACAGCGTCGCGGTCTGCGACCTCAGCGCCGAGGCGCTCAAGCGCGCGGCCGACGCCGGCGCCAAGACCGCGACGTCGCCGGCGGAGCTCGCGAAGCAATGCGACTTCGTGATCCTCGGCGTCGGCTACACCGACGAGGTCAATGCCGTGGTCTACGGCAAGGACGGCCTCCTCGACAATCTCGCCAAGGGCGCGATCATCGCGGTGTCGTCGACGACGTCACCGTTCGTGGTGCAGGAGATCGCGGCCGCCGCCAAGCCGAAAGGCATCGGCGTGCTCGACGCGCCGATCTGCCGCGGCCGCTTCGCGGCCGATGAAGGCACGCTGCTCGCTCTGGTCGGCGGCGAGCCTGAGATCGTCGAGCGCGGCCGCGCGGTCTTCGGCACGTTCTGCTCGGACTACGCGCATCTCGGCAATGTCGGCCACGGCCAAGTCGGCAAGACCATGAACAACCTGCTCTTGTGGGTGAACGCCGTCGGCCTGATCGAGGCCGGACGGCTCGCCGAGTCCACCGGCATCGATCTCGTGAAGCTGCGCGACGCGCTGATGATGAGCTCCGGCGCTTCCGACGCGCTCAAGGAATGGGACATGATCTCCTTCACCTGGGCGCTGAAAGACATGCAGGTGGTGGCCGAGATGACCGACAAGGCCGGGCTCTCGCTGCCGATCACCGGCGCGATCAAGGAGCTGGTGAAAGAAGCCCGCCGCATCAAGGCGAGCAACCCGCCGAACTGGACCGGCAAGGGACCGACGAAATACAGCTAAGCGACGACGGCCATTCCAACTAGCGTTCCAGGGACTGTCGCTGGTTCGGCAGCCGCAGGACCGGCCTGACGTCGAGCTCCTCGCCAGTCTTTTCAACGATGGTTGTCGTGTCGACACATTGGTCAAATCCCTCGCCGCCTTCCGGCCTGCGATACTTGCGCGCTTCCACGGCAAATTCCCTTGCACGGCTCAAAGGCGCAAGGCGGTCGCGCCCCGTTAGCGCGAGCGCGTGCACATAGAAGTCGTTTGCGAGCAAATGATAGATCCAGGCCATTCGCTGCGCGCAATAGCCTCTTGCGCGGTTGTAGCAAGCCTCCGAGTTGGGATCGCCGCCGGTTTCCAGGGCGGGTAACGTGACCGCGACTTCGCGATGATAGTAGAAGTCCTGCTGATAGGCTTCGAGAACTCTCCGTTTTTCCGGCCGGCCAGCCCTTGAAGCAGCTCTTGGTCGTGAAGAGAGTGCTGTTGCGAACACGTTTGATCTCGCCCGCGAAATACGAGGCATGACCATTCTGCGGGTCGAGCGCCTTCAGCGCATCGACAAGTTTCTCGGCCTGCTTGAAATCTGCTTTTCCGGATTCGAAATTGTCGCGGGCGTGCCAAAATTCAGCGCGCAGACGCTTGGCGACCTGAACCGAACCGTCGACCGGTTGAATGGCCAAAAATGGATTTGCGAACGCGCCGAATACGAACAGCAGAAGGAATGTGAGTACGCCCGTCGTCGCGCTGAACGCGACCGGATGCTTTTGGCAAACGGGAAAAGGGATCCGGCGCTTGGCTGCCGCGTTTCCGCCGGCAAACCCACACGCCATTGCAAACCCCAGGCTGGCCGCGGCAACACCCAGCAGGGCGAGTCCTGCCGATACGCCGGGACCAAGCAACGCAACGGCCACCAGGCCGCCGAGTGTGACCAAGGCCAACGCCGCGCAGTAGACTGCCGCCCTGGCGGCCCACTTCGGAAAGTTGACAACGAATTTCCCGCGGCTCGCAAGAATCGCATCCATGGAGGCGATCAAGCTGGCGACATGGTGATCGAAATCCTTTCCGGTCCTGATCTCCGCAGCGTTGCGGGATTCAAATCCCTTCAAGCTGTCCGGCAAGTCTCCTCTCTTGGGCATTCTCGCATCTTCGACCAGAACCGGAATGACCGCCGCGCCCGACTCCACGGCCGCCTCGACTTCGATCCGAACCGGATCGTCGTCCTGCTGGATGCGGAGATTGCCGTCGTTGCCCGCGCCAAGCCATCGTGGCCCGATGACGACCAACACAATGTCGCAACCGGACAGCTCCTGCTTGATCCTGTCGGCGAAATCCCAGCCCAGCGGAATGTCGTCGACGTCCCGAAACACGGATTCTCTCGTGTAACGGGCGACGAGGCGTTCGTAGATGTGGCCGACGATGGCCGCGGAATCGGACCGGCGATATGAAATGAAGATTCGCGGCTGCGACCCCCGCGCCGGAGCCTGTCCGGACGACCGCAATTCCCCCTTGGACATTGCCGACTAATCCAAATGACCAATCTTAAGTAGAATAGGATGGTCCCATTCTACCTTACCTGCAACTCGGATTCTCGGCTGTCGTTTGCCCGGGCGGCCTAACGGCCGAGCGCGGGAATGACCGGAAGAACCTCAGCTTCCGGTCTGGTCCATCGCCATGGTGCCGCCATCGACGAACAGGTTCTCGCCGATGATGAAGGACGAGTCGTCGCTGACCAGGAACAGGATCGCCTTCGCGGCTTCCATCGGCTGGCCGGGACGGCGGAGCATGTTTTCGACCGGGCGGGTCGGATCGAATTCGTCCTTGCCGACCGGCGAGCCGATCTTGTTCGGCACGATCGCGTTGACGCGGATATTGTGCGGGGCAAGCTGCACCGCGAGCGCGCGGGTGAAGTTGGCGATCGCCGCCTTCGCCGCCGAATAGGCGATCGCGCGCGGCCGGCCCTGCCAGCCCGACGTCGATCCGACATTGACGATCTTGCCGCCGCCACCCTGCGCGACCATCTGCTGCGCGACGTGCTTCGACATCAGGAACTGGCTTTTGAGGGTGACCGTCATCACGCGGTCCCAGTCTTCTTCCGTGCACTCGAAGATCGTCTTGTTGTCGGAGACCGCGACGTTGTTGACCAGGATGTCGACGCGTCCGAAGCGGCCGACCACCGCCTTCACCATGGCGTCGACGTCGGCGCCTTTCGACACGTCGGTGACGTACAGCTCGGCGTCGCCGCCCGCCGCCTTGACCGCGTCCACCGTGCGCTGGCCGCGCGGCCGATCGAGGTCCACCACCGCGATTTTGGCCCCTTCCGCCGCGAACAGCTTGGAGACGTCTTCGCCGATATTGCGCCCGGCGCCGGTGACGATCGCGACCTGATCCTTGAGCTTCATTGCACGCATACCCCTTAAGCATACCCGCTGAATTGCATGGGAAGAGTGCTTACATGGCGCCTTGGCCCGCGGCAAGAATGCGCCCTTCACTCGCACCGCAGAGCCGGGCATGGTACCAAGGCCCCGCCGGAATAGACCGATGACAGCGCCGCTCAAGACCGTGGAAGCCGACACCGCCGCCGTGATGCCCGAGATCGGGCAGCGGGCGCGCAAGGCCGCGCGCGGGCTGGCGCTCGCACCGACCGCGCAGAAGGACAAGGCGCTCGCCGCCATCGCCGAAACGATCCGCCAGCGCCAGGCGGCGATCCTCGCCGCCAACGCCGAGGACGTGGCCGAGGCCAAGCGCAGCGGCGCCAATGCGGCGTTCCTCGACCGCCTCGCGCTCGACGACAAGCGCGTGACCGCCATCGCGGCCGGCGTCGATGTCATCCGCGCGCTGGCCGATCCGGTCGGCGAGGTCACCGAAAGCTGGACGCGCCCGAACGGCATGACGATCGAGCGCGTGCGCGTGCCGCTCGGCGTCATCGGCATCATCTATGAGAGCCGGCCCAATGTGACGGCCGACGCTGCGGCGCTGTGTCTCAAGGCCGGCAATGCCGCGATCCTGCGCGGCGGCTCCGAAAGCCATCGCTCCAATCGCGCCATCCATGCCGCGATCGCGGACGGGCTGGTGCAAGCCGGCCTGCCGGCGGATGCGATCCAGCTGGTGCCGACCCGCGACCGCGCCGCGGTCGGCATGATGCTCGCCGGACTTGACGGCACTGTCGACGTGATCGTGCCGCGCGGCGGCAAGAGCCTGGTCGCGCGGGTGCAGCAAGAAGCGCGGGTGCCGGTATTCGCGCATCTCGAGGGCATCTGCCACGTCTATGTCGACAAGGCGGCGTCGCTCGACATGGCGAAGTCGATCGTGCTCAATGCGAAAATGCGGCGCACCGGCGTCTGCGGTGCGGCCGAGACGCTGCTGATCGACCGCGCCGTCGCGCCGACACATCTCAAGCCGCTGGTGACGATGTTGCTCGATGCCGGCTGCGAAGTGCGCGGCGACGACGCGACGCGCAAGGCGGACGCGCGTGTGAAATCCGCGAACGAGGAAGATTGGTCGACCGAATACCTCGATGCGATCATCGCGGCGCGCGTGGTCGACGGCGTCGACGACGCCATCGCGCACATCGAACGCTACGGCTCGCACCACACCGATTCGATCGTCACCGACGACAATGCTGCCGCGGAGAAATTCCTGCGCGAGGTCGATTCCGCCATCGTCCTGCACAATGCGTCGACCCAGTTCGCCGACGGCGGCGAGTTCGGTTTCGGCGCCGAGATCGGCATCGCCACCGGCCGCTTCCACGCCCGGGGTCCGGTCGGCGCTGAGCAGCTCACCAGTTTCAACTACCGCGTCCGCGGCTCGGGGCAGATACGTCCGTGACCTCTTTTTTGCCGCCCCGGCCATGCCGGGGCCCCGCCTTCGCGGGGCCGGCGGTTTGTGATTGATTGCTCGCCTGATGTCCGTGCTTCCCCCCCACACCACCGGCATGAAGATCGGCCTGTTCGGCGGGACGTTCGATCCGCCTCACGACGCGCACCGCGCTGCCTGCCTGATCGCCCTGCGGCGGCTCGGCCTCGACTTCGTCTGGTGGCTGGTGACGCCGGGCAATCCGCTCAAGGACACCCGGGGGCTTTCGCCGATCGCGGACCGCATCGCCGCGGCGAAGGAGCTCGCTGACCATCCCCGGATCATCGTGACCGGCCTCGAGGCCGCAATCGCCACCCGCTACACGTTCGACACCGTCGCCTATCTGAAGCGCCACTGCCCCGGGGTCGATTTCGTCTGGATCATGGGCGCCGACAACCTGCGCAGCTTCCATCGCTGGGAGAACTGGCGCGGGATCGTCTCCATGGTGCCAATCGCGGTGGTGGACCGGCTCGGCCCGAGCCTCTATGCCACCGGCGGGACCGCCGGACAGGCGCTGGCGCGCTACCGCATCCCGGAAACGGCGGCCCGGTCGCTGGCCGGCCGCAAGCCGCCGGCCTGGGTTTACCTCCACGGGCTGAAATCGCCGCTGTCGTCGACCGCGCTGCGGGCGGCCCGGCGGCTGTCGCAAAACCGCCGTTGAAAATCGTCAAAATACTGGCGCCTCGGAACGCCCGGGTGGTTGAAACCATTAACCGGGCATGCCTATCTTGAGGTGGCGCCGGAGTCGGCGCGGTGATGAGCAGTGAAGGAAGCGAAAGGAAAGCGATCCCTGTCCACACTTGCAGTCTCTCGGGCTGGCGCGCGACGCGCCCCCGAACGGGTTTCCAAGGTGCGTCCTGACGCCGAGGAGACCCTTCGCCTTGTCCTCGCCAGCATCGATGACATGAAGGCCGAGGACACACTCACCATCGATCTCACCGGCAAATCCTCGATCGCCGACCACATGGTCGTCACCACCGGACGTTCAAACCGGCAGGTCGGCGCCATCGCGGATCGCGTGGTCGAAGACCTGCGCAAAGCCGGCCTCAAGAACGTGCGGCTCGAGGGTATGCCGCATTGCGACTGGGTGCTGATCGATGCGGGTGACGTGATCGTCCATGTCTTCCGGCCGGAAGTGCGCGCCTTCTATCAGCTCGAAAAGATGTGGGCGCACGGACCGAAGGCGCGGGCGAGCTAGCTCGCTCAAGGCGGCGATCATGCGCGTCGTGATCGCCGCTGTGGGACGGTTGAAATCGGGTCCCGAGCGGGACCTCGCGGAGCGCTATCTCAAGCGCACGGCGCAGGTCGGCCGCACTCTCGGGCTCTCAGGCTTCGACACCATCGAGATCCGGGAAAGCCGCGCCGACAATGCCGCGCGGCGCATGCTCGAAGAATCCATCGCCATCGCCAATGTGATCCCGGAGCGCGCCGTCACCGTGCTGATGGACGAACGCGGTGAGAGCATGCCGAGCGCGACATTTGCGGGCCGGCTGCAGGCGTGGCGATCGGACGACAAGCCGGCCGTGGTGTTCGTGATCGGCGGCGCCGACGGGCTCGCGCCCGGTCTCAAGGACAAATCGAACCTGACGATGGGTTTCGGCGCGGCGACCTGGCCGCACCAGCTGGTGCGGGTGATGCTGCTCGAGCAGCTCTACCGCGCCGTCACGATCCTGTCGGGCCACCCGTATCACAGGGCGTGAGCTCCCGCACCGGCGCGCTCTGGAACGCGCGGCCGAGCCGCCGCCGGATCGCCGTCGCGCGGCCGTCGCCGGTCGGCTGGTAGAACACGTCGAAGGCCTTGGTGCTTTCCACAAAGGCGGCCGCATCGGCCTCCTTCGTCACTTCGAAGGAATCGAAGCCGGCGCGCAGCAGAAACAGGAACTGGTCGCGCAAGACCTGACCCGTTGCACGCAGCTCGCCTCCGAAGCCGTAGCGCTCGCGCAGGATGCGCGCCTGGCTGTAGGCGCGGCCATCCCGGAAGCCCGGAAACACCAGCGCGACCAGCGCGAGCCGGCTGAGATAGGGCGCGAGCTCGGCAATCGGCCGGCTGTTCGGCCATACCACACCGACCGCCTCAACGCGCTGCGAGAGCGCCTCGGCATCGGCGAGGAAGCGCGCGCCGCTGACGATCACGGCCACGCCGTCCGGCACCGGCGCATCGTCGGCGATCCGCACGAACTGGTCTTCGACAATCCGGCCTGACTTAACGAGTGGCATAGACACGTTCCTTGAAGGGCTCGACGCCGATCCGCTTGACGGTGTCGATGAACAGTTCCTCGGGGCGCTCCCGCAATTCAACGTAGGCGGCGACCACGTCCTCGACGACGTCCGCGACCTCGCCATAGCGCACCGCGGGGCCGAGCAGCGTGCCGAGCTTGGCGCCCTCGTCGGCGCGGCCGCCGAGCGTGATCTGGTAAAATTCCTCGCCGTTCTTCTCGACGCCGAGGATGCCGATGTGGCCGACGTGGTGGTGGCCGCAGGCATTGATGCAGCCGGAGATGTTGATGTGCAGTCGGCCGATGGTGCGCGCCAGCGCGTGGTCGCGGAAGCGCTGCGTCAGTTCCTGCGCAACCGGAATCGAGCGCGCGTTGGCGAGGCTGCAATAGTCGAGACCGGGACAGGCGATAATATCGGAAACAAGCCCGACATTCGGTGTCGCAAGCTCATGCGCTTCGAGCTTCTGCCAGAGCTCCAGGAGGTCGCGCTGGGCGACGTGCGGCAGCACGAGGTTCTGTTCGTGGCCGACCCGGATTTCGCCGAAGCTGTAGCGGTCCGCGATGTCCGCGATAGCGTCCATCTGCTCGGCGGTGGCGTCGCCGGGCGGCGCCCCGGTCGGCTTGAGTGACAGCGTGACGATCGCATAGCCGGCCTGCTTGTGATTGGAGACGGAATTGTCGAGCCAAGCGGCGAACGCGCGATCCTCCTTGCGCGCCCGCGCCAGCGCCGGTGGATTGTCCTCCAGGCGCTCGTAGTGGGGATAGCTAAAGCGCGCGGCAACGTCGGCGACAACGGCCGGATCGAGCGCCAGCGCGCCGTCCTTGATCGCGTTCCACTCGTTCTCGACCTCGGCGGCAAACTTCTCCGCGCCCAGCTCGTGCACCAGGATCTTGATCCGTGCCTTGTAGATGTTGTCGCGCCGGCCGAACTGGTTGTAGACGCGCAGAACCGCCTCGATATAGCTCAGGAAATCGCGCTTCGACAGGAACGGCTTGATCACCTTGCCGATGAACGGGGTGCGGCCGAGCCCACCGCCGACCATCACCTCGAAACCGACCTCCCCGGCGCCGTTGCGGACCATGCGCAGGCCGATGTCGTGGACCGCGATCGCGGCGCGATCGTGCGCGGCGGCGGTGATCGCGATCTTGAACTTGCGCGGCAGGAAGGTGAATTCCGGATGCATCGTCGAATGCTGGCGCACCACTTCCGCCCAGATGCGCGGATCCTCGATTTCGTCAGCCGCGACCCCGGCCCACTGGTCGGTGGTGATGTTGCGTACACAATTGCCCGACGTCTGCATCGCATGCATCTTGACGCTGGCGAGATCGGCGAGCGTGTCCGGCATCTCTTCGAGCTTGATCCAGTTGAACTGGATGTTCTGCCGGGTGGTGAAGTGGCCGTAGCCGCGATCATAGCGGCGCGCCACATGCGCAAGCATGCGCATCTGCTCGGACGACAGCGTGCCGTAAGGGATGGCGATCCGCAGCATATAGGCGTGAAGCTGCAGGTAGACGCCGTTCATCAGGCGCAGGATCTTGAACTCGTCCTCGGTCAGCGCGCCGGAGAGACGGCGGCCTACCTGGTCGCGGAATTCGGAGACTCGCTGATCAACCAGCGTCTGGTCGAAATCGTCGTAGCGGTACATGACTCAACGCTTTTCTTGTTGGTGCATGATCTCATCCGAAAAACCGGTTCCCACTTTTCGGGATCATGCACTGCCCGGCAGCGTGAAAGTCGGGCCGGCGAGCCGGATGCGTTCGCGCAGATTACCGGGCAGCACGCGGTTGTCCGGCGCCAGCTCGACCGGCGCGATATAGGGACCGACGGCGCGCACGCCGTCCGCCTCCGCGCGTTGCAGCAGCACGGCCGCAGCCGGCGCCGCAACCACCGCGGCAGATGTAATGTCGGTCGTCCAGTCGTCGTTCACGGTGCGATAGACCACCGCGCCGTCGCCGAGCCGGTTCGCGGTCACGACGACGGAGCCGTTGACCTTGCGTTTCTTCTGTTCGTGCGGGGAGGTCATGCGGCCACCTGTGCATTCAGGAATTCCAGCGTCTCGCGCCACGGCTTCGAGTGCGCAACCACCTCGCCGATGACCAGCAGCGCCGGGCCTTCGCCGGCGGAGGCGGCGAGCTTCGGAAGATCGTCGAGACGGCCGACCACGGCGCGTGAATCCGGGCGGGTGCCGCGCGCGAGCACGGCGGCCGGCGTTGCCGGATCGCGCCCGGCCTTGACCAGCCCGTCGCGGACCGCTGCGGCCGAAGCGAGGCCCATATAGACCACCACCGTCGTTTCCTTGCCGGAGAGCCCGGACCAGTCGATGCCCGCGGCCTCGTCGGCGCGATGGGCGGTGACGAAGGAGAGCCGCGTCGCCTCGTTGCGCAAGGTGAGCGGCAGCTCCGCTTCGGCGGCGCAGCCGAGCGCAGCGGTGATGCCGGGAACGATGACGACGGGGATATTCTGTTCGCGCAGGCGCTCGATCTCTTCGCCGCCGCGGCCGAACACGAAGGCATCGCCGCCCTTGAGACGCACCACCTTGCGGCCGGCCTTGGCGGCGTCAACCAGCCGCTTGTTGATCTCGTCCTGGCCGATGCCGGGCTCGCCACGGCGCTTGCCGACGAACACGCGCTTGGCGTCGCGCCGCACACGGTCGAGCACCGCGTCGGTGACGAGCTCATCGTGGAAAACGATGTCGGCGTCCTGCAGGACCTGCAGCGCGCGTAGCGTCAGCAGGTCGGGATCGCCCGGGCCCGCGCCGACCAGGAACACGGTGCCGGTGACGCTGCGCGGATCGCGTCCGCCGGCATTGTCGATGCTGCGCACGAGATCGGCTTCCGCGCGCACCAACCGGCCGGCCAGCACCGCCGCGCCGATCGGGCCGTCGACAACCTTCTGCCAGAACAGCCGCGGCGAGTGCGCGGCATCCGCAACGCGGCGGCGATAACGGCCCATCAGCGCGGCGAGATCGCCGATGCGCGCGGGCACGATCGCCTCGATGCGTTCGCGCAGCCGGCGCGCCAGCACCGGCGCATGACCGCTGGTGCCAATCGCCACGACCACGTCGCCGCGATCGACGATGGCGGGAAAAACGAACGTGGAGAGGTCGGCGCGATCGACCACGTTCACCGGAATGCCGGCGTCGCGGGCGCGCACGGAAATCTTCTCGTCGCGCCCATCGCCGGTCGCGCTGACGACCGCGATCGAGCCGGCGAAATCGGCGGACAGCGGATCGTGGAAATCGACCTCGAGCTTGCCCGGGCCGGCCGCCGCCTGCACGATCTCATCGGCCACGTCGGTGTGGCCGGGGTACCAGCGCACGGTGGCGTGAGCGGCCAGCAGCAGGCGCAGCTTGTTGACCGCGTGCTCGCCCGCGCCGGCGAGCGCCACGGGACCGCTGGTGACATCCATGAAAACCGGCAGAAAGCGCATGACCAAACGTCCTGAGGACCTAACTCTTTAGAATGAAAATCTATAGCAAGGTTCAAATTACGCAATGAAAAGAACAAGATACTAAAGTTTTGGGTCTGGTCGAATAACTTCTTCTCTTTTTGGCGATGGCGACAACGCGATGCTTTTGCTTTTTGGGGGCCGCCGGCCGCACGCCGAAATCACCCCTGCCGAGCCTGGGGCCGACTGTGTGCCGTTGATCACGTCGGCCATGAAATTTTCTCCACGTCGGACTTAGTCTTAATGCCGTACCAATCGTGACGACTGACTGCGGGTGGGGTACCCTTCTTGCATAGCGGCCTTGATGATTCTCTTTCTGATGCAACGGCTTCGCCTCGCATCCGGCCCGTTGGTCGCGGCAGCGCTCGCAGTGCTGCCGCCATGGATCATCGCGACCTCCGCGCAGACCCCGTCATCGCCGCCCCCCGGCCAAGTTCCGTTCATCAATTTCCCCAGCACCGGCAGCCCGCCGACCGGCACGACGTCGACGCCGGGAAAGCCGGCGGCCAAGGGCTCGCCCAAGCTCGACGCGCTGAACGAGCGCGACAAGGAACTGCAGATCATCCGCAGCGAGCAAAAGAAGGCGCGCGAGAACGAGAATAATCTGCGCCTCGAACTGGACCGGATCGGCGACGACCGCCGCAAGCTCAACCGTCAGCTCATCGACGTCGCCACGCGCGTGCGCACCATCGAGCATCAGATCTCGGCCGCCGAACAGCGCCTCGCGCCGCTCGACGAGAGGGAGCGGACCTTGCGTGCGTCGCTCGACGAGCGCCGCCACGTCATCGGCAACGTGCTGGCGGCGCTACAACGCATCGGCCGCAATCCTCCGCCCGCGATGCTGGTGACGCCGGAAGACGCCCTGCAATCGGTGCGCTCGGCAATCCTGTTCGGCGCGGTGTTGCCGGAGATGCGCCAGGACGTCGAGCGGCTCGCCACCGATCTCGCGGCGCTGGACTCGGTGCGCAAGGAAATCGCGACCGAACGCGGCAACCTCGAAAAGAGCCGCGGCGCCCTGGCCGAAGACCACGTGCAGCTTACGGTCCTGACAGCGCATCGCCAGAAGCAGCAGACGGAAACCGAAAAGGCCCTGACCGCTGAGCGCGAGCGTGCGGCAGCCCTGGGGCGGCGGTCCGAGGACCTGCAGGAACTGATCGCCAAGCTCGAAGCGGAACTCGACCGGTCGACCCGCGCGGCGCGCGTGGCGGCCCGCAGCGGCGAGGAAAAAAAGGCCACGGATGCCCGGACCAATCTGGCCGCCCTCAAGGACCCGGGCCGGCTGGCCCCGGCCATACCCTTTGCCCGGGCCAAGGGAACTTTACCGCTGCCTGTGAATGGCGTGCGAATCAGGGAATTCGGGAGGGCCGACGGCCTCGGCGGGCAAGAAAAAGGCCTGTCCATCTCGGCCCGGCCAGGCGCCCAGATCACAGCTCCGTGTGATGGATGGGTTGTTTATGCCGGGCCCTTCCGCAATTACGGCCAACTCTTGATCCTCAATGCGGGCGACGGGTATCATGTCTTGCTAGCGGGAATGGATCGTATTTCCGTTGATCTGGGGCAGTTTGTGGTGACGGGTGAGCCCGTCGCAGTGATGGGCGGGCGGATCCAGGGCCCCACCGCCATTGCGACCGGCTCGGGGCAACCCATTTTGTACGTGGAGTTTCGAAAGGACGGAACTCCTGTGGAACTCGGGCCCGTGGTGGGCGGCAAGCGACAGCGAGAAGGTTCGCGGATAATGCGCAAGACTTCACTCATTCTCCTCGGCGCAGCAGCAGGTGCGGCGCTCACGCTCATCGGCACCCAGCCACGCATCGTGTTCGACGGTTCGAGCGCGCGGGCGGCGGCGTCCGACACCTACCGGCAGCTCAGCCTGTTCGGCGACGTGTTCGAACGGGTCCGCTCCGACTACGTCGAGAAGCCGGACGACGCCAAGCTGGTCGAATCGGCGATCAACGGGATGCTCGCGGGCCTCGACCCGCATTCGAGCTACATGGACGCCAAGAGCTTCCGCGACATGCAGGTGCAGACCCGCGGCGAGTTCGGCGGCCTCGGCATCGAGGTCACCATGGAAGACGGCCTGATCAAGGTCGTGGCGCCGATCGACGACACGCCGGCGGCAAAGGCCGGCATCATGGCCAACGACATCATCACCCATCTCGACGGCGAGCCGGTGCAGGGGCTGAGCCTCAACCAGGCGGTCGAGAAGATGCGCGGTCCCGTGAACACGGGAATCCAGCTGCGCATCACGCGCAAGAACGCAGAGAAGCCGATCGAGGTTTCGATCAAGCGCGACATCATCCGCGTGCGCTCGGTGCGCTCCAACCTCAACGGCGACGACGTCGCCTACATCCGCGTCTCGCAGTTCAACGAGCAGACGACCGAAGGCGTGCGGCGCGCGATCAACGACCTGATGAATCAGTCCGGCGACAAGCTCAAGGGCTTCGTCATCGACTTGCGCAACAATCCGGGCGGCCTGCTCGATCAAGCGATCTCGGTGGCGGATGCGTTCCTGGAAAAGGGCGAGATCGTCTCGACCCGTGGCCGCAACGCCGACGAGACCCAGCGTTTCAATGCCCGCGCCGGCGATCTCACCAAGGGCAAGCCGGTGATCATCCTGGTCAACGGCGGCTCGGCGTCGGCGTCGGAAATCGTCGCCGGTGCGCTCCAGGACCATCGCCGCGCGACCATCATCGGCACGCGTTCGTTCGGCAAGGGATCGGTGCAGACCATCATCCCGCTCGGCCAGGGCAACGGCGCGCTGCGGCTGACCACGGCGCGCTACTTCACCCCGTCCGGGCGGTCGATCCAGGCGCGCGGCATCACGCCCGACATCGAGATCCTTCAGGAGGTTCCTGAGGAGCTCAAGGCGCGGGACAACGCGCGGGGCGAAGCCTCGCTGCGCGGTCACCTCAAGGCCGAAGGCCAGGAGGAGACCGGCTCCCAATCCTACGTCCCGCCGAATCCGGAGAACGACAAGGCGCTGCAGCTTGCGCTCGAATTGATGCGCGGCGTGCAGAAGAACTCGGCCTATCCGGCCAATCCGCGCGCGACGACGACGCAGAACTAAGCTGCCGCCATCGCGGACCTGCTAAGAGGCCCTGAACCGGTTCTCCCGGATCAGGGCCTTAAGCTTTTGTGGGAATACGACCTGCTTTCGCGCTTATGCCGCCCGCTGCGCGCCGTCATCCTCGAGCTGGAAGAAATCGACACGACCGGTCATTTCGGCGGCCTGCTGGCGGAGCGCCTGGGCCGTCGCGGCGTTTTCCTCGACCAAGGCCGAGTTCTGTTGCGTCGCCTCGTCCATCCGCACCAGCGCCTTGTTGACCTCGTCGATACCCGATGCCTGCTCGCCGCTCGCGGTGGCGATTTCCGAAACGATATCGACCACCTGCTTGATCGATTCCACGATATCGCCGAGGGCCGTGCCGGCGCGATTGACGAAATCCACGCCTTCCTGAACCCGGCCGGAGCTGCTGGAAATCAGGCCCCTGATGCCCTTGGCGGCCTCGGAGGAACGCTGCGCGAGGCTTCTGACCTCTGACGCGACCACCGCAAAGCCGCGGCCGGCTTCGCCGGCGCGCGCCGCCTCGACGGCCGCATTGAGCGCGAGCAGATTGGTCTGGCGCGCGATCTCGTCGATCAGGTTGATGATGTCGGAAATCTCACGCGACGACTCCTCGATCCGAGACATCGCACCCATGGCCTGCTGGACGACCTCGCCGCCGCGGTCGGCGACGGTGCGCGTTTTCGCGGCGAACTGACTGGCCTGCTGCGCCCGCTCCGCGTTCTTTCGCACGGTCTCCGCGATCCGTTCCAGAGACGACGCGGTCTCTTCGAGATTGGCAGCCTGCTCCTCGGTGCGCTGCGAAAGATTGGTCGTGCTTGTCGATATCTCCGCCGAGGCGTTGGAGACCTCATGAGCGGACAACTTGATCGCGCAGATCGTCTCCTGCAACGTCGTCAGCGCGGCATTGAAGTCGTCCTTGACCTTGCTGTATTCGGGCGCGCACATCTCGTTCAGGCGAATCAACAGATCGCCCTGGGCCATGCCCGAGAGCCCCCTGCCCAGCATGTTGACGACCATCTCGACCTGCTGAGCCGCCGCGGCCCGTGCCTGCTCGCTACGCGCCCGCTCTTCCGCGGCGATGTTTTGCTGTTCCTGCGCCTCACGCTCAAGCCGAAGCTTCTCGATCCCTGCATCGCGGAAGATCCTGACGGCTCCCGCCACGTCGCCGATCTCGTCGGCGCCGTTGTCTCCGATCCTGGTATCGAGCTGGCCTTCGGCGATCGCACGCGTTGCGACCGACAGGCGCCGGAGGCGAAGCACGATCTTGGGACGAACGACAAACACCGCGATGGCGGCGGCCGCCAGGACGCTGCCCGCGCCGATCAGCAAGAGCCAGAAGCTGCTGCTCGACATCGTCGTCAGGGTCAATTGCGTCGCATCGTTGGCCGCCGACCGCGCGCCAGCGACGATGCGATCGATCTCCGCATTGAGGCCGTTCGCCGCTTCCGATACGGCGGCCATGTTGTTGACGAGCGACTGGCGGTTTCCGAACTCGCGTTCGCGCAGGTTGAACACGTTACTGCCGCCGATACCGAAAGCCAGCACGGCCTGCGTGACATTGCGGCGGTTTGGATCGGGGCTTTTGGCGTCAGCATCCTGCAGCGTCTTGTCCACGCTCATCGTGAGATCCTGAAACCGATTCTGGATGTAGTTGAGCAGTTCCGTGCGCTCCACCGCGAGCGCCTCGCGCAGAAGGCCATAGGCCTGGTTGAGGTCCGAGAGCAGCGACAGGCTCGTGCCGTAAGCCACCAATTCGCGCTCGGCGAGATTTTTCATCGTCGTCTTGAGCTGATCCGGGTCCGAGAGCCCTGCGGCACTTTGCAGGCCGATCACCAGACCGAATTGGGATTCATCGACGGCGTTCGACAGCACCTGATTGAACACCACGCGGGCCCTGCTCATGCGTTCCGCGAGCTCGGCCTTCTGACCGTGGATCGTGATGCGATGGCGGGCGGCGTTGTCCATCTGTTGAATGTTTGAGCCAAGCTCGTCGATCAGCGGGGTCAGCTTTGCGCGATCGACGGCCTTGCGGTTGTGCAGGTCGTCGACGATGGCGCGCATGCGCGCAATACCCTGCTCCAGGCCACCGACGACCGCCGTGCGGTCGTTGTCCGCGGACACCTCGGCCAGCTTTGGGGCCATGGCGACGGTCGCACCCGCAACCTGGGCAAGCTCGCGTGAGAGCTCGACGACCGGGTAGTGCTCCTCAAAGAGGCTGCGAACGGTATGCGTTACCCGCTCGAAAGACAGCGAGGCAACAATCGAGGCTACGATCGTCAGGGCGACAATGGCCCCGATGGCGAGGTAGATCCGCGCACCAACTCCAACACGCGTCCGTTTCAACAGCGCTATCATCGCGAATGCCCGTTCTGGGGAGGGGTTTTTGAACAACTTCAGGTTGGCGCGGCCTCATTAAAATCCGCTAAAGAAACCTGATAATTCAGATGGACGGGCGCCGAGCGGACGGGCTCCCCCGACCCTCGACATCATCGACGTTCGGTCTGTGTCCGGGCCATTCACCGCAGCAATTGCAGTGGAGCGAGGCGTCGCCTCACACGCCCAAGCTCTCGTTCGACAGGATGCCGCAACCCGCGCGCGAGCAGACGAGGCGAGCGGGAGGTATCCGGCAGGGTAAACGCACGGTTAACGACTTCCGGTGCAAGTCTTGCGGAACGACTTCGGCCCGCTGATTCGCGAGGGTTTTAGCCGTGACCACGGACGATCTGAGCACCCCGCTCGGACAAGGCAAAGTTCGCACCCGCCGCAAGGCATGGAGGATTCCATGGGTGCCCATGGCAGCCGCTTTGCTGGCGCTGCCGGTTGCCTTGTTCGCCGGGGTGGCGCTGTTCTCCCACGATCCCCTGGGCGGCGAGCCGATGGCCACCGCGCCCGCGACCGCGCCCGGTGACATGGCCGCAGCGCCCGAGGGAACGCCGCCGACACCGCCTGCCGGAACGCCGGCCGGGCAACCCGCCGCGCCCAACCCCAATTCCAAGACCGTCACGATCATCGACGGGACTACCGGCGCCAAGCGCGAAGTCCAGATTCCGGCGGGCCCAGAGGGCCAGCCGGCTTCCAACGACCAGCGCTTCGTCGAGTCGTCGCGCCACGGGGCGCTGCCGAAGATCGCGCCGGATGGAACACGGCCGTCGGAAGCCTTCGCGCGTCCGGTCAAGCCGGCAGCGTCGGGCAATGCCAACGGGCCGCGCGTGGCGATCGTGGTCGGGGGACTTGGCATCGGCGCGAACAGCACCGCCGACGCGCTGCGCAAGCTGCCTGGCGCGATCACACTGGCCTTCGCGCCCTATGGCAGCGACCTCGAGCGGCAGGTCGCGCACGCCCGCGAGACCGGCCATGAGGTGATGCTTCAGATTCCGATGGAACCGTTCGACTATCCCGACAACGATCCGGGACCGCACACCCTCCTCACCTCGATCGACGCCGGGCAGAATCTCGACCGGCTGCATTGGCTGATGAGCCGCTTCCAGGGCTATGTCGGCGTCGTGAACTACATGGGCGGGCGCTTCACGGCTTCCGAGCAGGGGATGGGTCCGCTGCTGCGCGAGGCGGCACTGCGCGGGCTGATCTATCTCGACGACGGCTCCTCGGCGCGCAGCCTGGCGAGCCAGATCGCGGGCGCCAACAATCTCGCCTTCGCCAAGGCCGACCTCGTCATCGATCAGGTGCCGACGCCGGCGGACGTCGACAAGGCGCTCGGCCGCCTCGAGACCCTGGCGCGGGCACGCGGCACCGCGGTCGGATTTGCCGGGGCGCTGCCGGTCTCGATCGACCGCATCGCGCGCTGGGTCAAAGCCGCAGAGAGCCGCGGCATCCAGCTCGTGCCCATCACCGCCGTGGTGTCGCGGGCCAAGTCGAGCTGACCGAATTTTTCCGTTCCGGGGCGCCAACAGGCCACGTAGACTTGCCTCCGTTGCCCCCCGGGAATGACGACATGCCGCGCTACGAATCCCTCCCCTATCGTCCCTGCGTCGGGATCATGGTGATCAACCGCAAGGGCCGCGTATTCATCGGCAAGCGGCGGGGCGGGCCCGAGCACGTCGATGCGACGCATTCCTGGCAGATGCCGCAAGGCGGCGTCGACAAGAACGAAGACACCTACAAGGCAGCGCTGCGCGAGCTGCACGAAGAGACCGGCATCCGCTCGGTCGAAAAGCTCGCCGAAGTGCCGGAATGGCTGAGCTACGATATCCCGCGCGAGATCGTCGGCGAGGCCTGGAAGGGCAAGTTCCGCGGGCAGACGCAGAAATGGTACGCGCTGCGCTTCACCGGCAAGGATTCGGAGATCGACATCGCCAATCCGCCTGACGGACACAAGCCGGAATTCATCGACTGGCGCTGGGAGGCGATGGACAAGCTTTCGGCGCTGATCATCCCGTTCAAGCGGCCGGTCTACGATCGGGTGGTGCAGGAATTCGCGAAGTTTGCGAAGGCGTAGATTAGAGCTCGGATCACCCATCCCCATTGCAGTCGAGAACACCGAGAGTACTCGTGTCGAAACCCGACATCTTCACCGAGCCGGACAACGTCGATCCGGACACGCTCGCCAATCTTGGCCCCCTGCGGCGCCTCGCCGGCTTGTGGCGGGCAGACAAGGGAGTGGACGTCAACCCGAAAGCCGAGGGGCCTGAGCGTCGCGTCTTCATCGAGACCGTGCGAATGGACCCGATCGATCCGCAGACTAATGGTCCGCAGCTCTTCTACGGTCTGCGCTATCACGTTCACATCAACACGCCCGAAGAGGATATCACCTTTCACGACCAGGTTGGCTATTGGCTCTGGGAGCCCGCGACCGGATTGATCATGCAAACCTTGGCAATTCCGCGCGGGCAGGTGCTGCTGGCGGGTGGTCATGCCGGCCCGGACGATCGCAAATTCTTCGTGGAGGCGAAACGCGGGGACACCCGCTACGGCATCTGCTCAACGGAATTCCTGGAAAAGGAATTTCGAACCGACAGCTATCGCATCGATATCGCCTGCAACGACGACGGAAGCTGGACCTATCTGACCCACACCATACTCGTGGTCGGCGGCGGCAACAGCTTCGACCACCACGACACGAACACGCTGAAGCTGGTGGAAGCGCCACAGCCGAACCCCCTTGCCCGCATTCTGAGTGAGCGCGCAAAGGCTCGTTCGAACACACCGCCCTGACGCCTTCGTGTCAGTTCGCCAGCGACGCCTGCAAATCCCTGAGCTGGGCAGCGCGCAAGTTGAGCCGGTCGCGTTGTGAACCTTCCGGCGCCGCCGCCGCTGCGTCCTCGGCTTCCTTGACGAAGCCAGCGAAGGCATCGCGGTTGACGTCCTCGACCGGCACCGCAACGTCGGCCAGCACCGTCAGGCCAGCGTCGCTCACCTCCGCGAAGCCGCCGCTGACCGCAACGCTCATGTTGCCGCCGTCGCGGTACACCGTGAGGATGCCCGGCCGCAGCGTCGTGACGAACGGCGCATGTCCCGCCAGCACGCCGAAATCGCCCTCGGAGCCGGGGACGTCGACCTGATTGACCGGCCCGCTGAGCAGGAGCTTTTCCGGCGAGACGAGATTGAATTGGAAGGTGGCCATTGCAATACCGCGCTACGCCGCTTCTGCTGCCAGCTTCTTGCCCTTGTCGACCGCCTCTTCGATGGTGCCCACCATGTAGAAGGCCGCCTCCGGCAGGTGGTCGTACTTGCCTTCCACCAGGCCCTTGAAGCCGCGGATGGTGTCGGCGAGATCGACGAGCTTGCCGGGCGAGCCGGTGAACACTTCGGCGACGAAGAACGGCTGCGACAGGAAGCGCTCGATCTTGCGCGCACGCGACACGGTGACCTTGTCCTCTTCCGAGAGCTCGTCCATGCCCAGGATCGCGATGATGTCCTGCAGCGCCTTGTAGCGCTGCAGCACCTGCTGCACCTGGCGAGCGATGGCGTAATGCTCCTCGCCGACGATCAACGGCGACAGCATGCGCGAAGTGCTATCGAGCGGGTCGACCGCGGGATAGATGCCCTTCGCCGCAATGTCGCGCGACAGCACCGTGGTGGCGTCCAAGTGCGCGAACGAGGTCGCGGGCGCCGGATCGGTCAAGTCGTCGGCCGGCACGTAGATCGCCTGCACCGAGGTGACCGAGCCCTTGGTCGTGGTGGTGATGCGCTCCTGCAACGCGCCCATGTCGGTGGCGAGCGTCGGCTGATAGCCCACCGCCGAAGGAATACGTCCGAGCAGCGCCGACACTTCCGAGCCCGCCTGGGTGAAGCGGAAGATATTGTCGACGAAGAACAGCACGTCCTGGCCCTGGTCGCGGAAATGCTCGGCGACGGTGAGGCCGGAGAGACCGACGCGGGCGCGGGCGCCCGGCGGCTCGTTCATCTGGCCATACACAAGCGCGCACTTCGAGCCTTCGGTCGAGCCGTTGTTCTTCTTCGGATCCTTGTTGACGCCGAACTCGATCATTTCGTGATAGAGGTCGTTGCCTTCGCGGGTGCGCTCGCCGACGCCGGCGAACACCGAATAGCCGCCGTGCGCCTTCGCGACGTTGTTGATCAGTTCCATGATCAGCACGGTCTTGCCGACGCCGGCGCCGCCGAACAGGCCGATCTTGCCGCCCTTCGCATACGGTGCGAGCAGGTCAACGACCTTGATGCCGGTGACGAGAATCTCCGCTTCGGTCGACTGCTCGGTGTAAGGCGGCGCATCCTGATGGATCGCGCGGCGGGCCTTGGTCGGGATCGGGCCGGCTTCGTCGACCGGTTCGCCGACGACATTGATGATGCGGCCGAGCGTCTCGATGCCGACCGGCACCTCGATCGGCTGTCCGGTGTCGGTGACCTCCTGGCCGCGCACCAGGCCTTCCGAAGTGTCCATCGCAACGGTGCGCACCGTCAACTCGCCGAGGTGCTGCGCCACTTCGAGGACCAGGCGGTTGCCGCCGTTCTTGGTTTCGAGCGCGTTCAGGATCGCGGGCAGGTGCCCCTCGAACTGCACGTCGACGACGGCGCCGATGACCTGGGTGATCTTTCCGACCGCATTGGTTGGGGGCGTGGTCATTAGTCTTCCTCTCGCGAAAGTGTCACAACGCCTCGGCGCCGGAGATGATCTCGATCAATTCCTTGGTGATCATCGCCTGGCGCGTACGGTTGTAGGTAAGGGTCTGCTTGCGGATCATTTCACCCGCGTTGCGGGTGGCGTTGTCCATGGCGCTCATCTGAGAGCCGTAGAACGACGCGCCGTTTTCGAGCAGCGCACGGAAAATCTGCACCGCGATGTTGCGCGGCAGGAGCTCGGCGAGGATATCCTCCTCGTCCGGCTCGTATTCATAGGAAGCGGCGCCGCCGTTGCCGGCCGCCGTCTCGAACACCGGCGGGATGATCTGCTGCGCGGTCGGGATCTGCGCGATCACCGACTTGAAGCGCGAGAAGAACAGCGTGCAGACGTCGAACGTGCCCTTGGCATAGAGGTCCGTGATCTGCCGGGCGATGGTTTCGGCATTGACGAAGCCGATGGTCCGGACCGAGCGTAGCTCGACGTGCTCGATGATGTTCTTCTCGTACAGGCGGCGAAGCTGCTCGTAGCCCTTCTTGCCGACGCAGAATATCTTTACCTCTTTGCCTTCGGCCACAAGCCGGTTGGCGTGCTCACGCACCAGCCGCACGATCGCCGAGTTGAAGGGGCCGCAGAGGCCGCGCTCGGCGGTGCAGACCAGCAGCAGATGCACGCGGTCGCTGCCGGTGCCGCGCAGCAGCGCCGGCGCGGAATCGAGCCCGGCCACCGATGCCGCGATGTTGCGCAGCACCGCATCCATGTGCTCGGCATAGGGCCGGGCAGCCTCGGCCGCCGCCTGCGCGCGCCGCAGCTTCGAGGCCGCGACCATCTGCATGGCCTTGGTGATCTTCTGCGTCGCCTTGGTGGCGGCGATGCGGACCCGCATGTCCTTGAGGGAGGCCATTGCCGGAGTTTGATCCTGTTACGCGAAATTCCTGGCGAAACCGTCCACCGCCGACTTCAGCTTGGCGGCAGTAGCGTCCGAGAGGTCGCCGGTCTTGCGGATATCCTCGAGAATGTCGGCATTCTGGCTGCGCACATGCGTCAGGAGCCCATCCTCGAAGGCACGCACGCGGTTGACCGGCAACGGATCGAGATAGCCGTTCACGCCGGCGTAGACGACGACCACCTGTTCTTCCATCTTCAGCGGCGAGAACTGCGGCTGCTTGAGCAGTTCGGTCAGCCGCGCGCCGCGGTTGAGCAGGCGCTGGGTGGTGGCGTCGAGGTCGGAGCCGAACTGCGCAAAGGCGGCCATCTCACGGTACTGCGCCAGTTCGCCCTTGATGCGGCCGGCGACCTTCTTCATCGCCTTGGTCTGCGCCGCCGATCCGACGCGCGACACCGAGAGGCCGACGTTCACTGCCGGGCGGATGCCCTGGTAGAACAGGTCGGTCTCCAGGAAGATCTGTCCGTCGGTGATCGAAATCACGTTGGTCGGAATATAGGCCGACACGTCGTTCGCCTGCGTCTCGATGATCGGCAGCGCGGTGAGCGAGCCGGCCTTGTTGGCGTCATTCATCTTGGCGGCACGCTCGAGCAGACGCGAATGCAGATAGAACACGTCGCCGGGATAAGCCTCGCGACCCGGCGGGCGGCGCAGCAGGAGCGACATCTGGCGGTAGCTGACGGCCTGCTTCGACAGGTCGTCGTAGATGATGACCGCGTGCATGCCGTTGTCGCGGAAGTATTCGCCCATGGTGCAGCCGGAGAACGGCGCCAAGTACTGCATCGGCGCGGGGTCGGAGGCGGTGGCGGCGATGATGATCGAGTATTCGAGCGCGCCCTGCTCCTCCAGCACCTTCACGAACTGCGCGACGGTCGAACGCTTCTGCCCGATCGCGACGTACACGCAATAGAGCTTGATCTTCTCGTCCGGCTGCGCGTTGAGCGGCTTCTGGTTGAGGATGGTGTCGAGCGCGATTGCGGTCTTGCCGGTCTGCCGGTCGCCGATGATCAGCTCGCGCTGGCCGCGGCCGATCGGGATCAGCGCGTCGACCGCCTTGAGGCCGGTCGCCATCGGCTCGTGCACGGACTTGCGCGGGATAATGCCGGGCGCCTTCACGTCGACGCGGCGGCGCTCCTTCGCGGTGATCGGGCCTTTGCCGTCGATCGGGTTGCCGAGCGCGTCGACCACGCGGCCGAGCATCTCCTTGCCCACCGGCACGTCGACGATCGCGCGCGTGCGCTTGACGGTCTGGCCTTCCTTGATTTCGCGGTCGTTGCCAAAGATCACGATACCGACGTTGTCGGTTTCGAGGTTGAGCGCCATGCCGCGCACGCCGTTCTCGAACTCGACCATCTCACCGGACTGCACATTGTCGAGTCCGTAGGCGCGGGCGATGCCGTCACCGACCGAGAGCACCTGCCCGACTTCGGACACCTCGGCTTCCTGGCCGAAGTTCTTGATCTGCTCCTTGAGGATCGCGGAGATTTCAGCGGCGCGGATGTCCATCAGGAGACCTCTTTCATCGCTAGCTTGATGGCGTTGAGCTTGGTGCGGAGTGACGTGTCGACCATACGGCTGCCGAGCTTCACGATCAGCCCGCCGATGATCGACGGATCGACCTTCACCTCGATCTGCACGTCCTTCTTGGTGACGGCCTTGAGCGCGTCCTTGATCGCGGCGAGATGCGCTTCGGTCGGCTTCTCGGCCACGGTGATCGTCGCCGAGGTCTCGCCCTTGTGCTGCGCGACCAGCGCCCGGAAGCCCCGGATCATGTCGGGCGCGGCAAATAGCCGGCGGTTCGACGAGACGACCTTGAGGAAGCGCGCCGCGAGCCCCTCGATGCCGGCCTTTTCGAGCACGGCCGACAGCGCCTTGGTCTGCTCCTGGGCGGTGAAGACCGGACTGCGCACCAGCCGCTGCAGATCGAAACTCTCGGCGATCAGCGCATTGAAGCGGTCGAGATCGGCTCTGACGGCATCGATGGCATGCTCTTCGAGCGCCAGCTCGAACAGTGCGGTGGCATAGCGTCCTGCCATGCCGGATACGGTTGGTTCGTCGCCTGCCACGTCCAGTTCTCGTCAGGGCAATTCCGCGGGCTCGGCGCCCACACGATAGGCAGCGCAAGCCCTTGGAATTGAAGTGGGACTTCGAATTTCCGGAACGGGGTCGCAGAAGCTCCGAACCCCACGAAAATCGCGCGTTTTGCTAACACACGCGGAACGGCGGTGCAACATCGGAGGCCAACGCTAGAGAGTGCCGCAAATAGTGCCCCGGTTCGGCCATCTCGGACATCAATGCTGTCGTATCTCTGAGATCGTGAAACCCAAGCCAGCCATGTCGCATTGACCGAGCCGAATGTCGGCCACAAGCTGAGGGATCAATCAGGGGGACATCATGCGCGTACTCACGTCGATGATTGCGGTTTCGGCATTGCTCCTGCTGGCGGCCTGTGAGGGGCGCCAGGGATCGACGGGCCCCGCCGGTCCGCAAGGCGCCGCGGGACCACAGGGACCCACCGGCGGGCAGGGTCCCGCCGGACCGCCCGGCCCCGCCGGCCCGGAGGGCAAGGCCGGCGCGCAAGGACCTGCCGGACCTCAGGGCGCGCGCGGCGAGCCCGGACCTGCTGGACCTGCCGGGCCGGCCGGAAAGCCTGGGCCGCAGGGCGAGCGTGGACCGGCTGCAGCGGCGGGCGCAGCCCCCGATGGACTGCGGCGCGTCGAGGCGACCGGCAAGCTGGCCTGCGGCAATGACGAGGTCCTCGTCTTTGCGGTCTGCCGGGATACCGGCACAGCGGCGGCGCAACAGGGCGGGAGCGCCACCTGCCAGGGCGAGGTTGCCGGGATCTGCATGCGCCGGTAGGCGGCGCCGGTTCCGCTACGCCGGCGCGGGCACCGGGCTCGCGTCGGCGCGCAACCGCAGCACCAGATAGACCGCGAAGGCCGGCGCTATCAGCGCCGGGCCGGGAACGTGCCAAGTGCCAAGGACCAACTGCAGGACCGGCAGCCAGAACACCAGTTGCACGAGGCGCCGTCCTACCGCATCGAACTTTCCGGCTTCGAGCAGCATCAAAGCGGCGAACGTCAGCGCCAGCGTGTCGTAGGACAAAAGGTATGGAACGACGCTGATCGAGCACGCCAAGAACAGCGCCATGAGCAGCCGCGGGTCGGCGTCGCGGCGGAACCGGAATGCCCAGATCACCGCCGCGACCGCGAGCGCCGAGAAGCAAAGCTGCACCGCCATCGCCAGCGCATAGCTTGCCCCGACGCCGCGCATGTTCATGAACACCGTTGGATAGAACGGCGTCGCTATCCCCTGCGGATCCGCCAGCACGATGTTGTTCGTCGGCAGTCCTTTCAGGACGAAATCGGTCCAGACCTGCGGGCCGAACAGCGCGGCCGTCACCGCTGCGATCGCAATCGACGCGACCGTGGCGGCGATGAACACGCGCCAGCGGCCCGACGCCATCAGCATGACCGGAAACAGCAGCCCGAGCTGCGGCTTCAGTGTCAGCAGCCCGATCAGGACGCCGGCAACAATCGGCCTGCGATCGAGGCAAGCGAAGATTCCGATCAGGATCGCGGCCGTGATCAGCGAGCTCTGGCCCGAGATGACGCACAACACCACGGCAGGCGAAAGCAGAAGCGCCAGCAGCAGGCGCGGATCGTTCAGATGCCGTCGCGCGACGACAAAGAACAACGCCGCGCCGAGCAAGGTCCAGCATACGCAGCGCCTGCACGTAGGTGAGCTGCCCGAACGGCAGCGCCGGCAGCATGACGCTCGGCGGATAGGACCAGTTCTGTCCCGGATAGCTCGCTCCGAGCAGCGTGGCGAGTTCACGATTGTAAGCGAGCGCGTCATAGAAGCGGCTGGGATCGGGCGTCAGCGCCGTACGCCCGTACATCCAGAAATTCAGGAAGTCACGGCCGACGACGAAACTCGTGCCGTCGCGTGGAATCGCCTCACCCCAGTTCGCCGTATACAGATAGGCGCCCGCCACCAGGACAAAGAAGAACAGGCTCAGAAGCGCCAGGGCGCGCGCCGTGTCGCGCTGCTCTTTCGCCGGATCGTGAACATCGGCGCCGGTCATCGTTGTGCTGGGCCTCCGGAAACCGCCTGATCATGAACGGCGGCCGTTTCGATATCCTTACTGGCGCCGCGGCTTGATCCCGCTGGTCCGATCACCATATTCGAGACGCGAGGACGGCCTCGCTTTCACCCATCACATTCGGTAGGGACGACCCTCCGCACCGGAGGTTCGTCATGGCTTGGCTCTATCTGCTGATCGCGGGACTGTTCGAAGTCGCCTGGGCGATCGGCCTCAAATATACCGACGGCTTCACGCGCCTTTACCCGTCGATCTGGACGGTGGCGAGCATGGCGGTCAGCTTCCTGTTCCTCAGCCTGGCGCTGAAGACGCTGCCGGTCGGCACCGCCTATGCGGTCTGGACCGGGATCGGCGCGGTCGGTGTCGCGATCCTTGGCATCGTCCTGTTCGCGGAGCCCGCCAACGCGCTGCGGCTCGGTTGCATCGGACTGATCGTCGGGGGCATCGTCGGCCTCAAGCTGGTGAGCTGACCGCGCGGGTCGGACGGCAGGCGGAGCGGACTCCGGTCCCTCCGCCATGCGATAGTGGGCGTGCCGTCCTCGATTCTGCCCCCCCGCATGAACGCTTCCACGCTGTCGCCAATGCCAGCCCCACAGCCGACGTTTGCCGAGCTCTACACGCCGAAGCTCGTCACCATCCTGCGCGAGGGCTACGGGCTCAAGGACTTGCGCGCCGACGCGATCGCCGGCCTGACCGTCGCGATCGTTGCGCTGCCACTGTCGATGGCGATCGCGGTGGCGTCCGGCGTTGGGCCCGAGCGCGGTCTCTATACCGCCATCGTCGGCGGATTCCTGATCTCGCTGCTCGGCGGCAGCCGCTTCCAGATCGGCGGTCCGGCCGGAGCCTTCATCGTGCTGGTGGCGCTGATCGTCCAGCGCGAAGGCTACGACGGCCTGGTGCTCGCCACGTTGATCGCCGGCGTGATCCTGATCGCAGTCGGATTGCTGCGCGTCGGCACCTTCATCAAATACATCCCCTACCCGGTCACAATCGGTTTCACCTCTGGCATCGCCGTCATCATTGTCGTGAGCCAGATGCGCGATCTCGCCGGCCTGCAGCTCCCGCACGACCCCGCGGAATTCGTACCCAAGCTGCGCGCGCTATGGGACGCAGCGGCGACGTTCAGCCCCGCGACCGTCGCCGTCAGCGTGCTGTCGCTGGTGACCATCCTCGCGGTGCACCGCTGGCGTCCAACCTGGCCGGGGTTCTTGATCGCCCTTGTCGGCGCGGCGGCCGCGACTGCATTTTTGCAGCTCGACATCGCGACGCTCGGCACCCGCTTCGGGGCCATGCCGTCGAGCCTGCCGGCGCCGTCGCTGCCGGTGTTCACCTGGGACAAATTCACCGCGGCGATCCCGAATGGCTGCGCCATCGCGCTCCTCGGCGCGATCGAGTCGCTTCTGTCCGCGGTCATCGCCGACGGCATGACCGGACGGCGGCACCGCTCCAATTGCGAGCTGGTGGCACAGGGCGCCGCCAATATCGGCTCGGTGTTGTTCGGCGGCATCTCCGCCACCGGCACCATCGCGCGCACCGCCACCAATGTCCGCTCCGGTGCGCGTGGACCGGTCTCCGGGCTGTTCCACTCCGGCTATCTTCTCCTTTTCATGATGTTTGCCGCGCCGCTGGTCGCCTACATCCCGCTCGCCGCGCTCGGCGCCGTCCTCTTGGTCGTAGCCTGGAAGATGGCGGAGAAATCCGAGTTCATGGCGCTGATCCGCGGATCGCGCGCGGATGCGGTGGTGCTGCTGTCGACGTTCCTGCTGACCGTCTTCGTCGACCTGACGACCGGCATTGCGGTCGGCGTCGTCCTCGGGGCCTTCCTATTCCTGCATCGCATGGCGGAAGCGGTCGAGGTGGCGAGCGGCGTCGAGCTGATCGCCGAAGACAAAGCCGACATCAACGGCACGCGGACCGCTTATGACACCGAGCAGGCGACCGATCCCGAGGTGATGGTCTACCGGATCAGCGGCGCATTGTTCTTCGGCGCGACCACGGCCGTCAGCACCGTGCTCGATCGCGTCGGCGCGCCACCGAAATCGTTCGTGCTCGACTTCAGCAACGTTCCGCTGATCGACATCACCGCCGCCAATGCGCTGCGCGGCTTCGTGCAGAAGCTCGAGCGCTCGGGAACCCGCATCTATTTTGCCGGCGCACGGCCAGCCGTCAGGAAAACGTTGGAAGCAACGGGCTTCAACGAGCCGACCATTCGCTATGAAGCCACGGCCGCCGCAGCACTTGAGCAGACCAAGGCACATCCATGAGCGAAGACAGCGCGTCTCGCGCGCGACTGGTCAAGCTGCTGTGCCTGCTCTGGCTCGGCGGGATCACGCTGCGAGTCACCATTCTCGCGGTGCCGCCCGTCATCCCACTGATCCACGACGACCTGCATCTGTCTGAAACGCAGGTCGGTCTGCTGATGGGGCTCCCACTCGCGATGTTTGCTATCGCGGCAATACCGGGTTCGCTGCTGGTCGCGCGGTTCGGCGCGCTGCGCACGCTGGTGGTCGGCATGGTGATTACCGCGCTCGCGGGCTCGGGCCGCGGCGGCGCATTCAACATCTGGCTGCTCTATGCCGCGACCTTGGTGATGGGTTTCGGGATCGCGATCATGCAGCCGGCGCTTCCCACGCTGGTGCGCGAATGGGTGCCGCAGCGCACCGTGCTCGGCAGCGCGATGGCCAGCAACGGCATGCTGGTGGGGGCAACGCTTGCGTCGATCTTCACCATCCCTTTCGTGCTTCCGCTGGTCGGCGGAAGCTGGCGGCTCGACCTGGTCATATGGTCGGCGCCCGTGCTGCTGATCGCCGTGGTGTTCATGCTCGGCCCCAAAGGCAACACGCCTGCGCCCGCCAATGCCGCCACCGGTCACCTGTGGTGGCCCGACTGGAAGAAGCCGTTGACCTGGATTCTCGGCCTGACCTTCGGCAGCAACAACAGCATCTACTTCTCCACCAATGCCTTCCTGCCGGACTATCTCGCGAGCCAGGGACATTCCGATCTGATTGGCGCCGGACTCGGCTGGCTCAACGGCGCGCAGTTCCTGGCGACGTTTATCCTGATGGTGGCCGCGGAACGTCTGACGGGACGAACCTGGCCCTATCTCGTGTTCGGCCTCATGACGATCGCCGCGATCCTCGGCATCATGTTCGCGACCGGCGCCTGGGTGGTTGCGTTCGCCGCCATCATCGGATTTGCGACGGCGATGACCTTCGCTGTTGTGCTGGCATTGCCGCCGCAACTGAGCGCGCAGGGCGACGTGCACCGTACCGCCGCCGGCATGTTCACCATCAGCTACACCCTCGCAGTGATCATCCCGACGTTGAGCGGCGCGCTGTGGGACTTGAGTGGGATTCCGTGGACGGCATTCGTGCCACTCGCGCTCTGCGCCGTCGCGCTGACAACGCTTGGCGTTGTGCTGAGCCGCCATCGCACCGCTGTCGCATGAACAATTTTTTGCTCATTGGAAGCGCTTGAAACTACACTTCTTTACAGCCGCCGCCGAACGGCAGTAAGCATTCCATCGCGCGACAACCGGGGTTCGCCGATGTCAGGCGTTTTTGTTCAAGCGGCCGTGATTCTTCTACGCGAAGGGCTGGAGGCGATGCTCGTCATCGCGGCACTCGCGGCATATCTGAAGAAAGCCGGTGCCGCGGAGCGTCTCGTCGCGCTCTACACCGGCGCGGCGATCGCGATCGTCGCGAGCCTGGTGGCTGCGTATCTGTTCCAGACGCTGAATGACGGCCAGCACAACGACCTCATCGAAGCCTTCGTCATCCTCGCCGCCGCCGCGCTGATGCTCTATGTCAGCGGCTGGCTGCTGGTGCGCCAAGACCCCCGCGCATGGCAGGCATACCTCAAGGAGCGGGCTGAAGGCGCGCTCGCGCAGGGCACCGCCTGGGCGATCGCGCTGCTGGCGTTCCTCGCGGTGTTCCGCGAAGGCGCCGAGACCGTGCTGTTCGTCTATGCGCTCGCAAGCTCGTCGGGCGGATGGTCGCCGGCCTTGTTCGCGGGACTGGCGGCCGCCGCAGTCGGCCTGGTGATCCTGTTCTTCGTCATCAATGCCGTGGCGTCACGTCTGCCATTGCGGGCGGTATTCCTCATCACGTCGGCCATGCTGTTCGTGATGGCAATCAAGATGATCGGCGACGCCATCCTGGAATTCCAGGAGCAGCTCATCGTGCCGTCCAATCCGGTCGCGTCGCTGGGATGGATGCTCGACTATGGGCTCAATCCCACCCGCGAAGCGCTGCTGGCGCAGGGCGCGGTGATCGTGCTGGCGATCGTGACGTTCCTCTTGTGGCGCCGCAACGCGGGCGGCGCGACCGAAGCCGCCAAAGCCTCCTGAGCGGTCTATACGTGGCCAATGCGGGCGGCAGGCCCGCGTCCTTCACCATTGCCATCCCGGTCTGCGCCGCTAAGACTGCGCCCCCGGCCGCATGGCCAAAAAAACAGCATACGCGGGCCGGATGCCTCCACACGTCAGCTACTTTTCCGAGGCCGCCAAGGCGCGTCTGCTCCTGGTGGTGCTCTGCATCGGCTGGGGCACGACCTGGGTGACGATGCGGATCGCACTGGAGCAGATCCCGCCGTTCAGCATGCGCGTTGCGACGCTCTCGCTTGGCGCGGTCGTGCTGATCAGCTTCGCGCGCTTTCAGGGCCGCACGCTCACCATCGCGCACCGGCGGACCTGGGTGCACATCTGCATGGCGTCGCTGTTCAACATCGTCGCGTTCAGTGTGTTCACGCCGTTCGCTCAGCTTTCCGCCGAGACGTCGCGGGTTGCGATCATGGTCTACACCATGCCGATCTGGGCCGCGATGCTGGCGCTGCCGATCCTCGGCGAGCGCTTGACGCCGACGCGCATCGCGGCGCTCGCACTCTGCGTCGCGGGGATGACGATCCTCATTGCGCCACTCGCGGGCTTGGGAATTCCGGTCGGCATCCTGCTTGCCCTCGCCGCCGCGATGAGCTGGGCCGCCGGCACCGTCTACCTGAAATGGGCAAGGCTCGAAGGCGATCACATGGCGATCACGATCTGGCAGCTCATCTTCGGGATTGTCGTCGTCGCAATCTGCCTGCCGATATTCGAGGGCGCGCCGCATCTCGACGCCGGCGCGCGTTCGATGTTCGGGCTGATCTACTCAGGCATCATCGGATCGGGACTCTGCTACTTCCTGTGGTTCGGCATCGTGCGCCGGCTGCCGGCATCGACCGCCGCGCTCGGCATCCTTGCCTCGCCTGTCATCGGCGTGATCACTGCGATGATCGTGCTCGGCGAGCGGCCGACCTGGTATGACGCGATCGGCTTCGCGTTCATGCTTGCGGCCTCGGCGATCGTGGTGTTGCGGCCGGACGGTGTGACCGAGGTCGGGCGGTAGGCGACGAAATTACAAAAAGCTCTGCGGATCGACGTCCACTTCGAGCTTGATGTTGCCCTTCTTCTTCGGCGCCTTCTCCATCCATTCGCGCAGATAGGCCGATAGGTCGTAGTTGCGCGGCGCCTTCACCAGGATCCGGAAACGATAGCGCCCGCGCACCAGTGCGAGCGGCGCCTCGGCGGGACCGAGCACGCGCACCGTTTCGTCGTATGGCGCTGCCGCCGCGATGCGCCGCGCATGGCTTTCGGTCGCGTGCTTGTCGGAGCCGGATATCAGCAAGCTCGCGAGCCGGCCGAACGGCGGATAGTGCGTCTTTTCACGCAGCTCGATCTCGGTCGCGTAGAACGCCTCGCGGTCCGACGCGATCAGCGCCTTCATGACGGGATGCTCGGGCTGATGCGTCTGCAAGAGGCCGATGCCCTGGCCCTCCTCGCGGCCGGCGCGGCCGACCACCTGATGCAGAAGTTGGAACGTGCGCTCGGCGGCGCGCGGATCGCCGTTGGCGAGCCCGAGATCGGCGTCGACGATGCCGACGAGGTTGAGCTTGGGGAAATGGTGCCCCTTGGCGACGAGCTGCGTGCCGATGACGATGTCGAAACGGCCCTCCGCGACGTCGTCGAGCTCGTCGCGCAACCGCTCCATCGACTCGACGAGATCGCTGGAGAGCACCAGGATGCGCGCCTCCGGGAACAGCTCCGCCGCCTCCTGCTCCAGCCGCTCGACGCCAGGGCCGACCGGCGCGAACGAATTCAACCGCCTCGCATTTCGGGCACTTGTCCGGCAGCGGCATCGCGAAGCCGCAGTGATGGCACACCAGCCGCCGGCGGAAACGATGATCGACCAGCCAGGCGTCGCAATTCGGGCAGGCCAGCCGATGGCCGCAGCTCCGGCAGAGCGTGAGCGGGGCAAAACCGCGGCGGTTGAGGAACAGCAGCGCTTGCTCGCCGCGCTCGATCGCGATCTTGACCGCTTCGGCAAGCCGCGGCGCGATGAAGCGCCCGCGCGGCGGGCCCTCGCGCTTGAGATCGATCGCTTCGATGTCCGGCAGATGCTGGCCGCCGAAGCGCTCCGGCAGCGAGAGCTTCTTGTAGCGGCCGCGCCGCGCGTTCACTTCGGTCTCGACCGACGGCGTCGCCGACGCGAGCACGATCGGGATGCCGCCGACATTCGCGCGCACCACCGCCATGTCGCGGGCGTGATAGCGCACGCCGTCCTCCTGCTTGTAGGCCGGGTCGTGCTCTTCATCCACGACGATGAGACCGAGATCGGCGTAAGGCAGGAACAGCGCCGAACGCGCGCCGACCGTGACCGTCGCCTCGCCTGAAGCGACCGCCGCCCAGGTACGCTGGCGCAGGCGTTGCGAGAGCTGCGAATGCCATTCCGCCGGCCGCACGCCAAACCGTTCGGCGAAGCGATCGAGCACCTGCGAGGTGAGCGCGATCTCCGGCATCAGGATCAGCGCCTGCCGGCCGCGGCGGATGGTTTCCGCCACCGCCTCGAGATAGACCGCGGTCTTGCCGGAGCCGGTGACGCCGTCGAGCAGCGTCGCGGAATATCCGCCGGCACCGATCGTCTCGCGCAGCGCATCGGCAGCCGCACGCTGCGCCGGCGAGAGGTCCGGTTGCGTGAATTCGGGATCGGGCGCGGGCGCGACCGGATCGGGCGGCAGCACCAATGTTTCCAGCGTGCCCTCGTCGATCAGCCCGTCGATGACGCCGACCGACACCCCGGCCTCTTCCGCGATCTCGCCTTTGCTGCGCACGAGACCGTCGGCGCAAACCGCCAGCACGCGATTGCGCGCCGCCGTCATGCGCTTCGGATGCGGACCGGCAAGCCGCACCCCGACGCGTTCGCGCGCCGGGCCGAGATGCTCGCCCATGCGCAACGCCATCCGCACGACCATCCCGCGCGCCGACAGCGTGTAGTTGGACACCCAGTCCACGAACTTGCGCAGCTCACCCTTCAGCGGCGGCACGTCGAGCTTGTCGGAAATATCCTTGAGCCGGTTGTCGAGCCGTGGATTCGGGCGTTCGTTCTCCACCCACACCACGCCCAGCGCCTCGCGTGCGCCGAGGGGCACGGCCACGACATCGCCGGGCGCCACCTCCATCCCGGGCGGCACCACATAGGAATAGGCCTGGTCGAGCGCGACCGGCACCAGGACATCGACGACGCGGCGTTTCATGGGCCGATCTCGCGCGATTCTCCGCGCTTAAGGAAGGGGTAGGATGCGGGTGCAATTATGCCCGACCTGTCAAGCCATATAGAATCGCCGCGATGGCCGAATCGGAAGCCGAAGAGCTGAATCTCCCCTTCGCCGCCTCCGACGTGGTGACGGAGGTGCTGCGCTGGCGCGCCTTCCTGGCCGGCGAGCGGCGGATGTCGCCGAAGACGGTCGAGGCCTATGCCCGCGACGCCAGCCAGTTCCTCGCCTTCCTCGCCGAGCATCTCGGCGGCAAAGTCACAGTCGCGCGCCTCATCAAGCTGACGCCGGCCGATGTGCGCGCCTTCATGGCGTCGCGTCGTGCCGACGGTATCGGGAGCCGGTCGCTGATGCGCATGCTCGCGGGCGTGCGTTCGTTCACGCGCTTCCTTGAACGCGAAGGCAAAGGACGCGTCGCGGCGGTGTCCGCGGTGCGGGCGCCGAAGATCGCAAAGACGTTGCCGAAGCCGATCGCGGTCAACGACGCCAAGCAGCTCGCCGACGTCGATCTGCGCGCCGGCGAGGAGCGTGAGACCTGGGTGCTCGCGCGTGACGCCGCGGTGTTGGCGCTGCTTTACGGCTCCGGGTTGCGTATTTCCGAAGCGCTCGGGCTCAAGCGCAAGGAGGTGCCCGCGCCCGGCAAGGGCGACGCCATCACGGTCACCGGCAAGGGCAACAAGCAGCGCATGGTGCCGGTGCTGCGGCAGGTGCTCGCGCTCATCGCGGAATACGTGAAGCTTTGCCCCTACGAGCTACCGCCCGATGGCGCGCTGTTCGTCGGTGCGCGCGGCGGTCCGCTCTCGCCGCGGATCGTGCAACTGGCGATGGCGCGGCTGCGCGGCGCGCTCGGCTTGGCGGAGACCGCAACGCCGCACGCGCTGCGGCACTCGTTCGCGACGCACCTGCTGGCACGCGGCGGCGACTTGCGCGCGATCCAGGAATTGCTCGGCCACGCCTCGCTGTCGACCACGCAGATCTATACCGCGATCGACGCCGAGCGGCTGATGGACGTCTACCGCAGCACGCATCCGCGCGCGTAGCTTCGTTTGTGTCAGGCACGTTACGACCGGGCGGCAACCCTCTTGCGGCGGCCGTAGCGTCCGTTACACCTCCTCCCGCCTAACCAGGGAGGATTCGGCCATGAGCCACGGCGTACACGCGGTCCAGCACGAAGCTGAGCACAAGATTCAGCACGACAGCGAGCATGGCGGCGGTGGGAAAAGCCTGCTCGACGCCCGTAACAGGAAGGTCGCGCTGCTGATCGCGGTGATCGCACTGGGGCTCGCGTTCTCGGAGACGCTCGGCAAGAGCGCGCAGACCGCGGCGTTGAGCTACAACGTCGAGGCGTCGAACCTCTGGGCGTTCTTCCAGGCGAAGACGATCCGCCAGACGGTGCTGCAAGCCGCGACCGAGATCCTGAAGATCGACCTGACCCGCGACGGTGGCGATCCGGCCGCGACCAAGGCGGCGCTGAGCAAGCGCATCCAGAGCTGGGAAGCGATCGCCGCGCGCTACGACACCGAGCTGATGGATCCGCCGGTGCGCAAGGAGGTCAATATCAATCCGCCCTATGGCGAAGGCCGACGCGAATTGATGGCGCGCGCGATCGCGGCCGAGAAGCGAAGCGCGACACGGCGCTGGAAAAATACCATCACTACGAGGTGGCGTCCGCCGCGTTCCAGATCGGCATCGTGCTGGCGTCAGCGACCGTGATCACCGGCATGATCGTGCTGACCTATCTCGCGGCCGGGCTGGGATTGATCGGGCTGGCGTTCATGGCGATCGGCTTCTTCGCGCCGCACGCCGTGCATTTGTTCTGAGCTAGCTGCGCAGCAGGCCGCCGCTGACGTGCAGCGTCTGGCCGGTGACGAAGGCCGCGTCGTCGCTGGTGAGGAACGAGATGGTGCCGACGAGGTCGGCCGGCACCTGGCCGCGCGGGATCGCCTGCCGCGCGGCCGCGGCGGCGAATGATTTCTCCATATCGGTCTCGCCCGGACGCGGCCCGCGCGCCATGGCGCCGGGCGTGCGCGTGAGCGCCGGGGCGATCGCGTTGACGGTGATGCCGTGCGGCCCAAGCTCGGTCGCGAGCACATGCGTCAGGCCGATCAGGCCGCCTTTGCTGGCGACGTAGTGCGCAAAGCCGGACGCGCCGGTAAAGAATGTCGACGACGCCATGCTGACAATGCGGCCCCAGCCGCGCCGCTTCATGCCGGGCACGAACGCCGAGCACATCAGGAACGCCGAGTTGAGATTGATCGACAGCGTTTGCCGCCAGTCGGCAAACGTCATGTCCTCGAACAGCTGCAGCTTGAAGATGCCGGCATTGTTGATGAGGATATCGCACCGGCCGAATTTTTTCTCGACGTCGGCGGCGAGCGCCTTCACCGCGTCCTCCGACGCCACGTCGCACTTCACGAACAGCGCCTGCCGTCCGGCCTTCTCCACCTGCTTGATGGTCTCGTCCGCCGGCTGCATGTCGGCGATGACGATATCCGCGCCGTCCTCCGCCAGCCGCTGGGCATAGGCCTGCCCGATGCCGGAAGCGGCGCCGGTGATGACGGCGACTTTATCCTGATGAGATTTAGCCATTTCCCTGCCCCCACACGATACGAGGGACAAGGATATCACATATGGATCGCGCGCTTGCCCACCGCCAGCGCGGCTTCCTTCACCGCCTCGGGCAAGGTCGGATGCGCGTGGCAGGTGCGCGCGATGTCTTCCGCCGCAGCGCCGAACTCCATCGCCACGGCTGCCTCGGCAATCATGTTGCCGGCATCGGCGCCGAGGATATGCACGCCCAGCACGCGGTCGGTCTTGGCGTCCGCCAGGATCTTCACGAAGCCGTCGGTCTTCTGGTTGGCCTTGGCGCGGCCGTTGGCGGTGAACGGGAATTTTCCGGCGTTGTAGGCGACGCCGGCCTGCTTGAGCTCCTCCTCGGATTTCCCGACCGAGGCCAGCTCCGGATAGGTGTAGATCACGTTCGGGATCACGTCGTAGTTCACATGGCCGGCCTGGCCGGCGAGGATTTCCGCCACCGCCATGCCCTCGTCCTCGGACTTGTGCGCCAGCATCGGCCCCGCGATCACGTCGCCAATGGCGTAGATGCCGGCAACATTGGTGGCGAAATGCGCGTCCACGATCACGCGGCCGCGGTTGTCCTTCTTCACGCCGGCCTCTTCGAGGCCGAGCCCTTCGGTGTAGGGCACGCGGCCGATGGCGACGAGCACGACGTCGGCCTCGATGGCCTCGGCCTTCCCGCCGGCCGCCGGCTCGACCATGGCTTTCAGCTTCTTGCCGGAGCTATCGACTCCGGTCACCTTCGACGACAGCTTGAACGCGATGCCCTGCTTTTCGAGCAGGCGCTGGAAATTCTTCGCGACGTCGAGGTCGATGCCGGGGACGATGCGGTCGAGGAACTCGACCACGGTCACCTGCGCGCCAAGCCGCCGCCACACCGAGCCGAGCTCCAGCCCGATCACGCCGGCGCCGACGACTAATAGCTTCTCCGGCACCTTGCCGAGCACCAGCGCGCCGGTCGACGACACGATGCGCTTCTCGTCGATCTCGATGCCCTTGAGCCGCGTCACGTCGGAGCCGGTGGCGATGACGATGCTTTTCGTTTCGAGCGTCTGGGTCTTGCCGCCCTCGCCCTTCACCTCGACCTTGCCGGGCCCGACGATGCGCCCAACCCCGCGCACGGCGTCGACCTTGTTCTTCTTCAAGAGGTAGTCGACGCCCTTCACGTTGCCATCGACGGCCTCGTCCTTGAACTTCATCATCGCGCCGAGATCGAGCGACGGCTTGCCGACCTTGATGCCCATCTTGGGGAAGGCGTGCCCGGCTTCCTCGAACAGCTCGGACGCGTGCAGCAGCGCCTTCGACGGGATGCAGCCGACGTTCAGGCAGGTGCCGCCGAAGGTCTGGTCCTTCTCCACCACCGCGGTCTTCAAGCCGAGCTGCGCCGCGCGGATCGCGCAGACATAGCCGCCGGGGCCGGTGCCGATGACAATGAGATCGTAAGCCATGACGAAACTCCGCAGTCGTCATACCCGGCCTCGTGCCGGGCATCCACGTCTTGGTCTATCGGGAAGACGTGGATGGCCGGGCCAAGCCGGCCATGACGGAGTGAATTTACAAATCCAGCACCAGCCGCGCCGGATCCTCCAGCATCTCTTTCACCCGCACCAGGAACGTCACGGCCTCGCGGCCATCGACGATGCGGTGGTCGTAGGACAGCGCGAGATACATCATCGGCCGCGCCTCGATCTTGCCGGCGACGACCATCGGCCGTTCCTGGATCTTGTGCATGCCGAGGATGCCGGACTGCGGCGCGTTCAGGATCGGCGTCGACATCAGCGAGCCGTAGACGCCGCCGTTGGTGATGGTGAAGGTGCCGCCCTGCATCTCCTCGATCTTGAGCGCGCCGTCGCGCGCGCGGCGGCCGAAATCGGCGATCTCCTTCTCGATCGTCGCCAGCGATTTGGTGTCGCAGTCGCGCACCACCGGGACGACAAGACCGCGCTCGGTGCCGACCGCGATGCCGATGTGGTAGTAGTTCTTGTAGATGATGTCGGCGCCGTCGATCTCGGCATTGACGGCGGGGATTTCCTGCAGCGCCTGCACGCAGGCGCGCACGAAGAAGCCCATGAAGCCGAGCTTCACGCCGTGCTTCTTCTCGAACAGATCGCGATACTGGGTGCGCATCGCCATCACGTGGCGTCATGTCGACCTCGTTGAAGGTCGTGAGCATGGCGGCGGTGTTCTGCGCGTCCTTCAGGCGGCGCGCGATGGTCTGGCGCAGCCGCGTCATCTTCACGCGCTCTTCGCGCGCGGCGTCGTCCTGCGGCAGCGGCGCGCGCACCTGAACGGCGGAAGCCGGCTGTGCGACAGGAGTCGGCTGCGCGGCGGCGCGCTCGATCGCCGCCATCATGTCGCCCTTGGTGACGCGGCCGTCCTTGCCGGATCCCGGCACGGTCGACGGGTCCATGCCGCTTTCGGTTGCCATCTTGCGCACCGAGGGCGGCACCGGCATGTCGGGCTTTGCTGCTTCAGATTTGGGCTGCGCCCGCGGCGCGGGCTGCTCCTCGGCCACGTTGATCGGTGCGGTCGTCGAGGTTTTCTGGTCGGGACGGCCGGCCGGCGCCGGTGAGGTTTTCGACGGCACCGCGCCGGCGCCTTCCTTGATCTCGCCGAGCAGCGCGCCGACCGCGACGGTGTCGCCGTCCTTCGCCGCGACCGCCGCCAGCGTGCCGGCGGCGGGCGCAGGCACCTCGATCGTCACCTTGTCGGTCTCGAGCTCGACCAGCGGCTCGTCCACCGCGACCGGATCGCCGGGCTTCTTGAACCATTTGCCGATGGTCGCCTCGGTGACGGATTCACCAAGCGTCGGGACGCGGATTTCAGCCATGACGATTCGCCTTGTTCGCCGGGACAAGTCCGGCCGGAGACTTCAATAACTATGCAAGCACGTCGTCGAAGATGGCCTTGAGCTGCATCAGGTGCCTCGACATCACGCCGACGGCGGTCGCTGCCGCCTGCGGCCGGCCGGCATAGCGCGCACGCTTCTGTGTCGTGCCGGCCTGGTTGAGCACCCACTCGAGATACGGCTCGATGAAGTGCCACGCGCCCATGTTGCGCGGCTCCTCCTGGCACCACACGATCTCCGCCTGCTTGAAGCGCGAGAGCTCGGCCAAGAGCGCCTTCATCGGCACCGGATAGAGCTGCTCGACGCGGAGCAGATAGACGTCATTGACGCCGCGCTTCTCGCGCTCCTCGTAGAGATCGTAATAGACCTTGCCCGAGCACATCACGACGCGCCTGATCTTGTTGTCGGGCGCGAGCTTGATCTTCTCGTCGGGCAGCAGCTGCGCGTCGTCCCACAACAGCCGGTGAAACGACGTGTTCGGTCCCATCTCGTCAAGCCGCGACACCGCACGCTTGTGGCGCAGCAGCGACTTCGGCGTCATCAGAATCAAAGGCTTGCGGATGTCGCGCTTCAACTGCCGGCGCAGGATGTGGAAGTAGTTCGCCGGCGTCGTGCAGTTCGCCACCTGCATGTTGTCCTCGGCGCACATCTGCAGGAAGCGCTCGAGGCGGGCCGACGAATGCTCCGGCCCCTGCCCTTCGTAGCCGTGCGGCAGCAGGCAGACGAGGCCGGACATGCGCAGCCACTTACGCTCGCCGGACGAGATGAACTGGTCGAACACGACCTGCGCGCCGTTGGCGAAGTCGCCGAACTGCGCCTCCCACAAGCGTCAGCGCATTCGGCTCGGCGAGCGAATAGCCGTATTCGAAGCCGAGCACGGCCTCTTCCGAGAGCATCGAGTTGACGACCTCGTAGCGCGCCTGCTTGCGGCCGAGCTCGTTGAACGGGATGTAGCGGTCCTCGTTCTCCTGATCGATCAATACCGAATGGCGCTGCGAGAACGTGCCGCGTTCGACGTCCTGACCGGACAGACGCACCGGATGGCCGTCGAGCATCAGCGTGCAGAACGCCAGCGCCTCGCCGGTCGCCCAGTCGATATCCTGACCGGTCTCGATCGCCTTGCGGCGGTTGTCGAGGAAACGCTGGATGGTGCGGTGGGCATGGAAGCCCTGCGGCACAGCCGTGATCTTCTCGCCGATGTCCTTGAGCTCCGCGATGTCGACGCCGGTGATGCCGCGGCGCGGATCGTCCTGGTCGTGCGCGGCCTTGATGTCGGCCCAGCGGCCGTCGAGCCAGTCGGCATTGTTGGCCTTGTAGCCCTGGCTCGCTTCCTGCTCGATATCGAGCTTGGCGCGCCAGTCGGCCCGCATCTTCTCGACCTCGGCTTCGCTGACGACGCCTTCGTCGATCAGCTTCTTGGCGTAGATCTTCGACGTGGAAGGATGCGCGCGGATCGCCTTGTACATCAGCGGCTGCGTGAACGACGGCTCGTCGCCCTCGTTGTGGCCGAAGCGCCGGTAGCAGAACATGTCGATGACGACGGGCGTCTGGAACGTCTGGCGGAACTCGGTCGCGACCTTGGCGGCGTACACCACCGCCTCAGGATCGTCGCCGTTCACGTGGAAGATCGGCGCCTCGATCATCTTGGCGACGTCGGACGGATACGGCGACGAGCGCGAGTAGCGCGGATAGGTGGTGAAGCCGATCTGGTTATTGACGATGAAATGCACGGAGCCGCCGGTGCGGTGGCCGCGCAGGCCGGAGAGGCCGAAGCATTCCGCGATCACGCCCTGTCCGGCGAACGACGCGTCGCCGTGGATCAGCAGCGGCATCACCATGGTGCGGTCTTCGCGGGTGGCGCCGTAGTAGTCCTGCTTGGCGCGCACTTTGCCGAGCGCGACCGGCACCACAATTTCGAGATGCGAGGGGTTGGCGGTGAGAGAAAGATGCACCTTGTTGGCGTCGAACTCCCGGTCGGAGGACGCGCCGAGGTGGTACTTCACGTCGCCGGAGCCCTCGACGTCGCTGGGCGTCGCCGAGCCGCCCTTGAACTCGTGGAAGATCACGCGGTGCGGCTTCTGCAGCACCTGCGCCAGCACGTTGAGCCGGCCGCGATGCGCCATGCCGATGACGATCTCCTTCACGCCCATGGCGCCGCCGCGCTTGATGATCTGCTCCAGCGCCGGGATCATCGATTCGCCGCCATCGAGCCCGAAGCGCTTGGTGCCGGTGAACTTCAGGTCGCAGAAATTCTCGAAGCCTTCGGCCTCGACCAGCTTGTTGAGGATCGCGCGCCGGCCCTCGCGCGTGAAGCGTAATTTCCTTGTCCGGCCCCTCGATGCGCTCCTGCATCCAGGCTTTCTGCGCCGGATTGGAGATGTGCATGAACTCGACGCCGAGCGTCTGGCAGTAGGTGCGCCGCAGGATCGCGATGATTTCGCGCAGCGTCGCGAATTCGAGGCCGAGCACCTTGTCAAGGAAGATGCGGCGGTCCATGTCGGCTTCGGAGAAGCCATAGGAGCGCGGGTCGAGCTCCTCCTCGTTGTTGCGCGGCTCAAGCCCAAGCGGGTCGAGATTGGCGTGGAAGTGCCCGCGCGCACGATACGCGCGGATCAGCATCAGCGCGTGGATGGAATCGCGCGTCGCCTGCTGCACATGGGCGGCGGAAAGCTCGACACCCGTCGCTTGCGCCTTGGCCTTGATCTTATCGCCGACCGCCTTTTCGACCTCGCTCCAGTCGCCGGTGAGCGCCGCGACCAGTTCGCCTTGCGGCCGCTGTGGCCAGTTCGGCCGGCGCCAGGAGGGCCCCGCCGCCGCCTTGCTGACCTCGGCGCTGCCGTCCTTCAGGCTCTGGAAGAACGCCTGCCATTCGGCGTCGACGGCAGCGGGATTGGACAGGTAGCGCGCATAGAGATCCTCGATATAGGCGGCGTTGCCACCGTCCAGGAACGAGGTGAGAGCGAAGGCGGCGTTGGCGTCTTGGCGGGACATTCAGGGCATCCTCGATGGCACGACCGGCCATGCAGGAAACATGCAAGGAACGGCCCCGGATGGGGTGACGTCAGGGGAGCGAATCGCCCCAAAGAATCGCCCAGAGCCGGCGGATCACCACTCATATCCTATCTAGTTAAGGATTATGACCGGGGGAAGAGAAAGCTGTGAATCCGTTTTCAGATTTATTCCAAGGTGACAAACGCACGGCCCAAGTTGGCGTGTGGTCAAAAACGAAAGGCCCCGGCGATGCCGGGGCCTTTCACTTTTCTGATCGAGAACAAAGGGCGTTACATACGCCCGCCACCGAAGCGGTAGTTGAGGCCCACGCGGCCGACCCAGGCCGAGTTCTGAAACTCGAAGCGGGCCGGCACGTTTAAGAGGCCACCGCAGAACCCTGCCGTCGGGCAGACGATGGTCTGGGTGTCCTTCTTGAAGCCCATATAGAGGACCTCGCCGACGAAGCTCCAGTTGGGGCTGAGGGACCATTCGGTGCCGGCGCCGACAACGAAGCCCCACCGGGTGTCGCTGTTCGAGAACGACACCGTGTTTCCGGGAGCACCACCGTTGTGGAAGGTGGCGTCGCGATCGATGTTGGCGAATGCAAAGCCACCGGTCACATACAGGAGCAGGTCGCTGACCACGACGCCGGTGCGCGACCGCAGCGTGCCGAACCAACGCATCTGGCTATTCCACTGTGCGGTGTTCGGGGCCGGGGCGGGGCCACTTGTGAACAAGTGTTCGACCTCGGCGTTCGACCAGCTCGCATCGACTTGCACGCCGAACACCATGCAGCCGCGCTGCCAGTTGTAGCCGACCTGACCGCCCGCGTGCCAGCCACTGTCGGTGGTCGTCGCCGAATCGAAATTACCGACGAGGTTGCCGGTGAACTGATCCCTGTCTTTGATGTGGTGATCGTAGTAGGTCCAGCCCCCGTGGGCGCCGATATAGATCCCGCCGAAGTTCGCGCAGGCGGGCGCGACAGCGACCGGCGCCTTGACCGGCGCGCGCATATCCGCGGCGCCTGCCGGGACTGCGATCAAGACCGCGATAGCGGCCGCCGCAAGATGGAACCTCGTCATGTAAACCCCCTATGCCGTTCTAAACCGTGTGCTCTTTTCGAAGACTGCTGAAACCGCGCTCAGTACCGTGCGACCACGGGCGCGCCGCCACCGAAGCGGTAGTTGAGACCGACGCGGCCGACCCAGGCCGAGTCGCTAAAGTCGTAGCGGAAGCTAGAGCCGACCGGAAATCCGCCGCAGGTCGCAACGGACGGGCAGACAAGGCTCGCGTTGTCCTTTTGGAAGCCCATGTAGAGGAACTCGCTGACGAAGCTCCAGTTGCCGGCGAAGGACCACTCCGTACCCGCTCCGACCACGAAACCCACCCGGGTGCTGTCGAAGGTGACGGTCACCGTCGGCGCGGGTCCGTTGCCTACGAGATCGTGGGTGCCCTTGAACTTGGCGAATGCCGCGCCGCCAGTCACGTACAGCATCAGGTCGTTGACCACGATGCCAGTGCGCGCGCGCGCGGTGCCGAACCAGCTCATCTTGCTGCTGATAGTCGCGAAGCCATCGGCCGGGATGTTGGGAACATCAAAATAGAGCGCTTCAGCGTTGGCGTTGGTCCAGCTCCAATCCACTTGCACGCCGAACACGGCGCAGCCGCTCTGCCAGTTGAAGCCGGCCTGAGGGCCAACATGCCAACTGTTAGCGGTATTCCTCCCCGAGGAGATGTTGTCCACGGTGGAGACGGCGAGGCCGTAACCGTCGATATCGTTGAACCTGTGCTGGTAGGCCAGCCAGCCGCCCTGGGCACCGATATAGACACCGCCGAAGTTGGCGCAGGCCGGTGCAACGGCAACCGCCGCAGGCGCCGCGCGCCGAACGCCCAGATCGGCGGCATCGGCTGCGCCAACCGCCAGCGCCGCAAAGGAAAACGTCGCGGCCAGAAGCTTCTTCATGAGTACCCCCGATTGGGCCTAACGACCCGTTCGCCGAAAACCGGACAGACTATTGTCATACCGTGTATTGTTGTTTGTAATTGCGGGGGTAGATTGGTTCTAGTTGTGTTGGAGGATGTTATGGTTGTTTTGTTTTTGTTGTTAGTGGTGTAGTTGTGTTGGTTTGTATGTTATTTTTTGTTGTTATATGGGATGTGAGGGTTGTTGATTGGTGAGTGATAAGTGGGATTGTGTTTGTTATTAGGTATGTGTTGTGTTGGTGTGTTGTTTTAGGTGTTTATGTTTTGTATAAGTTGATTATAATTGGTTTGTGTGTTGGAGTTGTTTGGGGTGTTTTATTAGATATTTGTTGTTTTGGTTTGTAATGTTGGTAAATTATTTGGTTGTTGATAGTTGTGTTGTTTTGTAGGTGTATGTATGGTTGTGAGTTTTTTAATATAGGGTTTGTTTTTTGTTGTATGGGTGTTTGTTAGGTGGTTTGTATTTTTAGTTGTATGTTGTATGTGATGTTTAGGGATGTTTTGTTATTATGTTGTTTAGTGTAGGTTAGTTGAGTGTTTATAAAGGTGTTGCATTGATGTTGTTTGTTTTGTTGTTAGTTTGTGAGTTTCTGGTGATAAAGGTTATGACGTTGATTGTTTTTGTTAGGTTTTTGTTGTACGCGGTATCACGGTTGTGTATCTCGTTTAAATCTAATCGCTAGTAGTTTATCGATTACGATTGCGCACTCTATCGCTAGCGTTACTAGATCGAGTATATGTTCGTTAAACTTAAGTACTGGCGGCGCATTCACACCCGTTCGCCGAAAACCGGACAGACTATTGTCATACCGCCGCCCAAAAAGCTGTGCCGCTTGGGCCACACTCCGCCGGAAAACGACGTTATTGCACTAGCTTGCGGCGAGGCCGCCCTCCCCCCGGCGGCCACGAAAAAGGCCCCGGCGATGCCGGGGCCTTCACAAATGCAGCTTAGGCCCGCGATCAGTAGCGCGCGACGACCGGCGCGCCGCCACCGAAGCGGTAGTTCAGACCGACGCGGGTGACCCACACCTCGTCCTGATTGTTGAAGGTGTAGGTGCGGCCCGGCACGCCGAAATTGATACCACCGACGGTTACCGCGTTGTGGTTCCGGTCATCGTTCACAAAGCGCATGTAGAGGAACTCGCTCTTAACGCTCCAGTTACCGCCAATGGCCCACTCGCTGCCGACGCCGGCGGTCCAGCCAAAGCGCGTGCTGCTTGAATTGAAAGAGGCCGACGTCGCCGGCGCATCCTCGAAAATCGTGAATTCTCGCTTGAACTGCGCGTAGGCAAAGCCACCGGTAGCGTACAGCAGCAGGTTATCCATCACGAAACCGGCGCGGGTCCTGACCGTACCGAACCAACGCATCTGGCTGGAGACATTGATGGCGTCCTGAGTGCCGGCATCCCCGTCGGTGAAGAAGTCCCTCGCCTTCATGCCGGTCCAGGCCCAGTCAGCCTCGACGCCGAACACGGTGCAGTTGCGTTGCCAATTGTAGCCGGCCTGAACGCCTGCAAGCCAGTTGCCGTCGGCATTGCTGACGCTTCTCGGCAGGTCATCGTCGATCGTTTGGACTATGTTGCCCTTGTCCTGAACTCTATTGGTGTAGTAGCCCCAGCCGGCTTGGGCGCCGACATAGAAGCCGCCGAATTGAGCGCAGGCGGGCGCGACAGCGACCGGGGTCGGCGCCTTGACCGGCGCGCGCAGGTCCGCGGCGTTGGCGGCACCGAGCGTAAGCGCCCCAAGGGAAATCGTTGCAATCAGAAGCTTGTTCATAATGCGTTCCCCCAATTTGGAGCCTAGGGGCTCCCGACAGCTAGGCTGAATCATAGCTCAACGGGGCTCAAATGGCTGTACCCCGGCAGTCACAGTGTGCAGCAAAACGCACGCTCTCACCGGGAATGGAGTAACTGCCTACCGCCCCGCATAAACACCTGAAATAGCAAAGATATTCGCAATCGTTCGGCGCGCACTTGGCCCAGTAAGCTGGGGATGACGTTACCGCGCGCCGCGAGGCCGACTCCGATGTCCGCGCCCAGCTATTTCCGCAGCACGTCGGCCAGCGTCTTCCCCAGCCGCGCCGGCGAAGGCGACACCGTGATGCCGGCCGATTCCATGGCTTCCATCTTCGAATCGGCACCGCCTTTGCCGCCGGAGATGATCGCGCCGGCATGGCCCATGCGGCGGCCGGGCGGCGCCGTGCGCCCGGCGATGAAGCCCACCATCGGCTTCTTGCGGCCGCGCTTGGCCTCGTCCTTGAGGAATTGCGCCGCGTCCTCTTCCGATGATCCGCCGATCTCGCCGATCATGACGATCGCCTCGGTCGCCTTGTCGGCGAGCAGGAGCTCGAGCCCGTCGATGAAGTCCATGCCCTTCACCGGATCGCCGCCGATGCCGAGCGCGGTGGTCTGCCCCAGGCCTTCGCGCGTGGTCTGGAATACCGCCTCATAGGTGAGCGTGCCCGAGCGCGAAACAATCCCGACCTTGCCCGGCTTGAAGATGTTGCCGGGCATGATGCCGATCTTGCACTCACCGGCGGTGATGACGCCCGGACAGTTCGGTCCGATCAGGCGCGACTTCGATCCGGACAGCGAACGCTTCACCTTCACCATGTCGGCGACCGGAATGCCTTCGGTGATGCAGACGATCAGCGGGATCTCGGCGTCGATCGATTCCGAGATGGCGTCGGCCGCGCCGGCCGGCGGCACGTAGATCACGCTGGCGTCGCAGCCGGTTTTTTCCTTGGCCTCGGCGACGGTGTCGAACACCGGCAGGCCGAGATGGGTCGATCCGCCTTTGCCGGGCGCGACGCCGCCGACCATCTTGGTGCCGTAGGCGATCGCCTGCTCGGAATGGAAGGTGCCATTCTTGCCGGTGAAACCCTGGCAGATGACCTTGGTGCTCTTGTCGACGAGGATGGGCATGTCAGCTTTCCGGCTGCAGGTCCAAGCGACTCATGATCAACGAAGTCGTCGTGGCCGAGGTTGTGAAGTTGAAGGTGATGATCGGTGCATTGCCGGGGCGCTTGAAGGTCGCCAGCCGGACGTTCGGTGTCGCGGTGAGGATGCGTCCTTCGAGCTTGCCGATATGCCGGTCCGCTTCGAGCAGGGCGCGGAGCCCGACGAGGTCCTCGTAGGACGCCGTGGACGAGATCACCACGGTGCAGTTGGTGATGCGCAAATCCGAATAACGCTGATAGCCGATCGTGACCCCGCGCTTGCCGTCACTGGCCGCGTACACCGTGCCGTCCCAGCCTGGCGGGAGATGCATCGGTCCTGCATCGACCAATCCGCGCTCGCTCAACACCGCGGGCAGGTCTTCCGGCGCCATCAGGGACGCAATGCAAACCTTCATGAGGTCGGCGGGGCCCGGCGTCCATCCCTGTTGAGCCGCAGCGGGCCCAATGGCCGCCCCGATCGCCACAACAATGGCCGCGTGTGCGGTCCGCATGTCAGGTGCCCTTCACGGCCTTGACGATCTTCTGCGCAGCGTCATCCAAATCGTCGGCCGAGGTCACGTTGAGATTGGACTTGGCGATGATCTCCTTGCCCAACTCCACATTGGTGCCTTCGAGCCGTACCACCAGCGGCACCCGCAAGCCGACGTCGCGCACCGCGGCAACGACGCCTTCCGCGATGATGTCGCACTTCATGATGCCGCCGAAGATGTTGACCAGGATGCCCTTCACCTTCGGATCGGAAGTGATGATCTTGAATGCCGCCGTCACTTTGTCGGCCGTCGCACCGCCGCCGACGTCGAGGAAGTTCGCGGGCTCCTCGCCATAGAGCTTGATGATGTCCATGGTCGCCATCGCGAGCCCGGCGCCGTTGACCATGCAGCCGATGGTGCCGTCGAGCGCGACGTAGTTGAGGTCGTATTTCGACGCCTCGATCTCCTTGTCGTCCTCTTCGGTGAGGTCGCGCAGCGCCATGATGTCGGGATGGCGGAACAGCGCGTTGTCGTCGAAGCCGATCTTGGCGTCGAGGCAGATGATCTTGTTGTCCTTGGTGACGATCAGCGGATTGATCTCGAGCAGGCTCATGTCCTTCTCGGTGAAGGCCCGGTAGAGCCCGGTGAGCACCGCGCTCATCTGCTTCTGCAGGTCGCCGGTGAGGTGCAGCGCCTGCGAGATGCGGCGGACATGGTGCGGGCAAATGCCGGTCACCGGATCGACGCCGACGGTCACGATCTTCTCGGGCGTCTTGTGCGCGACTTCCTCGATGTCCATGCCGCCTTCGGTCGACACCACGAACGACATGCGCGAGGTCGCGCGATCGACCAGCGCCGCGAGATAGAGCTCGCGGTCGATGGTCGAGCCTTCCTCGATATAGAGGCGATTGACCTGCTTGCCCTTGGGGCCGGTCTGCTTGGTCACCAGCACCGAGCCGAGGATGCGCTCCGATTCCTTGCGCACCTCGTCGATCGAGCGCACGACCTTGACGCCGCCGGCCTTGCCGCGGCCGCCGGCGTGGATCTGCGCCTTCACCACGACCACCGGTGAGCCCAGATCCTTCGCGGCCTTCACCGCCTCGTCGACCGAGAAGGCGGCGTGCCCGCGCGGCACGATCACGCCGAATTCGCGCAGCACCGCCTTGGCCTGATATTCGTGGATGTTCATGGTGCGTTGTCCCCCGCCGCTCCATTGCGTATCAAGCCCGTCAGCGACTGGTATACATTATTCCAGCAACCGACCGGGCCGGCAATCGGCTGCGACATCAAAGCCGGCGGGCCTGCCGGCCCAACCGAATTAGCAAGCGATGACAAGCGGATGACAAGGGCCTACCGCCCCTGGCCGAGATTGGGCGCGATGGTCATGCAGGCGTCGACCAGCGTCTTCACCGCCGCCGCCGACTTCTCGAACATCGTGCGCTCGGCGCTGTTGAGCTGGATCTCGACGATGCGCTCGATGCCCTTCGCTCCGATCACACACGGCACGCCGACGTAAAGGTCCTTCACGTCGTATTCGCCGTTGAGCCAGGCCGCGCAGGGCAGCACCCGCTTCTTGTCCTTGAGGTAGCTCTCCGCCATGGCGATGGCGGACGCCGCCGGCGCATAGAACGCGGAGCCGGTCTTGAGCAGGTTGACGATCTCGGCGCCGCCATCGCGGGTGCGCTGCACGATCGCATCGAGGCGCGCCTGCGTGGTCCATTTCATCTTGACGAGATCGGGCAGCGGAATGCCGGCGACCGTCGAGTATCGCGTCAGCGGGACCATGCTGTCGCCGTGGCCGCCGAGCACGAAGGCGGTGACGTCCTCCACCGACACGTTGAACTCGTCGGCGAGGAAGTAGCGGAAGCGCGACGAGTTCGAGCACGCCCGCCATGCCGACCACCATGTTCTTGGGCAGGCCGCAGGCCTTCTGCAGCGCCCACACCATCGCGTCGAGCGGGTTGGTGATGCAGATGACGAACGCGTTAGGCGCGTATTTCTTGATGCCGGAGCCGACCTGCTCCATCACCTTGAGGTTGATGCCGAGAAGATCGTCGCGGCTCATGCCGGGCTTGCGCGGCACGCCGGCGGTGACGATGCAGACGGAAGCGCCGTCGATCGCCTCATAGGAATTGGTGCCGACCAGCTTGGCGTCGAAGCCGTCGACCGGCGACGACTGCGCGAGGTCGAGCGCTTTGCCCTGCGGGACACCTTCGGCGATGTCGAAGATGGCGACGTCGCCAAGTTCCTTGAGACCGATGAGGTGAGCGAGCGTGCCGCCGATCTGGCCGGCTCCGATCAATGCAATCTTGGGACGCGCCATTTGAAGGAGAACCTCGTGTACGAAAGCCCCGGAATTCAGCGGTCGAACGGGGATCGAAGGCAGGGCCGCTGCATTGCGTCATAGACCTTTTCCGGGCCTCGCTTCAAGGGACAGAGCGACGGATTCGCGCACCCGCCCGCGATGCTGGGAATGACGCTATCGAGCGGCTAACATCCCGGCGGATTTGCGCGTGTTACGCGCATCAATAGGCAAGGAAGGCTGGGAAGGACACCATGGCGCGGTGGCGGTCGGTTGCGGCAGGTCTTGTCATTGTCGGACTGAGTGCAGTGCCGGCCGCCGCGCAAAGCTTTCCCGCCAAGCCGATCAAGATGGTGGTGCCGTATACGCCGGGATCGCCGGTCGACGTGCTGGCGCGGCTGGCCACCCAACATGCCGGTACGCGGCTGGGGCAGACCATCGTCATCGACAACCGTCCCGGCGCCGGAACGACGCTCGGCACCAAGGCGGCGGCGGCGGCCGACGCGGACGGCTATACGATCCTGATCGCGGCCACGAGCTTCATCATCTCGTCGGTGCTGTACCCGAACCCGGGCTACGACCTCGCCAAGAGCTTTGTACCCGTGAGCATGCTGGCGCGCAGCCCGCAGGTGATGGTGATCGCGCCGGAAGTGCCGGCCGGGACCGTCACCGAATTCGTCGCCCATGCGAAAGCCAATCCGAACAAGCTAAATTTCGGCTTTGGGCTCGGCACGCTGCCGCAAATCCTCGGCGAGACCTTCAAGGCGGTGACCAAGACCGACATCGTCAGCATTCCCTACAAGGGCGGCGCGCAGGCGATCACCGACATGCTCGGCGGCCGCATCCATATGAATTTCGGTACGCCGCCGACGCTGTTGCCGCTGATCCAGCAGGGCAAGATCCGCGCCCTCGCGGTGACCACCGACGCGCGCTATCGCGACATGCCGGACGTGCCGACGATGACCGAAAGCGGCCTGCCGCAGCTCGCGCTGACCTTCTCGGCGGGCGTGCTCGCACCGGCCGGCACGCCCGAGCCGATCCTCGACATCCTCAACGCGGCATTTCGCGAAGCGCTGAAATCAGCCGGAGCTGACGGCGAGCATGGCGAAGCTCGGCTTCCAGCCGGAGCCGTGGTCGCGGCAGCAATACGCCGCCTTCCTGGCCGACGAGATGAAGAAGTGGCCGCCGATCGTGAAGGCGTCCGGCGTGAAGGCGGAGTGACCGATGCGACGGCTTTCGCTTGCGATCGCGTTCATCCTCGCCGCCGGTTTCGGTCATGCGCCCGCGCAAGCGCAGCAGTATCCTGACCGGCCGATCAGGCTCGTCATTCCGCTGGTCGCGGGTTCGCCGATCACGGCGCTGGCGCGCGTCATCGCGCAGCCGCTGTCGGCGCGGCTCGGGCAGCAGGTGATCATCGAGAACCGGCCCGGCGCGGGCACCTCGATCGGCGTGAAGGCCGCCGCCGCGATGCCGCCGGATGGCTATGGCCTGCTGATGTACGGACAGAACCTCGTCTACCTGCAGCAACTCTATCCCGATCTCGGCTTCGATCCGGTGAAGGCGTTCGTGCCGGTGGCGCCGCTGGCGGAATATTACCACATCGTCGTTATCTCGACGGCGCTGCCGGCGAAGACACTTCCGGAATTCGTCGCCTACGCGAAGGCCAATCCGGGCAAGCTCAACTTCGGCATCGGGCTCGGCACCATGCCGCAGATCATCGGCGAGTATTTCAACCTGGTCGCCGGTCTCGACATCGTCACCGTGCCTTATGCCGGCGGCGAGCAGGTGCGCGTCGACGTCCTCGGCGGCCGCATCCACATGAATGTCGGTCCGCCGACCAGCCTCATGGGCCTGATCAAGGAAGGCAAGCTGCGGCCGATCGCGGTCACCAGCAAGCAGCGCATGAAAGAATTGCCGGACGTGCCGACCATGATCGAAAGCGGCTATCCGCAGGTCGGATTCCATCCCGACGTCTGGCAGGGAATTCTGGCGCCCGCGGGCACGCCGCCGGCGATCGTCGAGAAGCTCAATACCGAGATCAACGCCGTCCTCAAGACGCCCGAGGTCAGAACCGGCCTGCTGCGGCTCGGCGTCGCCAACATCATGTCGATGTCGACGCAGGAGTTCGCGGCCTTCATCGCCAGCGAAGCCAAGAAGTGGCCGCCGATCATCAAGGCGACCGGCTTCAAGGCGCAGTAGCGCGAGGGAGACATCATGCGCATTTTCGCACTGCTGGCCGCCGCCGTTCTGATGCTCGCCCCCGCGCAGGCGCAGCAATACCCGGATCGCGTGATCAAGCTCGTGGTGCCGTTCGTGCCGGGCTCGCCGGTCGACGTGCTGGCGCGCGTGGTATCGCAGCAGATGACGACGCGGCTCGGCCAGAGCGTCGTGATCGAGAACCGGCCCGGCGCCGGCACCTCCACTGCGACCAAGCAGGTGCAGTCGTCGCCACCCGACGGCTACACGCTGCTGATGAGCGGGCAGAACATGACCTATGTCGGCCTGCTCTATCCCGACATCGGCTTCGATCCGGTGAAGTCGTTTGTGCCGGTCGCGACGCTGGCCGGCTGGTCGCATGTGATGCTGGTCGCCAACAACGTGCCGGCGAAATCCGTGAAGGAGCTGGTGGCCTACGCCAAGACCAATCCGGGCAAGGTCACCTTCGGCTACGGGCTCGGCACCTCGCCACAGATCGTCGGCAAATCGTTCGAGCTCGCCGCCGGGCTCGATCTCATCAACGTGCCCTACAAGGGTGGCGAGCAGGTGCGTGTCGATCTCCTGGGCGGGCGCATCCACATCAATTTCGCGCCGGTGTCGAACGCGCTGCCGATGATCCAGGAAGGCAAGGTGCGCGCGCTCGCGGTGACGAGCGCGACGCGCGACCCGGAGCTGCCGGATGTTCCGACCTTCAAGGAGAGCGGTTTCCCGGACGTCGGCTTCGATCCCGACGTGTGGCAGGCGATCGTGGCACCGCTCGGCACCCCCGCGCCGATCGTCGAAAAGCTCAACGCCGAGATCAACGCGGCGCTGCGCTCGGACGAGGTGCAGGCGACGTTCAAGAAGCTGCGCTTCCAGCCGATGATCAGCACCCCCGAGCAGTTCGGAAAGCTCATCGCGGTGCAGGCCGAGCGCTGGCCGCCGATCATCAAGGCAACGGGGCTGAAGGCGCAGTAGCTTCTCCGCCCTCATCCTGAGGAGAGAGATTCACGTCTCCACGATGCCTTCCGACAGCGTCGCGCGCGAGTTGCGGCGGCCGTGCGGCTGCGCCAGATAGGATTCCGAGCGCATCTCGATCAGCCGCGACGCGGTGCGCTTGAACTCCTGCGCCTCGTAGCCTTCGTCGGCGAGATAGAGCTGATCGGGCTCGGCGGATGCGGAAGCGACGAGCTTCACCGCGTGATCGTAGAGCGTGTCGATCAGGATGATGAAGCGCTTGGCTTCGTTGCGCTTTGAGAAATCCATCACCGGAATCCGGTCGAGCACGATCGAGTGGAACTCGTGCGCGACCCGCAGATAGTCGGACGCCGCCAGCGGCTGCTCGCAGAGGTCGTGAAACGAAAAGCGCGCGACGCCCATGGCCGCGCACGGCACCCGCACAATGCGTCCCTTCACGGCGAGATCGTGCGGGGCGCCCGGATGGCCACCGGTGAGCTTCCTCCAGGCGTCTTCAAGGGCAACGTCGGCTGCGCGGTCGGCCGGGACGTGCCAGACCGGCTGTCCCGCAAGTTTCTCCAGACGGAAATCGGTGCGCGCTTCCAGGCGCGTCGACCACCATATGCTGCTTGATCAGCGCGATGAACGGCAGGAACAGCGCGCGGTTGAGCCCGCCCTCGTAGAGCTCGTCCGGCTGCACGTTCGAGGTCGCGACCACCACGACGCCGAGCTCGAACATCCGCTTGAACAGCCGCCCGAGGATCATGGCGTCGGCGATGTCGGTGACGTGGAATTCGTCGAAGCACAGGAGCCAGCTCTCGTCGGCCAGCGCCGCGGCGGTGAGCTGGATCGGATCCGCACCGTTGCCGTTGGCCTTGTGCTGCTCGCGAAAGTACCGCACGCGCTCGTGCACGTCGGCCATGAATTCGTGGAAATGAACGCGTCGCTTGCGCTGGACCGGCGAGGCCTCGAAGAAGAGGTCCATCAGCATGGTCTTGCCGCGGCCGACCTCGCCGTGAATGTAGAGTCCCTTGATCGGCTCCTGCTTGCGCTCGCGGGCGCCGAACAGCCAGCCGAGCGACGACGATTTCCGCGCGAGGCGATGCTCGCGCAAGCGGCCCTCCAGCTCGGTCAGAAGGTCGACGGCGCGCGCCTGCGCCGGATCCAATTCGATCTCTCCGGCGGAGACCAGCGTCTGGTAACGTGCGTTCACGCTGGCGGGCATTATGTGAGCCGTCACGCCGCCAGCGGATAGGCCGCTTCCACTACATAGGGGCCGCCGCCGACCGAGGCGCGCGAGGAGAACAACACGAAACGCGAGACCGTGAACGGCAGCGGCGCGATCAGAGCGCGCGTCGCGAGATAGTCGGCAACCTGGCGGCTCGACGAGTCGCGCAGCCGCGCCAGCGTCACATGCGGCGTGTATTTTCGCCCCTCCGGTTCGAGACCCACCCGCTGCATCAGCCGCTCATGCTCCGCCTGCAATTCCATCAGCGCCGCAGTCTGCGCCAGCGTCGCGATCACCGCGCGCGGGCGGCGCCCGCCGAACGAGGACACCGAGTCAAACCGCAGCTCGAACGGCGTGCGCCGGACGCGGCCGAGCAGTGACGCTACCTCGCGCGCGGTCTGGTCGTCGACGTCGCCGATGAAGCGCAGCGTCAAATGATAGTTCTCGGGGTCGATCCAGCGCGCGCCCGGCAGCCCGCCGCGCAGCATGGAGAGCGATTGCGCAACGGTCTTGGGGACTTCGAGGCCTGTGAATATCCGTGGCATGGCGGGAGCCTAACAACCAAAAGGCCGAAGGCGAATCAACGGTTTAGATTGTCATCATGCACAAAACGGAATGATGACAATAGCAGCCGAAACGGATCATGGCGGACTCCTCTGGCGAATGCGGCCGATCAGCTCCTCGACCTTCGGCAGGATGCCGGCGACCATGCGGTCAACGCCGGCCGCCGTGGGATGGATGCCGTCGCGCTGGTTGAGCTTGGCGTCGGCGGCAACGCCATCGAGCAGGAATGGATAGAGCAGCGCGCCATATTTCGCGGCCAGCTCCGGATAGATCGTTTCGAAGTTCTTCCCGAAGTCCTTGCCGAAATTCGGCGCCGCGCGCATTCCCGCCAGCAGCACGGCAATTTTGCGCTCGCTGAGCCGGCGCAGGATGTCGTCCAGCGCCTTGCGGGTCACCGCGGGATTGATCCCGCGCAGCATGTCGTTGGCGCCGAGCGCCACGATGACCCCGTCGGTCTTGTCCGGCACCGCCCAGTCGAGACGGGCCAGCCCGTTGGCCGCGGTGTCGCCGGAAACGCCGGCATCGGCGATCTCCGCCGCAATGCCCTTGGCCTTGAGGGCGGCCTGCAGCCGGACCGGGAGCGCCTGGTTGGCCGGCAGCCCAAGCCCGGTGGTGAGGGAATCGCCCAGCGCCACGATCCGCGCCGGCCGCTCCTGGGCCGCGGCTGGCACCAAAAACCCGCAGATTGCCGCGATCGTGAGCACACACTGGACCGGGCGCACGAAACTCCCATATGAGCGGACGCGCCGCGGCTCCGAGGGCGGCGGCAAGGCAGGCGACCGGCGGATCCACGGCATGAACGGCAGCACACCCCGCAGCAACGGCGCGGCGATCGCGCTCAGCGGGGTCAACCTCTCGCTCGGCCGCGGTGCGGCGCGGGTGCATATCCTCAAAGACATCGACCTCAATATAGGACGTGGCGAGGCGATCGGAATGGTCGGCCCGTCCGGCTCCGGCAAGTCGACCCTGCTGATGGTCATGGCCGGGCTGGAGCGGCCGGACACCGGCTCGGTGACGATCGCCGGCGAAGCGCTCGACGCGCTCGGCGAGGACGACCTCGCGCGCTTCCGCGGTCGCAATGTGGGTATCGTATTCCAGTCCTTCCACCTCATCCCGACCATGACCGCGCTCGAGAACGTCGCGGTGCCGCTCGAGCTTGCCGGCGCGAGCGACGCGCATGAACGCGCAGCCCACGAGCTCGCACTGGTTGGACTGGCTGAGCGCGCGACCCACTATCCGGCGGAATTGTCGGGCGGCGAGCAGCAGCGCGTCGCGCTCGCGCGCGCCCTCGCGCCCAATCCCGCGATCCTGATCGCCGACGAGCCGACCGGCAATCTCGACGAAGCCACCGGCGCGGAGATCGTCGACCTCATGTTCGCCGGTCACGACAAGCGCGGCACCACACTGGTGCTGGTGACGCATGACGCCGCTCTGGCGCGGCGCTGCGACCGCGTGGTGCGGATGCGTTCCGGACGCGTGGATGTGCAGTCGTGAACCAGGACATCGATACAAGGACATCCACATGACGGACGCCGTGGGCCTCGCCACCGCGCCGCGCATCCCGCTGTGGCTCAAGCTCGTCTACACCGCCTTCATGGCAGTGCTGGTGCCGGTCTATCTGTACTATTACGGCTGGACCAATTTTCTGTACTTCTGCGACGTCGCGCTGATCCTGACGCTGATCGCGGTCTGGATCGAAAGTCCGCTGCTGGCATCGATGAGCGCGGTCGGCATCACCGTGCCGCAGGTGGTGTGGGTGATCGATTTCATCGGCACCGCCATCGGCTATCCGGTCGTCGGCATGACCGCCTACATGTTCAACGCGAACAACTCGGCGTTCCTGCGCGGGCTCTCGCTGTTCCATGGCTGGCTGCCGTTCCTGCTGCTCTATCTGGTCGCAAGGCTCGGCTACGACCGCGGCGCGCTGCTCTACTGGACCGTGGTGGCGTGGGTGCTGATCCTGGTCTGCTTCTTCTTCATGCCGCCGCCGAACCCGAACGCGGGACTGACGCCGGTGAACATCAACTACGTGTGGGGCCTGAACGATGCCGCGGCGCAGACCTGGATGCCGTCCTGGCTGTGGGTGATCGGCATGATGGCGCTGATGCCGGTCATCTGCTTCCTGCCGGTGCACGTCTTGTTCAAGCGCCTGATGCCACCGGCGCCCGAAGCCAAATGAGCGCAACACAAGGGACGCCATGACCCTCGCTTCGCCTGCCGTCACGCCGTCGCGTCTCTCGGTCCCGCTGCGCTTTGCGCTGCGGGACCTGCGCGGCGGATTGCGCGGCTTCTACGTGTTCATCGCCTGCATCGCGCTCGGCGTGATGGCGATCGCCGGCGTCAATTCGTTCGCGTCGAGCCTCGGCGACGGGCTCGCGCGCGAAGGCCGCACCATCCTCGGCGGCGACCTCTCCTTCACCCTCATCCACCGCGAAGCCGATGCGAGGGAACGCGCGTTCCTCGAAAGCGCCGGGCGCGTCTCCGCCATTGCCACGATGCGTGCGATGGCGCGCACCGCGGACGGCGGCACCGCGCTGGTGGAGGTGAAGGCGGTCGATGGCGCGTACCCGCTGTTCGGCGCGGCGCGGCTCGATCCCACATTGCCGATACCCGACGTGCTCGCCATGCGCGACGGCGCGTTCGGCGCCGCCGCCGATCCGCTGCTGCTGGCGCGGCTCGATCTCAAGCCCGGCGCGCGCTTCACCCTGGGCGCCGCCACCATCGAGCTCCGTGCCGCACTCACCTCCGAGCCGGACCGGCTGTCCGCGGGCGGCTTCGGTCTCGGTCCGCGGCTCATGATCAGCCCGGAAGCACTGCATGCCACCGGGCTGTTGCAGCCGGGCTCGCAGGTGCGCTGGCACTATCGCCTGCGGCTGCCGGCCAACGACACCAGCGACGCCGCCGTGCAGCGCACGATCAACGCAGCCAGCGCGCAGGTGCCGGATGCCGGCTGGGAAGTGCGCAGCCGCAACAACGCGTCGCCCGGCCTCGAGCGCAACATCGAGCGCTTCACGCAATATCTCACGCTGGTCGGCCTCACCGCGCTGCTGGTCGGCGGCGTCGGCGTCGCCAACGCGATCCGCGGCCATCTCGACCGCAAGCGCGACACCATCGCCACCATGAAATCGCTGGGCGCGACCGGCGGCAGCGTGTTCGCGATCTACCTGACGCAGACGATGGCGCTGGCCGTCATCGGCGCTGTGCCCGGACTTATCGTCGGCGCCGCATTGCCGTTCCTGATCGCCTGGGGATTCGGGTCGATCCTGCCGCTACCGCTCGCGCCGACGCTGCATCTCGAAGACCTCGCGCTGGCGTTGCTCTATGGCCTGCTCACGGCGCTCGCCTTCGCGATCTGGCCGCTTGGGCGCGTGCACGACGTATCGGTCTCGGCGCTGTTCCGCGACGAGGTGGCGCCGGAGCGCCACTGGCCGCGCAAGATTTACGTCGCGCTGACCGCCGTGGCGGTCGCCACGCTGGCGATCCTGGCGGTGAAGCTCGCCTACGATCAACGCGTCGCCATGATTTTCGTCGTGGCCGCCGCCGGGGTGTTCGTGTCGCTGCGGCTGGTGGCGAGCCTGCTGATGGCGCTGGCGAAACGCGCGCCGCGGCCGCGATCGACCGCGTTGCGGCTCGCCATCGCCAACATCCATCGTCCCGGCGCGCTGACGGCGAGCGTGGTGATGTCGCTGGGGCTCGGTCTCGCGCTGCTCGTCACCGTCATCGAAGTCGACGGCAACCTGCGCCGCCAGTTCATTGCGGCGCTGCCGGACCAGGCGCCTTCATTCTTCTTCCTCGACATCCAGTCCGCCGACGCGGAGCGCTTCGATGCCTTCATCCGCCAGCACGCGCCCGGCGCGACGCTCGAACGCGTGCCGATGCTGCGCGGGCGGATCGTTTCAGCAAATGGCGTCCGGGCGGAAGACATCCGCGTGCCCGCGAGCCAGAACTGGGTGCTGCAAAGCGACCGCGGCATCACCTATTCGGACACCATCCCGGCGGGTTCGCGCGTGACCGAAGGCGCATGGTGGAAGCCCGACTATTCCGGACCGCCGCTGGTGTCGTTCGAGCGCCGGGTCGCGAGCGCCCTCGGGCTGAAGATCGGCGACACCATCGTCGTCAACGTGCTCGGGCGCAACATCGAGGCGCGCGTCGCCAACCTCCGCACGCTCGACTGGCAGAGCCTCGGCATCAATTTCGCGATGGTATTCGCACCGTCGAGCCTGCGCGGCGCGCCGCACACCTTCATCGCCACGCTGACCTATCCCGGTGGCAGCACGGTCGAAGCGGAGACCGCATTGCTCCGGGCCGCCGCCGACACCTTCCCGTCCGTCACCACGGTGCGGGTGCGCGAAGCCGTCAACTCCGTCGGCGGCCTCATCACCAACCTCGTCGCCGCGCTGCGCAGCGCGAGCGCGCTCACGCTGCTGATCGCCGTGCTGGTGCTCGGCGGCGCCCTGGCGGCGGGTCACCGCCATCGCGTCTATGACGCGGTCGTGCTCAAGACCGTGGGCGCGACCCGCGGCAAGCTGCTCGGCGCCTATGCACTCGAATACCTGATGCTCGGCGTCGCCACCGCGGTATTCGGCGTAGCGGCCGGCACCGCCGCCGCCGCCTTTGTGGTCCGGCAGGTCATGAACCTGCCCTTCACCTGGCTGCCCGGCCCCGACCTCGCCGCCGCCGCCATCGCGGTGGCGGTCACGGTCGGGCTCGGCCTGATCGGCACCTTCCATGCGCTGGGGCAAAAGCCGGCGCCGGTGCTGCGGAGCCTCTAAAACAAGCAAAATGCGGCAGTTACCGACGTAACAGTCCGGTCGCGCACGGCAAACGTCACATACCTCACAAAAGACTTACGAAAATGCAATTTACCTTGCGCTTGCCTAAGCCTTAACAAAGGCGCTTGTGGCATCTGGCGCGAAAACCAAACCCGCACTAGATTCCGCGCATCGGGCGTACGCCGGACTGCTCCGGCGCGGCGCCGTATATCCGGCCCGGCGGCCGGTTACGAGAGAGGGAACTTCCATGTCGAACTTCGACCCGAACTACGCCGTCCGCGGCGTCAGTACGGACCGGACAGCGGCTGAGATCGATCAGGGCCTGCGGTCCTACATGATCGCCGTCTACAACTACATGGCCATCGGCGTTGCGCTGACCGGCGTTGCGGCATGGCTTGCCTACACGATGGCCGGCGGCGACGCGATCAATCCCCGCAACATCGCGGGTACCGCGACGCCGTTCGGGCAGATGATCTACAGCACCTTCGGCTTGATCGTCATGTTCATCGGCACGTTCGGCCTCGTGATGCTGATCAGCTTCATGATCGAACGGTTGTCGCCGGCAATGGCGCTCGGACTGTTCATGCTCTATGCCGCACTGCTCGGCGTCTTCCTGTCGACGATCTTCCTGCAGTACACCGGCGCGTCGATCACCCGGGTGTTTTTCATCTCGGCGGCATCGTTCGGAGCGCTGAGCCTCTACGGCTACACGACGCAGCGTGATCTATCGGCATTCGGATCGTTCCTGACGATTGGCCTGGTCGGCCTCGTTCTTGCGGTCCTTGCCGAGATCGTCCTGGCGGCGTTTGGCATCCGTTCAAGCGCGTTCAGCTTCATCATCTCCGTGCTCGGCGTGCTGATCTTCGCCGGCCTGACCGCCTGGGACACCCAGAAGATCAAGGAGATGTACGACGTGAACGAGGACGGCTCGATGACCGCCCGCAAGGCGGTGATGGGCGCCCTCACGCTCTACCTCGACTTCATCAACCTGTTCCTGTTCATGCTGCGCCTCATCGGCGACCGCCGCTGATCGCACCGGAACGGACGAAAGCTGCAGCGCCCCGGCCAACCGCCGGGGCGTTTGCTTTTGCACCCAGTCGGTTGCGTTCGGCGTCCGCGTCTTCGATACTTGCATGCATGAAAGGCGTGGATGCCCGGCGCAAGGCCGGGCATGACTTAGAAAATGCCCATCGCCATCCGCCCCGCCGAGCCCCGCGACATCGCCGCAATCACGCGCATCTACGCCCATGCGGTGATGCACGGGACGGCGTCGTTCGAACTCGAACCTCCGGACGAAGCCGAGATCACGCGGCGCTACACCGCGCTGCATAGTGGCCGCTTCCCCTACATCGTCGCGGAGGTCGAGGGCGAGATCGCCGGATACGCCTATGCCGGCCCCTATCGTGCGCGGCCGGCCTACCGTTTCACCGTCGAGGACTCGATCTATATCGATCCGGCGATGCAGCGGCGCGGCATCGGACGCGCGCTGCTGGAGCGCCTGCTGGTGGAGTCGGAGAAGGAGGGCTTCCGGCAGATGATCGCGGTGATCGGCGATTCCAATCAGCGGCCGTCGATCGCCCTGCATGAGGCCCTCGGATTCCGGATGGTCGGCACCTTCGAGGCGGTGGGCTACAAATTCGGCCGCTGGCTCGACAGCGTGCTGATGCAGAAGGCGCTGGGGAAAGGCGCGACGACGATCCCCTAGTTTGGGACGATCTTTTCCGGAAACCGGTTCCCACTTTTCTGCGCGGGAAACAGCACGGTCGCGACCATCGCCGCCACTGCCGCGCCGGCCAATTGCGCGGCAACAAACCCCGGCACATGATCGATGGCGATGCCCGCAAACGTCGTGGTGAAACCGCGCGCCAGCGTGACCGCCGGATTGGCGAACGACGTCGACGACGTGAACCAATAGGCGGCGGTGATCGTCAGTCCGACCAGCCAGGGAACGGCCTGCGGGGCGTGCCTGATGCCGCCGAGGATCGCCAGCACCAGCGTGAACGTGGCGACCGCTTCGGCGAACCATTGCGCGGCGCCGCTGCGGCCCGTGGTGCCGATGGCAAGCGGCGCCAGATCGAACATCAGATGCGCGATCGCGGTTCCCGCGACGCCGCCGGCGCACTGCACGGCGATATACGGCAGCACGTCGCGCCAGGCGGTCTCGCCCCGCGCCGCGAAGACGAGCGTGACCGCCGGATTGAAATGCGCGCCGGACACCGGCCCGAGAATCGTGATCAGCACGACCAGGATTGCGCCGGTCGGAATGGTGTTGCCGAGCAGCGCGATGGCCTGGTTTCCGCCCGCCAGCCGCTCCGCCATGATGCCGGAGCCGACGACGGTCGCGACCAGAATGGCGGTGCCGAGCCCCTCGGACAGCAGCCGGCGGCCGATCACGCGGCCGAGTCCTTCGACTTGCCGATCGAGTCGAGTTGCCGTTGCAGCGTCAGCTTGTCGAGCGAGCGCAGCGGCAGGCTCACGAAGACGGAAATGCGGTTCGACAGCATGCGGAAGGTGTCCGCGAACGCCAGCCGGACTTCCGCTTCGTTGCCGGTCGCCGCGGCCGGATCCGGCACGCCCCAATGCGCGGTCATGGGCTGGCCCGGCCAGAACGGGCACGCTTCGCCGGCGGCGTTGTCGCAAACCGTGAAGACGAAATCGAGCGGCGCCTTGTCCGCGCCGGCGAACTCGTTCCAGCTCTTCGAGCGAAAGCCGCTGACGTCGAAATTCAGCTTGCGCAACAGGTCGAGCGTGTAGGGATGCACCTCGCCCTTCGGCTGGCTGCCCGCGGAAAACGCGCGGAAGTCTCCGCGTCCCTCGCGATTGAGGATGGCTTCCGCGATGATCGAGCGCGCGGAATTGCCGGTGCAAAGAAAGAGCACGTTGAAGGGACGATCCATGGCACGAGGCTCACGTTATGATCTTCAGAATTCGCTCGAGTGCGCGCAACACCGCACTGTCCTTCGTCAGCGCGTAGCAGCACGCCGTTTGTCCTTCCGCGAGGGCCGGTCCTCCCGCTTCGCGCAGACGCGCAAAAACGTCGCGCAATTCGCGGACCGTCGACAGTGCGCAGCATCGGGTCTGGGGGTGGTCACGATGCAGCGACCTTCCGGCGGTTGGTCCGCTGCTTCGCGGGAGCAAGTCGCGCCGGCAGGCATTTTTCCGGCGCGCCGCCGCAGCAATTGTCGGTCAGATAGCCGACCAGCGCGTTCATGGTCTCGAAGCGCGCGGCGTAGATCATGGACCGGCCGTCGCGCCGCACCGTCACCAGACCCGCCGCGCGCAGGCGATCGAAATGAAACGTCAGCGTGTTGGGCGCGAGACCAAGAGCGCCGGCGATCTCGCCCGCCGGCATTCCCTCCGGACCGGCTTCGACCAGCAGCCGGAAGACATCGAGCCGGTTGTCCTGCGCGAGCGCCGACAATGCCGTGACCGCATCGATCTTTTCCATATTTCAACGAATATCGAAATATTCGAATGCCGTCAACCGCCCGCCGGCTGCGGCAACCGTTGTGAAACGAAGATTGTGCGGAGCGCTACGCCACCACGCGCAGCGATTTGTCGATCGAGCTCAGCACGCGGTCGAGCTCGTGGCCGCGGCGCACGATCAAGCCGGTGGCGGAAATCACGCTGTAGGCGCCCTGGCGGCGCGCGAGCCTCGGTGATTTCTCGATACGGTAGATCGGAACTTCACTGGAACGGCGGAACACGGAGAACACCGCGCGATCGCGAAGAAAATCGATGGCGTAATCGCGCCACTCGCCCGCGGCGACCATGCGTCCGTAGAGATTGAAGATGCGATTGAGCTCGCGCCTGTCGAAGGTGACTCGGTTTGCGGGGGCGAAGGGATGGGTTCCCTGTGATTCGCCCCCGTGACTCTGGCTTGAGTCGGTATCTCCAGGTTCCAGGCTCATGGCACGCGGCTCCTTCTGTGACGGAACGATGATCGCGCCGGAACTCGGCGGGAGCAAGAGGCCGTTCGGAAAAGATAAAGACGTGCTCAAACAGAACGCTATGCGCTGCACCCATGCGGTTGCGCGCTATCGTCGCGCTCACGAATTCGTCAATGGAATCATATTACTGCCCAACTTCCGTCAATCGGGGGTCAAGCTGGAATGGGACACGGAAGACTGTTGCCTCAGGGCCCGGTCTGGTTTCGAGCGCCGGTTCCTCAGCCCCCCAGCCCCCCGGGGTTTGGATTAGGCCGGGCCCAATAGTTTTGTAAGTTAAGTAGCGTACGCGCTTACAGCTTTGTCGGTAGCGTACGAGTTCAATCCCCCAACGCTTCTTCAGGCCGGCACTCAGGTGCCGGCCTTTTTTCATTCGACGATGCGAGCAAAAACAGCAGGCGCGGCTCAGTACACCCGGTTGAGCGGCGGCTCGTTCTGCATCAGCACGCGCTCGACGTTCTGCCACGACGAGCGGAACAGGAACGCCGAGGACTGTCGCGTGACACCGGCGATATGCGGGGTGAGCAGCAGCCGCGATGCGGCCTCGCCGGATACTCTCAGCAGCGGGTTGTCGGCCGCCGGCGGCTCGGTGGAATAGACGTCCACCGCCGCGCCGCCGAGATGCCCCGCCGCCAGGCTCGCCGCCAGCGCCGCCTCGTCGACAATGCCGCCGCGCGAGGCTTGAATCAGAATGGCTCCCTTTTTCATGCGGGCAAGCTGAGCGGCGCCGATGAGGTTCTGCGTCGCCGGCACTAGCGGCACATGGAGCGAAACCACGTCGCAGCTCGCGATCAATTCATCGAATGTGACGGAACGCGCATCCAGCGATGCAGCGAGCGCCGCATCGACCGGCGCCGGATCGAAGAAGCACAGCTTCGCACCCATGCCCTGGACCGCCCGCGCCACCGCGCGGCCGATGGTGCCAAAGCCGATGAGCCCGACCTGCAACCCGTCGATGCCCGAGAGGTTGTCGGCAATCATCCGCGCGCGATGCTTGGCGTAGTTGCCCGCCTTGAGCTCGGCATCGGCCCAGGCGATGCGCCGCAGCAGCGTGGACGCCGTGGCGACGACGTATTCCGCGACCGCGCTGTTGCTGCCGCCCGCCACGTTGGCGACGGGGATGCCGAGTTTGGTCAAAGCGGCCTGATCGAGACGATCGACGCCCGCGCCGGTGACCTGCACGAGCCGGAGCTTTCCACCCTCGAACAAATCGGGCGCGAGCTTCGGCCCGACCGCCGGGATCACCAGGGCGTCGCTTGATTTGATCAGGGTGGCGACCTGCGCGTCCGTGGCGGCGTGATACGCAACCTCAAGACTCTTCGGCGCGGCCGCATTGACGCGCAGGAAGTCGTCTTCCGGACGAAGACAGAGAACGCGATTGGACATGTGGCGGGGCTTTCGGGACAGGCTTTCGGGGAAGTTTCAGAAGCTCTTGAACTCGGTGGTGCCCTTGGTGACATCCGGCTCCGCGAAGAAGCAGAGCAGCACCAACGGCTCCGATGCCGGTGTTGCGGGTCATGTGCTTTTCGTTCGGCGGGATCAGCACGATGTCGCCCGGCTTGATCGGAATCTCGCCGCTCTCGGCCACGGTCGTCCCGGTGCCCTTGAGGACATAGATGCATTCCTCGAAGCCGTCGTGCAGGTGCGGCCCGCGCGCCGGATCGCCGGGCTTCGGCACCGCAAGCTCGGCGATCCGGAACGTCAGTTTCGATCCGATCGCGCCCGACACCGGCTCCAGCGACGTCCGCCCCGGCAGCCCAAGCTTCTTCGCCTCGGATTGTTTCAAGAGCCGCGCCATCAGCTCACCTCTATCAGCTCACTTGCCGCAACTGCTTGATCTCGTGGGTGCCGCCCTGCACCGCGTCGAGCTGGCGGAAGATGTCACGCGCCTCCTTGGCAATGGCGTCGGCGATGTCGGTCAGCATCTTGCCGCCCTTCTCGGCGGTGGCGTGCTGCGGGCTGCCGAACCAGCCGGTCGGCGCAATGGAGCGGATATCGGTGAGGACAGGCTGATAGGTGCGCGTCCGCCTGAGCTTGTCCATCTTGTGGCCATGGCCGTGCTCGGACGAATAGTCGATGCGATCGAGATGCACGAGGCCGGGGCTGTGCGCCAGCACCGCCAGCGCTTCGATCTCGCCGCCGTGCGTCAACCCCCCGCAGGAATGCCCGTAGAGCTCCTCGGCGACGTAGCAGGCCTGCACCGTCAGCACGCTCATGCCGTGCTCGCGATGCAGCGACTCGGCCGTGATGGCGAGCGAAGGGATGTTGCCCTCGTGCCAGTTGATGATCATGAGCTGCTTGGCGCCGTGCCTGGCGGTGGAGACGCAGGTCTCGGTCTGCACGCGCATATAGGTGTCGGGCGTGAGCGTGATGGTGCCTTCGTAGGGCATGTGCATCGGCGTGACGCCGAACGGCGTCGCCGGCAGCACCAGGCCGTCCATCCGTTCCGCGACCGCATGCGCGATGATGTTGGCGGCGAGCGTATCGGTCCCGGTCGGCAGGTGCGGGCCGTGCTGCTCGACGCTGCCGCACGGCAGGATCACCAGCGGGTTGTTCTTGAACTGCGCGGCGATCTCCGGCTGCGTCAGATCGGCGAAATAGCGGCTAGGCAACATTGCGGCTTCCTTCCGCGAGCTTCTTGTGCGCTTCGGCGATGATGTCGGCGATCCTGACCGCCTGGCTTTGCCGCTCGATCGAGCGCAGCCCCGCATAGACCACGGCGAGCGCCACATTGCCGTTGCGTGCGTTCAGCTCGTTCGATTTTCCGGTGCGGCAGCTTTCCCCGAACATGTCGAGCTCGGCACGGAACATGTCGCTCTCCGGCACCGGCAGCTCCTCGCGCTTGCCGTAGCCGTCCTTGCCGCGCTGGATGTAAAGCGTCGAGGTCTGGTGCAGTTGGTCCGGGGTATCCCAGGTGCCGAAATCGATCTCGTAATGCATCAGGCCCTTGGCGCCGAACACGCGCACGCAGAACACGCCGGGCGAGGTCCAGGAGCTTCCGACATAGCCGATCTTGCCGTCGGCGAACTTCAGCACCGTCATCGACTGGTCGTCCACCTCGGCGCCGACCGGTGACAGCTTCGATGCGGTGGAGCTGGCTTCGAGGATTTCGCCGCCAAGATAGTGCAGCACATCGAACTGGTGGATCGCGAGTTGCGACAGCGGCCCGCCCGGCGCGCGGTCCTTGTACCAGCGCCAGGCTTTCGGCGTCAGCTCCAGCGCGCGCTCGTTCGAGAAATTCGCTTCCATGAATCCGACGCGGCCGAGCTCGCCGGCTTCAATCGCCTTGCCCATGGCGCGGATGCCGGCCATCAGCCGCGCACTGTGGCCGACCGTCACCGTCACGCCGTAGGTTTTTTCCAGCGCCTCGATCGCGAGCCCCTCTTCCAGCGTCGAGGCAATCGGCTTCTCGGTGTAGACGTGCTTGCCGGCCTTCGCGACCTCGCGCGCCAGCGGCAGATGCTGCTCGTTTGGCACCGTCAGGATCACGCCCTTGATGTTCGGATCGGCCAACAGCGACGCGAGATCCGGCGCGCTCTTCACGCCAAATTCGCTTTGAAACGCCGCGCGGCTCTCCTCCGAGCGGCTGAAGCCCGAGACGATCTCGACGGTGTCGGAGGTCCGGGCGGCGCGCGTGAGCACCTTGGCCCAGCGGCCAAGACCGACAATACCGACTTTGACGCGATTACCATTCATTCTGAGCGCCTCTTCCCTGAAAGACCCGCGGTATCCGTATCATCGTGGGAGCGCTAGTTCCACTGGTGCCCCGGCCGGAAGGATGATTGGCCGGCCCGGTGGTTCGGCATAGGAGAAGGTCATCCCGACACGTCAGGAGAACCGATCATGACGCTCTGGTCCCGATGTTCCCCGCCCATGCTCCTGGGGCTCTTGGCGGTTGTCGCTTACGTCACCGACCTGGCCGCCGCTGAAATTAAGATCATGACGCCGCGCTCGATGTGGACGGTCCTCAAGGAGATCGGGCCCCAGTTCGAGCGCAGCTCCGGCTACAAGCTCAAAGTCGATACCGACATCGCGGCGACGCTTGCCGACCGCATCCTCGCCGGCGAGAGCTTTGATATTTTCGTTGGGCCGCCCGTGCAGATCGATCGTCTGATCAAGAGCAACAAGATCGTTGCCGGCTCCCGCACGCCCATCGCGCATTCCGGAATCGGTGTGGAGGTGCGCGCAGGCGCGCCCAAGCCCGACATCAGCACCGTCGATGCCTTCAAGCGCGCGCTTCTGAATGCGAAATCGATCGGCTATCTCAAACAGGAAGGGACCAGCGGCGCCTATCTGGCCGGATTGTTCGATCGCCTTGGAATTAGCGAGGCGATCAAGTCCAAGGTCGTCCGCCCGGAAACCGACATCGTCTCGGAGCTGGTCGCAAAGGGCGAGATCGAATTGGGCATGGTCGTCATCACACAGATCATGACGACACCCGGGGTCGAGCTGGTCGGACCGATCCCGCAAGAGCTCCAGTCGTATGTCAGATGGAACGGCGGCGTGAGCACAAACTCCGCCGCGCCGGACGTGGCCAGAGATTTGATCAGGTTCCTGACCGGTCCGACAGCCTTGCCCGTCCTGAAGGCGCAGGGAATGGAGCCTGGCTGAACGTCCGGTTTCCTATCGGATCGACGCCGTCGCGGCGCCGAGCATGAAGCTCGGCATGTCCGCGTTGCCGGTCTGCACCAGGACCACCGCGGCTTCGACGCCGTCGCCCGCGAGGTCGCGTAGCGGCACGCTCCAGCGCCGGGTCGACGCATTCCAGGCCCCGAGATCGACGAAGCGCCGCACCACATTGTGATAGGTGACGGTGCGGCCCTTGTTCTCGCCGCGCGTGATCATGACCGTCACCGCCTTGGCGAGCGCCCAAACGGATACCGTCGCCGCCGCGGTGGGCGCGCCATCCGGCAGCGTAACGGTCAACTGATCGCCCGAGCGCGATGCACCCACCGGCACCGACATCACGGCTTCGTTCTGGCGGCTCTTGGCGATTGCCTTCTCGATGGCGGAGCGATCGCTGCCGAGCGCATGCGCGGCCCCGTTCACCACCACCTGCGGGGTATAGCGCTCGCGATCGCCGCGCGACTTGGAATAGGCCTGCCAGCGCGCGGTATTGCGGGGGTTGGCCAGCGTATCCTTCCAGCCCAGGTAGTCCCACACGTCGATCGGAAGGCTGAGCGCAATGAGCGACGGATCGCCGGTCAGTTCGCCGAGCAGCTTGTCGGCCGCCGGACAGGACGAGCAGCCCTGGCTGGTGAACAGCTCGACGATGGCACGGGAGCCGGCAAGGCCGGGGGACGCCAGTGAGGTCGAGCAGGTCGCGATCACGACCAAGGCGAGGCAACGACGTATCATGCCGATCTCCGCGCCCCGCGAGTCCCCTTACGCTGTACTGACGGTCACTCTACTCGGGTCGGGGATCACCCGCCACTCACTTTCACTCACGTCGTGGTGAAGGGGGCTCGTCAGCTCGTCATGAGCTGACGGATCACATATTGCAGGATGCCGCCGTTCCTGAAGTAGTCGAGCTCGTCGGCCGTATCGATGCGGCAGATCAGCGGCACGCGCTTGAGGCCGCCATCGGAGGCCACGATCTCGGCCATCATCTTCTGGCGGGGTTTGATTTCGCCATGCAGGCCGCGGATGGTCACCTGCTCGTCGCCCTTGAGGCCGAGCGACTGCCACGACGTGCCTTCCTCGAAGCACAGCGGCAATACGCCCATACCGATCAGGTTCGAGCGATGGATGCGCTCGAATGACTGGCAGATGACGGCCCGCACGCCTTGCAGGTTAACGCCCTTGGCCGCCCAGTCGCGCGAGGAGCCGGAGCCGTATTCCTTGCCGGCGAAGATCACCAGCGGAACCTTCTCCTGCTTGTACCGCATGGCAGCGTCGTAGATCGTCATGCGCTGCTTGGACGGATAATGGATCGTCACGCCGCCTTCGACGCCCGGCACCATCTGGTTCTTGAGCCGGATGTTGGCGAAGGTGCCGCGCATCATCACCTCGTGATTGCCGCGGCGCGTGCCGTACTGGTTGAAGTCGGCCGGCTTCACCTTGTGGTCGATCAGATACTTGCCGGCCGGAGAATCGATCTTGATCGAGCCCGCCGGCGAGATGTGGTCGGTGGTGATGGAGTCGAGCAGAAGCGCCAGCACCCGTGCATCGACGATGTCGGCGGGCGGCGTGGGATTGCGGCCCATGCCGACGAAGTACGGCGGGTTCTGCACATAGGTCGACTTCTTGTCCCACGCATAGGCGAGGCCGCCCTTGACGCTGATCTTGCGCCAGAGCGAGTCGCCCTTGAACACGTCGGCATATTTCTTCGTGAACATCTGCTTATTGATGGTCTTGCGCGTGACCGAGGCGATCTCGCGGTTCGACGGCCAGATGTCCTTGAGGAAGACCTTCTTGCCCTTCTTGTCGACGCCGAGCGGCTGCCGCGCGACGTCCGAATACATCGAACCGGCAAGCGCATAGGCGACGACCAGCGGCGGCGACGCCAGGTAGTTGGCGCGCACGTCGGCATTGATGCGGCCTTCGAAGTTGCGGTTGCCCGAGAGCACCGCCGCCGCGACCAGATCCTTGTCGTTGATGGTCTTTGAAATCTCCGGAGCGAGCGGCCCCGAATTGCCGATGCAGGTGGTGCAGCCGAAGCCGATGAGATTGTAGCCCAGCTTGTCGAGGTCCTTTTGGAGCCCCGACTTGTCCAGATACTCGGCCACCACTTGCGAGCCGGGCGCCAGCGAGGTCTTCACCCACGGCTTGACCGTGAGGCCCTTCGCCACGGCTTTGCGGGCGAGCAGGCCGGCGCCGATCATCACGCTCGGATTGGACGTATTGGTGCATGAGGTGATCGCGGCGATCACCACGTCGCCGTGGCCGAGGTCGTGGTCGCGGCCTTCGACCGTGTGACGCCGGCCGCCGGGCCCGGCCTTGGCGAAGTTCTTGTCGAGCGGCGCGGTGGCGATCGACGGATGCAGCGCGAAAACCTCTTTGCCGCCGCCGTCGGAGCCTTTGTTGAACTCCTTCTCCATCGCCATGGTGAAGCTCGATTTCACGTCCTTGAGCGCGACGCGATCCTGCGGACGCTTCGGGCCGGCAAGCGACGGCTCGACCTGCGACAGCTCGAGCTTGAGGATGTCGGTGAAGATCGGATCGGGCGTCGTCTTGGTGCGGTACAGGCCCTGCGCCTTCGCATAGGCGGCGACCAGCGCAACCCGCTCGGCCGAACGGCCGGTGTCGCGCAGATAGGCGATCGTCTCGTCGTCGATCGGGCTGAAGCCGCAGGTGGCGCCGTATTCCGGCGACATGTTGCCGAGCGTCGCGCGATCGGTGATCCCCATGGTGGCGAGGCCCGGACCGAAGAACTCGACGAACTTGCCGACCACGCCGCGCTTGCGCAGCATCTGCGTAACGGTGAGCACGAGGTCGGTCGCGGTGACGCCTTCCTTGAGCTTGCCGGTGAGTTTGAGGCCGATCACCTCGGGCAGCAGCATCGAATAGGGCTGCCCGAGCATCGCGGCCTCCGCCTCGATGCCGCCGACGCCCCAACCCAGCACCGAAAGCCCGTTGACCATGGTGGTGTGGGAGTCGGTCCCCACCAGCGTGTCGGGATAGGCGATGTCCATCGTCACCACCTTGCCGTCGATCTTGACCTTGTCCTTCCTGGTCCAGACCGTCTGCGACAGGTATTCGAGATTGACCTGGTGGCAGATGCCGGTGCCGGGCGGCACCACGCGGAAGTTATCGAACGACTTCTGCGACCACTTCAGGAACCCGTAGCGTTCCTGGTTCTGCCTGTACTCGTCCTCGACGTTCTGCTTGAACGCGGCCGCCGTTCCGAAATGATTCACCGCCACCGAATGGTCGATGATGAGGTCGACCGGCACCAGCGGATTGATCTTCTTGGGATCGCCGCCGAGGTTCTTCATCGCGTCGCGCATGGCGGCGAGGTCAACCACGGCCGGAATGCCGGTGAAGTCCTGCATCAGCACGCGCGCCGGACGGAACGGAACCTCACGGTCGGAGGTCTTGGTCTTCAGCCACTGCGCAAACGCTTGCAGGTCCTGCTTGGTGACGGTGCGTCCGTCCTCGTTGCGCAGCAGATTCTCCAACAACACCTTCATCGAGAACGGCAGTCGGGAAATTCCCTTGAGCCCGTTCTTCTCCGCGGCGACGAGGCTATAAATGGCGTAGGTCTTGCTGCCGACTTTGAGCGGCTTGCAGCACCGGAAACTGTCGAGTGACGTCATGAGGGCCAATTCCCATCCCACCGGATGCCGAGGCAGGGCTTTGAGGTAATTTGCTACCGGGGCGCCCCTTGTCGCCGGTCGCGACATCCGGGCGTTCACGGTTCGCACACCCGAATGGACGGGCTTATAAGGGCTTTTCTCGTGCTGTTCCAGAAAATCGATTCTCCCCAACAAGATGCGATGGAAATGCCCGGAATTCCAAGGTACCCGGAGGCCGCTTTTCGGGCCTTCCGGCCTAGCCCGAACGGCGTCCGGCCGGGCGCCACGGGCGGCAAGAGGCCCTGATGAGCCCGAATCGGCGGCCGAACCGGCGCCCGACGCGACTCCTGGCCTCGGAGCTGGCCTGCATCCGCGGCGGCCGGGGGGTGTTTTCCGGCCTGAGCTTTGCGGTGGGCGCAGGCGAGGCCCTCCTGGTCAGCGGGCCGAACGGCGCCGGTAAATCCTCGCTGCTGCGGCTGGTGGCCGGCCTGGTCCGGGCGTCAGCCGGACGGCTGGAGCTCGAAGACGGCGACCCCGACGCATCGCTCGCCGAGCAGGCCCACTATCTGGGCCACCAGGACGCGCTCAAGCCGTCGCTCACGGTCGCCGAGAACCTCGATTTCTGGGCGCGCTATCTCGACGGCGGCGCGACGGCCGGCGCGCTCGACGCCGTCGGACTGGGCGGCATCGCCAGCCTGCCGGCCGCCTATCTCTCGGCCGGTCAGCGGCGGCGGTTGTCGATCGCGCAACTCATTGCAGTGGAACGCCCCCTTTGGCTGCTGGACGAGCCGACCTCCGCGCTCGACGCCGCGGCGCAGGCGATGCTCGCCGGTCTCATGCGCAATCATCTGTCGCATGGCGGCATGATCCTCGCCGCCACGCACGGACCGATCGGATTGGACAACGCCAAGGAACTGCGTTTGGGAGGCGTGCGATGACTCCGCTCGCCGCCATCCTCGTGCGCGATATCCGGCTGTCGGTGCGGCTCGGCGGCGGCGCGCTGATCGGCGTGCTGTTCTTCCTTTTGGTCGTGACACTGATGCCGTTCGCGATCGGTCCCGACCTTGCGCTGCTCGCCCGCATCGGTCCGGCGATCCTTTGGCTCGGTGCGCTGCTGGCAAGCCTGCTCGCGCTCGACCGGCTCATCGCTTCGGACTACGAGGACGGCTCGCTCGACCTGATCCTGACGGCGCGCGCGCCGCTCGAGCTCGCGCTCGCTGCAAAAGCGATCGCGCATTGGCTGACCACCGGCCTGCCGCTGGTGATCGCGGCGCCGTTGCTCGGATTCCTGCTCAATCTCGATCCCGCCGCGACCGGCGCCGTGGCGCTGACGCTGCTGGCGGGAACGCCGGCGCTGACCTTCATCGGCCTGATCGGTGCCGCGCTCACGGTCGCGCTGCGGCGCGGCGGATTGCTGATCGCGGTGCTGGTGCTGCCGCTGACGGTTCCGGTGCTGATCTTCGGCGTCGCCGCCTCGAACACGGCGATCGTCGGGCCGGTTCCGTTTGGCGTACCGTTCACGATCCTGTGCGCGCTCACCCTCATGAGCGCGGTGATCGGCCCCTTTGCCGCCGCCGCGGCGCTGCGGCATGGACTGGAATGATGCTAAGAATGCGCCATATTGCCCATGCAGATGAGTAGCCCATGCCGCTGATCGACCTGGCCAACCCGACGCGCTTCCTGGCGCTTTCCGCGCGTATCCTGCCGTGGCTCGGCGCCGCGACGCTGATTGCCTTCGCGATCGGCATCAGCCTCGCAATAGGCGCCCCCGACGACTACCAGCACGGCGCGGCGGTAAAGATCATGTTCGTGCATGTGCCGTCCGCTTGGCTCGCCATGGGCTGCTGGACGGTGATGAGCATCGCTGCGCTCGGCACGCTGGTGTGGCGCCATCCGCTCGCCGACGTCGCCGCCCGCGCCGCCGCGCCGCTCGGCGCCGCCTTCACCGCGATGTGCCTGATCACCGGCATGCTGTGGGGCCGCCCGATGTGGGGCGCCTACTGGGTCTGGGACGGACGACTGACGTCGGTGCTGGTGCTGTTCCTGATGTATCTCGGCGTGCTGGCGCTCTGGCGCACGGTGGAAGATCCCTCCCGCGCTGCGCGCGCGGCGGCGGTGCTGACGCTGGTCGGCGCCATCAACCTGCCGATCATCAAGTTCTCCGTCGACTGGTGGTCGACGCTGCATCAGCCGGCGGCGGTGCTGCGGCTCGGCGGGCCGACCATTCACCCGAGCCTGCTGACACCGCTCTTGGTCATGGCGCTTGCGTTCCTGCTCTTGTTCCTGACCTTGCATCTCGCCGCCATGCGCAACGAGATCATGCGGCGGCGGGTGCGCACCATGCTGATGCTGCAAGCGGAAGCGGCTGGACACTGAACATGAACCTTGGTCCCTACGCCGCTTTCATCGTTGGTGCGTACGGCGCGGCGGCGCTGATCGTCACGGCGATGGTCGCATGGGTGGTGATCGATCACCGGCGGCAGGCGCGCGCGCTCGCCGATCTCGAAGCGCGCGGCGTGACGCGGCGCTCTGGACGTCCGGGCGAAGCCACGACATGACCACGACCGAGACGCCGGACGCCGCCACCGCGCGCCGGCGCAAGCTCTTCGCCTATGTGCCGCTCGCGATCTTTCTGGGGCTCGCGCTCCTGTTCCTGCTCCGCCTCGGCGCCGGCGATATTTCCCGCGTGCCGTCGGCGCTGATCGGGCGGCCGGTGCCGCAGACCGTGCTGGCGCCGATCCCTGGCCTCGAACGCGACGGCAAGCCGGTCCCGGGCCTCGATCCTGCGGACTTCACCGGCGCGGTGAGCATCGTCAATGTGTGGGCGTCGTGGTGCATCCCCTGCCATACCGAAGCGCCGCTGCTGCTCAAGCTCGCCGCCGACAAGCGCATCCGCGTGGTCGGCATCAACCAGGCCGACCAACCCGACAACGCGCGCCGCTTCCTCGGACGTCACGGCAATCCGTTCGTCGCGGTCGGCGTCGACCCCAATCGCCGCGCGTCGATCGAATGGGGCGTCTACGGTGTGCCGGAAACCTTCGTGGTCGGCCGCGACGGCAAGATCGCCTACAAGCTGATCGGCGAGATCACGGAACGGAACCTGGAGACGACGCTGAAGCCGCAGATCGACAAGGCGCGCCAAGGCGCGAACGGCGAGTAACCGCGCCGCCCGTCACTCTGGTTCGGCGATGTCTTCCAGAGCCGCGGTGTCGCACAGCAATGTCGAGCCGCTGCGGGTGATGGCGCCCATGTCCTCGAGCGCGGTGAGGGCGATGTTGACCTTGGGCCGGCTCGCCCCGATCAGCAGCGCCAGTTCGCCTTGCGACATGCCGAGGTCGAGCGGTACGTTCTCGCCTTCCGCCGACGGCGACTGCTGGCGCAACGCCGACAGCATCAGGCGGGCCAGACGCACCTCAATGCGATGCAGCGCGATGCCTTCCAGCGTCTGGTTGGTTTCACGCAGGCGCTGGCACAAAAAACGGATCGCTGCGTTCGAGACTTGCGGGTTGCTCTCGATGAGCTCCTGAAGGACCCCCCGCGGAAGTACCATGGCCTCGACACGCGAGATCGCCGTAGCGCCGGCCGATCGTTGGCCGCCATCCATGGTGGCTATCTCACCGAAGACATCGCCAGGGCCCGCGTGATCGAGCGACAGCTCACGGCCATCGCTCGAGAGGATGGAGAGACGGATGCGGCCTTCCAACACGAGATATATTTCGCGGGCGGGATCTCCGCGGGAGAAGACCATCTGATCCGGCCCGAATTGAACACGCCGCATCCGGCCGGCGATCGCCGCGCGGTCGACCTCGGCCAGGGCTCCGAAGAGGGCCGACCTACCGAGCAACTCAACGATCGCTCGCCGTTCCATGTGCTTGCTCGCGCCTTGTCTCCAAGGCGCCGATCTCCAGGGATGAGAGCAATACTCGCCGACGTCACAAAACCGTTGCGAGCGCCTCCCATGCCGTGCGGGGCTGCTCGCGTCCAATGCATGTTTGTTCGGATTCGTTATGCCGAGGCGACATGGATGGCGCGTCACCGACAGTAACGATGCCGGGATCGAGGAACGGACTTTGATCGAGGCCGCCGGATTTCACCGGCGGCCCTTGCATCGTTATTGTCTTTGCGACGGCTCAGACGAAGATGAAATCACTGCTCGTCAAGTCCGCCATCCGAACGTCGGCGAGATACACCTGGCCGGAGGGTCCGAGATCAATCAGGGTGCCGATCTTGGAATCGATCTGCACCTCCATCGAATGCGCGAGCACATCGCTGAGCCGCGTATAGCCGGTGCCGGCATTGACCAGGTTGATTTCGTCGACAGATCCGCCGGCGGTGAAATCGCCGATCCACTCGAAGTTGGTTCCTGCGACATTGACCGGCTGATCGAGCTGGTTGAACACGAAGAGGTCATCTCCGTCTCCGCCCCAGACCTGATCCACGCCGGCGCCGGCGCGGATGGTATCGTGGCCGTTACCGCCGTGGATGACGTTGTCGCCGTTCGAACCGCCCAGCATGTCGTTGAAGGCGCTGCCGGTGAGGTTCTCGATACCGCTCAGGACATCGCCCCGGGCATGACCGCCGCCCGCGACGCCGGTCATGAGGTTCACGAAAACGCCACCGTTGGACGATGCGTAGCTTGCCGTGTCGATACCGAACGAGCCCATGATCGTGTCGGCACCCGCTCCGCCTTCCAGCGTATCGTTGTCGAACGAACCGTCGAGGGTATCGTCGCCGTCTCCGCCAAACAGCAGGTCGTTGCCGAACATCCCGTTCAGGACGTTAGCCCCAGCGTCGCCGACAATCGTGTCGTCGCCCCAGGATCCGGTAACGTTTTCGATGCTCTTGAACCTGTCGCCCTGAGCGTCGCCGCCCTTGACGGTACCGGTGGTGAGGTCAATCGAGATTGCCGTGAAGGACCTGGAGTAGTCGGCGGTATCGATTCCGGCACCGCCATCGAGAAGGTCGGCGCCTTCATCCCCACTCAGCCGGTCGTCGCCACCGCCACCGTAGAGGGAATCATTTCCGTCGCCGCCGAACAAGTCATTGGCAACGCCGTCGCCGGTGAGCTTGTCGGCAAAGTCGCTGCCGATCAGGTTCTCGATGCCGGACAAGGTATCGCCTTCGGCATCGCCGCCCGATCCGAGCCCGCTGACGAGACTGACTTTCACGCCGGAAGACGAACCGGAGTACTGCGCGGTGTCGGCTCCGGCTCCGCCGATCAGCGTATCGGCACCGGCGCCGCCATTCAGTCTGTCGTCGCCGGCGCCGCCATCGAGGACGTCGTTACCGTCGCCGCCGTCCAGTGTGTCGCCGTCGGCGCCGCCGGTCAGCATGTCGTCACCCGCGAGACCGTAGATATGGTGTCTACCGGGCTCGACCACGGTGATGATGTCGTTGTCGTCGGTCCCGGTGATGCGTCGTATGTAAGGCATGGTCTGCTCCCTTTGAAACTCACGACCCTGGGTCACGGTCTCCCTCGGGATGAGGGAGTCGCCTGACCGGGGCGTGAGCGGCCAGTGATCGCGACGCTACCGGGCGCGCCGCGCGCGCAATGTTTCCCAGGGAACAAGCGGGCACGAAAATCTTGCGACCGCCGAGAAGGCTCTGTGAGTGACGTTCCGGGACCGGCAGCGCGCCGTTGATGATCACGGTGGTGTCCGCTCGCCCCCCGAAAAAAGAGCCGCCGGATCCAGCGATCCGGCGGCGCATGTCGTTGCGGCTGCTCACACGAAGAAGAAGTCGCTCGCCGTCAGGTCTGCCATTCTCACGCCATCAAGAAAAACCACACCTGAGGGGCCGAGATCCATGATGGTTCCTTGTCCCCACTGAAGCGAATGCGCGAGCACGTCGGCAAGCGACGTAAAGCCCGTTCCCGAATTCACGAGGTCGATTGCGTCTTCGGTGCCCCCGGCCGCAAAATCGAAAATGACTTCGAAGTTCGTGGTCGAGGTGATTTGGTCAATCTGGTTAAACACGAAGTGGTCGTCGCCGGTCCCGCCCCAGACCTGGTCGACGCCGGCGCCGCCGCGGATCGTGTCGTTGCCATCACCGCCCTGGATGACGTTGTCGTTGTGTGCACCGGTGAGCCGGTCGCCGAAGCCGCTGCCGGTGAGGTTCTCGATGCTGCTCAGCATGTCGCCCTGGGCGTGACCGCCCGCGACAAGTCCGGTCGTCAGATTCACCTCGACGCCGGCGTTGGACGTCGCGTAGCTTGCCGTATCGACACCGGACGACCCGAAGATCACATCGGCATCCGCCCCGCCTTCGAGCGTATCGTCGCCGAAGCCGCCATCGAGCGTATCGACGCCTCCGGCCCCGAACAGGATGTCGGCGCCGGAAGACCCGTCGAGAAAATTTGCGGCAGCATTGCCAATGATCGTGTCGTCATGCCAGGACCCGATGACATTCTCGATGCTCTTGAACTGGTCTCCTTGAGCATCCCCGCCCGATCCAAGACCGGTCTTGAGATCGACGGAGATCCCAGCAACCGAATCCAAATATTCGACGGTATCCAATCCGGAACCGCCATCGAGCAGATCCGCGCCCTCACCCCCGATGAGCCAGTCGTCGCCAGCCCCGCCATAAAGTGAGTCGTTGCCTGCTTCGCCGGACAGAGAGTTGTCGGCGCCATCGCCGGAGAGCGTGTCGTCGAAGTTGCTGCCGGCGAGGTTCTCGATGCCGGTCAAGGTGTCGCCCGCGGCCTCGCCGCCCGATCCGCGGCCGGTGGTGAGGCTGACCTTGACGCCGGACGACGACCAGAAGTAGCTGGCGGTGTCGCTGCCGGCACCACCGATGAGCTTGTCGGCACCGTCGCCGCCGCTCAGCCAATCGTCGTCGGCGCCCCCATCCAGGCGATCATCGCCCGAGCCGCCGAACAGGTAATCATGGGAGGCGCCGCCGAAGAGCTTGTCGTTGCCTGCCAGGCCGTAGAGCGCGTGGCTGCCGGATTGCGAGACGGCAAGGATGTCGTTCCCGTTGGTTCCGGTAATCTCGATTGGCGTACCCATCAACCTGCTCCCTTGAAACTCACGACCCTGGGTCACGATCCTCCTCGGGATGAGAAGGCCGCCTGACCGGGGTGTGAGCGGCCAGAGGTCGCGACGCTACTGGGCGCGTCGCGCGCGCAATGTTTCCCAGGGAACAAGCAGGACAAAATTCTTTGAGGACGGAAAGCTACGCAACGCGCTCGCCCATTCGGCATGTGCGCGACGATGACGGCTGCCGCGATGACTTTGTTCCGCCGGTAACAGACGCTGGCGGGCAATCCGCACAGAGATGGCGCCGCGCCACGACGTGTCGCCGGCGCGACTGGTGAGAAGGCCTCGGCCGTTCACCAGCGCAGCCGCCACCACGAACCGACGACCAGGAGAGCACAATGCCTTCCATGCCCCCCGTGATCACCGTGCGCATCGGCAGGGTGATCGATCTGACCAACAGCGACGACACCTACAGACGATGGCACATCGAGGGGTGACAACTTCAACAGCGATATCTACGGCTATATTGGCAACGACACGATCAACGGCTACGCCGGCGACGACTACCTCTACGGTGGCGGCGGCAACGACTATCTCAACGGCGGCTACGACCGAGACCGCCTGTACGGAGAGGATGGCAACGACCATCTCGACGGCGACGAGGGCGATGACCAGCTCGACGGCGGCGCCGGCAACGACGACCTCTACGGTGGCTCAGGCAACGACGCGCTCACTGGCGGCACCGGCAACGACTACCTCGACGGTGGCGCCGACCATGACGACCTCCACGGCGGCGACGGCAACGACATCCTCTACGGCGGCGAAGGGTACGACGACCTCTACGGCGACACCGGCAATGATCGGCTCCTCGGCGCATCCGGCCGCGACAGGCTCTATGGCGGCACCGGCAATGACGACCTGCAAGGTGGCAGCGGCGTCGATCAGCTCTACGGCGACGACGGCAACGACAACCTGTGGGGAGAGACCGACGACGACTATCTCTTCGGCGGAATCGGCAACGACTACCTCAACGGAGGCAGCGGGCACGACCACCTCTATGGTGAGGACGGCAACGATGTCATCTACGGGTACTCCGGCGACGACTATGCCCTCGGAGAGGCCGGTGACGACCTGATCTACGGCGAGAGCGGCAACGACGTGATCGGCGGCGACGCCGGCAACGACGAGCTCTACGGCGGGGCCGGCGACGACGCCATCTACGGTGGCGACAACAACGACAGCATCTACGGTGACGCGGACTGGGACGACCTCTATGGAGGCGAGGGTAATGACGGCATCTTCGGCGGCACCGGCACCGACTACCTGTACGGCGAGAATGGCGATGACTGGCTGGACGGCGACAACGACCAAGACGTTCTGTTCGGCGGCGCCGGCAACGACGTGTTGAGCGGCGGTCGTGACAACAGCACCGACATCCTCTGGGGTGAGGACGGCAACGACAACTTGTGGGGTTACGGTGGCTCCGACCTCCTGGACGGCGGCGCCGGCAACGACAACCTCCACGGCGGCGGAGACGGCGATGGGCTGACCGGCGGCACCGGCAACGACACGCTCTGGGGCGATGCCGGCAACGACACGCTCAACGGCGGAGATGGAAATGATCTGCTGTATGGCGACAGCAATAGTCAGCCTACCAGCACATCCAACGCACTGACCGCTGTGGCGAGCGACGACACGCTGTACGGCGGAGCCGGTGTCGACGAGATCTACGGAGAGTACGGCAACGACACCCTCTACGGTGACGCGGACAACGACTACCTCTACGGCGGCGCCGGAGAAGACCACCTCTACGGAGGCAACGGCAGAGACCGGATGGAGGGCGGAGCGAATAACGATCACCTCACCGGCAACGATGGCAACGACACGCTGTTCGGCGACACCGGCGACGACGAACTCCAGGGTTCGGACGGCGACGACCATCTCTATGCCGGCGAAGGCAACGACACGCTCCTCGGCTCATCCGGCAGTGACACGCTAATGGGGGGAGCCGGCAACGACATAGTCGACGGCGGCTCCGGCTACGACCTGATGGAGGGCGGAGCCGGCAACGACACGTTCGTCTTCAGTGCCGGCAGCGGCGCCGATGTCATCTACGATTTTGCCGCAGGAGGAGTCGACGACAAGATCGACCTGCGCAATGCCACCTTCAATTTCCAAAGCCTGCAGGACGTTCTTGCCCACACCACCAACGGAGCCAACGGAGATTCGGCGATCGATCTTGGTGGCGGCGACTACGTCTGGCTGGTTGACGTGCTCAGCAACCAGCTGACGGCGAGCGACTTCATCTTCTAAGCGATGGCCCGGTCCGTGCTCACCGCTGGCCGTCGCCGTGCTCGTGCCCTCTCCCCATCATCAAAACGGGGAGAGGACACGGCATGCGGAGACGGCGTCAGGCCGCAGATCGAGAAGGCGCTATCCGCAACGCCTTCCTCCTGACAATTTGATTGGCTTGCGTCGGCTGAATTTCAATGGACGGAGGGCGTGATGAAGAAAACCTATCGTGGGAGCTGCAAGTGCGGGAAAATCCGCTTTGAGGCGGACATCGACTTGTCCGAGGGCACCAGCAAGTGCAACTGCACCTATTGCTGGAAGCTGCGCTGGTGGGGCGTCGGCATCAAGCCCGATGCGTTCCGCCTGTTGGCAGGCCAGCAAGAGACCGGCTACGCCTTCCCGACCGACAAGTTCGTCACGCGCGCGCATTGCGATTGCGCCGTCACGCCGTTCGGCTGGGGCCACATCGAACAGATCGGCGGCGACTTCGTCTCAATCAGCGTTGCGTGCCTCGACGACGTCGATCCCGCCGAGCTGGTCGCCGCGCCGATCAAATACATGGACGGCCGGAACGATAACTGGTGGAACGCGCCGGCCGAGACGCGCCACCTCTAATTATTTCTCGCTCGTCTCCGTCACCGTGTACTTCTGCAACAGCGGAAATTGCGCCGCCGCGAAAATCATTGTCAGCGGCAGAAAGCCGAACACCTTGAAATTGACCCAGGCGTCGGTCGAGAAATTGCGCCAGACGATCTCGTTGAGCACCGCCATCACCAGGAAGAACAGGCCCCAGCGCAGCGTCAGCTTGTGCCAGCCCTCGTCGGTGAGGTTGAAGACGGAATCGAACACCATGCCGAGCAGCGGCTTCTTGAAGGCGAGCCCGCCGAGCAGCGTCACGGCGAACAAGAGATAGACCAGCGTCGGCTTGAGCTTGATGAAGGTCTCGTTCTGGAGCGCCAGCGTCAGCCCGCCGAACACCACCACGATCACCGCGGTGACCACCGGCATCACCGCGATGTGCCGTGTCAGCGCATAGGAAATCGCCAGCGCCACGAGGATCGCCGGGATGAACACGGCGGTCGCGACGAAGATGCCGGCATGCTCGCCGGTGATCAGCGGCTCCGCCAGAAACGGCCTGAGCAGCGGCGCGAACAATTCCGGCCGCGAATTGGCGAAGAAGAACAGGAGCAGCGGCCCGAGATCGAGCAGGAGCTTCAGGCCGGGGCTAAGCTGGGGCTTCGTTGGTGCATCTGTGGTCATGGGCGATGTGTGTAATCCAGATCGTGCTCAATGTCATTCCGGCACGCGAACGGTTCATCCGTCCACTCCCGCGATGGCCTTGGCGAAATCCCTGGCCGCGAACGGCGCGAGATCGTCGATGCCTTCGCCGACGCCGATGAAATGCACCGGCAGCTTATGCTTGGCCGCGATGGCGACCAGAATTCCGCCGCGCGCGGTGCCGTCGAGTTTCGTCATCACCAGGCCGGTGACGCCCGCGGTCTTGCGGAATTCCTCGACCTGCGACAGCGCGTTCTGTCCGACGGTGGCGTCGAGCACGAGCAGCACCGCATGCGGCGCCGACGGGTCGAGCTTCTTGATCACCCGCACCATCTTTTCGAGCTCGTCCATCAGCACCGCCTTGTTCTGCAGGCGCCCGGCGGTGTCGACCAGCAGCACGTCGATCTCCTCGCCTTTCGCTTCCGCGAGCGCGTCATAGGCGAGGCCCGCGGCGTCGGCGCCGGGCTCGCGCGCCAATACGGAGGCGCCCGAGCGTCCGGCCCAGATCTTGAGCTGATCGATCGCCGCCGCCCGGAACGTATCGGCGGCGCAGAGCATCACGCTCTTCCCTTCGGCATGGAGCTTCGCCGCGAGCTTGCCGATGGTCGTGGTCTTGCCGGAGCCGTTGACGCCGACCACCACGATCACGAACGGCTTGCCGTCGCCGACCGTCAGCGGCCGCGCCACCGGCGCCATGATCTTCTCGATCTCGGCGGCGAGGATTTCCTGCACTTCCTTGAGGTTCTGGTAGCGGCCCTCGCCCATCACGGTCGCGATGCGCGCAGCGACGTCGACGCCGAGGTCGGCGCGGATCAGCGTTTCCTCGATCTCCTCGATGCGCTCGGGCGTGAGCGGCCCGCGCGTCACCAGGTCGGAAATGGCCGTGCCGATGGCGGTCGACGTGCGCTTGAGGCCGCCGGCGAGGCGTTGCCACCAGCTCTGTTTGGGTGTGCTGTCATTCATACTAGCGTCCCGATTCCGAAGTTCGCCCGATTTCGCAGCAACCTCCTAAGCGAACTTCGGAATCGAAGGACGCTAGCGAGTCTATGATCTAATGTGGCTTTGGTTCAAAAGTCCGCAAGTCGGACTCGCCGCGAGAATTGTGCGGACTTCTGAACCGCCACATTAGTGACTGTGATAGCGGTTCCATCATGACCCCGGAAGAGATAGTCGCTCGCCTTATTTATCGCGACGGGCTGATGCTCATCATCGACAAGCCCACCGGCTATGCCGTGCACAAAGGGCCGAAAGGCGGCGAAAGCCTGGAGGACTACTTCGGCGCGCTGCGCTTCGGGCTGCCGCGCGCGCCGGCACTGGCGCACCGGCTCGACCGCGACACCTCGGGCTGCCTGGTGCTCGGCCGCCATCGCAAGGCGCTCGCGACGCTCGGCAAGCTGTTCAAGGACGGCAAGGTCGGCAAGACCTATTGGGCGGTGGTCGAAGGCGGCCCCGCCGAAGACGAAGGCCGCATCGATCTGCCGCTCGGCCGCCGCGACGATACGCGCGGCTGGTGGATGAAAGTCGACCCCGAGGGTCAACCTTCGGTGACGACGTGGAAAGTGATGGGCCGCGCGGACGAGAGCGGCAAGGCCATCACCTGGCTCGCCCTCGAGCCGCTCACCGGCCGCACCCATCAACTGCGCGTGCACTGCGCCGCCATGGGCTGGCCGATCATCGGCGACACCATCTACGGCACCGCGCCGCGCACGGGCGGGCCGGTGATGCATCTGCATGCGCGCGACGTCGTGGTGCCGCTCTACAAGAACAAGGAGCCGGTGCGTGCCATGGCGCCGGCGCCGCTGCACATGCAGGAGCGGCTCTATGCCTGCGGCTGGCAGGGCGAAGTCTTTACCTTGGTGGACTGAGCATTTCGCTCCACGCCGCGACCCTGCCGAGCTTCAGCTTGGCGCCTAATCATCTGATTTTGTTGGCCGATTTTAAGCGCTGGCGCCGCTATTCGCGCGCCGCTGCAAAAACTCAGAGCCTGTCCGTCTGACGTGGGCATCGGACACAACGCTCCACGACGCGGGGTCTCGTGGGCATTCCACAAACTCACTTCTCCCGAAAGCGGGCCAACTCCTCACCCCCTGCATAGCCCGCTTTCCAACTGGCGCGGATCGTGCTCCCCCGGCACGGCCGCGCCTTTTTCTTTCTTTTTCGTTCTCAGTAGATCGTCGCCTTGAGCCGGTCGGGCGCGGTGCGGTCGTGCTCCGGGCCGCCGAGCGCGCCGCTGGTGAGCTCGGCGAGGATCACACCCGCGGTCGGCAGGGTCTTGCGGTCGACATGGCGCGACGCATCCCACAGCTTCGAGCGCACGATCGCCTTGGCGCACTGGTAGAAGACTGCGTCGACCGCGACCACCAGCACCGTGCGCGGCGCCTTGCCTTCCATGACGAATTGCTGCGCCAGCGCCGGATCGGCCGAGATCGAGGCGCGACCCATCACGCGGATGGTCTCGCTGCATCCGGGGATCAGGAACAGCAGCGCGACGCGCGGATCGTGCACGAGGTTGCGCAGCGTATCGATGCGGTTGTTGCCGCGCCGGTCGGGGATCAGGAGCGTCTTCTCGTCGGCGACACGCACGAAACCGGCGGGATCGCCGCGCGGCGAGCAATCGAGCCCGCCCGGCCCGTTCGAGGCCAGTGCGAAGAACGGCGCCGCCTCGATCAGCTTGCGATAGGCCGGGGTGATGCGGTCGGTCTCCTTCGCCTTGGCGGGCGGATAGACGTCGCCGTAAATCTTCTCCAAGCCCTCGATGGTGGTGATGAGGTGACTGTTGTCGCTCGTCATGTGCTTCTCGCGTGTGTTTGAGTCGTTGTAGCACAAATCGCTTTCACCGAGTTCGGCGCGCCGGTCTACACCCCGAACAGCTTTGTATAGCGCGCCTTGATGTCTTCGCTCTGCGCTTCGACCGCCGCCGGATCGTCCTTCATCAGCTTGATCTTGCTCAACGGCGTACGGCCCGGCGGCTCCTTGATGTTCGCATGTACTGAGCGCAGGCCACCGACGTCAACGATGAGCTGCTGCGCCTCCACGCTGCCCATGTAGTTCAGCATGAGCCGCGCCGCACTGGGATTCGGCGCGCTCTTGAACGCCGAGGATGGGCCGATGATGAAGGGCGTGCCCTCGGTGGCATAGACCACCTCGACCGGATGGCCCTCCTCGCGGAGCTGGATCGCCGTGTACTCGTTGCCGTCGGCCATGACCGCGCGCTCGCCGAGCTGGAGCTTCTTCGGCGGATCGTTGCCCGACTGCACCTGCATGATCTTCTGCTTCGCGAGCCTGGCGAAATAGTCCCAGCCGAGGTCGCGCGCGATCTGGAAGGTCGCGGTCATGGTCGAGCCGCTATAGGCGGGATGCGACTTGACCATCTTTCCCGCCCATTTGGGATCGAGCAGATCGGCGAGACTCTTGGGCGCGTCCTCCGCTTTCACGAGCTTGCTGTTGTAGCCGATGACCGACAGCGTGGTGCGGAAGCTGAAAAAAGTGCCGTCGGGGTCGCGATGCTCGGCCGGGAAGTACTTCGCCACGTCCTCCGGCACGTAGGATGCAAGCAAGCCGGCGCGCTTCCAGGTGATCGAGTGTGCGGCGTCCGAGCTGTTGACGACGTCGACCGCGTGGATGCCGCTCTTGACCTCCTGCCCAATGCGCTGAAACAGCCGCTCGGCGCCGGTGCGCTCGACCCGCACCGTGATGCCCGGGTATTTGGCCTGGAAGGCTTTTGCGAACCGTTCCGCCACCGGCAGGTCGACTGCGGTGTAGAGCGCCACCCGGCCTTCCTTGCGCGCCGCCGCGATCAGTTCCGGCGTGACGGCCGACGGCGCAGGCGCCTGCGCACGCACCGGCGACGCGTAGAAAACGCCGGCGACCATCGATCCCTTGAGCACATCGCGCCGCGAGAAGCGAAGCTTTGGCATGTTCGGCCCTCCCTGCTGACGTCGTTTTGAGAGCAACATAGCAGTATCGCGCGCACGCGTCGCAGCCCTCGCGGGGCTTCGTCTGCGCTATGGTAGGACGCATCGGACGGCGTCAGCGGGCGACCGGCGAAGTCGCCGCGGCGTGCCGCTGCTAGCGCGAACCCAGCCCGTCGGAGCCGACAACGGAATCGAGCTGAAGATAGGACGGATCGAATTCCGCGGCTTTCTGAAGCCGCTGCCAATTCTTGATGGTCAGAACGCCGTCCTGCCAGGTGAACAAGCCCTGCTTGCGCAACCGGCCCAGCACGCGGCTGACGTGGACGTTCGACAGTCCCAGCGCGTCCGCGATGTCGGCCTGGGTGAACGGCATGGCGCACACGTTGCCCTTCATGAGACCGACGGCGTCCATCCGCATCGCAAACTCGCAGACGAGATGGGCGAACCGCGCATACGCCGCCCGCCGGCCCATGCCCACGATCCATTTGCGGAAGATCGCGGCATCCACCAGGGAATCACGCCATAGCAGGTGCGCGATCCGGTGATTGCTATCGATGAGGCTGCGCATGGCGTCATGCGGGATCAGCGCCACCTTGGTCGGGACCAGGACGGCGAGGTTGTGATCCATCACCTTGATGAACAGGCTCTGGAGATCGGGGATGTCGCCGGGAATATGGAACGACAGGATCTGCCGCCGCCCCGAAGGGACCGTCGCGTAGCGGCAGGCAAAGCCTTCGAGAATGAGACAGACGATGCTCGGCCGCTCGCCTTCGCGCACGATGTCTTCCTGCGCGTCGAGCACCTTGATGGTTGGACGCAGCGCCGCCAGCGCGCGGTGCTCGGCTTCGGTCGGATCACTCACGGATTGGAGCTTGCGAAGCAGCGGCAGCAGGTCTTCGCCTTCCATCGACGGTTCCTTGCGCAATGCGGCCATCAAAACCAGACCAAGCGCGAGCCGCCCGACCCGCCTGAGAACGGCCGGCTGGAGCGAAGGTTCCATCGGATTGAGCGCCTAGCCGCCATCGGGCAAGCGTTCGAGGCCTCGGGTCGCGTATTCCACCAGCTTCTGAGGATCACGTTCGCCACGGCCGGCGACCTCAAGAATCCGCTTGGCGATCGTCTCAAGGACGACCAAAGGCTGGTCCCGGCCGACGAGCATCACCGCGGCTTCATAGGACTGAGCCAGCAATGCGATCGTCTCCGGCTCGAACGCCGCACCCACAATCAAGCTATGTGGAGCCATCCCCCGTCCACCCCTCAACACCCCGAATGATGGGTAGAGGTGTGGACGGAACTTCTCACCAACATAGGTTATGCCGGCTCCCGCCGCAGTTGCATCCGCCGCTCAGTCGACCAGCGCCTGATAAACCACCGCGTTGATCACCTGCCGCATGCGCCAGCGGATGCTGCCGGGCGAATGCGCCATCCACACCACCGTGAGCTCTTCGCGCGGATCGACCCACCAGTTGGTACCGCTGGCGCCCGGCCAGGCAAACGTGCCGACCGACGTCATGGTGGGTGAAATCCCCGGCGTGGTGCGAACCGCAACGCCGAGCCCGAAACCGTAGTCCGCACGCGACGGATCGCCGGTCGCAGCGATCATGTTCACGACATTGGGGCCGAGATGATTAGCGGTCATGTACTCGACGGTCTTGCGGCCGAGCACGCGCTGGTCGGCCAGCGTGCCCTTGTTCGCCAGCATGAGCGCGAAGCGCAGATAGTCGCCGGCGGTCGAGACCGTGCAGCCGCCGCCGCATTCGAACTTGGTCGGCTGCGTGAACGAACGCAGTGACTGCGGCTTGCCGGTGTCGGGATCGACCGGCAGCGCCTTGGCGTAGCGCGCGACCTTGTCCTGTGGAATGAGGAAGTGCGTGTCGGCCATGCCGAGCGGCTTGAACACGTTCTCCTGCAGATAGCGTCCGAGCGATTGCTCGCTGAGCTGCTCGACGATCAGCCCCAGCACGTCGAGGCCGAAGCCGTAGTCCCAGACCGCGCCCGGCTGGTAGAGCAGCGGCGCCGAAGCCAGACGTTCGATGAACTCGGGCCCGGTCATGCTCTCCGAGGCCGGCGTGCTGCCGCTCGGAAACAGCTTGTGGACCGGCGTCACCCCGCGGCCGCCATAGACCAGCCCCGACGTGTGCCGGAACAGATCCTGCACCGTGATCGGACGCATCGGCGCGACGCGGTCGACGATGTTTTCCTGCTTCGCGTCGAGCACCGCGACCTGCTGTTTGGCGAATTGCGGAAAATATTTCGAGACCGGATCGTTCATCGTGAGCCGGCCCTGCTCGTAGAGCTGGAGGGCGGCGACCGCGGCCATGGGTTTCGTCATCGACGCGATGTTGAAGATCGCGTCGGTGCGCATCGGCACACCCGCCGCCTTGTCGAGGAAGCCGTAGGCTTCGAAATGCACGAGCCGGCCGCGCCGCACGATCGCGAGCACCCCGCCCGGCAACTGGTCGCGAGCAATCTCGGCGTCGATCCGCGGCCGGATCAGCGCCAGCCGATCCGACGACATGCCGACGGCTTCCGGCTTGGCGCGCGGCATTGGATCGGTCGCCTGCGCGGCGAACGGCCAGCACAGCGCGCATGATGCAAAAACAGCGGTTCCGAATTTCCTCATGACGTCCTCCCTGCCCTTGTTTGTTGATCGGAGGTTAGCCGCTTCCAGGCCATCGAGACAGGCTGCTGCCGCTCGTCAGCGCCGACGAATTTGCATCGGTGGGCGCGGCCCCACTCGCGGGCGCGGGCGGATTTCGCTACGCTTTCCGTCAAAGACGCCGCATACCAACGATGCGCACAAAGGGAGGACGTCGATGCACGCCATGGCCGGAACGATTGCGCTTGTCATCGCGACGCTGTTGAGCGCCGCCGCAAACGCACAGAGCTATCCGTCGCGTCCGATCACGATGGTGGTGCCGTTCCCGCCCGGCGGCAACACCGACATCATGGCACGCGCGCTGCAGCAGGAAATGTCCAAGGCGCTCGGCCAGACCGTCGTCATCATCAACAAGGGCGGCGCTGCCGGCACGCTCGGCATGATCGACGTGGCGCGCGCCGCACCCGACGGCTACACCATCGCTTTCTCGCCCAACAATCCGCTCACCGCGCAGCCGCATCTGCAAAAGCTGCCCTACGGCATGGACAGCTTCCGCTACATCTGCCTCACCTACTACGCACCCTATGTGCTGATCGCGGGGCCGAAGGCGCCGTTCAAGACGTTCGCTGAGTTCGTCAAATTCACCAAGGCGAAATCCGAGAACCTGGTCTACGGCCATCCCGGGCTCGCCAGCCAGCCGCACCTCGGCATGCTGGCGGTGCTCAAGGCGATCGGCGGCGACGGCCTCGGCGTGCCATTCACCGGCGCCGGCCCGATGGCGCAGGCGCTGCTCAGCGGCACGGTGATGGCGATCTCCGAGACCCCGGCGGTCGCCGCCGCGAGCAATCTGCCGATCCTCGCCGCGCTGTCGGAGACGCGGCTCGCCGCGCTCCCGAACGTGCCCACGATGAAGGAGCTCGGCCACCCCGCGACATCGTTCACCGCCGGCGGCGTGTTCGCGCCGGGCAACACGCCGCCCGAGGTGGTGGCCACGCTGGAGAAGGCCTGCGCGGACGCGACGGCGCGACCGGAATACAAGACCATCGCCGACCGGCTCAATGTCGACGCGCGCTATCTCGCCGGCGCTGCATTCCGCAAGCTGTTCGACGCGGACTCGGTCGAGAATGCCGACGCGGTCAAACGGATCGGGCCGGCGAAGTAGCCAGCAACTGCCGCCCGTCGTGGCCGGCGATGGCGACATCCACCATCGCACCCGCCGCTGCCGCCACATGCACCGGCGTGAACTGCTCGGTGCGGCCGGTGTCGTTCAACTCCATCAGCACGCGCCGCCGCTGGCCGACCTCGCCGTCGAGGTGACGCACGAGCGCCGCCGCGCCCCTCTCACGGAGGCGCTTGGCGCGATCCTTGGCAACGGCGCGCGCTACCAGCGGCATCTTCGCTGCCGGCGTGCCCGGGCGCGGCGAGAACGGGAACACATGCAGATGCGTCAGCGCGCATTCGTCCACCAGATCGAGCGAGCGCTCAAACATCGCCTCGGTCTCGGTCGGGAAGCCGGCGATGATGTCGGCGCCGAACACGACGTCCGGGCGCAGCCGCCGCAACTCGCCGCAGAACGCAATGGCGTCGGCGCGCGAATGACGCCGCTTCATGCGCTTGAGGATCATGTCGTCGCCGGCCTGCAGCGACAGGTGCAGATGCGGCATCAGCCGCGGCTCATTGGCGAAGGCATCGATCAGGTCGCGGTCGGCCTCCACGGAGTCGATGGAGGAGAGCCGCAGCCGTTCGAGCTCCGGCACGTGCTTGAGGATCTGCTTCACCAGCGCGCCGAGCTTCGGGGCGCCCGGCAAGTTGCCGCCGTAGCTGGTGAGATCGACGCCGGTCAGCACCACCTCGCGGAAGCCGCGGTCACAGAGCCGGCGCACCTGCGCCACCACCTCGCCCATCGGCACCGAGCGCGAATTGCCGCGGCCATACGGAATGATGCAGAAGGTGCAGCGGTGGTCGCAGCCGTTCTGCACCTGCACAAAGGCGCGGGCGCGGCCTTCGAGCCCGTCGATGAGATGCGCCGCGGTCTCCTTCACCGACATGATGTCGTTGACCGCAACCTTCTCATCTGCGCCGATTCCGAACACCGGTTCGTCGAGCACGTCGCGGGTCGCGTACCAGGATTTTGCGTCGAGCTTCTCCTCGTTGCCGATCACCCGGCCGACATTCGGCAACGCGACGAACGCAGCCGGCTCGACCTGCGCCGCGCAACCGGTCACCACGATGCGCGCATCCGGCCGCTCTCGCGCGATTTTGCGGATCGTCTGCTTCGCCTGCCGCACCGCCTCGGCAGTCACCGCGCAGGTGTTGACGACCACGGCGTCGCCGAGCCCGGCGGCGTCGGCATTGCGGCGGATGATCTCCAACTCATAAGCGTTAAGCCGGCAGCCGAAGGTGACGACGTCGACGCCCATCACCCCCTCCCTATCCCTCCCCCGCTTGCGGGGGAGGGTTGGGTGGGGGCGGAGAACAGCTTCGGATCGAACCGGCCTTCGTATTCGTAGGCCACCGGCCCGGTCATCAGCACATGGTCGTCGCGTTCGCGCCAGTCGATCAGAAGATCGCCGCCCGGCAAGGCCGCGGTCGCCTTGCGGTTGACGCGCTTGAGGCGCGCAGCGGCAACGACCACAGCGCAGGCGGCCGAGCCGCAAGCCTTGGTCAGCCCGGCGCCGCGCTCCCAGACGCGCACGACGATGCGCTCGCGCGAGACAATGTGCGCGAGCGAGATGTTGGCGCGCTCCGGAAACATCGGATGGTTTTCCAACAGCGGCCCGATCTTGGCGAGGTCATAAGCGTTGACGTCGTCGACCCAGAACACCGCATGCGGATTGCCCATGCTCACAGCCGAGGGCGAATGCAGGATCGGATTGTCGATCGGCCCGATCTGCAATTCGATCGCACGGGTGTCTTCGAATTTTTCCGCGAGCGGAATCTCGTTCCAGGCAAAGCGCGGTGGGCCCATGTCGACGGTCGAGATCAGCGGCGCGTCGCCCTTCCAGCAGTTGATCAGCCCGGCCTTGGTCTCGAAGGTCAGCGCCGCCTTGCCGCTTTCCTTGAAAACGATGTCGGCGACGCAGCGCATGCCGTTGCCGCAGGCGCCCGCTTCCGAGCCGTCATTGTTGTAGATGCGCACGAACGCCTCGGTGCCGGCGAGGCGCGGCGCATGCAGCACCATCATCTGGTCATAGGGCGCGCCGGCGGGCTGCGCGGCGGCGCGGGCATCCTCGGCGGTGATCGCGGCCTTCTCCGCGCGCATGTCGACCACCACGATCTCGTTGCCGAGACCGTTCATCTTCACGAAGGGATGGTTGGCGAGCGCGCTCATGTCCTTAGGCCTGCGACTGCCCGCCTTATATGGTCAAACGCGCGGCTTTGGCCAGTCCGGCCGCTATTCCATGACCTTCTTGCCGACCGCACGTACATCCTCGGGCGCGTTGAATTTCTTGGCAACGATCTGGGCAATTCCCTCGCCGGTCAGCGGCTCGACGTCGAGGCGGGCGCGCCGGGCATCGTCGAGAAAGCCGGGATCCTTCATGGTCGCGGCAAACGCCTGACGGACGGCGGCAACCCGCTCCGCCGGGACGCCGGGCGGCAGGAAGAATGGCCGCCCCATCGCCGGCACCAGGCAGAGGAATTCGAAGATCTCGCGATGCTTCGGATTGGTCGCGAGGTCCTGCAGCATCCGAACCTTCGGCAACTCGGCGGTCTTGCGCAGGCCGAACTGCAGCATGACGATCGCCTTGCCGGTCTTGATCCAGTCGGAGGTTATCTTGAGCGAGGTCCAGCTCACGACACGGCCGCCGACCTCTTCCTTCTCGATCGCGAAATCGAGCTCGTTCGAGCCGGGATAGCCGGAGACGACCTTGAACTTGGTGCCGATGAGCTCGTTCATGATGCGCGGGTAGTACGTCGTCGGCGAACCGGGACCGGTGGCGCCGACGACGAACTCCCGCTGCTTCGCATCCTCGATCGTTTTCACCGGGTTGGTGTGCCAGCCCCAGAACACGTTGTTGTCCTCGACCGGGCTGCCGATCCAGTTGAACTTCCGCGCATCGAATTTCACGCCTTCGGTGCCGAGCGCCTGGTCCATGGCGATGCCCTGGTTGGGCAGGCCGATCATGGTGCCGTCATGCGGGCCGACATTGGCGAGCGTGTTGGCGAGCCGCCGGCTGCCCGCGCCCGGCATGTTCTGCACGATGACGTTGGGATTGCCCGGGATATGCTTGCCGATGTGGCGTGAGACGAGCCGCGCATAGAGATCGTAGTTGCCGCCGGGACTGAACCCGACCGCGATCGTGACGGTGCGCTTGCCGTAGAATTCGGCAACGGCCTTGTCGTCGGCGAGGACCGCCGACGGAAGCAGAAGCACAACTACGGCCACCAGAATAAAGCGACGCATGTTTCCTCGCGTAACGCGCGTTATTGCGCATATTTTTGACAAGCCTATTTGGCGCCCCCTATCACTGCAAGCTCGCTACGTCAGGGAGAGAACAACCATGCCCGCATTCAACACGATCACGGTCACGCGCGATGGACAGATCGCAACGCTCACGATCCAGTCGAAGGACCGCAAGGCGCTGACCGGCCCGCATGTCGAGATCGGCGCGGCGATTTCAGAGCTGCGCTACGACAATGGCGTGCGTGTCGTCGTCATCACCGGCACCGACGACGCCTTCTTCCTGCCGCCGAAGGGTTCGCCGAAAGCGTCCGGCCACACGCCCGGACACGACTGGGATCTCACGCAGGGCATGCACCGCACCTACCAGTCGATCATCGAGATCGAGAAGCCTGTCATCGCCAAGGTCAACGGCAATGCGATCGGCTTCGGCTCAAGCCTCGCCTTCGCCTGCGATCTCATCATCGCAAGCGAGGACGCGATCTTTTGCGATCACCATCTCGCGATGGGCAAGAGCATCCAGGGCGGGCGCAGCGATTTCGGCACCGTGCCGGGCGACGGCGGCACGGTGTTCGTGCCGCTGCACATGTCGCCGTGTCTGGCCAAGGAATATCTCTGGCTGGCGCGCGAGATGACCGGCAAGGAACTGGCGGCGGCGCGCATCATCAATGCGGCGGTGCCGGCGAACAAGCTCGATGCCGCGGTCGACGCCATGGCGAAGGCGCTCCTGGAGCGCACGCCGTATTCGCTGGCGCTTGCCAAGCGCGCCGCCAACAAGAGCCATGTCGAGCGCTTCAACCTGACCTACGATCTCGCCTGGAGCTATGAATTGCTCAACTTCTTCCAGCACGGGCAGCATGTGGACGAGCGTGGCGTGAGCACGTTGTAGGAGATACGCGGCTCTCTCCGTCGTCGTGCCCGGCCTCGTGCCGGGCATCCACGTCTTGCTTTCAGCGGTTCAAACAAGACGTGGATGGCCGGGACAAGCCCGGCCATGACGGAGGAATTCAACTAACAGGCCAAAGCCGGTTTGTCTTCAGGAACGCGATCACCGCTCCGTCGAACGCCGCCGGGTCCTCGATACAGCAGGCGTGGCCGGTGCCGGGAAGCACGACATGCTGCGCGCCCGGGATCATCGCGGCGGTCTCGCCGCCGCGCTGCAACGACACGTCGTGCGCGCCGTTGATGACCAGCGTCGGCGGTTTCATTCCCGCCAGCCGGTCACGCATGTCGCAGGCTTCGCGGGCGCGGAAGATCTGCGCGATGCATTCCCCGGACAACGCCTGCGTCTTGTCGGAGAAGAGATCGAGCACCCATGCGCCGAGCTTGGTGTCGCAGAATCCCGGCGCGACCAGCTCGCGGATGTGCGAGCGCTGATAGCCGCGCAGATCGGCCGAGGTATAGCCTTTGACACGCCCCGCGATGTCGGCGCCGCCCTTGCTCGACCCGCCGACCAGGATGACGGCGTCGCACATCCCGGGACGGCCGAGCCCGATCAGGAGCGACATGCCGGAGCCGACACTGACGCCCATGAAAATCGCGCGCGCAATGTTTTCCTGCGCGCAGACCGCCAGCACGTCGTCGGCCATATCGTTGAGCGTGAACGGCGTCGTGGGCTTGTCGGAGCGGCCGTAGCCGCGGATATCCAGCGCGACCAGCCGGAAATACGGCGCAAAGCTCGCGATCTGATAGGTGAACAGCCGGTGGTCGAACGGATTGGCGTGCACGAGCACCATCGGCGGCCCGACGCCATAGGTTTCGTAATAGATTTTGACGCCGCGATTGCTGGCAAAGGGCATGAGCGTTACTGCGTGGCGGCGACGCCGGCCCGCCGCACGACGTCGCCCCAACGCGCGATCTCCGATTTGACGAAGGCCTGCAGTTCCGCCGGCGTGCCGCTCACGAGCGGGATCAGGCCGCGGCTGGAGAAGTCCTTCTGCACCGCCGGCTCCGCGACGATCGCTCGCATCTCCGCGTTCAGCCGGTTGAGGATGTCAGTCGGGATTTTTCCGGGCGCGATCATCATCTGCCACGACGAGGCGTCGAAGCCCTTGAGGCCGACCTCGGCCAGCGGCGGAATCTCCGGCGCGGGGCCGACGCGTTGCGCGGTCGAAACGCCGAGCGCGCGGAGCTTGCCTGCCTGCACCAGCGGCAGCGCGGTCGCGAAGTCGCCGAACATCATCTGGACGTGGCCGCCCATGATGTCGTTGAGCGCCGGCGCGAGACCCTTGTAAGGCACATGCACCAGCTTGATGCCGAGCTCGCCGCCGAGCAGCTCCGCGAACAGATGCGCGGCGCCGCCGGCGCCGTTCGAGGCATAGGTCAGCCCTTCCGGCCGCGACTTCGCATAGGCCGCGAGATCGGCCAGCGATTTGACCGGCAGCGCCGGATTGATCACCAGGATGAAGGGCACGCCCGCGACCAGCGCGATCGGCACAAGGTCCTTCACCGGATCGTAAGTGAGATTTTTGTAGACGCTGACATTGATCGCCATCGTCGTACTCGTGCCGATCAGGATCGTGTAGCCGTCGGGCACCGAGCGGGCCACATGCGTCGCGCCGATCACGGAAGCGGCGCCGAGCCTGAGCTCGATCACGAACGGCTGGCCCATGCGTTGCTCCAGCCGGTTCGCGAGCGTCCGCGCGATGGCGTCGGTGTTGCCGCCGGCGGCATAGGGCAGCACGATGGTGACCGGCTTGGATGGATAGGTCTGCGCCGCGGCGGGAGCGTCAGCAGACGCCACCAGTGCGGCGGCGATCAGCATCCGGCGCATCATCAAGATCCTCCCGCAGCTGCTATCGTTGTTGTCATCGTCTCTATTGCGAGCCGGCGATGCCGGCCTGCTGAACCACCTTGCCCCAACGCGCGATCTCGGATTTCACGAATGCCTGCAAGTCCGCGACCGTCGTCGTCGGCATCGGCAACATGCCGGTCTTGGCGACCTGGCCCGAGACTTCGGGCGTGGCGAGCATTCCTTTGAGCTCGGCGTGGAGTTTGTCGACGATCGGGCGCGGCGTCTTGGCCGGCGCGACGATCATCTGCCACGACGCCACATCGAAGCCTTTCACGGTATCGTTGATCGGCGGCACGTCGGGAATCGTGGGCACCCGCGCCGCAGTGGAGACGCCGACCGCCCGTACCTTGCCGGCCTGGATGATCGACAGCGCCGGCCCGAGATCGACGAACATCAGCGGCACGTGGCCGGCGACGACGTCGGTGATCGCGGGCACGCTGCCCTTGTAGGGCACCGGCGACATCTCGATGCCGGTCATGCTCTTCAGCAATTCGGCGAACAGGTGGTGCGGTACGCCGGCGCCGGCGGTGGCGTATGAGACCTTGCCCTTCTGCTCTTTCACCCACTTGATCAGGTCGGCGACCGACTTGATCGGCAGCGCCGGATTGACCACCAGCACGAACGGCGTCTGCGCCGCCATCGCGAGCGGGACGAAATCGGCGGCCGGGTCGTAAGGCAGTTTCTTGTAGAGCGTAACGTTGACCGCCATGGTCGGTGACGGCGCGATCATGATGGTGTGGCCGTCCGGCTCCGCCCGCGAGGTCGCGACCGCGCCAATAACACCGCCGGCGCCCGGCTTGTTCTCGACCACGAACGGCCGGCCGAACGCTTTTTCCAGCCGCGGGCTCAGGATGCGCGCGAGGATGTCGCCGGCGCCGCCCGCCGCAAACGGAATGACGATCGTCACCGGCTTGGTCGGATAGTCCTGCGCCGCGGCGGGCGTTGCGAGCAGCAGGGCCGCGAGCGCGAAACGTGCAATTGTTCGCATCAATTCCTCCTCACGGACCTCTCCCGGCCTCATGCTGAGGAGGCCCGCAGGGCCGTCTCGGAGCATGGGGCCGCCCCAATCCTTCGAGACGCGTCCTTCGGACGCTCCTTAGGATGAGGCGGATCGAGTTCACTGCACGCCCTTGGCGCCCGCCGCCTCCACCACTTTCGACCAGCGCACGATCTCGGACTGCACGAAGCGCTGCAGCTCCGCGACGGGCGGCGTGGCGATGGCGATGTGACCGCGGCCGTTGATGTCGTTCATGGTCGGCGGGCTCGCGCACGATGGCGTTGAGCTCGGCATTGAGCCGGTCGACGATCTCCTTCGGCGTCTTCGCGGGCGCGACGATCATCTGCCAGGCGGAGGCGTCGTAGTCTTTCACGCCGGCTTCCTGCAGCGTCGGCAGGTCGGGCGCCGCCGGCGCGCGATCCTTGGTGGTGACGCCGAGCACGCGGAGCTTGCCGGCGCGGATATGCGGCAGCGCGCCGAGCAGGTCGGAGAACATGACCGACACATGCCCGGCGATCGTGTCCTGCAGGCCCGGCGCGTTGCCCTTGTAGGGCACGGCCGTCGTCTCGATGCCGAGCGCGTTCTGCAAGAGCACCATATAGAGATGCGCGGCGGAGCCGGCGCCGGTCGAGGCATAGGCAAGCCCGCCCGGCTTCGCTTTCGCCTCGCGCACCAGATCGGCGATCGACTTGATCGGCAGCGCGGAATTGACCACCAGCACGAACGGCACGCCGGACACCAGCGCGACCGGGACGAAATCCTTCACGGGGTCGTAGGCAAGATTTTTGAACACGCTGACGTTGATCGCCATCGTGGTCGAGGTCGTCATCAGGAGCGTGTGGCCGTCGGGCGGCGACTTCGCGACCGACACCGCGGCCACGACATTGGCGCCGCCGGGCCGGTTCTCGACCACGAAAGTCGAGCCCTTCAGGCGCTGCTCGAGCTTCTGCGAGAGCATGCGGGCGAGCCAGTCGGTCGAGCCGCCGGGCGGGAACGGGACGATCACGTTGACCGGCCGCGCGGGGTAGCCTTGGGCCTGCGCGCCGCCGGGGGCGGCCAGCGCCAGCAAGGCCAGCGAGCGCGGCGCAAATGCGGACGAAACCCATTCTTCCCCCCGGTTTTATTGACGCTGACGGGCTTACCGCCAGCGGCCTGAAATCGACAGTAGCGTAAGGATTTGGCCGCTGTCAGCGCGTTTCCTTGACACAGCGGGGCCCCATCGCCATAAACCCGCCAGCACGCGGGCCGTTTTAGGCCTGCGCGCGTTAGTTGCGGGCGCCTCAGGCACCGCAGAAACCCCAAACGACTGGAAGAAGCCGGTCCGGACAACAAGCCGCGCACCGGGATCGAACACGAGGGAAGAACGATGTTCGCAGTCATCAAGACCGGCGGAAAGCAGTACCGGGTCGCCGCCGACGACGTGCTCAAGATCGAGAAGATCAAGGGCGAGCCCGGCGAGATCGTCCAGCTCGGCGACGTGCTGGTGGTGGGCGGCGACAGCGTCACGCTGGGCGTGCCGACCGTGTCCGGCGCATCGGTTGCGGCCGAGGTGCTGGAGCAGGGCCGCGGCCCGAAGGTCATCGCCTTCAAGAAGCGCCGCCGCAAGAATTCGCGGCGCAAGCGCGGTCACCGGCAGGAATTCACCCTGCTCCGGATCACCGAGATCCTGACCGACGGGGCGAAGCCGACCAAGACCGCGCGGCCGAAGCCCGTAGCGCAAGCCGAAGCCGGCCGAGACCGCCGACGCGGCCACGGCCGATGCCGACGACGCGCCGTCCAGCGCGCCGAAGGCCAAGGCCAAGGCCAAAACCGGCAAGAAGCCGGCCGCCAAGAAGCCCGCCAAGGGCAAGCCGGCGGCCAAGGGTAAGGCCAAGTCAAAGAAGTGATGATTTGGACACAAAGTCGGGTTATATAGGCACCGACTGAAGGATTTTTGTCATGGCTCACAAGAAAGCAGGCGGTTCATCCCGCAACGGGCGCGACTCCAATAGTCAGCGCCTCGGCCTGAAGATTTTCGGCGGCGAGAGCGTCATCGCCGGCAACATCATTGCGCGCCAGCGCGGCACCAAGTGGCATCCCGGGCCCAATGTCGGCCTCGGCAAGGACCACACGCTGTTCGCGCTGACCGACGGCCGCGTCGAGTTCCGCACCAAAGCCAAAGGCCGCATCTTCGTGTCGGTTGTGCCGATGACGCAGGTGGCGGCCGAATAAACGGCGAACCAAAATTCAGGTTCCGCCGGCATCCAGTCGAACCGGCGGACCCACACGGGTTCTATGAGGGGAGACGGGATGCCGGCTCCCCTCTTCGCTTTGAGGAGCCCGTGCGATGACATTGCTGGAGCCAGACGCCGACCCAAGCGGTGCCGGCGGCGCGCAATCCGGTCGCTCAGGACCAGGCGGCTGGTGCTGCGCGCGCCGCGATCCGGACGACGCCGAGGCGCTCACGGCGCTGATCAACGACCGCCGCATCGCCGAGAACACCGCGCGCATTCCGCATCCCTACACGCTGAAGGACGCGGAGACGTTCATCGCGTACGGCCGCGAGCGGCGGCGAGGTCGCGTTCGTTGTCACGCTGCGCCGACGGACCGATCATCGGCGGCTGCGGCATCGGCACGCTGCGCGGCGACGGTCCTGAGATCGGCTACTGGTTCGGCGTCGCGCATTGGGGCCACGGCTACGCCACCGAAGCGGCGCGCGCCATCATCGACCATGCCTTCGGCGACCTCGGCCACGAGGTACTGCACGCCGGCGCACGGGTGTCGAACCCGGCCTCGCGGCGCGTGCTGGAGAAGTGCGGCTTCCAGTGGACCGGCGTGGTGCTGCAGCGCGTCCGCGCGCTCGGCTCGTCGGCGCCGTGCGACCGGTTCCGGCTCGATCGCGCGGCTGTGGGCATCGCTGCGGAATTGGGGCAAGGTGAAACTGATCGCCTGACGAAGGAGACCTCAATGCCGGCGCCTTTTACGATCATCGGCCTCGACCATGTCGTGCTGCGCGCCCGCGATCCGGCGGCGCTGGAGAAATTCTACGTCGAGGTGCTCGGCTGCAGCCTCGAGCTGCGCCAGGGCAAGCTCGCGCAGCTTCGCGCCGGCCGCACGCTGATCGACATCGTGCCCGACGGACGAGGCGGTCGCCACGCACGCGCATGGCGCGGCGCCAATCTCGACCACCTGTGCCTGCGCGTCGAGCCGTTCGACGCCGGCGCGATCGCGCAGCACCTCGCCGCGCACGGCGTGCAATGCGGCGAGGAGGCATCGCGCTACGGCGCGGAAGGCCGCGGTCCGTCGGTCTATCTTAACGATCCCGAAGGCAACGGCGTCGAACTCAAGGGGCCGGTGAAAGGTTGACGCGATCCAAATCGGACGCGTGCAAATCGCGCGCCGTCAGCAATAACGCTTCCTTCCGCGCTTGCATCGAGATTTGCAATCGCCGATTAAAACGCGCCGCAACGCAAAGGGAACGCGGCCCGAACAAACCGATAGCGCGGCGAACAGGACGCGCACGCGACTGTACGGCGGTAGTGATGGGCCTCAGGAGCTTGGCGCCGCGTTGACCGCGGCGATAGCTAATGTAGCGTTCACCGAAACCGAATCATCGTCGCGATGGAGGTCAGGAATGTCTTACGATCTCGATCAGTTCATTGCGGATTGCCGCACCTTCCTGCAGCGCGATCCCGGGCCCAAGCGGCCGCGAGCAGGTCCGCCAGCACCTCGAGCGGCTGCTCGACAACCCGGACTTCGTCCGCACCTATTGCGCCGACGACGCGCCGCGCGGCCTGAAGGTGCTGTACGAGGACCCGGAGCTCGGGTTCCAGATTCTCGCGCACCTCAACGACAAGGCGCGGGTGTCGCCGCCGCACGATCACGGCGCCTCCTGGGCGATCTACGGTCAGGCGTCGAAATACACCGACATGATCGAATGGGAGCGCGAGGACAACGGCGCCGATCCCAAGCACGCCAAGCTCAAGCCGGCGAAGAAATACCGCCTCGACTCCCGGCCACGCCGGCATCTACGAGGACGGCAAGATCCACTCGATCGACTATCCCGACCGCGCGGTGTTCGTGCGCGTGACCGGCACCAATCTCGACAAGATCAACCGCATCCGGATCGACATGAAGACCGGCGAGGTCCACCAGATGACGCCGCAGCAGGCGACGTGAGTTGCTCCGTAGATGACACCGCCGCGGGCACCGATCTTTCTCCGTCATCCTGAGGTGCCCGAGCGCAGCGAGGGCCTCGAAGGACGACGGCCCCGGTGCTGCACCTCCTCGGCCGCGCATCCTTCGAGGGCCGCTTCGCGGCCACCTCAGGATGACGGAGATAGGGTAGCGCAATTGAAATGATGCACTCCGTAAGCCCCCACGCCGTCAAAGCCATGCTCGCCGACGGCGAGGAGCTGGCGCTCATCGACCTGCGCGAGGAGCTGATCTTCTCGCAGAACCACCTGCTGTGGGCGCGCTCGGTGCCGCTGAGCCGGCTGGAGCTGCGCTTTGCGCGGCTGGTCCCTCGCCTCTCGACGCGCATCGTGCTGTGCGACGACGCCGACGGCCTGGCGCAGCGCGCCGCCGACATCCTCACGCGCGCCGGCTATTCGAACCTGTCGTATCTCGAAGGCGGCGTCGCGGCCTGGGCGGCCGCCGGCTTCGAACTGTTCTCCGGCGTCAACGTGCCGAGCAAGGCGTTCGGCGAATTCATCGAGCACGCCTGCAACACGCCGAACATCGGCCCCGAGGAGCTGCAACCGGCTGATCCAGGACGGCGCCGACATCGTCGTGCTCGACAGCCGGCCGTTCGACGAATACCGCCGCGTCTCGATCCCGACCGCGACCAGCGTGCCGGGCGCGGAGCTGGTGCTGCGCGTGCGCGACATGGCGCCCTCGCCCGACACGCTGGTGGTGGTCAATTGCGCCGGCCGCACCCGCAGCATCATCGGCGCGCAGTCGCTGATCAATGCCGGCGTGCCCAACAAGGTGGTGGCGCTGCGCAACGGCACCATGGGCTTCAATCTCGCCGGCTTCGCCACCGAGAGCGGCAAGGACAAGCGGGCGCCGAGCGCTCTCCCACGAAGGCCGCGCCTGGGCGAAGGACGCCGCGGCGCGCGTTGCGCAACGTTACGGCATCGAACGCATCGATCGAGAAGACGCTGAACCGTTGGTACGCTGACGACGATCGCACGCTCTACATTTTCGATGTGCGCGACCCGGACGAATACAAGCTCGTGCACGTGCCCGACGCGATCTCGGCGCCGGGCGGACAGCTCGTGCAGGCGACCGACCAATATCGTCGGGACGCTCGGCGCCCGCATCGTACTGGTCGACGACGACGGAGTGCGCGCCGTGATGACGGCCTCGTGGCTCAAGCAGATGGGCTTGAGAGACGTATTTACGATCTGTGCCGGACGATCGCGACCATCTCTCAGGTGGCTCTTACGAAAAGATCCTTGCACCGGATCCACCGCGTGAGTCCGCAATCGAAAGCGACGAACTGTCGAAACTTCTCGCCCGCAACGAAGCGACCGTGATCGACCTGTCGCTGAGCCCGAACTACCGGAAGGAGCACATCCCCGGCGCCTGGTTCGCCATCCGCTCGCGCCTGGCGCAGGCGCTGCCGAAGATTCCGTTGCGCGGCGAAATCGTGCTGACATCGGAGAACGGCATGCTCGCCGGCCTGGCGGTGCCGGAGGCGCGCGCGCTCACCGGCCTTCCCGTTCGCTACCTCAAGGGCGGCAACGGCGCATGGTGGGACGCCAAACATGCGTTCTCGACCGAGCTGCGCATGGCCGACGACCCCGTCGACGTCTGGCTCAAGCCCTATGAGCGCGCCGGCGACACCAAGGGCGCGATGAGCGAATACCTCTCCTGGGAAGTCGATCTGGTGGCGCGCATCGAACGCGACGGCACATGCCATTTCACGACGCGCCCTGACTAGCGCGCGGCGCCGGGCGCACCGGCAAACAGCGGCGCAAGCTTTTCAACCAGCGCCGGCCCGAAATGCGCCTGCGGATTCGACGGTGTCAGACGGTCAGTGAGCTCCCACTCGCTGATCTTGATGCGCGCGCCGTTGAACGCGCGCTGCAAGTCCGTGCCGGGCTGCAGGCTGCGATTGAACAGCGCGTCGCCGAAGAACGTCCACTCGCGGCCGGGCGCGCATCCGAACGACGGATTCCTGGCGTCGGCGGCCGTGATCACGATGGTGTTGTCGTTCGCGAGCGGCGGCACGAACGATCCCGAATAGCAGGCCGACACGATCACGATGCGGTTCCGGATGCCGGCGCTGTCGAGGATCTTGGCGAGCTCGCGCGGCGCGAATTCGACCATTTGCCGCCCCGGGAGCTGCAGCACGAAACCACCCTGCGTACCGTGCGAGGTCATGAACAGGATCAGGATGTCCTCGCCCTTGTCCATCACCTCGCCCACCGTCCGCACCGCCGCCGCGATGTTGTCGCGGGACGCGAGCGGTATCTGGCGCACGGTGTCGGCACGATTGACGAGGCGCATGACGCGGCCGTCGATCGGGAGCACCTTTGTCAGCGACGCGATCGCGCCATCGAGCTCCTTGATGAACACATCCTCGCCGGCCCAGCCGGCGACGCCGATGGTGTAGAGATCGGCGACGCCCTTGCGTTGGGGTGCGAGGCGCTCGACCGCCGATTTCAGCAGCGTGCGCTGCTGTGCATCCGCCGAGTCCTTTTTCGGAGGCGGCTTGGTCTTTTCCTTGACCTTACCTTTGTCTTTGGTGGTTTTGTCCTTGGCGGCCTTGTCGCTGGCTTCGCAAACGGCCGTTCTCGTCGCGACGCTGCAAGCGGCAGCGCGCTGAAGACCGTCGGCCACGACGTTGGCAGGCGCGCCGGAGAGCGCGCCCGCAATCAGCAATGCAAAGCCGACGCCGGCAATCCCGCCGCGCCTTAGCCCCACGTCCGCACCCGAACCCGTCATGTGGCAATACTACTGACTCGTTTTGTCCACCGCACTCCCCGTTCTTGGAACCCGAAACAAATGGTGACAAGCCGATCATTGACAATCGAGTGCCCCATACACACGATTGAGTGGTCAGACGCAGCTCGCACTCAAACTGCGACCTGCGCCGCGAAGACTGGAGGCGCGATGCCACCGGGTTACGCAGGCCGCGATAATCGCCGCGGCAATGTTCGGGTTGCGGCGTAGCGGCAGATCACGGACAAGCGCGCCGGGAGCGGCCGATCGGGCCGCATCAGTGAGGCATGGCCCACCCTGGCCCCTCCCGGCGAGAGCTTTCAGCGCGCGCTCCCGCTCAGCGTCTCCATGAATGCGATGAGATCCTGCCGCTCCTGATCCGTGAGCTGGATCGGCTGCATCAGCGGCGAGCGGCTCGGCCGGTCGATGCCGCCCTTCTCGTAGTGCTTCATCACTTCGTCGAGCGTCGTTTGCAGGCCGTGATGCATGTACGGCGGCCGCAATGCGACGTCGCGCAGCGTCGGCGTCTTGAACGCGAACTGCAGGGACGGATCGTCCTTGACCGCGGCGCCGCGGCCGCGATCGGTGGTGGTGGTACCGATGTCGTGGAACAGGTCGTCGGTGAAGCGCCAGCCGCGGTGGCAGGTGAAGCACAAAGCCTTGCCGTTGTAGAGTTCGAAGCCGCGCTTGGCGGAGTCCGAGATCGCACTTTCGTCACCCTCGATCCAGCGGTCGAACGGCGCTGCCGCAGGTTCGAGGGTCCGCTCGAAGGCCGCGACCGCCTGCGCGATGGTATCGATGTTGATCGGCGCGCCGGGCAGCGCCGCCTTGAACTTCGCCAGATAGGCGGCGTTCGCGCGGAACCGTTCCTCGATGACCTCGACCTTCACCGGTGTCGGTGTCGCACTCATCGACATCGAGCCGGTCGCGACCGACGACTTCGCCTGCGCCTCGAGCGTCGGATTGCGCCCATCCCAGCCGAACGGCACCGCGGCATGTCCGATACCGATCAGCGGCTGCGACCGGCGCGAGGTGAGCTTGCCGGAATCGTTCTTGCTCTTCGCTTCCTTCACCGCCCAGCCGAGCTGCGGCAGATGACAGGTGACGCAGGCGGTCTTCCCCGACGCGGACAGCGCCGGATCGAAGAACAGCTCGCGGCCCAGATCGACCAGCGGCTGATTGGTAATCGGCTGCGGCGGCTCGCGCCGATACATCGATTTCATCGCGTCGAGGTGCGATGACCCGGTCTGCGCCGTTGCCGCGGTCAGATAGTGGTGTCCGAGCACACAGCCGCCCAGCACCGCGACGACCGCACGAAGAAAAAGCGACATGATGCCTCCGCTGCTGAACATACACAGACTTGGCAAGCCGATGAATCCTACCATCGAACTAAGCCTGGTCCCAATGCCCCCGCGACGAACCATCAGCCGCGCCGCTACCCGAATACATCGCCGGCGATGCCGGCGTACCAGTCGACCGATTCTTGGTAGTTCTGCTCACGAAGCGCGGTAGGTTCGCCGCGCCGGCTGACGAAAGCCAAGACCTGCTTGATCTTGCCGTCGCCGGGCTCGTAGGTGCCGCCGATCATCACGCCATCGTCGGGCGCAATCAGGCTCCAGCAGGTGTTGGAATAGCGCGCCGGGAACGCGCGGCTTCCGGTCAGCTCGGCGCGGATCGCCATCGCCGCGACCTTGGCCTGGCTGTTGGCGGAGAACGCCGACTTCGGCATGTCGCCGGGAATGCAGGCATCGCCGACCACGAAGATGTTGGCGTCGACATTCGACTTCATGATCTCCGGGTCGATCGGACAGAAGCCGCTCTCGTCGGCAAGGCCCGGCATCGCGCGCGATGCGGCCCGCCATCTGCGCCGGGATGACGTTCACCAGCGCGGCCTTGTAGGTGGCAAGACCGGTCACGACCTCGTTGGTCTTGGGATCGACGCCGGACGAGGCCGCCATGCACCTTCGGGTCCTGCCACTCGACCATGCCGGGATAGTGCCGCTCCCAGCCCTCCATGAAGAGGCCCTGCTTGGAGAAGCTCGGCTTGGCGTCGACGATGACGATCTTCGAGCGCTTGTGACCCTTGCTCTTGAGCACATGCGCGAACATCGAGATGCGCTCGTAGGGCCCGGGCGGACAGCGGTACGGGATTCGGCGGCGCCGATCATCACGATCAGCGCGCCGTCGTCGAGCGCGTTGAGCCGCTGCGTCAGCGCCTTGGTTTGCGCGCCCGCCTTCCAGGCGTGCGGCATGGTCTCGGCCGCGGCTTCCGAGTAACCCGGCACCGAGTCCCACTTCAGATCGATGCCGGGCGCGATCACCAGCCGGTCGTAGGGCACGCGCGCCCCACCGGCGAGCGCCACCATTTTCCGTTCGCGATTGATCGAGCTCGCCCATTCGTGCACGACCCGGACGCCGGCGCGCGGCAACGTTCTGGTAGCCGTGGGTGATCGACTCGAAGCTGCGGAAACCTCCGACATAGAGGTTGGAGAAGAAGCAGGTGGTGAATTCCCGTTGCGGCTCGATCAGCGTGACGTCGACGGCGCCGGTCGCGTCCCTGGCGACATAGCGCGCCACGGTGCCGCCGCCCGGCCCGCCGCCGACCACGACGAGCGCGGCCTGGCCTGGCCGAGCACGGCGCGGGGCGAACAGCGGCATCGCAGCGGCGGCGAGCGAGGCGCCTGCGAGCGAGGTGAAGCTACGGCGGGTGAGCTTGGTCATGGTACGGCCCCTGCGACGCGCCTCATCGGCCCGGCTGCGGCACGATGCGGATGTAGGGCTTCGGCGATTTCCAGCCTTGCGGATAGGTCTTGCTTGCGCGTCGTCGTCGGACACCGAGCCGGCGATGATGACGTCTTCGCCGTGCTTCCAGTTCACCGGCGTCGCGACCTTGTGCTTGGCGGTGAGCTGCAGCGAGTTGATCACGCGCAGCACCTCGTCGAAATTCCGGCCCGTGGTCATCGGATAGACGAGGATCAGCTTGATCTTCTTGTCGGGCCCGATGACGAACACGTTGCGTACGGTCTGATTGTCCATCGCGGTGCGCTTGGAGGCATCGCCGTCGGCGGCGGCCGGCAACATGCCCCAGGCTTTCGAGATCGAGAGATCGGTGTCGCCGATCATCGGATAGTTCGGCGCGAAACCTTGCGTCTCGCTTGATGTCGTTCGCCCACTTCGCGTGGCTTCTCGACCGGATCGACCGAGAGGCCGATGATCTTGACGCCGCGCTTGTCGAACTCCGGCTTGATGCGGGCCATGTAGCCGAGCTCGGTGGTGCACACCGGCGTGAAATCCTTCGGATGCGAGAACAGGACGCACCAAGCGTCACCGATCCAGTCGTGAAACCGGATGCGGCCTTCGAGTGGTATCGGCCTCGAAGTCCGGTGCCGTACTACCGATCAGAAAGGTCATTGTCCGCTTCTCCTGAGGGTTACCCCTGCAGGGTTTCCCCCGCCTTCCACCTGCGAGAGCGAAGCTGCTCCCGGCGCGCGTGGCCAAGTGGCCCGGACGAGGGGGACACGCTTGATCCGAACCTGAAGATTGGCTGGAGAAACTCTGGATTCTTGCGGATTCCGCCCCGCCGGTTGGTGCCGAGAACGACGCGGGCGTTTATATTCGCTGGTCTCGGCTGCGGACGCGGGGTCGTTGAGCGGCAATGCCATGGTCGCTCTCCCGAACACAATCACGGGAGCGCCTATGCCGGCATCTTCGACCCTTCGTCCAATGCATAATTTTTCGATATTCTATGCATGTTGGGCATAGACCGGTGCGTCATGGACCTTAAGCGCCTGAAATCGTTCGTTGCCGTCGCCGAGCAGGGCACCGTGTCCCAGGCCGCGCATCTGCTTCGGATCACCCAGCCCGCCCTGTCCCGGCAGATTGGCGCCCTCGAACAGGAGATCGGCTTCAAGCTGTTCGCGCGCGCCGGCCGCCGCCTGGCGTTGACGGCCCACGGCGAACAGCTCTTGGGCGACTGCCGCAGCCTGTTGTCGCATGCGGGGACGGTCAGCCAGCGGGCCCAGTCGCTGCGCCGGGGCGACATCCGGATGTTGCACATCGCCGCTTCTGCGCTGACGATCGAGGGCGCCTTTCCTGCGTTCCTGCGCGAATACGCGAAGAGCTATCCGGACATCCAACTGAACCTGATCGAGGCGGACGCCTCCGATCATTTCGGTCTGCTCGAACGCGGCGAGGTGCAGCTCTCGATCAACGTCATCAATACCATTCCGGTCGACGAGGATCGCTTCGGCAGCTACCTGTTGCCGAGGTTTCAAATCCACGCCGCATGCGCGCCGTCATTGGACATCGGTGAGGCGGGCGACGTTGAGATACGAACGCTGTTGCAACATCCGCTGCTGCTGCCACGCAAGAGCTACGCGACCCGGAAACTGTTCGACGCCGCCTGCCAGCTCACCGGTGCGCGGCCCAATGTTTTCGTCGAAAGCGAGGCGGCGCACGCTTTGCTTGCGCTGGCGGCGGCAGGTCATGGCGTCGCCATCATCCCGTCGATCCTGGAGCCCGACCTCAGCCAATTGCGCGTGATGCGCGTGACCCATCGGCGCGAGCCCCTTCACATCGCGCTGGCGGTCCTCTGGGACAGGCGCCGCACGCTCCCCCGCTATGCCGAAGGGTTCTCGGAGCTGCTCGCGCAACACATTCGCGAGCGGTTTCCGCTTCCACCGGCGTTGCGACGAACCACGATCAAGCGCGATGCGCCGGCCCGCAAGATCAGCCTGGCAAATGAATCAAATTCCGGATTGCGCCGCCGATCGGCGCGGCGCGGAACGCCCCGTCCTGCCGGTGCAGGATCGCGTCAACGCGGCGGCGCGGACTGAGCGCGACGTGGACCTTGTAGTCGAGCCGCGATCCCGCCACCAATGAGAGCCGGTAGCGCGCAAAGATCGCGGCGAGCGCGGTCTTGATCGCGCACGATCCAAACCAATAGCCAGGGCAACCGCGCGGGCCCGCGCTGAAAACCAGATACTCGTAGGGCGTCGGGTTGATGTTCGCCCAACGTTGCGGTTTGAAGCGCGCAGCCTCGGGATAGCGCTCCGGATCGCGATTGGTGAGGAGCGCACTCAGCAGCACGCGAGTTGTCGCCGGCATCGGACGGCCGGCGAGCGTCGTATCGCGCTCCGCGACCCGAAGCTGCTGCGGCACCGGCGGCAGGATTCTCATGCTCTCCTTGACGACGGCGTCGAGCAGAGGCAGCTCTACGAGCTTGTCGAACGGCAGCGGGCCGCCTGCGCGATCGGCCTGCAATTCGTCGAACAAGTCACGCGCGACCTGCGGATGCTGGATGAGAAGCACCAACGTCCACAACAACGCGTTCTGGCAGGTTTCGTACGCGGCGGCGAACAGCGTCGGGGCATGTCCCACGATCTTCTCGTCGCTCGCGGGCTGGCCGTGCTCGTCGGGCTGGTTGACGACGATCGACAACAAGTCGCGCTCGTCGAGCCGGCCACGTTTGCAGGCCGCCCATTCGAGGATCCGCCGCTCCAGCACCTCGCCGCTGCGCAGCATCCGGGAATAGGGCGTGCCGGGTACGTCGATGGGACAGGCTGCAACCTTCCAAGACCAATTGAAGTCCAGAAACTCGCTGATCAATTCGGTGATGGGGTACCCCCGCGACTGATCGCCCCCGAGCAACAATCCAATCGCCAACTTTCGCATGAGTCGCCGGACGTGCTCCCAAAGGTCGATGACTTCGCCCTCCGGCCAGGCCGCGACCTCGTCCTCAACGAGGCGAACCATGTCGGCCCCGATCGCGGCGAGGCTCTTGCGGTGCAATGGCGGAACCAGGAGGCGCCGATAGTGTCCATGAGACCGTCCGTTCATCCGGATGATCCCCATGCCAAGACGGCGGGCTGCGGAATTCCGGGGACCCTTGGGCATGATGCTGACGGTGCGCCAGGTCGCCGCGTTATCGAGGACCTCCTGATTGAAGGCGGCGCCGGTTGCGACGACGAACTGACTTGGGCGCTCGTTCAGGAACCGCAGGTGCGGGAGTTGGAAAAAGGGTCCATGGACGGCATGGCTTCGCAATGTCGTTTGGAGCGGGTCGCGCAGGAAACCATAGTACCAATGGATGGCCCTCAGTCCGCTCAATGTCACTGGTGCGCATATCGACGCGCTTGTAGATAAGCCCATGCCCGGTACGCTCCGATCAAACCATCGCGCGCGTCGGGCATCATTCGCCTCGCAGGCATGGCGAAGGTCCGGTTCGTGCGCCGCACCGCATGCCATGACGAACAAAGCGATAGAGTGCTTGATTCAAATCTGAAGTTTCGATGGAGAAGGGATGAATTCTTGCTATAGTCGCGCGAATTTTGGACTGACTATCGCTTCGCCTGCTTGATGACCGGTCATTTCCGAGTGCGACGTCGATGATATTCACGATCAACAATTGCACGGTCGACACCGGCGCCTATCAGATACGGCGCGACGGACAAGTGATTCCGGTCGAGCCGCAGGTGTTCGACTTGCTGGTGCTCTGTCAAGAACGGGACGGCTGTTACCAAGGACGAGATCATCGAGCACATCTGGCACGGCCGCATCGTATCGGAGGCGTCGCTCAGCAGCCGGATCAAGGCCGCGCGGCAAGCCATCGGTGACGACGGCGCCTCCCAGGGCTGCATCCGCACCGTCCATCGCCGCGGATTTCGAGTCGTCGCTGAAGTGACTCAAAGCGCGGCGCCGCCGACTTATTCCGACGCGGTCTCGAAAGATCTTCTCCCGCCTTCCGCCGTCATCGGGAATGGCGAGAGCAAAGGCGCCGCGGCGCGAACCAATCTCCGCTTTTGGAGCGGCGCGCTGGCTCTTCTGATCGCCGCCCTGGGTGGGGCAGCCTGGTACACGTCCTCGGCGACGACGCCGTCGATGCAGTCGATTTCGCCGGCGGCTCTCAGCATGCCGACCGGCCCGGCCGTTGCGGTCCTGCGTTTCAGGAATCCCTCGGGCGAGGAAGGCGATCGAGCTCAATCCGAAAGTCTATCCGCGCTGGTGGCATGCGGCGCTCGGCAAGGAGCACTACCGCAAGGGCGAATACCGGGAGGCGCTGCTCGAGTTCAAGAACATGAACCTGCCGAACTGGTGGTGGAACCAGGTCGAGCTCGCCTACACCTACGGCCAGCTCGGCGACATGGAGAACGCCCGAGCCGCCGTGACCAAATTGCTTGAGCTCTATCCGGGCTTCGATCTGGAAAAGGCGGTCACCGAGCACGAGAAGTTCAGCTTCGAGCGGTCCTATATCGACCACGCCGTCGACGGCCTCCGGAAGGCCGGCGTGCCCAAGCGGACCGCAGAACTGGAAGAGGCAAGGCGGTAATCATATTCGCGTCTCGCCCTCCCCTTTTCCCAGTGGCACGCCCATATTGGCGGTTCGGTACGCACCATTCTCACGGCGATCATGAAATTCCTCGATGAAGCCAAGGTCTATATCCGCTCCGGCGACGGCGGGAACGGCTGCGTGGCGTTCCGGCGCGAAAAATACATCGAGTTCGGCGGCCCGAGCGGCGGCGACGGCGGCAAAGGCGGCGACGTGATCGCGGAGGCGGTCGAGGGGCTCAACACGCTCATCGACTATCGCTACCAGCAGCATTTCAAGGCGAAGAGCGGCGTCGGCGGCATGGGCAAGGACCGTCACGGCGCGAACGGCGCCGACATCGTGCTGAAGGTTCCGGTGGGCACGCAGATCTACGAAGAGGACGGCGAGACCTTGCTGGCCGACCTCGACAAGGCCGGCGACCGCATCACGCTCGCGAAGGGCGGCAATGGCGGCTTCGGCAATGCGCGGTTCAAGACCTCGACCAATCGCGCGCCGCGCAACGCCAATCCCGGCCAACCGGGCGAGGAACGCACGATCCGGCTGCGCATGAAGCTGATCGCCGATGCCGGCGTTGTCGGCCTGCCGAATGCCGGCAAGTCGACCTTCCTGGCGGCGGTGAGCGCGGCGCGGCCGAAGATTGCGGACTATCCGTTCACGACATTGCATCCGCAACTCGGCGTGGTGGAAGTCGGCGACCAGTCGTTCGTGCTGGCCGACATTCCCGGCCTGATCGAAGGCGCGCATGAGGGCGCCGGCCTCGGAGACCGGTTCCTCGGCCACATCGAGCGCTGCCGGGTGCTGCTGCATCTCGTGGACGGCACCGGCGAACACGCAGGCGAAGCCTACAAGACCGTGCGGGCGGAGCTCGACGCCTACGGCGAAGGGCTCGCCGACAAGCCGGAGATCGTCGCGCTCAACAAGGCCGACGCGCTGACGCCTGAACAGCTCAAGCAGCAGACAGCGCGGCTCAAGCGCGCGTCCAAGACAACGCCGCTGATCCTGTCGGCCGCGACCGGCGCCGGCGTTCCGGAAGCCTTGCGGGCCGTGCTGAAGGTGATCGGCACGGATCGAGCGTCGGCGCGCGGCCGCAAGAACGAAGAGGCTGCGTGGCAGCCCTGATCGGGACGCCCATGAACCGGGTGACCGCAAGTCTCGGCACGGTGATTTTTCTGATTGTTGCTCCCGGATTCGTCGCGGGCTTTGTGCCTTGGTGGATGTCACGATGGCCGTCGACGCCCGCGGCGTTCGACATCGCAGGACTCAAGATCGTCGGCATTGCCTTCATTGCCCTGGGACTCGTCGTGCTGCTCGACTCGTTCGCACGATTTGCGCTGCAAGGAATTGGCACGCCCGCGCCGGTTTTGCCGACCCGGCATCTGGTGGCGACCGGATTCTATCGCCACGTCCGCAACCCGATGTATGTCGCCGTTACCGCGCTCGTCGTCGGACAAGGCCTGCTGTTCGCCCGCATCGGCATCCTGCTCTATGGCGCGGTGCTGTGGCTCTGCTTCCACATCTTCGTCATCGCCTATGAAGAGCCGACGCTGCGCCGGACCTTCGGCGCCTCGTTCGAGCGCTACCTGGCCAACGTTCCCCGATGGGTACCGCGGCTACGCCCGTGGGTCGAACAATCTTAACGCTGGCTTGACCAATCCGCCCGCTCGGCTTGGCAAGCCTGCGGACATGCTAGATAAACGGCCCGCCGATTGGCCGGCACAGCCAGATGACCATGTCTTCCAAAACCCCAGCCCTCGCGGACTTCCGCCGCATCGTGGTGAAAGTCGGCTCCTCGCTCCTGGTCGATTCCACGGCCGGCCGGGTGAAGGAGGATTGGCTCGCCTCGCTGGCCGAGGACATCGCGGAACTGCACAAGGGCGACCGCGACGTGCTGGTGGTATCGTCCGGCGCGATCGCGCTCGGACGCGCCGTGCTCAAGCTGCCCAAGGGTCCGCTCAAGCTCGAAGACAGCCAAGGCGCGGCGGCGGTCGGCCAGATCGCGCTCGCGCGCACCTGGGCGGAAGCGCTCTCGCGCCACGGCATCGCCGCCGGTCAGGTGCTGGTGACGCTGCAGGACACCGAGGAACGGCGGCGCTACCTCAATGCCCGTTCGACCATCGAGCGACTGCTGGCCTGGCGCTCGGTGCCGGTCATCAACGAGAACGACACCGTCGCCACCAACGAAATCCGCTACGGCGACAACGACCGGCTCGCCGCCCGCGTTGCGACAATGGCGAGCGCGGATCTGCTGGTGCTGCTCTCCGACATCGACGGCCTCTACGATGCGCCGCCCGGCAAGGACTCCAAGGCCAAGCGGATTCCGGAGGTGGCGCGCATCACGCCTGAGATCGAGGCGATGGCGGGCGCCGCCGGATCGGAGCTGTCGCGCGGCGGGATGCAGACCAAGATCGAAGCCGCCAAGATCGCGACGCAGGCGGGCACCCACATGGTGATCGCATCCGGCCGCATCGATCATCCGTTGAAGGCGGTGGCCGACGGCGCCGCCTGCACCTGGTTCCTCACGCCGGCGAATCCGGTTACCGCGCGCAAGAAATGGATCGCCGGATCGCTCGAACCCAAAGGCGCGCTCGTCATCGACCAGGGCGCGGTCGCGGCGCTCAACAGTGGCAAGAGCCTGCTGCCTGCGGGCGTCGTCAAAGTCGAAGGCGCATTCGCGCGCGGCGATGCCGTGGTGATCCGCGGACCGGACGGAGCTGAAGTCGCGCGCGGACTTGTCGCCTACGACGCCGATGACGCCGACAAGATCAAAGGCCGTTCGTCATCGGACATTGTCACGATCCTCGGCTTCGGCGGCCGCGCCGAGATGGTGCACCGGGATCACTTGGTGGTCGGCCGCTCCTGACCGCCCAGTCCGATTGTGGCGCATTTGCCTTAATTGCCGGCGCACCGCCGATGAACCTTTCGCATCGTGGGGCAACAAAGCGGGGTTACACCCCGGCGGCCAGCAAGAGCCGCCGTCCTGTCCCAGAGGTTTGGAGCAATCAGATGCGTAAGATGATGACATTTACATTCGGCGTCTTGGTTGGGACCATCGTTGCCACGGCCTGGGCCCAATTCCCCAACTACCCCACCGTGGACTCACCTCGTAACCAGGCCGGCATGATCTCTCCGTTCGAGATGATGACGACGTCGCCGCGGCTTCCCGTTCAGGGCCACGTCGACGCGTTCTGACGAACCGGTACTTATGAACTACGTGCGCGCCAGCGCGCCACGGTTCGCCGCGCGCTGACCGCATCACATAAAAAAAGACCCCGGCACCCAGAACGGGAACCAGGGTCTCTACTAGCCGGATGGGTGAGGGGTTGGGGGGCTGGGGGCACGCCACCCGGCTTTGACATACAAAGCGCGGGGCCCTCAGTCCGTTCCTCCATGGTTAAAATTATTTTCGGCCCGTCGGCCGGCGTCGCCGTGCCCGGGAGCCGGTCCGCGACGCGGCATCGGTCGGCAGGACGACCTGACGGCCATCGGGGAACTCAAGATAGCGCAAATGGATGTGGCCGCCCCGGCCCTCGATGACGAAGCGGGTACCGACCGGGAAACGGTTTGGCAGACGAGCGGCAGACGAACGCGCTGAACTCATGGGAACCCTCCTGGGGACTTCGCTCCCCCGACCAGATTCGCAATGCCCTGCAACAGCGACCGTTCCGCGACGGCACTGAAACACGCCCAGATTCCTGTGGATCGCTGTGGACGAAACTGTGAAACCGCTGTGGCCGCAAGCGCTTACGAAGCAAGCCCGGCGGCTTCGGCCAAATCCTTGAGTGAGCTTTCGGGCCGCGCACCCATGTGCTGGATCACTTCGGCGGCCGCCAAAGTCCCGAGCCGGGCGCAATCGCGGTGATTCGCGCCGCGCGCGAGACCGACCAGGAAACCGGCGGCGAACAGGTCGCCGGCGCCGGTTGCATCGACGACCTGGTCCACGGGCTCCGCCCGCACCGCATCGTTCTGCTCGCGGGTGATAACGAGGCAGCCCTTCTCGCTTCGGGTGACGACCGCCAGCTTGGCGTCGTTGCGCACGACATTGACCGCGGTGTCGAAGTCCGAGGTCTGGTAGAGGCTGTGCAGCTCGCGCTCGTTCGCGAACACGATGTCGACCGTGCCCTTGCGGATGAGATCGAGAAACTCCGCGCGGTAGCGATCGACGCAGAACGCGTCGGACAGCGTCAGCGCAACACGGCGGCCGGCACCGTGCGCGATCTGCGCCGCCTTCAGGAACGCCTCCTTGGCGTGCGGCGGATCCCACAGATAGCCTTCCAGGTATGTGATTTGCGCGGCAGCGATCGTATCGGCGTCGATGTCGCTCGGATGCAGGTCCTGCGCGGCGCCGAGAAAGGTGTTCATGGTGCGCTCGCCGTCCGGCGTCACCAGGATGTAGCAGCGCGCGGTGGCCGGCCCCGTCGACGCCGGCGGCGTCTTGAACTCGACGCCCGCCGCACGGATGTCATGCGCGAAGGTGCGGCCGAACTCGTCGTCCTTCACCTTGCCGACGAAGGCGCCGCGCGCGCCGAAGCTTGCAACGCCGACGATCGTGTTGGCCGCCGATCCGCCGGAAATCTCCACCGCCGGCCCCATCGCATCGTAGATCGTTTCCGCACGCGGCTGATCGATCAGCGCCATGCCGCCTTTGGCCATGCCTTGCTTGACCAGGAAACCGTCGTCGGCGCGGGCAAGCACATCGACGATGGCGTTGCCGATACCGAGAACGTCGTAGCGATGCGTGGGCATGGTGAACTCGACTGATTGTTGTGGGGAAGGCCGGCACTATACCTGCCGTTTCCGCTGAGGCAATTGCGGCTATACGAGCCTTGCTCCAATACTGCCTGCTATGTCCCTGGCGCGCGATGTCACGACCGTCGGCGGCGCGACCTTGCTGTCGCGCCTGCTCGGTTTCGTCCGCGACGTCGTGATCGCGGCGGTGCTCGGCGCGGGTGCGCTCGCCGACGCATTCTTCATCGCGCTGCAGATCCCGAACCTGTTCCGCCGCCTGCTGGCGGAGGGCGCGCTCAATTCCGCGTTCGTCCCGCTGTGGCTTCGCCGCCGGCAGGAAGGCGGAGACCGCGCCGCGCGCCGGTTCAGCGAGGACGTGCTCGGCACGCTCGGCGTCGCCCTCGCGGTGATCGCGGTGCTGTGCGCGCTCTTTGCGCCCGCTGTCGTCGCTCTGCTCGCTCCGGGCTTCGCGGCCGAGTCCTATCTCTACGCCGTCTACTTCCTGCGGCTCGCCGCGCCCTATCTCGCGATCGTCGGCCTGGTCGCGGTGATGGCGGCGACACTGAATGCCGCCGGCCGGGTCGGCGCGGCCGCTTACGGCCCGGTGGCGTTCAACGTGGTGATGATCGCCGCCGTTGCAGGCATTGCCATCGCCGGGTTCAGCAGCTCGCCGCTGGCGGGCGCGATCCTGGCGGGCTCGATCGTGGTGGCGGGCCTTTTCCAATTGATCGTGGTCGGCGGTGCGATGTTCCGGCTCGCCGATCCGCCGCTTGCGCCGCAGCTCAGCGCATCGAGCGATGTCCGCCGCTTCTTGCGGATGATGCTGCCGGGCGTGATCGCCGCCGGCATTCCGCAGCTCACACTGATCGCCGGCACCATCGTGGCGTCATCGTCGCCGTCCGCGGTGTCGTGGCTGACCTATTCGTACCGGCTCTACGAGCTGCCGCTCGGCGTCGTGTCGATCGCCATCGCTTCGGTGATGACGCCCGCGATCGCCGCGCATGTCCGCGCCGAGGATCGCGCCGCATCCGCCGCCGCGCAGTCGCGCGCCTTCGAGATCGCATTGGGTCTGGCGCTGCCGGCCGCAGTCGGCCTGGCGCTGCTCGCCGGACCGATCGTCACCGGACTGTTCGAACGCGGCGCCTTCAGCGCCCGCGACACCGCGGCGGTCGCCGGCGCCGTGGCCGCCATTGCGCTCGGCATTCCCGGACATGCGCTGGAGAAGGTGCTGGCGTCGGTGTCGTTCGCGCATGAGGACACGCGCACGCCGATGCTGACCGCGCTTGCCGGCCTGGCCGTCTCGGCGATAGCGGCGGTCCTGCTGTTCCCGACCCATGGGCACGTCGGAGTAGCGTGGGCGATCGGCGCGTGCGGCTGGGTGAGCGCCGCCGGGCTTGGCATCGTGCTGCTGCGCCGCCGACGGCTGCACATCGATGCCGATTTCCGGCGGCGGATGTCGTGCATCGTCCTGGCGACCGTGCTGATGGGCGTCGCGGTTGTCGGTATGCAGGCGTGGCTGACGATGTTTGCGGACGGTAGCGCGTCGTCGGTCCGGTCGCTCACGATCATGGCGTTGCTGGTCGTGTGCGGCGTGGCCGTCTATGCCGGGGTGCTGCGGCTGTTCGGGGTGGTCCGGATCGACGAGATCCTCAGCAAGGACCGCCCCGAGCAATAGGGTGTTCCCCTTGCGCGGGTGCGCCGCGGCGTGGCATGGGACAGCCGCACATCAAAGGGCCGCCGCCATGTCGTTCAAGCAACGCGTTTTCTCGGGGATGCAGGCGACCGGCAATCCGCATCTCGGCAACTATCTCGGCGCGATCACGAAATTCGTCGACCTGCAGAACAACTACGATTGCATCTATTGCGTCGTGGATCTGCACGCGATCACGGTCTGGCAAGACCCGAAAGAGCTGCCGCGGGCAATCCGCGAGGTAACGGCGTCATTCATCGCAAGCGGCGTCGATCCCAAGCGCAATATCGTCTTCAACCAAAGTCAGGTGGCCGAGCACGCCGAGCTCGCCTGGATCTTCAATTGCGTCGCGCGGATCGGCTGGCTCAACCGGATGACGCAGTTCAAGGAGAAGTCGGGCAAGGATCGGGAGAATGCGTCGGTCGGACTCTTCGCATATCCGACATTGATGGCTGCCGACATTCTGCTCTATCGCGCCACACTCGTTCCCGTGGGCGACGACCAGAAGCAGCACGTCGAGCTGGCGCGCGACATCGCGCAGAAATTCAACAACGACTTCGGCGAGTCCATCGGCGCCCACGGCTTCGCCGGCGCGTTCTTCCCGCAGCCCGAGCCGCTGATCCAGGGACCGGCGACGCGCGTGATGTCGCTGCGCGACGGCACCAAGAAAATGTCAAAGTCGGACCCGTCGGATCAGTCACGCATCAACCTCACCGACGACGCCGATACCATCGCGCTGAAGGTGCGGCGCGCGAAGACCGACCCGGAACCGCTGCCGAGCGAGACCAAGGGCCTCGAAAATCGTCCCGAGGCCGACAATCTGGTCGGCATCTACGCGGCGCTCGCGGGGAAAACAAAAGCAGACGTGCTGCAGGAATTTGGCGGCGCACAATTTTCGACCTTCAAGGCTGCCCTGACCGACTTGCTGGTCGCCAAAGTCGGCCCGATCACCGCCGAAATGCGGCGGCTGGTCGCCGACCCCGCCTATATCGACTCGATCCTGGCGGACGGCTCGGCGCGTGCACAGGCGATCGCCGCCGAAACGATGAAGGCGGTCAAGGACATCGTCGGCTTCATCCGCAGCTAGTGTCGCGGCCGCCGCCGACCGGCTTGTACCACTGCCGAGCGCCGTGCCAGATTCGCGGTCATGAGCATCAAGCGCCGAAGCTACGAGGCCGGCCACTCGCCGAAGTTCCTGGTGGTCATCGACGATACGCCGGAATGCGACCGCGCCGTCTACTTCGCCAGCCGCCGGGCGTTGCGCACCGGCGCCAGCGTGATCATGCTGCGCGTCATCGAAACGCAGGACCGCAACCAGCAATGGCTGGGCGTCGCCGACATCATGCGCGCGGAGGCGCATGAGGAAGCCAATGCCGTGCTCGACCGCCACGCCGCGCGCGCCTCGAGCATCACCGGCGTGATGCCCGAGCGGGTGATCCGCGAAGGCGAGAAGGGGCAGGAACTGCTCAAGCTGATCGAGGAGGACGAGGATATCGCGGTCCTGGTCCTCGCCGCCGCCACCGGCAAGGAAGGGCCAGGCCCGATGGTCGCGAGCCTCTCCAAGAACGCCGGCGAGTTCCCGATTCCGGTCGGTATCGTCCCGGGCCACCTGAGCGACGAGGACCTCGACACCATGTCGTAGGCCGGCGGCTTACGGACCGTTAAGGCCTTGAACTTCCTATGGCCGCCGCCACCTAGTACAGTAGCGTTCGAAGCATGACCGGGCGCCAAGGCGCCATAAAGGCTGCCGCGCCGGCCACGGAGCAAGACATGTTCATCCAGACCGAAGCGACGCCGAACCCGGCCACGCTCAAGTTCCTGCCCGGCCGTACCGTGCTCACGCACGGCACGCTCGACATGCGCGACGCCGCTGCGGCCGCGCAATCGCCGCTCGCCGAACGCCTGTTCGGGATCGACGGCGTATCCGGCGTGTTCCTCGGCTCCGACTTCATCGCCATCACCAAGTCGCAGGGCGAGTGGCAGCAGCTCAAGCCCGCGATCCTCGGCGCCGTGATGGAGCACTTCATGTCGGGTGCGCCGATCCTGCGCGACGAAGCAACCGCGGCCACGGGCGATTCCGACGACGAGTTCTTCGAGTCGAAGGACACCGAGACCGTCGCGACCATCAAGGAATTGATCGAGACGCGCGTGCGTCCCGCGGTCGCCAATGACGGCGGCGACATCACCTTCCGCGGCTTCAAGGACGGCATCGTCTATCTCGACATGAAGGGCGCCTGCGCCGGCTGTCCGTCGTCGACGGCGACGCTGCGCCACGGCATCCAGAATCTGCTGCGTCACTATATTCCCGACGTGGTCGAAGTCCGGCCGATGTCCTGAAGCAGTGCCGCCGATTTGAAGTTCCTACAGCGGTAGCGGCAACTTCGGTTAGGAACTTCAAATCGAAAGCGGCACTAGAAGCATAGCGTTGCTAGTGCCCCTTTGTTTCCGAAGTTCGTGTCAGAATGTGCCGCGGCGTATCACGAACTTCGGAAACGGGGCACTAGGCCGACCCGCACTTTCGTCATTTCGTGTTAGTCTCAGCCGCGTTGGGGATCGGGGGCGGCGAACCAAGCATGCGTGTTCTTGCCATCGACACCGCGCTAGCGGCCTGTGCGGCCGCCGTGCTCGACACGCGCCATGCCGCCGTGCTCGGCGAGCGAGACCCTGTCATGGTGCGCGGCCACGCCGAGGCGATCATGCCGCTGATCGCGCGCGTGATGGATCAGGCCGGCATCGAGTTCGGCAATCTCGACCGCATCGCCGTCACCACCGGCCCCGGCAGCTTCACCGGGCTGCGGGTCGGCATCTCGGCCGCGCGCGGCATCGCGCTCGCCGCCGGCAAGCCCGCGGTCGGACTGTCGACACTGGCCGGATTTGCCGCGCCCCATATCGCGGAGAACGACAACACCACCGTGGTGGCGGCGATCGACGCCCGGCACGAGCACGTCTATCTGCAGGTGTTCGGTCCCGGCGGGAAGACGGTCGTGCCGCCGCGCATCGCGCCGCTGCACGAGGCCGTGCGGGCGGCAATGACGGGGCCGGCGCGCATCGTCGGTTCCGGCGCGGAGCTGATCGCGGCGCAGTGGCCGAAGGCCGAACCGCCGCCGGACGCTGGTCGAGCAACTGGGCGCTCCCGACATCGGCTGGATCGCGCGGCTCGGCGCCGCCGCCGCCGACGGTCATGGGCCGCCGAAGCCGCTCTATCTGCGCGCGCCCGACGCGCAGCCGCAGGACGCCGCGCGACTGCCACGCCGATGATCGGACTTCTCACCCGCCTGTTCTCGCGAAGCGAGCCCGTGCTGTCGGAAGCGACGCCACGCGACGCCGCGGCCATCGCCAAGCTTCACGCCGCGTCGTTCAACCGCGGCTGGAGCGAGGACGAGATCGATCGCCTGCTGCATCGAGCGCAACGTGCTCACGCATCGCGCCGCCGTGAACGGCCGGCTGGTCGGATTCATCATGTCGCGCATCGCCGGCGGCGAGGCCGAAATCCTGTCGGTCGCGGTTTCCGCGTCATACCGCGGCAAGGGGCTGGCGCGGCGGATGCTCAATCTCCACATGGGACGGCTGTCGGGGATCGGGCTCGCGCGTCATCTTCCTCGAAGTGGGTGAAGGCAATGCCGCAGCCCGTGCGCTCTATCGGCGCGCCGGCTTCGCCGAGGCCGGCCGCCGCGAAGGCTACTACGCTGCCGCAGACGGCAAGCGGGCGACGGCACTGGTGCTGCGCCGCGACCTAGCGTGACCATCTGATCTCTGGCCCTGGCCGATGGATTCCCTCCCCCCGGCCGTGATATGCGAAACGACGGAGAAAGGTCGTGATCGAACACAAATCCAAGGACATCGAGGCGCTTTGCGCCGCCAAGGGCATGCGCATGACCGAGCAGCGCCGGGTCATCGCGCGGGTGCTCGCCGCCGCCGACGATCATCCCGATGTCGAGGAGCTCTACCGCCGCTGTTCCGCCATCGACGACCGCATCTCGATCTCGACCGTCTATCGGACGGTGAAGCTGTTCGAGGATTCCGGGATCATCGAACGCCATGAATTCCGCGACGGCCGGGCGCGCTACGAGCAGATACCGGAATCCCATCACGATCACCTGATCAATCTGCGGACCGGCGAGGTCATCGAGTTCCAGTCGGAGGAAATCGAACGGCTGCAAGCCGAGGTGGCGCGCAAGCTCGGCTACCGCCTGGTCGACCACCGGCTCGAGCTCTACGCCGTGCCGCTAGACGACAAGCCCCGCCGCTGACAGCGCTCGGGCATTTCAATAGTGGGGAAAACCCGCTAAACCCGCGCCTCCCATGACGGCCGCCGGGCGGTCATGGCCAATTGTCCACGCCTTTGATATCGTTGCGAAAAGCTATTCCCGGGGATCCCCGGGCCAGGAAAAGTCGACCAGACCGGCATGAGCGGAGCCCGCAAGGTCCATATCAAGTCATTCGGCTGTCAGATGAACGTCTACGATTCCCATCGTATGGCGGACACCCTCGCACCCGAAGGCTTTGCCGAGACCGCGACGCCGGACGACGCCGATCTCGTCATCCTCAACACCTGCCACATCCGCGAGAAGGCGGCCGAGAAGATCTATTCCGAGCTGGGCCGCATCCGCGTGATGAAGCAGGAGGCGGCGCGCAACGGCCGCCAAGCTCCTGATCGCGGTCGCCGGCTGCGTCGCCCAGGCCGAAGGCGAGGAGATCATCCGCCGCGCGCCGGCGGTCGATCTCGTGGTCGGGCCGCAGAGCTACCACCGCCTGCCCGACGCTGCTGGCGCGCGTCGCGCGCGGCGAGGCGGTGGTCGACACCGAGTTTCCGGTCGAGGACAAGTTCGACATCCTGAAAGCGCCGAGCCGCGAGGCGACGCGGGCGCGCGGCGTCTCCGCATTCGTCACAGTGCAGGAAGGTTGCGACAAGTTCTGCACCTTCTGCGTCGTGCCCTATACGCGCGGCGCCGAAGTCTCGCGGCCGGTGGCCAAGATCGTCGCCGAGGTCGAGCGGCTCGCCGATGCGGGCGTGCGCGAGGTCTCGCTGATCGGGCAGAACGTCAACGCCTATCACGGCGAAGGCCCCGACGGGCGCGCATGGACGCTCGGCCGTCTGCTGCATCGCATCGCCGACGTGCCCGGCATTGCGCGGCTGCGCTACACCACCAGCCATCCCTGCGACATGGAAGAAAGCCTGTTCGCCGCGCATCGCGATCTGCCGGCGCTGATGCCGTATCTGCACCTGCCGGTGCAGTCGGGCTCGGACCGCATCCTCGACGCCATGAACCGCCGCCACACCCGCGCCGACTATCTCGATGCGATCGCGCGCATGCGCGACGCGCAGCCGGCGATCGCGTTCTCCTCCGACTTCATCGTCGGCTTCCCCGGCGAAACCGACGATGAGTTTCGCGAGACGCTGTCGCTCGTAGACGAGGTCGGATTCGCGGGCGCGTTCTCGTTCAAATACTCGCCGCGCCCCGGCACGCCGGCGGCGGACATGGCCGCGCAACTGCCTGAGGACATCAAGACCGAACGGCTGTACCGGCTGCAGGCCGCGATCGACCGGCATCAGAAGGCCTTCAATGGGGGCTGCGTCGGGCAGAGTTTCGACGTGCTGTTCGAGAAGGCGGCGCGGCATCCTGGCCAGATGGTCGGCCGCTCCCCATATTTGCAGCCCGTTCATGTCATGGCGCCGTCGTCCATCATTGGTGCGATCCGCCGCGTGACCGTCACCGAGGCGAGCGCGAACAGCCTGTTCGGCGAGCTGGAGACGGCGCGGACGAGTGCCGCCGAACCGATGATGGCGGAAGCAGGAGGCTGATACCGTTGCGCACGACAAAGTCGGACACCGGAACGACGATCACCGCGGCGGATGCCGTGGCACCAGGCGCCACAACGCATATCGTTCTTACCTTCGACGACAATCGCCTCGCTTCGCAATTGTTCGGCCAATACGGACAGAACCTGGCGCTGATCGAGCGTCGGCTCGGCGCGTCCGCCGACCAGCGCGGCAACCAGATCACGCTCGAAGGCTCGCGCGACGCGGTCGAGCAGGCGCGCCGCGTGCTGGCCGGTCTCTATGAGCGGCTCCGGCGCGGCGACGAGGTCACCTCGGGAGACGTCGAGGGCGCGATCCGGCTCGCCATCTCGCAGGGCTCGCTGTTCGACTACGATCCCGCCACGCGTCCGAACTTCGATGAAGTCAATCTGCGCAAGCGGCTGGTGCGGGCCCGCACGGCGGCGCAGGACGCCTACATCCGCTCGCTGCGGCGGCACGAGCTGGTCTTCGGCACCGGCCCCGCCGGCACCGGCAAGACCTGGCTTGCGGTCGCGCACGCGGTGCAGCTCTTCGAGCGCAAGGACGTCGATCGTATCGTCCTCTCGCGTCCGGCGGTGGAAGCCGGCGAACGGCTCGGCTTTCTGCCCGGCGACATGCGCGAGAAGGTCGATCCCTATCTGCGGCCGATCTACGACGCGCTCTACGATCTGATGGACTCGCGCATCGTCGAGCGCGCGCTGCAAGGGGGCGAGATCGAGATCGCGCCGCTCGCCTTCATGCGCGGCCGCACGCTGTCGAACGCGGTGGTGATCCTCGACGAGGCGCAGAACACCACCTCGATGCAGATGAAGATGTTTCTGACCCGGCTCGGCGAGAACAGCCGCATGATCGTCACCGGCGATCCGAGCCAGGTCGACCTGCCCTACGGCCAGGTGTCGGGCCTTGCCGAGGCGACACGGCTGCTCGCGAATGTCGAGGGCATCGGGCACGTCACCTTCACCGCGCAGGACGTGGTCCGGCACGAGCTGGTCGGGCGCATCGTCGACGCCTACGACAAGGCGGCGCTCGCATCGTCGCGAGACGGCAAGCCGTGAACGACGGCTCCGAGCGGGATACGATTTGCGTGGAGGCCGACGGGCTGGCGCTCGAGATCGATGTCGCGCCGGGCGCGGCCTCGCTCGATGATCAGCTTGCGGCGGTCATCGCAGCGGCGGTCGGCGCCGCGAACGAGGTCGCGGGACCGGCGCAGGGCGCGGTCACCGTGATCGTGGACGACGACGAGCGCATCCGCCTGCTCAACAAGCTTTGGCGGGGACTCGACAAGCCGACCAACGTGCTGTCGTTCCCCTACCCCGACACGCAGCCGGGGCCGGAGAGCTACGTCGGCGATATCGCGATTTCCTACGAGACCGCCGCCCGGGAGGCCGCCGCCGAGGGGAAGTCGCTCGGCCACCACATGGCCCACCTGTCGGTCCATGGCTTTCTGCATCTGCTTGGTTACGATCACGAATCGGACGATGACGCCGAGGAAATGGAAGGGCTCGAGCGCGTCATTCTCGCGCGTATCGGCGTTTCCGACCCCTACGTTGCGCACGAAGCCGAGGGCTGACATCTAATCCCCATGCCCGACACCAATTCTCCAGGTCCGAGTTCTGCAGGGCCAAATCCCTCGGGTCCGGGTTCGCCGGGCCCTGGGGACCAGCCCGCGGGCGGGACGCGCAATCTGCCGGTGCCGGTTTCGCCGGCGCGCGTGGCGGCGCCATCGAACGACGAGGGCTGGTTTGCGCGCGCGCTGCGGGCGCTGTTCGGATGGAAGCCGGATTCGTTCCGGGCCGATCTCCGCAGCGTGCTGGAAGGCCGCACCGGCGATATCGGACTGTCGCCGCGCGAATCCGCCATGCTGCGGAACATCCTCAGCCTGCGCGAGCGGCGCGCCGTGGACGTGATGGTGCCGCGCGCCGACATCATCGCGGTTCAAAGAGAGATTCCGCTCGGCGAACTGATGAAGGTGTTCGAAAGCGCCGCACATTCGCGACTCGTCGTCTACGACGACACGCTCGACGACGCGATCGGCATGGTCCACATCCGCGACCTGATCGCCTACATGACGGCGCGCGCGGCCGCGAGCGCAAAGACCAACACCAAGCGCAAGAAGCCGTTTCCAGCCGATCTCGATCTCAAGGCGATCGACCTGTCGATATCGCTCGCAAAGGCCGAGATCGTCCGCGAGATGCTGTTCGTGCCGCCGTCGATGCCGGTGATGGATCTGCTCGCGCGCATGCAGACGAGCCGCATCCACCTCGCCCTCGTCGTCGACGAATATGGCGGCGCCGACGGCGTCGTCTCGATCGAGGACATTGTCGAGCAGATCGTCGGCGAGATCGCCGACGAGCACGATGAAGACGATGCGCCGCGGATCGTCCGCCAGGTCGACGGATCGTTCCTGGCCGACGCGCGCGCCAATCTCGAAGACGTGAGCTTGATCGTCGGCCCCGAGTTTGAAGTCGGCGAAGAGGCCAAGGAAGTCGATACGCTCGCGGGCTACATCGCGACGCGGATCGGCCGCGTGCCCGTGCGCGGCGAACTCGTGCCGGGGCCCGGCCGTTTTGAGATCGAGGTACTTGACGCCGACCCCCGGCGCGTCAAGAAGCTGAAGATCTTCTTGAGTCACGATCTCACCGAGCGCCGCAACCGCGATCCGCAGCAACGCTTGATGTCATCCGGACAATCCACGATCCCCTCCGGCGCGTCCCCCGCGCCCCCCTCGCCGCCCGAACTTCCCATCACCCGCGACGCGTCGGTCAAGCTCTCACCCGACGATCCGCCCTCGAAGGCTCCGCGCAGACCGTGAAGGCCGCACGCATTGCCCACTCCATCATGCTGGCCTGGGGCTGGCGCCGTGCGCTGATCGCGTTCTTGGCGGGCGCCCTCACGACGCTGGCCTTGCCGCCGTTCAATATATGGCCGCTGCCGTTCCTGACGCTGCCGGTGCTGGTGTGGCTGATCGACGGGTCCGCGGCCGGCCGCTACGGCGGTGTCGCCGCGGCCGCGTGGGCCGGCTGGTGGTTCGGCTTCGGCTATTTCCTCGCCGGCCTCTATTGGGTCGGGCATGCGTTCCTGGTCGACGCCAAGACATTCGGATGGCTGCTGCCCTTTGCGATCACACTATTGCCCGCCGGGCTGGCGCTGTTCACGGCGTTCGGCACCGCGCTGGCGCGGCTGTTGTGGTCGCGCGGCGCGATGCGGGTGATCGCACTGGCGGTGGCCCTCACCCTGGCCGAGTGGTTGCGCGGACACCTACTCACCGGATTTCCGTGGAACACGTTCGGCTATGCGCTGGCGACGCAATTGGCGCTCGCGCAGATCGTCTCCCTGATCGGAATCTGGGGACTCACCTTCCTCGCGGTCGCGGTCTACGCGGCGCCGGCGGTGCTTGGCCGACGATCCCGCCGACACGCGCCGCCGCTGGCTGGCACCCGCGCTCGGCGTTGTCGTGATCGTCGGGCTCGCCGCCTACGGCGTGTGGCGGCTCGACCGCACGCCGACGACCTTGGTCGACGGCGTGCGGTTGCGGCTGATGCAGCCGAACCTGCAGCAGGATCAGCGCTTCAACTATTCGCAACGGCAGGCGGTGATGGAGCGCTACGCCGCCTTGTCCGACCGTGCCAGCGGACCGAACGCATCCGGCCTCGGCGATGTTACGCATCTCATCTGGCCGGAATCGGCTTTTCCGTTTTTCCTCACGCGCGAAGCCGACGCGCTGGCGCAGATCGCCAAGCTGTTGCCGGAAGGAACGGTGCTGATCACCGGCGCCGTGCGCGCGCCCGAAACCGTGCCGACCGATGCCGTCACGCGCGCCTACAATTCAATCTACGTGCTCGACCACGACGCGACGATCCTGTCGATCTATGACAAGGTGCACCTGGTCCCGTTCGGCGAGTACCTGCCGTTTCAGGATTTCCTCGAACGGTACGGTTTCACGCAACTCGTCCAGGTGAAAGGCGGGTTCATTCCCGGCGATCGCCGCCGCGCGGTCGCGGTGCCGCGGGCCCCGCACTTCCTGCCGCTGGTCTGTTACGAAGCGGTCTTTCCCGGTGCGGCGGTGCCGCGCGGGGAACGTCCCGGCTGGATGCTCAACCTCACCAATGACGGCTGGTTCGGGCACAGCCCCGGTCCCTACCAGCACCTCCAGCAGGCGCGCGTTCGCGCCATCGAGGAAGGACTGCCGCTGGTGCGCGTGGCCAACACCGGCATATCGGCGGTCATCGATCCCGTCGGCCGGGTGGTGAATTCCCTGCCGCTGGGCACCGAGGGCGTGCTCGACGCGCCGTTGCCGCGCGCGTTGCGGGCGACCTTCTATGCCAACTGGGGCGACGGCCCGGCCGGCCTGATGGTCGCGATGGCACTTGTCCTCGTCCTGCATCGACGTCGGCGCCGGGCGCATAGCTGACGTTGGACAAGTTCCCTGGGATACCTTCCCCGCCACAAACGGGCCACAGATTCGGCGGCTAATCCCGCCGACGGGGGCCGACATGACATCCAAAATATCGCATAAGTTGTTGAATCGTGGGACTAATCATAAAATTGTAATGAAATTTCACAAATTTTGTTCGGCTATAAGGAATAGGGACCAGAAACGGATTGCTTTCCTGACGATGGCGTGACCATTACCTAAAACAGCATCGGCATAGGAGAGCGTTATGATGGCGAAGAAGGCCCCAAATCCCATCGATAAGCACGTGGGAAGCCGGGTACGAATGCGCCGGATGATGCTGAGCATGAGCCAGGAAAAACTTGGTGACGCGCTCGGACTGACGTTCCAGCAGGTGCAGAAATACGAGAAGGGCACCAACCGGATTGGCGCCAGCCGCCTCCAGCAGATCTCCCAAATCCTGCAAGTTCCAGTCGCTTTCTTCTTCGAGGGCGCGCCCAATTTGTCGGGCAACAGCGATGGAATGAAGGACGCTCCGTCGCCGGCCTACGTGTCGGACTTCCTCGCGACGTCCGAGGGACTGGCCCTTACCAAGGCCTTCATGCGGATCAAGGAAGCCAAGCTGCGGCGCCGCATTGTCGACCTGGTTGAAGAGATTGCCGGCGAAGACTGACCGTTTCTGCCTCTCCTTCCCGCCACGTCCCACCCTCCTTCCAGTCAGCAAAATTGGGCACCTCTGATGCGCATCTTGACCGCGCGGGGGTACGCTGCAAGAAACACGCGCCCACGAACGGCCGGGACGGCCAAGGTGGCGCTGTGAGGGGAGTTTCCTAACGTGTCACGCGCGAATTACTTGTTCACCAGCGAGTCCGTTTCCGAAGGTCATCCCGACAAGGTCTGCGATCAGATCTCGGACGCGATCCTGGACGCGTTCCTCGCCAACGACGTCAAGCTCGGCATCGCCGACGACAGCCTGGTGAACACGCGGCTCGGCTGCGAGACGCTGTGCACGACCAACAAGATCGTCATCGCCGGCGAAGGCCGCGGCCAGAAGCCGCTGTTCCACAAACACGGCGACAAGGCGCAGATCAATCGCGAGCTGATCGCGCAGATCGCGCGCGATGTGGTCAAGGACATCGGCTACGACCAGGACGGGTTTTCGTTCCACGGCGCCGATGTCGAGGTGCTGCTGCACGGCCAGTCGCCCGACATCGCGATGGGCGTCGATGCCAAGAAGAAGAAAAACGGCGAGCAGGAAGGCGCCGGCGACCAGGGCATGATGTTCGGCTTCGCCTGCACTGAGAGCGAAGTCTACGAGAAGGGCTCGTTCATGCCGGCCCCGATCTACTTCGCCCACAAGATCCTCAAAGTGCTCGCCGACAAGCGCCGCAGCGGACAGATCTTCGACCTCCAGCCCGACGCCAAGAGCCAGGTCACCGTCAAATACGTCGACGGCAAACCGGTCGGCTGCACCAAGGTCGTGGTTTCGACCCAGCACAATGCCAACACCCGTAACGGCAAGAAGTACACGCCGAGCATGGTCAAGGACCTGATCGGCGACGCGGTCGCGTCGGCGCTGCCCAAGGGCTGGATGCCGGCGAAGGGCTCCGACTTCCTCGTCAATCCGACCGGCAATTTCGTCGTCGGCGGACCGGACGGCGACTGCGGACTGACCGGACGCAAGATCATCGTCGACACCTACGGCGGCTACGCCCCGCACGGCGGCGGTGCGTTCTCCGGCAAGGACCCGACCAAGGTCGATCGCTCCGCCGCCTATGCCGCGCGCTATCTCGCCAAGAACGTGGTGGCCGCCGGTCTCGCCGACCGCTGCACCATCCAGGTCGCATACGCGATCGGCGTCGCCGATCCGATGTCGCTGCTTGTCGACACCCACGGAACCGGCGACGTCGACGAGCAGAAGCTTGCCAAGGTCCTGCAGGAAATCTTCCCGCTGCGGCCGACCGCGATCCGCCGCAGCCTCAAGCTCAACCGCCCGATCTATCGCCGCACGTCGGCCTACGGCCACTTCGGCCGCGCGCCGGAAAAGGACGGCGGCTTCTCCTGGGAGCAGACCAACCTGGTGAGCCAGCTCAAGAGCGCGTTCAAGTAAGCGCTCTGCGAAGCAGCAGTTTCTGCGTGATGGCCGGGCTTGTTACCGCAAGTCGCGGTTTACCCGACTTGCGGCAGCCAATTTGATAGTAGCGCAACTCGCGCAGGCACGAGTTACGTGTGCCATTCGCGTCTTTGATAATAAGCAGCATGCATCCGAGCCAACGTCAGGGCGCGTTCTTCGGCCGACGCAAGGGGCATGCGCTCAAGCCCCGGCAGGCGGCGCTTTTCGACACGCTGCTCCCGAAGCTCGCGCTCGATCTCGATCGTCCGGCGCCGCCCGATCTGCCCACGCTGTTTGATGGGGCCGGCGAGGTGCGGTTGGAAAGCGGCTTTGGCGGTGGCGAGCATCTCATCGCGGAAGCGGAGCGAAGCCCGGAGACCGGCTTCATCGGGATCGAGCCGTTCATCAACGGCATGGCGAAGGCGCTCGCCGCCATCGACGACCGCGGCCTGACCAACATCCGGCTGCATCACGGCGACGCCACCGACGTGCTGGCCTGGCTTCCGAACGCCGGTCTCGCGCGCTTCGACCTGCTCTATCCGGACCCATGGCCGAAACGGCGCCATTGGAAACGACGTTTTGTCCAGCAGAACAGCATCGCGCAGATCGCCCGTGTCGTGCGGGGCGGCGGCGAATTCCGGTTCGTGACCGATTGGCCTGACTACGCCGCGTGGACGTTGCGGCATCTTGCACGCGCGCCGGATTTCGAGTGGACGGCGGAGCGCGCCGACGACTGGCGGCTGCCGTGGCCGGGTTTCACCTCGACCCGCTACGAGGCGAAGGCCAAGCGCGAAGGCCGCGTTCCCTGTTATCTGATCTTTCGGCGCCGCTGAAATTATGTCTAGCGGCTTGCGCCGTTGGCGGCGGGACGCGCCTGCCAGAACCGCATCACGCGCTGCGCGGTCGCCGGCGACAGGCGTTCGAAATTGGTGAAGGCGTTATCGAGACCGACCGACGATGCGCCCCTGCTGCCGGAACGCGACATGATCAGCGTCTTGGCGGTGGGCCACTCCCAGCCCGCCGACTTGCAGAGGATCAGAATCGGGTCAGGGCGATCGCCGCCCATCAAGCGATCCACCACATCGATCGGGACCACGCAAAGTCTCGATAGCGCCGCGATCATCTCTTCGTACTTGCCGGCGTTGGCGAATTTAACCAAGGCGCCTTCGTTGAGCTTGCCCTGCTGATGCAGCGCCTCGACGGCACGCTCGGCGGCGGCGTAGTCGCGCGACCTGGCGGTGCCGACCTCGTGCGACACCTTGGCCAGCACGCGGCGGATTTCCGCCTGCGTTTCGGGCTTGGCGGCGGCGATCAGGCGCTGCTGAACGACCTCCGTCGCCTTCAGCAACAGTTCGCGAAACAGACGCGGCGGAATATCCGGACGCGTGCCGACTTTCTCGGCCAGGATTCCATCTTCTTCCGCCTGGTTCACAAGTGTCGTGAAGCTGCGTTCCGACAGCCGTGCCTCGCGATTGTCGGCGACGCTGCGAACGACATGGCGGTCGCCGCGGCGGACCAATTCGTCGGTCACCGCCTCCGCGATGCCGGTGCGTCCGGAGATCGCGAGCAGATGCGCCTGGCTCTTGGTCTTGGCGATATCGACCAGATCGGCCTCGGGCAGCCGCGGCGACTGCTCCAGCACCGGACCGGCGACGGCGATGTCGTCGTCCTTGGCGAGCCGCCGCACCGCCTCGAGCGGGGCATTGCTCACGGGCGCTAGGCGATGGGCGAGTTCGGCGCGCGCCTTGGTCTCGATCTCCTCGATCAGACGCGTAAAGACGCCGTCGAACAGCGCGACGTGTTCCTCGCTGTACTGATCGGCGCCGTTGAGAAAAAGCGATGTGATGCGCTGCAGGGTGCGCGTGCGACGCTCGGCGGAGCCGTTTTGGAGCACTTCCTCCAATTCCGGGATCAGCGACGCGGGGGCGGTCATTCTCGATCCTGCTGGATCGGCGGGAGAATCGCATGGGTCCCGTCGACAGGAACCAGAAATATGCGCGGAATCTGAACGAAGGGTTAGCCAATTCCTACCCCGAACGGCCTTGCGCGGGGGCGCCAAATCGCTATATTTCGGGCGTCCGCTAAGGACATCTCATAACGGTCAGATGCGATCTGATCGGTTTTTGAGAGTGGGTTCCCCCCGGGACCCGCTCTTTTTTGTTACCGCGTGGCGGGGACAAAAATGGGCCCGCGAATCGGCCGAAATCCGGGGGTACGTATCGCAGAGACCACGGTTGAATGATTGAAGCTTATCTGAGCCAGTCGGACTCCGACCCGCGCCTGATTGTCGAGCAGGGCGTGGCCGCCCGGGTTGCGGCCATCGCCGGGCCCGTCATCGAGGGCCTCGGCTACCGCCTGGTCCGCGTCCGGCTGTCGGGCCTTGCCGGCTGCACCGTCCAGATCATGGCCGAGCTGCCGGACGGCACCATGACGATCGAGGGCTGCGAGGCCATCTCGCGCGCGCTGTCGCCGGTGCTCGACGTCGCCGATCCCGTGGACCGTGCCTACCGGCTGGAGATCTCATCGCCGGGCATCGACCGGCCGCTGGTGCGGCGCTCCGATTTCGAACGCCATGCCGGTAGCCGGATCAGGGTCGAGATGACCGTCGCGGTCGAAGGCCGGCGAAAATTTCGCGGGCTGCTCGTCGGCGTCGACGGCAACGCGGCCCGCCTGCAGCGCGAGGATGCCGCGGACGGCGAGAGCAGCGAGGTGCTGCTGCCGATGGACGAGATGGTGGACGCCAAGATCGTGCTCTCAAACGACGTCATCGCGAAATCGCTCCGGCGCGGAAAGCAGACGGAGCGCGAGGTTTCCGAACGCGAGAGCCAAACCAAACGGAAAGGGCCGGGCAAATACCGGCGTTCCGAAGATTTCCAGCCACTGCCGGCGCACAGCCGGCGTGCAGCTCATCAAGAGGGAGAGTGACCGATGGCCGTCAGCGCCAACCGGCTCGAATTGTTGCAGATCGCCGACGCGGTCGCCCGCGAGAAATCGATCGACCGCCGCATCGTGATCGGCGCCATGGAGGACGCGATCGCGAAGGCGGCGCGCTCCCGATACGGCATCGAGACCGACGTTCATGCCGAGATCGATCCGAAGAATGGCGAGCTCCGGCTCCTGCGCCACATGCTCGTGGTCGAGACCGTCGAGAACTCCGCCAACCAGATCAGCCAGGACGATGCACGGAAGCGCCATCCCGCCGCGCAGGTCGGCGACACCATCGCCGATCCGCTGCCGCCGCTGGAGTATGGGCGCATCGCCGCACAATCCGCGAAGCAGGTCATCGTGCAGAAGGTGCGCGAGGCGGAACGCGATCGACAGTACGAAGAGTACAAGGATCGCATCAGCGACATCGTGAACGGCATCGTGAAGCGCGTCGAATACGGCAACGTGATCGTCGATCTCGGCCGCGGCGAGGCGATCGTGCGCCGCGACGAGTTGCTCCCGCGCGAGGTCTTCCGCAATGGCGACCGCATCCGCGCCTTCATCTACGACGTCCGCCGCGAGACGCGCGGTCCGCAAATCTTCCTGTCGCGGACGCATCCGCAGTTCATGGCCAAGCTGTTCGCGCAGGAGGTGCCGGAAATCTACGACGGCATCGTCGAGGTCCGCGCGGTGGCGCGCGATCCCGGCTCGCGCGCCAAGATCGCCGTGATTTCGCGGGATTCTTCGGTCGATCCGGTCGGCGCCTGCGTCGGCATGCGGGGCTCGCGCGTACAAGCTGTCGTGAACGAACTCCAGGGCGAGAAGATCGACATCATTCCCTGGACGCACGATCCCGCCAACTTCGTGGTGAACGCGCTGGCGCCGGCCGAAGTCGCCAAGGTGGTGCTCGATGAAGACCGCCAGCGCATGGAGGTCGTCGTCCCCGATCAGCAGTTGTCGCTCGCGATCGGCCGCCGCGGCCAGAACGTCCGGCTCGCGTCGCAGCTCACCGGCTGGGACATCGACATCGTCACCGAGCAGGAAGAGTCGGAGAACCGCCAGGCCGAATTCGAGAAGCGCACGAAACTCTTCATCGATTCACTCAACGTCGACGAAGTGGTGGGACAGTTGCTCGCCTCCGAAGGTTTCAAGTCGGTGGAAGAGCTCGCCATCGTCGACGAGAAGGAAATTGCCGGCATCGAGGGCTTCGACGAGGAGACCGCCGGTGAATTGCAGAATCGCGCCCGCGAATTCCTCGCGGCGCAGGAAGCCGAACTCGACAACAAGCGAAAGGAACTCGGCGTGGAAGATGCGCTCAAGGACGTCCCCGGCGTCACCACCGCGATGCTCGTCAAACTGGGCGAGGAGGGCGTGAAGACGGTAGAGGATCTCGCCGGCTGCGCCACCGACGATCTGTTCGGCTGGAGCGAACGCAAGGACGGCGAGACCACGCGTTTCCCCGGCATGCTCGACGGCTTCGAGCTGTCGCGCGACGAAGCCGAGGCGCTGATCATGCAGGCGCGCGTCAAGGCGGGCTGGGTGAAGGAAGAGGACCTTGCGCAGCCGGCCGCCGAAGCGGCGGAAGAGGCCCCGGCTGAAACCGAGCAGGCGCAGGCCTAACGGAGCGAAACGGAACCACGATGCTCGCACATCTGCCGGATGACGCACTCGACGCCGGGCCGCGCAAGACAGCGCACGGCGCGGAGCGTTTGTGCGCCGCCACCGGCACCGTGCGGCCGGTCGACGACATGATCCGGTTCGTGCTGTCGCCGGAAGGCGCCGCGGTTCCCGATCTCAAGCGGCGGCTGCCGGGCCGCGGCGTCTGGATCACGGCAACGCGCGCGGCGCTGAAAAACGCGATCGCCCGCAAGGCGTTCACGCGCAGTTTCAAACGCGACGTCCGGATGTCGCCCGACCTGGTGGACTCCACCGAGCGGTTGCTCGAACGCGCGGCGCTCGACGCGCTCGCTATCGCCTATAAGGCGGGACGCGTGGTGGCGGGTTTCGCCAAGGTCGAATCGGCATTGGTGCAAGGCCATGCAGCGGCGCTGCTGCATGCATCGGATGCCGCCCCCGACGGGGTGAGAAAGCTCGACGCCACCATGCGCCGGTGCGCCGATGGTAACCAGACCGTCACGGTTCTGAATGCATTCACCTCGGTACAATTGGATTTGGCATTGGGCCGGGCAAATGTGGTACATGCTGCGCTGCTTGGCGGTCCCGAAAGCAAGGCGTTTCTGACGCGCGCCAAGCGCCTTGAACGATTTCGGACCGGAGCGGTCGGACCGGCGGCTGAAAAGCCCGAGAAATGGGAACGGAATGGCTGAATCGACGGAAAAGACTGGCGATAAGAAGCTGAGTATCGCCACCACCAAGACGCTGACGCTCAAACCGCGTGGCAGCGACACGGGGGTGGGACGCCAGAGCTTGAGCCATGGCCGGACCAAGTCATTCGTCATTGAAAAGGTCCGCAGCCGCGGCGCGCCCGGCAAGGCCCCCGCCAAGGCTGAGCCCGCGCCGGCGGCGCCCGCACCGGCGCCTGCCAAGCGTGCGGCCGGTAAGGCCGCCCCCGCGGCGGCCACAGCGGCTCCGGCAACTCCGGCGACCGCGCCTGCGCCCAAGCCTTCCGGCGTCGTGCTGCACACGCTGACCGACGAAGAACGGAACCGCCGGGCCCACGCCCTTGGCGATGCGCGTCTGCGCGAGGCGGAAGAACGCAAGATCGCGGAAGAGGACGCCAAGATCCGCGAGCAGCGCGCTGCGGTCGAGCGCGCCGACCGGATGGCGGCCGAGGCCCGCAAGCGCGACGAAGAACAGCGCCGCAAGCACGACGACGAGATCAAGCACAAGGCCGACGAGGTCGCCAAGAAGCGCCTTGGCGGCGACGAAGTCGTTACCGCCAGGCCGGGTGCGCGCCCCGTGGTCGGCCCCGAGGAGGACGACGAGGCGCCCCGCCCGCGGCGCCCGGGCGCGACCGCACGCCCCGCCGCTGCTCCCAAGCCTGCACGCACCGTCGTGCAGCAGAAGCCGCGCGGGCGGCTCACGGTCGTGACCGCCTTCAAGGCCGATGAAGAGCCGGAACATTCCGTCGCCGCCTTCAAGCGCCGCATCCAGCGGCGCAAGAAGGAAATGTCGCTGGAGCCGAAGGAAAAGCTCACGCGCGAGGTCACCATTCCGGAGGTGATCACCATTCAGGAGCTCGCCAACCGCATGGCCGAGCCGGCGCGCAGCGTCATCGCGATCCTGATGAAGCAGGGTCAGATGATGAAGATTACCGACTCGATCGACGCCGATACCGCCCAGCTCATCGCCGAGGAACTCGGCCATACCGTGAAGCGTGTCGCGGAATCCGACGTCGAGGAAGGTTTGTTCGACGTCGCCGATGCACCCGAATCGCTGGAGCCTCGCCCGGCGGTCGTGACCGTCATGGGTCACGTCGACCACGGCAAGACCTCGCTGCTTGACGCCATCCGTTCGACGGCAGTTGCGTCTGGCGAGGCCGGCGGCATCACGCAACACATCGGCGCCTATCAGGTCACGGCGCCGTCCGGCGCCAAGATCACGTTCATCGACACGCCCGGCCACGCGGCATTCACCGCGATGCGTGCCCGCGGCGCGCGGGTAACCGACCTGGTGGTGCTTGTGGTTGCGGCCGACGACGGCGTGATGCCGCAGACGGTGGAGGCGATCAATCACGCCAAGGCGGCCAAGGCGCCGATAATCGTCGCGATCAACAAGGTCGACAAGGCGGACTCCAAGCCCGATCGGGTGCGCACGGAGCTGCTCCAGCACGAAATCCAGGTCGAATCGCTGGGCGGCGAGGTGCTCGACGTCGAAGTCTCCGCCACCAAGAAGATCAATCTCGACAAGCTGCTCGAAGCGATCGGCCTGCAGTCGGAAATCCTCGATCTCAAAGCCAATCCGGCGCGGCCGGCCGAAGGCACCGTGATCGAGGCGAAGCTCGATCGCGGCCGCGGCCCGGTCGCGACCGTGCTGGTGCAGCGTGGAACGCTACGACCCGGCGACCTCGTGGTGGCCGGCGCCGAATGGGGCCGCGTGCGCGCGCTCGTTTCCGATACCGGCCAGCCGGTCACCTCGGCCGGCCCCTCGACTCCTGTCGAGGTGCTGGGATTTTCCGGAACGCCCGATGCCGGCGACCGTCTTGCGGTGGTGGGCAGCGAGTCCCGCGCCCGCGAGGTCACCGATTATCGCGCGCGGCAGAAGCGCGAGCGGACCGCGGCGCGCGAGAGCGGCATGCGCGGCTCGCTCGAGCAGATGATGGCGCAGGTCAAGACCAGCGGCCGCAAGGACTTTCCGCTGGTCATCAAGGCCGACGTGCAGGGCTCGAACGAAGCCATCGCCGGCGCGCTGGATAAGCTCGGCACCGACGAGGTGGCGGCGCGCATGCTGCATTCCGGCGTGGGCGGCATCACCGAGTCGGATGTCCGACTGGCCGAAGCGTCGAATGCGGCGATCATCGGCTTCAACGTCCGCGCCAACAAGGAAGCGCGCGAGGCGGCCGAGCGCGCCGGCATCGAGATTCGCTACTACAACATCATCTACAACCTCGTTGACGACGTGAAGCAGGCGATGTCCGGCCTGTTGGCGCCGTCGATCCGCGAGACGCTGCTCGGCAACGCGCAGATCCTCGAGATCTTCAAGGTGTCGAAGGTCGGCAACATCGCCGGCTGCCGGGTCACCGACGGCACGGTCGAGCGTGGCGCCAATGTGCGGCTGCTGCGCGACAACGTCGTGATCCACGAAGGCAAGCTCTCGCAGCTCAAGCGCTTCAAGGACGACGCCCGCGAAGTCTCCGCCGGACAGGAATGCGGCATGGCCTTCGAGAACTATCAGGACATGAAGGTCGGCGACGTCATCGAATGCTACCGGGTCGAGACGGTGCAGCGCACGCTATAGGCGGCGCATTCCGCGGTTGAACCTTTTCCGGTTCCAGGCCGTCATAGGGAAATGGCCGGCGCGAACGGCTTGCGCCGCGCCCGGCCGCGATCCCGGAGCCCGACATGGACGATCTGAGCGGCCCCACCCCTCCCCCTGGCAAGCAACGCGCTTCGAGGTCCGCACCCGGCTCGAAACGCTCGACTACCTGCAAGCGATGCGCGTGGTCCGCTGGAAACCGATCGAACGCATCGTGGCGTGGTTGTCGGCGCTCGGCATGTGCGGCATCGGCGCTGTGGCCATGGGCCTCGTCACCGATCCGCTAATCAAGAGTCTCCCGGTCTATGCGTATTGGGACTGGGATCTCGCCTCCTCGATGACGGGTGCGCTACTGGGACTGGTCATATACTACGTGTTCGTTCTCGGTCCCTATATGGACTCGATGTTCGAGGGCCAGCCGATCGGCATGGGCGAGACGACGATCGTTGCCGATGCGAACGGCGTCGCCGCGGCATCGGCCGGGATCGAGACGCGCATCCCCTGGGCCAAGGTCCTTGACGTGATCGCCACCAACGAACACCTGTTCCTGATGTATGCGCGGGTGGTCGGCCTGATCGTTCCACGCCGCGCCTTCGCCAACAACGACGAGGCGCAGCGTTTCGCCGAGTTCGTGCGCGGCAAGACGCATAAGCCAGCCTGACGGAGTAACCATGGGGCGCGGAGCCCGCCGCAGCAACACGACCGGTCCGTCGCAACGCGTCCTGCGCGTCGGCGAGCTGATTCGTCATGCGCTCGCGGACATGCTCTCGCGCGGCGAAGTGCATGACCCCGTCCTCGAAGGCCACATGATCACCGTGCCGGAAGTGCGCATGAGTCCCGATTTGAGACTCGCGACGGTCTATGTGATGCCGCTCGGCGGACGCGACACCCAAAAGGTCATGGACGCGCTCGAGCGCAACAAGCGCTTCCTGCGCGGCGAGCTCGCGCGGCGCGTTAACTTGAAATTCGCACCTGACATCAGATTCCGCGCCGACGAACAATTCGACGAAGCGGAACGGATCGAGAAATTATTGAGAACACCCGAGGTCCAACGCGATCTGGGCCCACGAAAGGACGACGATGAGTGAGGAGCGAATCGCTCCGGCGGACGCACGGCAGCGTCCCAAGCGCATCAAGCGCGACGTTCACGGCTGGTGCATCCTCGATAAACCGGTGGGCATGACGTCGACGCACGCGGTCGCCGTGGTGAAGCGCCTGTTCCAGGCGAAGCGCGCCGGGCATGCCGGCACGCTCGATCCGCTGGCGTCGGGCCTGTTGCCGATCGCACTCGGAGAAGCGACCAAAACCGTTCCGTTCGTGATGGACGGACGCAAGACCTATCGCTTCACGGTGCAATGGGGCGAGGAGCGCGATACCGACGACAGCGAAGGCCGCGCCACCGCCAACAGCAAAGAGCGGCCGACGCCCGAGCAGGTCTGCGCCCTGCTGCCGCGTTTCACCGGCACGATCGAGCAGGTTCCGCCGCAATACTCCGCGATCAAGGTCGATGGCGAGCGCGCCTACGACCTCGCGCGCGAAGGCGAGACCGTGGAACTCGCAGCCCGTCCGGTCGACATCCACCGGCTCGAACTGGTCGAAACGCCCGACGCCGACCACAGCGTGCTGGCCGCGGAATGCGGCAAGGGAACTTATGTGCGCGCGATCGCCCGCGACATGGGCCGCGCATTCGGGTGCTACGGCCACGTTTCGGCGCTGCGGCGGACCAGCGTCGGTCCGTTCCAGGAGGCTGACGCGGCGGCACTGGCGGATCTGCAGGCGGCGGCGCCGGCCGAAGGCGGCGACGACACCGGCGACCCGAACTTCGCCGCGCTCACCGCGCTCCTGCAGCCGGTCGATGCCGGCCTGCGGTCGATCCCGTCGCTCAGCGTCAGCCGCGCCGATGCCGCCCGGCTGGCTCGCGGCCAGCCGGTGCTGCTGCGGGGCCGCGACGCCCCGATCATGCAGGGCTTCGTCGCGGTATCGACCCACGGCGACCTGATCGCGCTGGCCGAGTTCGAGCAGGGCGAGTTGCGGCCCCGCCGCATTTTCAATCTCGGGGTCGCCGGCTGAGCGCCGCGGGTTAAAATTCTTCTTGTTTTTTCAATGCTTAACGCGGGATTTGGGGTGATGCGGCCTTGACCGCTGTGGCGGCTTCCTATATCCCGCCGGTGCGCGTGCTTTAAGGCTCGCGCGTTTCGTATGTGGCGACCCCGCTGGACGACATCCCGGCCTGGCCGCAGATCTTAAACCCTCAAAAACAAAGGAAACCCGATGTCGATCACGGCCGCACGTAAGGCGGAAGTCATCAAGACCTATGCGACCAAGTCCGGCGACACCGGGTCGCCGGAAGTGCAGATCGCGGTCCTGTCGGAACGGATCAACAATCTGACCGAGCACTTCAAAAGCCACGTCAAGGACAACCATTCCCGGCGTGGGCTGCTCAAGCTTGTGTCCCAGCGGCGTCAGCTCCTCGATTACCTCTCCCGTACCGACGAGGGCCGTTACAAGTCCCTGATCGGGAAGCTGGGCATTCGTCGCTGATGTCGTTGTAGCGCGGCGTCGTCCGCGCGTTTCGGAGCGGATAGTTCAAGACTTATCCGCCCCTCATCCGGCAGCGAGGTCGCTGCCGATTCTGCGACGGTGCGAATTGTTCGCCCGTCGGTATCAGGAAGGCCCGGAGGCCATGGCAGGATCGCCAGACGCTGTTCGTTCGCGGAACGTCGCCGCCCGTGACAGCCTCTCGCCGTCTTGCTCATGGCTTTCGCCCCTTCGCGAAAACCATGAGAGACAATCGCAATGTTTAACGTTCATCGAGTTGAGCTCGATTGGGGTGGGCGCAAGCTCGTCCTCGAAACCGGGAAGGTAGCCCGTCAGGCCGACGGCGCCGTTGTCGCCACCTATGGCGAAACCACCGTCATCGCGACGGTGGTCGCCGCCAAACAGCCGAAGCCGGGCGTCGACTTCCTGCCGCTGACCGTCAACTACACCGAAAAATACTACGCAGCCGGCCGCATTCCCGGCGGCTACTTCAAGCGCGAGCGGGGTCCGACCGAAAAGGACACGCTGACCTCGCGCCTGATCGATCGCCCGATCCGTCCGCTGTTCGCCGACGGCTGGCGCTGCGACACCCAGGTGATCATCACCGTGCTGTCGCACGACATGGAGAACGATCCCGATATCGTCGCGATGGTGGCGGCATCGGCGGCGCTCACGCTCTCCGGCGCGCCCTTCATGGGCCCGATCGGCGGCGCGCGCGTCGGTTTCTCCCCCGAGAACGAATACGTCCTCAACCCGACGCTCGACGAGATGAAGGAGACCAAGCTCGATCTCGTGGTCGCCGGCACCCAGGACGCCGTGCTGATGGTGGAATCGGAGGCGCAGGAGCTGACCGAAGAGATCATGCTCGGCGCCGTGATGTTCGGTCATCGTCACATCCAGCCGGTGATCGACGCCATCATCAGCCTCGCGGAGAAGGCGGCGAAGGAGCCGCGCGAGTTCGCGTTGCCGGATACCGCGGCGCTCGAAAAGGAGATGCTCGGTATCGTCGAGGCCGACCTGCGCAAGGCCTATTCGATCCCGCGCAAGGCCGAGCGCCAGGACGCCGTCGCCGCCGTCAAGAAGAAGGCCATGGAGCATTTCTTCCCGGGCGGCGCGGACAATCCCGAACGCCCGATGCAGCTCGTCGCCGGCGTGTTCAAGGACCTCGAAGCCAAGATCGTCCGCTGGAACATCCTCGATACCTCGAAGCGCATCGACGGCCGCGACCTCGTCACGGTCCGACCGATCGTCTGCGAGGCCCCGTTCCTGCCGCGCACCCACGGCTCGGCGCTGTTCACCCGCGGCGAGACCCAGGCGATCGTCGTCGCGACGCTCGGCACCGGCGAAGACGAGCAGTTCATCGACGCGCTGCAGGGGACGTACAAGGAAGCGTTCCTGCTGCACTACAACTTCCCGCCGTTCTCGGTCGGTGAGACCGGACGCATCGGCGCCCCCGGACGCCGCGAGATCGGCCACGGCAAGCTGGCCTGGCGCGCCATCCGCCCGATCCTGCCGTCGAAGGACGAGTTCCCCTACACCATCCGCGTGGTGTCGGAGATCACCGAGTCCAACGGCTCGTCGTCGATGGCGACCGTGTGCGGCACCTCGCTCGCGCTGATGGACGCCGGCGTGCCGCTCAAGCGTGCGATCGCCGGCATTGCCATGGGACTGATCAAGGAAGAGGAGCGCTTTGCGGTTCTCTCCGACATCCTCGGCGACGAAGACCATCTCGGCGACATGGATTTCAAAGTCGCCGGCACCGAAGTCGGCGTCACCTCGTTGCAGATGGACATCAAGATCGCGGGCATCACCGAAGAGATCATGAAGGTCGCCCTCAATCAGGCCAAGGGCGGCCGCATGCACATCCTCGGCGAAATGGCCAAGGCGCTGAACACGGCGCGCGCCGAGCTCGGCGAACACGCTCCGCGCATCGAGTCGTTCAAGATCCCGACCGACAAGATCCGCGAAGTCATCGGCACCGGCGGCAAGGTGATCCGCGAGATCGTCGAGAAGACCGGCGCCAAGATCAATATCGAGGACGACGGCTCCGTGAAGGTCGCGTCCGCCAACGCCGAATTCGATCAAGGCGGCGATCAACTGGATCAAGTCGATCACCTCGGAACCGGAGCTTGGCCACATCTATGAAGGCAAGGTCGTCAAGGTCATGGACTTCGGCGCCTTCGTGAACTTCTTCGGCGCCAAGGACGGCCTGGTGCACATCAGCCAGCTCGCGCAGCGCCGGGTGCAGAAGGTCACCGACGTGGTCAAGGAAGGCGACGTCGTCAAGGTGAAGCTCCTGGGCTTCGACGACCGCGGCAAGACGCGGCTGTCAATGAAGGTCGTCGATCAGCAGACCGGCGAGGACCTCGAAGCCAAGCAGAAGGCCGAAGGCGAGCAGCGGCCGCAGGAAGCCGTCGGCGGCGAATAACGATCAGCTTCGCGAAAGCGACAAAAGGCGGCCCTCGTGGCCGCCTTTTTGTTGCGTGGATTGACCGGAAGTTACGGCTTCTCTCGCACCAGAAAATAACTGCGCACGACGCCGATGCCCTTCAGGTCGGTCGTGCCGTCGCGTTCCTTGAATTCGAAGCGGTCGCGCGTGAGCACGTGGAAGCTATCGCTAACATGGATTTGGCCGGGTCTGCCGTTGGATTCCATGCGCGCGGCAAAGTTCACCGCGTCGCCCCACACGTCATATGAGAAACGCGTATCGCCAATGACGCCCGCGGTCGCCGGGCCGCAATGGATGCCGATCCGCAATTGCGGCGCGCGTCCGCCGAGCGGCGGCTGCTGGCCGATAACGTCGAGCATCGCCAGGGCAAGCCGGCCTGCGGCGATCGCACCCTCTTCGCCCCGGCCGTCGAAGCCGGACGCCGCCATGTAGCTGTCGCCGATGGTCTTGATCTTCTCGACGCCGTACCGCTCGCTCAATCCATCGAAGGCCCGCACCAGGCGATCGAGAAAGTCGACGACCTCCTCGGGCGGAAGGTGATGAACCGCCGCCGTGTAGCCGACCAGGTCGGCGAAAATCACGCTCAAGGTCTCGATCCGGTCGGCGATCCGATCCTCGCCCGACTTCAGCCGCTCCGCGATCGCCGCCGGCATGATGGCACCGACGAGCGCTTCCGATCGATCGTACTGATGCGCCAATTCGATCTGATCGCGACGCCATCCCGCCAAGGAATAATAGAGAATGAGTGCATAGATCACGGCGGTATTGATCATCGCCTGGTTCGAAAGGAGTTCACGCAGCTCCCGGTCTTCCGGAAGGATAATCCCGTCGAACGGCGCAAAGCGCATCGAAAACCAGAGCGCTGCGAGATAGGGGATGAAGATCACAAGGAAGAGGCGCCAGTTCTGCGGCCCCACCACCACCAGAAAAGCCCCTCCGAAGAGATAGTAGACGTGGAGATCGCTGGAGATGCCCATCGCCCATACCACGAACATGTGCGCGAACAGGATCAGCAGAGCGAGCGTGATCGCGCCTGCGTTCTCGCCCAGACGGTGTAGGCGCGGAATGAACAGCGGCACCACGACCATCGCCGCATTGTAAATGTGCAGCGGCAGCAGGCCCCAGAAGTCGTAAACCATATTGAAGATCAGATGGGACGCCGAGTTGGCGACCGTCGCGAATACGGCGACGTTGACGCAGCGCTGGCGGCGCACGACGTCCGGGTCGGTCGACACGATGCCGGTCGACAGCAGACGTTCGAGCCATGGCGGCAACTGCAGGCCACGTTCCGGCTCCTGGCGGACGAGATCACGTCGTTGCATGGGCGTCCGATAATCCGAGCCGGCGTCGAATCCTTGCGGGCGCGGATAGTAGACCGGCCCCGTTCGCCGAAAAACAGGGCTTCCGCACAAAGACTTGCCAGGCGATCCGGGCGGAATCGGCATTCTTGTGACGGCGATCACATAACTTTCCGGCGCTTCAGGGCACTAACCGGACATGCCCCAGGGCGATAGCCGCTCTGGATCAACCCAGGAGAAGTCCTAATGAAGCGTTCGATCCTCACCGCCACTGCTGCTGCCGTTGTGCTGACCGTTGCGTCCCTCGCCTCCGCGAGCGATGCGTCGGCCCGCCACGGGGGCGGACGTCACGGCGGCCATGGCCATCACGGCCATCACGGCCACCACGGCCATCACGGCCATCACCACCACGGCCATCACCACCACGGCCACCACCACCACCGGCACCACCGTCATCACCGCCATTTCCACGTTGGCGGCTACGGTTACTCGACCTGCTGGGTGTGGAGCCCGTACCTGGCCCGTCACATCAACGTCTGCTACGTCCCGTACGCGTACTAAGCAGATCGCGATGAAGCGCCCGCCCGGTCGTATTCGCCCGGGCGGGTTCTTTCTTTCCGCTCGATCGCTGTCGAAGGCTAGACCATGACTGCCTCGCGCACATTTTTGACCGTCGCTGTCGCTGCGGTTGCGCTCGCCGCCGCTGCGCTCGCGACCATAAGCGATGCGTCCGCTCGCGGCCGGCACGGCGGCGGTGGACATGGTGGTGGCCATGGCGGAGCCCCAGGCGGCGTGCACCACAGCTACCGGCACCACCACGGCCATCATCTTCATCTCCGGCACCATCACCAACCGTCCCCGCAATTCTTCAGCCGGTATCAACCCTGCGTGGTCTGGACACGGCAAGGCTGGACCAACACCTGCGCCCTCCCCCGTTGACCACACATCCCAGGTGTCCTCGCCCCGATGTTGCAGTAGTCTGTCCTCCTTTCCGTCTCGACGACGAGGCCCAATGGCAAATCCAACGCCCCGACCGACCGACGTGTTGTCCGCGCTCCCGGCCGAGATGTCGTCCAGACTGTTCTCCAAAGCGCGGGTGGTGTCGCTTGGCATCGACGAGACGCTTTTCCTTACCGGCGACGCCGGTGACGGCTGTTACCGGGTCGACGAAGGGCTGCTCAAGGCGAGCATGCTGTCGCCGACCGGCGGCGAGCGCATCCTTTCCATCTTCGGACCGGGCGCGATGATCGGCGAATTGTCCATGATCGACAGCGGACCCCGATCCGCCACGGTGACGGCGCTTCGCGCCGCCAAACTGCAATTCGTGAGTCGTTCCGCGTTCAATTCGTTCGGGGCGTCAAATCCCGATGTCTACAAGCATCTGGTCACGCTGCTCGCCGGCCGACTGCGCGACACCAACGGCGCGCTGATCGCAACGAGCTTCCTGTCAGTAAAAGGGCGGGTCGCGCGCGCGCTCCTCAACCTCGCGGAGGCGTTCGGTCACGACGTCGGCGACGGCCGTATTCTGGTGCGCCAGAAGGTGACGCAGAGCGATCTCGCCGCCATGGCCGGCATCGCCCGCGAAAATGTCAGCCGCGTGCTGCAGGACTGGATGAAGCGCAAGGTCGTGAGCCGGCTCGCCGGCTATTATTGCCTGGAAAACAAGGCGCTCATGCAACGCGAAGCGGACATCTAGGTCATCTAGGAACTTCCAATCGCTTCCTTTGCGATCTTGCCGAGCGCGATGAAATCCGATTTGCGCGGCGACGTCCGGCGCCAGGCGAGCCCAATGGTGCGGCCCGGTTGCGGCGATGCGAAGCGAAGCAGCTTCACCCGATTGTCGCGAACCTCGACGTCGACGGCGACCTGCGGAACCAGCGTCACGCCATAACCATTGGCCACCATCTGCATGACGGTCGCCAGCGAGGTGGCGCCGAGACCCATCGAACCGCCGCGCCGGCTGTTGGCGCAGAACGCCAGCGCTTGATCGCGCAGGCAGTGCCCTTCCTCGAGCAGGATGAGCCGGTCCTGATCGATATCGCGGGACGTGATGCGTGCGGTCCTCGGCCGGGCATCGCCGGCCGGCACCGCCAGCAGGAACGGATCGTCGAACAGCGGCATGGTTTCGAGATCCGAGTCCGTGACCGGCAACGCCAGCATGATGACGTCGAGGTGGCCGCGGCCGAGCTCATCGACCAGCACGTCGGTCTGGGTCTCGCGCAGTTCGACCTGCAGCTCCGGATATCGCTGCTGCAGTTTCGGCAGCACGCGCGGCAGGACATACGGAGCCAGGGTCGGAATGACGCCGAGCGAGAGCTCGCCCGACAGGACGGCGCGGCCGTGCCGGGCGAAGTCGACGAGATCGCGCGCGGAGGCGAGCAATTGGCCGCTCCGCGCCGCGACCTCGTGCCCGATCTCCGTCAGCACAACCTCGCCCGGACGCCGCTCGACGAGTTGCGCCGCCAGCTCCTTCTCAAGCTCGCGGATCTGCATGGAAAGGGCGGGCTGGGTGATGGAACAAGCCTGCGCCGCCCGGCCAAAATGCCGGTGTTCCGCCAAGGCGGACAGATACCGCAGCTGTTTCAGCGTAATCACGGCGATAAGATAAGCTTATGAGACCGGTCAGGCAATACGATTAGACCTGATCAGCGATCCGTCGCAATTTGGAGCTAATCCAATTCCCGTCTTCACCCAGGCGAGCGCGCTCTAGAGGGGCGCGCCAACCCGAAGAAAATTGCCGAACACAAACGGAGAGAAACATGGACGCAAAAACTGACGACAAGAGCGGCGGCAAATGCCCGTTCACGGGTGCACGCGGACACACGAACCGGGACTGGTGGCCGGATGCGCTGAGCATCGAGATGCTCCATCGGAACTCCAACCTGTCCGATCCGATGGGCAGGGATTTCGACTACGCCAAGGAGTTCAAGAGCCTCGACCTCAACGCGGTGATCAAGGACCTGCATGCCTTGATGACGGACTCGCAGCCTTGGTGGCCCGCCGACTTCGGCCACTACGGTGGCCTGTTCATCCGTTTGGCATGGCACGCCGCTGGCACGTATCGCATCACCGATGGCCGCGGCGGCGCCGGCACCGGCCAGCAGCGCTTTGCGCCGCTCAACTCGTGGCCGGATAACGCCAACCTCGACAAGGCGCGCCGGCTGCTGTGGCCGATCAAGCAGAAGTACGGCCGGAAACTCTCGTGGGCCGACCTGCTGGTCCTCGTCGGCAACGTCGCGCTGGAGGACATGGGTTTCAAGACGTTCGGTTTCGCGGGCGGCCGCGCCGACGTGTGGGAGCCGGAAGAGCTGTTCTGGGGTCCCGAAGGGACCTGGCTCGGCGACGAACGCTACAGCGGCGAACGCCAGCTCGCGGAGCCGCTCGGCGCGGTGCAGATGGGCCTGATCTACGTCAATCCGGAAGGGCCGAACGGCAATCCGGACCCGATCGCGGCGGCCAAGGACATCCGCGAGACGTTCTTCCGCATGGCGATGAACGACGAGGAGACCGTCGCGCTGATCGCCGGCGGCCACACGTTCGGCAAGACCCACGGCGCGGGCGATCCGTCGCTGGTCGGACCGGACCCGGAAAGCGGCGCCCTCGAGGATCAAGGCCTCGGCTGGAAGAGCAAGTACAACACGGGCATCGGGTGTGATGCCATCACCGGCGGTCCGGAAGTCACCTGGACGCAAACTCCGACGAAGTGGAGCAACCACTTCTTCAAGAACCTGTTCGAAAACGAATGGGAGCTGACGAAGAGCCCGGCCGGCGCGAAGCAGTGGAAGGCGAAGGGTGCGGCAGCCACGATCCCGGACGCCTTCGACAAGTCGAAGAAGCATGTGCCGACCATGCTGACGACGGACCTCTCGCTGCGGATGGATCCGGCCTACGAGAAGATCTCGCGGCGCTTCCTCGAGAATCCGGACCAGTTCGCGGACGCGTTTGCCCGCGCCTGGTTCAAGCTCACGCACCGCGACATGGGTCCGCGCGCGCGTTACCTCGGCCCGCTCGTGCCGAAGGAGACGCTGATCTGGCAGGATCCGATCCCGGCGGTGGATCATCCGCTGATCGGCGAGCAGGACATTGCCGCGCTGAAGGCGAAGATCCTGTCGTCGGGTCTGACGGTCTCCCAGCTTGTCTCGACCGCCTGGGCATCGGCGTCGACGTTCCGCGGCTCCGACAAGCGTGGCGGCGCCAACGGCGCGCGCATCCGTCTCGCGCCGCAGAAGGACTGGGAGGTCAACCAGCCGGCCCAGCTCAAGACCGTGCTTGCGAAGCTCGAAGAAATTCAGAAGGGCTTCGGCAAGAAAGTCTCGCTGGCCGACCTGATCGTGCTTGGCGGCGTCGCTGCGATCGAGAAAGCAGCGAAGGACGCCGGCGTCGACGTGAAGGTTCCCTTCACGCCGGGCCGCGCGGATGCCTCGCAGGATCAGACCGACGTCGAATCCTTCGCGCCGCTTGAGCCGCGTGCCGATGGCTTCCGCAACTACATCAACAGCAAGAAGCTACAGTTCATGTCGCCGGTAGAGGCTTTTGTGGACCGGGCGGCGTTGCTGCGGCTGACAGGACCGGAGACGACGGCGCTCGTTGGCGGCCTGCGCGTCCTCGGTGCCAATGCCGGCGGTTCCAAGCACGGCGTCTTCACCGCGAAACCCGGCACGCTGACGAACGACTTCTTCGTCAACCTGCTCGACATGAGCACGGAGTGGCAGGAACCGAATGCCGATGGCGTATATGAGGGCCGCGACCGGAAGACGAAGGCGGTCAAGTGGACCGGCACCGCTGTCGACCTGATCTTCGGATCGCACTCGCAGCTCCGCGCCTTTGCGGAGGTTTACGGGTGCTCGAACTCGAAGGAGAAGTTCGTGAAGGACTTCGTGGCGGCGTGGACCAAGGTGATGAACGCGGATCGCTTCGACATCGCCTGAGCGGCTTCACAACAAACGCGAACGGCCGGGCATTGCCCGGCCGTTTTGCATTTGCGCACCGGGCCGTTCAATACGGCCGGACGGTCCCCTGCACGGTCGTGCGCAACATCAGACGGCGCTGGTCGGACGGGAAATCGTCTCGCGCATGCGTGGAGCAGCGGTTGTCCCAGAGCAGCAGGTCGCCGACCCTCCAGACGTGGCGATAGACAAATTCCGGCTTCTCGGAGTGATCGAACAACGCCGTGAGCAACGCGTCGCTCTCCTCCTGCGGCAAGCCTTCGATCTCCTGGGTCATCAGCCGGTTCACATAGACCGCCTTGCGGCCGGTCTCTTCGTGGGTGCGGAACACCGGATGCGTCGCCTGGGCGGTCGCCCCAATGCCGCCCTTCCCACGGAGCGTCGATCCGTAGTTGTAGAAATGCAGCGCGCGGCGCCCCTCGAGCTTCGCCTTGATCGCGGCATCGAGGGTGTCGTAGGCGGCATAACCGCTGGCGAACAGCGTATCGCCGCCATAGGTCGGTATTTCCAGAGAGTACAACAGCGTGCCGTTGTGCGGCAGCTCGTGGTGAATCATGTCGTGGTGGAAGTTCATTTCGCCGTCCGGCAGCGCGCCGATGGTCTCGCCGTTCTCGCGGATGTTGGAGATCATCATGATGTTCGGTAATAGCCGCGCGTAGCCTTTCGGAAAGAATTTGGGCGGCCGTCCCAGCGGCCCGACGGCGCCGAAATATTCGGTGACCCGCAGCAGGTCCTCCTGCTCCAGCGTCTGGCCGCGAAACAGCAGCACCGAATGATCGAGCCACGCCTGACGCAGGCGCCGGATGGTGTCGGCATCGAGCGTATCGTGCAGGTCGAGCCCGCGAATTTCCGCGCCGATATGTTTGGAAAGGCGGACGACGTCGAAGGCGGTTTGGGCTGCGACAATCACGGCACGTCCTCCTGAGTTGTTCTTGTCGTTGTTGTCTGAAAGTCTGATCCAGTTTTCCGGACGTGTAAAGCGCCGCCGCTTGATCGCGTTCAGCGGCGGTCGCAAGATGAGACCAGGATCGGCGCGCCAGAAACGATCCGCGAGGGAGAGATGCCATGTCCAGGATTGGCCGCGTAACAGGACTCGCCGGGCTGGCCCTCATGCTGGCGGCGCCGGTCGCCGCGCAATCGGATGCGAGCTATCCGAACAAGCCGATCCGGATCGTCGTATCGGTGCCGGCGGGCGGCGGCGTCGATCTTTCGGCGCGCATCATCGCCAACCATCTCCAGACTCTGTGGGGTCAGCCGGTGACGGTCGAGAACCGGACCGGCGGCAGCGGGAACATCGCGGGCGAGGCGATCTGGCGCGCGGCGCCGGACGGCTACACCCTGCTGGCGACGCCGCCCAACATCCTCACCGCCAACGCGGCGTTGTTCCGAAAGCTCAGCTACGATGGCAGCACGCTCACGCCGGTGGCGATCATGGCGGTCGGGCCCAACGTGCTGGCGGTGAAGAAGGACTCGCCGGCCAAGACCGCTTCCGAGCTGATCGCGCACGCCAAGGCCAACGCCGGCAAGCTCACTTACGCCTCGCAGGGCAACGGCTCGACCAGCCACCTGACGTTCGAGTTGTTCAAGAGCCGGACCGGCATCCAGGTCACGCACGTTCCGTACAAGGGTGCTGCGCCCGCGGTGAACGACCTTGCCGGCGGGCATGTCGACACGATGTTCTGCGATCTCGGGACGATCCTGTCGCTGCACCGCGCCGATCGGGTCCGGATCATCGCGGCCGTGACGCCCAAGCGGATCGCGCTGCTTCCCGACGTTCCGACCATCGACGAAGGCGCCCTGCCGGGCTTCATTTCGACGACCTTCTTCTCGCTGATGGCTCCGCCCGGCACACCGCGGGAGGTCCGCGAGAAGCTCAACAAGGCGATCGTCGCCGCGATGCGCACGCCCGAGGTCGAGGAAAAGCTGAAATCCATCTTTGTCGAAGCGAGCGACCTCGACGTCGACGCCATGGACAAGTTCATCAAGTCCGAGGCCGCGCTCTGGGGCGGCGTCATCCGGGATGCCAAGATCACGGTCGAGCAGTAGGCCTACTGCGCCGCGTCCTTCACCGAGCCGTCGCCATTGCCGCCCTCAGCGTCGGTGCCGTTGGCGAGCGTCGACGGTTGCGGCATGGTGATGATGTTGTAGCCGGAATCGACAAAGTGAATGTCGCCGGTGACGCCGGTCGAAAGATCTGACAGGAGGTACAGCGCGGCGCCGCCGATCTCGTCGAGCGTGACGCCGCGGCGCAGCGGCGAATGGCGCTGCTGGAATGAGAACATCTTGCGCGCATCGGCGATGCCGGCGCCCGCCAGCGTGCGGATCGGACCGGCCGAGATCGCATTGACGCGGATCGCGGAGGCGCCGAAATCGACCGCCAGATAGCGCACCGACGCTTCGAGCGCAGCCTTGGCCACGCCCATGACGTTGTAGTTCGGCATCGCCCGCTGTCCGCCATTGTAGGTCAGCGTCACCATCGCGCCGCCCGCGGGCATCAGCGCCGCGGCGCGCTTCGCCACTTCCGTGAACGAAAAGCAGGAGATCAGCATCGTGCGCAGGAAGTTCGTGCGCGTGGTGTCGGCGTAGCGGCCCTTGAGCTCATTCTTGTCCGAGAACGCGATGGCATGAACGAGGAAGTCGAGCGAGCCCCATTGCTCCGCGAGCGTTGCGAACGTGGCATCGACCGAGGTCGTGTCCTCGACATCGCAGGGCAAAAGCAGCGAGGAATTGACGGACTGCGCCAACGGCTTCACGCGTCGGCCGAGCGCCTCGCCCTGATAGGTGAAGGCAAGGGACGCGCCGTGCGCGGCGAGCGTCTTCGCAATGCCCCAGGCGATCGAGTGGTCGTTGGCGACCCCCATGACCAACCCGCGCTTGCCTTCCATCAGCCCCGGCATGTGCACCACCACACTCTAAACGTCGTCCCGGTCTGCGACCGGATTTCGCACCGGGCGTCAAACGCGCCCGCTTCGGCCTCAGTCGTCACGCGTCGAGTCGCTTGAAGACGACGGATGCGTTGGTGCCGCCGAACCCGAACGAGTTCGACAGCACGCAAGCAAGTGTCTGATTGTCCTTTCGTTCGCGCACGATCGGCATATCGGCGAAATCCGGATCGAGATTCTCGATATTGGCGCTCTCGCACACGAAGCCGTTGTTCATCATCAGGAGCGAATAGATCGCTTCCTGTGCGCCGGCCGCGCCCAGCGAATGGCCGGTCAGCGACTTGGTCGCCGAGATCATCGGGCATTTGTCGCCGAACACCGCACGGATCGCTTCGATCTCCTTCACGTCGCCGATCGGCGTCGAGGTCGCGTGCGGATTGATGTAGTCGATCGGCGCCTTCACGGTCGACAGCGCGAGCCTCATGCAGCGCATCGCGCCCTCGCCCGACGGCGCGACCATGTCTTCGCCGTCGGAGGTGGCGCCGTAGCCCGCGACCTCGGCATAGATTTTTGCGCCGCGCGCCTTGGCGTGTTCGAGCTCTTCGAGCACCAGCACACCCGCGCCGCCGGCGATGACGAAGCCGTCGCGATCGACGTCGTAGGCGCGCGACGCCTTCTCCGGCGTCTGGTTGAACTTCGAGGACATGGCGCCCATGGCGTCGAACATGTTGGACAGCGTCCAGTCGAGCTCCTCGGAGCCGCCGGCGAAGACCATGTCCTGCTTTCCCCACTGGATCAGCTCGGCGCCGTTGCCGATGCAGTGGTTCGAGGTCGCGCATGCCGACGAGATCGAATAGTTCACGCCCTTGATCTTGAACCAGGTCGCGAGCGTCGCGGACGCCGTCGACGACATCGCCTTGGGTACGGCGAACGGCCCGATGCGCTTCGGGCTGCTGTTCTTGCGCGTGATGTCGGCGGCCGCGACGATCGTCGAGGTCGACGGACCGCCGGAACCCATGACGATGCCGGTGCGCTCGTTGGAGATATCGCTTGGCTCGACGCCGCTATCGCGGATCGCCTGCTCCATGGCGACGTGATTCCACGCCGAGCCGGGGCCGAGGAAGCGCATGGCGCGGCGGTCCACGGTGCCGGACGGATCGAGTGTCGGCGCGCCCTGGACCTGGCAGCGGAAGCCGTTCTGCGCGAACGCCTCTGATCGCGAAATGCCGGACTTTGCTTCGCGCAAGCTTGCCAGCACTTCCTGGGTGTTGTTGCCGATCGACGAGACGATACCCATCCCGGTGACGACGACACGTCTCATACCAGCCTCGCCTGCATCTAGAGTGGAGCGCGCCGCACTCCGCGTATCCCACCGCTAACCGGCACTACCCGCCGCTCTGTTCCGCATCCTGCTTGAACAGGCCAACCTTCAGGTCGCTCGCACGGTAGATCACTTCTCCGTCGGCCGACAGCCAGCCGTCGGCAATGCCGAGCACGAGCTTCGAGCGCATCACCCGCTTGATCTCGACGCCGTAAACCACCTGCTTGACGTTGGGCAGCACCTGGCCGGAAAATTTGACCTCGCCGAGCCCCAGCGCCCGTCCCTTCCCGGGAGAGCCCGACCAGCCGAGGAAGAAACCGAGAAGCTGCCACAGCGCATCGAGGCCGAGGCATCCCGGCATGACCGGGTCGCCCTTGAAATGGCAGGGGAAGAACCAGAGGTCGGGCTTCAGGTCGAGCACCGCCCGCACCAGACCCTTGCCGTACTCGCCGCCCGCCTCCGCGATCTCGGAGATGCGGTCGAACATGAGCATGGGGGGCAGCGGAAGTTGCGGCCCTTCACCGAACAGTTCGCCGCGCCCGCAGGCCAGAAGGTCCTCGTAAGTGAAGCTGTTCGGCCGATTCCCCATTCTCATCCCGTCGCTGTCGCCGCCCCTCGCGGGCGGCATTAAAGTCCTAACATAGGCGCCGCGACCCGTAAAACACAGGGTTTTGCGGCGACTACGGGCCCGCGATACCGCCCGCCCCCTGCGGCATTGCGGCCCGCAATCCCCTATTTGCGAGGCAGTTGCATCTTCCGGCAAATATGTTACAAATGAAACGATCGTAGTACCCGGTGTACCAATGACCACTTCGCGGACCATGGTTTTCACGAATTTCGCCGAGGCGACGTCGCCGAGCGCAGCGGAGCGTGCGGCATTGACCGGCTGCCCCTGGCACGACGTCAAGGCCATGCTGCGGCAGGTCGGTCTGCGCCCCACCCGGCAGCGCATGGCGCTCGGCTGGATCCTGTTCGCCAAGGGCGACCGTCACATCACCGCCGAGATGCTCTACGAAGAGGCGTCCAAGGCCAAGGTGCCGGTGTCGCTCGCGACCGTGTACAATACGCTGCACCAGTTCACCGACGTCGGTCTGCTGCGCCAGGTCGCGGTCGATGGCTCGAAGACCTATTTCGACACCAACGCGTCGCAGCATCATCACTTCTTCGTCGAGGGCGAGAACTCGCTGCTCGACATCCCGCATGCCGATGTCATCGTCGGCAAGACCCCGGTGCCGCCGGAAGGCTACGAAATCGCGCGCGTCGACGTGGTCGTGCGGCTTCGCCGCAAGGGACGCTGAGTTATCTGACAATCGTTGGTTGCCATGCCCGGGTTCGTCCCGGGCATTGTTGTTTTTGGCCCCTGCCACAGAAAAACTGCGTCGTTGGGCCGCTTGCGCCCTGCATCCCATTGTCATCAACTCGGGCTAAGGGTCGCCAACGATCCTAGGTCCGGGAGACTTGCCATGGTCACGAAACTCGCGCATCGCGCCGCGGTTGCCGCTGCGCTCGCATTGGTCGCAGGTGCGGTAAGCACCACACGCGCGCAGGACATCGAAAACCGGCTCGTCATCGTCACGTCGTTCTCGAAGGACGTCACCGAGCCCTACCGGGCGGCGTTCCAGAAGAAATATCCCGGCACCAAGGTCGAGGTGCAGAACCGCAACACCAACGCGGCGGTGACCTTCATCCGCGAGACGCGCTCGAGCCCGCCCGACATCATGTGGGCGTCCGCGCCCGACGCCTTCGAGGTGCTCAAGAAGGACAAGCTGCTGCACAAGTATCAGCCGAAGGCGGCGGGCATCGCCTCGAAGGTCGGCTCCTATCCGGTCAACGATCCCGACGGCACGTTCATCGGATTTGCCGCGTCCGGCTACGGGATCATGTACAACACGCGCTATCTGAAGGCGAACAACATCCCCGCGCCGCGCGAGTGGGACGATCTCAAGAAGCCGGTCTACTTCGGCCATGTCGGGATTTCGGCACCTTCGCGCTCCGGCACCACGCATCTCACCGTCGAGACCATCCTCCAGGGCGAAGGCTGGGACAAAGGCTGGGCGACGCTGCTTGAGATCGGCGGCAACCTCGCGCAGGTGTCGGACCGTTCCTTCGGCGTGCCTGACGCCGTCAACAGCGGACAGTACGGCGTCGGCATCGTCATCGACTTCTTCGGATTGTCCGCCAAGGCGTCCGGCTTCCCGGTCGACTTCGTCTACCCGACGGTGACCGCGATCGTTCCCGCCAATGTCGGCATCATCGCCAATTCGAGGAATCAGCGCGCCGCGGAGGCGTTCGTTGAATTCCTGCTGTCCGAGGAGGGCCAGCAGATCCTGCTCGATCCGAAGATCCAGCGGCTGCCGGTGCGGCTCGACAGCTACGCCAAGGCGCCGGCCGGCTATCCAAACCCGTTCAAGGATGCACGGCTCGCCAAAGGCATCACCTTCAATTCCGAATTGTCGGAGAAGCGCTACGAGTTGCTCAATTCGCTCTACGACCGCATCGTGACATTCCGCCTGAAGGAGCTCAACGCGGCGTGGCGCGCCATCCAAACCGCAGAGACGAAGCTCGGCTCGAAGGCCAGCCCGGCCGCCAAGGACCTGCTCGCGCAGGCCCGCAAGCTCGCCACGTCCGTACCGATCACGGAGAAGGAATCGACCGATCCGTCGATCGCCGGCGCGTTCCAACCGGTCAAGGAAGGCCAGAAAGCCGCCGGCCGGCAGGCCGAATTCGAAAGCCGCTGGGACGCCGCCGCGCTGAAGAACTACACCGAAGCGCGCGCGCTGGCGGAACGCGCGCTGACGGCGAAGTAGCGGGCGGCCGCTGCTTCCTCCTCCGCCCTCATCCTGAGGAACGAGCCATAAGCGCGTTTACGCGCGTCTTCGACGCGCTATGGCGAGTGTCTCGAAGGATGGGCGGCCACAGACCGAGACGCGCACTGCGTGCGCTCCTCACCATGAGGCCGATCAGCAGCAGCGCTTATTCGCTGTGACTTGGCGATCACGTCGCACGCATCACCGCTATCCGACACTCATGGGCAACGATATCATCGCGCCGTGTCAGACCTTTCGACCATCGCCCAGCCGCCACTCCTATCCCGCCTCCGCACGCCGAGACGACGGCTCATGCTTGCGTTGGTGTTCCTGCTGGTTTTGGTTCTCCCCCCGGCGGACTTCTATGGCTGGTTCGAGCACCAGTCTCGCGTCACCGCCGACCGCCATGCGCTTGAAAAGGGATATGCCAACGCTCTGAAGCATGCGGAGGCTGCGGCTGCGCTCTATTCGATATTGCGATTGACCGGCCTCGGCGACCGAATAGCCGGGCGTATCGTTGTCAGGCTCGGTATCATCAATGAATACGTCGAGACCTATGTTAAACGCGGCGGCAAGGACAGCACGCTCGAAATGATGCGCGATCTCCAAAGCAATATGGTCGGCATCACCGTCGCAAGGTCGCGCGATGGTGCAACAGCAGATCGGCGAAGCCGCTCCGACCAGTTCGTTGCGCTCGCCAGAGTTGGCGTCCTGCTGCGGTCGGAGGACAGTATCAACCTGTCATCGTCGGAGGAGACACGCCGCGCCAAGAAAAGCGCCGATCTCGATTGGGCGATACGTTGGTTCGACCAGAACAAAGCCACGATCGAGAAGCGAGCCATGCAGGCTCTGCTGGAAACGCGTTCTTAGATCGATGTCATCACCCGCCCTCACCCTCGGCCGCGCCGCAAATTTCACCACCCGCTTCGGCGGGAGCCCGGCCCAGGTCGCGATCCTCGTTGGCGTGGCGCTGTTCCTCATCGCCTTCATGATCGTCCCGATCCTGCGCGTGATCCTGGTCGCCTTCACCGGCCGCGACGGCGGCTTCACGCTGGTGCATTTCAGCGATTTCCTCGACAACGCGTTGCTGCGCGACTCGTTCTGGAATTCGATCTACGTCGCCGCCATGACGGTCGTGCTCGCGAGCCTGATCGCGGTGCCGCTCGCCACCATTATCGCACGCTTCAACTTCCGCGGCGCCGCGCTGATCCACACCCTCGGCGTCGTGCCGCTGGTGATGCCGCCATTCGTCGGCGCGGTCGCGATGCAGCTCATCTACGGCCGCAACGGCAGCATCAATCTACTGCTGAACGAGTGGTTCGGCTTCCGCATCCCGTTCATGGAGGGGCTGAACGGCGTCATCTTCGTCGAGGCGCTGCACTATTTCCCGTTCATTCTGCTCAATCTCTCCGCGTCGCTCTCCAACATCGATTCCGCGATGGAGGAATCCGCGCAGAATCTCGGCGCGCGCGGCTTCACGCTGTTCCGGCGCATCGTGTTCCCGCTGGCGATGCCGGGCTATGTCGCAGGCGCCGCACTGGTATTCGTCAAGGTGTTCGACGACCTGGCGACGCCGCTGCTGCTCAACGTCACCAACATGCTGGCGCCGCAGGCCTACCTGAAGATTACCTCGGTCGGCATCACCGATCCGATGGGCTACGTGATATCCGTGATCATGATCCTGTGCTCGCTCGGCGCCATGGCGCTGGCGGGCCTGACGCTCCGCGGGCGCGACTTCTCGACCCAGCAGCGCGGCGGCGGCGGACTGTCTCGCCGCGATATGGGACGCGCCGGCAACCTCGCCGCCGGCGCGTTCATCGTGTTCATCCTGCTGCTGGTGCTGTCGCCCCACATCGGCATCTTCCTGCTCTCGATCGCCACGGTCTGGTCCTACGCGGTGCTGCCGGACGGCTTCACGCTCGCGCACTACGCCAACGTGTTCCGCGAATCCGGCCCGCTGATCTCCAACACCATCCTCTATTGCGGGCTCGCCGGTCTCATTGACGTGGTGCTCGGCGCGTCGCTGGCCTATGTGGTGCTGCGGACGCGGCTGCCGGGCCGCAAGCTGGTCGAGCAGGTCGCGATGTCGGCGGTTGCGGTGCCGGGACTGGTGCTCGGCATCGGACTGTTGCGCACGTTCTACGACGTGCAGCTCCCATGGTCGGGCGAATCGCTGGCGACTTTCTGGTTCATGCTGGTGATCGCCTATGCGGTGCGCCGCCTGCCCTACGCGCTGTCGGCCGCGACCGCCGCCATCCAGCAGCTCCACGTCAGCCTGGAGGAAGCCGCCGAGAACCTCGGCGCCGGCAAGCTGACCACCTTGACGCGGATCGTGGTGCCGTTGATGACCGGCGGGCTCTTGGCCGGATTCGTGACAAGCTTTGCGACCGCCGCGGTCGAGCTCTCCGCCACCCTGCTGCTGGTCGCCCATGCCGCGGACGCGCCGCTCGCCTATGGCATCTACGTCTACATGCAATCCGCCGCCGGCCGTGGCCCGGGCGCTGCGCTCGGCGTCATCGCGGTCGTCGTGGTCGCGATCGCCACCTACCTCGCCTACCGCATCGCCGAGCGCGAGCGCGGCCTCAAATCACGGGCCTTCTGATGGCGCGCGGCGTCACCATCGACCATGTGACCTTCGGCTACGGCGCGACGCCGGTGCTGGAGGACATCTCGCTCGACGTCGAGCGCGGCCAGTTCTTCGCGTTCCTCGGACCCTCGGGCTCCGGCAAGACCACGCTGCTTCGCCTCATCGCCGGGTTCGGCACGCCGACCGCGGGCCGCATCCTGATCGGCGACCGCGACGTGACGCGGCTGCCGCCGTGGAGCCGCAACGTCGGCATGGTGTTCCAGAGCTACGCGCTGTGGCCGCACATGAGTGTGCGGAAAAACGTCGCCTTCGGCCTGGAGCGGCGCAAGCTTCCCCGCGCCGAGATCGAACGCAAGGTCGCGGACGCGCTCGAGCTCGTCGGCCTCTCCGAATTCGCCGACCGGCGGCCAGCGCAACTCTCAGGCGGACAGCAGCAGCGCGTCGCGCTCGCGCGCACGATCGTGATCGAGCCGGAAGTCCTGCTGCTCGACGAGCCGCTGTCGAACCTCGACGCCCGGCTGCGGGTGGAGATGCGCGTGGAATTGCGGCAGCTGCAGCGCAAGCTCGGTATTACCGCGATCTACGTGACGCACGACCAGGAGGACGCGAACTCGATCGCGGACAACATCGCGGTGCTCGACCAAGGCCGCATCCAGCAGATCGGCACGCCGCTCGACCTGTATGATCGGCCGGCCAACCGCTTTGTCGCGACCTTCCTCGGCACCGCCAACCTGATCGAGGGCACCATCGAGCCAAGCGGCCGCTTCGTCGCCGACGGGATTGCGCTGCCGACGATCGCTGGTGCGCCCGGCCGCGCCTGCATTTCGATCCGTCCGCAGGATATTTCGGTCGGGCCGGTGGGTAACGGCATCTCCGTCCGCATCGCGGAGCGCGAGTTCCTGGGCGGCATCACGCGCTATCACACGCAAGCGGGAGCACAGCCGATCGTGGTCGATGTCCCGCATCGCCGCGGTGCGCCGGTGCACGAGGTGGGCGAGACCATCGGCCTGATCATCCCGCCGTCGCAGGTATCCGTGCTGCGATAGTGCGCTAGCGAACTACGGCACCAGCTCGTTCGGATAGACGCCCCAGAGCCGCTCCTGCGCGATCCAGCCGTCGAAGCCCGCGCCGTTGATCTGGCACCATTTGCCGGTGCACTTGCGCACCGACGCGGAGACGCCGGGCTGAAGACGCGCGACCACCGAGCCCTGGTCATCGGCGGCGCCGAACAGCGGAACCAGCTCGTCCTTGTGCTTGGAGGTCACCATGGCGGTGCGGCGGCCCGACAGCAGCGAGTGATAGACCCAGCCCTCGGAACCTTCCCAGTCGCGGATGCGCCGCCAATTGTCGGACTCGGCGGTGATCTCAACCGGCAGGCCGGAGCGCGTGAACTGCCAGGTCACGTCGTGGGTCCGGGTCGGACCGGCGCGGACGTTAACCTTGTCGGGCTTTAGGCTGACAAAACGCGGGACCGGGAGGCCGGAAGAGGAGCCGGCCGCGAGCTCCGAATTGGCTGCGGCCGGCAGTGCCAAAACCGCCATCGCCGTCATCGCCAGAACCGCACGAAACCAGCCACCCAACACGATATTACGCATGTACTCTTGCCCCGCGTCGCTGCTTGTCGTGCCGCTGCATCCGGTGCAGATCGGCCGAGGTCGCAACCCGCACGCCCCGAAAAATGAGGGGTGCAGTGTTGAAGAACACCGGTTAAAGAGACCTGAACGGGCCGCGAAAAGTCGAGCGGCGATGCCGGAATGCAACACCAAAGTTCCGCTCCGGAGCAACGCGATGGCGAGACCGAAACGACCGATCGTGGTGGTGACGCGCAAGCTGCCGGACTCGATCGAAGTCCGCATGCGCGAGCTGTTCGACACGCGGCTCAATGCCGAAGACCAGGCGATGTCGCAGACGGAACTCGCGGAAGCCGTCAAGACGGCGGACGTGCTGGTGCCGACGGTCACCGACCGCATCGATGACGCCGTACTCGGCAAGGCCGGCGACCAGCTCAAGCTGATCGCGAATTTCGGTAACGGCGTCGACAATATCGACGTCGCCGCCGCGGCCGAGCGCGGCATCACCGTGACCAACACGCCGAACGTCCTTACCGAGGACACCGCCGACATGACCATGGCGCTGATCCTGGCGGTGCCGCGGCGGCTCGCCGAGGGCGCCAACGTCCTCACCACCGAACGCAAATGGACCGGATGGTCGCCGACCTGGATGCTCGGCCACCGCATCTGGGGCAAGCGGCTCGGCATCATCGGCATGGGCCGCATCGGGCAGGCGGTGGCGCGGCGCGCCCGCGCCTTCGGTCTGCAGATCCACTATCACAACCGCCGCCGCGTGGCGGCGCGGATCGAGGAAGAGCTGTCAGCGACCTATTGGGAAAGCCTCGACCAGATGCTCGCCCGCATGGACATCATCTCGGTCAACTGCCCGCACACGCCGGCGACCTATCACCTGCTCTCGGCGCGCCGGCTCAAGCTGATCCGGCCGGAAGCGTACCTCGTCAACACCGCGCGCGGCGAAGTGATCGACGAGAACGCGCTGGTCAAGCTCCTCAACGACGGCGAGCTCGCCGGCGCCGGCCTCGACGTATTCGAGCATGAGCCGGCGGTGTCGCCAAAGCTGGTGCGGCTCGCGCGTGCCGGCAAGGTCGTGCTGCTGCCGCATCTCGGCTCGGCGACGCTCGAAGGCCGCGTCGACATGGGCGAGCGGGTGATCGTGAACATCAGGACGTTCCTCGACGGCCACAAGCCGCCGGACCGCGTGCTGCTTTCGATGTTGTGATAAGCGGCCCGACTCTTCCTCCTCATGGTGAGGAGTGAGGCCGAAGGCCGAGCGTCTCGAACCATGGAGGCCCGGACCGGGCCGTCCTCGCCCTTCGAGACGGCCCTTCGGGCCTCCTCAGGGTGAGGACGGGGAGAGACCGTGCGCGCGGCTTTCTGAGCAGCGCTACTCCGCCGCCTGTGCCGCTGCGTGGCGGCGGACGATCGGCATCACCTCGTCGGCGAGACGCCGCATCGACTCGTGTCCCCAGGCGTGGTTCGCACCGCCCCAGTCGACGCCGGTCACCAGCAGCGTGCCGAACGGCCCGACGCGATTGCGAAAATCAATGAGCCGTGACGCCACCGTTTCCGGCGAGCCGTAGAGCACGCGCCCCTCGATGATGGCGTCGACGGTGAGGTCTTCGTCGCGCATGTCGCGGCGCGGCTTGAGATTGGCGAGACGGCCCGAGCGCTTGAGCACCTCGTAGAGATAGCCGAAGGTGTAGCGGTAGGAGCTGTCCGGCGCGAACACGCGCTCGCGCGCTTCGGCGTCCGAGCCGGCGACCAGGATGTAGGACGCGACCCGCCAGTCGTTGCCGTTCGCCACGCGGCCGGCGGCGGTGCAGCCGGCCGAATAGCTGTCCCAATGCGAGGCGATCACCTCATAAGGTGCAAGCGGTGACGAGATCGGGCCCCAGCCGCGTTGCGCGGCGACGCGCACCGTCGACGAGTTCGGACTCGACACCGCGACCACCACCGGCGGTCCGCCTTTGCGCAACGGCTTCGGCATGAAGCCGATGCCGAGCTCGCGGTTGATCGCCTTCTTGATGCCGAACTTCCAGAACTCGCCGTCGAACGCGTAGGGCGGGTCCTGCGCCCAGATGCGCGTGATCATGTCCATGGACTCGATCAGCATCCGGTTGCGTTTCTCGACGTCGGCCACATCAAAGAGCTCGTAGTCGGACGGCAGGCTCCCCGTGCCGATCCCGAACAGGAAGCGGCCCTGGCTCATGTGGTCGAACTGCGCGACCTCCGCCGCGATCACCGCCGGATGCCGGTTGGGCAGATTGATCACGCCGGTGCCGAAGGTGATGCGGCTGGTCTGATGGATCAGGCTCGCCATGAACATCAGCGGCGACGGGATCGGCTCGGTGGTGGCGGAAAAATGCTCCCCGACGAAGACCTCGTCGAAGCCGAGCCGCTCGGCCAAGAGCACCTTCTCGGCGGTTTCGGCCATATAGTCGGTCAGCGTCCGCGTGGGCGGATGCAGCGGCATCATGAAAAGGCCAAGACGCATTGTGTCGACAAGCCCGGTTCTGCTTTGATCGGGGTTGGATCATAAGTGGGCGGGCGCTACGCGCAAGCCGCGCGGTCAGGGGGTCGAATGACGCTACAGACGATATCGGTCGACATTTCGCCCCGGCGCATCGCGACGGTCACGCTTAACCGGCCCGAGCGCGGCAATGCGTTCGACCAGACCATGCTCGACGAGCTTGGCGATCAGCTCAAGACGCTGGCCGCGGACGACGCCGTGCGGATCGTCGTCCTGCGCGGCGCCGGCAAGCATTTCTGCACCGGGGCCGACCTCGCGTCGCGCGGGCCGGGCGCGCAAGCCCAACCACAGGCGACCAAGTATGCAGTGCGCGACGTGCTCGCGATCCTCGACGGCCTGCCCAAACCCACCGTCGCCGTGGTCGAAGGCGGCGCGATCGGCGGCGGCGCGGGTTTCGTCACCTGCTGCGACGTGGCGATCGCCACCCGCGCGGCGTTCTTCTCGATTCCGGAGTTGCGGGTCGGCATGGCGCCGTTCGGCATCATGGCGTTCATGATCCGCGCCATCGGGCACCGCGCGTTCCGGCGTTATGGCCTCACCGGCGAACGCATCGCCGCCGCGGACGCGCTACGGCTCGGCCTGGTGCACGAGCTCTGCGAGCCCATCGCGCTCGACGCCACGTTGGCGCAGATCACGGACGCCCTGCTGCTGGGCGCGCCGCACGCAACCAGCGCGCTGAAGGCCGCTGCCGCGCGCTATGCCTCGCCCAATCTCGCCGAGATCATGGCGAGCGTTCCGCCGGCGCACGATCCGAAATCGGCGGAGGCGCAGGAAGGCATCGCGGCCTTCCGCGAGAAGCGCAAGCCGAACTGGTATCCGGAGTGATGACCACAGCCGTGAAGGGGACGATCGCGTGAATTTGGAAGAATCCAAGAAGAAGGTCGAAGCGCTCACGGCACCGCGCAACGCGGTGCTGGTCGGCGCCAGCGATCGTCCCGGAAGCTGGGCCGCGCGGGTGTACCGCAACCTCCACAAGTATCAATTCCCCGGTCCGGTCTATTCGATCAACCCGCGCCGCGACACGATCTGGGACAAGCCCTGCTATCCCGATTTCAAATCGCTGCCGGAGTCGCCGGATCATCTAGTCGTGCTGGTGCCGGCCACCGGCGTCGCCGAGGCGCTACGCTCCGGCGCGGCCGCGGGCGCGCGCAGCGCCACCGTGTTTTCCGCAGGCTTCGGCGAGGGCTTCGATACCGAAGCGGCTGTTCTCGGCCGCGAGCTTGCCGCGGTGATCGCGGAAACCGGACTCGCGGTGTCGGGCCCGAACTGCATGGGCAATGTCTGCGCGAAAACCCGCTTCGTCACCTTTCCCGAAGATCGCATGCTGACGGTGAAGGAAGGCCCCGTCGCGATGGTGGGGCAGAGCGGCGGCATGATGCTGTTCGCCAACGGCGCCTTGAATGAGCGCGGCATCGTCGCGGAGTATCTTATCACCAGCGGGAACGAGGCCGGCCTGTCGGTCGGCGATTACATCGCCTTCTTCGCCGACCAGCCGGAGCTGAAGGTGATCGTCATCTATGTCGAGGCCGTGTCCAACCTCGAGACGTTCAAGGCGGCGTGCCGCATGGCGCGCGGCGCCGGCAAGCACATCGTTGCGCTCAAGCTCGGCCAGTCGGAAGGCGGCCGCGAAGCGGCGCTGGCGCACACCGGCTCGCTCGCGGGATCGATCGAAGCGTTCGATGCGGTGGCGGGCGAGGCCGGCGTGGTGCGCGCCGATACGCTCGACGATGTCGTGGAGATGACGGAGCTGCTCGCCTACACCGGCGCGCCCAATGGACGCAATCTCGGCGCCATCACATTGTCGGGTGCATTCCGCGGCCTGTTGCTCGACGCCGCCGAGCGGAACGTTGTGCATTTCCGCCCGCTGGAGGCGGCGACGACGGAGAAGCTGACCGCAATCCTCGGGGTCGGCTCGCTGGTGGGAAATCCTACCGACGGCGGCTACGGCGTGCTGACCAGCGCCGACAACTATATCAATTCGATCGACGCCATGCAGGCCGACCCGAACGTCGACATCGTGCTGGTGCAGGAGCAGATCCCGCGCGAGGCCGGCACCGGCCGCTCCGAGGCCTACGTCCGCCTGCTGGAGGACTACGCCGCTACGCGCGCGAAGAAACCGATCGCATTCTGCGCGCCGACTTCGCACGGCCACACCGACTTCAGCCGTGCGCTGCGCGCCAACGCGCCGCACGTCTCGTTCCTGCAGGAGGCGAACAAGGCGCTGCGCGCGATCGCCGCGGTGGCGCGGCGGGAAGAATTGGAAGCTCTGGCACGCAGCGCCCAAGCAGCGCCACCATCGCGGACGGTGGAGCAATCCGCGCTGATCGAGCGCCTGCGCGCCCGCGCCGGCAACGAAGCCGCCGCGCTGAACGAGTTCGAATTCGAAAGCGGTGTTGCGCGCTTACGGCATCGCAACGCCAAAGGAAGAGCTGGCCGCGACACTCGACGAGGCGCTGCGCGCCGCCGAACGCATCGGCTATCCGGTGGTGCTCAAGGCAGCGTCGGAAACGCTCACGCACAAATCGGACGCCGGCGCCGTCGCGCTCAATCTCGCGACGCCGGAGCAACTGCGCGCGGCGTACGAGCGCATGACGGCGAAACTCGCCGGCCACAAGCTCGACGGCATGCTGGTCGGCCAGTTCGTCAGCGGCGGCTTCGAACTGGTGCTGGGCCTGCATCGCGATCGCGAGATGGGCCTGATTGTCATGGCGGGCGCCGGCGGCGTTCTGCTCGAACTGATGAAGGACGTCGCGTTCTGCGCGCCACCGGTGAGCCGCGAGAAGGCGCTGGATCTGCTTGGCCGCACCCAGGCAGGCCGGCTGATCGCAGGCTATCGCGGCAGCGCGCCGCGCGACAAGGAAGCGGTGGTGAACGCGCTCGTTGGCCTCGGCCGTCTCGCCGTCGACCTCGAAGACGTCATCGAGTCCGTGGATATCAATCCGTTCGTGGCCCTGCCGCAGGGCGGCATGGCGCTCGACGCGCTGATCGTGCTGCGGCGCAAGTAGCGCTCAATCCGGCTTCGCGCCCGCGAACTTGACCACCTTGCCCCACTTCTCGGTCTCGTCGGCGACGTATTTGCCGAAGTCCGCCGGCGAGCTCATGATCAACGTGGCGCCCATGTCGGCGAACTTCTTCTTCACCGCGGGATCGGCGAGGATCGCGTTCACGGTCTTGTTGAGCTTCTCGATGATCTCGGGCGGCGTGCCGCGCGGCGCGGCGAGGCCGTACCACGCGCTCGCCTCGTAGCCCGGGATGTAGTCGGCGACCAGCGGCGTGTCCGGCAGCAGTTCCGAGCGGGCCGTGGCGGTGACCGCCAACGGCCGCAGCTTCCCGGCCCGGATATGCTCGATCGAGGTCGGGATGTTGTCGAACATCACCTGCACCTGCCCGGAGATCATGTCGGTCAGCGCCGGCGCGCTGCCGCGATAGGGCACATGGGTCATTTGGATTCCCGTCATCATCTTGAACAGCTCGCCGGACATGTGGATCGTCGACCCCGCGCCCGACGACGCCATGCTGAGCTTGCCCGGATTGGCCTTGGCGTAGGCGATGAACTCGGGGACGGTCTTCACCGGCACCGATGGATTCACCTCCATCACGTTGGGGAAACGGTTGATGCCCGCGACCGGCGCGAAGTCGCGCAGATAGTTGTGATTGAGCTTCTCAAACAGCGTAGCGTTGATCGCGTTCGCGGGCGCGACGAGGAGAAGCGTGTAACCGTCCGCGGGAGCGCGCGCGACGGCCTCAGTGGCAAGGTTGGTGCCCGCGCCGGGGCGGTTTTCGATGACCACGGTTTGGCCGAGCCGCTCCGACAGCCATTGCCCCATCAGGCGCGCGGTGATGTCGGCCGAGCCCGCCGGCGTATAGCCGATGACGATCCGTATCGGCCGCGATGGGTAGGTTTGCGCGCTGGCGATGCGCGCGACGGACGGAAGCGCAACGGCCGTAGCGGCCAGACGCAGGAATGTGCGGCGGGGAAGTCTCATGGCATTCCCTCCCAATCATGCAACGGGAGGATGATACGCGCCTTGGAATGCACGCGTCTACTCGGGTGCGTCACTGGCTACTGGCGCGGGGGCGGCTGCTCGACTAACATCGTCGCAATCGGTTCGCTCGATCGGACCGGGCGCAACAACAAGAAATTCGGGGAGGTCGGCAATGTCCAAGTACCGCAGGGCCCTTTACGCGCTGGCGTGCGGATCGGCGCTGTTCCTGATCGCTCCTGCGCGTGCGGAACCGGCCAAGGAGCAGTCCAAGCATCCCGGCCTCGAACTGCTTCGCGCCAAATGCTTCCAGTGCCATACCAACTCGATGTGGCGTGATGCTCGTCAGGATGCCCGCTGGTGGGAGGCTGCGCTCTACCGCATGGTCGGTCGTGGCGGCATCTGGACCACGGAAGAGATCAAGCTGATGGCCGATTATCTCGGCACCGATTTCGGGCCCAACGCCAAGCCGCCCGAGCCTGCCAAGCAGTAAGCAAGTGAGCACCCGCGACCGGTAGTCGCGCGGATTTCCAACGAACTCACATTCCCAAGGAGACCAAGATGCGAGAGCTGGTCGTCAAATATCTGAACAAGCAGATCTCCCGCCGTAGCTTCGTCGGCAACCTCACCAAGGCCGGCATCACGCTGGGTGCCGCACAGGGCGTGCTTGCGTCGGTCAGCTCCGTCAGCGTGGCGCAGACGGGTCCGGCTCCCGTACCGGCTGCCGGCGCCGCCGCCGCGCCCGCTGCACCCGCGACCGCCGGACAGGCGACGGCGGCTGTCGTGCGGTCGGTTCAAGGCACCGGCGGTTCGGCCTTCGCCGATCAGCTCATCGCCTCCGGTGTGAAATACGTGTTCGGCAATTCCGCGAGCGAGGACGCGCCGTTCTATGACGCGCTTGTCGACCGCCCGCAGCTCAAATACATCCTGACCCCGCATGAGGGACCCGGCGCCGCGATGGCCGCCGGCTACATCAAGGCGTCGGGCGAGCCGGCGATCGTGATGCAGGCCGCGGTGGTCGGCATGGCCAACGCCATCGGCCAGATGATCAACGCGTTCAAGGAGCAGACGCCGCTTGTGGTCTACTCCTATCGCTCCGACCAGACCGGCAGCGCGGGACGCGACGGCTTCGAGGAGGTCGCCAACCAGGAGCAGATCGTCCAGCCGTTCACCAAGCACACCTGGCTGGCGCGCCGCGCCGACATGATCCCGGAAACCGTGCGCCGCGCGTTCAAAGCGTCATGGACGCCGCCGTATGGCCCGTCCTACATCTCGTGGCACAAGGACTACAACAACGCGCGCGTCCGCACCGATATCGTGCCGCAGAGCCAGATCGACCCGCGCATGCGGGTGCGGCCCAATCCGCAGGAGGTCGAACGCGCCGCCAAGCTTCTGATCGAAGCCAAGATGCCGCTGATGATCGTCGGCGACGAGATCACCAAGGCCAAGGCGGTGCCGAAGGCGGTGAAGCTGGCCGAGCTGCTCGGCATGCCGGTGGCGCAGGCACGCCAGCTCTATGCCAACTTCCCGGAGCCGCACCCGCTCTGGGTCGGCAACCTGCCGGGCGGCACGCTGAATTCGATCACCTGGCCGAAGGACTCCGACGTCGTCATCAACGTCGGCAACAAGCTCCAGCACAACAGCCCGCAGCCGATCGTTCCGCGCAACAAGAAATTCATCGACATGCGGATCGACCACTGGAGCATGGGCAACGTCATGCTCACGGAGGTGCCGCTGGTCGCCGACGTCGGCTACGGCCTCGACGACCTGACCGCCGCGGTCGAGCAATTGCTCACACCGGCGCTCAAGCAGAAGTTCGCCGAGCGCACCGACGAGGTGAAGAAGTTCACCACACAGGCGCGCACGCTGCGCGCCGGCATCGTCAACGGCCCGGACTGGAACCAGGCGCCGATCATCGCCGATCGCCTCACCTGGGAAGTGGCGCAGTTCGCCGATCAGGACGCCATCATCGTGCACGAGGCCGGCTCGGTCTCGCTGCACAGCTTCGGCTTCAATCCGATCGGCGGGCGCGAGCTGTTCTTCTACTACGGAGCCCACCTCGGCTCCGGCGTCGGAACTGCGGCCGGCGTGAAACTCGCACGGCCGAACCAGCAGGTGATCTGCCTGGTCGGCGACGGCTCGTTCGTGTTCGGCCCCACCGCGCTGTGGAACATGGCGCGGCTGGAATTGCCGGTCATCACCGTGGTCTACAACAACCACGCCTATAGCGGACCGCACAGCCGCGCCATCAGCTTGGTTCCGAGCGGGCGCATGGTGCAGACCGGCCAGTACTATCACGACTATCTCGGCAGCCCGGACATGGACATGGCCGCGATCGCCAAGGGCTTCGGCGTCGACGGCGAGGTCGTGCAGAATCCGGCGCAGCTTCGCGAAGCGCTCGCGCGCGCCCGCAAGCACACGGTCGAAGGCAAGCCCTACCTGCTCGACGTCCAGGTCGCCCGCAAGGGCATCGGCTGGGCGGAGAAACCCTGGATCCCGCCGATCCAGATCGCGGGCCTGCGCACCAGAAGGGTCTGACATCAGTGAAGGTAACGCGTCGTTTCGCATGGCCGGGCAAAACCCGGCCATGCCGTTTCTTGAGCATCGCTCTCCTCTGCTTAGTTGCCCTGCCCGTTCAGGCAATGGCCGAAGCCGCGCCCACGCCGGAGCAGGTCGACCAGGGCCGCGAGGTCTACGAGGACAATTGCGAGACCTGCCACGGCCGCAACATGGTCAGCCCCGGGCTCGTAACCTTCGATCTGCGCAAGTTTCCGAAGGACGATCCCGCGCGCTTCCGCGGCTCCGTGCTCGACGGCAAGGGCGCCGCCATGCCGTCGTTCCGCGGCCGCATCAGCGACGAGGAAGTGGCCCTGCTCTGGGCCTATGTGCGGGGCGGGCCGTAGCGCCGGGCCGAAAAATCGCTCGGCGGCCGAGGCTTGCGTTTTTCTCACACCGCGAGAATTTCTGAAATCGGGCTGGACGCGGCGGCCGTCTTCTGGCTTGTTGTCTGGATCGTTTCCAGCGTGACGAGGGCGAAAATGGGCGCGCCGTTCGAGCGCAAGCCGCGCAGCGGCGACCGCCTCCTGGCGGCGCTCGCACTGTTCACGATCGAGCGGCCGCAATGGACCGTCGAAGAGGCCGCTGAGGCGCTCGGCGTGTCGGCCAAGACCGCGTACCGCTATTTCAGGCAGCTCACCGGCACCGGCCTGATCAGCCCGGTCGCGGGCGCGGGCTACACGCTCGGTCCCGCCATCGTCCAGATGGAACGGCAGATCCAGGCCACCGACCCGATGCTAATCGCGGCGCGCACGGTGATGGTCGATCTCATCCAGCATGCGGTGGAAGGCTCCACCGTCATCCTCTGCCGCCTGTTCCACGACCGCGTCATGTGCATGCACCAGGTGATGGGGCGCGGGCCGCAGACGCCGGTGAGCTACGAGCGCGGCCGGCTGATGCCGCTCTATCGCGGCGCGACCGCGAAGATCATCCTGGCGCACCTGCCGACGCGCACGCTCAAGTCGTTGTTCGCCCATCACGCCGACGAGATCGCCGCGGCCGGGCTGGGCAAGAATTTCGACGAGTTTCGCAACGCGCTGGCAACGCTGCGCCGCGCCAGCGTCTGTGTCACGCATGGCGAGGTCGATCCCGGCCGCACCGGCGTCGGGGCGCCGATCTTCGACCGCGACGGCGCCGTGCTGGGCAGTCTCAGTCTCGCCATGCCGAGCGCGCGCGCCGACGAGGCAGTGATCGGGCGCATCGTTCCGCTCACCGCGGCAGGCGCGCGCGAGGTCGAACGCATCATGCGCACCGGATCGAAATCGAGTCAGCCAAGCCCGGCCCGGGTCAAGATCGCTCGCTAGTTGCACGCTACGTCCGACAGGGAGGACGCCATGACGTTCCAGACAACCAAGCTCTCACTCATCCTGTTCGGCCTCTCGGTGATGCTGAAGGTCCAGCGCTGGCGGCATGCGTCGTTCCGCAAGCGGCTGAAGGAGCGCAATTTCACCGCGCAGATCATGGCGCGCGACGAGGAATGCGGCCGCTGGTTCGAGTTCAAGGACGGCAATATCCGCTCCGGCGCGGGCCTGCATCCCGCGCCCGACTGCAAGCTGATGTTCAAGAACGCGGCCATCGGCGCGGGCCTCCTGACGCCGCCGATCAACTGGCTGCGGCAGATCAATGCGCAGAAGGACTTCGTCCTCTCGGTCGACGGGCCGGAAGACCTGACCAACTGGTTCGCTCAGACCGTGATGATGGGTCAGTCGGCCGGGCTCAAGTTCGGCACCCGCATGGAGGACGGCTCCATGCGCTACTGCAACATGACCAATGGCGGGCCGGTCTTCATCTACGTCAAGGACGGCAAGATCATCCGCATGACGCCGATCGACCTCGCCGAGGACGACGGCGCGTCGTTCACGATCGAAGCGAGGGGCCTGAAGCTCACGCCGCCGCGCAAGACCACGCTGGCGCCGCACGGCCAGAACGCGAAGTCGATCATCTATTCGCCGGACCGCCTGCTCTATCCGATGAAGCGGGTCGACTTCGATCCGAACGGCGAACGCAATCCGCAGAACCGCGGCAAGTCCGGCTATGTGCGCATCTCCTGGGACGAGGCGATCAAGCTCGTCACCGACGAGATCAAGCGCCAGAAGCGCGAGCACGGTCCCGGCGCGATCGCGGTGTCGCACGGTTCGCACCACACCTGGGGCAATATCGGCTACTACCTCTCGGCGCTGTTCCGCTTCTCAAACGCGATCGGCATGACGCGCGTGCACCACAATCCCGACAGCTGGGAAGGCTGGTACTGGGGCGCGGTGCATCACTGGGGCCACACGCTGCGCGTCGGCCAATCGGAGACCTACGGCACGGTCGAGGACTGCCTGCAGAACTGCGACCTGATCGTGTCGTGGGCGGCGGACCCGGAGTCGACCTCGGGTTCCTACGGCGCGCAGGAAGGCACCGTGCGCCGGCAGTGGCTGAAGGACCCGAAGCTCGCCATCAAGGTCGTGCACATCGATCCCTACTACAACGCCACCGCGCAATTCCTGCCGGGCAAATGGTTCGCGCCGCGGCCGACCACGTCGGTCGCGATGGCGATGGCGATCGCCTATGTGTGGGTGAAGGAAGGCCTCTACCACAAGGAATACGTCGAGACCCACACGGTCGGCTTCGACAAGTGGAAGGACTACCTGCTCGGTGTCGAGGACGGCATCCCGAAGACGCCCGAGTGGCAGGAGAAGGAGACCGGCGTTCCGGCAAAAGACGTGCGCGCGCTCGCCCGCGAGTGGGGCAAGAAGCGCGTCTATCTCGCGCCCGGCGGCTGGGGCAACGGCCACGGCGGCGCCTGCCGCAACCAGACCGGCATCCAGTGGGCGCGCGTGATGGTGTGCCTCTCGGCGATGCAGGGGCTCGGCAAGCCCGGCTGCAACATGGGCAATCTGCAATGGGGTTGCCCGCTCGACTTCAATTTCTATTTCCCGGGCTATTCCGAAGGCGGCATGTCCGGCGACCTCGAAAACACGGCGATGCCGGTCGAGCTCTATCAGCGCATGCCGCAGCTTCCGACCATGAACTCCAATGCGCAGACGATCCCGCGCATCTGGATGCCGGAAGCGATCACCGAGGGTAAGGCGGAAGGCTATCGCTGGGTCGGCAAGTCGATCGAGCACCAGTTCGGCAAGTTCATGTACCCGTCGGCCGGCCACTCGCCGGTGCACATGCTCTACAAATACGGCGGCTCGATCCTCTCGACGATGAACAACACCAACCGCTGGGTGAAGATGTACCAGTCGTCGAACCTCGAATTCGTCGTCAACCAGTCGATCTGGTTCGAGGGCGAAGCGAAATTCGCCGACGTCATCCTGCCGGCCTGCACCAATTTCGAGCGCACCGACATCTCGGAATGGGCCGGCCTCGGCGGTTACGGCCACCACGGCCAGCAACAGCTCAATCACCGCGTCATCGTATTCCAGGCGCCGGCGATCGAACCCATGGGCGAATCGAAGTCCGACTTCTGGATCTTCAACGAGATCTGCAAGCCGCTCGGCCTCGCCAACTATTTCTCGGAAGGCTGCAACGAGCTCGACTGGGTCTACCGCACCTACCTCGCGTCCGACCTGCCGAAGGTGATCTCGTTCAGGAAGCTGCTCACGCGCGGCTACTACGTGGTGCCGGCCGAGAAGGAGAAGCTGCGCGCGCCGGTGTCATTCCGCTGGTTCTGGGAGAACCGCAAGAAGGACGTGCCGGAGGCGCAACCGCTGCCGTCGGACTACACCGAGGAATATTTGCGCGGCCTGCAGACGCAATCGGGCAAGCTCGAGTTCGAGTGCAACAGCCTCAAGCGCGCCAACGATCCGGAACGCCCGCCGATCGTCAAATACGAGCCGGCCGCGGACGGCATGCACTCGCCGGACTTCGAGCGCTATCCGCTGCAGATGCTGACGCCGCACTCGAAGTACTCGTTCCACACCCAGGGCGACGGCAAAGACTCGTTCCTGCTCAACATCGAAGACCACCGGGTGAAGGTCGAAGGCTATTACTACTGGATCATGCGGCTCAACGCCGACGACGCGGCCGCGCGCGGCATCAAGAAGCACGACCTGGTCAAGGTCTATAACGACCGCGGCGCGGTGATCTGCGCGGCGCTGCCGACGCAGCGGCTGCCGAGCGGCGTCTGCCACGGCTACGAGTCGTCGGCGGTCTACGATCCGATGGGCGAGCCCGGAAAATCGGTCGACCGCGGCGGCTGTCTCAATCTGCTGACGCCGCACAAGTCGCAGACCAAGTCGACCCATGCATTGGCCGGCGCCAATGCGCTGGTGCAGGTCGAGCTGTGGGACCGCCGCACCGAGCATATGTCGGAGGCGTTTGCGGCGATGGAGAAGGACACGCAGATCAAGCGCACGCTCAAGGAAGCGCAATTGGTTCCGGCGAAATAGGTGACCCCATGAAAAAATGGAACATGATCATCGACGTCGCCGAGTGCACCAACTGCAACCTGTGCACGCTCGCGACCATGGACGAATACGTCGGCAACGACTGGCCCGGCTATTCGAAGCCGATGCCGAAGCACGGCCACAAGTGGATCAATATCCTGCAAAAGGAACGCGGGCAAATAACCGGCGGATCGCCGATGATCGACATCGCCTACGTTCCGACCATGTGCAACCAGTGCGATGACGCGCCCTGCGTGGCCAAAGGCGGCGGCACCGTCACCAAGCGCGCCGACGGCATCGTGGTGATCGACCCCGAGAAGGCGAAGGGCCGCAAGGACCTCGTCGACGTCTGTCCCTACGGCCATATCTGGTGGAACGACGAGCACCAGGTGCCGCAGGCGTTCAACTTCGACGCCCATCTCATCGACCAGGGTTGGCGGCAGACCCGCGGCCACCAGTCGTGCCCGACCGGCGCGATGCGCGCGATCTATGTCGAAGACGAGGAGATGGCGCGCACGGCGAAGGATGAAGGCCTCGAGGTGATCCGTCCCGAGCTCAAGACCAAGCCACGCGTCTACTACCGCAACCTGTGGCGCTATTCGAAATGCTTCATCGGCGGCTCGGTGTCGGCGGACGCGAACGGCGTCGTCGACTGCGTCGAGGGCGCGACGGTCCGCCTGCTCCGGGACGGCCGGCTGGTCGAGCAAGCGACCAGCGACAATTACGGCGACTTCAAATTCGACAAGCTCGACGAGAATTCCGGCGCCTATGTCGTCGAGATCGAGGCCCAGGGTCACCGGAAAAGAACGCTCGAGATCAAGCTCGGCGTGAGCGTCAATCTCGGCGAGATCAGACTGTAGCCCGTTTCCTGTTGCGTCGACTCCGTTTATCGTCCGCTCGTCCCCGCGCAAGCGGGGACCCAGCTTGTATCAAGGCTGGATTCCCGCTTGCGCGGGAATGAGCGGAGTTTGAGGGGGCTCGCGCATCATGGATTCTTCGCAAACGCTGATCTTCCCCGCACTAGGTCCGATCTACCAATGCCTCGCGCCGTGGGCGGAGGCGGCGCTGCGCGCGGTCGTCGGCCTGTGGCTGGTCCCGCATGCGCTGCGCAACACTTTCGGATTTTTTCCGACCACAGGCGTCCGCGCCAACAACCTCACCGCGCTGGCGGCGCAGCTCGACCGCGACGGCTACCGGCCGGGCAAGCTCTGGGCGCCCGCGATCTCGATCACGCAGCTCGTCGCCGGGCCGCTCCTCGCACTGGGACTGTTCACGCGACCTGCCGCCTTCGCCATCCTGCTGTTCCTCCTGGTCACCAATGTCGAGCGCTGGCGGGTCGGAAAATACTTCTGGAATCAGCTCGGTCTGGAATACACCCTGATGTGGACGGTCGCGACGTTCTATTTCCTGGTACACGGCGGCGGCCGCATCTCGCTCGATCACCTCATCGGCCGCGCATTCTAAGGACCAAAGTCGACATGTCGAACGGCAGCGAACCGCTAGCGGCGCAATCTCAATCCTCACCGCCGCAGACGTGGGGCTATTTCGCGACGTTTGGCTGGGCGCTGCTGGCGCACGTGGTTGCGTCGATCTTGACGATCGGCGTGCTGTACCTCTGGGATCCGGCAACGATTCCCGCCGACCTGGACTTCAGCGCCCTGATGAAGGACGCGCAGTACGTCAGCCTGACGACCGTCATTGCCAACATCGTCCAGGTCAGTGTGCTGATCGCGGCGGTATGGATCGTCGGTTGGAGAGCCCAGGACTACCTGGCGATGAACTGGCCGCCGCGGCAGGAGGTCGGCGTCGCGCTGGTCTCGATCGCCGTGCTGCTGCCGCTCCTGGACGGAATGGCCTATGCACTGGGCCAGCCGATCATCCCGGCGTTCGTGGTCGACCTCTATCGCGGCGCGCAATCGGCGGGATCGTTGCCGCTGCTGTGGCTCGCCATCGTCGTGGCGGCGCCGATCGCGGAGGAAATCATCTTCCGCGGGTTCATCTTCCGCGGCTGGGTGCAGCCCACGCAGCGGCCGATGATCGGCATCCTCGTCGTCTCCCTGCTCTTCGCCGTCATCCACATCCAGTACAATTGGTTTGGCATCCTGCAGGTGTTCCTGATCGGGTTGCTGCTGACCTGGACGCGCTGGCGCAGCGGCTCGGCGCTGCTGACGATGGTCATGCATGTCATCGCCAATTTCTATGCGATGTTGCAGGTGATCATTTATATCGACTGGATGTCTTGACCGAGCATGATCCCGAAAAGTGGGTACCGGTTTTCGGAAAAGATCATGCTCAAACAAACCTAGCCTGCCGGGCCCGACCGCGGCGCGCCGTGCTGCTCCAAAAGCGCGCTGCCGTAGTCCACGGCCGCCGTCTCCCAATTGACGCCGCGATGCGCGACCGCGCCGAGGAGGTTGCGGTACTGCCGCTGCATGGCGCCCTTCAGGTAGAGCGCGCTGCCGCCGGCTGCATTGAACAGCCGCGTACCGGCCTTGAGTGAAAGCTGGCACGCAAAGGCGATATTGCGCCGGCCGGTGAGGCGCTCGGCGCTGCTCTCCGTTCCGCCCTCCTCGAGCTTGCGCATGCCCCCGCGCACGATCGTCTGATAGAGCGCATGGGCGGCGTCGATCTCGGCCGCGGAGCGCGCGGCCAGGATCTGCATCCCTTGCTGCGCGCCGATCGCGACGCCGCGCGAGGTGCGCGGGCCGGTATAGGCAAGCCATTCCGCCAGTACGCCGCGCGCCATCCCGACCGCCAGCGCCGAGAATCCGGCCGCGGCCGTGCCGCCGAAACGCGGCGCGCGATACACCGCCGCCTTGTTGACGGCAACGCCCGGACCGGTTCCGGTACGCGACTGGCGGCCATCGAGGAAACGATGCGCGGGAATGAACTTGTCGGTGACGACGAAGGTCTTCGACCCGGTGCCTTCGAGCGCCATTGTGTCCCAGTCGTCGAGCACCTCGGTGTCGGCTTTCGGAACCAGGAAGAAGTGCGGACCGTCGAGGCCGTCCTTCTCCACGATCATCCCGCCGCAGATCCGCCAGTCCGCATAGTCGATGCCGCTCGAGAAGCCGTGGCGCCCGGAGAACAGAAATCCGCCCTCCACGCGCGCCGCGCGCCCGCTCGGATCGAATGAAGCGGAGGTGATGGCGCGGTGGTTTTTGCTCCAGACCTCGTCCTGCGCCTGCGCCGGGAAGGTCGCTACCAGCACGGTATGATCGGCGAAAATATGCTGCAGCCAGGCCTGCGAGCCGTCCGCAGCGGCGAGCACCTCAGCGATATCGCACAGCACGTCCCAGCCAAGCTCGTAACCGCCATAGCGCGCCGGCTGGCTCATGCGCAGCAGCCCGGCGCGTTCAAAATCCTGGATGGTTTCCTCGGGAACGCGGCGCTGATCCTCGCAACGTTGCGCGCGCTCCTGGAGGATCGGCACCAGCGCGCGGGCGCGCGCCATCAGCTCCTCCGGCGTCGGATGCCGTCCGAGCGGCACGACGTTTGAATCGGTTGTATCCATGAGATCGTTTCCTGCCCTCGCGAATTCTACCAATCTCTCGTTGTGGCCGCTATGGTGGCACGATGCCGATATGGACCGAGACCATCACGCGCGGCGAGCGTGCCGGCTATCTGGCGCGGCCGGCCGATGCACAGGCCGGCGTTTTGCTGCTGCCGTCGGTGCACGGCGTCGACCAGTACGCCAAGGCCTATGCGCATGCGCTCGCCGAAGCGGGCCTCGCGACCGTGATCTGGGAGCCGTTTCCCGGGCGACCGCCCGCCGAAAGCCGCGAGCAACGCGCGACGCGGCTTGCAACGCTGACCGACGCCACGTCCCTGCGCGAGATGAGCTGGTGGCTTGACTTGATGGCGAGCGAGCTGGCGCTGTCGAAAATCGGCACCGCCGGTTTCTGTCTCGGCGGCCGCTACGGACTGCTGCTTTCAGCGCGCGACGAGCGCATCGCTGCCTGCGTGTCCTACTACCCCACGATCGAGACGCCGCCGTTGCCGGGACAGGACGAGGACGTCGTCGCGCTGGCGACAAGCATCCCTTGTCCGGTCCACACGATTCGCGCCGGCAAGGACCACCTGACCAGCGATGATGTTTTCCAGAGATTGCAGGCCAACCTGCAGAGCCGTATGGCGCCGACGATCGTCCAGCACTATCCGGCGGGCGACCACGGCTTCATGCAGCGCACCGGCGCGACCAACGAGGCCGCCATCCATCTCTCGACGCCGCAGACAATCGCGTTTTTGAAAGCGGCGTTGGGTGTCTAACCCCGATCACACAACTATCTCCGTCACCCTGAGGTGCCCCGAGCGTAGCGAGGGCCTCGAAGGGCGACGGCCCGCATGTTGCACCACCGGCGCCGTGCATCCTTCGAGGCTCGCTTCGCTCGCACCTCCGGATGACGGAGTGAGGTGAGTGGGCGCTGAAGCATTCAATCCCTGATCACCACCTTGGCGGCTTCGACGATATCGGGCGGAATGGCGTAGATGTCGTCGACCACCTTGCTCGCCGCATCGCCGACGATCGGCGAGAGCGGCAGACGAAGCTTCTGCGTTTCCGCGATGAACGCGGGATCCTTCATGGTCGCGGCAAACGCCTCGCGCAGGACGCGCACGCGATCGGTCGGCACCGCCGCCGATGCCATGAACGGCCGGCCGAGCTGGTTCGACGCCAGCAGCAACTGCATGATCTGCCGGGCGCGCTCGTTGGGCGCGATGTCGATGCTGAACGGGACGTTCGGCGGCATGTCGGGCGCGGTTGCCGGCGACGATCGGATCACCGGGACGATCTTCTTCTCGTTAATCCACTCCACCGGAATGCTGCTCCAGGCTCCGCAATCGCCGTCGAGCTCGCCGCGCTCGATCGCGATGCGCTGCTCCGCGCTACCGGGATAGCCGCCGACCTGCTGCAGCTTGACGCCGAAGATATTCTTCATGATGCGCTGGTTGAGGTCGCTCGAAGAGCCGGCGCCGGTCGAGCCGTAGTGCACCTTCGGCCGGGCCTTGAGCTCGTCGAGCGTCTTCACACCGAGTCCATGCCAGACATAGCAGACCGTCAGGTCCTGGCTGATGCTGCCGATCCAGTTGTATTTGCGGAAGTCGATCCTGATCTTCTCCGGCGAGAGCCGGGCCTCGCCGATGGCGCCGAAATTGAAGGTGTTGAGGACGGTGCCGTCCTTTGCCGCGGTGTTGTCGAGGTAGTGCACCGCGTTCAGGCTGCCCGCGCCGGGCATGTTCTGCACCACGAGCGTGGGATTGCCGGGAATGTGACGGCCCATGTGCCGCGCCAGCACCCGCGCGTTGATGTCGTAGCCGCCGCCCGGCGAGAAGCCGGTCAGGATGTTGATCGTCTTGCCCTTGTAGAAATCCTGTGCGGAGACCGGGGCCGCGACCGTGAGCGCACCCATGATGCCGATCAGCGCGGCGCAACGCTTGCTCATGGACCGATTTCCTCCTTAACTGGCGTGAATTCTTCTGCGTCACGCTCCCCACGGCAATCTTAGCGGCTGCCCGGCCGCGATGGTAGCAACCCCTAGGAAGGACCGGGAATGAAGGTCGTTTGCGTCGGAGCGGACCCTGCTGCGCTCTATCTAGGCATCCTGCTCAAGCGGACGGATCGGTCCCACAGCGTGTGCTTCTTCGAGAACGGCGGCGACACAACGCCGCTCCCCTCCTCGATCGTCTGCAATCCGCTCAAGCCCCGCCTGAAGCTTGCCGACGCCGAAGTGCTCGCCGCCCTGAATGCGGAGATCGCGACGTTTGACCGCGTCGAAGTCAGCGCCGGCGAGCGCCGGTTCAAGACCCGCGGGCTCGCCTATGCCGCCGCGCGCACGACGTCGCTGGTCGATACCCTCAAAGGCATCGCAGCCGGCGCCGGCTGCAAGTTTGATCAGGGCACGCCCGAAGCGATCGCCGAAGAGCTCCGCGACGCCGACCTCATCGTCGCGACCGATCGTACCTCGAGCGCCCTTGCCGGGCTCCCGCCGGCAGACGCGACGCCCGGCGCAAACCTGTTCCTCGCCTTCGAGTTCGACGGCGAAGCGCAACGCCCTGGGCTACGGTTTCCGCGCGACGCCCGGCGGCCCGATGCACGCCGTCATCTGGCCCAATCTCGGCGGCTCGACCGTGGTGGTGGAAGCACCGGCGGCGACGATCAGGGCGAACGGTCTGGAAAAGGCGTCATCGGATGTGGTGCTCGCGTTCTGCCGCAAATATTTTGCGGAGGAGCTCGACGGCGTGTCGCACGCCGACGACTGCGCGTGGCAACCGTTCGTCACGGTCCGCCGCCGGAGCTGGCATTCCGGCAAGACGGTCGCACTCGGCCGCGCCGCCTATACCGCGCATTTCTCGGTCGGTCTCGATGTCCGCGCGAGCCTGGAAGACGCCGAGGCGCTGGCCGATCTGCTCGGCACGCATGCGTCGGTCGAAGACGCCTTGACGTCGTTCGACGCCGCACGCCGCCCGAAAGCCGAGAGTCTCCAGCGCGCCGCGGCGGCAAGCCGCGACTGGTTCGAACATGTCGAGCAACACATCGACATGCCGTTCGAGCAGTTCGTGTTCTCTCTGCTGACCGCAAACATGCGCATCACCTATGCGCGCATCGAGAAGGCCGCACCGGAGCTGGTGCGCAGCGTGGACGCCGTCATTTCCCCGCAGGCCGACGGCAGCAGCAACCGGCCGCCGCCGCCGATGTTCGCGCCGATCACCTTGCGCGGCGTGACCATTCCGAACCGTGTCGTGGTGTCGCCGATGTGCATGTATTCGGCGAAGGACGGCGTCGTGAACGACTGGCACGTCGTGCACCTCGGCAGCCGCGCGGTCGGCGGCGCCGGCCTTGTCATCAGCGAGATGACCGACGTGCTGGCGGAAGGCCGCATCAGCATGCACTGCGCCGGCATGTACGCGCCCGAGCATGTCGGTGCGTGGAAGCGCGTCACCGACTTCATCCACCAGCACAGCGCGTCCAAGGTCGCCGTGCAGCTTGCACATGCCGGCCGCAAGGGATCGCTGACGCGCTCCTGGGAAGGCCACAAGAACCTCGGCGAGGCGGCGAACTGGGAAATCCTTGCGCCCTCCGCGATCCCGTTCGCGGAAGGCCGGCAGACGCCGCGCGCCATGAACCGCGCCGACATGGACAAGGTGCGCGACGCCTTCGCGCGCGCCGCCGAGATGTCGGACGCCGCCGGCTTCGACATGATCGAATTGCACTTCGCGCACGGCTACCTGATCTCGTCCTTCATCTCGCCCGCCTCCAACAAGCGCACCGACGAATACGGCGGCTCGCTCGAGAACCGCATGCGGTTCCCGCTGGAGGTGTTCAAGGCGGTGCGCGACGCCTGGCCCAAGGACAAGCCGATCAGCACGCGCATCTCGTCGGTCGACTGGGTCGAGGGCGGCACCACCATCGAGGATGCGCTTGCGATCGCGCGCATGCTGCACGACGCCGGCAACGACATTCTCGCGGTGTCGTCGGGCGGCGTCGTGAGCGCGCAGCCGCCGGTCGACGGCCGCACCTATCAGGCGACGCTCAGCGACCGCATCCGCAACGAGCTCGACATCCCAACCATCTCGGTCGGCGGCATCGTCAGCCACGGCGACGTCAACACCATCGTCGCCGCCGGCCGCGCCGACATGTGCGCGCTCGGGCGCGGCTATCTGGAGGACGCCTATTTCGTCCGCCACGCCGCCCGCGAGCAGAATTTCGGCGGCGTCAGATGGCCGAGCCAGTATCGCCGCGCCGGCGAAGTCCGGCTGCGCGGATCGTAAGCGGGGGACATCGACGATGACCCGGACCGCTGGCATCGCATGTGCACTCGCTGCGACATTGGTCCTTGCGCAAAGCCCTGCTGCCTTTGCGCAAGACTTCGCTGGCAAGCCGATGCGCCTCTACATCGGCTTTGGCCCCGGCGGCGGCTACGACACTTACGGGCGACTGGTGGCGCGACACATCGGCCGTCACCTTCCCGGCAATCCGACGGTGATCCCGCAGAATATGCCGGGCGCGGCATCGCTGACACTCGCCAACTACCTCGCCAACACGGCGCCGCGCGACGGCACCGCGATTGCGATCCTCAACCAGGCGATGCCGACGGAGCAGTTTCTGCTCGACACCAACATGAAATTTGACGCGCAGGCGTTCAACTGGATCGGCCGCGTCTCGTCGGCGGTGGAGATGGCGATCGTCTGGCACACGGTGCCGATCAACCGGATCGAGGACGTACGCACCCGCGAAACCATCATGGGCGGGACCGGTCCCGCCTCGTCGACTGTGATGATGCCGTATCTGCTCAACAACCTCGCCGGCATGAAATTCAAGGTCATTACCGGCTTCAACGGCACTACCGAGATCGCGCTGGCGATGGAGCGTGGCGAAGTCGAGGGCAGCGCCACGCCGCTCGAGAGCCTCACCAGCTATCGCGTGGACTGGGTGCGCGACAAGAAGATCAAGATTCTGCTGCAGTATACCGCCGAGCGCGATTCCGAAGTCGCCAACGTCCCCACCATGGTCGAGATGGGAGGGAGCGACGAAGCGCGCCAGATCCTGCGGTTCTACGCCAGCGGCGCCGAGATCGGCCGGTCCATCGTCGCGCCTCCGAACCTGCCCGCGGCGACGGTGACCGCGCTGCGCCGCGGCTTCGATATCATGCTCGCCGACCCGCTGTTCCTGGACGACGTCAAACGCGCGGGCATCCAGCTCAAACCGTGGTCCGGATCGCGGCTGCAACAGGAAGTCGCCGAGCTCGCCAAATTTTCACCCGCGCTGATCGCCAAGGCAAAGATCGCGCGGGAGAAGCCCAACTAGCGGGCGACATGGCCGAAAAACCCGCTGTCGTGCGGCAAAACCGCGACGCCTATTCGGGCAATCGTGGAGACGGCCTGAGAAACTTACACTTGAAAATAGTTTTTTATCGCAAGTTAAGGGCTTTCAGGGACACTCGCGCCCCCGGAGGTCCTCCCGATTATGCCTAACGATAATCTTGCCCGGCTTCAAAAATTTCCCAGCGACCAACAGCCATCAAATTCCGCCGAACCGCTCGGCCGCGTGGTGTCGGTCGGCGGCTCGCAGGTCATGGTCGAGTTCTCGGCCGCGGTGCTGTCGAGCGGCGAAACCGATCTCACCATCGGCGCGTTCCTCGGCATCTGGAACGGCCGCACGCTGGTCGTCGGATCGCTGTGCGACATCTCGCTGCACAAGCTCGCCGACGGTCAGCAGAGTGAGCCCGCCACCGGCCGCGTCGATCTGCTCGGCGAGCTGTTCCTCGACAAGCCCGGCGCCGGATATTTCCAGCGCGGCGTCACGAGCTATCCCAGGATCGGCAGCCCGATCGTGCCGGTCAGCCACGATGAGCTCTGCATCATCTTCGACTCGGTTGGCCCGAACACCATCAACATCGGCTACCTGCAGCAGGACACCTCGATCGGCGCCTATATCGACGTCGACGATATGGTGCGCAAGCACTTCGCCATCTTCGGCAGCACCGGCGCCGGCAAGTCGAGCGCGGTCTCCGTCCTGCTGCGCGAGATCATGGCGGCGCGGCAGAATCTTCGCATCCTGCTTATTGATCCACACAATGAGTATGCCGCCTGCTTCGAGGACCGCGCGCATGTGGTCCGCCCCGGCAACCTTCGCCTGCCCTACTGGCTGTTCAACTTCGACGAGATGCAGGAGATCATCTTCGGTCGCCACCGCGACGTCGAGGACGAGGTCGGGCTGCTGGCGGAGCTGATCCCGCTCGCCAAGAACGAATACGCGAAGCAGGCGGTCGCGAGCCCGGGCACCTATCGCAGCCTGGGGCCGGAAGGCGGCCGCTACACCGTCGACACGCCGGTGCCCTACCGCATGAACGAGCTGATCGCCATCGCTGAATCGCGCATGGGCAAGCTCGAGAACGGCGCGGTCGCCGGACAATACCGCCGGCTGGTCTCTCGCATTCAATCGGTCCGGAAGAATCCGCGCTACTCCTTCATCTTCGATGACGACGCCGTCGGCAGCGACACGATGGTGGACATCCTGTGCGAGCTACTGCGCCTGCAAGGCGGCGGCCAGCAGATGACCATCGTGCAGCTTGCGGGATTTCCCGCCGAGGTGTTCGACGCCATCGTCTCCGTCCTGTTCCGCCTGGCCTTCGAGTTCGGCCTGTGGAGCGACGGCGCGCTGCCGCTGCTCATCGTCTGCGAAGAGGCGCACAACTACGCCAATGCCGACCGCTCGGTCGGCTTCCGGCCGGCGCGCGAGGCGGTGTCGCGCATCGCCAAGGAGGGCCGCAAATACGGCGTCTTCCTCGGCCTGGTGACGCAGCGGCCGGCGCAGCTCGACCCGACGCTGATCTCGCAATGCTCCACCGTCTTCGCCATGCGCATGGCGAACGAGGACGACCAGCGCATCGTCCATGCCGCGGTCTCCGATCCGGGCAATCGCCTGCTCGGCTTCCTCGCGTCACTCGGCACCCGCGAGGCGCTGGCGTTCGGCGCCGGCGTTCCAGTCGCCACGCGGCTGCGCTTCAAGGAATTGCCGGACGAATTCATCCCGACCTCGGAAGCAGTCTGGGGCGGACGCATCGACGCCGGCACGCCGGTCGATCGCAACCTCGTCGCCTCCGTGGTGGCGCGCTGGCGCGGCATCGCGATGAGCAACAAGCCCATCGCGGCGCCGCCGACCGCGCCGGCGGCGGAACCGGCGGGCCTCGACCTGAGCTGGACCGCGCCGAGCTTGAAGTAGACCAGCGCCGACTACCCCGGCGGTTCGAAGCCCGCTTGCGTCCAGACCGCGCGATGGGCCCGGTCGGTCAGGAAGCCGATGAAAGCCTCGGCGGGAGCCGCCGCAGCGCTCGCCGCGAGCACGCCGGCGCCATAGACGATCAGGCTCTGCAGCGACGGCGGCAGCAATCCCACCAGCGCGATGCCTTGGACAGAGATGACCTCGCTCACCGGATAGATGCCGATGTCGGCCTCGCCCTTGGTGATGCGCTCCACGCCGCCATCGAGGGCGTTGCAGTAGGTCCGCTTCTTTTCCAGCGCCGCATCGATGCCGAGCTCTTTCGTCACCTTGGCCAGATGAGCGCCGCTCGGCGTCGCGGTCGGATTGGCATGCACGACCGAGCGCGCGCCGAGGAGCGCATTCTTGAAACCCTCCGGCGTCGAAATATCGGGATGCGGCGTGCCTTCGCGCACGATCACGCCGATCCCGACGCTGCCGAGCACGGCGCGCGGCGCCTTCAGCACGCCGGTTGTGATCAGCGCATCGAGCGCGCCGACCGGCATGAAGACCACGTCGGGCCGCTCGCCGGCCGCGAGCTTCTTCTGGATCTCCGAGATCACGGCGTAGGTATACTTAACCTGATGGCCGGTGGATCGCTCGAACTCCGGCGTCAGCACGAGCAATGCTTCTTTCGGTGCGCCGCCGCTCAAGACGTTGATGTCCGTCATACTCCTCCCCCGGGCTCGTCTGTTTCGACCATGGAGCCGATAGCGGGGCCGGCGAGTCAAGCGCGATTCGATGCTACAATGCCGGGCGACAGGGGACGGGGACGCTTCGATGAATTTCGCAAAGCTCTATACCTGGGTGGTCGGCTTCCTGTTCCTGGTTGCCGTCGGCTACACCCTGACGGTCGAGCTCGTGACCAAAGGGATCACGCTCGAGGCCGGACACAAGGCGCTGCACGTGCTGATCGGCCTCTGGGCCGTGGTCATCGTCGTCAGGAAGCTCGAACCGCAATACCGGATTTTCGCGCTCGTGAACGGGCTGCTCTGGGGCGCCGTCGCCATTGTCGGCTGGATTTTTCCCGACTTTCACGGCCTCGACGCGTTCAACCGGTTGGACACCATCCTGCACACGATCGTTTCCGTGACCGGACTGGCGAGCGCGGCGCTGACAAAACCGGCGTAGGATCGGCTTGGCGGAGCGAAATTCATCCTGCGCAAGGTGCCAATACCCATGTCCGCAATGATCCCCACGCTGCCGGCCGGCGCTGCCAGGATACCGGCCATCGGGCTCGGTACGTCGAGCCTCGGTGGCGGCGGCAAGGCCATTGGCGGTGAGACCGTCGCGGCTGCGCTCAAGCTCGGCTATCGCCACATCGACACCGCGTGGAAATATGGCAGCGAACGGGATGTCGGCGAAGGCATGCGCGCGTCTGGCGTCCCGCGTGGCGATATCTTCCTCTGCACCAAGGTGTCGCACGAATATCTGCGCGCGGACGATTTCGCCCGCTCGGTCGACGAGAGCCTCGCCAATCTCGGCGTCGACTATGTCGACCTCTTGCTGGTGCACTGGCCGAATGCCGAAATCCCGCTCAAAGAAACCATGGGCGCGCTCGCCAAGGCCAAACGCGACGGTCTCGCGCGCCACATCGGGGTGGCGAACTTCAACATCGCGCTGCTCGATCAGGCGATCGCGCTCTGTGCGGAGCCGCTGGTCAATCTGCAGGGCGAGGCCCACCCCTATATCGATACGGCCAGGATCGTCGACGCCTGCCGCCAACGCGGCATCGTGTTCACCGCCTACTGCCCGCTCGGGCGCGGGCGGCTGTTCAGCGATCCGGTGCTGGCCGAGATCGCCAAGGGCAAGGGCCGCACGGTCGCGCAGGTGGCGCTGCGCTGGCTCGTGCAGCGCGGCAACATCGTGCCGATCCCGCGCTCGTCGAACCCCGGGCGGCTCGCCGAGAACCTCGACGTGTTCGGCTTCACACTCAGCGACGACGAGATGGCGCGCATCGGCGCCCTCAAACGCGCGGACGGCCGTATCGCCAACCCGGCGGGACGGGCGCCGGCGTGGGATTGATTTACTCGCCAGCGGGCCCAGTTCGCAGTATCCTCGACAACAAACTCCCCAGGAGAAGCCCGATGAACATGAGCGTCGGCCAGCTCGATCACTACAATGTCTCGACCCGCAAGCTCGGCGAGACCATCCAGTTCTATGAGGACGTGCTGGGATTCACGAACGGGCCACGCCCGCCGTTCAATTTTCCCGGCGCGTGGCTCTACAGCGGCAGCCATCCGGTGCTGCACCTCAACGACATCTCGCAGACCGACCGGCAGCAGCGCCCCGATTCCGGCGTCATCGATCATGTCGCGTTCGGCAGCCGCGGTTTCGAGGCGACCAAGCAGCACCTGACCAAGAAGGGCATCGACCACCGCGTGAACCAGGTTCCCAACTCGACGCGCTGGCAGATCTTCCTGCGCGATCCCAACAACGTCGAGATCGAGCTCAATTTCGAAACCAAGAACGAGGTGGCGGGCTGATGTCTGACGAAGCGATGAAGGCTGAACTTGAACGCCTCCGCAAGGAGAACGAGGCCCTGAAAAAAGGCGCGTCGGCCGGTCTCCGGATGAAAGTCAGCGAAAAGGGTGCGCTGTCGATCTACGGCATGGGCCGCTTTCCCGTGACGCTGTACAAGGAGCAGTGGCTGAAGCTCCTGGGAATGTCGGACGATATCCGGGCGTTCATCACCGCGAACGAAAGCCAGTTGAAGGCGAAAGAGTGAAACGAGGACATCATGACGAAGTATCTCCTGGTTAGCTTCAAGACCTGCCCGTGGGTGCAGCGTTCGGCGATCGTGCTGCGCGAGAAGAATATCGACTTCGAGTTCCGGCATATCGAGCGCGACAACCGGCCCGACTGGTTCCTCGCGATCTCGCCGCACAAGAAGGTACCGGTGCTGCGCGTCGACGACACGGTGTCGCTGTTCGAATCGAACGCGATCAACGAATATCTCGACGAGACGATCGCGCCGCGGCTGCATCCTGAGGACCCGGTGCAGCGCGCGATCAACCGCGCCTGGACCGACTACCTGCCGACCTTTTCCGAGCAGGTGACCGGTGTCGCCTATGCGGACGACGAAGCCGAAGGCAAGAAATGCCTCGCTGAGGTTCCGCAGGCGTTCGAACGTCTCGAGCGCGCGCTGGAGAAGCAGGGCGCGGGACCGTTCTTCAACGGCGCGAAATATTCGCTGGTCGACGCCGCCTATGCGCCGTTCCTGCAACGCTACTACTACCTCGACCGCATCCGGCCGATCGGCCAGATCGAGAAATTTCCGCGGCTGAAGGCCTGGGCCGACACGCTGATCAAGCGGCCGTCGACGCATTCGTTCCCGGCGGCGGAGTTCGAGGCGATGTACCGGCTGAACGTGAAGCTGCGCAAGAAGTGGCTGTCGCAGTTCATTGCGGATGCCGCGGTCGCGGCGGAGTAGGTAGGGAGCGCGCGCCGCGCCCCGTCAATACGGCCGGTCGCCCTTGATCGTGACGCGCCGGCCCGAACGCGTCTGCGGGTAGTAGTCCCATAGCGCCTGGTGCTGGACGCAGCGGTTGTCCCAGAACGCGACCGAATGCGACCGCCAGCGGAACCGCACCTGGAATTCCTCGCGCGTTCCGAACTCACACAGGAAGTCGAGGACGGCGCGGCCTTCTTCCCGCGGCAGGCCATCGATATGCGTGGTGAAGTCGCCGTTGACGTAGAGCGCCTTGCGCTTGGTGACCGGATGGGTGCGCACCACCGGATGCGACGCGCGCGGATAGGTCTTGCCGGTTTCCTTGAGGCCCATCAGCGCATTGTTGCGGCGATAGACATGGTCGCCGGAATGGGTCGCGGTCAGTCCTTCCAGATAGCTCTTCATGCGCGGCGTGAGCGCCTCATACGCCGCATACTGGCTGGCGAACAGCGTGTCGCCGCCGACCGGCGGCACCGTGTGCAGATAGAGGATCGAGGCGGCCGGCGGCGCCTCGTCGCAGGACACGTCCGAGTGCCAGTATTCGCCGGCGATGCGCTTGGAATTGGCATCGGCATGGATCGGCAGGATCTCGGGATGTCCTTCGGGCCCGGGCGTGCTGGGGTGGATGTGCAACTCACCGAAATACCGGCCGAGCCGCTTGTGGGACTCGACGTCCATCGGCTGGTCGCGAAAGAACAGCACCTGATGCTCCGCCAGCGCCTGGTGCAGCTCCTCGACCTGGCGGTTGCTGAGCGGATTGGCGAGCGTGACGCCGGCAACTTCGGCGCCGATGCGCGGCGTCATCGGCGTGACATCGATGGATCCATAGCCCATGGCATGACCTTTCGACGATGCTGACGCGAGTTTCAATCCGTTACGCCAAACGCTGTGCTGATTCAACACGCTCCCCGCCCTTGCATCGCTTTCCTCGCGCGCCCAAAATAGCCCTACCTCACAAACAACAAGGCTCGTCTGCGAGCCCCAGGGTAGGGTTCCACCCATGCCGAAAAACCTGTTCGAGAAAATCTGGGACGCCCATTTCGTGGCGCGCCGTATGGACGGCCGCGACCTGATCTATATCGACCGCCATGTGCTACATGAGCTGCACGCGCCGCACGCGTTCGGCGAGCTCGCCAAGCAGGGCCGCAAGGTTCCGCGGCCCGATCTCACCTTCTCGATGCAGGACCACACCGTCTCGACCCAGCCGGGCCGCACCGACGAGAGCAATCCGTCCGGCGCGGCGTTCCTGCGCGCCATGCGCGAAGGCAGCGCCCGGAACGGCATCCGCGTGTTCGACCTGGGCGATCCCGAGCAGGGCATTTCGCACGTCGTGGCGCCGGAAGTCGGCATGGTGCTGCCGGGCGCGACCCATGCGGTGCCCGACAGCCATGCGTCGACCGTGGGCGGGCTCGGCGCGATGGCGTTCGGCTGCGGCACCACCGAGCTGGCGCACATCCTCGCCACGCAAGTGATCGCGATGAAGCGGCCGAAGTCGATGCGTATCCGGCTCGACGGCACGCTGGCCGCGCACGTCACCGCCAAGGACGTGGCGCTGAAGATCATTGCCGCGCTCGGCATGGCAGGCGGCCGCGGACACGTCGTCGAATATGCCGGCTCCGCCGTGCGCGCGATGGCGATGGAAAGCCGCATGACGCTTTGCAATCTCAATATCGAGATGGGCGGGCGCTCGGGCTTTGTCGCGCCCGACGAAGGCACCTTCAACTGGATCGCGGGCCGGCCATTTGCGCCGCAGGGCGCGCAGTGGGATGCCGCGCTCGCGCATTGGCGCACGCTCAGGAGCGACGACGACGCCACCTTCGACACCGAGCACACGATCGACTGCGGCTCGCTCGAACCGCAGATCACCTGGGGCACCGATCCGAGCCAGGTGGTCGGCATCTCCGGCCGCGTGCCCGATCCGGCGTCCGACCCGAACCGGCGCGAGATCGTGGAAGGCGCGCTCGCCTACATGGGCCTTTCGCCCGGAACGCCGCTCGCGGGGCTGCCGATCAACCGCGTTTTCATCGGCTCCTGCACCAATGCGCGGCTGCCCGACCTCGAGGCCGCGGCCGACGTGGTGCGCGGGCGTCATATCGCCGAGGGCGTGGTGGCCCTGGTGGTGCCGGGCTCGTCGACCGTGAAGCGCGAGGCCGAGGCCAAGGGCCTCGACAAGGTGTTCCGCGACGCCGGCTTTGCCTGGGGCGAATCCGGCTGCTCGATGTGCGCCGGCGGCAACGGCGACCGCGGCGAGCCGGGCGAGCGCATCGTCTCCACCACCAACCGCAATTTCGAGAACCGGCAGGGCCCGAAGACCCGCACGCATTTGGCGAGCCCCGCCACGGCGGCCGCCAGCGCGATCGCCGGCCGTATCGCCGACGTGCGCAGCTTGAAGGGAGCCGCGTGATGCAGCCGTTCTCCAAGCACATCGGCATCGCCGTGCCGCTCATCAAGGACGACATCAACACCGACCAGGTCGCGCCGGTGCAGGCGATGCGCGCGCTCAAGCCGGACTACAAGGCCCTGCTGTTCATGCGCGCGAAGCAGCGCGACGACGGCAGCGAAGATCCCGATTTCGTGCTCAACAAGCCGCAGTTCCGCAATCCTGGCATCCTGGTGACCGGCAACAATTTCGGCGCCGGCTCGTCGCGCGAAGCCGCGGTGTGGGGCATGCTCGCCAACAACATCCGCGTGATCGTGGCGCGGAGCTTCGCCGACATCTATCGCGAGAACTGCCTGCAGAACGGCCTGCTGCCGGTGGTGCCGGCGCCCGCCGACATGGCGGCGTTCGAGCAGCGCGTGATCACGGCCAATGGCGCGGCGCCGTTCACGGTCGATCTCGAGGCGCAGACCATCAGCGGCCCGGGCGGACCCGACATCAAGTTCGACATCCCGGCCTCCGACCGTACGCGCCTGCTGGAAGGGCTCGACGACATCGGGATGACACTGAAGCACACCGACGACATCAAGGCCTTTGAGAAACGCATGGCGGCGTCGCAGCCGTGGCTGCAGACTGCCACCGACAGCCGCCTGAACCGATAGAACTGAGGAAACCGCCATGAGCGTGCGCAAGAAACTCCGAGCCATCATGTCCGGCAAGAAACTGGTTTTGATGCCGGGCTGCTACGACGCGCTGTCGGCGCGCGTGATCGAAGCCGAAGGTTTCGAGGCCGTGGTCGCCGGCGGCTATGCCGCGGTCGGAAGCCTGCTGGCGCAGCCCGACATGGGCCAGTCCAACATGCGCGACTATGCCGACCACTATGGGCGCGTCTGCGCGGCGGTGAACGTGCCGGTCTATGTCGACGCCGACACCGGCTTCGGCGGCGTCAACAATGTGCGGCAGATGGTGCGCGCGTTCGAGGACGCCGGCGTCTCCGGGCTGTTCATCTCCGACCAGGTGTTTCCGAACCGCTGCGGCTATCTGCCCGGCAAGCAGATCATCTCGACCGAGCAGATGCTGGCCAAGATGAAGGCCGCGCTCGACGCCCGGCGCGATCCTGACCTCTTCATCGCCGCGCGCACCGACGCCGCCGGCGTCACCTCGGTCGAGGACGCGATCGAACGCTGCCAACTGTTCATGGAGGCTGGCGTCGACATGGCGAAGCCGATGGGCGTCGACACGATCCCCGATATCAAGCGGGCGATGCGTGAGATTCCCGGCCCGCACATGGCGACGCTGTCGCAGGCGGCTGGGCCGAAGGCGCGCAGCCTCGAAGAGCTGGAAGCGGCCGGCGTGGTGGCGGCCACCTTCCCGTCGCTGCCACTGTTCGCCGCGGCGCTCGGTGTGCGTAACGCGATCAGAACGCTCAAGAGCAAGAACTCGCTCAGCGCCTGCCAGGACCAGGTGCTCACGCTCGAGGAGTACTACGACCTGGTCGGGTTGAAGCCGATGCTGGCGCGCGAGGAGGCCTACGACCAGGCCGCCGCCGCGCTGACGCAGAAACGCGCGGCGGAGTAGCGGCGCCCTCTACTGATCTTCTCGGCGCGACCAACCACGATCCGTCATCCTGAGGTGCGAGCGAAGCGAGCCTCGAAGGATGCACGGCCCGGGCCGTCGCCCTTCGAGGCCCTCGCTGCGCTCGGGCACCTCAGGGTGACGGACATAGATTCAGCGTCGTGGATTCGCCCTACCTGATCACCTTGGCGCCCGATGTTTTCAAAATCTCGCGGAGCGTGCCTTCGAAGCTCATCAGGAACGGCTTGAGCTCCTTGGCCCGCACGAACTCGCCGTCAAGCTGGCTCTCCTCGACGAATTTCTTCCATGCCGGCATCTGGCTCACCTTGAAGAACAGGTCTTCGTAGTAGCCGACCGTGTCCGGCGACATGCCGGCCGCGCCGACCACACCGCGCATCTGCGGCACGTCCGGAATGTCGAAGCCGGCCTCCTTGATGGTCGGAATGTCGGGGAAGCCCGGCAGGCGGCGCTCGCTCACCTGCGCGATGGCGCGGAATTTTCCGGCGCGGATCTGCTCGCCGGCCTCGCTCGGGTCGACGATCATCATCTCGACATGGCCGCCGAGCAGCGCGGCGAGCCGTTCGCCGCCGGACGGGAACGAGATGAACTGCCAGCGCGCGCCGGTCACCTGCATCAGCAGCGCCCGCACCGTGTTCTCGCGCGACATGATCGAGCCGCCCGACCAGCGCAGCTTGCCGGGATTGGCCTTCGCCGCCTCGATGAATTGCCCGAGCGTCTTGTAGGGAGAATCCGCGAGCACCACCACCAGCGCCGGCTCGACCACCAGCCGCGCGATCGGGCTCATGTCGTGCAGGCGGTTGACCGCGGCCTGATGCACCAGCGGATCGATCAGCCAGATATTGGTGAAGCAGGCGATCACGTGCGCATCGTTCTTCTTGCTCGCCACGTAGTTGGCCGCGGTGGTCGAGCCGCCGCCCGGCTTGTTGACGACCTGGAAGCGCACCGGCGCGAGCTTCTCCTGGTCGATGATGGTGGTGAGCTGGCGCGCGAACACGTCATTGCCGGAGCCGGGACCGCCGTGGACGACGAATTCCACCGTCCGCGTGGGCTTGAATTGCGCCGCGGCCGGATCAGCGCCGGTGACGACAAGCGCCAGCGCCGCCAGGGTGGGAATCAAACGTCCGATCATGGTGTCCTCCGAACTGTCGAAAAAGTTTTTGCGCCGCAGGCTGGCCGGCGCGAGCCGTCTCTAGCCGCCCTCGGCGATCGCCTGCACGCGGGCCTTGTTGAAGCGGCCCATCAACGGCAACAGCAGGATCAGGACCGCGCAGGCCAGCATGGTGGCCGATATCCAGCCGCGCACCAAGATGCTGAGGTCACCCTGCGACATCGTGAGCGACTGGCGCAACGCCCGTTCCATGGCGTCGCCCAGCACGAAACCGAGGATCAGCGGCGGCGTCGGATACTTCAGCTTTACCATGAGGTAGCCGAGGAGGCCGAAACCGACCAGAAGGCCGATGTCGAACATCCGGCCGGACACGCCATAGGCGCCGACCAGCGAGATGCCCAGGATGATCGGAAACAGGACGTGGACCGGCAGCCGCAGGATCTGCGCGAACACCGGCACCATCGGGAGGTTGAGGATCAGCAGCACGACGTTGCCGATATACATGCTGGCGACGAGGCCCCAGAACACGTCGGGGGATTCCGTCATCAGCAGCGGACCGGGCCGCACGCCCCACAGCACCAGCGCCGACAGCATGATCGCGGTGGTGCCGCCGCCGGGAATGCCGAGCGTAAGCAGCGGCACCAGTGCGCCGCCGCTATCGGAATTGTTGGCACCCTCCGGCGCGGCCACGCCTTCCGGCGCGCCCTGCCCGAACTTTTCGGGATGCTTGGAGACCGCCTTCTCGATGCCATAGGCGATGAACGACGAGATCGACGAGCCGGCGCCGGGCAGGACGCCGATGATGAACCCGGTGATCGACCCATTGAGGAACGCGAAGCGGCACGCCTTGAGCTCTTCCCAGCTCGGCAGCAGATTGCGCAGCCCCTTCGGCACCGGCAGCATCCGCGCCTTGTCGCCGGCGTCGATGCTGGCGAGCACTTCGGCAATCGCGAAGACGCCGATCGCGACCACGACGAAATCCATGCCGCCGAGCAGCTCGGACTGGCCGAAGATGAAGCGCGCCTGCGCCGTGAACAGGTCGGTGCCGATCGAGGTCAGCCACAACCCGAGGAACAGCGACAGCAGCCCCTTTGTCAGCGACGGGCCGGACAACAGCACCACGAGCGCGAGACCGAGGCACATCAGCGCGAAATATTCCGGCGACGAGAATTGCAGCGCAAACAGCGCGACCGGCGGCGCTAGCACGGTGAGCAGGACGATGCCGACGGTGCCGGCGATGAACGACGCGATCGCGGCGATGCCGAGCGCCGGCCCGGCGCGGCCGTTCTTGGCCATGGCATGACCGTCGATGCAGGTCACCACCGAGGACGACTCGCCCGGAATATTGAGCAGGATCGAGGTGGTCGAGCCGCCGTATTTCGCGCCGTAGTAGATGCCGGCGAGCATGATGATGCCGCCGGCCGGATCCATCTTGAAGGTCAGCGGCAGCAACAGCGCGATGGTCGCCGCCGGTCCCAGTCCCGGCAGGATGCCGACGACGGTGCCGAGGAAGCAGCCGATGAAACACCAGAACAGGTTCGCCGGCTGAAGCGCGACCGAAAATCCGTGCAGCAGACCGCTCAGGACGTCCATGTCAGAATCCAAAGACGCCGGTGGGGAGCGGGACGCTCAGCGCGAACGGAAACACGAGATAGAAGCCGAACGCCGCGCAGACCGCGACGATCCCCGCCTTGACCGGCGGCTGCCGGAACACGAACGTGATCATGAAGAAGGTGAGCAGGGCGAAGCTGATCATGAAGCCGAGCCAGCCCATCAGCGCGGCGCACACCGCAAACACCGCCCACGTGATCAGCGCGCGGCTGACGCCCGGCCAGTCCGGTTGCTCCGCCGCCGGTTTATTGACGATCGTGGTCACGATCAGCGCCAGCGACAGCACGACCATGGCGACGCCGTACCAAACCGGAAAGAACGCCGGGCCGGGACCGTCCTCGCTGTAGTACGGCCAGTCGCTCGCGCCCACGAGGATGTAGACGCCGAGCGCTACCAGAACGGCGGCCGACAGCACGTCTCCGTTGCGCAGGATGTCCTTGTGCACGCGTCTCGTTCCCCGGCCGCAGTCGTCCCGGCCGCCCCGGCACAAATACCGCCCGGTTCCCCACGGCCTTTCGGGGGCAACTTACGCGGTCGTCCGGGGCCTGTCCTGCTGATTCCTTCGTTAGGTGAATGCGCGGCTTGCCGCAAACTCGGTGCGTCACCCTCCCCTGGAGGGGGAGGGTCGACTGCTGAACGAGCACCGCGAGCGAATGCAGTCGGGTGGGGTGAATGCGAAGCGGCAGTAGTCACCCCACCCCGCGAGCTTCGCTCGCGACCCTCCCCCTCCAGGGGAGGGTGGACCCGCGGCGCCAGCCGAAGCTCGCCGTGAGAGCAAGCGAGAGTTCAGCGCGGCCAGAGCCGGTTGGCAAAGTCGATGAGCGCGCGGCTGATCGCCTCCGGCTGCTCCTCGATGGCGGCGTGGCTGGCGTTGTCGATGACGATCACGGTTACGCGGTCGCCGAGCGCGCGCTTGAACTCATGCGCGTCCTCGACATGCGCCAGCGGATCGCCACCCGGTTGCAGGTAGAGGATCGGGGCCGAGCCGCCGGCATAGTCCGCCTGCCGCGAGGTGCGGTCGCCGGCAATGCGCTGCGCCGCCAGCACCTCCGGATGCCAGCCCGTGAGCCAGCGCCGCGGATCGTTGCCGGGCGCGAAGAAGGCGAACCGCAGCGCCTTGAGGCGCTCGTCGTCGGGCAGCGCGGGATTGGCGCTGTTGCGGATGGCTTCGCGGATCGGCGGCGTCGATGGCGCGTGGCCGACATTGGCCGCGATCAGCGACACGCCGCGCACCAGATCGGGCCGGTCGGTGGCGAGCATGCGCGCGACGCGATTGCCGAAGGCGTGGCCGGCGACCAGCGCGGCGCCGCCGCCGTCATGTTCGATCACCGCCGCGATGTCGGCGGCGCAATCATGCAGGTCAACATAAGGCGCCGGGCTACGGCTCCGACCGATGCCGCGCGGCTGCGGCCGCAGCACGCGGTAGCCGGCGGCAGCGATGCGCGCAGCCATGACGTCGAAATCGGTGGCGCCGCGGCCGAGCGACGGCAGCAGCACGATCCGCGGACCGGAGCCCTGCGCCAGCACTTCGATTTCGATGTCGCCGCGATGAACGACGGTGCTGTCGACCGCCGCCGGAGTTCCACCCGCGGTCATGGAGCGGGCTCGCTCCGATCGCTGGAACCCTGTTGCTGACCAAGTTCGGGCTGCTCGCAGATGCCGTCGCAGCAATGGCCGATGCCTTGCCCGCCGCAATCCGGACAGGGGATCATGTCGTCCCCGCCCTCCTTGCGCGCCCGGCCGCGGGCCCGCACGAAACCCGGCCTTTCAGTCCATCGGCAGGTGTCACAAAGCATGAGGTGCCCCATTTTAAGGGGCACCTCACCTGATTCTGCCGGTGCAGGGAAAAGTCGAGGACGCTTAGATCGCGTGGCGCTCGATACCGCGGGCCGCCATCATCTCGCCGATCCGCTTGCGGGCATAGAACATGCGCGTCTTCACAGTGTTCGCCGGCACGCCGATGATTTCGGAAACCTCGTCGATCGACCGCTCATGATAGTAGACCAGGTCAATAATCTCGCGATGCGCAGGCGACAGCTCGTGCAGGCATGCGCGGAGCACTTCGTTACGTTCCTGCTTCTGCATCGTGACCTCCGGGTTGTCAGCCGGATCTTCGATGAATTCCGCAACTTCGTCGTCGAGCTGCTCGTTCGAGCGGCGGCGGAGGCTGGACAGCGCCTTGTTGCGGGCGATCGCGAGCAGCCAGGTCGAAACCTGGCAACGGCGCTCGAACCGCTCGGCCTGACGCCACACGTCGATGAAAACTTCGCTCACCATATCTTCGGCGGAGGCCTCGTCGCGCAGGAAGCGCAGCGCGAAACGATAGACCTTCACGTGGTGGCGCCCATACAGCACTTGCAGCGCGTACTTGTCGCCGGCGGCGATGGCTTCGACCAGAGCCGCGTCGGAATTGTCTTGAGCGGACAGGAGGGACCCGTTCGCCGATCTGACGGCCACTGCCTGACTGTACTGCATCTGTCGCTCCCAACCGCGCGCTTGGCGCCGCAGGCCTGGAAGTAACAATGGGCGGTTTCGCGAGGATTGCGCTGCTATGGAAAATGGTTTCGTTAATCCGGCGAATTGTTTCGTGAGCCGCCCGGCGACGAAACATTTGCCGGTTCTTTCGTATTGGATGTGCTTTTCATCCTATGAAATGCCGAAAAATGCGCCCGATTTCGATCGGCCGCGCGTTAACGCCCAATTTCGATCTCCTTTTTCTCCGATGGCACGCCAACGACAACGATCCTATGATTGAACGGGTTTTGAACCGCGTGCGCGGGAGACGCACTAAGATGATCTGGAACGCTGTGGGCGCCCTATCCGTCCGCCGATGGGCGGGTGTCGCCGTTGCGCTGGCGGCCGCTCTGACCGCGATCGGAACGGCGGGCGCCCGTGAATTCCGCGCCGCCGACATTCAGGAAGACAACTACCCGACCGTGCAGGCGCTGCGTGTCCTCGACCAATTGGTCACGCAACGCACGGAGAACCGCCACAGCATCCGGGTCTTCCATTCCCGGCAGCTCGGCGAGGAGAGCCAGACCATCGAACAGACCCGCGTCGGCGCGATCGACATCAACCGCATCAATGTCGGCGCCATCGGCGACGTTGCGCCGGTGCTGAACGTCCTGGCGCTGCCGTTCCTGTTCCGGTCGGCCGATCACCTCTACAAGGTGATCGACGGGCCGATCGGCGAGGAGATATTGGCCGCGGTCGAGCCGTTCGGCTTCATCGGACTGGCGTTCTACGATTCCGGCGCCCGCTCGATCTACACCGCGCGCCGGCCGGTGCGAACGATGGATGACTTTCGCGGGCAGCGCATCCGCATCCAGCAGTCCGACCTGATGGCGAAGATGATCAAGATGCTCGGCGGCAGCCCGATCTCGCTGCCCTATGGACAGATCGGCACCGCACTGACGGCGAACCTCGTCGACGGCGCCGAGAACAACTGGCCGTCCTACGTTTCCGCCGGCCACTACAAGCAGGCGCCGTTCTATGCCGTCACCGAGCACACGATGGGCCCCGAGATCGTCATCATGTCGCGCCGCGCCTGGGACGAACTGACCGACGAGGACCGGACGATCTTCCGTGCCGCCGCAAGGGATTCATCACGGTATATGCGCGAGCAATGGCTGAGCTGGGAGGAGCGATCCCGCAAGCAGGCACTGGGCGCCGGCGTCACGGTCATCGACACGATCGACCGCAAGGCGTTCGTGGCCGCAACCGCTCCGCTGCGCGACGACATGCGCAAGGATTTCGAGATTTGCCCCGCTGATCAAGCGGATCGAGGCGGTGCAATGAGCATCGAGGAATTGATTTGCAGCTGAAGGCGGCATCGGACCAGGCAACCGCGGAGAACCGCGGTACGTCGAGCTCGCGCCAGGCGATACGTCAGCTTCCGATCCGCTGGCGCATCCTCTCGCTGGCCGCGCTCAACGCCATCGTGGTCTTCGTGTTCGCGGCCGTCATCTGGGACGGCGCGCGCGTGCTGACCGATGCGCGCAACGAGCTGCGGCAGACCCGCGATTCCGAACGGCTGCTGACCCAGCTCGAGGGCGAGGCGGTCCGCCTGCAAGGCCTCATCCATCGCTATTTCACGCTGCCCAATGTCGAGCTCCTGAAAGAGATCACCGATCTGCGCGAGACGGTGCTGACGACATTGAAGGTGCATGCGGCGGCCGACCCGATCCTCAAGGCGGCGGCGGAACCCCTGGTGCAGGCCACCGAGCGGTTCGTCGGCGGGTTCTCGGACCTGCGCAACGTGCAGAGCGCGATTTCGACCGCCTACGAGAGCCAGGTGCTCAGTGCGGTGCACGAGATGGCCGGCCTCTACGCGATCATGGAGAACGGCACGCGCGAACAGTCGTCGCTGATCTGGCCGTCGCTTTCGAAGTCGCGGAAATCGTTCTCGACCACGCTGGTGCTGACCAACGCGTTCTATCTGACGCAGACGCGCGCGATCGCCGAGGAGATCCTGAAGAACCTCGACGCCATCGAGGGCACCATTCCGGTGATGCTCGATCTCGCCGATAACGACCTGCAGCGCGGCGCGCTCGGCGCCCTCGCCTACCGCATCGTGTCGTGGCGGCTCGGCGTCGCCAACCTGTCCGAGCATTTCACGATCCGCGCCCACCTGCTGCGCGAGGAGATCGACGGCAACCAGCAGATGATGGCGCGCACCATCGATACCTTGTCCGACGACATGCGCCGGCGTGAGCGCGTCGCCTATGACCGTTTCGAGAACGCGCTGTCCAACATGTACCTGCGCATCGCGATCGCATCGGTGCTCGCTTTGTTCGTCGCGGTGCTGATCGGGCTTGCGATCGCGCGCAGCATCGTGCGTCCGCTGCGGGCGCTGATGACCGCCATGCACGCCATCGTGTCGGGCCACTACGGCCAGACCGTGCGCGACACCGACGCCCGCGACGAGATCGGCGAGATGGCACGGGCGGTGGAGGTGTTCCGCGAGAACGCCATCGCCAAGCGCCAGGCCGAGATCGAGCTCAAGGCCGCGAAGGAGAATGCCGAGTCGGCGCTGCGCGAGTTGCAGGAGACGCAGCGCAGCCTGATCGAGGCCGAGAAGCTCGCCGCGCTCGGCGGCCTGGTCGCGGGCGTCGCCCATGAGGTGAACAACCCGATCGGCATCAGCCTGACGGTGGCGTCAAGCTTCGCGCGGCGCTGCGATCAGTTCTCCGCGGCCATCCGCGACGGCGCAGTGCGCAAGTCGACCATGGACGAGTTCATCGTCGGCAGCCAGGAGGCCGCCAAGCAGCTCGTCGCCAACCTCAATCGCGCCGCCGATCTCATCCAGGCCTTCAAGCAGGTCGCGGTCGACCGTAGTCACGCCGAACGCCGCATCTTCGAGCTCGGCGAAGCGACCGAGCAAATCGTCGCGAGCCTGTTGCCGGCCCTCAAGCGCTCGGCGATCTCGTTCAGCGTCGATATCAACGAGGAAATCAACATGGACAGCTATCCCGGCCCCTATGGCCAGGTGCTGACCAACCTGGTGCTGAATGCGCTGGTTCACGCCTTCCCGGACCGCCGCGCCGGCGCCATGCGGCTGGGAATCCGCCGGTCGGGCCCGGACCATGTGGAGATCGAGTTCGCCGACGACGGCGTCGGTATGAGCGAGGAAATCCAGCGCCGCGCTTTCGAGCCGTTTTTCACCACCCGCCGGAGCCATGGCGGCACCGGCCTTGGCCTGCATATCGTCTTCAACATTGTGACACGCCGCCTGGGCGGCCGCTTACGGCTTGACTCCACCCCCGGCCGTGGCACGACGCTATGGATCAGGCTACCACTGACCGCACCGCGGGAGGAACCGGCAGAAGCCCCGCAGGCGGCAACACTTACGCAATCAGCATGACCAACGACGATTTCATCAGGGTTATCGACGACGCAGGCGCTCCCCCACCCTCCGCGCCGGAGACGGTGTGGAAGGTCGCGGTCATCGACGACGATCCCGCCGTGCACGAAGGCACCCGCTTCGCCCTCTACGACTACAACCTCAACGGACAGGGCATCGAGATCATCTCCGCGCATTCGGCCGAGGAAGGCCGCGAGCTGATGCGGTCGCATCCGAACATCGCGGTGATCCTGCTCGACGTGGTGATGGAGACCGACGACGCCGGCTTGCAGCTCGTCGACTATATCCGTACCGAACTCAAGAACGAGACCGTTCGCATCATCCTTCGCACCGGACAGCCGGGCCAGGCGCCGGAACGCCGCGTCATCGTCGACTACGACATCAACGACTACAAAGCGAAGACCGAGCTGACGGCGGACAAGCTGTTCACTGCGCTCACCGCGGCGCTGCGCGGCTATCAGCAGCTCCAGCGCATGGTCGAGACCCGCCGCGGTCTCGAAATGATCATCGAGGGCGCATCGACGCTGTTCGATTTCAAGTCGATGCAGCGGCTGGCGGAAGGCGTGCTAACGCAGCTTGCGACCTTGATCAACGCCGAGTGCGGCGGAATCCTGGTGCTGCGCGACTGCGCCAAGGAGCACGAGAAATTCTCCATCCTCGCTGGCTCCGGCTGCTACAGCCACTTTGCCGGCACCACCGGCGCCGCCGCGCTCGACCCCGCTCTGCTCGATGCGGTCAACGGCGCATTCGCGCGGCACGCGCACGAATTCCATCCGCGGCTGTCGGTGATGTACGTCAGGACCGGCAGCGGGCGCGAGGTCGTGGTGCTTCTGGAAACGCAGCGGCCGCTCACGGTCACCGACCGCTCGCTGGTCGAGGTGTTCTGCAGCCGGCTCTCGGTCGCCTTCGACAACGTCATTCTTTACGAGCAGTTGAACGACGCCACTGTGCGGTTGGAGGAACGCGTCCGCGACCGCACCCGCGCGCTGACCGCGGCCAACCATCGTCTGACGACGCAGTGGATCCGGCTCCGCCGCGCCAACGAATTCAAGAACGAGGTGCTGGGCACGATCGCCCACGACCTCAAGAACCCGCTGGCGGTCATTCTCGGACGCGCCGAGATGCTCAACGAGCTCGCGGAGATGAGCCCAGCGCCGTTCGACAAGATCCGCGAGCAGCTCGGCCACATCCGCAGCTCCGCCACGCAGCTCACCGGCATGGTCAACGACCTCGTCTCCGACGCCATGATGGACGCGCTCGACATCACGATCCGCCAGGAGCCGGTCGACATTGCCGCGATGCTCGCGGAGGTCGTCACCGCCAACAAGGCGCTCGCCGAGCGCAAGCGCCAGGCGATTCACCTGGTGGCGCCGCCGGTGCGCTGGGCGAGCTGCGATCCGGACCGCCTCCGCGAGGCGGTCGACAATCTGCTCAGCAACGCCATCAAATACAGCCCGACCGGCGGCAAGATCGAGCTGTCGATGAGCGGTGACCGGGAATTCACGGTGATCCTCGTCAAGGATGAGGGCGCCGGTCTCTCGCAGGAGGATCTCGGGCGCCTGTTCGGCCGCTTTCAGCGGCTGTCCGCCAAGCCGACCGGCGGCGAAAGCTCGACCGGGCTTGGCCTCTCGATCGTCAAGCGCATCGTCGAGCTGCACGGCGGCACGATCGCCGCGGAAAGTCCCGGGCCGGGACGCGGATCGACGTTCATGATCCGGCTGCCGGTGGGTGCGGAAGCTTCGTCATGACCACCACCCAGCATATCTATGTCGTGGACGACGAAGCGCCGGCGCGCGAGATGGTCGGCGACTATCTGAAGCTGCACGGCTTCGATGTGACGCTATGCGACGGCGGCGCGACGCTGCGCGAGGCGATCGCCCGGCAGGCGCCCGACCTGATCATTCTCGATCTCAACATGCCGGAAGAGGACGGCCTGTCGATCGTGCGCGCGCTCAAGCAGCACGGCAGCGTTCCGATCATCATGCTGACCGCCACCGCGTCGCCGATCGACCGCGTGGTCGGGCTCGAGCTCGGCGCCGACGACTATCTCGCCAAGCCGTGCGAGCTCCGGGAGCTCCTGGCGCGTGTCCGCTCCGTGTTGCGGCGGAGCGTTGCGGCGCCGCCCATGGCCGCCGTCAGCGCCGCGGCCGGCGGCAGCGCGCCGATCCGCTTCGGCACCAAGTGGCTGGACGTCAACGCGCAGGTGCTGCGCGACGAGGAAGGCAACGAGCATCCGCTCGTCAGCTCCGAGTTCGCGCTGTTGAAGGCGTTCGCCGAAAACCCCAAGCGCGTCTTGTCACGCGAGCGCCTGCTCGACCTCGCCGAGGCCCGCGACCGCGAAGCTTTCGACCGCGCCATCGACGTCCGGATCACCCGCATCCGGCGCAAGATCGAGCCGGATCCGGCGCACCCGACGGTCATCCGCACGGTGCGCGGCGCCGGCTACCTGTTCTCGCCGGACGGCAGCGATGCGGCCTAAACCCTGCGTTTTGCAGGCACCTGTGCAGGTTGTGAAAAGGCCCCTGTTTGTAATAGTTTGAAAGCAGCTACCGCCAACCGAAAGCTGCCATGGAACGCTCCTTCAAGAAGGAAGTGGAATCGCTCAGGCTGGGCGACGGCGACGTCTTCCGCGGCGAAGGCATCCTCGCGGTCACCAAGGCGCTGCTGCAGTCCGGCGTAAGTTACGTCGGCGGCTACCAGGGCGCGCCGGTGTCGCACCTGCTCGACGTCATGGTCGAGGCCGAGGACCTGCTCGCCGAGCTCGGCGTGCATGTCGAGACCTGCACCAACGAGGCGTCTGCGGCCGCCATGCTGGGCGCGTCGATCAACTATCCGCTGCGCGGCGCCGTCACCTGGAAGTCGATCGTCGGCACCAACGTGGCGGCGGACGCGCTCTCGAACCTCGCCTCGCCCGGCGTGGTCGGCGGCGTGATGATCATCCTCGGCGAGGACTACGGCGAAGGCGCCAGCGTCATCCAGGAACGCTCCTACGCCTATGCGCTGAAGTCCTCGATGTGGCTGCTCGATCCGCGGCCCGACCTGCCGACCATCGTGCGCATGGTGGAAAAGGGTTTCGAGCTGTCCGAAGCGAGCCACGCGCCGGTCATGATGGAGCTGCGGATCCGCGCCTGTCATGTCACCGGCGAGTTCGCGACCAAGAACAACAAGCGCGCGGCGTTCTCCGGCCGCAACCGCATCCCCGGCCCGCCCCGCTTCGAATATAACCGCCTCGCGCATCCGCCCGCGCTGTTCGTGCATGAGCGGCTCAAGGTCGAGGACCGGCTGCCCGCCGCCTGCGCCTTCATCCGCGAGCACAAGCTCAACGAGATCATCGCCGGCGACCTCGCCGACGTCGGCATCATCGTCTGCGGCGGGCTGACCTCGGGCGTGCTGCGCGCGCTCGCGCGGCTCGAGCTTGCCGAGATCGACGGCACGTCACGTGTGCCGATCTACGTGCTCAATTGCGTCTATCCGCTGGTGCCCGAAGAGGTGCGCGAATTCTGCGCCGGCAAACGCGCGGTGCTGGTGGTCGAGGAAGGCTCGCCCGACTACATCGAGCAGCAGATCAACGTCGAATTGCGCCGCGCCGACATCCAGACCCGCGTGCACGGCAAGGGCGTGCTGCCGAAGACCGGCGACTATACGTCCGATGTCCTGCTCAACGGGCTTGCAGCTTTCCTGCGCGAGGCGCGCCCCGCCGGCATCGACGCCGACGCCATCACCGCGCGCGTGCAGGGCATGCTGGCCCACAAGCCGGCCGCTGCCGCGTCGCTCGGCGACATGCCGGTGCGGCCGCCGACCTTCTGTACCGGTTGTCCGGAGCGGCCGGTGTTCTCCGCCATCAAGCTGATGCAGCGCGAGCTGGGGCCCACGCACATCTCGGGCGACATCGGCTGCCACGCGTTCGCGACCTTCGCGCCGTTCAGCATGGGAAATTCCATTCTCGGCTACGGCATGTCGCTCGCGAGCGCGGCGGCGGTGACGCCCAATCTCGACCGCCGCCCGATCGCGATCATGGGCGACGGCGGCTTCTGGCACAACGGCCTGATCACCGGCGTGACGTCGAACCTGTTCAACAAGGGCGACGGCGTGCTGATCATTATGCAGAACGGCTACGCCTCCGCCACCGGCCAGCAATACCTGCCGTCGTCGAGCGCGAGCCGCCAGGGCGCGGCGCCCGGCATGGACATCGAGACGACGCTGCGCGCGCTCGGTGTCACCTGGATGCGCAAGGTGCGCACCTATGGCGTGGCGAAGATGACCGCTACGCTGAAGGAAGCGATGCGCACCGCCGAACGCGGCCTCAAGGTCATCATCGCCGATGGCGAATGCCAGCTCGCGCGCCAGCGCCGTGTGCGCGCCGAGGATGCCGAGAAGCTCAAGCGCGGCGAGCGCGTCACCAAGACGCGCTACGGCGTCGACGACGAAATCTGCACCGGCGACCATTCCTGCATTCGGTTGTCGGGGTGCCCGTCGCTGACAGTAAAGCCCAACCCCGATCCCTTGCGCAGCGATCCGGTCGCGACGGTGATCGAGAGCTGCGTCGGCTGCGGCCTCTGCGGCGAGGTCGCGCATGCGGCGGTGCTGTGTCCGTCATTCTACCGCGCCGAGGTGGTGCGCAATCCGGGGATGTGGGACCGGATGCTGCACACTGTCCGCACGCGCATGATTGCACTGTTGGGCGGCGCTGATGCCACAGCGTTCCCTCCCCCCTTGCGGGAGAGGGACAGGGAGGGGGGTGCATCTAGTTCGTTCACTCCAATTTCTGCCCCCCTCCCCAACCCTCCCCCGCAAGGGGGGAGGGAGCAGACCGAGTCCGGTCGCGCCGCCGTGGCTCAAACGAAAACCAGCGAGCGCCCGATCACGCTGCTTATCGCCGCACTCGGCGGCGAAGGCGGCGGTGTGCTCACCAACTGGATCGTTGGCGCCGCGGAGTCGCTGGGCTTTCCGGTGCAGTCGACGTCGATCCCCGGTGTCGCGCAGCGCACTGGCGCGACCACCTATTACATCGAGATCTTGCCGGCGAAGCCGCGCGACGGCGCCGCAAAGCCGATCCTGGCCTTGGCCCCTGGCGTCGGCGACGTCGACGTGATGATGGCGAGCGAGCTGATGGAGGCCGCGCGCGCGGTCGGCGCGGGATTCGTCACGGCGGACCGCACGCTCTCGATCGCGTCGACCTCGCGCTTCTTCGTGATGAACGAGAAGATCGCGATGGGCGACGGCCGCTACGACTCGTCGAAGCTGGCAAAGGCGATCGAGGAGAATTCCAAGGCGCACATCCTGATCGACATGGACGCGATCGCGCGCAAGACCGGCGCGTTCATCAATTCGGTGATGCTCGGCATCATCGCCGGCTCGCGGCCGGCTGCCGATCCCGGTGGAAGCCTTCGAAGCCGCGATCCGCGCCGACGGCAAGGGTGTCGACGGCAATCTGCGCGGTTTTCGGGCCGGTTTGGAGGCGGTGCAGAACGCCGGCGTTGCGACGAGCGCGGCCGACATCAAGCCCCGGCCGGGAGCCACCGGCTTTGACGGCGAGATCGAAAATTTCCCGGAAGCGGCGCGCGACATCATCCGCGAAGGCGTCCGCCGGCTCGTCGCCTATCAGAGCGCGGACTATGCGCGGCTCTATCTCGATCGGCTCGCGCCGATCCGCGACGCCGATGCCCGCGCCAATGCCGGCGGCCGCCTCATCCGCGAGACCGCGCGGCACCTGGCGGTGCGGATGTCCTATGAGGACGTGATCCGCGTCGCGCAAGCCAAGACCGATCCCGCGCGATTTGCACGCATCACCGCCGAAGTCGGCGCCAAACCGGGCGAGCCGGTGAAGGTGTTCGAATTCCTCAAGCCCGGTATCGAGGAATTGTGCTCGGTGCTGCCGCCGTCGCTGGCGCGCCGCGTGCTCGCATTCACCGAGCACCGCGAGAAACTCGCCCGCTTTCATTGGGGCATGGAGGTCAACACCACGTCGGTGTCGGGCTATCTGCGCTTCCGGATGCTCGCAAAGCTCCAGCGCTGGCGGCCGCGCACCTATCGCTATGCCGAGGAGCAGCGCGAGATCGAGCGCTGGCTCGGCCTGATCGCGGACGCATCAGCGCAGTCCACGGAGCTGGCGCTCGAGATCGCGGAATGCGCGCGCCTGATCAAGGGCTATGGCGACACCCATCAGCGCGGCACCGGCAACTACCGCCTGATCGAGACGCATGTCATCGCCCGCGCGCTGGCGGGCCAACTGCCGCCGCGGCAGGCCGCCGATGCGATCGCCTCCGCGCGCACCGCGGCGCTGGTCGATCCCGACGGCGAGAGCCTCGCCAAATGCCTCGATGCGATCGGCACGCCGGAGCTGCGCCGCATCGCCGCCGAGTAGAATTCTTCAGCAGGAGCGGCGTGCGCATGAAATTCCGTTTCGCCGTCCCGCTCCTTCTCGGTATCGCCCTCGCCTCCCCGACGCACGCACAGAGCGTCGAAGAATTCTATCGCGGCAAGCGGATCGAGATTCGCGTCGGCACCGGGCCGGGCGGCGGCTACGATCTCGCGGCGCGGCTGTTGGCGCGCTACCTCGGCAAATACCTGCCGGGCAATCCGACCGCGATCGTGCAGAACGTCCCGGGCGCGGCGAGCCTCGCGCTGATGAACCAGCTCTACAACGTCGCGCCGAGCGACGGCACGGTGCTGGGCGTGGTGACCAACGGCGTCCCGACCGCACCGCTGCTGACGCCCGAGGCGGTGCGCTTCGACCTCACGCGCTTCCAGTGGATCGGCAGTCCGGCGCCCGAGACGCAGGTCGTGATGGTCTGGGCCAAGGCGCGCGCGCAGACGCTCGCCGATCTCTTCCGCACCGAGACCATCGCCGGCGCGATCGGTCCCGGGACCGCGACCTACGACGTGCCGATGGCCACCAATCCGATCCTCGGCACCAAATTCAAGATCGTCAGCGGCTACGCCAACACCGCGCAGATCGACCTCGCTATGGAGCGCGGCGAAGTCGAGGGCCATGCCGCGCTCGGCTGGGTCAGCGCCAAGACCCGCAATCAGAAATGGATCGAGGAAGGCAAGGTGAAGATCCTGGCGCAGTATGGCTTCCGCAAGCATCCCGACTTGCCGCAGGTGCCGCTGTTCGAGCTGCCGAAGGACGAGGCCGAGCGGCAGGCGATCACCGTGATGTTCATCCGCCAGGAATTCGGGCGGCCGTTCCTGGTGCCGCCGAACGTCCCGCCCGCGCGGCTCGCGGCGTTGCGAACCGCCTTCAACGCGATCATGCGCGATCCGGGCTTCATCGCCGACGCGAAGAAGGCGGACATGGAAATCAGCCCGGTGGCGGGCGAAGAGCTCGACAAGCTCTCGGCGCAGGTCAGCGCCACGCGGCCGGAGGTCGCGAAGCGCCTGCGCGATATCCTGGCGGGGCAGTAAACATATCAAGGAGGACGAGTTCTTCCTCCGCTCATTCCCGCGAAAGCGGGAATCCAGTCTTTCTTTTTATGTCTGGGTCCCCGCTTTCGCGGGGACGAGCGGTAATTGCATGGCCGGAACCCGATCCAATTCCCCTGCGTTGATCCGCTGCTGCGCAACGCTTGCGCATGCAGACACCACCGAAATCGAGCGCAATGGCAACGCAATCCAAGGCGGACAAGGACGAACGCGCCAGCGATCGCGGCCGGCATGCGCTACCCGTCGATGCGCGATCGCGGCAAGTGGTGCGGGCCGTATTCGCCTTTGTGCTGGTCGCTCTGGCAGCATGGATCGCGGCCGACTTCATCCCCGCGCTGGTCTGGGCGATCGTCATCGCCATCACCACCTGGCCGCTCTATCTGCGCTTCGCCGCGCTGATCCCGAAGCCGCTCAGTCACCTTGTTGCGCCGGCGCTGTTCACCCTCGTCGTCGGCATCGTCCTATTGATCCCGCTGATGCTGGCGCTGCAGCAGGTCGCGCAGGCGAGCGACGCCGCAGTGCACTGGATCGCCGAGCTGCAGAAGGGCGGCGTCCCCGTCCCCGCCTGGGTCGCGCAGCTTCCGTTGACCGGCGACCTCTTGGTCGAGTGGTGGCGGAACAACCTGAGCGACCCGGCTGCGGCGTCGCAATGGCTGCGCGGCATCAACCTCGAGAGCGCCACCGCCTGGACGCGCTCGCTCGGCGGCGAAGTCCTGCATCGGTTGATGCTGTTCCTCATCACGCTGCTCGCGCTGTTCTTCGTCTATCGCGACGGCGCCTGGCTCTCGGAGCGCGCGCTCGCCACCGCCGACCGTCTGCTCGGCGATCCCGGCGAACGACTCGCGACCAAGGTCGTCGAGGCCGTGCGCGGCACGGTCAACGGCACGGTGGTGGTCGCGGTGCTCGAAGGCATCGTCATCGGTTTTGCCTATGCGCTGATCGGCTCACCCGACGCCCTCCTTTTCGCCCTGCTGACCATCGCCTTTGCCATGATGCCGCTCGGCCTGGCCATCTCCGTGTGCCTGTTCTCACTGCTGTTGCTGGTGCAGGGGTTCGGCGCGCTGCCGGTGCTGGCTCTGTTCACCTTCGGCATGGCGATGACCATCATCGGCGACAATTTCGTGTGGCCGGTGCTGGTCGGCCGCTCGGCGCGGCTGCCGTTCCTGCTGGCGCTGATCGGCGTGCTCGGCGGCGTGCAGACCTTCGGCCTGATCGGGCTGTTCATCGGACCGGTCATCATGGCGGTGCTGCTGGTGATCTGGCGCGAGTGGATTGCACCCCGCGACCGCACGGCGTGACATTCCGATCCATTGCGTTAATGCCGACGATGCGGCAGTGATCCGGCCGAACGCAGGAGCCAGGGTCAATGAACAGCGCAATCAAGAAACTCATCGCACCGCTCGCGGCCGCGGGCGCCGCCGCGCTCGTCGCCGCCACCGCCCACGCGCAGTCCTATCCGACCAAGCCGGTGAAATTCCTGGTGCCGTTCGCCGCCGGCGGCCCGGCCGACACCATGGCGCGGCTGACGGCACAGACGCTGCAGCAGGGCCTCAACCAGACCATCGTGATCGACAACCGCCCCGGCGCCGGCGGCATCATCGGCGCACGCGCCGCGGCGCTCGCCGATCCCGACGGCTACACGCTGATGTACGGCAACACCGCGTCGCTGGTGGTCGGCCCCGCGGTCTACGCCAACCCCGGATACGATCCGGTGAAAGCGTTTGCGCCGATCGCGCTCGTTGCCGTCAGCTTCAACGTGCTCGCGGTCAATCCGAAATTCCCCGCCAATACGGTGCAGGAGCTGATCGCCTACGCCAAGAAGAATCCGGGCAAGGTCAATTTCGCGTCGCCCGGCCACGGCACGCCGCCGCACATGGTCGGCGAGATGTTCAAGCAGCGCGCCGCGATCGACATCGTGCATATTCCCTACAAAGGCACGGCCGCCGCGCTCACCGACATCATGGGCGGACAGGTCGAGCTGACGTTCGAGAATCCGTCGGTGGTCATTCCGCTGGTGCAGGCCGGCAAGCTCAAGGCGCTCGGCGTCACCGGCGAGACCCGCAATCCAACGATTCCGGATGTGCCCACCATGATCGAAGGCGGCCTGCCCGATTTCGTGTCGATGTCGTTCACCGGGCTGGTGGCGCCCGCCGGCACGCCGCCGGCGATCGTCAAGCAGATCAGCGACGTGCTGCAGCCCGGCCTCGCCTCGGCCGAGATCCGCGCGATGATGGACAAGCTCGGCGTCATCCCGCGCCCCGGCACGCCGGCGGATTTCGGCGCCTTCCTCGCCCGCGAAAGCACCAAGTGGCAGACGGTCGCGAAGAACGCGGGGATCAAAATCGCAAATTGAGCCGAACGATCGGACTCCGCTCGGGAACCGAAGCCTCGGCTAGAGGATTAAGTCAGGGTGCTTCCTTCCAGTGAGGTTCCCATGGCGACGCGAGCGACGATTGACCACCCGGAGAGCACGGGCCGCGACGGCGCGATCGATCACATGGCGAAGTTTATGGACGGCGCTCCCGTGGGATCAAAGAGCCGCCGGCTTCATACCAGCCCCAATGGCGAGGCCTGGTATCTCGTCAACGACATGACGGGACCTTCGGTCGTTCATGTGCCGAACGGATCATCGAGCGGACCGGCCGACCGCATGACCATCGACGCGTTCCTGGGCGCAGGCGACGGTCTCGAGCAGCGCGAGCTCCTGCGCCTCATCGGCACACTCGTCGACCACGAATAGCGCGCTCACTGAACACGACGACGAGCCGAAGGGTCCTGTTGGCGTTGTGGCGACGTCTCCGCTTCGGACATGCCGCGTTGCGCGGCCGTTGCCATCGCTTCAGCATGATCGCAACTACGAGCGACGACGGGCGTTTGAACGTCATTCGCATGGAGCGCCACCAAAAAAATTGCGGGATCGAATGCCGGAGTCGCCGCGCCGGTCGCCGGTGGAAGAACGTGCCCCGGCCACACGCTATGGCCGGGGCACGTTGCTGGTGCATCGGTGCGAACACCAGATCATCAACGCGGAACTGATCCGATCTGGTCCGCTCAGGCTCCGAAGACCGGAGCCGACCAGGAGTGACCCCCATCCCCTGCCAGCGCGGGCACGGTACTCAGCCGGCGTTCTGCGAGTCTTGTTGCTGCATGCCAAAAACTTGATCGTACTTTCCGCTTTTGGGTAAGGCGGCCGAAAGGGACTCATCGACGGCATCTTGCTACCATGCGGCGACGCTCGCCCGCGCTAGCATGCGGTTCGAGCAAGTCGGCCCGGACCAAGGTGAGAGCCCCCGTTGTGAGCGATCCCGAGGCTAAACGTTTTGGTGCGCTCCCCAGCGCGATGGGCGTCATCGCACGGCTTGCCTATGCGCGCGCGAAAGCGGCGGGCGTGGACACCGAGCCGCTTTTGAAAAAAGCAGGCATCACCCAGCAACAGATCGACGAGACCGGCGCACGTATCAACGTTCGAGACCAGATCAGATTTCTGAATTTGGTCGCCGACGCCCTCTCTGACGATCTTCTCGGATTTCACCTTGCGGCGGCGTGCGAGCTTCGCGAGATCGGATTGCTCTACTACGTCGCCGCGTCGTCGGACACGTTGGGCCAGGCGTTGCAGCAGGCGGCGCGATTTAGCTCGATCGTCAACGAGGGGGTTTGTTTGAAGTACGGCAACGTCGATGAAGTTCGAAATCACTTACGGTTACGTCGGCGTCAGCCGGCATCTCGACCGCCACCAGATTGAGTCCTTCGCGACGGCCACAGTCCGTATCTGCCGGCAACTGACGGGTCAGCGGGTGACCCCGACGCGCGTGCGGTTCATCCATCGTCGCAACACGGTCAGTCCCGAGTTTACGGAATACTTCAATGGTGTTGAATTCGGTGCCGCCGTGGACGAAGTTGCGTTCGCGCCGACGGCCGCACAGCTGCCCGTCGTCAGCGCCGACCCCTACCTGAACAAGCTGTTGATCGGCTATTGCGAAGAGGCGCTGGCGCGCCGGCCCCAGAACCTGAGTTCGTTCCGCGCGGTCGTCGAGAACGCCGCCGTCCCGCTGCTACCGCATGGAAAGGCGCAAGCCGCCGAAATCGCCGGCCGCCTCGGCATGAGCCAGCGCACTTTTGCGCGGCGGCTGTCACTGGAAGGCGTGACGTTCTCCGAAGTGCTGGAAAGCCTCAAATCGTATCTGGCGCAGCGCTATCTTGCGGACGAGTCGCTGTCGATCTCCCAGATCGCGTGGCTGCTCGGCTATCAGGAAGTCAGCGCCTTCACGCACGCCTTCAAGCGCTGGACCGGCAAAACTCCGCGTGAGTCGCGGTCTCAGCCGACGACGTGAACAGGCCTCGAGCTGCTGCGACTCTCCCATCTATTGACAAGCCGCGGCCATTTTGGGTGTTAGGTCGTAAACTGAACGAACGGCGACCTTCGTTACACAAATGAAAGTACGGACATGAGGCGAGTGTTGAGACTGGGCGTGGCCGCGGGGGTTCTGCTCGCAGCGCAAATGACAGGAGGCGTGCACGCGCGGGCGCAATCGCTCGACGCATTTTTCCAGGCACAGCCGTTCACGATCCTGGTCGGCTATCCGCCCGGCGCTGGCTACGACCTCTATGCGCGGCTGATCGCTACCCGGATCGGACAATACCTGCCTGGTACGCCGAAGGTTGTCGTCCAGAACATGCCCGGCGCAGGCAGTCTCTCCTCGGCCAATCATCTCTACAATGTCGCCAGGCAGGACGGCTCGATCATCGGCACGTTCTCGCGTGGCATCACCATGCTGCCGTTGATCGACAGCAACGGCGTGCGCTACAACTCGCTGAAATTCAACTGGGTCGGCAGCCCGAGCGGCGAGGTGAGCCTCGCCATTGCGTGGCATGGCAGCGGCATCAATAAATTCGAGGATCTGCAAACGCGCGGCATGACCTCCGCCACCTCAGGCGCGGGCTCCGACGGCAATATCTATGGCCGCGTGCTGAACACCATCCTCGGCACCAAGATCAAGACCGTGACCGGCTATCAGGGGTCGGCGCAGTCGATGCTGGCGATCGAGCGCAGGGAAGTCGACGGCGCGACCAGCGTGTCCTACGCCGCAATCAAGACCGCACAGCGGGAGTGGCTCGTCAACAAGAGGGTCAATCTTCTTGCACAGCATGCGCTGCAGGCCCATCCGGAGCTCAAGGACGTTCCTGTCATTCTCGACTTTGCAAAATCGGAGGATGACCGGCGCGTGCTGGAAATGGTCTTCGCGCGCCAGGCGATCGGTTATCCCTATGCCGCGCCGCCCGGCGTGCCCGCCGACCGGCTCGCGGCCATCCGCAAGGCGTTCGACGCAACGCTGAAGGACCCGGAGTTTCTGGCCGCCACCGCGAAGGCCGGCTTGATGGTGGACGGCATGACCGGTCAGCAGCTTCAGGCGTTGCTGGAGAAGCTATTCTCCATGCCGCCCGCGATCGCCGAACGGGCGAAAACGGCGATGCAGCCGCCACAGAAGTAGCGACAGGCCGCGCACGCTGCGCGGCGAAACCAAACGCCGATGAAAATAGCGATCCTGGACGACTACTTCGACACGGTCCGCGGGCTGCCGTGCTTCGGCATGCTCGATGGTCACGACGTCACCATCTGGAACGATCATTTGCAGGATACCGACGCCCTGGCCGGGCGGCTGCGCGACACCGAGGTGCTGTGTCTCATCCGGGAGCGCACCCAGATCCAGGCGCCGCTGCTGGACAGGCTCACGAGCCTGCGATTGATCAGCCAACGCAGCGTCTATCCGCATATCGACGTCGCTGCGTGCACGCGCAACGGCGTCATCCTGTCGTCGAACCAGAGCGCGGAAACGCCGAGTTACGCGGCCGCGGAATTGACCTGGGCGCTCGTGCTGGCCGCTGCGCGTGACATTCCGCAGCAGATGAATTCATTGAAGGCCGGTTCCTGGCAATGCGGCGTTGGGACGACGCTCCGCGGAAAGGTCTACGGCATTCACGGCTATGGCCGCATCGGTGCGGAGGTCGCGCGCTACGCCACGGCGTTCGGCATGGACGTCGTTGTCTGGGCGCGCGCGGCCACGCGCGAACGAGCCCGCGCGGATGGCTGGAGAACCGCGGAATCGCAGGAATCGTTGTATGCTGAATGCGATGTCGTCAGCCTGCACATGCGGCTTGTCGATGCGACAAGGTACGTCGTCAAAGCGTCGCATCTTGCGCTGATGAAGCCGACCGCCATTCTGGTGAACACGGCGCGCGCGCCGCTGATCGAGCCGGGCGCGCTGGTCGCCGCGCTGAAGTCCGGACGTCCCGGCAAGGCCGCCGTCGACGTGTTCGAGGAGGAACCGGTCCGCGATCCGGCGCATCCCCTGCTGCAGATGAGCAATGTCGTCGCGACGCCGCATATCGGCTACGTCAGCCGGGAGGCCTACGATCGCCAGTTCACGGAAATCTTCGAGCAGATCGTGGCCTACGCCGCGGGCAGCCCGATCAATGTGATCAATCCCGACGTCCTCAAGCGGGCTTGATGCGTGCCCCGGCCCGGCGGCACCGGCGCCAGGACGTGGTAGCCTCAAAGCGACAACAAGGGGAGGCTCGGGATGAACAAGATCATCGGTGCGATCGCTGCCTGCGCCGCGATGGCCGTGGCGCTTTCCGGTCATGCGCAGACCCAATACCCGAGCAAGCCCGTGCGCCTGCTGATCCCGTTCCCGCCCGGGGGCCCCACCAACTCCGCCGTGCGCGTTTTCCTGCCGGCGCTCGCGCAGGCCCTCGGCCAGGAATTTTCGATCGTGAACATGGCCGGATCGCACGGCGCGCTCGCGCCGACGGCGCTGCTGAAGGAGCCGCCCGACGGGCACACGCTGCTCGTGGGCAACTCAAGCCCGCTGGTGGCGGTGCCCATCCTGCGCAAGGACGCGCCATACGATCCGGTCCGCGATTTCGCGCCGGTCGCGCTCATGGGCTGGACGCCGCTGCTGTTGGTGGTGACGCCGGACGTGCCGGCGAAGAACCTCGCCGAGCTGATCCGCTATGCGCGCGACAACCCCGGCAAGCTCACGATCGCGGCCGCCAACCCGCCGACGATCTTCACCATGGCGCAGTTGCGTACCCGCGAGAAGCTCGACATCGCGAGCAAGGATTACCCGATCGACGCGGCGGCGATGAAGGCGCTGCTCGACGGGCAGGCGCATATCATGGCGGCGGGCCTGAACGCCTCGCTCGAGCACATCAAGACGGGACGGCTGCGCGCCATTGCTACCCTCGGTGCAAATCGCGCGCGCCTGGCGCCGGACGTGCCGACGATGGCGGAGTCCGGCGTTCCTGATTTCGCCATCCTGCCGTGGGTCGCGATGTTCGCGCCCGGCAAGACGCCGCCCGCGATCGTCGAGCGCCTCTCGCGCGAGGTCGCCGCGGCGATGAAACGTCCGGACGTGCGCGAGGGCCTGGACCGCGCCGCGTTCGACTACCAGAGCTCGACGCCGGAGGAGCTGGGCGCGTTCCTCAAGGAACAGCTCAAGGTGTGGGGCACGGTCGCGCGCGAAGCCGGGCTGCAGGCGCACTGACTGTTCGGCGGACCTAACGCGTCAGTCGCGGATCGGCGAGGATCAGCGCACGCAAGGCCGCGTAGTACCGAACGTAGCCGGTGCAACGGCAGATGTGGCCGTCCATGGCCCTGAGAATGGCGGTCTCCACCTCGGCCCGCGGAATGGGCACGAGCGCGAGCGTCTCGATCAGTACCTGCGCCTGGTTGACGAAGCCCGGGGTGCAATAGCCGCACTGGAATGCGAAATGATCGAGGAACGCGGTCTGCACCGCGCTGAAGACGCCGTCATGGGCGATGCCCTCGATGGTGCGGACGCTCTTGCCCGCGAAGAAGTCGGCGGCGGTGATGCAAGTATGCACGGTCCTCGACGTCCCATCCGCGTCATCGAGGATGACGACGCAGGCGCTGCATGCGCCGACGCCGCAGCCGAACTTGGTGCCGGTCAGGTTGAGGTACTCGCGGAGGAAGTCGTTCATCGAAAGCCCTTCCGGGATCTCGATCGGTCCAACCGCACGCCCGTTGACCGTCAGGCTGATGGGTTGCGTCTTCATCGCAGCGCCGCCTTGATCTTCTCCGCCGTGACCGGCAGCTCGTAGAAGCGCGTTCCGGTCGCGTCGGCGATGGCGTTGAGAATGGCCGGCACCACCGGGATCATCACGACCTCTCCCATGCCCTTCGGAATGTCGGTCGGGCCGAGCGGCGGAAGCACGTCGACCTTCAGGTTCCAGACCGCAAGGTCGGAAGCGCGCGGCACCCGATAGCGATCGAGATTCCAGCTGCCGTTGCCGGGGCCGTCCTCATAGAGCGGCAGATTCTCGTAGAGCGCGTACCCGGCCCCCATCGCGAAGCCGCCTTCCGCTTGTCCGGCGACCTGCTCCGGCACCAGCGCGCGCCCGCATTCCAGCACGGTCGCGGCATCGACGATGGCGACCGCCCCGGTCGCGCGGTCGACTTCGACCGCCACCACGCTGCCGCACGCCGACGTGTATCCGACTGCAATCCGCTCGAACAGCGTCGACGGGAAAGTGATGGAAACGCGATCGAACCGCTGGTAGCCGCGCGTGGTCATCGCAGCCTTGCGCGCGGGCGATGCGCCATTGCCGTATCGGACCGCCAGCGCGTCGATGGCGCCGGTGTAGCGGCCGCCGGGAAGATCGAACGCCGCGCGCGCCCAGGCCCAGCGATTGTAGCCATGGACCATGGCCGCAACGACGAGGCCCATCTTGTGCGCCTGGGCGGCGAGGCGCGCGAGCGCGAGCGGCTCCCGGCCGGGCGCCGTCAGCCTGCCGTCGACAAAACGCACGTCGTCGATCCGCAGGGCTTTTCCGGTCCCTTTGCCCGCTGACCAGATCGCCTGCGCCGCCGGCCACAGGCCGAACCGAAACACGACGTTCGCTGCCTCGGCGGCGACCGCGGTGTGCACGTGAGCCGAAATGGAAGCAGTCGTATCCTGGGCGATATCGGGAACCCATCGCGGGTTCTTCGCGCCCTCCTCCTGCTGCGCGGCCGTCAGCGTGAACGGATTGTCCGGTGCGGTGAGCCCGAGCACGTCCCAACCCTCGAGGACGCCGAGGTTCACCTGGTGGGCCGCGCCGCCGAGCCGGTCGGCCACCCGCACCGCGAGCGCGGTCGTAACCCCGGTCCCGATCTCGACCGCCTGCGAGGTGACGGTGATCCGGCCGGCCGGATTGATCTCGACCAGCGCAAAGGCCGGGTCTGAGCCGCTGCCGAATACGGTACTGACACACGCGACGCCGACGCCGAACGCTTTGCCGGGCGCCATGGCGGCCCGCCGGGTCTTTTCGGCCGCGCGTCCGGTCCAGATCGGCTGCGCCGCGAGCCGATCGAGCACCTCGCCGCTGCGCAGATCGCCCGAGATGACGTTGCCGACCATCGTCTTGCCGCCGGTCGCGAGCAGGTTCGTCTTGCGGAACGCGATCGGATCCCGGCCGAGGCTCGCGGCCGCTTCGTCGATCATCACTTCGAGCGCCGTCATGGTCTGCAGCGCGCCGAAGCCGCGCATCGAGCCGGCGGTGACGGCGCGCGAATGCCGCACCTCCGTGGTGACGTCGACCTTGGGAATGTCATAGATCCCGATCGAGGCGGTCGCGCCGACGAACGCCACCGCGGGAGAGAGATTGGCGAGGCCGCCGCCGTCGAGGTCCTGATCCGACACGAACGCCGTGATGCGGCCGCTCGCGCGATCCACGGCCATGCGGCTCTTCGCCGTCAGCGCATGACGCTTGAGGCCGAACTGGAACTGGTCGTAGCGGTCGTTGGCGAGCCGCACCGGACGGTTCGGCGAAAACAGGCCGGCCAGCGCCACATAGAGCGGATAGATGGTGTGGTCCTTGCCGCCGAAAGCGCCTCCCACCTCGGCGCAATGGGCGACGATGTCCGTGACCCGCTGCGCGGCCGCGTTCTTGGCGACGAGCGTGGCGATGTTGCCGGCCGCCTCCTGCGGCGACTGCACGCCGAGCACGAGCTCCAGCCTGCGCTTGCTGCTGTCGTACCAGGCAAGACCCGACTCCGGCTCCAGGAAGACCTGATCGATCGACTGCGTGCGGAACGTGCGCTCGAGAACCAAGCGGCCAGCACCGCCCGCGTCGATCTCTTTGCGAATCTGGTCGCCGTAGTAGGACGCGCGCTGCGCATCGGAGCCGCTGGCCGACGGCACCGCCCAGGTGGGGCGGTCGTCCTTCTGATACATGATCGGAAACGTCCATCCGGCGCGCATCGCCGAATAGACGTCGTCGGCGCCGGGAGAGGGACCGGCAACGCGCACGAAGCGCGCGGACGCATAAGGCGGCGCCTCGACAGGTCCGGTCTTGGCGCCGAAGCGGATGATGCCGGACGCGGACTTGATCGTCTGCCGCGCCAGCGCGAAGCGCGCGATGTCGTTCCAGATCAGTAGTGCGAGCGGCTGTCCGAGATAGAGCGGCGTCTTGCCGGCGGGGCACAAGAGATCGCCGGCGTAGAACGGCGGCACCGTGATCGCGGCCGCAACCAAGTCGCTCGCCAGCACCACGCGATCGGGTGCGAGCTCCTTGTCGAGCGCCGCGAGATCGATGCCCTCGAACACGCGCGTCGCGTCGGGCGTCTTGACGAACAGCGCGTGGGCGGTATCGCGCGGCCAGCCGGGCATGTCCGCCGCGCGGAAATCAGCGGCATAGATCTTGGCGCCGAGGACCTTCTGCCAGCCGTCGATGCGGCGCGCGGCGGTCGTGGCGGTTCGCTGCCACGCGTATGCCGGGGCCGCCAACTCACTCCGTGCCGTCGGCTGTGCGACGGCCGCGAGCGGCCGCACGATGATGGAAATGCCGGCGACGAGCGAAGCCTTGACGAAGGTTCGACGATCGACGGCGCCGGCCGTTGCGGTCTCCATCGAACCGGAGGGCGGATTGCTGGACATGCTCGTCGTGGCTTCAGGCGCAAGAACGGCAGGTTTGACGTGTCGGTTCTGGGTCCGGCTGAGCTACGAGCGCTCGCACCACATCATACCGCAGTCCGGGCGGCGCGGCATCCGGAGAGGCGGCCTTGTGGCCCGACGCCCGCCGGTGTCGCAAAACAGTCTTTCCGATAAGCCAGTGAGATCGCGAAAATCGTCATGATCCATGGGCAGCTTGGCGCGAGCACATGGTTCGAGTCTGTTCGACTTGAGGGCAAAAGTTGGTGCCGCAGATAGGATTCGAACCTACGACCCCCGCATTACGAATGCGGTGCTCTACCGGCTGAGCTACTGCGGCTTTCCGAACGATCTCAGGACGTTAGCGATTTCGCGTCCCTACGCAAGGATGATATAGGCACCGGGAGCGCCGGGAACTTGACCCCCCGGCGCGGCGGCACTTAGAGCAAATCGCGGCGATTTTTGCAACGTTCGCGAGCCCGGCCTTTCGAGCCAAAACCGATGCGCATCGACATCAATGCCGACCTGGGCGAGGGTTTTGGCCGCTACACATGCGGCGACGACGACGCCCTGCTCGCCATCGTGACCTCGGCCAACGTCGCCTGCGGCTTCCATGCCGGCGACCCCGAGATCATGGCGCATACCTACCAGGTGGCGAAAGCGAACGGCGTGGCGGTCGGCGCGCATGCGGGTTTCCCAGACCTCTGGGGTTTTGGCCGCCGGGCCATCCCCTTTTCCACCGGCGAGATCGAGCGGCTGGTCGCCTACCAGATCGGCGCGGCCATGGCGCTGGCGAGCTATGCCGGCCACCGCATCACCCACGTCAACGCCCACGGCACGCTCGCGAACCTCGCCGAGACCGACAAGGACGTCGCCGACGCGGTGGCGCGCGCGATTTTCGCGGTCGACCGCAATCTCGCGGCGCTCGCGATCGCGCGCAGCGAACAGGTGCGCGCCGCCGAGCGCGCGGGACTGCGCGTGTTCTCGCAGATATATGCCGACCGCGCCTATACCGAGGCGGGCACGCTGGTGCCGCGGTCGCAGCCCGGCGCCGTCATCCATGATGCCGCGCAGGCGGCGGCGCGCGTGGTGGCCATGCTCGAGGCCGGCGCGCTGATCACTGTGAGCGGCGCGAAGCTGAAAACGCCGATCAACTCCGTCTGCGTGCACGGCGATACGCCAGACGCGGTCACGGCTGCGCGCACGGTGCGGCAGAAACTCGAAGCCGCGGGCGCGACCGTCGCACCGTTCGGATCGGCTTGAGGCGCGGGCGTCGTGGCCAGCAACGCCGAGCCGATTTTTCTCGACGCCGGCGAAGCGGCGCTGGTGGTCGAATTCGGGCGCAGCATCGAGCCTGCGATCCACAATCGCGTTCTCGCGCTCGACGAAGCCCTCACCAAGCGCGCGCTGCCGGGCGTGGTCGAGCTGGTGCCGACCATCCGCTCGCTGATGATCCACTACGATCCGCTGGTGATCGAGCGCGCGGCGCTGGTCGAGGCCGTGCGCGGCGCCGGGGCCGCATCGTCGGAAACCAAGCCGGCGCGGCGCTGGACCATCCCCTGCTGCTACGACCCGCAATTCGGCGAGGACATCGCGTCGATCGCCGACCAGCTCGGCATGACGCCGGAGCGCGTGGTCGCTTTGCATTCCGGCGCTACCTATCGGGCGTACATGTACGGCTTTCTGCCGGGCTTCTGCTACCTCGGCGGGCTGCCTCAGGAACTCACCGTCTCGCGGCGAGTCACGATCCGCCCGCCGCATCCGCCGGGCACGATCATGATCGGCGCCGGCATGGGCCTGATCACGACCTTCGCGATGCCGACCGGCTGGTGGCTGGTCGGCCGCACGGCGGAGCGCATGTTCTCGCTCGCGCGCAAGCAAACGTTCCTCGCCGCGGTCGGCGACGAGATCAAATTCGACGCGATCGATCTCGACACCTTCCACGCGCTCGAAAGCCGCGCGGCGGCCGGCGAGACCGTCGCCACAATGACGAAGCTGCCATGAACGCGGTGCTGAAAATCATCGCCGCGGGGCCGGGCGTAACGCTGCAGGACGCCGGCCGGCATGGCTATCTCCGCTATGGCGTCACCGCCGCCGGACCAATGGATCGGCTTGCGATGGCGATCACGAACCGCGCGGTCGGAGCCGCGCCGGGCGCGACCGCGATCGAGATCTCCCTCGGCGGCGTCGAGGTGAGCGCGGACGGCGCGCCGCTGCCGCTTGCCCTTGCCGGCGGGAATTTCGAGATTTCACTTGATGGGCAGCGACTGCCATCGGCCGTGCGGCTGGCGCTCTCGCCGGGCGCGAAACTGCGCGTCCGCGCGGGCAACGATGGTGCGTGGTGCTATCTCGCGGTCGGCGGCCGCATCGATGTGCCGCCCATGCTCGGCTCCAACGCGACGCACACGCGTTCTGCGCTCGGCGGCATCGACGGCCGCGCGCTGGCGGCGGGCGATGTCTTGCCGGTGCGCGACGCGGGCGCAGGCGAGCCCGGCGCGGCGGCGCTCACGGCGCCGTGGCTCGACCGCAGCAACGATCCGATCCGCGTGATCCTCGGCCCGCAGGACGATTATTTCTCGCGTGAGCAGATCGACACGTTCTGCCGCGAAGCCTGGACGGTCTCGCATCGCAGCGACCGGATGGCGTACTTCCTCGATGGCGCGCCGATCGCAGCCGCCAACGGCCTCGACGTCGTCTCCGACGGCATCGTGATGGGCGCGATCCAGGTGCTGGGCGACGGGCGGCCGATGGTGCTGATGGCGGATCGCCAGGTCACCGGCGGCTACCCGAAGATCGCGACCGTGATCGGACCCGATCAGGGACGGCTCGCGCAGATGCGGCCGGGCTCGTCGGTGCGCTTTGCCGTCACCACCATCGACGCGGCGGTCCAGGCGCGGCGCGCCGAGCGCGCAATTCTGGACGCGCCAATTCAGTCCGTACCGCTGAAGAAAGACCCGACCGCCGAGCTGCTACTGGGAGCAAACCTGATTTCCGGCGTCAGCGGCGGAGCGGATTAAGTCAGTTCCGTTCGTCCCCGCGAAAGCGGGGACCCAGTCTAAAGAAGATTTCCTGGATTCCCGCTTACGCGGGAATGAGCGGAGGATAGAGCCCGGCTACTTGAACAGCCCGCGCAGCTTGCGCCAGTTGTCACCGGAGTTCGGCGATTCCGCCTCGGGCTCCAGTTGCGGCTGCGGCTCCGGGCCCGGATCGTCGGGCACGTGGATAAGCGGAACCAGGCCCGGCGCGGCCGCGGTGGCTGTCCGCGCCAGCCCGCGTCCCACCGGAGCGGGCGGCGAAACGACCGGTGCGGCTTCGACCGGCTTCGGCTCCAGCGGCTTGATCTCGGATATCGGCGGCGGCGGCGCTGGCGGCGGGCTGACCGGCGGGCGGGGCTCCCGCAGGTGCTCGATCACCGCCTCGTCGGCGTCGAGGTCCGCAATCGGGTCCTTCCACTGGAACGCGTCGAGCCGACCGGTCACCGGCGACGCCGGCATCCAGCGATCCGACATGAACCCGTCGGCGGTCCAGGTCGGATCGGGCTTTGCGCGCGCCGCCCGCGTCATCCATTCGCGCGCGCGGCCCTCGTCGCCGTGCTCCTTCTCCTCCAGCTCAGCCATCAGCATCGACACGCGCTGGCTCGGCGCGATCGACAACGGCGTCAGCACGCGGCGCGCCACCGCGAATTCGTGCGCATCGAGCGCGGCGCGCGCCACTGCCAGCGCGCCCTCGATATTGCCGGGCGTTTTCTCGGCCAGCAATTCGACGCGTCGCAGCCGGTCCCGCGCGGATGCGCCGGGCTGCAGGTGCGCATAGGCGTCGGCGAGATCGGGATGCGGATTGGCCATCCAAGCGGCCTCGATCATGCGCGCCGCGCGGCGCGTGTCGTGCGCCTCGCCGAGCAGCCGCCCGGCCAGGGCCGCCGCCGGCACCAGCGTCGGCGCAAACTTCACCGCCTCCAGCGCGAGCGTCCGCGCGCCGTCGTGATCGTCATGGGCGTCCGCCTCGATCGCGCGCGCGGTCAACAGCACGGCACGCAAGCGGCGGTAGGAGTCACGGTCGACCAGCCCGCTCTTCATGTTGCGGTCGAGCCGCTCCAGCGCGCCGACCCAGTCGCCGGCGGCGCAGCGCGCGTCGAACACCGCAAGCCCGGCCCAGGCCGGTGCGCGGCCGCCCTCGGCGGCTTCCTCGGCGTAGAGCTTGGCGGCGGCGCCGTCGTTCCTTCGCTGCGCCTCGATGTAGAGCCCGTGCAGCCCGAGCAGCCGGGTATCGTCGCGCACCGCCATGGCGTTGAAGGTGCGCTCGGCCGCGGCGCGGTCGCCTGAAAGCTGTGACGCCTGCGCGCTGAGCAACAGCGTCAGCGGTTCATGGGGCGCGATCCGCGCCGCCTCGTCGGCGAACCGGCGCGCCGCCCGCGCGTCGCCGGAACCGACCGCGATCAAACCTTGCGATACCGCGTGATAGCCGCGCATGCCGCGGCGCATCCGCAGATAGAACCGCAAGGTGTCGGGCGAACGCAAAATCGCGCGCAGGATCGACCACAGCAGCACTGTCAGCGCAGCGACCGCGGCCACCGCCACCACCAGCACCATCAGCGAGGTTTCGATCCGCAGCTTCTGCCACGTGATCATCACGTCGCCCGGCCGGTCGGCGAGCCATGCCGCGCCGACCGCGAAAATGCCGACCAGAACGAGGAAGATGACGACGCGGATCATCGTGGTCCTAGAGTGATGGCTTTGCGATCGACGCCAGCGCCGCGGCGGAGAACCGTTGGCTGGCCTCGACCGCGGCGTTACGGGCTTCGAGGCGGGCCACCCATTCCTTCGTCAGCGCGCGCGCCGGCTCCGGCAGCTTGGCGATCTCAGCCATCGCACCGTTAAGATTCCCCTGCTCTGCCCGTATTTCGATGCGCCGCACGACCGCCACCGGATCGTCGCCGGTGACCTCGTCGATCGGCCGGACACGAACGATCCTTTCGGCGTTGGCCTTCAGCCGGTCGAGGATCCCGCTCTCGCGCGGTGCCGTGCCCACCGTCTTGGCGAGCGCCGGCATCAGCGCTGTGAGCTCGCGCGCCAGCGCAGCCGCGCTTGGCACGCCCGACGCCGCGAACGGTTCGAGCGCCGCCAGCCCTTTCGGATCGGGCGCCGCAGCCTTCGCAGCGGCGAGCTCGGCGGCGAACGGCGTGCCGCGGTCGACCGCGGCATTGAGCGTGCTCGCAACGACCACGAGCCGCAGCGAGCGATCGGTGCCGCTCTCGCTGCTCGCACGCGCGCCAAGCTGAGCCTCCATCGCCTTCGCGGCGCGCTCGAGCGCGGCGATGCGATTGGTGAGCGTTTCAATCTCCGCCGGCTGGACGGCCGGTGCACCCGCCGGCGTCTTCTTCAACTCGGCGACGGCCGCCGCCGCCGCGTCCGCGCGCGTGCGCGCCTCGCCAGCGATCGCGGCGATGTCATCGTTGCGCCGGCCGAGCACGCCGACGCGTTCGCCCAGCGCCTTGAGGTCGCCTTCGAGTGTCGCGATGCGGTTCGCCACCGCCGGATCGGTAACCGGCGGCCGCGGCGTTGCGATCACGGTTTCCAAGCGCGCAATCCGGCCGGTGAGATCGTCCACCGCTTTCGTGTCGCCCGCGACCAGCGGCGGCTTGGCGGCAGCGTCGCGCAGTTGGTTTTCAACGCGCGCGAGCCGCGTGTCCACGGCCACCAGGCCTTCGTCGCGGCCCGAGAACACGCCAGCCAATGCCAGCACCAGCAAAGTGAGCACCACACCGCCGGCGACGGCAGCCACCACCGGCCAGGGGAAATTCGCGAAGTCCGCCGGCAGCCATGCGCGCAGCCGCTCGAATACGGACGGCGACGTGGCCGCGTCCTCGGGGGGCCCCTTGGCCGATTCGCCACCGACCTCGGTCGCCGTCAGATCGATGGTCGGTGGTCGCCGGCCGCGTGGTCCCGCCGGCCCGCCCGGGGGCTCATTGGAACTGGTCATGTCATGCCCATTGGCGATTCACTTGCGCCCCCGTCATACTATCAAATCGAGGGCATCCGAACGCCGGAATTGCGGCGCTCACGGCTTTACGAGGTTAATCAACTCTGTCTCGGCCGGACGCTCGGCAATCCGCAGGCCGCGGGCGCCAGCGGCCGCCAACGGCTCCGCGACCTGCTGCGACAGGCAATAGTGCACGGGCGCGAGCGCCTTGCCGGAAATCCCGGCGGCGGCGGCGCAGGCGATATAAGTCTCGGCGGTGCGCCGCGAGAAATGCAGCGCCCCGTCGAGCTTCCCGGCGCTCAACGCGTCGCGGACGTCGCGGGGAAACGCCGAGGCCGCGACCGCGCGATAGACCACGACCGTCTCGACGTCGATGGACGCCCCGGCAAGACCGCCCGCGAGATCGCCGGCGCGGTCCGCGCCCGCGAGATGGAGCACACGGGCGCCGCCGCGAAGATGCGTCTTCATGACCCGCACGAGATCGCCCGCATCGCCATCGGCGGAGACGACATTGACGAAGCCCTGCGCGACCGCCGCATCGGCGGTGCGCCCGCCGACCGCATAGGCCGGAAGCGCGAGCAAATCCTTCAGCTTCGGGTGGCCGGCAATGGCCCGGACGGCATTGACGCTGGTCAGCGCCACCACATGCCACGCGCCGTCGAGAACGGCCTCGACCGGTTCGACGCGCAACAGCGGCGCCAGCATCACCGCGCAGCCGCGATCGCGCAGCTTTGCCGCCGTGCGCTCGCCATCGGGCTCGGGTCGGGTAACGAGCACACGCATCGCTTAGCTCGGGGCAAAGAAATTCGGGCCGGCGCGCTGCTTCAATTCCGCGCCGGCGTCGGCGCCGAGCGCGGCGGCATCGCCCGTCGTGCCCATGCGCTCGGCGTCGAAGCTGGCGCTGCCGTCAGGCTTCGCGATCAGGCCGCGGAAGCGCAAGCGGCCGCCGCCGATCACGGCATGTCCGGCAATCGGCGTCCGGCAGGAGCCGTCGAGCACCGTGAGGAACGCGCGTTCCGTCACCAGCGCCGTCATGCTGTCATTATGATTGATCGCGGCGAGCAGATTGCGCGTCGTGGCGTCGTTGGCACGCGCCTCGATGGCGATGATGCCCTGCCCGACCGCTGGGATGAATTCATCCGCCGCAAGCACTTCGGTCGCCGCCGCGGCGAGATCGAGGCGCTTGAGGCCGGCCAGCGCGAGCAGCGTCGCATCGACCTCGCCGGCATCGAGCTTGCGCAGCCGCGTCTCCACATTGCCGCGAAACGGCACGACCTTGAGATCGGGACGCAGCCGCTTCACCAGCGCCTGCCGCCGCAGCGACGCGGTGCCGATCACGGCTCCCGTCGCAAGCTCCCGCAGCGAATTCGCCTTGCGGCTGATGAAAACGTCGCGCGGATCTTCACGCGGCAGCACCGCCGCGATGATCAGGCCGTCCGGCAATACCGTCGGCATGTCCTTGGCCGAATGCACCGCAATGTCGACGTCGCCGGCCGTGAGCGCTTCCTCGATTTCCTTGGTGAAGAGCCCCTTGCCGCCAAGTTCCGACAGCGGGCGATCCCGGATCGCATCGCCGGTGGTCGTGATCGTCCGGATTTCGATCCGCTCCGGCGCCAGACCATGCGCGGCGGCCAGGCAGACCCGCACCATGGCGGCCTGCGCCAGCGCGAGCGGGCTGCCGCGCGTCCCGATCCGCAGAGCCACCGAACCGGATTGCACTTTGAGACCTCGCAATGCTACGCCGAACAAGCCCGCCGGCGCGCGATCATAGGCGCACGGCCAAGAAATGATAAGATGATCCGATGATTGTGCTCGGGATCGAAACGACCTGCGACGAAACCGCGGCGGCGGTGGTCGAGCGGCTGGAGACCGGCCGCGGCCGGATCCTGTCGAACATCGTGCTGTCGCAGACCAACGAGCACGCCGCCTTCGGCGGCGTGGTGCCGGAGATCGCCGCCCGCGCCCATGTCGAGATGCTCGACTTCATCATCGCCAAGGCGATGGCGGAGGCCGAACGCAAGTTCACCGACATCGACGGCGTCGCCGCCGCCGCCGGTCCGGGGCTGATCGGCGGCGTGATCGTCGGCCTCACCACCGCCAAGGCCATCGCCCTCGTCAGCGAGAAGCCGCTGATCGCGGTCAACCATCTCGAAGCGCATGCGCTGACGGCGCGGCTGACCGACGGCACGCCGTTTCCCTACTGCCTGTTCCTCGCCTCCGGCGGCCACACCCAGATCGTCGCCGTGCTCGGCGTCGGCGATTTCGTGCGGCTGGGCACCACTGTCGACGACGCCATCGGCGAGGCCTTCGACAAGACCGCAAAGCTGCTCGGCCTCGGCTATCCGGGCGGCCCGCTGGTCGAGAAGGAGGCTGCGGCCGGCAAAGCGCAGCGTTTTGCGCTGCCGCGGCCGATGGCCGGCAAGCCGAACGCGGATTTCTCGCTGTCCGGATTGAAGACCGCGCTGCGGCTCGAAGCCGAGAAGATCGCGCCGATCAGCGACGAGGACGTGCGCGACCTCTGCGCGTCGTTCCAGCAGGCGATCGGCGACGTCGTTGCCGACCGGCTGCGCATGGGGATGAAGCTGTTCCGCGAGCGCTACGGCACGCCGACTGCGCTGGTCGCCGCCGGCGGCGTCGCCGCCAACCAGACCATCCGCAAGACGCTGCACCGGATCGCGTTCGAGGTCGGCACCGTGCTGGTCGTCCCGCCGCCGGAGCTGTGCACCGACAACGGCGCGATGATCGCATGGGCGGGCGCGGAGCGGCTGGCCCTCGGCATGACCGATGCGCTCAACTCGCCGCCGCACGCCCGCTGGCCGCTGACCGAATCGACGGTGCGCAAGGCGGCCGCCGCCGACGCGCCGAGCCTGCGGTCGACCGGCCCATGACCTTCACGCACATCGGAGTCGTCGGAGGGGGAGCCTGGGGCTCGGCGCTGGCGATTTCGACCGCGCGCGCCGGCCGCAAAGTGACGCTGTGGGAGCATGACGCCGCCAATGCCGGGCAACTCGAAAACAAACGCGAAAGCCTGTTCCTGCCGGGCGTGCGGATCGACGACGGCATCGCCGTGACCCGCGATGCCGCCGCGGTCGCCCGTGCCGACGCCCTGCTGCTGGTGGTGCCGGCGCAGGCGATGCGCGCGGTGGTCACGGCGCTCGCGCCCCTAGTTGCGGCCGGCACGCCGTTGATCGTCTGCGCCAAGGGCATCGAGGCCGGGACGCACGAGTTCATGTCCGACATCATTGCCAAATGCGCGCCCAACGCCGTGCCGGCGATCTTGTCGGGACCGAGCTTCGCCGCCGACGTCGCACGCGGCCTGCCGACCGCGGTGACGCTCGCGGCGCGCGATGAAAACGTCGCGGCCGAGCTCGCGCGCGCGCTCGGCTCGGCCACGTTCCGGCCCTACCACTCGACCGATCTGCGCGGCGTCGAGATCGGCGGCGCGGCCAAGAACGTGCTGGCGATCGGCGCCGGCATCGTCGCCGGCCGCGAGCTCGGAGCCAGCGCCACCGCTGCGCTGATCACCCGCGGATTTGCCGAGCTCACGCGCTTCGGCCGGGCGTTCGGCGCGCGGCCGGAGACGCTGACCGGGCTCTCGGGCCTCGGCGACTTGGTGCTGACATGCTCGACCGCGCAGTCGCGCAACTTTTCGTTCGGGCACGCGCTCGGCCAAGGGCAGACGCCGGAGCAGGTGCGCGCGGGCGCCAAGCTGTCGGAAGGCGCCTTCACCGCGCCGGTGCTGGTCGAGATGGCGCGCGACAAGGGCGTCGAGATGCCTATTTCCGCCGCGGTTGCGGCTATCCTCGATGGTAAGGTGAGCGTGGGCGACGCCATCGAAGGCTTGCTGACGCGCCCGTTCCGTTCGGAGGGTTGATCCGATGAAATACTGGCTGATGAAGACCGAGCCGGAGGAGTTCTCCTGGGACGACCTCGTCAAGAAGGGCGCCAAGGGCGAGGCTTGGACCGGCGTGCGCAATTTCATCGCGCGCGGGCACCTCAAGGATCAGAAGAAAGGCGACCTCGTCTTCATCTATCACACCGGCAAGGAGAAGCAGATCGTCGGTGTCGGCGAGGTGATCAAGGAGCACTATCGCGACCCGACCGATGAGAAGCAGGTCTTCGTACGCCACCGACGTGATCGCCAAGCATCCGCTGAAGACGCCGGTGACGCTCGCCACCATCAAGGCCGACGCGCGCTTCAAGACCATGCCGCTGGTGAAATATTCGCGGCTCTCGGTGCAGCCCGTCAGCGCCACCGAATGGTCGCAGATCTGCAAGATGGGCGGCGTCAAAGGCTAGGCCGCCGCCGTCGCAACGATCCGCGCCAGAACCTTTTCGCGCCGGGCCGGGGAGCGGCCAGCCGCGAGCGCGGCCGAGAAGCGCTCCAGCATGCCATCCTCGAACGCGGCGATCACCGCACCGTGGGCGTAGCTGCGGCGGCAGATCGCGGGCGTGTTGTGCAGATCGTCGGCGGCCACCCGAACCGCTTCCAGCACCTGCTTGCGTCGCTGCCGTTCGCTGCGCGCCGGCTTGAGGTGGGCGAGCATCTCAAGGATGCTTGCGGACGCGATCAGCGTGCGGAAATCCTTCAAGCGAAATATTGGTGCCGGCGATCTCACGCAGGAATGCGTTGGCATCGCGCGCCCGCACCGGCCGCACCTCGCCGTTCTCCGCGCGATACTGAAACAAGCGCGTGCCGGGCAGCGTGCGCAGGCATTCGAGCGCCCCGACCAGCCGCGGGCACTTGACTTCCTTGTCGACGAACTTGCCGCCCTTGCCGCGAAAGCGCAGGGTGATGTGATCGCCGTCCACCACCACGTTGGACTTGAGGAGCGTGGCCGCACCGCGTGTCTTACGTTGCCGCAGATACGTTTCACGGCCGGCCCGGATGGCGCTGCAGCTCACGAGCTCGATGACGGCGGCGAGCGCCAGCTCACGGGTGGGTTCGGCGCCGGCGAGATGCTGCCCGAGACTCCTGCGGATGCGCGGCAGGCCTTCCGCCAGACGCGCAAGACGGCGCGCCTTGCGCTGCTCGCGCACTTTTTCCCAGTCCGGATGGTAGCGGTATTGCAGCCGCCCGGCTGCGTCGCGGCCCATCGCTTGCAGATGCGCAGCCTTGTCGGCGGCGTAGAGCACGGACTCATAGGCCGGCGGCACGGCGAGCCGGGCGAGGCGGCGCAGGAGCGAGGGATTGCGGATGACGCGCCCGGTGGCGTTGACGTAGCGCCAGCCCTTGCCGCGACGCTCGCGGCGGATCGTCAGTGCATCGCGCGTGACGTAGCGAAGCCCCAACCGCTTCGCCATGGCTGCCGCCGGCGGCTTCCCGTTTCGCGTGCGGTTGACGGTCTCACTCTCTGGCACGCGCTGCGGCATTCCGGGGGGTCGCACTCCAACGATTGACCCGTAGGAAATTCCGCAGCGTCGCGCATGGTTCCATCCGCAATCCCGCGCTAGGCTCCCGCACCGGTTCACGGGAGGCCTCCGCATGACGTTCGCCGGCATCAACTATCTCGCGGTATTCATCGCTGCGGTGGCGGGCTGGATCGCCGGCGCGATCTGGTACATGGCGCTGGCGAAGCCCTGGATGACGGCCCTCGGCACGACGCGGGAGCAGATCGAAGCGTCGAAGTCGCAGCCCGGCGCCTGGCTGCCGTTCGCGTTCGCGTTCGTCGCCTGCGTGGTCATGGCCTGGGTGCTGGCCGGGCTCATGGGGCATCTGGGCAAGTGACGGTGCGCAGCGGCGTGATCTCGGGCGCGTTCTGCTGGTTCGGCTTCGTCATCACGACGATGCTGGTGAACTACAGCTTCGCCAGGCGCGGCTGGCGGCTGCTGCTCATCGACGGCGGCCACTGGCTGGTCGTGTTGGTGCTGATGGGCGCGATCATCGGCGCGATGGGGGTGTAGGCGCTGCCGCGTTCGTCATGCCCGGCCTTGGGCCGGGCATCCACGTCTTGCTTGCCGCCTTCGCCGAAAAGACGTGGATGGCCGGGACAAGCCCGGCCATGACAGCGGAGTGTCAGTTATCCACCTTGATGCCGGTGTCCTTGATGATCTTGCCGTAGCGCACATAATCCTCCGCGATCATCGCGGAGAATTCCTCGACCGAGATCGTCGACGGATCGCCGGAACCGGCGTTGACCAGCGCCTGCGCGACCTCCGGCATCTTCAGCACCGCGTGAATTTCAGTGCGGAGCTTGGTGACGATCTCCGGCGGCGTGCCGGTCGGAGCAAACAGCCCCTGCCAGATCGCCACGGCGTAGCCGGGATAAGTTTCTCCGATCGCCGGCAGATCCGGAAGCGACGGCGAGCGCTTGGGGCTGGTCACCGCCAGCGCGCGGAGCTTCCCCGACCGCACCAGCGGCACCACCGAGCCGCCGCCGAACATCGCGAGCGTCTCGCCGCCGACCGTCGCGATCGCGGCCGGTCCGCCGCCCTTGTAAGGCACATGCGTGAGATTGATGTTGGCGGTCCGTTTCAGCAATTCCATCGCGATGTGATGCTGGCTGCCGTTGCCGATCGACGCATAGAACAGCGGCGGGTTCGCCTTGCGGGCGAAGTCGATGAATTCGCCAAACGTCTTTGCCGGCACCTTGTCCGGATTGACGGTCAGCACCAGGAGATTGGTGACGAGATTGGTCACCGGCACGAACGCTTTGCGCAGGTCGACCGGCATCTTGGAATAGAGGTGCGGATTGATGCCGAACAGGCTGTCGGAGCCGAGCAGCAGCGTGTGTCCGTCGGGCCGCGCATTGGCGGCCAGCTCGGCGGAGATGTTGCCGTTCGATCCGGGGCGGTTGTCGACGACGACGTTCTGGCCGAGGCGCTGCCCGAGCGGCGCGCCGACGGTGCGCGCGATCACGTCGGTCGCACCGCCGGGCGGGAACGACACGATGATCCGGATCGGGCGGCTGGGAAAGGACTGTGCGTCCGCCACCGTCGCAGTTGAACACAGCACGACGGCTGCAGCGGCTGATAGAAGGAATCGCCTCATCGTCATCGTTTCCTCCGGCGCATTGGTTCGAGTGGGCGGTCTAGCGCCGCTTTCCAGCTGGCGCGGGCATTGTCAGTCGCCCTTCACCCCGCTCACCTTCACGATCTCGGCCCAGCGCGGAACTTCGTCGCGGACAAACTTGCCGAACTCCTCCGGCGTCTGGATCACCGGCTCGAGCCCGAGCTTGTCGAGGCTGACCTTCATCTCGGCCGACCCCAGGCTCTCATTGATGACCGTGTTGAGCCGCTTCACGATCGCGTCGGGCGTGCCGGCCGGCGCCCAGATCCCGGCCCAGAAGCCGAGCGCGAGGTTCGGATAGCCGCTCTCGATCATAGTCGGAACGTTCGGCAAGCCCGGGTAGCGCTTCGGGCTCCAGACCGAAATCGCCTTGACGTTGCCGTCCCTGATGTGCGGCATCCCGGTCGCGGTGGTGGTGATGTGGAAATGAATGCGGCCGCCGATCAGGTCGATGACCGCCTGCGGGCCGCCCTTGTAGGGCACGCTGGTGATATCGACGCCTTCGCGCACCTTGAGCCATTCGCCGACGAGCTGCGGCGCGGTGCCCTGCCCGTAGCCGAACGCGAGCTTGCCCGGATTCTTCTTCGCATAGGCGATGAACTCCGGCACCGTGTTGGCGGGGATCGACTTCTCGATCACCGTCACCCAATGCCCGAAGATGGTGTTCGCGACCGGCACGAAATTCTTCTCCGGATCGTAGCCGGGATTTTTGTACATGGCCGGCGACACCACCATGCTCGAGCTGTTGAACAGGAGCGTGTAGCCGTTCGGCTCGGCCGAGGCCGCGGTCTTGGTGCCGGCATTGGTGCCGGCGCCAGGGCGATTGTCGATGATGACGTTCTGACCGAGCCTCGTCGTCATTTGCTGCGCCAGCAACCGGGCGACCACGTCGTTGGGCGAGCCCGGTGTGAACGGCACGATCATCCGGATCGGCTGGCTCGGATAGGTCTGCGCCGAGGCCGCGGTCGCGGACGCTGCGAGCGCCGCCGCCAGGACGATGCGGGTCAATGACAACATGCGAATACTCCAAGACCAGTCGGGCGCGTGGGCGCTTGCAACCATCTAGTCGCATTTGACGGCCCATTCCAAGCGGCCAAAAAGCCGCGTCACACCGCGGTCCTTGGGCCTCGGCCGCGGTTCCGCCGAAGGTCGCATAATCCCGGCCTTGTCGCTCGTTGGAGCGCCGTCGCATAATAGCGACCAAGTCGAGCGCTGGTTGCGGACGTCCACGCCCGCAGACCTTGCGCCGCGTGGGAGGAAGCGATGTCCGAGAAAACCTACGACGTCCCGGCCGATTGGCAGAAGCGCGCCTTCATCGACGACGCCGGCTACCTCCAGATGTACCAGCGCTCGATCAAGGATCCGAACGCGTTCTGGGAGGACCAGGCCAAGCGCATCCACTGGTACAGGACGCCGACCAAGATCAAGAACGTCAACTATTCCGGAAACGTCTCGATCAAGTGGTACGAGGACGGCGTCACCAACGTCGCCTACAACTGCATCGACCGCCATCTGCCCAAGCGCGCCAACCAGGTCGCGATCATCTGGGAAGGCGACGATCCCAAGGACGACAAGAAGATCACCTATCAGGAGCTGCACGACGAGGTGTGCCGGATGGCCAACATCCTGCGCAACCGCAACGTCGCGAAGGGCGACCGCGTCACCATCTATATGCCGATGATCCCGGAGGCGGCCTACGCCATGCTCGCCTGCGCGCGCATCGGCGCGATCCATTCGGTGGTGTTCGGCGGCTTCTCGCCGGATTCGCTGGCCGGCCGCATCGAGGACTGCAAGTCGAACGTCGTCATCACCGCCGACGAAGGCATCCGCGGCGGGCGCAAGGTCCCGCTCAAGGCCAACACCGACGCCGCGATCGCGAAAGTCGCAAAGGATGGCTTCACCGTCGATCATGTCATCGTCGTGCGCCGCACCGGCGCACCGGTCGACATGGACCCGGTGCGCGACGTCTATTACGACGCCGCCGCCAAGGTCGTGACCTCGGAGTGCCCGTGCGAGCACATGAACGCGGAAGACCCGCTGTTCATCCTCTACACCTCGGGCTCGACCGGCAAGCCGAAGGGCGTGCTGCACACCACCGGCGGCTATCACGTCTACGTGGCGATGACGCATCAATACGTGTTCGATTATCACGACGGCGACATCTACTGGTGCACCGCCGACGTCGGCTGGGTCACCGGCCACAGCTACATCCTCTACGGCCCGCTCGCGAACGGCGCCACCACGCTGATGTTCGAAGGCGTGCCGAACTACCCGACCATGTCGCGGTTCTGGGAAGTCTGCGACAAGCACAAGGTCAACATCTTCTACACTGCGCCGACCGCGATCCGCGCGCTGATGCAGGCCGGCGACGATCCGGTGAAGAAGACCTCGCGCACATCGCTGCGGCTGCTCGGCACCGTCGGCGAGCCGATCAACCCGGAAGCCTGGGAGTGGTATCACCGCGTGGTCGGCGACGGCCGTTGCCCGATCGTCGACACCTGGTGGCAGACCGAGACCGGCGGCATTTTGATCACGCCGCTGCCGGGCGCGACGAAACTCAAGCCCGGATCGGCGACGCGGCCGTTCTTCGGCATCGTGCCGCAGATCGTCGACACCGAGGGCAAGGTGATCGAGGGCGCCACCAGCGGCAATCTCTGCATCGCCGACTCCTGGCCCGGCCAGATGCGCACGGTCTATGGCGACCACCAGCGTTTCATCGACACCTATTTCAAGACCTATCCCGGCAAGTACTTCACCGGCGATGGCTGCCGGCGCGACGAAGACGGCTACTACTGGATCACCGGCCGCGTCGACGACGTCATCAACGTCGCCGGCCACCGGCTCGGCACCGCCGAGGTCGAGAGCGCGCTCGTTGCCCACGAGAGTGTCTCCGAAGCCGCCGTGGTCGGCTATCCGCACGACATCAAGGGCCAGGGCATCTACGCCTATGTGACGTTGATGACCGGCCAGGCGCCGAGCGAAGACCTGCGCAAGGAGCTGGTGCAATGGGTGCGCAAGGAGATCGGACCGATTGCGTCGCCCGACCTCATCCAGTTCTCCCCCGGCCTGCCGAAGACGCGCTCGGGCAAGATCATGCGCCGCATCCTGCGCAAGATCGCGGAAGACGACTACGGCGCGCTCGGCGACACCTCGACGCTCGCCGATCCGACGGTCGTGGACGACCTGGTGAAGAACCGGCAGAACCGGAAGGGCGCTTAACGACTATCGTTAACGCGCGAAGTTCCGTCGTGTTGCGACCATCGCGGCGCTAACGCCCGCCGCGGTTAACTCTCGCGCGCGAATCAATGTTCAATTTGCGCCGTTTGCGACATCGTGCGTAGACGCGCCGCGCCGGCCATTCATAGTACGTCAAACCCGACAAAATCTGACAGCCCGCGGCAAGCCGGCGCCGAGGCAACCAGGTAGCGCATGTCGCAACAGCCGATCTTCACCAATTGGAACGAGAAACTCGCCGCGCTCTGGGGCCAGCAGCCGATCTGCGTCGATCATCGGCTGCATGAATCGCCGCTGTTCTCGCGCAAGGAACTCACCAGGCTGATCGAGAACTATCCCCGCACGCACTACAGCATCATCCACATGGGCGAGCAGGGCACCGACCGCCGATTCTGGCGCGAGGGCGACCTCGGCGGGCTGACCGGCGAGGAAGTTTTCGAGGCGGTCGCGAACGGCAGGCTGTGGCTCAACCTGCAGCACGTGAACAGGGTCGACGACCGCTATGGCGACCTGCTCAAGGAAATGTTCGGCGAGCTGAACGAGCGCATCGGCCTCAAGAGCTTCCACGAAAGCGCGGGCATCGTCGTCTCGTCGCCGAAGGCGCAGATCTACTATCACGCCGACCTGCCGGCGCAGATGCTGTTCCAGCTCATGGGCACGAAGCGCGTGATGTTCTATCCGGCGCAGCAGCCGTTCATCGCGCCGGAGCATCTCGAGCACATCGCGATCGCCGACGCCGAGGTCGATATCCCCTATTCCGAATGGTACGACGAATACGCTCGCACCTTCGAGTTCGCGCCGGGCCAGATGGTGCCGTGGCCGCACACCGCGCCGCATCGCATCGAGAACCACGACTGCCTCAACGTGTCGATGACGGTCGAATATTCGACCAGCGCGACGCGCCGGAACGACATCGTCAATCTCGCGAACGGCATCCTGCGCTATCAGATCGGCTGGACGCCGCGCAGCCGCGCGCTCACGGGGCCGTCATTCGTCGCCAAGGCGGTGTTGGGCAAGACGTTGCGGAACAGCGCGTGGATCAGGAAGAGGAAGCGGAGGCAGATCGCGTTCCGGCTCGATCCTCACAAGCTCGGGGCAATCGTCGACACGGCCGCGTGAAGGCGGGCGCAGACGCCTGGGCTTTTTCCGGCCCGTTGCGGCACGCGTTGGCCCCCTGCGCGCCCCGCCACAATTGGCGCCTGTTGCGGTAGCGTCACACCGCCCGGAAAATTTGCAAAAAAGTAACGATATCAACCGGTTTCCACTGAGGTCCGGCAACCGTTTACCTTAATATTGTATGCGGGAATTGGGGCTGGAACGGCATGGTGCCGCTTCACGGCTCGTCGTGTGGGCACAAGAAAAGCGGTTCGATCATGTCGCATATCATTCGTGGGTTGGCGGTCATTGCCGCCATGGTTGTTCTTGCGGCCGTCGATACGGCCCAGCGCCCGGCGCAGGCGCAGTCTTCTGTCGCCTTCAGCGGCTATCCGGTCGGGACCATCGTGGTCAGGACCAATCAGCGGCGGCTGTTCCTGGTCGTCGACCAGGACCGCGCCATCAGCTATCCGGTCGGCGTCGGCCGCGCCGGCCAGCAGTGGGCGGGCACCGCCTCCATCAGCGGCAAATACATCAGGCCGGCATGGTCGCCGCCCGCCGACATCAAGCGCGCCAACCCGAAGCTGCCGAACCTGATCGAGGGCGGCTCGCCACGTAATCCGATGGGCGCGGCGGCGTTGACCCTGAGCGGTGGCGAATACGCGATCCACGGCACCAATCAGCCGGGCTCGATCGGCGGCTTCGTGTCGTACGGCTGCATCCGCATGCACAACCGCGACGTCCTCGACCTCTACGCCCGCGTCAGTGTGGGGACGCAGGTGGTCGTCACGCGCTGAAGCGGCGCGACCCAGCCTCATGCCGCGTCGCCAGAACAAAATCCTACGGTAGAGATTACGACCCGGCCGGCCACCTTGATGGGTAGCCGCCGGGTTCCCATTTTTTGTTCGGCGGCGCGTGCCGCTTGGCTTGGCAGCGCGTTGTGCCGATGGGCCGGTCGCCCGAGGCAACCACGGCCGGCCCGCCTGGAGAGGGACATGAACTACTTCAAGACTGCCATCCTGCTCGCTGGGATGACCGCCCTGTTCATGGGTGTCGGCTACCTGATCGGCGGACAGACCGGCGCGCTGATCGCGCTCGTCGTCGCGGCCGGCATGAACATCTTCAGCCTCTGGAATTCCGACAAGATGGTGCTGTCGATGCACGGCGCCCATCAGGTCGACGAGGGCTCGGCGCCGGAAGTCTATCGCATGGTGCGCGATCTCGCGGGCCGCGCCGGCCTGCCGATGCCGCGCGTCTTCGTCATGGACAATCCGCAGCCCAATGCGTTCGCCACCGGCCGCAATCCCGATAACGCGGCGGTCGCCGTCACCACCGGCCTGCTCAACACGCTGAGCCGCGACGAGGTCGCCGGCGTGATCGCGCACGAGCTCGCCCACATCAAGAACCGCGACACCCTGATCATGACCGTCACCGCGACGCTCGCCGGCGCGATCTCGATGATCGCGCAGTTCGGCATGTTCTTCGGCGGCAACCGCAACAACAACAACGGCTTCGGAATCATCGGCACGCTCGCCATGGTGATCCTGGCGCCGATCGCCGCCATGCTGGTGCAGATGGCGATCAGCCGCACCCGCGAATATTCGGCCGACAAGATGGGCGCGATGATCCTGGGCTCGCCGGCCCCGCTCATGACGGGCCTGATGAAGATCGAGAACGCCGCGCACCAGATCGAGAACCCGAGCGCGGAGCAGAATCCCGCCACCGCGCACATGTTCATCATCAACCCGCTGACCGGCGGGCACGGATGGGACAACCTGTTCGCGACCCATCCCTCGACCCAAAACCGGATCGCGGCGCTCCAGCAGCTCGCGTCGGAAATGGGCGTGGGCGGCAGCGGATTTACCAGCGCTCCGCGCCGGCCGACGGCGCCGCCGGCAGCCGGCAGCACGGGCGGCAGCCCGTGGGGCACCCGCCGTGGCGGACCGTGGGGCTGAAAGGCCTAACCTCGAACTCGGCGGGAATTCGTGCGACATGAGCGCATGAATTCCCCTGCCTCATCGCCGGAACCGCAAGGCCTCGCAGCGCGCCGGATCGCGTCCGACATCCTCGAAGGCGTGCTGCGGCGCGGCCGCTCGCTCGACGATCAGCTCGACGGCGGCGGCGCGCATCAAGGGCTGGCGTCGCTGCCCGAGCGCGACCGCGCCCTCGCCCGCCGGCTGGTCGCGACGGTGCTGCGCCGCCTTGGCACGCTGCGCCATCTGCTCGGCCTCTATCTCGACCGCGGCATCCCGAAGGACTCGCCGCGGGTCGAGACCGCGCTGCTGCTCGGCGCGGCTCAGATTCTCTGGCTCGACGTGCCCGACCACGCGGCGGTCGACCTGTCGGTGCGGCTGGTCCAGCCGGACCGGCGCGATGCGGGCTATGCCGGGCTGGTCAACGCCGTGCTGCGCCGTATTGCAAAAAATGCCGCTCAGCAATTGCGCGGCCGAGACACCGTCACGCTCGACACCCCGGACTGGCTGATGGCGCGATGGCGGCGCGCTTACGGGCCCGAGCTCGCGCACGCCATCGCGGCGGCCAACGGCCAGGAGCCGGCGCTCGATATCACGGTGAAGTCCGATCCTGAGCATTGGGCGAATGCGCTCGGCGGGCAGGTGCTGCCGACCGGATCGGTGCGCGCCATCGTGCACGGACCGGTGCCGCGATTGCCGGGCTACGCCGACGGCGCGTGGTGGGTGCAGGACGCCGCCGCGGCGCTGCCGGCGCAGCTTCTCGGCGACGTGCGCGGCAAATCGGTCGCCGACCTTTGCGCAGCCCCGGGCGGCAAGACCGCGCAGCTCGCCGCCGCCGGCGCCCGCGTCACCGCGGTCGACCGCTCCGCACCCCGGCTGGAACGCCTCAAGCAGAACCTGGCGCGGCTCGGGCTCGAAGCCGAAACCGTCGCCGCCGACGTCACGGCGTGGCAGTCGGAGCCGTTCGACGCCGTGCTGCTCGACGCGCCCTGCTCGGCGACCGGCACCATCCGCCGCCATCCGGATATCCCCTGGCTCAAGCGCGAAGCGGACATCGCATCACTTGCCGCCCTGCAGCGCCGGCTGCTGGCGCGCGCGGTCGAGCTCACACGGCCGGGCGGGCTCATCGTCTATTGCACCTGTTCGCTCGAACCGGACGAGGGCGTGGAGCCGGTCAGCGAACTGCTGGCGAGTGATTCTCGCGTGCGACGACATCCGCTTGTGGAGAGCGACGTGCACGGCCGCGCGGAGTTCCTGGACGGCGCCGGCGATCTCCGCACGCTCCCATGCCAACTCCCTGATTCCAATCCACAAATGAGCGGCCTCGACGGCTTCTATGCGTGCCGGATGGAGCGCCTCTAATCGAACCGTCGGTTGGCCGCCGTCACGCCCTTCGGGTATGGTCCGGCCGCGGGACGCATGGCACGCCCGCGGTGAGGGGAGCCTACGCCTCAATGTCGCGCGCTTCGGTCGCGGAACGGACCCGATTGTCCGTGTTTCTCGCGCGGGGGATGGCTCGCAAGCTGCTCGGCCGGTTGACCGGGTTTTCGCTCGTAGGCCTGCCGTTTTTCCCCGGCGCGCCCGACCGCCTGCTCATTGCGCCACAGGACTTGCGGACGGCCAATTCCACCCGCGCGAGCGAGATCTACGCCGGCCGCTTCTCGTTCGGCGGCAAGGTGGTGGTGTGCGACGCGCGCTCGCCGTTCGAGGTCACGCCGCCGTCGGAGGATTGGTCGGTTACGCTGCACGGGTTCAGCTGGCTGCGCCATCTGCGCGCCGCGGATTCCGGGATCACACGCGCCAATGCGCGCGCGCTGGTCGACGAATGGATCTCCCTGCGCAACTCCGGCGACGCGGCCGCGCGCCGGCCCGAGGTCATGGCGCGGCGGATCATCTCGTGGATCAGCCAGGCGCCGCTGGTGCTCGACGACTCCGACGTCCGCTTCTACCGGCGCTTCCTGCGCAGCCTCACGCGCCAGGTCCGGCACTTGCGGCACACCGCGCCGGAAGCCCGCGATGGCGTGCCGCGGCTGCTGTCGATGATCGCGGTGATGTACGCGTCGCTGTGCATGGCCAACCAGGCGCGGCACATCAAGGCCGCGACCAAGCGCCTGAGCGACGAGCTCGAGCGGCAGATCCTGCCCGACGGCGGACACCTCAGCCGCAATCCCGGCGCGCTGATCGAGCTCTTGGTCGATCTCCTGCCGCTGCGGCAGATATTCACCGCCCGCAACGCGCAGCCGCCGGCGTCGCTGATGCATGCGATCGACCGCATGATGCCGATGCTGCGCTTCTTCCGGCACGGCGACGGGAATTTCGCGCTGTTCAATGGTATGGGGCCGACGCGCTCCGATCTCTTGAGCACCATCCTCGCCTATGACGACGCGCGCGGCACGCCGGTCGCGAACGCCGCCCATTCCGGCTATCAGCGGCTGGAGGCCAGCGGCACCGTCATCGTTATGGATACCGGACCGCCGCCGCCGATGCAGGCGAGCCAGGAAGCACATGCCGGCTGCCTGTCGTTCGAGCTGTCCGCCAAATTCAATCGCATCGTCGTCAATTGCGGCCTGCCCGCGACCGGCCGCGACGGCTGGCGGCAGGTCGCACGCGCCACCAGCGCGCATTCGACCGTGACGTTCAACGATGTATCGTCATGCCGCTTCATCGAGTCCGGGCCGGTCCGCCGCATGCTGCAGGGCGCCCCGATCATCGGCGGGCCGCGCAATGTCGAGGTCTCGCGGGACGAAGGAGAGGACGGCGCGCTGGTGCTGCGGACGTCGCATGACGGCTATGCCGACAATTTCGGCGTCATCCACCATCGCGCCCTGATGCTGGCCGCCGACGGCAGCCGGCTCGATGGCGAGGATATGTTCAACGCGGCGCGGGGCGAGATCGCCGCCACCGAGGATCAGTTCGCGCTGCGATTTCACCTGCATCCGTCGGTGAAGGCCAATCGCCTGCAGGATTCGCACGGCGCCATGCTGATGCTGCCCAACAAGGAGGTCTGGACCTTCAACGCCTATGAGGACCGCATCGAGATCGAGGAAAGCGTCTACCTCGCGGGCAACGACGGGCCGCGGCGCACGCTCCAGCTCGTGATCTATGGCCGCGCCCGCAACGTGTCGCGGGTGCAGTGGACGTTCGCGATGATTGCCGCCTCGCCACTGCCGGCGCGGCGCGGCCGCGGCGAGGAGCCGAGACCGCCGTCGTGACGGGCGTCACAAAATGCCCTGGCGTGTGGGTGATTCGAACCGGCCCACAATTCAGGTCACTAAGGCGTGGACGGCTGGAACAGCCCGCCGGACGGAGTTAAAGAGTGCCATCCATCGTGCGAGTGCCCCTGTGTCATGACTGAAAACATCCGCCGTATTGCCCGCGCCCTGATCTCGGTGTCCGACAAGGCCGGCCTGATCGACTTTGCCCGTGCGCTCGCCGAGCGCGGCGTCGAGCTGGTCTCGACCGGCGGGACGCACAAGGCGTTGTCCGACGCCGGGCTCAAGGTCACCGAAGTGTCGGAACTGACCGGCTTCCCGGAGATGATGGACGGCCGCGTCAAGACCCTGCATCCGAAGGTGCACGGCGGCCTGCTCGCGATCCGCGATAACAAGGACCACGCCGGCGCCATGCAGACGCACGGCATCCGCCCGATCGACCTGCTGGTGGTGAATCTCTATCCGTTCGAAGCGACCGTCGCGAAGGGCGGCGACTTCGAGACCTGCATCGAGAACATCGACATCGGCGGCCCCGCGATGATCCGCGCCGCCTCCAAGAACCACAACGACGTCGCGGTCGTCGTCGACGTCGCCGACTACGCGACCGTGCTCGACGAGCTCAAGGCTCACAACGGCACCACGCTGGCGCTGCGCAAGAAGCTCGCCGCCAAGGCCTATGCGCGCACCGCCGTCTACGACGCCGCGATCTCGAACTGGTTCGCGCTCGAGCTTGGCGACAACGCGCCGGCGTTCCGCGCCTTCGGCGGCAAGCTCACCGAAGCACTGCGCTACGGCGAGAACCCGCACCAGCAAGCGGCGTTCTACCGGTCGCCGGAGCAGCGTGCGGGTGTCGCCACCGCGCGGCAGGTGCAGGGCAAGCAGCTCTCCTACAACAACCTGAACGACACCGACGCGGCCTACGAATGCGTTGCGGAATTCGATCCGAAGCGCACCGCCGCGGTCGCGATCATCAAGCATGCCAATCCCTGCGGCGTCGCCGAGGGCGCGAGCATCCTCGATGCCTACACCAAGGCACTGCGCTGCGATCCGGTCTCGGCGTTCGGCGGTATCGTCGCGCTCAACCGGACGCTCGACGCCGAGGCGGCGCGCGCGATCACCGAGATCTTCACCGAGGTCATCATCGCGCCGGACGCGACCGACGAGGCGATCGCCATCGTCGGCGCCAAGAAGAACCTGCGGCTGCTGCTCGCGGGCGGCCTGCCCGATCCGCGCGGCAACGGCCTGACGGTGAAGTCGCTGGCCGGCGGCTTGCTGGTGCAGTCGCGCGACAACGCCGTCGTCGACGACATGGACCTCAAGGTCGTCACCAAGCGCGCGCCCACCAACTCCGAGCTCGCCGATCTGGCATTCGCCTTCCGCATCGCCAAGCACGTCAAGTCGAACACCATCGTCTACGCCAAGGACCGCGCGACCGTCGGCATCGGCGCCGGCCAGATGAGCCGGGTCGACGCCGCCCGCATCGCCGCTCGCAAGGCCGAGGACGCCGCCAAGGAGGCAGGCCTGAAGGAACCGCTGACCAAGGGTTCGGTGGTCGCCTCCGACGCCTTCTTCCCGTTCGCCGACGGGCTCCTGGTCACGATCGAGGCCGGCGCCACGGCGGTGATTCAGCCCGGCGGTTCCATGCGGGACAACGAAGTCATCAAGGCCGCCGACGACCACGGCGTCGCCATGGTGCTCACCGGCACGCGGCATTTCCGACACTAGCCGTGCGCGACTGCGCGGCTGGGCAGCCACGCGGCCGCCGCAGCCAGTACTTAGGTCCCTGTTAAGGTTGCGAAATTTTCATTTCCGGCGGTCAAATCCGAACGGAACGGAACGAATATTCCCGCGTTGCTCCTGGGAATAGCAAACCAAAACCCGCCTGAGACGGGGCACTGAGGACCATGAAAGAAACCGACATCAGCTTCCTTCGCCGCCAGGCGGAACTTTGCATCGCCATCTCCCGGTCGACCTTCGACCTCACGGTAGCTGGCCGGCTGCGCAGCATGGCCGAGGAACTGCGGACCAAGGCCTCGCAGCTCGAGGACGAGCTCGATCACATGCCGCCCCATATGTTCGGCCGCAACGGCACGTCCGGCGGCGACATGGACCGCGACTAATTCCGCCGACAGGTTCTAGCGGACGAGGTCGCCGAGCAGGCTGGCGGCGACCGACAGCTTCGAGAGCGTCAATCCCGAATTCGCAATTTCATGCACCGCCGCCCGGATGCGGTGAACGTCGGCCGCCCGGGTGGCGACCCAGGCCTCGACCGCGGGCGGACCGGCGGTGCCCCCGGCGGTCATGGCCGCGGTCAGCCGCCGCTCGGCATCGCCGATTGAATCGAGCGCACGGTCGAGCGCCAGCCGGTCGAAATAATCCGACACCCTGATCTCCCGCGCCGCCCGCGTGATGCGGTCGAGCTGGAAGAACGATTCCGCCGCAAAATAGGTCGCGGTCACGTCGGGGATGTTCTTGGCCGTGCGTTCCGCCACCAGCACGATGTCGGGCGCCGCCATCAGCGACGGCAGGCCGGCGAGCCGGCGCGCGAGATCGTCCGGCACGCCGGCGGCCGTCAGCTCCGCGGCGCGGCTGTCGCGTGCGCCCACCGCTTCCGCCGTCTGTGCACGATCGAGCGCCGCCTCCACGGCGGCGATGCCGTCGCGATAGTGCGTGACCAGCGCGGCAAGCCCCTTGGTCAGGTCGACATTGCGCAGGAACCACACCACGCGGTCGCGCAGCAGACGCTGCACCGACGCATAGAGATCGAGCTGGAGGCCGCCGCCGATCTTGTTGTCGAGCCCGTCGATCTCGGTGTTGAGCGCCGTCATGCCGTAGCTGTCGCGCACGGCGGCGAACGCCGTGGCGATGCTGGCCGCCGAAGCGCCGGTCTGATCTTCGGTGCGCACCACGAACTGCGGCCCGCCGCGATTGATGATCGAGTTGGCAAGTTGCGTGGCGATGATGTCGCGGCGCAGGCGGTGCTGGGTCAGCGCGTCAGGAAAGCGCTCGACGATCGGACCGGGGAAATAGCGCTGAAGCTCGCGCGCGAGATAGGGGTCGTCCGGAACGTCGGACTCCAGCAGGTCGTCCTTGAGCGCCAGCTTGGCATAGGCCAGCAGCACCGACAGCTCCGGCCGCGTCAACGTCACCGACCGGCGGCGGCGTTCATCAAGCTCCTTGTCGTCCGGCAGGTGCTCGACCGCGCGGTCGAGCAGGCTCTTACCTTCAAGCGATTGCATCAGCCGCTGGAAGAAACCGAGATAGCCGACGCCCTGGCGCTCGGCGAGCGAGATCGACAGCGGCTGCAGATAATTGTTGCGCAGCACGAGAGCGGCGACGTCGTCGGTCATCTCCGCGAGCAGGGCGTTGCGCCCAGCGAGGTCGAGCCGGCCATCGTGCACCGGCCGCGTCAGCGCGATCTTGATGTTGACCTCGATGTCTGAGGTGTTGACGCCGGCCGAATTGTCGATGGCGTCGGTGTTGAGCCGGACGCCGCGCAAGGCCGCCTCGACCCGCCCGCGTTGCGTCATGCCGAGATTGGCGCCCTCGCCCACCACCTTGCAGCGCAGGTCGGCGCCGGTGACGCGGACCGCGTCATTGGCGCGGTCACCGACGGCGTCGTCGGTTTCGCTCGACGCGCGCACATAGGTGCCGATGCCGCCGAAGAAGAGCAGGTCGGCGGGCGCCTTCAGGATCGCATGCATCACCTCGTGCGGCGTCGCTTTTGCCTTGGCGAAGCCGAGCGCCGCCTGCGCCTCCGCCGACAGCACGATCTCCTTGAGCGAGCGCGGATAGATCCCGCCGCCCTTCGAGATCAGCGACTTGTCGTAGTCCTGCCAGCTCGACCGCGGCAGTTCGAACAGGCGCTTGCGCTCGTGGAAGCTGCGCGCCGGGTCGGGATTCGGATCGATGAAGATGTCGCGATGATCGAACGCGGCGAGCAGCCTGGTCGTCATTTCCCGCAGCAGCCCGTTGCCGAACACGTCGCCCGACATGTCGCCGACGCCGACGCATGTGAACGGCGTCGCGCCGATATTGACGTCCATCTCGCGGAAATGGCGCTTCACCAATTCCCACGCGCCGCGCGCGGTGATGCCCATCTTCTTGTGGTCGTAGCCGGCCGAGCCGCCGGACGCGAACGCGTCGCCGAGCCAGAAGCCGCGCTCCAGCGCGATGCCGTTGGCAATGTCGGAGAACGTCGCGGTGCCCTTGTCGGCGGCGACCACCAGATAGGGATCGTCGTCGTCATGCCGCACGACGTTGTCGGGCGGGAGGACGCCCGCATCGCCGAGATTGTCGGTGACGTCGAGCAGCGTCGAGATGAACAGCTTGTAGGCGGCGGTACCTTCCGCCTGAATTTGCTCGCGGGTGCCGCCCTTCGGCATGTGCTTCGGAACGAAGCCGCCCTTGGCGCCGACCGGCACGATGACGGCGTTCTTGACCTGCTGCGCCTTCACCAGGCCGAGCACCTCGGTGCGGAAATCCTGCGGCCGGTCCGACCAGCGGATGCCGCCGCGCGCCACCTTGCCGAAACGCAGATGCACGCCCTCGACCCGCGGCGAATAGACGAAGATCTCATAGAGCGGCTTCGGCAGCGGCAGGCCTTCGAGCTTGCGGCTCGAGAATTTGATCGCGATCTGCGCCTTCGGCCGGCCCTCGGCATCGACCTGGTAATAGTTGGTGCGCAGCGCCGACTGCACCGCGTTGACGAACTGGCGCAGGATGCGGTCCTCGTCGAGGCTTTGGACGGCGGCCAAGGCCTGCTCGATCGCCGCGACGATCTCGTCCTGGCGCTTGGCGCGCGCATCCGGTTTCGTCTCCGGCCGCGGATCGAACCGCATGTGGAAGAGCTGCACGACCTGCGCTGCGACCTGCGCGTGGCGCACCAGCGTGTCCCACATATAGTCTTGCGAATAGGGCACGCGGATCTGGCGCAGGAAACGCGAGATCGTGCGGATCAGCGCGACGTCGCGCCATGCCAGCCCGGCGGACAGCACCAGCGCGTTGTAGCCGTCGTTCTCGGCGACGCCGGTCATCACCACGATGAAGCACGCTTCCAGCCGCTGCTTGGAATCGAGCAGGTCGATCTCGCCGGTGCCGGAGCGCTCCAGCACCATGTCGTGCAGCCAGACGTCGGGGCGGGCGTCGGCGTCGAGCCTGATGTGATGGGTCTGCTCGTCCACCACGCGGAAGCCCATGTTCTCCAGGACCGGCACCCGCTCCGACAGCGGGATCGCACGGCCGTGGCTCCACACCTTGAGGCCGATGCCGCCATCGATGGTCTCGGTCCGCCGGTGGAAGTCCGCGCTCAGCGGACGCGACGGCGACAAGCCCGTAATCACCTTGATGTCGTTCACCGCGACGAGCGGCGAATAGCTCGCGCGGTAGCCTTCGGAGAAGGCGTTGCGGTAGCGTTCGAACAGATCGCGCGCGTTGGCGGGGTCGTGCACCACGGCGAGCGCGTCGGACAAACCGTCGGTCCAGGTGCGGATGATCGAGCCGATGGTATCTTCAAGCTCGGCACGGGCCGGCCGCGGCGTCGCGCCGGCATCGCGGCCGATGATGAAGTGGACGCGCACCAGCGGCCCTTCCGGGAAGAACGGATAGTAGGCGCTCATGCGGCCCTGGTAGACCTCGGCGAGATACTCGCCGATCGCGACCCGCACCGAGCTGTTGTAGCGGTCGCGCGGCACGAACACGAGCACCGAGACAAAACGGTCGAAACGGTCCGGGCGCGTGAGCACGCGCACGCGCGGACGCTCGTCGAGCTGGAGGATCAACATCGCGAACTGGCCGAGCGTGTCCTCGTCGATCTGGAACAGCTCGTCGCGGGAATAGGTGTCGAGGACGTTGGCCAGCGCCTTGCCGGAATGGCTGTCGGGATCGAATCCCGCGCGCTTGATCACGGCATCGACCTTGCGGCGCAGGTGGGGAATGGTGAGGGTCGGGCGCGTGTAGACCGTCGACGTGAACAGCCCGACGATGCGGAACTCGCCGGTCAGCTTGCCCTTTTTGTCGAAGCGCTTGATGCCGATGTAGTCCATGTGGGTGCGGCGATGCACCTTCGAGCGCACCGCCGACTTGGTGACGATCAGGAGCTTCGGCTCCTTCAAGAAGGCGCGCAGCTCCGGCGTGACGACGACCAGTTGCGATCCGGTGCGCAGCACACGGCGGTCGGGCGAGCGCAGCAGACCGAGGCCGGTCTCGTTCTTCGGTTCGAGCGCGTCTTCCTTCGCGGTGAACACATAGTCGCGGGCGCCGAGGAAGGTGAAATTGTTTCCGACCAGCCACTCGAGGAAGGCGACCGTCTCGTCGATCTCCTCCTTCGGCAGCGGCGGAGGATTGGCCTTGAGCTCGGCGGCGATCTCCCCGACGCGCGTGATCATTGCCCGCCAGTCCTGCACGGCAAGGCGGACATCCGCGAGCACAGTCTCGAGCCCGGCCATCAGCTCGGCGCGCTGCGCCTCGTCGGTGATACGGTCGAGGTGGATGTGGATGAAGCTCTCGCGCTTGGCCCCCTTGGTCGGCGCACGCAGCCCCTCGAAGCCGGTGAGCCGGCCCGACTTGTCGCGCGCAATCGCGAACACGGGATGCACGACCAGGCGGACGTCCACACCGCGCTCGGCGAGCTCGCCCATCACCGAGTCGAGCAGGAACGGCATGTCGTCGTTGACGATCTCGATCACGGAAGTTTGACGCAGCAGCTCGCTCACGCGGCCCGACGGCGTGGCGATCCGCAGCTTCGGCGCGCCGGGGCTGCGCTGCGCGAGGAAGGCCCAGGCCTGCTCGGCCAGCACCGAGAGCTCGCGCCCGTCATAGCGGTTGGCGTCTTCCGGAGCAGCCCGTCCGAACAGGCCCGAAACGAAATCGCCGGGAACCGAGGGTTTTTGCGCGGTCAAGAGCGCCTCCGCGGCAGCGACGAGCAAAGCTGCGGCGTGCTCCTCGTCGGTTCCAATGAGATGCTGCATGACCCGGCCCTGAAGACGGCACCATCCCGGCAAAGGGTATAGGGCTGCCAGTCGTTAGCCGGGGAGTTTTGAACATCCACGCACCGGCGTCGAGAGTATCCGGCCGGATTCGCGAAAAGCCAACACATGGATGGACACTCCCGGCCAACGAAGGGAGAAGACGTGCAGATGGGGTTGCCCAAGACTGCCCAAGGGAGCGAAAGGGCACCTTTCGAGGCTAGCAATGGCGTGTGACGTTTGGATTTCACACGCTTGTCCCCTCGGCCCGCGCAGGCCATGATCCGCGCGACCTTTGAAAGAACGGGATGATCCGCTTCGTCTTTTCCTTGTTGATCGCCGCCCTGGCCACATGGCCGTCCGCCGCCCGTGCCGAGGGCGCGGTCGAAGCCCGTCACGGCATGGTGGTCGCGCAGGAGGCGCGCGCGGCCCGCATTGGGGTCGCGGTGCTGGAGCGGGGCGGCAATGCGGTCGACGCCGCGGTCGCCACCGGCTTCGCGATGGCGGTCACTTATCCCCGCGCCGGCAATATCGGCGGCGGCGGCTACATGGTCATCCGGCTCGGCGAGCGCCAGCGCGGCCCGCGCAACATCGCCATCGACTATCGCGAGACCGCGCCGGCGGCGGCGACGCGCGAGATGTTCCTCGACGAGAAGGGCAATGCCGACCCCAAAAAGTCCCGCGACTCAGCGCTCGCCATCGGCGTGCCCGGAACGGTGGCCGGCCTGGCACTGGCGCACCAGCGCTATGGCTCCGGGCGGCTCACGCTCGCGGAGCTGATCGCGCCGGCCATTGCGCTGGCGCGCGACGGCTTTGCGGTCGAGGACGACATCGCGGACTCGCTGCCGCGCGCCCGTGTGCGGCTCGGGCGCTGGCCATCATCGGCGAAAATCTTCCTCAAGAGCGACGGCAACGCGCTCGCCACCGGCGATATGCTCATCCAGCGCGACCTCGCCGACACGCTGGAGGCGATCGCGCAACGCGGGCCGCGCGCATTCTACGAGGGCCCGATCGCCGAGAAGCTCGCCGCCGCCGTGCAGGCCGCCGGCGGCATCATGACCGCGGACGACCTCCAGAACTATCGAGCGCATCTTCGCCGGCCGGTGCGCGGCCGCTATCGCGGGCACGAGATCATATCGATGCCGCCGTCGTCGTCGGGCGGCGTGGTGCTGATCGAGATGCTCAACGTGCTCGAAGGCTTCAAGCTCGACGCGCAGGACGACGCCGCCCGCCTGCATCTGATGATCGAGGCGATGCGCCGCGCCTATGCCGACCGCGCCGCCTATCTCGGCGATCCCGCGGTGGTGAGCGCGCCACTGGCGCGGCTGATGTCCAAGCGCTACGCCGCGCAGCTTCGCGCCGGTATCGATCCCGCCCGCGCCACACCGTCAAGCGAGATCCGCGAGGACCTGATCCTGCCGCGCGAAGGCGACAACACCACGCATTTCTCGGTGATTGACCGCTATGGCAATGCCGTGTCCAACACCTACACGCTCAATTTCAGCTATGGCGTCGGCCTGGTGGCCGAGGGCACCGGCGTGCTGCTCAACAACGAGCTCGACGATTTTGCCGCGCGGCCTTTCACGCCGAATGCCTACGGCCTGATCGGCGGCGACGCCAATGCGCCCGGCCCGAACAAGCGCCCGCTGTCGTCGATGACCCCGACCATCGTGCTCAAGAACGGCCGGCCGCTGATCGTCACCGGTTCGCCGGGCGGCAGCCGGATCATTACCGCGGTGCTGCAGGTCATCGTCAACGTGATCGACCGCGGCATGAACGCCGCGGACGCGGTCGCGGCGCCGCGCATTCATCATCAATGGTCGCCGGACCGTGTGCTGGTGGAGCAGAGCTTGCCTGCCGATGTCGTCAGCGGGCTGGAAGCCCGCGGCCACAAGGTCGATCGCCGTCCACCCTTCACGGCGGTGAACACCATCGTGGTGACGCCCAAGGGTTATGCCGGCGCCGCCGACCCCCGCACTCGGGGTTCATTGGCGGCGGGATACTAGAGCGTGTTCGCACAAAACGCGGCGTTGGCCTTCCCTGAAAGAGACATTTTATGCGGCGGGCAAGGAAACGATGCCAACGAAGGCTTTCCTGTCGTTCCCCCGTCGGGCTGCCTTCGATAGATGGGCGCAATTGCACGCCGGTAATGAAATCATCAGTAGTTTTATCGGCTTACCGTGAAAGCAGACATTCCGCTGCGCGTTCGCCATGTGGGCAGCGGGGTCCGCTTTGGGTCACAAACGGACATCACGAGAGGCGGCATCGGACATCCGCGCTGGAACCTGCCGTGCCCAAGGCTGTTGGAGCTACAGGGGGTTAAAGATGGCAACAGCAAATGCGAAAAGCCAAGAACCCGCGTCCGAAGAAGTCGGCGAAAAAGGCGAGCAAATCAACCGCTAGGCGACGGCAAGTGCGCAAGAAAAGCGTTCCGAAGAGGGCCGCCACCGCAATGAAGCACGTTGAATTGCCCGTCGTTGTAGCGCCTCCGACCCAGGTAGAGCCTCCGACACGGATCGCGTCCCCGCTTATGTTTTGGCCGGCGCTTCCTATTGCGTTGATGCGGATGTGGCTCGGGCCGCGAGAAGTGGCTGCAGGCAAGTAAACGAAGCCCCGCCATTTCCGACGCTGGTCAAGATCGGGATCGGATGCCCGCTTTGGGCCAAAGCTGGCGCTATGGCCTTGATTTTGGTCGTCTGCTTTGCCACCGCGAGCGGACATTTCTGCGCGTTTGTGAGTACACGCCCTCGTCAAGGCCAGCGCCAGTTCAGCATCGCCACGACGTTCTCAGGCAGCGGCAGCATCGACTGCACCACGTCGGTGCTGAGCGTCAGCAGCACGGCCCCCAGCATCGACACCACGGTCGCGAGGATCACCGAGCCGCCGAACACCTCGTGCTGCGGATTGAGCAGGCGGCTGAAGAACAGCCGGAACAGGATCGACAGCCGGTTGATCGGCGACACCACCGTCACCGGCGCGACCGACATCGCCATGTAGAGGAACATCTGCGAGAAGAACACCAGGAAGCCGGAGAAGGTGAACCACTTCGCGGCTTCGCGGTCGGTCTCCCACACGTGCTTCCATTGCCCGGGCCAGAGCAAGACGAGCGCGAACACCGCCGTCGCCGCGACATAGGCGACGAGCCCGCCGGCGAGGCTGACGCCGAGGCCCTGGTTCTCCAGCCCGACGCGCACCAGCACCGGGCTCAGCCCGTAGCCGGTCGCGGAGAGCAGCGAGAACGTATAGCCCTCGGCATATTTCGGCTGGAACGCCTGGGGCTTCTCGGCATCGATCGGCGTGATCTTCTCGTCGGAGACGGCGCGCTCCTCGGCGGGCGCTTGCTTCTTCTGCATCGTGAAGGTCGGCCCGGCGATGATCAGCGCGATGCCGAGGATCTTCAGCGGCGTGAGGTATTCGCCGAGCAGCCAGATCGCCAGCACCAGCGTGACCAGCAGATTGAACTGCTGGATCGGCGCGACGAGATTGGTGCCGATGGCGCGGGTGGCGCGGTAGTTGCAATAACGTCCCCAGACGAAATGCATGATGCCGGCGGCCGAGAGCGCGGCCAGCGCCGTCGGCGAGAACCCCATCACCGCGGCGAGGTTGCCGGTGACGAGCGCCGCCACGAAGAACAGCGGCACGCCGATCGGCACCGTGATCGCCATGCCCTGCGCGATCGAGCCGGTCAGCACGGCGCGCCGCACGCTCGCATTGTTGAACGCGAAGCAGGCGGCGGAGCAGATGGCGAGCAGACCTCCGAGCACGCGCGTCCCTCCGCTTACGGCCACTGCCAGTTGAGGAACGTCTTGGCCCAGTCGGGCAGCGGAAGCACCGACTGCACGAGCTCGGTGCTGGCCGAGAGCGCGAGCGCGCCGAACAGCGACACGACCGTCGCCGCGATGATGCGCCCGCCGAACACCTCGTGCTGCGGATTGATGATGCGGCTGAAATAGAGCCGGAACACCAGCGACAGCCGCTGGATCGGCGTGACCACCGACACCGGCGCGAGCGCGAGCGCCATGTAGCGCAGCATCTGCGCGAAGCAGACGCAGACGCCGGAGATCGCGAACCATTTCGCCGCGCCGGGATCGAGCGCGCGCACATGCCGCCATTGCCCCGGCAGCAGCAGGATCAGCGCAAACGCGACGGTCGCGGCGACATACGAGATCAGGCCGGCGCCGAGGCTCGATTCAAGTCCCCGGTGCTCCAGCGCGAGCCGCACCAGCACCGGGCTGATGCCGTAGCCGGTCGAGGACAGCAGCGCGAACAAATAGCCTTCCGCGTAGTTCGGCCGGAACACCTTGGGCGCGTCGATCTCGATCGGCGCGCCCGCGATCGTGTCCGGCGCCTTGGGGCGCTTGCGGTCATAGGTGAGCGCCGGCCCCAGGATGACCAGGCCGATCCCGAGCACGCGCAGCGGGTTCAGATGCTCGCCGAGAATCCAGATCGCGAGCGCGAGCGTGACCAGCATGTTCGACTGCTGCACCGGCGCCACCAGGTTCGCGCCCATGGCCTTCGACGCACGGTAGTTGCAGTAGCGGCCCCACACGAAATGCAGGACGCCGGCAAGCGCGAGGTAGACGATCGCTTCGGTCGAAAAGCCGAGGATGGTGCCGAGCGACCCGAAGGCGACGGCGAACAGGAAGAAGATCGGAACGCCGAGCGGAACCGTGATCGCCAACGCCTGCGCCACCGAGCCCGTCAGCACGCCGCGCCGCGCGGTGGCGGTCTCGAAGGCGAACGTCGCCGCCGACAATAGCGCGAGAAATCCCCCCAGCACGCTTCGTTTCCTGTTTCTTCTTCTCGTTACCCTCTCTACCCGCCCTCATCCTGAGGAGCGCCACCGATGTCGGGTATACCCGACATCGGCACATAGAGTACCAAAGTCGGCTATAGCCGACTTTGGGTGGCGCGTCTCGAAGGATGGGCGGCCATGGTTCGAGACGGCGCTTCGCGCCTCCTCACCATGAGGTTCTGTTCAGCGTTTGGCCAGACTGGCCTTATCCGCGATCTCCGCCCATTTGACGATCTCACTCTTGAGCAACTCGCCGAGCCGCGCCGGCGGACCGCCCGCGAAGCGATAGCCGAGCGTGGCGCCCCGCGCCTTGACGTCCGGCAAAGCGAGCACCGCGTTCACGTCGCGGTTGATCTTCTCGACGATATGCCGCGGCGTGCCCTTGGGCGCGAAGATGCCGTACCAGCTCGTCTCCGCAACGAAAGGAACGCCGATCTCCTTGAAGGTCGGAATATTCGGAAGCTGCTCGGCGCGGCTTTCGCCGGACACCGCCAGCGCGCGCACCTTGCCTGACGTGATGTTGCCGAGGTGGCCGCCGAGCGTGACGATCCACACCGAGATGCGCCCGCTCATGATGTCCATCACGCCCTGGCTGAGCGAATTGTACGGCACATGCTGGAGCTGCACGCCGGTGAGCTCGCTGAACAGCACGGTGGCGAGATGGCCCGACGAGCCGGGACCGGCGGACGCGTAGTTCAGCTCGCCCGGCCGTTTCTTGGCGATGTCGATGAGCTCCTGCACGGTCTTCGCCGGAAAATCCGGCGGCACCATCAGCACGTCCTGCGCGGTGCCGACGAACACGATCGGCTCGAGATCGCGCACCGGATCGAAACCCTTGTACGGCGCGATGGTGACGTTCACGGCCAGCGTCTGCGCGCCGAAGTGCAGCGTGTAGCCGTCCGGCGACGCCTGCGACGCCTGCGCCGCGCCGATATTGCCGCCGGCGCCGGCGCGGTTCTCGACCACGACCTGCTGGCCCCACATCTCGCTGAGTTTCTGGCTGACGATCCGCGCCAAGGTATCGAGCGTGCCGCCGGCCCCGAACGCGACCACCATGCGGACGGACTTGTCGGGCCAGTTCGGTGCGGGCGCCGTTTGTGCCGACGCAGGATGCGTCAGGCCTGCGGCCGCCATGAATGCGAGCGCGGCGGCCAAGCGCTTCAACGGCATGATCTTCCTCCCGGCCGCCCCGTTCGGCGACAACCGTACCTCAGGAAGCAGCGCGGCGCACGGCCGGCCGCTGGGCCGTCGGCCGATTCGACGGGATTGCGTCCGACGTAAAATTCGCGATCCGGCAGCTCGGTCGGCTTGATGCCGGAGCGGGCGAGGCCGGTCCGCAATTGAGCCATCGACGGGTCGGTGACGCGCATCGACGGCCGCCGCATCGGTCCGCCGTTGAAGCCGTTGAGCCAGGCCTGGTACTTCCACTGCATGCGGTTGAGCACGCTGGTCTGCGCCATGTAGGCCGAGGTCGCCTGGTTGGCGCGCCGCGCCGGCTGGATCTGCCAGTAGAGCTTGGTCGCTTCGTCGAACTCGCCCTTCTGCAGCAGGCTGAAGATGCGCGGGATCATCGGGCCGAAATATTCGGTGTTGCTGGTGCCCGAGAACTGCACCGGCACCAGTTGCGCGAATGCCAGCATGTCCTTTTCCAAGGGGCACGAGATCACGATCTCCTTGCCGAACAGCCGGTGACACTCGACGAAGCCCATGATGCTCGGCATGCCGCCTTCGGCCTTCACGGCCGCGATGTTCGGGCAATCGTCGATCAGCCGCCGGATCAGCGCCGGCTCGATGTCGGAGCCGTGCACGCGCTGGAAGCCCCAATGCGGCACCTGGAACAGCATCACCGCGAGATTGGTATTGTCGCAAAACGCCTTGGTGTAATCGTAGATGTCCTGCGAGGTCTCGGCATAGAAATTCACGGGATAGCAGAGCAGCACCAGCTCGGCGCCGTTCGCCTCGGCGATCTGCGCCGCTTCGATGTTCTCCTCGAGCGTGTCGAACATCGCATGATGGATGAGCTGGAGCTTGCCCTTCGCCTCGTCGTGCGACCATTCGAAGAACTGGCCGTATTCCTCGAGCGTGATCGCGACTTCCGACACCAGCAGCGTTCCGCCGAAGCCGAGCTCGATCTCCTTGCGGATGTCGTGGCGGATGCCGGCCTCGTTCAGCGCCTTGAGATCATTGGTGTAGGACGGGATCACCACATTGGCGACGCCGCGCAGCTTTTCGCGCGCCCACTCCCGCGATTCTTTTTTTCGATAGCTGGCCACGACGTTCTCCTTCTTATGTCACTTGCCGGTGCGGCGTATCTGAAACTCGATCGGCAGCTCGGTCCCGAGCCCGCGCTCGACGAGCGCGCTCGAACGCCAGCTCTGCAATCACGATGTCCTGGATGCCGGCGCCGATCGACTTGAACATCGGAATGCGCGCCGACTTCACCTTATCCGCGATCTTGCCCAGCATCAGGTCGTTGAGGCTGGCGATCTTGTGGTCGAACGCGACGCCGGCTTTTCTGGCCGCGATCATGTCGCCGGTCTCGTCGATGACTTCCTCCGGCATGTCGCAAACGATCAGGTCGCACACGTCGACGACGCTGGCGTCGATCTCGCGCTGCTCCGGCAGCGTCGAGCCGATCGACACCACCACGGTGCCGGGCTTGAGCCACTGGCCGTAAAGGATCGGCGTCTCGTCGCGCGAGCGCGCGCTGGCCACCACGAGATCGGCGCCGGCCACCGCCTCCTCCGGCGAGGCGACCGCGACGCTCGCGATGCCGTGCTCGCGCTGCATGCGCGCCGCAAAGGCTTCGCGATTGGCCGCGCGTCGGGCTGAACACCCGCAGCGCGGAGATCGGCCGGACCTCCTTGAGCGCGAGCGTGTGCGAATTCGCTTCCGACCCGCTGCCGAGCACAGCCACGGTCTTCGGACCAGGCGTGGCGAGCTTGTCGACCGCGACCGCGGAGGTCGCGCCGGTGCGGAACGAGGTGACGTAGTAGGCATCGAGCAGACCGGCGAAGCCGCCCGACTGCTGGTCCATCAGCGCGATGGTGTAGCCGACGCGCTTGTCGCGCGACATGCCGAACACCTTCGCGCCCATGTAGCGGCCGCTCGGCGGGGACGATACCAGCGCGCGGATCCAGGTGCGCTCACCGCGCGCCACGGTGCGCGGCGGGCTGACCTTGTCGCTCAGCGGAACGGAATAGGCCGCCCGCAGACGATCGACCATCTCGTCCCACCGCAGCACCTTCAGGCAGGCCTCCGACGACACGAAGACCGGGCGCGGCGTGGCCGCGCCGCTCGGTTGCACAGGCGGCGCCGACGTCTCAACCGATGTCACGCAATTCTCCCAAAAGCTCAGATGCGCTCGATATTCGCAGCCGCGACCACTTTGGTCCACCGGTCGATATCGGCCGCGACCCGGCTCTTGAACGCGGCGGGGGTCGAGGGTTGCGGATCGTTGCCCAGCGCCTTCAGCCGCTCGGCCACCGCCGGCTCGGCGATAACCGCCGCAATCTCCTTGTTCAGCCGCGTGACGATCGCGTCCGGCAGTCCCGCCGGTCCGACCACGCCCTGCCAGGAGCCGATGACGTAGTCCGGGAAGCCGGACTCGGCGACGGTCGGGACATCAGGCAGCGCAAAGAAACGCGTTGCGCCGGTCACGGCGATCGCGCGCAACTGGCCGCTCCTGATCGCTTCCAGATGCGCGGTGGGCGGATCGAGCATGAAGTCGAGACGCTTGCCGAGCAGGTCGGTGACCGCCTGCGGACTGCCGCGATACGGCACCAGTTGCACGGGAACCTTGGTGACGCGCGAGAGAAGCTCGACCGACAAATGCTGGAGCGTTCCATTCGGGCCGCCGTAGAGCAGCGGCTCTTTCCGCGAACGGCCGGCCGCGACCAGATCCTTGAACGTCTTGATCGCATGGTCCGGATACGTGACCAGCACGAACGGATATTCGGTCACCGTGCTGATGAACGTGAAGTCGTCGACCGGCTGATAGGCGAGCTTCCGGTACATCGCCGCGCTGACGGCATGGCCGGACGGGATGCCGAGCAGCGTGTAGCCGTCCGCCGCCGCGCGCGCGACTTGCGTCGCGGCCAGCGTCGCGCCGGCGCCGGGCCGCGCATCGACCACGACCGACTGGCCGAGCCGCGTCGACAGTCCTTCCGCGACAATCCGCACGATGCCGTCGACCGAGCCGCCGGGCGGCAGGCCGTGCACCATGGTGATCGGCCGGTTGGGCCAATTCCCGCTCGCGCCGGATTGCGCGGCGGCGGGCAGCGCGCCCAGGGACGACAATCCCGCGAGCACCGCGCGGCGTGTGAGTGCGACCATGCTTTTGCTTCCTACGCTGTCAGAACCCGCGCTCTTCTTAAGGGGCGGGCACGGCGCGATCAAACGCCTTCCTCCAGAAAACGACGGTCAAAATGCCGCCGCCACCGCGTATTCGCGCGCCGCTTTGGACTGTACTGTAGGGCGTCCCTGGGGAGGGCGTCCGTGATGATTCAGCGATCCATTCTTGCTGCGGCGTTGTTCGCCGCGCTGCTCTTTCAAACAACTCCTGCCGCGCGGGCGCAAAACTATCCGACCGGCCCGATCACGATCATCGTGTCGTTCCCGCCGGGCGGCAGCATCGATGCGGTGGTGCGCGCGATCGCGCCGAAGCTGCAGGAGCGCATGGGCCGGCCGATCGTGGTCGAGAACCGCGCCGGCGGCGGCGGCGTGATTGCGACCGCGGCAGTTGCGAAGTCGTCGCCGGACGGACACATGCTGCTCGCCTCGGCGAGCTCGATTGCATCCAATCCGTCTCTCTTCAAGGCGTTGCCGTTCGACACGCTCAAAGACCTGCAATCAGTCTCGCTGCTGTTCCACACGCCGCTGGTGCTGGTGGTCAATCCCGGTCTGCCGGCGAAGTCGGTTGCCGAGCTGATCGCGCTCGCCAAGAAACGGCCCGGCGAGATTTCGTTCGCCCAGAGCGGGCCCGGTTCGGCGGTGCATCTCGCCGCCGAGCTGTTGCAGACCATGACCGGCACGAAGATGAACGGCGTCGCCTATCGCGGCGCGCCGCCGGCGTTGAACGACGTGATGGCGGGGCATGTCTCGATGATGTTCGCCGATGCCGGCTCGGTGGTTTCGCTGATCGCGGGCGGCAAGGTGCGCGCGCTCGGCGTCTCTTCGACCACGCGCGTGCCGGCGCTGCCCGACATTCCGACCATCGCCGAGGCCGGCGTCGCCGGCTTCGACGCCGTGGGCTGGACCATGATCGCCGTGGCGGCGGCAACGCCCGCCCCGATCGTCGAGCGGCTGCAAAAAGAGTTCGCACTGGCCGCCGCGGCGCCCGACGTCCAGGCGCTGATGGTCAGGCTCGGACTCCTCCCGGTCGCAAGTCCGCCACCGGCGGAGGTGCACAAATTCCTGGCGACGGAAATCGACCGCTGGGGCGGCATCATCGAAAAGGCGGGCGTGGCGAAATCGCAATGACGCATGATCCCGAAAAGTGGGAACCGGTTTTCGGACAAGATCATGCTCGATCAAAAAAGCCGCGCGGGATATCCTGAAGACAGAGGGAAGCGTTTCCATGAGTGAAGAGGATTTGCTGCGCGAGAAGACCGCCACGCTGGCGCGGATGTTGAACATGCAGGGCACGATCGGAATGTTCGGGCACGTGTCGATCCGCGTCCCCGGCACCGACCGCTGCTTCATCAGCCCCGGCGCCAGCACCGAGAAGGCGACGGTGCGGCCGGAGCAGATCTTCGTCTACAACATCGACGGCACCATCATCGAGCATCCCGGCGGATTGATCCCGCTGGAGTGGCGCATCCACACGCAAATCCATCGTGACCGGCCCGACGCCATGTGCATCGCGCATCTGCATGCGCCGCATGCGCGCGCGCTCGGCATCGCCGGTAAAGAGGTGGTCCCGGTGTTCCTGCACGGCTCGTTTCTGCGCGGCGGCGTGCCGACCTGGAACAACCCGCGCCTCGTCGTCAACGACGAGCAGGCCGCCGACCTCTCGCGCGCGCTCGGCAAGGGCAACGTGGCGCAAATGCGCGGCCATGGCTGCGTGATCGTCGGCGCGACGGCGGAGGAGGCGTTCTTCGCGTGCACGTTCTTCGAGGAGAACGCGCAGATCCAATTGCAGGCCGAGATCATGGGCGGCGCGATCCCGCTCACGCCGGACGAGGCACGCGACTGCGCCGAAGGCACCTTCAATCCGCGGCTGTTTCCGCTGCTGTGGACCTATTATGAGCGCAAGGTCGCGCTCACACCCTGATCGCACGCGCGAAGCCTGCCGTATGCGGATATCCGCATCGGCACGACTGCTGATGATCGAAGAAGAAACTGGAGCGGGCGAAGGGATTCGAACCCTCGACCCCGACCTTGGCAAGGTCGTGCTCTACCCCTGAGCTACACCCGCATCCGAGTGGGTATGGCGGCAGGTCCGCAGACCCCAGCCGCACCGGCAAAGCTATGCCAAATGGCACCCGCCAATGCAACCGTCGCCAGAGCGGGCACTATTAGCCTCGCGATCTGAAGGATTTGTTAGCGGCCGGATCGCCAGCGTCCGCGTAACAATACGGCCGGATTGCCCCGATTGGGGCCGAAATTTGCATTGCGCGCGGCGGCCGGCATAAGACGCCCCGTCATGCCCGCCACCCCCGACGACCTCTTCTCTTATCTCGACCGGCTCGGCATCGCCCATGCGACGGTGACGCATCCGCCTTTGTTCACGGTCGAGGAATCGCGGGCGCTGCGCGGCAAGATTCCCGGCGGGCACTCCAAGAACCTGTTCCTGCGCGACAAGAAGGGTGCGGTGTTCCTGGTGACCGCGCTTGAGGACGCCGCCATCGAATTGAAATCGCTGCATCGGACCCTTGGGGCAAACGGACGTTTCTCGTTCGGTTCCGCCGAACTGATGCTCGAAACCTTAGGGATCGAGCCGGGCTCGGTCACGCCGTTCGCCGCGATCAACGACACCGCCGGCCGGGTCACCGTGGTGCTGGACGCCGCCATGATGGAACACGACCGGATCAATTTTCACCCGCTGCGTAACACCATGACCACCACCATTGCGCGAGACGATCTGGTAAGGTTCCTCGTCGCGACCGGCCATCCCCCGCGAATCGTGGCGGTCTCACGGCCCGGCGACGGGTCCGCGGAGACGATTGCAATCGGTTCCACGGACACCATCTAATCGGGCATAATCCGATAATTCGGGCGTCGCGGGGGCGGGGCTCACAAGGGCAGCAGGACGGCAGGAAGATATGTTTCAGGACTCGGCCAATATGAATGTGACGGTCACGACCGGCGCCGCCCCGGCCGCCGACGGACTGATCAAGGAAACGACCACCCAGACCTTCGTGAAGGACGTGATCGAGGAGTCGAAGCGCCAGCCGGTGCTGATCGATTTCTGGGCGCCCTGGTGCGGGCCGTGCAAGCAGCTCACCCCGATCCTGGAAAAGGCCGTCAAAGCCGCCAAGGGCAAGGTCAAGCTCGTCAAGATGAACATCGACGAGCACCCCGCGGTGCCAGGGCAGATGGGCATCCAATCGATTCCGGCCGTGATCGCCTTCGTCAACGGACAGCCGGCCGACGGCTTCATGGGCGCGCTGCCGGAGAGCCAGGTGATCCAGTTCCTGGAGCGGCTCACCAAGGGCAAGATCGGCGGCGAGGAAAAAGACGCGCTGGCGGCGGCCGATGCCGCGCTGGCGCAGGGCGACGCGACCTCAGCCGCCAGTCTCTACGCCTCGTTGCTGGCGCAAGACGGGACCAACGTCGCGGCGCTGGCCGGGCTCGCGCGCACCTATCTGCAAACCGGCGCGATCGAACAGGCCAAGCAAACGCTTGCGATGGTGCCGGAGGCCAAGCGCAACGACGCGGCGGTCGCCGCGGCGCGCACCGCACTCGAGCTCGTCGAGCAGGCGCAGTCGGTCGGTCCGCTCGACGAATTGAAAAAGAAAGTCGAGGCCAACCCGCTCGACCATCAGGCGCGCTTCGACCTCGCGGTCGCGCTCAACAGCAAGAACCAGCGCCAGGAAGCGGTCGACAATCTGATCGAGATCGTGCGGCGCGACCGCAAGTGGAACGACGACGGCGCGCGCAAGCAACTCGTCCAGTTTTTTGAAGCATGGGGCCCGACCGACGACGCGACCGTGGAGGGACGGAAGCGTCTGTCGTCGATCCTGTTCGCGTGAGGCTTACTTAATCGGCTAGCGGCGGTGGTGCCGATGAACGTGACGTATCATGGTCCTGGTGACCTGCCGGACGTGATTCCGGTTTTCCCACTGGCGGGCGCGCTGCTGCTGCCGCGCGGACAACTGCCGCTCAACATCTTCGAGCCGCGCTATCTGGCGATGATCGACGACGCGCTGCGCTCCGGCGTGCGCCTGATCGGCATGATCCAGCCCGATCCGTTGTTGCCCGGCACCGAAGACACGCCCGGCCTCTACAAGATCGGCTGCGTCGGCCGCCTCACTCAGATCGCCGAGTCCGGCGACGGCCGCTACCTGATCCAGCTCACCGGCATCGCCCGCTTCCGGATCGAGGACGAGCTCAAGGCCGCGACGCCATACCGGCAATGCCGGGTGACGTTCGCGCCGTTCAAGGACGACTTCTCCGCCCGCAAGGGCGAGCAGGACGTCGACCGCGAGAGCCTGCTCAAGGCGCTCAAGGATTTCCTGGAGGCGAACAACCTCAAGGCCGACTGGGAGGGCATCGAGAACGCGCCCAACGAGGCGCTGGTCAATGCGCTCGCGATGATGTCGCCCTACGGCGCCGCCGAGAAACAGGCGCTGCTGGAAGCGCCCGATCTCAAGACCCGGGCCGAACTCCTGGTCGCGGTGACCGAGATCGAGCTCGCCAAGAAGGCCACCGGCGGCGAAACCGCGCTACAGTAACCCGTCACCAGCGACCGGCATTGCAGCATCGTTGCGGGCGACGACGATCGGGATACTATTGTGCGAGCGGCGCCGGCAAAGAGCGCTGCCGATCGAAGGGGAGAACGCCATGCGAGGGCTTCTGCAACGCGCGCGGCTTTGCGCTGCATTGATCATCGTGGCGTCGGCCGGCCCTGCGCTGGCGCAGCTTGCGCCGCCGCGCACGCTCGACGAACTGAAGCAGGAGATTCAGGCCCGCGCGGACCGGCGCGCCTATCCGGTCTCGCAGCTCGATCCCGCCGAAGTGCGCGAGGCGCTCGCCAATCTCAAGAGCCAGGAGCGCGATCATTGGGCGGCGGTCTGGAGCGCGATCGGCGACCGCCATCTCGCCAAAGCCAATGCGCTCGAGGCCGGCGACAAATCGGCGGCGGCGAAAGCCTATGAGCACGCGATGGAGTACTACCTGTTCGCGCGCTTCCCGCTGGAGGATTCTCCGGGAACCGAAAAAGCCTACGAGAAGGTGCTCGAAAGCTCCGCCGGCTATCGGCGGAACGTCGATCCGCCGATAGAGGCCGTGAGCTTCACCTATGAGGGCAAGGAAATCGTCGGCTATCTGCGCAAGCCGAAGGGCGTCGCCAGGCCGCCGGTGGTCATGAGCATCGGCGGCCTCGATGGCCGCAAGGAGAATGCCGTCATCCGCAACGCCGGCTATCTGCCACACGGCGTGGCGTTCTTCGCGCTCGATATGCCGGGAACCGGGCAGACGCGCATCACGATCCAGCCCGGCGCCGAAAAAGTTTATTCCGCCGCCCTCGATGCGCTCGCCAAGCGCGACGATCTCGACGGCAAGCGCATCGTCGTCTACGGCGGAAGCTGGGGCGGCCACTGGGCGGCGCGCCTTGCCTATGCGGAGAAGGATCGCATTCGCGGCGCCGTGGTGCAGGGCGGACCCGTGCATGGATATTTCCAGCCCGACTGGCAACGCAAAGCGCTCGGCACCCGGGAATATCTGTTCGGCCTGTTCGAGGCCCGCGCCGCCGTGTACGGGGTCAAGACGCTGGACGAGTTCCTGGCGTACGGCCCACGCATGTCGCTGAAGGACACCGGCTGGCTCGACAAGCCGTCGGCGCCCATGCTGGTGATCAACGGCCGCAACGACACCCAGGTGCCGATCGACGACCTCTATCTGTTGCTGACGGCGGGCGATCCCAAGGAGGCCTGGGTCAACCCGAGAGGCGGCCACATGGGCCGCACGCCGCAGCTCACCGACCAGAAGATCTTCGAGACGGTGACGCTGCCATGGGTCGTGCGGCGGCTCGGCGTGTCCATGTAGGTATGTGGACCCTCGATTCCGGCGTATGAGCCCCAAGCCTGACACGCCGGACACGAGTCGTTAGCCATGTGCCACGTCGGCCTTGAATTTTCCTCAATAGAAGGCTATGTGGTCGCCTGTTGAGAGCGATTTGGCCGTTATCGGCCGCTTATGGGTCGCGTGAACGAATTCCACGTCTTGGTCTTCGACCCTTCGCATCCAGCACCTTCATCGACAGCCCAGACACGCGGGATGTCCAGTTTCCCCGCGATGACGGCTGCGCCGATGGCTGCGGCTGCTCTCGCTACACGAGAGTTTTCAATTGACTGCTTTTCTCGACCTCGGCCTTGCCGAGCCCATCACACGAGCCCTCGCTGACGAACAGTACGCCACGCCCACGCCAATCCAGGCGCAAACCATCCCGCAAGTGATGCAAGGTCGCGACGTCGTCGGCATCGCGCAGACCGGAACCGGCAAGACCGCCGCTTTCGCCCTGCCCATCCTCAATCACCTCTCCAACAACCGGCATCGCGCGTTGCCCAAGAGCTGCCGCGTGCTGGTGCTGAGCCCGACGCGGGAGCTTTCGGCGCAGATCGTCGACAGCTTCAAGGCCTACGGCCGCTACCTGCGCCCGACCGTTGCGCTCGCCATCGGCGGCGTAAACATCAATCCGCAGATGCGCGCGCTCGCCCATGGCGTCGACGTGCTGGTGGCGACGCCCGGGCGGCTGCTCGATCTGATGTCGCACCGCGCCGTGCAACTCGACCGCGTCGAAGTATTCGTGCTCGACGAAGCCGACCGGATGCTCGACATGGGCTTCATCCATGACATCCGCCGCATCGTCGGCAAGCTGCCCGCCAAGCGCCAGACCCTGTTCTTCTCGGCCACCATGCCGCGGGAGATCACCGAGCTTGCCAGCTCGATGCTGACGGATCCGGTGCGGGTCGCGGTGACGCCGGCCGCCACCACGGTCGAGCGCATCGACCAGCGCGTGATCATGGTCGACCGCGGCGCGAAGCCGGCGCTGCTGGCGCAACTCCTGCGCAGCGAACCGATCGACCGCGTGCTGGTCTTCACCCGCACCAAGCACGGCGCCGACAAGGTCGTGCGCGCGCTCGGCACCGCGCAGATCGGCGCCGAGGCGATCCACGGCAACAAGTCACAGAACCAGCGCGAGCGCGTGCTGGCCGCCTTCCGGTCCGGAAAGGTGCGCATCCTGGTGGCCACCGACATCGCGGCGCGCGGCATCGACGTCGAGGGCATCAGCCACGTCGTCAATTTCGACCTTCCGAACATCCCGGAAAGCTACGTCCACCGCATCGGCCGCACCGCGCGCGCCGGCGCGGACGGCATCGCCATCTCGTTCTGCGACTCCGAAGAGCGCGCCTATCTGCGCGACATCGAAAAGCTGATCCGCATCACGATCCCGGCGACCGACCAGCGTGGCGTCCGTCATGCGGCGCCACAGGCGAACGGCGATGCCGCTCCTTCGCCGGAGTGGACTCCGCACGACTCGCGTCGGGCAAACGGCCATCGGAAGCAGCAGAACCAGCATCGGCAAAACAAGCCGCAGCAGGGCAAGCCGGCGCAGCAGCGCAAGCCGCACGCGGCGCAACCGCAGCAGCCGAGCAACGGCCATCAGAAGCAGCCGCAACGCAACGGTCAGCAGCATCACCCGCAGCGTAACGGTCAGCAGCCGCAGCGAAACGGCAATCAGCACCAGCAACACCGCTCGCCCACACAAAATGCGGGCGACGGCAGCATCGCAACGGTCGCCTTCATGCGGCCGACGCAACGGCAAAAGCACCACACCGGCGGCCAGGGCGCACGCCGGTCGGCGCGTTAACGGGATCGGAGGGAAAGAACATGTCGAAGGAAGATTTGCTGGAATTCGATGGCACCGTGACCGAGGTCCTGCCGGACGGCAATTTCCGCGTGAAGCTGGACAATGAGCACGAGCTGCTCGCCTACATGTCCGGCAAGATGCGCAAGTTCCGCATCCGCACCGGCGTCGGCGATCGCGTGGTGATTGAGGTCTCGCCGTACGATCTCAACCGCGGCCGTATCAATTTCCGGCACAAGGACACCAACCGCCCGATGGGCTCGCCGCCGACCCGCCGGCAGCAAAGCGTCCGCCGGCGCTGATCCGGCAGCCGGCTGCTGTTGCAATCCGTGCTATTGATTGCGCCGCGTTCACCGGAGTTCGAGTATGACCGACACGCCTCCCGACCGCCCCGCCGGCAACGTCGATCCGAAGCTTCTGGAAATCCTGGTCTGTCCCGTGACCAAGGGCCCGCTGGAATATGACAGCGCCCGGCAGGAGCTGATCTCCCGCTCCGCCAAGCTCGCCTATCCGATCCGCGACGGCATCCCGATCATGCTGCCGGAAGAGGCGCGGGCGCTGGATTGACGCCGCCACGCACGGTTGTTTGAATGCTGATGCCCGGGCCTGTCCCGGGCATTCTGTTTTGTGCGAGACGATGGTTGCCGCGCCTTCGCCGGCAATGACCAACGAGGAACAACAATGCTCAAGATCTGGGGGCGGAATACGTCCATCAACGTGCAGAAAGTCATGTGGGCGATCGGCGAGCTCGGCATTCCCCACGAGCGCATCGACGTCGGCGGCGCGTTCGGCCGCACCAAAGATCCGTTCTATCTGGCGATGAATCCGAACTCGCTGGTGCCGACGCTTGAAGAGGACGACGGCTTCACGCTGTGGGAATCGAACAGCGTCGTGCGCTATCTCGCCGCCAAGCACGGCGCCGGCACGCTCGAACCCGCCAATCCGCACGAGCGCGCCCGCGCCAGCCAATGGATGGACTGGATGCTCACGGTCTGCGCGCCCGCGATCCATCCCTTGTTCTGGGGCCTGATCCGCACGCCGCCGGAGAAACAGGACCACGCCAAGATCGCCGAAGCGCGCGAGAAGACCGCCGCGGCGCTGCGCATGCTCGACGCGCAGCTCGCTAAGACCAAATTCGCCGCCGGCGACACCTTCTCGATGGGCGACATTCCGGTTGGCCTGATCACGTACCGCTTCCGCAAGCTGGCGCCGGACCGCACCGGGATGGGGCTCGACAATCTGGAGCGCTGGTTCCTGGGCCTCGAGCAGCGCAAGGCGTTCAAGGACCAGATCCTGCCGGTGCCGTTTACCTGAGATTGCTTGCCGCAAAACTGTTTTGAGGAGCGCACCAACCGGCCGCTCCGCAACGTCGCGCGCCCCCGGGACCGCCGCAGCCATCCCCATGCTGCCCGGGGTGACGGAGCCGGATTGCACGCGGATTGCTCCGAGCGCGGTGATACCCTGGTAACATTCTCGCGCTAGGGTTGTCTCATGACCCGCCTTGCGAATTGCTCTTCCGACAATTGCCATCACCCCTTCGCGGCGTCGTCTTGCCGATAGCGATGATGAACGCCCCGCGCTCTGCGTTGCAGCTGCTGGCCGGCCTGATCATTTTGGCGGTGACGCTCGCTCTCTTGGTCAGCGTGCCGTTTCCGCTGCTGCTCCTCTCGTTCGTCGCTCCCATGATCGGTGGCGGCCTGAATCTGATTTGGCTTTCAGTCCTGCTCGGGATGCTGCTGATCGGGGCATTACGATCAAAGCCCGGTCTTGTGGCCGCACCCATTGTTTTCTGTGCGCTTTGGCTTGGCGCCTCTTTCGTGAGCCGCAAAATGCTGGAAGCGCAAATCGCTCCGGAGATTTGGGCCGCGCCGGTTTCGCCCGAGGCCAAGGCTCAGCGCACGCTGATCGTCGATTCCTATGAAAGCGTTGATCGAGCAATCCTTGCCGATGGTCATGTCGACAAGCTCGTCAAGATTTATCACGACGACGGGACCGCGGCTCGGAGGATGACGAGCATCGAAGAAATAACCCTGTCCAGCGACGACACATGCGCGGGCAAGGGACGATGGCTACACACCCAGGAGTGCTTCAAATTTCGCGATCTCGGTGATATTCCCGATGGCCTGGTCGTGAAACGCATTCATCGGATCCGTATCGGACAAGGGCCCTCTGGCTGCAACGAAACGCAAGCCACACTGCGCGATCGCGATCAGGAACGCGTGCTGTTTTCCTGGTTCGAATGCCAGGCCCGTGTGCTTTCCTATTTCCCGGTGCTCGGCTTCTTCAGTGATCCAACGTCTATTTGGGGATTCGGATCGGGGCCTTTTCAACTGGTTCGCTATGGTCGGGCGGATATCGCGCCAAGAACGGTCGCCGGCGCGATCTATGGGACCACCTATAGCGTAGACTCTCCAACTCGCTCGAAGGCTCCGCCCGCCAGCCCCGAAGAGCTGATCGAACGCGCGGCGGGTCTCGCAAGACATCCGGGTGTCAGCCTCCGCAGCGTGGCGGCGCTGTTGGCCGACGCGCAGAAGGCTGGGCTCGTCGATGCACGTTCGATCGAAACAGCGGTTTCACTGGTCGGTCGCGATCGCGAGTGGACCTCGATCAGCCCCTACGTGAACAACCTCACCGTCGCCCAGATAGCCCTGTTCCTCGAAAGGACCATGGAGCGCATCGAGACCACGGGTATCTGCAATGAGTGCCTGGGAACGATGTACAGCACAAACTTCGGCCCTTGGACGGGCAGCCCTTGGACCGGCATCAGAGCGCGCCTGCCCGAGCTGGACAGTGTTGTGGCACGCGCCACACAACTCTTCGAGCAGCGGTCCGATCTCGCGATTTGGCAATATGAAGAAGCGATCAAACTCACGATGGCGCTGAAGTCCTCGAATGAGAACGAGGCATTCCGTCAGGCATCGATGCTGTTGAAGATGCTGGCCGCCGACGAATCCGCCGCATTCTCCGAAAAAGCGATAGGCTTCCTGCGCGGCGTCGGCCGCGTACAGCGGTCGGCATCCCATTCGGCAATGGCGGCAAAATTCAATCTGGTGAAGGACCAGCATCTCAAAGAGTTCATAGCTGGATTTTGGGGTACCTCGCTCACGTCCCTGGACGGCAGGTCACCACCGGAAGCGCTGCAGCAGGCAGCCATCGCGTGCCAGCGCATCGCGCAAATTTCCGATCCAGGCTTGCGCGATCAGCTCGTCTGGACGCGAATCGTCATGAAAGAGACCTCGCCAGCGGGACGCGTCGATTGCTCCCCCTCCTCTATTCCACCGCGCCGGCCGCACTGAACATCGCGATCAATCCGCCGGCATCAGGGCCGACGCGTTCTCGATGATCGACTTCGGCGTCGCGTACATGCGCGCCGTGATCTCCGCCATCTCCCGCGGCGACGTGTAGGTGACGATGAATTTCAGCTTCTGCGCCTCGGCAATGAATTCCGCATCGGCGACCGTTGCGCGCAACGCCGTCTGCAACGCGGCGAGCCGGTCCGCCGGCACGCCCGGCGGCGCCGCGAACGGGCGGCCGAACTCGATCGCCGAGTTGATCAGCGACACGATCTGGCGCTGCTCGTCGTTGAAGCGGGTGAAGATCGTCGGCACGCCGGGCGGCGCGGGCATCGGCTTGGCCTCGACGTTGAACAGGATCGTCATCACGCCTTTCTCGATCAGATCGACGCGCGGCCCGAGCAGCGTCGACGACGACATGCAGATGCCTTCGACCTCGCCGCGCTCGATGGCGAGGATGATGGCGTTGGTCGAGCCATAGCCCTCGACCACCTTGAACTTGGCGCCGAGCATCTTGTTCAGCATCATCGGCACGTAGGTCGGCATCTGGCTGGCGCCGATGCCGCCGACCACGAGCTCGTATTTCAAGAGGTCGTCGATGCTGCGCACCTTCGCCGCCTTGCCGACCGCGCAGACGCGGTTGATCGATTCCGGGCTGCCGATCCAGCCGAACTGGCGGGGGTCGAACTTGATGTTGGGGCGGTTGAGCAGTGCCTGCGACGGCAAGCTGCGCGAGAAGCTGCCGATGACGGTACCGTCCTTCGGCGCGGCGTTGAAGACATGGTTCGCGGCCACCACCGTGCCGGCGCCGGGCATGTTCTGCACGATCATCGCCGGCCGGCCGGGGATATGGCGCCCCATGTGCCGCGCCAGCATCCGGCTCCAGAGATCGTAGCCGTCGCCCGCCGCCGCGCCGGTGATGATCCTGATCTGCTTGCCCTTGTAGAAATCCTCGACCGGCTCGGCGCCGAGCGGCGCGGCGCTCGTGAGCGCGGCAATGACGGCGAGCGAACCGAACAAGACGGATTTCATGACGGCTCCCTGCAACGCCCGGCTACAGCGCCTGACCCTTGAGAAGTTTCGGCACCTCGCCGACCAGGCCCGCGGCCTCGCGGATGAAGAGCTGCTTCAGCGCCGGCAGACGGTCGACCAGACCGAGCCCGACGTCGCGCACGACCCGCAGCGCGTCCGAGCGGTTCGAGAACAGCCGGTTCAATCCGTCGGTGGCGACGCCCATCGCCATGGTGTCGAAGCGCCGCCAGCGCTGGTAGCGGTCGAGCGTCACCGGCGAGCCCGGATCGAGCCCGAGGCGCATCGCGTCGACGATGGTTTCCGCGAGCGCCGCGACGTCCTTGAGGCCCATGTTGAGCCCTTGCCCCGCGATCGGATGGATCACATGCGCGGCGTCGCCAATGAGCGCGATGCGATCCGCGACGAAGGCGCGCGCCACCGAAAGCCCAAGCGGGAACGCGCGGCGCGGCCCGGCCGCTTTGATCTCGCCAAGACGCAGCCCGAAGCGCTTTTCCAATTCGGCGTGAAAGCCGGCGTCGTCGAGCGCGACGATGCGTTCCGCCTCTTTCTCTTCTTCGGTCCAGACGATCGACGAGCGATGCCCGGTCGCATCGCGCTTGAGCGGCAGGATCGCGAACGGGCCGGCCGGCAGGAAGTGCTCTTCGGCGCGGCCCTTGTGATCGCGCTCGTGACGCACGGTCGTCGCGATGCTCGACTGCCCGTATTGCCAGCCGTGGGTCGCGATGCCGGCGCGATCCCGGATCGACGAGTGCGCGCCATCGGCGGCGACCAGCAGGCGCGCGCGGAGCGACGCACCGTTTTGCAGCCGGATATCGATCCGATCGGACACAACCGCGCAATCCGCGACCGCGGCGCTCATCAGATCGACGCCATCCGCCCGCGCCTTCGCCAGCAGCGCCGCGAGCAGCGGACCGTTCTCGATCATGTGCGCGAATGGCTCGTCCGGCTGCACTTCGCCGTCGAAAGTCAGGAACGTCGGCCGCATGGCGTCCTCGAGACGGCTGTCGGTGACCGCCATGTCGACGATCGGCTGCGCGCCGTCCGCGATCCGTTCCCAGACGCCGATGGTCTCGAACAACCGTCGCGCCGCCGCAACGATCGCCGACGCGCGCGGATCACCGGCGCCGCGTTCGAGCGCGGGATCGGCCACCACCACCTTGCATGACGCTCCCAGCGCCTGCCGCAGCGCGATGGTCAGCGACAGCCCGGCAAAGCCCGCGCCGGCGATCAACACGTCGACTTGCCCGATCTTGCCGCCGGTCATGGTTGCCTGTGTCAGTTCCTGCCTAGATCAGATAGCGATCAAACCTCGCCTCGGCCACCCTCACTCTATGGGCCGGAAGCCGGGGGGTGAACGGCAAAATCGGGCCTACTGGCGCGGACGCGCAGCGGGTGGCAATGTGGCCAACGTTGATGCTCAGGACGGTCGCTTCGCCGCGCAGTCCGTTGCTCGCGTCATCGACGGAAATCGACCTCATGAGTTCGTCCATCGGACGCAAGATCCAGGCTGCCATCGATCGCATGCGCGGAAAGCAGCGCCAGACCGACCCGGCGGACGTCTGGGGCATGTCGCGGCGCGACGCGCGCAAATTTGTGCAGCCCGCCGGCGCGCTCGAGGCGGTGTTCTACGGACACAAGGGCCGCATCGCGCAGAAATGGCACCACTATCTCGAAATCTACGAGCGCCACTTTGAGCCGCTTCGGCAGCAAGAGCAGCCGTTGCGTATTCTGGAGCTGGGCGTCAGCCGCGGCGGCTCGCTCGAAATCTGGCGGAAATATTTCGGCCCGGAGGCGCGCATCGTCGGCATCGACATCGATCCCGCCTGCCTGCAGCGCGTCGATCCCGGGAACACCGTGATTATCGGCGACCAGTCCGATCCCGCCGTGCTCGCATCCGCCATCGAGCGCCTCGGCGGCGGCGTCGACCTCGTGATCGACGATGGCAGCCACCTCGGCCGGCACCAGATTCCGACCTTCGACTATCTCTATCCGCGGATTTCGGAGCACGGCGTCTATGTCTGCGAGGACCTGCACTGTTCCTACTGGCCCACGCATGAAGGCGGTTTGCGCCGCGACGGCACGTTCGTCGAGCATGTGAAGACGCTGATTGACAGGTTGCAGGGATGGTATCTCGACGGCGACGCGCAAACGGCAGCCATGCCGTTCGCCAGCACGACCTACGGAATCTTCGTCTATCTCGATCTCATCGTGATCGAGAAACGTCCGATCAGCCGCCCATTCCACGTCCAGATGGGCGAATCGTCGTAGTCCGCCGGCGATGACAGACCACAACGACAGCCGGGTTGCAGTGCAGGTCTTGGGCGGACTGGGGAATCAGCTGTTCGCCTATGCCGCCGGACGCGGGCTTGCGCAGCGCCTTGGCGCCGAGCTGATCCTCGACTGCACACGGCGATTGCCGGGCGACCGGAGCTTTTGCCTCGATCGCTATTCGATCCGCGCCCAGTTCCGCTTCGACGGGCCGTCCAAAGTCCGCGGGCGCTACTTCCGGCTTCCCGGCAAGCACGGCACGCGCATTGCCGATGCGTTTCACCGCATATTACCACGCACCGTCGAGTTCGACGGCCGCCGGTTCCGGGTCATCGAGGATCGCAAGCTTTTCACCTACGATACGCGTTTCGATTCACTCGCCGGATCGATCTATCTGAAGGGCGGGTGGCAGTGCTTCCGGTATTTCGAGAACGCCGCCGACATCATCCGTTCCGAGCTGCGGCCGGCGGCGGCGCCGCCCGCGACGAACCGCGAATGGCTCGCGCGCGTCGGCCAGACAAATTCCGTCGGCGTGCACGTGCGCCGCGGAGACTATCTCTCGGCTGAATACGTGAACCGCAACGGCGTGTGCGAGCCCGCCTATTACGCCAACGCCGCCAAATCCGTTCGCGCGCGCGTCGAAAGCCCGACGTTCTTTGTATTCTCGGATGATCTGGCCTGGTGCCGCGACAATCTTGCCATCGATGGCATGGTCCTGGTCGACGCCAACAGCCCCGACGATCCCGTCAATGAATTGCGCCTGATGACGGCCTGCCGTCACCACATCATCGCCAATTCATCGTTCAGCTGGTGGGCCGCATGGCTGGCGAGCCATCCCCAACAGGTGGTGGTTGCGCCGCTGCCCTGGATGACGGCGGCGCCTTCCGTCGTGGACTTCCTGCCGGAGCAATGGATCAAGCTGCCGCGCGATTGAGAGCGCTACCGGGCGGCGTACTTTTTTTCTTGTTCTTGGCCTTGGCCAGCCGCCGCTTGACGCGCATCAACTCGTCGCGCACCCGCGTGTATGGCGTTTTCCTTCTTTTTTCTTCGCGTTCGTGCGGGTGCCATTCGATCCATCGGTTGCCGATCACCGGAAACGGAAGCACCGCCGGGCGAAAATCGTGCCGCCAGATGACGTACGGGAAGCTGAGCTGATCCTGATACGTCCAGTCGAGGTTCTCCTGCATCCAGGCCTGCCCCACCTTTGCGAGCAAGGGATCGTGCAGATCGCGGATCAGCACGCCGCAATGGTACAGGCCGTTGTCGGAGTTGAAGCCCTGCTTGCGGTAGTGCTCGACCTGCTCGCGCAGCGGAAGTCCGCGATACTTCTCCAATTCGAGCGACGCATCGAGCTCCTGGAAGATGTCGCCCCGCCACGGATGCGCGAACATCGCAAGCGGACTGTGCCGCAGATAGGATGCGGCGATCTCGACAAAATGCCCGTCGTGAAGCTCCACCGAGCCGTCGATCCAGACGCTCTGGTCGTAGGCCGCAAGCCGCTCGTGACCGACCAGCTTGTGGAATTTCGCCGCCATCCTCGGATGCGGATAGCGCGAAGGGTCGTAACAGGTCTGCCAGTCCGGATGATTCAGATTTGGGTTGTCCGTAAAGCAGAGAAAATCGACGCCGGGCGCTGCCGCGTGGGGCTTGGGCTGGTCGAAGCCACCATAAATCGCCGTATAGACGACTCGACGCGGGGCGGAACTACTGGCAATCATCGTGCGTCTATTCTCCTTCGCGGAATCTATTGAAATGGCTTTCTCTCGTCCTCACAAGAGGAGCGCCGGTCAGGCCTCAAGATGACTTGCATCAAGACCAGCCTTGACGCGACCCATCGTTAGCGCCGGTATCGCCGCCATGTCCACCGCAATCCAGAACCTCCTTGAGATCCTCGACCTCGAACAGCTCGAGGTGAACCTGTTCCGCGGGCGCTCGCCGCAGGTGACGTGGCAGCGGGTGTTCGGCGGCCAGGTGATCGGGCAGGCGCTGGTCGCGGCCTGCCGCACCGTCGACGTCAAGGCGCGGCCGCCGCATTCGCTGCACGCCTATTTCCTGCTGGCCGGCGACCCCAAGGTGCCGATCATCTACGACGTCGAGCGCGTGCGCGACGGCAAGAGCTTCACCACGCGCCGGGTGAAGGCGATCCAGCACGGCGAGCCGATCTTCATCATGTCGGTGTCGTTCCACCGCTACGAAGAAGGGCTCACCCATCAGGCGAAGATGCCGGACGTCCCCTCGCCCGACGAGCTGCCGAGCGAGGCCGAAATCCGCGAGCGCGTGCTGCCGCTGATGCCGGAGCCGGTGCGACGCTACTACGAGCGCGAGCGGCCGATCGAGCTGCGCCCGGTCGAGTACGGGCGCTACCTCGGCAAGAAGATCGAGGACGGCCGCTTCCATGTCTGGATCCGCGCGACCGGCAAGCTTCCGGACGAGCCGGCGATCCACCAATGCGTGCTTGCCTACGCCTCCGACATGACGCTGCTCGACTCCGCGCTCACGCCGCACGGCCGCAGCGTGTTCGAGAAGACCATCATGGCGGCGAGCCTCGACCACGCGCTGTGGCTGCACCGCCCGTTCCGCGCCGACGACTGGCTGCTCTATGCCCAGGACTCGCCGAACATGGCGGGCGCGCGCGGCTTCTCGCGCGGGCTGATCTTCGCGCGCGACGGCACGCTGGTGGCCTCGGTGGCGCAGGAAGGGCTGGTGCGGGAGCGGCGGATCGAGAGTTAGCCGCCGCCCGCGTAAGCCCTGCCTGACTACAGCAGGAAGTCCGACGCAGTCAGGGTCTTCAGGCCGGTCAGCGTGATCGTCAGATCGGCGGTCGTGTCGCCGTTGACGTCCGCCTGGACGATCGTGTTGCCGCCGTCCTGGTACCAGGTGATGCTGTTGGCCACCACGCCCGGGTTCGCGCCCGGCGTTCCGTTGGCAACGAACGTGAACGCCTCGTTGCCGCCGCCCGTGGTGTCGGCGTCGATCACCGTAAAGTCGATCAGGTCCTGACCTTCTGCGAAATTGTTGATGGTGTCGGTCGAGGCGCCGGACAACTCTGTCACTGAGGCGTAGCGGAACGTCTCGATATTGTCGCCGGATCCAGTCATCACGTCGGCACCGAGACCGCCGGTGATCGTCGAAGTCACGCTCGACGCGCCGGCGACGGTGATCTGGTCATCGCCGGTCCCACCGGTGACGTTTTCAATACCCCCGATCGTGACAATGTTGGCGCCATTGGCGAGGGTGAGAGCATCGGTCCCACCCAAGAGGTTGATTGCGACGCCGGATGCGACGTTCTGGAGGTAGACGTTTTCGTTGCCTCCTGCGGTCCCGATGATGAACTCCACGTTCAAGAAGTTCGCCAGGTAGGTGCCGGCTCCATTGAGAGTGATCGCATCGCTGACACCGTCGCCCAGATCGAACAGACGAAGATTGCTGTTCGTCCCGGTGAGGATGGTGTCGTCGCCGGTCGTCCCATAGAACGACTTGCCGGGCGCGAATCCGAGCCCATTCAGCCCCAGCGTCCCGGTGCTGTTGTCCTGGTTCAGGACGTAGCGATCAGCGAACTCCAGGATAGCGATGCCGTTCAAGGTATCGCTGCCGTCGCGGCCGGCGACATTGTCGACAACCGACGTGAAGCCGGTCACGGTGTAGTCGGCGAAGTCCCCGGAGAACACCGCGATATCCCGGCCACCGTTGCCGATAATATTGTCGTCGCCGCCAGCGCCGGTGATGATGTTGTCGCCGCCGCTACCGGTCAGGGTGTCGCCGAAGTTCGAGCCGATCAGCCACTCGAAGGTGCTCAAGGTGTCGCTGCCGGCGCCGCCAGTGTTCTGGAGTGTGGTCAGTCCCAGATTGACGGTCACGCCTCCCGTCGCCGCGAGATAGCTCACGGTGTCGTTGCCACCCTGGCCTTCCAAAATGTCGTTGCCGCTGGTGCCGCCGATCACGTCGTTGAAGTTGCTGCCGCGCACGCGGGTCACGCCACCGGTGATGGTGTCGCTGCCGACCGAGGCGTCGCCGGTCGCGGTTCCAGCCGTCAAGTCGACCACGACGCCGCTGGTCGCGTTGCCGAAGGTGACGCGGGTGTTGCCGTTACCGGTGATGGTGTCATTGCCGCCCATGCCTTCGAACTCAGCGAAGGTCGTACCGTTAATGCTGGAGCCATTGAAACCAGCGGCGTTGAACGTATCGGCGAAGTCGGTGCCACGGATCGCTTCGACCGCGGTCAGCGTATCGGTGCCGACCGTGGAATTGCCGGTGACGGTCCAGTTGACTAGGCCAATTCCCGACGCAACGACGTTGATGCCGGTGGTGGTGGCGCCGTCGATGTCGTAGATAGCGATGTCGAAGCCGCCGCGGCCGTCGATCTGGTCGTTGCCGCCGCGGCCTTCGAACTGCTCGTTCGTGCCGGTCCCGTTGTTGGTCCCACTCAGCTGATCACTGAAGGTCGAGCCGCGCAGGCTGTTGATCCCACCGGTAAGAGTATCGCTGCCGGCGCCTACCGTGTTCTGCGCCGCCGCCACAGCAAGGTCGACGGTAACCCCGGTTGTGGCATCTAGATAGGACACGCGGGTATTGCCATTCCCGGTGTATGAGTTGTCGCCATCGCCGCCCTGGAATTCGAAGAAGGACGTATTGGCAACACCGGCCGCTGTGAAGCTGTCGCCAAACGTCGTGCCGGTGATGAACTCCACGTTCTGCAGCGTATCGGTGCCGACGGAAGCACCGACCACTGTGTTGGTGGAGTTCATATTGACCGTGATGAGCGCGGTGGCGTCGCTGTAGACCATCCGGTCGTTGCCATCCTGGCCGTCGAACGTCTCGTTTGCCCCGGTGCCCCGGAACACGTCGTTGAAGCCGGAGCCGCGCACCGCGTTGACACCGCTGACGATCGTGTCGGTGCCGACGCCGGCAACGTCGCCCGCGGCTACTCCTTGGGCGGTGCCGGCTGCCAGGTCGACGGTCACGCCGGCAAGCGCGCTGCTGTAGCTGATGCGCGTGTTGCCATTGCCGATGATGCTGTCGTTGCCGGCCACGCCCTCGAATTCATTGAGGGTGCCGTTGCTGCCGATATTGAGGGCGCCGACGACGCCAAACCCGGTGGCGTCGTAGGCGTCGTTGACGTCGCTGCCGCGGATGCCCTCGACCCTGCGCAGGGTGTCGTTCCCGAAGATCGCGGTTGCCGCGGCGTCGATCCCGGTCACCGTGCCATCTGCCATGTCAACGGTGATGCCGTTCGGGCCAGCGATCTCGTCGACCAGGTTGTCGTAGCGCGCCACGTCGAAGCCGCCACGGCCGTCGATGAAATCGTCGCCGCCGAACCCTTCGAAGAATTCGGTGGTTCCCGCCCCATTGTTCGATCCTCGCAACGTGTCGTTGAAGGTCGACCCGCGGATCGCGCTCACCTGCGTGAAACTATCGACGCCCACGCCGGCAACGTCGCCCGCGTCGGTTCCAAAGGCCGTCCCTGATCCCACGACCGTCGTGCTCATATCCACGGTCACACCCGCGAGCGCGTGGAGATAGCTCACACGGGTGCTGCCGTTACCGGTGATGAAGTCGTTACCGCCCTCGCCTTCGAACTCGTTGCTGGTGCCTTGGTTGCCGATATTGACGCCGCCGGTGCCAAAGCCGGTCGCCACATACACATCGGCGAAGTCGGTGCCGCGGATGTTCTCCACCGAGCGCAGCGTATCGGTTCCGATGGCGGCGTCGCCGACCACGACGCCGTTCGTCATGTTCACGCGGATGCCGGCGCTGGTCGCATCGAAGTTGTACTGAACCCGATCACCGCCGCCGCGGCCATCGATGAAGTCGTCGCCACCCCGGCCCTCGAAGACCTCGGGAGCGCCGGCCGTATTGTCACTGCCGAAGATGGTGTCGGCGAAATTCGAGCCGCGGACGCTGCGCACGCCGGTGAAGCTATCGGTGTCGACCGACGCATCTCCGGTCGCGCTGCCGGCCGCGATATCGACCGTGACCCCGCCGGTGGCGCTGACGTAGGAGATGCGGGTCGTACCATTGCCGGTGACAGTGTCGTTGCCGGCCAAGCCTTGGAATTCGTTTAGCCGGGCGGATGTTCCGGGCGAGAGGTCCGCCCCGATGTAGCCGGTGGCATCGTAGGTATCGACATGGTTGCTGCCGGTGATTTGCTCGATCGCGATCAGCGTGTCCGAGCCCACGCCAGCTCCATTGACCGTGCCGGCTGCCATATTGACGGTGATGCCACCGGTGGCGTCGGAGTACACCGCGCGATCGCTGCCGGTGCCGCCGTCCAGCGTGTCGTTGCCAGCAAGTCCCTGCAGCGTATCGTTGGCGCCAAGGGCCTGGATGGTGTCTTCTTCTGTCGTGCCGGCGATGTTGTTGACATCGTTGTCGCCGACGAAGTTGCCGGACACATTGATAATGTTCAGCGTGAAGGTCTCGAAGGCATCGACCGGCCCGCCCACCGTCGCATCATCGGCATTTACTGTCACCGAATAGGACGATTTAGCCTCGAAGTCGGGCGACGGTCCGATATAGCGCAGCTGGTTTCCGACGATCTCGAAGAATGCAGCGTCGGCGCCGCTCAGCGATAGCGTTTCGGTTCCAAATGCATCATCAGTCACAACGATGTCGGCGACGGTGATGCCGCCGCTGACGTCGGAGTTCTCATCGATCTCTGTCGCTGCGTTGTCGAAGGTGACCGCAGTGGGAGCCTGATTGGGATCCGGCGTGAAGACAAAGTCGCCGCCCACCAACGTATTTTTGTCCACATTCAGCAGCGTCAGCGTATCGCCACCGCCGAAGTCGATCACCGTATTTGGCCCGTCCTGGGTCGCGAGCGCCAGCACGTCCGCCAGTTCGTGGACGCCGGCAACGCCGGTCAGGTCGATCAGGTCGCCGTCGCCATGATTGAAGTCGTTGACGGTGTCGGCGCCGCCGCCCGTGGCGTAGACGACCGTGTCCGCACCGGCACCACCGATCAGGACGTCGTCGCCGCCGCGGCCGACCAGCGTGTCGTTGCCACCCTGACCATCGAGCTGGTTGGCGCCGTTATCGCCGCGCAGCGTATCGTTGACCAGACCGCCCCGGATGTTCTCGATAGAGATATAGGTGTCGCCGGCGGCCTCGCCGGTGTTGCCGCCCGGCGCGAAGAGATCCGCGACAAGGGTGGTGGTGTGCATGAAGTAGTCGGCGGTGTCGATGCCGCCGCGACCGTCAAGCACGTCAGCGCCGCCGGTGCCGCGCAGGGAGTTGTTGTTGTCATCGCCGCGCAGAATGTCGTTGTTGTTGGAACCACGGAGGTTCTCAATCGAGATGTAGGTGTCGCCAACGGCCTCGCCGGTATTGGCGGCGGAATTCGCCAGGTCGGCCGATAATCCCAGTCGTCGCGAAGCGATATTCCGCCTGATCGATGCCAAGCCCGCCGTCGAGCACATCGGCGCCGCCACCACCGATCAGGAAGTTGTTGTTGCCGTCACCGGTCAACGTGTCGTTGAAATTCGAGCCCTGAAGACCTTCGATCTCGATGTAAATGTCGCCCTGCGCATCGCCGGTGTTGGTGGAGGGGGCAGTGAGGCTCGCCGTCACAGCGGCCGTCGCACCGCCGTACGCCGCAAAGTCGTTACCGCCGGCGCCGTCGAGCACGTCCACGAAATTGCCTTGGCCGCCTTCCAGGAAATTCTGGAGGCCGTCGCCGCGCAGCGTGTCGCCGGCGGTGTTGGAGCCGCGCAGATTCTCAATCGAGATGTACGTATCGCCCGCGGCATAGCCGGTGTTGTTGGCCGAATTGCCGAGGTCCGCCGTGACGCCGGACGCCGCGCCGATATATTCGGCCCAATCGGTACCGCCGCTGCCATCGAGCGCGTCCGCGCCGTCGTTACCGCGGAGAACGTTGTTGAAGCTGTTGCCAAGCAGCGTGTCGGCGAAATTTGAACCCGCCAGGTTCTCGATCGAAATGTAGGTGTCGCCGGCGGCTTCGCCGGCATTGACCGCCTGGTTCGCGATGCTGGCCGTCACCCCAAGGGTGGCAAAGATGTAGGACGCGTAGTCGCCTCCGCCTTGGCCGTCGAGCACATCGGCGCCCTGCCCGCCTTCCAGGAAGTTGTTGTTGTTGTCACCGCGCAGCGTGTCGTCGAAAGCGCTGCCGATGAGACGCTCGATCGACACGTAAGTGTCGCCGACCGCGTCGCCGGTGTTATTTGAGGTGGTCAGCAGGTCCACCGTCAGGGCGACGGCCGAGGTCTGGTACGACGCAAAGTCGTTGCCGTTGCCGCCGTCGTTCACATCCGCGCCAGCGCCGCCGATCAGCACGTCGTTGTTGCCGTCGCCGCCGAACAACGTGTCGTTACCGAGCCCGCCGCTGAGCGTGTCGCTACCGTTGCCGCCCGACAGGGTATTGTTGTTGTCGTCGCCGGTGAGCACGTCGTTGAAGTTCGACCCTTGCAGCCCTTCGATCGAAATGTAGACGTCGCCGGCGGCGTCGCCGGTGTTGGCCGTCGGGTTGGCAAGGCTTGCCGTCACGCCGGTCAGTGCGATGGAATAGGACGCGGTATCAAACCCGCCGGCGCCGTCGAGAGTATCGGCAAAGTTGCCGTTGGCGCCTTCGAGGACGTTGTTGCCGCCGTTGCCTCGCAACGTGTCGGCGCCGTTGTTGGAGCCGCGCAGGTTCTCGATCGAGATGTAGGTGTCGCCGGCGGCGTGTCCGGTGTTGTTGGCCGAGTTGCCGAGGTCGGCCGTCACCCCGACGGCGGAATTGGTATATTCGGCCATATCGCTGCCGAAGCCGCCATCGAGGACGTCGGCGCCGTCGTTGCCGCGGAGCGCATTGCCGCTGGCGTCACCGGTCAGCGTGTCGGCAAAGGCGGACCCAACGAGCCCCTCGATCTCCAAGTAGGTATCGCCGGCAGCGTCGCCGGTATTGGCGGCGGGGTTCGCCAGGCTCGCAGTCACGCCGCTGGCGGCAAAGATGTAAGACGCCATATCGAAGCCGCCGCGGCCCCGCAGATCGTCAGCACCGGCGCCGCCCTCGAGGAAGTTGTTGTTGTCATCACCGCGCAGGATATCGTTGAAGGCGCTGCCTTCCAGCCGCTCGATCGATACGTAGGTGTCGCCGGCCGCGTCCCCGGTGTTGGTCGCGAGCATCACCAGGTCGGCCCTCAGGCCGGCTGTCGAGGTCCGGTACGACGCGAAGTCGAAGCCGTCGCTGCCGTCCAGGATGTCGGCGCCGGCGCCGCCAATGAGAATGTCGTTGTTGCCGGCACCACCGTTCAGGGTGTCGTTGCCCTCGCCGCCGTCGAGCCGATCCACGCCGGCGCCGCCGTAAAGCAGATCGTCGCCACCAAGACCGCTGATCGACGTCGTCGCCATCGAGGCCATCGATGACGTCGGCAACCGCCGTACCGGTCAAGGTATTGTTTCCGATCGTTCCGACCTCATCGCCGTCGACGTCGCCGACCGGTGCTTCTTCAATCGCCTCGTCCAGCGCGTCGCCGGTGAAATCCTCGACGACCGTTTCCAGTTCGGTGGCATTGAGGCCGGCGTCGGCCAGCGCCTCGGTGGTCGCGCCGAGGGCGACCTGCGCCGATTGGGCAACCGCCTCCAACAGTGCCACGCCCCCTCCGGGTGTCGCCAGCGCTGCATCGACGCTCGCGTTGGCGGCGCTCACGACCTCGCTCACTGCTTCGATGACACCCAGAAGCGTGCCTGCGGGGACAACAGCGGTGACGATCTCCGTCAGCGTCGCGGCATTCGCCAGGTCGACTTCGCCGGTGGCGTCGAGAATCGCGTCGGTGACTGCGCCGAGAACTGACTCGAGCGCCCCCTCACCACCAACCGCGGCGGCGACCTGCGTGATGGTGGCCTGAACCTGCACAGCCGCACCGAGCACTGCCGCCGCGCCAGCCGTGCCGTCCTGGATTTCCGCCACCGGGTCAAAATTCGTGAGATCGATTCCCGGCAGCAAGCCAAAGGCCGCGGCCAATGCGGCCTGCGCGGTCGCAACATTCAGCGGTACCGCATCGTTCGCCGTTGCCTCGATCAACGCACTGATCAGCGTCGTCAGCGGCGTAACCACCGTCGAGCCTTCCGGCGCGCGCATCACACCCTGGAATTCGTGCCCGGTCGAAACGTCGATGCCGCCGAACATCACCAATGGCCCGGAGCCGCCGACCAGCGTGAACGAGCCGTCAGCCGCCGACGTCGTGAATGCCTCGGCGCTGTCGAGCGTGCCGTCGCCGTCGACATCCTCGCCTTCATCGAGAATGGAGTTGTTGTTGAGATCTTCCGCAACGTCGAGCACGCCGTCGTTGTCGCTGTCGGCAAAGACGGTCGCGCCGGCAATGTAACCGTCGACGATACGGCCGCTGAGCGCGGTCGCGGGCGCCTCGATCGACACGTCCATTGTCGTCGAAGCCGTCGCCGTGTCGGTGCCGTCGGTCGACGTCACCGTGATCTGCAGGCTGAAATCGCCGCTCGCGCCGCCCGCCGGGTTCACCGGGACCATCGCCAGGCCGGGCAGGTCGGCGGCCGCCAGCAGCCAACTGCCGTCCTCCATGCGCACGCCGGCGCTCAGCTCATAGCTGCTAGGCACGCCGTCAATCTCGATCGACAGCGTCTCCGATCGTCAAGGTCGGTCAGCGTGGCCGTGATCGGCAGCGAGATCTGCGCGTCGGCGACGCCGGAGGCGCCTCCGGCGGCGACGGTGACGGCAGGTGTGTCCGCATCCGGGAGCACGGTGACCGTCAGGTTGGTGGTGACACTCTCGGTGTCGCCATTCGACGGCTCCGTGCTGGTCGCGGTGACGCTCAGCGTGATCTCGCCGGAGAAATTCGCCGGCGGCGTCAGTGTCAGGCCCAAAAGCTGGCCGCTGGTCAGAGTCCAGGTGCCGTTGGGATTGAGAGTGCCCTGACTGAGGGTCGCGCCCGGGGGCACGCCGGAGATCACAAAGCTGATCGTTTCGGAGGCGTCGTTGACGCTGCCCGAGATATTCAGCGTGATCGCGTTGTCCTCGGCGCCGGAGGCGGCCGCCACGTTCAATGTCGGCGCATCCGCAACCGCGGCGACATTCACCGTGACGGTCGCGGTCGACATCGCGCCGGCGGCGTCCTTTATCGTATAGGTGAAGCTGGCGGCGCCGGAGAAGTTCAGGGTCGGAACGAACACGACGTTCCCGCCAACGATCGACACCGTTCCGTTTTGTGGGTTTTGTACGGAGAAGAGCGTCTTGCTGTCGCCCACATTGGGATCGGTGTCGTTGGCAAGCAGCGACGCGGCGGTGATCGTGAGTGACGTGTCTTCCGAAGCCGAGACCGTGTCGTTGACCGCCGTCGGAGCCTGATTGGCGCCGCCGCCCTCGACGACCACCACGAGCTGTTCGATCGACGTCACCAGCAGATTGATGCTTTCCAGGAAGTCCGACGCGCTGCCGTGGGCGAGCTTGGCCTGCAGCTGGGCAAGGTCGGCCTGGAACGCGGACGAATTGAACACCGCTTGGGTGACGACCAGCCGCAGCGTGTCCTGGCCGTTGCCGCCGTCGTAGACGTCGTAGCTCGCGCCGTTTTCGGAAACACGATGAATGAGAAGATCGTTGCCGTTGCCCCCGAGCACAATGTCGGTGCCGGAGCCGCCATCGAGGGTGTCGTTGCCGTCGTCGCCGGAGATCAGGTCGGTGCCGGAGCCGCCGAGGATCGTGTCGTTGCCCTTCCCGCCGGAGAGCGCGTCATTGCCGGAACCGCCGTCGATGGTGTCGTTACCGTTGCCACCAAGGACGATGTCGTTTCCGCCTTTGGCGTTTATGACGTCGCCAGCATTGGTGCCGATAAGGATATTGCTGCCGTCGCTTCCGGTGATGGTTGCCATGACGCCCTCTCTCTGGAAATTTTTTGACGTATCCCCGCGTCGGATATTTCTGAGGGGAGAGGGCGTCACAACACCCAAACGGGTGCGTCAGTACTTCCGTATCCCTAGCGAGGGGCGATTTTTGACAGCAGCAACGTGAGTTCCGCCTGCCGGCCGGTTCCGGTCTTGTCGAACACCGATTTCAGGCGGCTTCGCAAGGTTTCGCGCGCGCTGCCTTCCTGCAAAGCGATGTCGGCGAGCGTCTTTCCCGCCGCGATCTGCGAGGCCAGCCGCGCCTCGGCCGGCGTCAGTCCGAACGCCTGTTCCAGCACCGCTTGCGCCGGTTCCATCCCCGCGGCTTCGAAATCCGTCACGGTAACCATGGCGGCAACTAGGTGCAGAACGTCATGCGCCATGCCGACAACCGGCACCACCTGGGCCACCAGCGGGCGCAGCCCATCCCGTCTCGGGAGCACCACCGATGCCAGCGGCCCGTGCTTGGTCCCCTCGTACCGGACGGCGCGACTGATCGCGATCTCCAGGCCGCGATCGGCATCCGGTTGCCAGGAACCAAGGCGGCCCCCCTTCACCAATATGCCGTCGCCGATCAGCCGCTCGAAGCGCGCGTTCATGTGAATGACGCTGCCGTCCCGGCCGAGCAGCGCGACGGGATGACCCGCCATCGAGAACGCATCGGCGATCCGCTGCGTCGATGCCATTCCAACCTGGATGGCGAAGTCGCCGGCGGCGCGCAGATGCGTGAACAGCTCGTTCATCAGAGCAACCTCGTCCTGCATGAAGGGGTCTTGGCCGATCGCCCGTTCGATCGACACCGGAAGCGCAAGGCCGGGCGCTTCCGCCAGGATCGCGCCGCAAAAAGTGGAGTAGCCGCTCGGCAGGATGTACTCGTGCTGGAAGGGATCGCGTGCGAGCTCTTCCACACTGTAGGCATCCTGCTGGGTGATGATGCCGCGGCGGCCGCGTTGAACGAGCGCCATGCACCGCGCCATGCGCGTGTTGCGTTCGGGTGCAAACCATCCGCCCCGCACGCCTTCTTCAATAATGCCGGCGCCGTTCCTTGACACCAGAACCGTCGCGGGTGTGAGGCCGCTGATCGGAAGCGCGGTCGCGGCGGGTGCTCCGCAGGCGAGCGCGAGCTCATGCAGAGCTTGCGGCCAGAGATCCGGAACCGCCGCCGCTTCAAAAAAGCGACGAACGACACCGTCGAACATGGCCGGGCGAATTGACCCCATGACATTGCAACCGGCGCACGACCTCTTTCTCCACCGGCCACGAATGACCGCCAGGATCGACGTTGCGCGCGCATCCTCCCAGGACGTGCAAGGTAGGATTAAACCGTGTCACGCACGCGAAACAACCAATATTTGATTGACTATAAATTTTAGCGACGCTCACCTGTGAGTTCCCCATTGGGAACCAATAGGTCAGCTCTACTTCCCTAATTTGCCCACAGCCCCGGCACGCCCGCTCGTGAAATCGGCAGCGACCCGCTTAATCTTTGTCCGCATTGCCGATATCGTGCTCACTGCGCGGGGCGCGCGGACTTCGCGGTTCCCCGCCAGTTATGAGGTTCTGTATCCGCGGCTCGCCGGGCCGCCTCATCGCGGGACGATCCATGAAACTGGTCATCGCCATCATCAAACCGTTCAAGCTCGAAGACGTTCGCGACGCGCTCACCGGGATCGGCGTGCAGGGCATGACGGTCGCCGAGGTCAAGGGTTACGGCCGGCAGAAGGGGCACAAGGAAATTTATCGCGGCGCTGAATACGCCGTGAATTTCCTGCCGAAGGTGCGCCTCGACGTCGCGATCGACGACAACCAGGTCGAGAAGGTCGTGGAGGCGATTTCCAATTCCGCCAAGACCGGCCAGATCGGCGACGGCAAGATTTTCGTGCACGGGATCGAACGGGCGGTGCGTATCCGCACCGGCGAGACCGACACGGACGCGCTCTAGACCAAACGACAGCGCGCGGGCGGGGAACCTGCGCGTTCGAAACGCTGCGACGCCAACGACGGCGTCCTGCCAAGGGGGGAAACCATGACGATGAAGGCGTCGCCTATCCGCACGTTTGGCGGCATGGCTGCATTTTCCATTGCGCTCGGCTGCGCCATGCCGGCGTTCGCCGAAACCGCACCGCCACCGAAGATCGACGCGGCCGACACGGCCTGGATGATCTCGGCGACCGCGCTGGTGCTGATGATGACGATTCCGGGACTGGCGCTGTTCTATTGCGGCATGGTTCGCAAGAAGAACGTGCTGGCCACCATGGCGCAGAGCCTGCTCTGCGCCGCGCTCTGCTCGGTGCTGTGGGCGGTCATCGGCTACTCGCTCGCCTTCGGCAGCGAGGGAACGGTGCTCGGCAATCTCGACCGGCTGTTCCTGCACGGCATCGGCATGGAGACGGTACATTCGGCCGCCAAGACCATCCCGGAAATGCTGTTCATGATGTACCAGATGACGTTCGCGATCATCACCGTCGCGCTGGTCGCGGGCTCGGTGGCGGACCGGATGCGGTTCTCCGCCTTCGTCTGGTTCGCGATCCTCTGGATGATGATCGTCTACGTGCCGATCGCACATTGGGTCTGGGGCGGCGGCTTCCTGCAGACGGCGGGCCTGCTCGACTTCGCCGGCGGCACCGTGGTGCATCTCAACGCCGGCATCGCCGGACTGGTCGCCGCCTACGTGGTCGGCAATCGCTACGGTTACGGCAGCGACAACTTCTCACCCCACAATCTCTCGCTGGCGGTGATCGGCACCGGGCTGCTTTGGGTCGGCTGGTTCGGCTTCAACGGCGGCTCGGCGCTCGGCGCCGGGTCGCGCGCGGCATTCGCGATCGTGGCGACCCATCTCGCCGCCGCCGTGGGTGCGCTGACCTGGATGGCGATCGAATGGTGGACGCGCGGCAAGCCGTCGGTGCTCGGCATGATCTCCGGCGCGATCGCCGGGCTCGGCACCATCACGCCGGCCTCCGGCTTCATCCTGCCGTGGCACGCGCTGATCGTCGGCCTGCTCGCCGGCTCGATCTGCTACTGGGCCTGCACCTGGCTCAAGCAGAAGCTCAACTACGACGACTCGCTTGACGTGTTCGGCATCCACGGTGTCGGCGGAGCGCTCGGCACCTTGCTGTGCGGCGTGTTCGCAGTCGCCGCATTGTCGGACGCGCCCGGGACACCGGGAACGGCCGGCCTGCTCGAAGGCAATAGCGGCCAGATTCTGATCCAGCTCTATGGCATCGGCGTCACCGCGGTCTGGTCGGGTGTCGCGACCTTCATCATCCTCAAGGTGATCGAGCTTATGGTGCCGCTCCGGGTCTCGCAGCAGAGCGAGATCGAAGGGCTCGACGTCACCCAGCACGGCGAAGCGCTGCAATAGATTTCGAGCGCTCGTTCGAACAAAACAAATCCCCGGCCGTCACGGCCGGGGATTTTTTCATGCCGGGATCTCCGCGTCATTCACGCGAGGATGAAGTCGCTCGTCTGCAGCGCCACGTTGAAGCCGAACGTCGCCAGCGGAGCAAAAATTGGACCAGAGGGATCCCCCGCCACGGCATAGTAGAGCACGTGGTTGTGGGTGTTGTAGAAGAACGATTCCGGGCCGCCGTCACCCCATCCTGACGGGACCTCGGATCCCGTCCAGAGCTCGCCGTCGAAGCCGAAGACGCCGTGGTGGAAGGTTCGGAAATCATCGCCGACCACAATCTTGTCGACGCCCGGCTGGAAGTCGATGACCGTGTCGTAGCCATCGCCTGCGTTGAAGACGAATTGATCGGCGCCGGCGCCGCCGGTCAACACGTCGTTTCCGCCACCGCCTTCCAGCGTATCGTCGCCGACGCCGCCGTTGAGAACATCGCGCCCGGCGCCGCCGATCAGAAAGTCGCGGCCGCCGCCGCCTTCGAGCCCGACGCCGGCGTCATTCGCCACCAGCATGTCGCCGTAGTTCGACCCCACGACTCTTTCGATGCTGCTGAACGTGTCGCCCTGGGCATCGCCATAGGCGGCGGTGTTGGCTGCGAGATTGACATAGACCGAGCCGGCCGCCGACGCGTAGCTCGCGGTATCGATGCCTTCGCCGCCGTTGAGGACGTCGGCGCCGGCGCCGCCGATCAGCGTGTCGTTGCCGGCATCGCCGAACAGGACGTCGTTGCCGCCGTAGCCGAACAGAACATCCGCGCCATTCAAGCCATGGATCTGGTCGGCATTGGTCGTTCCGAACAGCGTGTCGTTGACGTTGGTGCCGGTGATGTCGAGGCCCGCCGGTTCGATCGGATCGAGACCCAGGCCCTGCAACAACAGTGATTTCGACAGAGTAGCCATTGGTGTGCTCCCGCACTTTAAGCCCGCCATCGGGCTCGCGCGCGAGGTCTATGGGGCGCACCTGATGGGCGCAGTGACCGGCATCACAGATTGGCGGCTTCGTTCGACCAGGCGCCGGTGCGCGTCGATGCGCGCTTCATCTCCACTACGAAGCGGATGGCGCAAACCAGAATCCCCGGCCGATTGGCCGGGGATGGACTGTCTTTGGTTCAGAACACCGCGCTCAGACGAGGAGGAAGTCGCTGGTCTGGAGCTGGATGTCGGTCGAGAACGTGGCCAACATGGTCGGAGGACCAAAGTGGTTGATCTGATAGAGGATATGATCGTCGGTGTCGAAGAACACCCTGTCGATGGGACGCGGGGGGCCGTGACCACCTTGCCAAACAGGCGCTTCGGTCCCGCGTTCGAGCTCGCCGTCCAAGCCAAACGGACCGCTGAGGCGAGTGCCGAATCCATCCAGGACGATCTTGTCGATGCCCTGCTGAAAGTCAGTGATGAGGTCAGGACCGACGCCCGACGTGAACACGAAGTGATCGGCGCCGGCGCCGCCGGTCAGCACATCCCAACTGCCGCCTCCTGTCAGCACATCGGCGCCGGTGCCGCCGTTGAGAACATCGAACCCGGCACCGCCCATCAGGTAGTCGTCGCCGCCGCCGCCTTCGAGCACGATGCCGGCGTCGCTCGCCATCAGCACGTCGGTGAAGTTCGAGCCGACAACTCGTTCGATGCTCACGAACGTGTCGCCCTGCGCATCGCCGAAGGCGCCGACATTGGCCGCCAGATTGACGTAAACCGAGCCGGCCGCGGACGCGTAGCTTGCGGTGTCGTAGCCTTCGCCGCCGTTGAGGGCGTCGGCGCCCGCGCCGCCGATCAGCGTGTCGTTGCCGGCGTCACCGAAAAGGAAATCGTTGCCGCCATAGCCGAAGAGAACATCAGCGCCGTTCCCGCCGTGGATCTCATCGGCGAAGTTCGTTCCGAACAGCGTGTCGTTGAAATTCGTTCCGTTGATGTAGAGGCCGGCCGGCAGTTCCGGCGATTCCACGCCGGGAGCCAGGAGTGCCTTGGAAAGAGTAGCCATCTAAAGTGCTCCCACACTTCAAGCCCGCCATCGGGCCGTCACGGGATACCTACGGAACCTCCCGGCGGCGGGCTGTGACGACCATCACAGGTTGGCGCTTTCGACCCCGACAGCGAGCGTTCGAGAACGTTCCGCGGGTGCAAAAAACGCGGCCGAAAACAGGCCGTGCATACGCCCTAAGCACCCCGTGTGACTGTGAATTGGGATCGCCCAAAAAATAGGCAGACTTGGCGTGCGATTGAGCGGCACGCCATAGCTCGGCCGTAGTTCTGCGGGGCTGGCACAAGAATCATTCGATCTGCCAGTTGCTTAGCCTCCGTCCGTCGAACTGGCACGGGGCTTGATTCGCAACTCCCCGCGTTGCCCGCGGGGGGTTCACTTTCGTGCGGCGAGGCGATGGTGAGCCGCCCACACCTGCGCACCGCAGGGCCGGGCTCAAGCGGGGATTGCATCCATGAAAATCGTCATGGCCATTATCAAGCCTTTCAAGCTCGATGAGGTCCGCGACGCTCTGACCGCGATCGGCGTGCACGGGATGACCGTGACCGAAGTGAAGGGGTATGGGCGTCAGAAGGGTCACACTGAAATCTATCGCGGCGCGGAATATGCCGTGAGCTTCCTGCCCAAGATCAAGATCGAAGTCGCGGTCGCGTCCGACCAGGTGGACAAGACCGTCGAGGCGATCACGGGCTCCGCCAAGACCGGCCAGATCGGCGACGGCAAAATCTTCATCATTCCGCTCGAAGCAGCGGTGCGCATCCGCACCGGCGAGAGCGACGTCGCCGCGCTCTAAACCCGCGCATCATAGCTCAAGGAGTTGACCACGATGCAAAAGACACTCACTCGCGCGGGACTGGCGGCACTTGCCCTCACCGGCGCCGCGTTCCTGCTTACTGTCCCCGGCCTCGCCGAAGAAGCGGCGGCGCCGGCCGCGCCGCCACCCAATTTCAACAAGGGTGACGCTGCCTGGATGATGACGTCCACCATCCTCGTCCTGCTGATGACGATCCCGGGCCTCGCTCTGTTCTATGCCGGCCTTGTTCGTCCCAAGAACGCGCTGTCAGTGCTCACCCATGTCTTCTACACGGTCTGCATCGTGATGCTGATCTGGGTGATCTACGGCTACAGCCTCACCTTCACCGGCGGCACGTCGATCATCGGCGGCTTCGACAAGCTGTTCCTCAAAGGCGTCACCGGCAAGTCGCCGGCGGCCACCTTCTCGGTCGGCGTCCCGCTCTCCGAGATCATCTACATCTGCTTCCAGATGACGTTCGCGGCGATCACGCCGGCGCTGATCGTCGGCGCGTTCGCGGAGCGCATGAAGTTCTCCGCGGTGGCGCTGTTCATCCCGCTCTGGGTAACCTTCGTCTACTTCCCGATCGCGCACATGGTCTGGTACTGGGCCGGCCCGGACGCGATCGCCGAAGCCGCCAAGGCGCTGGCTGCTGCGACCGACGCCAACAAGGCGGAGCTGCAAGCTAAACTCGACGCGGTCAATGCCGACTCCGGACTGATCTTCTCCTGGGGCGCCATCGACTTCGCGGGCGGCACCGTGGTGCACATCAATGCCGGACTCGCCGGCCTGATCGGCGCGATCATGGTCGGTCGTCGCACCGGCTACGGCAAGGAACTGATGCCTCCCCATTCGCTGGTCATGACCATGATCGGCGCTGCGTTGCTCTGGGTCGGCTGGTTCGGCTTCAACGCCGGTTCAGCGCTCGAAGCCACCGGCGCTGCCGCGGGCATCGCGATGATCAACACCTTCGTCGCCACCGCCGCGGCAGCGCTGTCGTGGATGTTCACGGAATGGCTGTTGAAGGGCAAAGCCTCGCTGCTCGGCGCGTTGTCGGGCGCGATCGCCGGCCTCGTCGCCATCACTCCGGCCGCGGGCTTCTCAGGACCGATGGGCGCGATCGTGCTCGGCTTGATCGCCGGCGTGGTGTGCCTGTTCTTCTGCACCACCATCAAGAACATGCTCGGCTACGACGACGCGCTCGACGTGTTCGGCATCCACTGCATCGGCGGCATCATCGGCGCGATCCTCACCGGCATCCTGGTGAACCCCGCGCTCGGTGGCTCCGGCATCATGGACTACGCCGCCGCCGGCGGACCCAAGATCGCCGACTACGAGTTCGGCACGCAGGTGATCAATCAGATCAAGGGCGTGCTGCTGACACTGGTGTGGTGCGGCGTCGGCTCCTTCATCATCTACAAGGTGGTGGACATCCTGGTCGGCCTGCGGGTCTCGGTCGAGCAGGAGCGCGAAGGTCTCGACCTCAGCGACCACGGCGAACGCGCCTACACGATGTAGTCCGCACAGACACAAGCAATACGGTTAGGGCGGATACCCGGCACCGCCCTTGCCGTCGGGGGGCCCTGGCGCAATCCAGGGCCCCTCACTTTTTGGGCCGCACCCCCGCAAGCCTGTGGATTACCGCCAGCTAATAGGCACTTCCGGCAAGGATCTGGAACTGTGTGGCGTGGCTGCACTAGTTCCCACAGGTAGGTTCATACCAAGATATTCCCCGACGCGGCGTTGCGCGCCGCACATGTCACGGGGGTTACTCATGAATAAAGTCCTGGCAAGCGCATTGGGCGCTGCTGTCCTTGCCTTCAGCGCGTTGCAGGCCGCCGCCGCAGATTTGCCCGCGCGCATGCCGGTCAAAGCGCCGGCGCCGGTGGTCGTTGCCGCGTTCAACTGGACCGGATGCTACATCGGCGCCCACGGCGGATATGCCTGGGGCGAGAAGGACTGGACCTGGAACGCGTTCCCGATCGCCAACGGCGACCACAACATCGATGGCTGGCTCGTCGGCGGACAGGTCGGGTGCAACTACCAGACTGGCCGCGTCGTGCTCGGCATCGAAGGTCAGTTCAGCTGGGCCGATCTTGACGGTTCACACAGCTTCAACTTCACCCTGCCCTTCGTCGCCGGCGTCAACACGTTCGGCTTCCACACCAACGTGGACTTCCTCGGCACGATCGCTGGACGGCTGGGCTACACCTTCGACCGCACCTTGGTGTTCGTGAAGGGCGGCGCAGCCTTCGCCCACGACAAATACCGGATCAGCGTGAACGGCACGGATATCCTGACCGCCGACGATGACTTGCGTTGGGGTTGGATGGTCGGCGGCGGTCTCGAATACGCCTTCACCGGCAACTGGTCGATGAAGATCGAATACAACTACATGAACTTCGGCAATCGGGACACCAGCTTCTGCAATGGTCCCGCGTGCGAAACCATCAACATCGACCAACAGATCCAACTGGTCAAAGTCGGCATCAATTACCGCTTCGGCGGCGGACCGGTGGTCGCGCGCTACTAAGCACAAAACACCTTTCGCTTCTGTGCGAGGCCCCGGAGCAATCCGGGGCCTTCCGCTTTTTGGGGTTTGCGGGCGGCACCGCGCGATTTGTCTTGCCCCCGGAGTTCTGGAAAACTCGCCGGTCCTCCATAACCGCGCGTGAAACAACAATGACGTCGGCACAACAACGCACCTGGGACGACCTCGATCAGCAGTATCGCGCCAGCGTCGCGCATCAGTTCGCCCGCTACGCGCTGGGGCTGCGGTTCGAAGATCTGCCCGACGACGTCGTCCACCACGCCAGACGCAGCCTGCTCGACGGCCTCGGCTGCGCCATCGGCGGCTATGTCGCGCCCGGCCGCGCCGCCTGCGAAGCGGTCGCCCGTGCACTCGGAGGCCCGGCGGAGGCCACCGTGTTCGGCTCGGGGCTGCGCACCGGCATCGCCAGCGCGACGCTGGTCAATTGCTTCATGATGCGGTTCCTCGAATTCAACGACGTCGGCGGCGGCAATCATAACGAAGAAGCGATCCCGGCATTGTTCGCCGTGTGCGAGCGCGACGGGCTGTCCGGCCGCGACCTGCTCACGGCGCTGGTGCTGTCCTACGAGCTTGGCGCCCGCGTCGTCATGGCCGCGCCCGGTGGCCCCTCCGCCTACGACAAGCACGGCTGGTCGACCGATGCCCGCGGCGGGCTCAGCATGCCGCCCGCGATCGGCAAGCTCATGGGCCTGACCGAGGCACAGATCGCGCATGCGACCGCGATCTGCGCCGGCCGCGGCGTGCCGCTCGGCATTCTCGATGCCGACAAGGAAGAGAACTCGATGGCCAAGAATCTCCGCTTCGGCCAGATCACGCGCGACGCGCTGGTCGCCTGCATGCTGGCCAAGGAGGGAATGACCGGGCCGCTCCGCGTGGTCGAAGGCGACGGCGGCTATCGCGACGGCATCCTACGCGGCGATCTCGACCTCGATGCGCTCACCAATTTCGGCGGCTGGAAGATCCGCGATACCCGCTACAAGCGGCTCTGCGCCAACGGCAGCACGCAAGGCTATCTGCACGCCACCATCAACCTCGTGATCGAGCACGACCTGAAGCCGTCCGATATCGCGTCGGTGAAGATCGGCGCGAGTGCTCGCGAGGCGCGGCACACGACCGCGATCGCCAAGAAATATCCGCGCAACGCCGAGACCGCCGACCACAGCGCGTTCTATGCGACCGCGTTCGCGATCAAGGAGCGTCATTTCGGTCCGGATTCGTCCGACCCCCGTCACTTCAGCGATCCGGTCATCCTCGAGCTGATCGAGAAGATCGACGTGCGCCACGATCCGGAACTGCCGGCCCGCGGCCGCGGCGGCATCAGCGAGATCACGACGACCGACGGCCGCAGCTTCCGGCTGTATTGCGACGCCCTGGTCGACTACCTCAGCGACAAAGAGCTCGAAGACAAGTTCCGCGGCATGGCGCAGAAGTACCTGACCGCATCGCAGATCGAGCATGCCTTCGACGTGATCTGGACCATCGAGAAGGCCGCCGACATGCGCGAGGTCGCAAAATTCATGAGCTTTGCCTAGAGGGAGCCGGATGCCCGCAATGTCCTCCATCAAGAAACTGTCGGCCTTCCTCGGTCTGCTGCTGGGTGTCCTCGCAACCGCGCCGTCGCAGGCGCAGGAGTTCTTCCGCGGCAAGCAGGTGACCATCGTGGTCGGGTTCACGGCGGGCGGCGGCTACGACCTGACCGCGCGGCTTTATGCGCGGCACTACGGCCGCCACCTCCCGGGCAATCCGACCGTCATCGTGCAGAACATGCCCGGCGCCGGCAGCGCCGTCGCCGCCGCAAGCCTTGCCAACGCTCCGCCACAGGACGGAACGCGGCTCGGCTTCATCGCCGGCGGCGCGGTGATCGATCCGCTGCTCGGCGGCGGCAAGGCGCGATACGACGCACGGACATTCCATTGGATCGGCGGACGCGCCAACGAGCCGAGCATTTGCGGCGTCTGGCACGAGGCCGGCGTTCCGACCATGAAAGATGCCATGACCAAGGAAGCGGTCATCGGCGCATCCGGCCCGGGCTCGCGCACCCTGACCTATCCGAAAATCCTCAACGAGCTTACCGGCACACGTTTCAAGATCGTGACCGGCTATCCCGGCGGCAACGAGATCGCGATTGCCATGGAACGGCGCGAGGTCGACGGCTGGTGCGGCATTTCCTGGGGCAGCGCAAAGACCCGGCTGGCGCCATGGCTGCGCGACAAGAAGCTCGACATCCTGACGCAGTTCGCGCTGACGCGCGCGCCCGACATGGCGAGCGTGCCGCTGGCCGGCGAGTTCGCCCGCAACGAGCGCGACCGCAAGGCGATCGAATTCCTGGAGTCGGACGCCGTGTTCGCGTGGCCGATGTTCGCGCCGCCCGGCGTCCCTCCTGAGCGCGTGCAGGAGCTGCGCAAGGCCTTCGAAGCGATGCTGAAGGACCCGCAGTTCCTGGCCGACGCCGCCAAGCAGAATATGGACATCGACCTCGTGCCCGGGACCGAGCTGCAGAAGCTCGTCAACGAACTCTACGCGACGCCGCCGGATGTCATCGAGATCGTGAAGCGGGCGATGTAGCCGCCAACGGCATCAGAAAAAGCGCGACTATGTGATCGCCGTCACATCCTTCGCCTCGCCCCCACACTAGGGTCGTGTTCAAGGGAGCACGATCATGAGCACGATCTTCATCAGCCATTCGTCCAAGGACCAGAAAGTCGCCAGGGCGATTTGCGCCGCCCTGGAAAGCCGCGGCATCGATTGCTGGCTCGCGAGCCGCAATGTCGGGCCGGGCGACAACTTTCAGGAAGCCATTGTCAAAGCCATTCAATCGGCCAAGGCGATGGTCCTGGTGTTCACCGACAACGCCAACAATTCGGCCGAGATCAAGAAAGAGCTGGCACTGGCCAGCCAGAACAAGCTCGCCGTCATCCCCGCCCGCACTGAAGATGTCGTTCCCACCGCGGCGCTCGCTTACGAGCTGGCGACCCGGCAGTGGATCAACCTGTTTGAGGACTGGGAACACGAGATCGAAAATCTCTGCGCGCGCGTGCGGCAGATCCTGCCGCCGCCGGCATCCGACACGGCACCGCCGCAACCGTCCCCGCAACCAGCCGCGCAATCGCCCGCTCAGCCGACCGTCGAGCCCGTCTCGCCACCCGTTGTTCCTGCCGCTGCTGCAAAGCCGAAGGCCGCGCGCGTCGCCCCGTTGTGGCTTGCAGTGACCCTCCTGATCATGGGGCTGGCGCGGCTCGGGCTGTCGTCGATATTCGTCGAATTCATGAGCCGGAACCGGAACTGGCGGCTGGACTCTTACATGCTGGCCGGCGACATGCTCGCCCCCGGCCTCCTGATCGTCATCGCCGGCATCCTGCTCATGGTGGCGGCCCGGTGGGCGAACGCAACCGCAACCGCCCTCTGCATCGTGGTTCTCCTTCATGACGCGGTCTGGGTCGCCCTCTGGTACCTGATTCATTCGAACTCCAGTGCCGACGCGGTGGTGCTCCACTTCGGCCCGATCGTCGTCAGCGCGATCGCCTGCGCCAGCGTTCTTGGCATCCAGATCTGGCGGCAGACGGCGGACTTCCGCCGCAGCCTCCGCCGGCGGGGCGATCTGGTTCAATCGGTCGCTTGAGGGCGAGCCGGGCGTCAACCCGCCATTGGTTAATCGCGCCTTAACCCGGTCGCTCCTATGGTAGGAAAACCCCTTGTGCGGCGGCGCGCGCGCCGTTTAGTCGATGTATATGACCCCCGCCGAACGCCAGTCCCCGCCGTCGCCCAACCGGGCCCTCGCCATGCGCTCGCCGTTCGTGCGGCTGCGCGAACTATTGGGTGACATCCCGCCGGGGCAATCCGCGATCAGCCTGGCGGTCGGCGAGCCGCAGCACGGGGTGCCGTCGTTCGTTGGCCCAGTGCTGGCCGCCTCGCTCGACGAGTTCGGCAAGTACCCCATGAACAAGGGGCTCGACGAGTTTTGTGCCGCTGCCGCGGCCTGGCTCGGGCGGCGGTTCAGCCTGCCCCGGCCGGTCGACCCGGCGACCGAAGTACTGGTCCTGAACGGCTCGCGCGAGGGCCTGTTCCTCGCCGGTATCGCCGCCGAGCGCTGGGCCAATGGCCGATCCGGCCGCCCCGCGATCCTGATGCCGAATCCGTTCTACGGCGCCTACGAGGCCGGCGCGGTCGCCGCCCATGCCGATGCGGTGTTCCTGCCGGCGACCGCCAAGACCGGCTTCCTGCCCGACCTCGATTCGCTCACCGACGAGCTTTTGTCGCGCACCGTCGCCTTCTATCTGGCCTCGCCGGCCAACCCGCAGGGCTCGGTCGCGAGCCCGGCCTATCTCGCGCGGCTCGCCGGGCTTGCGCGCAAGCACGGGTTCATCGTGTTCAGCGACGAATGCTATTCCGAGATCTACACGACCGCGCCGCCGCCCAGCATGCTGGAGCACTCCGGCCGCGACTTCGAGAACGTGGTCGTGTTCCAGTCGCTGTCGAAGCGCTCGAACCTGCCCGGCCTGCGGGTCGGCTTCGTCGCCGGCGATCGTAAATTCCTCGCCCGCTTTCTCGAACTGCGCAACGTCTCGTCGCCGCAAGTGCCGGTGCCGGCGCAGCGCGTCGCCATCGTCGCCTATGGCGATGAGGCCCATGTCGAGGAGAGCCGCAGGCTTTACGTCCAGAAATTCGATCTCGCCGACCAGATTCTCGGCGGCCGCTACGGCTATCGCCGGCCGGCCGGAGGTTTCCTGCTGTGGCTCGACGTCTCCGCGCATGGCGGCGACGAAGCGGTCACGCTGCGGCTCTGGAAGGAAGCCGGCCTGCGCGTCATTCCCGGCAGCTACCTCGCGCGCGAGCAGAGCGACGGCTCCAATCCGGGCGCGGGCTATATCCGCGTCGCCATCGTGCAGGATCGCGACACGACCGCCGAGGCGTTGCACCGCCTCGTCGCCACACTGGGTTGAGGATCGCACATGTCGGCCATCGACCGCGGTTTTGACAGCCTCAGTCTTTCGGACAGCCTGCGCGAGGCGTTGCGGCGCCGCATGCGCGAACTGACCGGCGTTGCACTGATCGTGTTTGCGATGCTCTTGGTCTCGGCGCTCGGCTCGTGGTCGGTGCTGGACCCGTCGCTCAGCCACGCCACTAACGCGCCGGCGCGCAACCTGCTCGGGGTACCCGGCGCCATCGTCGCCGACCTGATGATGCAGTTGTTCGGCATTGCTTCGGTGGCGCTCGTGCTGCCGATCGCGGTCTGGGGCTGGCGCCTGGCGGGCCATCGCGCGCTTTACCGCGAGCGGCTGCGGCTGCTCACATGGGTCGCGGCGGTGGTGCTCACCGCGAGCTTTGCCGCCTGCCTTCCGCGCACCGCGGCCTGGCCGCTGCCGGCCGGGCTCGGCGGCGTCATCGGCGACGCGCTGCTGCGGTTCGCGGTGTGGATCGCGGGCAACGACGTGCTCGGCATCGCCCGCCTCATCGTCGGCGTCGCGGCCGGCGTCGGCGCGTCGCTCGCGCTCGCCCTCACGCTGGGCTTTGGCTGGGAGGAACCGGCCGAGGTGGAAGAGCCGCGCCGGCGCCGCAAGGTCAAGGTCGCGGACGAGGACGAAGAAGAGCAGGACGAAGAAGAAGCGCCGCGGCGCGGCAGCTGGTTTTCGCTCGGCTTCTTCACGCACGGCTTCCTCAGCCTCCGGGCGCGGCTGGCGCGCTGGCGCGAGCGCCGCGCGAGCGAGCGCCACAGCTTGCGCGCGGCGCCGGACCGCCCGCACGGCCGGGTCGAGCCGCGCTTCGGCGACTACCAGACCGCCCTGCACGAGCTCGAGATGGAGGACGGCGACGAAGAAGAAGAGGATGAGGACGACGAGACGCCGCGCCGCAAGCCGCGCGCGGCCGCACCGAAGCCGCAGCGCCGCGGCAAATACGTGCTGCCGTCGCTCGACGTGCTGTCGCAGCCGAAGCGCGGCGAGCGCACTACACTCTCGAACGACCTCATCCAGGCCAACGCCACCGCGCTCGAAGGCGTGCTCGGCGACTTCGGCGTGCGCGGCGAGATCATCAATGCGCGGCCGGGTCCGGTCGTCACCCTGTACGAGCTCGAGCCCGCGCCCGGCATCAAGTCGTCACGCGTGATCGGGCTTTCCGACGACATCGCCCGCTCCATGAGCGCGCTGTCAGCGCGCGTCGCGGTGGTGTCAGGTCGCAACGCCATCGGCATCGAGCTGCCCAACCCGAATCGCGAGAAGGTCTATCTGCGCGAATTGCTCGCGGCCGACGACTACAACGAGACCTCGGCCAAGCTGCCGCTCTGCCTCGGCAAGACCATCGGCGGCGAGTCCGTCATCGTCGATCTGACGCGCATGCCGCACCTGCTGATCGCCGGCACCACCGGCTCCGGCAAGTCGGTCGCCATCAACACCATGATCCTGAGCCTGCTCTACCGGCTCACGCCGGACCAGTGCCGGCTGATCATGGTCGATCCGAAGATGCTCGAGCTCTCGGTCTACGATGCGATCCCGCACTTGCTGACGCCCGTCGTCACCGACCCGAAAAAGGCGATCGTCGCGCTCAAATGGGCGGTGCGCGAGATGGAAGAGCGCTACAAGAAGATGTCGAAGCTCGGCGTGCGCAACATCGACGGCTACAACGCGCGCGTCGTAGAGGCGAAGTCGAAGGGCGAGAAGCTCTCCCGCACCGTTCACACCGGCTACGACAAGGAAAGCGGCGAGGCGATCTACGAGGCCGAGGAGCTCGACCTCGAGCCGTTGCCCTACATCGTCATCATCGTGGACGAGATGGCCGACCTGATGATGGTCGCCGGCAAGGACATCGAAGGCGCGGTGCAGCGGCTCGCGCAGATGGCGCGCGCCGCCGGCCTGCATGTGATCCTTGCCACCCAGCGCCCGTCGGTCGACGTCATCACCGGCACCATCAAGGCCAATTTCCCGACCCGCATCTCGTTCCAGGTCACCTCCAAGATCGACAGCCGCACCATCCTGGGCGAGCAGGGCGCCGAGCAGCTCCTCGGCCAGGGCGACATGCTCTACATGGCCGGCGGCGGACGAATCAGCCGCGTGCACGGACCGTTCGTTTCGGACGAGGAGGTCGAGAAGGTGGTGCGGCACCTGAAGTCACAGGGCACGCCGCAATATCTCGAAGCGGTCACCACCCCCGACGAGGAAGTCGACGAGGACGGCAACCCGATCTTCGACGCCACCAGCATGGGCGCGACCGGCGACGCCACCGATCTTTACCAACAGGCGGTGCAGATTGTGCTGCGCGACAAAAAGGCCTCGACCAGCTACATCCAGCGCCGGCTGCAGATTGGTTACAATCGCGCCGCGTCAATCATGGAACGGATGGAAAACGAAGGCGTGGTCGGGCAGCCGAATCATGCCGGAAAGCGCGAAATTTTGATGGGCAACGAAGAACACTAGCGGTAACGACACGTAACGGGTGTGAGATTCGTACCACAACAACAGCCGGAATCGGTTAGAGTCCCCAAATAGCCGCGATCTCGCCACAGGCGGCGGCTAACGGAACGACGGGGCTTCGAAGGGGCTAGGCGTTAGGCGAGAGGGCAGAACACTATGACTGGCAGTCGCCAGACCGCGCTTATTTCGACCGTGCTTGCAGGATTGATCGTCGTGGCGGCTCCAGCCGCGGCCCAGCAAGTCCCACTTCCAACGCCGGCGCCGCAGCCGCGCGGCGGCGCGGTTCCGCCGCCACCGGCGTCCGTGCCGAGCGCCCGGCCGGGTACGCAGGCGCAGCAGCCCGCCCCCGCGCCCACCCCCGCCCCGAGTGGCGGTGTCCGCTCCTGGTTGCCCTCGATCCTCGGCGGTGCTCCGTCCGCGCCGCCGAAGGCGCGCACCACCGTAGAGTTCAACGCCCAGCAGAAAGCGCTGGTGGACAAGGTGAGCAGCTACCTGTCCCGGGTGCATACGATGACCGGCTCGTTTGCGCAGATCGGCGGCGATGGCCGCCGCGCCAGCGGCACTTTCTATGTGCAGAAGCCGGGCAAGGTCCGTTTCGAATACGATCCGCCGAGCCCGATCGACATCATCGCCGACGGCTCATCGGTGGTGGTGCGCGACCGCAGGCTGGCGACCCAGGATCTCTATCCGTTGTCGCAGACGCCGCTGCGGTTCCTGCTGGCCGACAAGATCGACCTCCTGCGCGACACCCACGTCACCGCGGTCACGTCCGACGAACTGTTCCTCTCCATCGTGGTCGAGGAGAAGCAGGCGCTGATCGGCACCAGCCGGCTGATGATGATGTTCGACGCCAAGACGCTCGAGCTGAAGCAATGGGTGGTGACCGACCCGCAGGGCTTCGACACCACGATCGCGGTCTCCAATCTCGACAGCAACCGGCGCCCGGACCCGAACCTGTTCAAGATCGACTACACCGACTATCGCGGCGGCCGCTGACGGCGCGTTGAAAGAATTCACAGGCTGACTATTTCCTTCGGGTGCCCGGGCTTGTCCCGGGCACTGTCGTGTTGATACTGCGTCACGTACTGCCCTAGATCGGCCTCATGCTGAGGAGCGTTGCAAAGCAACGCGTCTCGAAGCACGGGGCCGCCCCATCCTTCGAGACGGGTCTGCGGCCCTCCTCAGGATGAGGGCGGAGGATGAGTCCGCAAGCCATGCGTCTTACCGTCACCACCTGGAACATCAATTCGGTGCGGCTGCGCATCGATCTCGTCGCCAAGTTCATCAAGGCGGCTCGGCCGGACGTCCTCTGCCTGCAGGAGACCAAGTGCCCGGACGACGCCTTCCCGCTCAAGCGCTTCCGGCGGCTCGGCTACGAGCACGTCGCGCTCAACGGCCAGAAGGGCTATCACGGCGTGGTCGTCGTCTCGCGGCTGCCGTTCGAGACCACCAGCAAGCAGGATTTCTGCGGTAAGACCGACTGCCGGCATGTGTCGGTGACGCTCGGCGAGCGCGCCGGCCTGCGCGACCCGGTCTCGCTGCATAACTTCTACGTTCCGGCCGGCGGCGACATTCCCGACCCCGCGGTCAATCCGAAATTCCAGCACAAGCTCTCGTTCCTGGACGAGATGCGCGAATGCGCCAACCTGCGCTGCAACGGTTCCGACCGATCCATTCTCGTGGGCGACCTTAACGTCGCGCCGCTCGAGCATGACGTCTGGAGCCACAAGCAGATGCTGCGGGTCGTCTCGCACACGCCGGTCGAGTGCGAGAAGCTCACCGCCGCGCAGAAGTCCGGCAACTGGGTCGATGTCATGCGGGCGCGCGTGCCGGAGCCGGCGAAGCTCTATACCTGGTGGAGTTATCGCGCCGCCGATTGGGAGGCCGCCAACCGCGGCCGCCGCCTCGACCATATCTGGACGTCGCCGACGCTCGCCGACCGGGTGGCCGACATCACCATCGCCAAGAGCTACCGCGGCAGCGCGCGGCCGTCCGACCATGTGCCGGTAACGGCGGAGCTGGAGCTGACCTAAACCGCATTCCGATTGGGGTAGAGCGCAGCCTCTCGTCGTCATGGCCGGGCTTGTCCCGGCCATCCACGTCTTTCTTTGCAGCCAAGACGTGGATGCCCGGCACGAGGCCGGGCATGACGGAGGGGAGATTGTGCCCTCAAACAGGACTCGACTATCTCGCCGGGGCGCGCATCGACATCATCGTCGCGGCGATTTGCTTCGGCGCGGTCACCGGCAGCGAGCAGGTTTCGCCGGCGCAGATGAATGCCGCCGGTTCCGTGACAGCCGCGAGTTTCGCCGCGGCCGGATGTGACGCCGGCAGTGCGTCCTTCCCCGGCGCGCGGATCACGATGCGGTCGAGGAACGGCAGCTTCAACGCCGTCGCGAGGAGCGCCGCGGCGCGGTCGCCGGTGCCGGCGACGACGATCTCGGCTTCGCGCAACCGCAGGTCCAATGCGTCCAGCAACGCGACATGCATGAACAGATTGTCGGCCGCCAGCGGCAGCAGGCCGTCGAACAGCCGATCGGCCTGGTCGCGCCAGGCATCCTGCCCCGCGAAGCCGGCAAGCCGCACCAGGTTCTGCGCGGCGACCGCATTCGGATTGGGCGTGGCATCGTCGCTGCTGGAATTCGGGCGCACGACCAGACCTTCGGCGTCGTCGGCGGTGAGAAAATATCCGCCGGTCTGCGGATTGGCGTAGTGGCGGTCGAGCGCGGCCTGCCACGCCAGCGCGCGTTCGAGATAGTCGCGCTCGCCGGTCGCTTCGTGCAAAGCGAGCGCGGCGCGGATCATGTTGGCATGGTCCGATGCAAGGCCAGGGAACAGCAGCCGGTCCGCGCGCCAGGAATGGCCGAGGCGGTCGCCCTTGGCCATGTGGCCGGACACGAACAGGAACGCGCGCGCCGCCATCTGCAGCCATGACGGCTCGTCGAAGTGGACGCTCGCGTGCACCAGCGCGGCGATCATCATCCCGTTCCAGTCGGCCAGCACCTTGTCGTCGAGCCCGGGGCGCACCCGCTTGTCGCGGACCGCCAGCAACCGCTGGCGCAGCGACGCGAGCCGCATTTCCTCGTCCGCGGTCGCCGGAACGCGGGCGAGCCGGTTCAGGATGGTGTGGCCTTCGAAATTCCCCTCGGCCGTGACGTCGTAGTGTTTGGCGAAGAACGCCGCCTCATCCTGGCCGATGACGTGCGCGATCTCGTCGGGCGTCCAGACGTAGAACTTGCCCTCCTCGCCCTCCGAGTCGGCGTCGAGCGAGGCGCAGAACGCGCCGCCTTCGGTCGTCATCTCGCGCGCCAGCCAGTCGACGGTTTCCTCCGCCCGCAGCCGGAACAGCGAATTGCCGGAACGGCCATGCGCGAGCGCCAGCAATTCGAGGAGCTGCGCATTGTCGTAGAGCATCTTCTCGAAATGCGGCACCAGCCAGCGTTCGTCGACCGAGTAGCGTGAAAACCCGCCGCCGAGGTGATCGTAGATGCCGCCCTGGCAGATGCGTTCGAGCGTGATCTCGACCGCCGCGAAATAGCGTTCCTCGCCGGTGCGCTGCCCTGCCCGCCACAAAAATTCGAGCAGCATGCATTGCGGGAACTTCGGCGCGCCGCGGATGCCGCCATGCACCGGGTCGATCAGCCCGCCGAGCTGCTGCGCGGCCCGGTCAAGCTCGCTCGGTCCGATGACGACCTTGCCCTTCGGCGCCGCGGCCGCCGACAGCCGGCTCATCAGCGCGCTGCGATTCTGCTCGATGCTTTGCGGCTCCTCGCGGAACACGCGTGATACTTCGCGCAGGATGTCCGTAAAGGCCGGCTTGCCGTAGCGGCTCTGCTTCGGAAAATACGTGCCGCCCCAGAACGGCTCGCCCGCGGGCGTCAGGAACATGGTCAGCGGCCAGCCGCCATGCTCGCCCATCAGGTGCAACGCCGACATGTAGATCTGGTCGATGTCGGGGCGTTCTTCGCGGTCGACTTTGATGTTGACGAAGAGGTCGTTCATGACCGCCGCGGTGGCGTCGTCCTCGAAGCTCTCGTGCGCCATCACATGGCACCAGTGGCAGGCGGCATAGCCGACCGAGAGCAGGATCGGCTTGTTGGCGCGCTTGGCCTCCGCCAGCGCGGCCGGGTTCCAGGGCCACCAGTCGACCGGATTGTGCTTGTGCTGCAGGAGATACGGTGAGGTTTCCTGTGCCAGGCGGTTTTGGTGGGCGGTTGATGCGGTCGATGCCATAAACCGATAATGCCAGTAATGGGCGATCGTTCAAACCGGCCCAAAGGCATGCATTGAGGGGCGTGCGTTGAGCAACCAGGACCGTGAACTTCGGCCCAGTCAGACCGACGACTTCAGCGTCGGGATCGACGACATCGTCATCGTGCCGCTGGTCGCGGTTGCGTTCGCCGTCTGGCGCGTCTTGCGGCGCACCTTCTTCATCCTGATCGACATCGTCGATTTCTTGTTTCCGATCCTGCTGCAGGTGATGCGGTTTCCGCTGTTCACGCTGCGCATCCTCGGCGACGCCATCGCGGCGCTCCTCAAAGGCATCGTGCGGTTCCTGCCGGTCGGCGGCGACCGCCGGGCGTCCTGGCGCGAATTCATCAGCCGTCACTGGGCGTGGCTGCGGGCGAAGTTCAGCTACAAGGCTTTCGAGCAGTGGCTCCATCGCGCCTTCGAGAGCGGCATGGCGTGGGTGTTCAAGACCTGCCGGACGCTGTCGCCGCGCACCGCGTTCTTGGTGCTGATCGGCGCCGTCCTCTGGCTGCCGATTTCCTTTACGATCGCGACCGTGATGCATGCGGTACTGATCGCGAAGGCACTGTCCCTGCCCGCCTGGATGCAGCTCCTGCATCCGGTCGCGACCGTGATCGCCAAGACCAAGCTTTTGGTGCTGCCGATCTATCCGGCCGCCTGGCCGCAGGCGAAGCAGGATCCGGCGATGCAGTCACTCATTCGGTTCTGGAATTATCTCGCGGCGCACTACCTCGCGCGCAAGACCGGCTACCGCTATCGGCAAACGGAAACCGTCGCCGCACATACCGGCGACGCGTTGCGGCACACCGCGGCGGCCACCGGATTGAGCCGGCTCGGCAGCGCCGCGCTCGCCGGCGTCAATGCAGCCGCGGCCGGTCTGCGCACAGCGACCTGGAACATGATGGCCCGAATCGTCGCGATGCTGTCGCGGTTTCCAATTTTTGGCGGGATCGTGCAGCGCTACACCGAGCGCTACGACGAGGTGAACCGGATACCGGCCGTCAAATTCAGCGACAAGGCGCGCGGATTTTTCCATCGCTGGTCGGTCAAGTTCACGGCCGACTACTACGAGACGAAGGAACGAGAAGAGGCCGCGAAAGGCGCGGCGGGCGCCTAGCTCACCACCGCACCACGAGCGCATCTCCGATTTTGACGTCCGCCCAGCGGCGTTCCATCACACCGAGGCCTTCGTCTATTCGCTGCAGGTCGGCCGCGGTGACGGTGCGCAGCTTCGAATCTTTGCCGCGAGTCAGGCAGCGACCAACCGCCTTGGCGGCAAACTGCGACGTTGCGGGAACCTTGTTCTTCATCAGATCGATCAGCAGGCCGACAATCACTTCGACCTCCGTCAAGCTTCGGCCGTTGGCCTTGCACAGCCCCTTCGAGCGCTCGCGTGCATGCGGACGTTGCCGGCCGGCCAGCACCGCCATGCCCGGAAAGATCGCGCCGTCGGCCACGCTGCCCCAGAACCCGCACCGCAGCGCGAGCTCCTTCTCCACCACGTAGTGCGCAAGGTCGTGCGGCAACGGCTGCGACGGACCGTAGCCGGGCACGCGCAATGTCACCTTGTCGTCGCGCGTCACGACCGACTGCAAGCGGCGCGCGTCAAGCTTTTCGATCCTGATTTCCATCGCCGCCTTGTCGGCAGCGATTGGGCCTACTTCTTGGCGCGATCCATCAAATAGCAGGTTGCGACCATCGAACGGCTTGGGCTGGTGCCGTTTTGCACGTAGCACTTCTCCATGCGGTCCGGCGTGATCATCGTGATCCGGAAGTAGCCGTCGAGGTCGGCGCCGATGATCGAACGGTTGTCGTTGGTCAGCGCCCAGACGAACGGCTCCTTCTGGTCGGCAACCGCGGTCGACGAGCGGCCCCAGGCGACGCGGCCGTCCTGGCCTTCGACGATATGGGTCGCGCTGACGTCGCGCACGCGCGGCGGGGCGGCCTTGGCCTGCTTGCCGGGGTGATGGGCGTTGGCGCCGAAAACGATCGCCTTGCCCTTGCCCGACCAAGTGCCGCGAAGGTCGGGGATTGCCGCCGCGTCCTGCGCGCGTACCGCCGGAGCTGCGAAACCAAGAAACGCGATCGCAAGAATCAAATATCTCATTGCCGGTCTCCCGTGCTGTCTGCTGATCTCAAACCGCGCAGGAGAATGACGGCCCGGCTTTAAGTAAACGTGAGTGGCATCGACTAAAATTTGTCTCGCAATGTCTTTGGGCGCTCGCCTGCCGGCTTGCTGATATAGCTCCACCGTGACCGCCAACGACACCATCTTCGCCCTCTCCTCCGGCCGTCCCCCGGCCGCGATTGCCGTGGTCCGCGTGTCGGGACCGCAGAGCCGCGCCGCGCTCGAAGCGCTGACCGGCCGGGTGCCGGAACCGCGCAAGGCGGCGCTGGCCAACGTGCGCGACCCCGCGACCGGGGAAGCGATCGACCAGGCGCTAGCGCTCTGGTTTCCCGGCCCCCGCAGCGAGACCGGCGAGGACGTGGTGGAGCTTCAGCTCCACGGCGGCCACGCGGTCATCGCCGCCGTGCTGGCGGCGCTCGGCCGAATCGAAGGGCTGCGGCTGGCGGAGCCCGGCGAGTTCACCCGCCGCGCCTTCGAGCACGGCCAACTCGACCTCACCCAGGTCGAGGCGCTCGCCGACCTGATCGGCGCCGAGACCGAGGCGCAGCGCCGGCAGGCGTTCCAGCAGATGCGTGGCCTGCTTGGCGACCGCGCCGAGTCCTGGCGGACGCGCGCCATCGAAGCGCTGGCGCAAGTCGAGGCCGCCATCGACTTCTCCGACGAAGGCGACGTACCGACGAATCTGATCGCGCGCGCGCTCGCGATTGCTCGGCCGCTGGCCGACGAGATCGCGACGGCACTGGCCGGCGCCGAGCGCGGCGAGCGGTTGCGCGAGGGACTGTGGATCGTGATCGCGGGCCCGCCCAATGCCGGCAAATCGACGCTGCTCAACAGAATTGCACGACGAGAAGCGGCAATCGTGTCGCCGATCGCCGGCACCACGCGCGACGTGATCGAGGTGCATCTCGATCTCAACGGTTACCCGGTCAATCTCATCGACACCGCCGGCCTTCGCGAATCGTCCGATGACCCAGTCGAGCGCGAGGGCATGCGCCGTGCGCGCGAGCAGGCGGCGCGCGCCCATCTGGTGCTGTGGGTGATCGACGCGACGGCCGCCGATACGGCCACGACCACGATCCCGCCGGGCGTCGCGCACTGGACCGTGCTGAACAAGCTGGACCTGGTCAGTCCGCAGCAGCTTCCGCGACTCGAGTGGCAGTTCAAGAACAAGGCGGGCGCGCACTTGATCTCGGCGACGACCGGCGCGGGACTCGACGCGCTGATCGATGCGATCGTCGAATTCGGGGAGCAGACCTTCACACTGGAGCCTGCGCTGGTGACGCGCGAGCGTCAGCGCAACGTGTTAACCCAGGTTGCACAATCATTGGTTGAGTTCGGGCGATTGGCAAAGCAGGGTGCCGGCGAAGAGCTGATCGCCGAGCAGCTCCGCCTCGCCACTTCCGGGCTGGGGCGCCTCACCGGCCGCGTCGATGTCGAAGACATCCTCGAAGTGATCTTCCGCGAGTTCTGCATCGGGAAGTGAATCGGCCACTGACGGATGACTCAGTCGAGTCGGTCGCTCACACGCGTCGGTGTTTCACGTGAAACACTTTCTCAATTCTTTGACCCCTGCACTCACGCGAGCTAATACGCGCTCGCGCGTTGAAGACGCGCGTGAGCGCTCATGGCCTTCAGAGAATCCGAGATGCAAACGCGGTTCGACGTCATCGTCGTGGGCGGTGGCCATGCCGGCTGTGAAGCCGCGGCCGCGGCTGCGCGCATGGGCGCGTCGACCGCGCTGGTGACGCACCAGTTCGCGACCGTCGGCGCGATGTCGTGCAATCCCGCCATCGGCGGACTTGGCAAGGGCCACCTGGTCCGCGAGATCGACGCGCTCGACGGCCTCATGGGCCGGGTCGCCGACCGCGGCGGAATCCAGTTCCGGGTGCTGAACCGCCGCAAGGGTCCGGCGGTGCGCGGACCGCGCGCCCAGGCCGATCGCCGCCGCTACGCCGCCGCGATGCAGGAGGCCATCGCCGCGACCGCCAATCTCACGGTGGTCGAAGGCGAGGCGGACGACCTGATCGTGGTGGATGGCCGGACCGCCGGACTCAAACTCAAGGACGGCCGGGAGCTCTCGGCCGGCGCCGTTGTGCTGACCACCGGCACGTTTCTGCGCGGGCTGATCCATATCGGCGAACGGCAGACGCCGGCGGGACGGGTCGGGGAGGCGCCGGCGATCGGCCTGTCCCTGACGCTGGAACGGTTGGGCTTTGCGCTCGGCCGGCTCAAGACCGGGACGCCGCCGCGGATCGACGGGACCACCGTCGACTGGGCGGCGCTGGAAATGCAGCCCGGCGACGTGCCCCCGGAGCCGTTCTCGGTGATGACCGCCCGGATCGAGAACCCGCAGATCCAGTGCGGGATCACCCGGACCACCGAGGCGACGCACCGGATCATCCGCGAGAACGTGCATCGGTCGCCGATGTATTCCGGCCAGATCGCGAGCAGGGGGCCGCGCTACTGTCCGTCGATCGAGGACAAGATCGTGCGCTTCGGCGAGCGCGACGGGCACCAGATTTTCCTCGAGCCGGAAGGCCTCGACGACACCACGGTCTATCCCAACGGCATTTCCACCTCGCTGCCGGAGGACGTCCAGCGCGCACTGGTCGCGACCATTCCGGGGCTGGAAAAGGCCCGGATAGCGCGGCCTGGCTATGCCATCGAATACGACCACGTGGACCCGCGCGAGCTCAAATCCACCTTGGAAACCAAGCGGTTAGCCGGGCTGTTTCTGGCCGGCCAGATCAACGGCACGACCGGCTATGAGGAGGCGGCGGCGCAAGGCCTGGTGGCCGGGCTCAACGCCGCTGCGAGGGCAGGCGGGAGCGGTGAAATCGTGTTCGACCGCGCCGAAGGCTATCTCGGCGTGATGATCGACGACCTCGTCACCAAGGGCGTGACTGAGCCGTATCGGATGTTCACTTCGCGGGCCGAGTACCGCCTGACGCTCCGGGCCGACAATGCCGACCAGCGGCTGACCTCCCGGGGGATGGCGATCGGCTGCGTGGGACCGGAGCGCCAGCATGCCCATGCCGCCAAGATGGCGGCGCTGGCGGAGATCCGGGATTTCGCGACCTCGGTTACGCTGACGCCGACCGAAGGGATCAAACACGGCCTGGCGCTGAACCGCGACGGGCAGCGCCGGACGGCGTTTGAGCTCCTCTCCTTCCCGTCCATCGGGATTTCGGACATGGCGCGGATCTGGCCCCGCTTCGGCATGTTTCACGTGAAACACCTCGAGCAGATCGAGATCGACGCCAAGTATGAGGTCTACCTCGCCCGCCAGGCCGCCGACATCGCCGCCTTCCGGCGCGACGAAAGCCTCGAGCTGCCGGACGAGATCGACTACGGCCAGGTCAAGGGCCTGTCGAATGAAGCGCGGGCGAAGCTTTCCGCGATCCGCCCCCGGACCATCGGCCAGGCCGGCCGGATCGACGGCCTCACCCCCGCCGCCCTCACCCTCCTCGTTGGCCACATGCGGCGCGGCCGAAAGCCGAAACCCGCGGCCGCCTCGGGCTGATGCGCCCCGCCCCGGTGATACCGGATCTGACCGCGGACCGCGCCGAGGCGCTGCGGTTAACACCTGTTTCACGTGAAACACTCCGCCGCCTCGATCTGTATGTCGAGGCGCTGCAGAGCTGGCGCGAGAAGACCAACCTGTTCGCGCTGAGCACCATCCCTCACCTCTGGACTCGGCACATCGCTGATTCGCTCCAGCTTCTGGACCTCGCCCCGAATGCCCGGATCTGGGTCGATCTCGGCAGCGGCGCCGGATTCCCGGGGCTTCCGATCGCCTGCGCGCTCGCGGAGACGCCCGGCGCCGAAGTGCATCTGGTCGAGAGCACCGGCAAAAAAACCGCGTTCCTGCGCGAAGCTGTGGATATCACCGGCGCGCCGGCGGTTGTTCACACCGAACGCATCGAAAAATTTGTCGAGAATTTCGGGGCCAAGCCGGACGTCGTTACCGCCCGCGCCCTGGCCCCGCTAAATTCCCTTTTGGATCAGAGCTTTAGCCTGTTGAAAACTGGGGCCCTCGGGCTGTTCCCGAAGGGTCAAGATGTGGATGCCGAATTGACCGAAGCCACTAAATACTGGAACATTAAGGTTAATCTCGCGCCCAGCCGGACAGATTCGAAAGCCCGCGTTGTCGTGGTCCATACATTGGAACGACGCGCGGCGGCGGCCAATCAGCGCCGCAAGCCGGGGCGACGGTGAGGTGAGGCCATGACCACAACGGATGCATCGGTGCTGAGCGCCACCGCCGGGCTTGCAACGCCGCGCGCGCCGGCACGCCCCGCGCGTGTGCTGGCGATCGCCAATCAAAAAGGCGGTGTCGGCAAGACGACGACCGCGATCAATCTCGGCACGGCGCTCGCCGCGATCGGCGAGCACGTGTTGATCGTCGATCTCGATCCGCAGGGCAACGCATCGACCGGTCTCGGCATCGATCGCAAGACGCGCGAGCACTCGACCTACGACGTGCTCACCGGCGAAGCATCGCTGCGCGCCGCGGTGATGCCGACGGTGGTGCCGCGCTTGTCGATCGCGCCGTCGACGCTCGATCTCTCCGGCTTGGAATTGGAGATCGGCCAGGAGCGCGACCGCGCCTACCGGCTGCGCAACGCACTGGTGCCGATGAACGAAGCGAGCGCCGGTGCGACCGATTTCACCTACGTGCTGGTCGACTGTCCGCCGTCGCTCAATCTTCTCACCGTGAACGCGATGGCGGCGGCGCACGCGATCCTGGTGCCGCTGCAATGCGAGTTCTTCGCGCTCGAAGGTCTCTCGCAATTGCTGAAGACCGTTGATCAGGTGAAGGAGACGCTCAATCCCGGGCTCACCATCCACGGCATCGTGCTGACCATGCACGACGCGCGCAACAATCTCTCCAACCAGGTCGCCGAAGACGTGCGCGCGCATCTCGGGCACAAGGTCTACGACACCGTCATCCCGCGCAATGTGCGCGTGTCGGAAGCGCCGTCCTACGGCAAGCCGGTGCTGGTCTACGATCTCAAATGCGTCGGCAGCGAAGCCTATTTGAAGCTCGCGACCGAAGTCATCCAGCGCGAGAAGGAACTGCGCGCGACCTGACGGGCGCTCGCATGATCCCGATAAGTGGGAACCGGTTTTCGGAATAGGTCATGCTCAGCCGCGCCTGGCGAAACAAAAACACTGACCAGAACAACCCGGAGCAGCGCAACAGCGTGACGATGACATCAGGAGACAATGCCATGGCCGAAGACGGGCGATCGCGACTGGGCCGCGGCCTTGCCGCGCTCATCGGCGACGTCGGCGAGGAAACCAAGACCGTCGAGCGCGGCCGCCATACGCGCAAGGCGCCGATCGAATTCATCAAGGCCAATCCGCGCAATCCACGGCGCAATTTCCCCGACGCGGAGCTCGACGAGCTGGCGGCCTCGATCAAGGAGCGCGGCATCATCCAGCCGATCGTGGTGCGCGCGATCAAAGGCGCCGCCGATCATTTCGAGATCGTCGCCGGCGAGCGGCGCTGGCGCGCGGCGCAGCGCGCCGGCCTGCACGACGTGCCGATCGTCACCGTCGAGGTGACCGACGCGGAAGCGCTGGAGCTCGCGATCATCGAGAACGTGCAGCGCGCCGACCTCAATCCGCTGGAAGAGGCGATGGGCTACCAGTCGCTGATCGACGAGTACAAGCACAGCCAGAACGACGTCGCGCAGTTCGTCGGCAAGAGCCGCAGCCACGTCGCCAACACGCTGCGGCTGCTGCAGCTCTCGGACCAGGTGAAGGCCTACATCAATTCCGGCCAGCTCACCGCCGGCCACGCCCGCATGCTGGTCGGCCAGCCGAACGCGGATGAGATCGCGCGCGACATCGTCAATCGCGGGCTCAACGTGCGCCAGGTCGAGGACATCGCGCGCAAGAGCGACCGCGGCGCAGGCGAAGGCGGCCAAGAAAAAATCGCGCGGCGGCAAGGACGCCGACACCATGGCGCTGGAGCGGCGCGTGTCCGACGCGCTCGGCCTCAACGTCACCATCGACCACAAGGGCAAGGGCGGCGTGCTGCGCGTCGAATACAAGGAGCTCGAGCAGCTCGAGACCGTGCTGCGGAAGCTGGAGCGGAAGTAGGACTACGAATCCTTCCGCCGCGCCGCCATCGCCATCGACAGCAGCATCCGCTGGATGATCGCCTCGGCGAGGTCGGCGTTGAGCCGCGACTGCAACGTCGCGTCGGCGATCTGCGTCATCGCCGCCTGCAGCCGCGCCGACGACCACGCCCGCAGCGCCGCCCTGCGCCAGCGGCACGCGGCTGAAGTGCAGCCACATCCCGCCGACCGCCGAATCGGCCGACTGTCCGTCGTCGACCGCGAGCCGCGCCTTGTGCAGGAGGCTCGCGTGACGCGCGGCGGCGAACAGGATCGCGCCCGACGAGGTGCCGGCATTGCGCGCCTTGGTGTACTGGAACTCGACGTCGGGAAGCTTGCCGGCGAACGTCGCGTCGATCAGCGCATCGAGCGCCAGCGCCGAGGCGTCGGTCACCACCGCCGCCACGTCCTCGATCTCCACCCGCTTCTTGCCGTGGGCATAGAGCGCGAGCTTCTGCAGCTCGCTGCGCGAGGCCAGGCGATCGCCGCCGAGCAGCGGCACCAGCGCGGCGCGCGCTTCCGGCGCGATGGTGAGACCGGCGGCCTGCATCTCGGAATCGATCAGCCGCGGCAGGTCCTTCTCGCTGTCGGGGTAGCAGGCGAGCACGGCGGCGTTCTTCGCCTTCTCGCAGACCGCGCGCAGCGGCGCGTTCTTGCGCAGCTCCCCGGCCTCGATCACGACGCGGCATTCCTTCGGCGCGGCGCCAAGCAGGATCTCGACCGCGGGCGCGAGATTACGCGCACCGGCCTTCACCCACACCGCGCGCCGGCCTCCGAACAGCGGGATGGTGTTCGCCTCCTCGACCAGCCGCGACGGCTCCGACGCCACCAGGTCGCCTTCGAGCCGCACCAGCGAGAACGGGTCGTTGAGGTCGTCGACCGAGGCGCGCACCAGCGCCTCGGCGCGCTCGCGCACCAGCCCGGCGTCGGCGCCATAGACCAGCACCACCGGCTGCGCCGGGCTCGGCTTGGCGACGAAGGCATCGACCTGGGCGGCTTTGAGCGCGGTCATGTCACCTGCACTGAATTTTCCCCGTCATCCTGAGGTGCGAGGCGCGACGCGCCGAGCCTCGAAGGGCGACGGCCCGGCTGTTGCAACATCGTGGCCGCGCATCCTTCGAGGGCCGCTTCGCGGCCACCTCAGGATGACGGGTATAGAGTAGCGCTTGCTGCCGAATCTAAGCCACCACGTTGACGATCCGGCCCGGCACCACGATCACCTTCTTCGGCGGCTTGCCTTCGAGCGCGCGCTGCACCGCTTCGAGCGCCAGCACCGCCTTTTCGATATCCGCGTTCGACGCGTCGCGCGGCACCGTGACGTCGGCGCGCTTCTTGCCGTTGACCTGCACCGGCAGCGTGACGGTGTTCTCGACCAGCAGGTCCGGCTCCAGCGTCGGCCAGGGCTGCGTCGCCAGCAACGTGTCGTGCCCGAGCGCCGCCCAGCATTCCTCGGCGAGGTGCGGCATCATCGGCTGGAACAGCTTCACCAGGATCTCGGCCGCCTCGCGCATCGCCCAGGCATAGTCCGGCGTCGGCGCCTGCTCCTGCGAGCCGATCGACGACGAGAACGCATTGGCGAACTCATAGAGATGCGCGACCGCGACGTTGAAGTGCAGCTTCTCGATCGCGTCCGACACCTTGGCGAGCGCGCCGTGCGACGCCTTGCGCAGCGCAAGCGCGCCCTCCCCGAACGCCGCCGGGCGTTCCTTGGGCGCCTTCGCCGCGACCTCGGCCGCCTCGCCGACCAGCCGCCAGAGCCGCTGCGTGAATCGCCAGGCGCCCTGCACGCCGCGCTCGGTCCATTCGACGTCGCGCTCGGGCGGCGAATCCGACAGCATGAACCAGCGCGCCACGTCGGCGCCGTAGCTCTCCATGATGTCGGACGGGTCGATGACGTTCTTCTTCGACTTCGACATCTTCTCGATCGCGCCGATCTCGACCGGCACGCCGGTCGCGGTGATCTTGGCGCGCCGCGCGTCGCCCTCGCTCTCGATCGTCACCTGCGCCGGCTCCACCCACTCGCCGTCCGGCCCCTTGTAGGTCTCGTGCACGACCATGCCCTGGGTGAACAGGCCGGCGAACGGCTCGTCGAGGCCGATGTGGCCGGTCGCCTTCATCGCGCGGGTGAAGAAGCGCGAATAGAGCAAATGCAAAATCGCGTGCTCGATGCCGCCGATGTATTGGTCCACCGGCAGCCAGGTATCGACCACCGTGCGGTCGGTCGGCGCGGTCTCGAGCCAGGGGTCGGTGAAGCGCGCGAAGTACCAGGACGAATCAACGAACGTGTCCATGGTGTCGGTCTCGCGCCGCGCCGGCTTGTGGCACACCGGGCACTCGACGTTCTTCCAGGTCGGATGGCGGTCGAGCGGATTGCCGGGACGGTCGAAGGTCACGTCGTCCGGCAGCTTGACGGGTAGGTCACTGGCCGGCACCGGCACCACGCCACACGTTTCGCAGTGGATGATCGGGATCGGGCAGCCCCAGTAGCGCTGGCGCGAGATGCCCCAGTCGCGCAGGCGGTAATTGACCTGGCGCTGGGCCACTGGCCGACCGCCCCTCGCCTCCTGCTCCAGCCGCTTCGCCACCTCCTGCTGCGCCTGCGGCACGGTCATGCCGTCGAGGAAGCGCGAATTGATCAGGGTGCCGTCGCCGTCATAGGCGGTGTCGGTGATGACGAACGACTTCGCGTCCTGCCCCGGCGGGCAGACCACCGGCGTATTGCCGAGGCCGTACTTGTTGACGAAGTCGAGGTCGCGCTGGTCGTGCGCCGGGCAGCCGAAGATCGCGCCGGTGCCGTAGTCCATCAGGATGAAGTTCGCCACGTACACCGGCAGTTGCCACTTCGGGTCGAACGGATGGATGGCGCGGATGCCGGTGTCGAAGCCCTGCTTCTCGGCGGTCTCGATCGCCTCCTGCGCGGTGCCCATGCGCTTGCACTCGGCGATGAAGTCGGCGAGCGCCTTGTTCTTCTTCGCCGCCGCCTGCGCGATCGGATGGTCCGGCGCGACCGCGACGAAGCGCGCGCCGAACAGCGTGTCGCCGCGGGTGGTGAAGATCTCCAGCTCGTCCTCGCCCGCAGGCGTGGTCTTCGGGTCGAGCGCGAAGCGGACCAGCAGGCCCTCCGAGCGGCCGATCCAGTTCTTCTGCATCAGCCGGACTTTTTCCGGCCAGCGCTCCAGCGTATCGAGCGCCGCGAGCAGCTCCTCGGCGTAGTCGCTGATCTTGAAGAACCACTGCGTCAGCTCGCGCTGCTCAACCGGCGCGCCCGAGCGCCAGCCCTTGCCGTCGATCACCTGCTCGTTGGCGAGCACGGTCATGTCGACCGGGTCCCAGTTCACCTTCGACTGCTTGCGCTCGACCAGCCCCGCCTTGAGGAAGTCGAGGAACATCTTCTGCTGGTGCTTGTAATAGGAGGGGTCGCAGGTCGCGATCTCGCGCGCCCAGTCGAGCGAGAGCCCCATCGACTGGAGCTGCGACTTCATCTGCGCGATGTTCTGGCGCGTCCAGGCGCCCGGATGCACCTTGCGCTCCATGGCGGCGTTCTCCGCCGGCATGCCGAAGGCGTCCCAGCCCATCGGATGCAGCACGGTGAAGCCGCGCGCGCGTTTGTAGCGCGCGACCACGTCGCCCATGGTGTAGTTGCGCACGTGCCCCATGTGGATGCGCCCCGACGGATAGGGGAACATCTCGAGGACGTAATAGGTGGGGCGGGCGGCCTTGCCGTTGGCGGGCGCGAGGTCGGCATTGGACGTCGCGAAGATGCCGGCGTCGTCCCATTTTCTCTGCCAGCGCGGCTCGGCGACGCGGGGGTTGTAGCGGTCGGGTTTGGGGGATTCTGCGGTCATTGGCCGGCTGTTTTAGAGGCCGGCGTGGGCATGGGGAAGGGTCTAGTAGCATGGGCCGGTTGCAGCGCTACCGCCCGAACCGGCCGGTGAGGCGGCCAAAGAGCTGCGGGGTCACGGCGGCCAGCGCGATCGGCAACCGCAGCCATGCCGGGACCGTCACCAGGTTCGCGTCGCGTTCGATGCCGCGCAGCAGGCCGCGCGCCACGCGTGACGCGTCCACCGGCCTCGGACTGGTCCGGTGGTAGGGCACGCCGCGGCGGGCGAAGAAGGGGGTGGCGACGACGCCGGGCAGCAGGACCGTGACCCCGACGCCGGTGCCGGCGAGCTCCGCCCGCAGGCTGTCCGCGTATCCGGTCAGCGCGGATTTCGTTGCGGCGTAGACGGATTCGCCGGCGGAGCCGACCGCGCCGGCGATCGACCCGACGAACGCCAGACGGCCGGAACCCCGCTGCACCATGGCGGGCACCATGGCGGCGGTCAGTGCGATGGGGGCAAAGACGTTGATCGCGAAGATCCGCGCCAGCTCGTCCGCGTCGGCCTCGGAGGCCGGGGCACGCAGCCCCACACCCGCGTTGTGGACCACCAGACCGGCCAGCAAGCCCCCGGTCGCCGAACCGTCCGCCAACGATCGGGCGAGGCCGAGAACCGCGGCCTTGTCGGCAAAATCACACACCACCGGAATGCCGCCGACCGCGCCGGCCGCGGCCTGGACGCGCGCGGGGTCGCTGCCGACGACGGTGACGCGCGCACCCCGCTCTGCCAACTGGGTCGCGATCGCCAGGCCGATGCCCGATGACCCGCCGGTGACAACCGCCGTCTCGCCCCTTAGCCGCATGGGAGCCGATCCGCTGAGAGGCGTTCCACCGGCGGCCGTTCTGTCGTGTGATCGTCCATGCCCACCGGTCGTGCCCTCATCCTGTCGATATCAAATCTCTGGCTCTGCTTCGACCAACCCGATCAGCATGACGGTCGCCGATCCCATGACGGTAGCGGATCACATGCATAGAGCTTGCCAACTGCGCCGCATTTCACCGGAGCGACATTCCACCGCCGCGCTGCGCTAGCCGCACGCGGGACGGGGATGCCGCCGCCGCATTGGTGTGTGTGGCAAATGTGCGCTATGGGCGCACGTCAATCCTGCCTAACTTTCCCATCACCGCCTCGTCATCATCACTGCAACGCGCCGCCGAACCCCATAGGAACGATTGCCAATGCACTACACCACCCTCGGCCGCACCGGCCTTCGTGTCAGCGCGGCCGGCCTCGGCACCGGCGGCTTCTCAAGGCTCGGCCTGCGCGCGGGCAAGACCGAAGATGAATCCGCGCAATTGATCCACGAGGCCGTCGACCTCGGCGTCAATTTCATCGACACCGCGACCAGCTACGGCACCGAAGGCGTGGTGGGCAAAGCGTTGAAGTCGCTGCCGCGCGACAAGGTCGTGATCGCGACCAAGACGCCGATTGCGCGCGACGGAAAAAATGCGTCGGCCGCGGACGTGATCGCCAATCTCGACAATTCGCTCCGCCTCATGGGCACCGACCATGTCGACGTGTTCAATCTGCATGGCGTGCTGGCGAACGAATACGACCGCGCGATGGACATCGCGCCGGCGCTGCTCAAGGAGAAGGACAAGGGCAAGATCAGGCATCTCGGCCTCACCGAGAACCCGGTCGTCGATTTCACCAACGAGATGCTTAAGCGCGCGATGCGCGACGACGTCTGGGAGGTGTTCATGGTGGGCTTCCACATGCTGCACCAGGGCGCGCGCAAGAACGTGTTCCCGATCACGCGCGAGAAAGGCATCGGCACGCTGCTGATGTTCGCGGTGCGCTCGATCTTCGCGGATCCGCCGCGGGTCGCGCGCGAGCTGCGCGAGCTCGCCGCCAAGGGCCTGGTCGACAAATCGCTGGGCGAGAGCGACGATCCGCTCGGCTTCCTCGTCCACGACGGCGGCGCCGCCAATATGATCGAGGCGGCGTATCGTTTCGTCCGGCATGAGCCGGGCGTCGACGTGGTGCTGTTCGGCACCGGCGATTCCGGGCATTTGCGGACGAATATCGCGGCGATCAATAAGCCGCCGCTGCCGGACGCCGACCGCGCCAAGCTCGCGGCGCTGTTCGGCCACCTGGCGGTCGGCGTCGGGATGGACGGGCAGGCGGCAAGGAAGCGCTAACGTTGCCGCGACCGCGGCGTGGTCGCGTTGTGCCTGTTCTGCTACGATGCGCCATGCCGATTTTTTACCTCGAACCCTTCGAGGAACAGACCAATCATCCGCGTTGGGCCGCTTCGTCACTCCGCGAGGCGTGTTGGGTCGTTGCTCCAAACTCTTATCGGGCGCGGATCAAAGTCGGGACGGCCACCCTCACGGAGGGGTGCTGGGTCACGAAGGATGCCGAGGAGCGGCGCCGCATGAGTCCGGAGCAAAAAAACCGTGGCTCACCGTGGATGAACGCCTATCTGACGGATTCTCGGCCGGATGATCATCCGCCCGTCGATGTTCCGGAGGGCGTCATCGTCAGCGTCAGCGGCAAGTTGATTTCATAACTCGGCTCTCTCCTCCGCTCATTCCCGCGCACGCGGGAATCCAAATCTTCCTTGTGCTGGGTTCCCGCTTGCGCGGCGGACGAGCGGATGAGTTTCGCATCCCATCCCCAATACTCACCGCCTGTGCACACCAAAAGTTCGATTTTTGTTTCTAACCGGCATCGAACTTTTGACTCGCGTCAGGACTTCACCACCATGTCCCTCGTCCCGTTCGCTTGAGGGTGTCGTCGCGAGGCATTGCGAAGGCAGGACGGGATGCGGCGTCCCGCGCGTTGCCTTGCAAGCGACACCCGGGAGGCTCCGGAAAGCAGCCCTCCGCCACTATGAGCGGACGCGAGGAGCTCGCATGACGAAAAGGCCGCAAGGCCTCGCCGTCAGCACTGCACCGGAGTCCAAAAATCCCGCGGCGGAGCGCCGAGAGGCGAGCGTCCCGCGCCGATGTCGCTTGCGCAGGCTGCGCAGGTTATCTGCGATGGACGCAAGGCGCCGCGCACCTGCGCGTCTCGACGCGTTGTGGCGCCTGCGGGCGTACGTCACGCGCCCGCGAAGGGTGCCGCAGCACCCGAGCGCCTGTCGGCGCTCCGCTCCCCTCATTTGCGTGAGGGGAAATTGGCAAACCTCGGAGCGCCTATGCCTCGCGAGAAGGATGATGCGTGAGCGAGATACTCCGCTGTCATTCCGGGGCCGAGCGCAGCGAGGAGCCCGGAATCCATACGCCGCAGCCATGGTTATGGATTCCGGGCTCGCGCCTTCGGCGCGCCCCGGAATGACGCTGAGCAAGCCGATGCACTACTGCGCCTTGATGCCCGCGGCCTTGATGATCGGCCACCACCGATCAAGCTCGGCCTTGTGATGCGCGAGCAGCGCCTGCGGCGACTGTTGCTCGCGCGGCGGCAGCGCGTGACCGAGATCGGCAAACCGTTTCTGCACCGCCGGATCGGCGAACGCGGCGCTCACCGCGCCGTTGAGCTTCGCGATCACATCCTTCGGCGTGCCCTTCGGCGCCCACATGCCGTGCCAGAACTCGATCTGGTCGCCCGGCAGTCCGCCTTCCGCCAGCGTCGGCACATCGGGCGCGCCGGCCCAGCGCTTGTTCGCGAGCACGCCGAACACCTTCACCATGCCGGCGCGGAACTGCTGCATGGTCTGCGCGGCTTCGAGGCAACTGATGTCGACCTGGCCGCCGACCAGATCCTGCAGCGCCGGCGCGCCGCCCTTGTAGGGCACGACCGCAAATTTGGTGCCGCTCTTGATCTGGAAATCGACGAAGCAAATGTGCGCGGCGCTGCCGGCGCCGACGATCGCGCCGGTGCCCTTATCGGGATTGGCCTTGAGCCAGGCGATCAGCTCTTTCAGGTTGTTCGCCGGCAGCGAGTTGCGTCCGACGATCCAAAGGTAAGACGTCGTCAGCAGCGACACCGGCTCAAAATCGTTGACCACGTGATAGGGCGTCGGCGTGATCGCGGGCCCGCCGACATTCGAGGTCCACTGCCCGACATTGAGCGTGTAGCCGTCGGGCGTCGCGCGCGCGACCCGCGCGCCGGCGATCGTGCCCGCCGCGCCGCCCACGTTCTCGACCACGACGGTCTGCCCGAGCGTCGTCTTCATGTGGTCGGCGAGAATCCGCGCGACGGTGTCGGTCGGCCCGCCCGGCGCGAAGCCGACGACGATGGTGATCGGCTTCGACGGAAAAGGCTGCGCCTGCGCGCCCGTGGTGCATCCGAGCGCAACCGCGAGCGCCATCGCCGGCAATGCAATGATCTTCACGTTCCATCCCCTGAGCGTTTTTGTTTAGGGGCGGAAGGTGACACGGGACGCGGCGGCGGAAAAAGTCAGTGATGCTGTCGCACCGGCGCGCGCGGCGGCCCAAATCCCGGGCACTTCGCCCTGCCCGGCCGTCAGTTCGCGATCGCGATCGTAAGCTCGCCGTTGACCGACAGCCGCGCGGAAATCCGCGTCGGCAGCGCGCCGGTCCGCTGCGTGAGCCGCTCGGTGAGCTGCGGCTGCAGCACGATCGAGCGCACGCCATCGGCCGCCATCGGCGGCGCGCCGGCGCGCGCCAGCGCGGCCAAAAGCTCTTGCCGCCGCGCCGGCGACGGATCGTCGCGATAGGCGATCAACGCATTGATGGTTTCGGCGGTCAGGACAACCGCGTCGCCCGGCAGCGCCGGCAGGAACGTCCGCTCCGGCGGTTGCCGGGTGGATTGCTGCGAGATGTCGATGCCGCCTTGCGGCCCGGTCTGCTGGATCACGGACCGCAGTTGCGGGCTGGTATGCAGCGCGATGTCGAGCGCGACCGTGGCGATGGCGAAGACCGCCAGCGCGGAGGTCGCCAGCGCCAGCCGCGGACGCGGCAGCAGCCATTCGATCCATCCGACGAATCCGGCGCCGCCCTTCGCCGCGACGGCGGGCGCCGGGCTGTCGAGCGCAAGCGCGCGGGCGGTCGCCGCGGCCGGCGGCGTCTCATGCTTGGCTGTGATTTCCTCGATCCAGGCCGCCGCCGCGATCAGCTCGTCGCGGCGCGCCGGCGAACGGACCAGCTCGGCCTCGAAGGCTTCGCGCTCGCTCGCGCTCATGCCGCCGTCGAGATAGGCCGCGAGCCGGAGCGCATCGGCCGCCGGACCGCGATCCGTGATTGCGCCACCGCGCGCGCCGGTCTCGTCGTCGACGAGGGCGCGCAGCCGTTCCGACAGCGCACGGCCTTCCGCCGGCGAAACCGCCCGGGAACCGGCTTCGGCCGGGTCTGCCTGTCCAATCAGGCGCGCTATGATCCGTTCCAGCGACATCGTCCTTCAGAGACCTTTTTGCTCACGCGGCTTTGGGGACCCCGTTTTGGGGCCCCTTTTCATCCACTAGGCTTAGACGGACATGCGCAGATTTTTCACCGCGGAATTTTCGGAAAGCGCCTGGCGCAGCATCCGGTCGGCCTGTTGCCGCAGCCGGTAGATCTCGGTCACCGGCCGCGCCATCAGCTTGGCGATGTCGCGGGCCGCCAGTTCCCCGTTCCCGGACATCACATGTTGCAGATAGAGCCGGATTTCCTGGGGCAGGCGGGTAATCGCCGCTTTCAGCGCGCCGGTCGCCTGCTCGAGGGTTTCCTCGTCCTGGCGGGCGATGGCGGCTTCCTCGGGCGTCAGCCCCTCGTCCTTCAGGTCGACCTCGCCGCCTTCGTCGGTCGATCCGGGCAACGCCACCAGGCGGGGCCGTTCCTCGTCGCTGCCGGCGCTGAAGTTGCGCGGCAGCGCCGCCTTCACCGCGGCGATCGCCGCCGCCAGCGCCTCTGCGCCCAGCTCGACCTTGCGCGCGCGCAGCGCCGTACCGAGCTGGTGCTCGGGGCAATTCTCCCAATAGAGCTGCCGGAACACCTCCTGCTCGGCCTCCGGCAGGCGCGCGATCGCGGCCGGAAGCCGCCGCCGCGGAATATCCTTTCGCAGACGATCGATGCAGACGTTGGTGACGATCCGCAGCACGAAACCGCCGAAACTCCCCTGCCCGTCATAGGCCAGGATGCGCCGGTAGTTGTCCTCGATCAGCGCCGAGACCACGTCGTGATAGATGTCGTCGTCGTCTCGGCCCGCGGCCGGGAAATAGCGCGCGATGGTGCGCTGCATGTCGCGCTTGAAGAAGTGCTCGAACGTCCGCCAGCCGCGTTCCGGGCTTTCCGACAGCAGCCGGGCGACGCGTTGCGACAGCACATCGCGCAGCACCAGCCGCAGATAGCCGGAGATCGTGGCGCGGCCGTCGAAGGTACGCAGCAGCGCGAAGTCGTCGGCGCGCAATTGCTCGATCACCTGGACGAAGACGTCGTCGGCCTCCTTGTCCGGGAACGCCAGCCGGCAGGCGGTGTAAACGTCGCCCTGGCATTTGCCCACGAACTGCGCCCACGCCTCCGGCCTGCGCGCGAAGACCGCGCGCAACATCTCAAGATCGGCTGCGCCTTGACGTGTTGCGCCACTGACCATGGGTGGGATTCCAGCGCGAGTCCTGTGCGGCGGATGTCGGCGAATTGCGGAGGCAATTCCCCGCAGAGGCGATTCGCCCCTCACGCCCGGCGCGCGACTATACCGGCTTTGAATCCGGGCGTCGCCTGGGACCGGCGCCCTGCCCCCGGACCGCCGCGGCGGCCCGGCACCGCCGACAACCGATTGATTATATTAGAATTATTCCGCCGACGCTGGCGCGGTGCGGAATCCGCAAACCGGTCCGTCTGACGGGGCAACGAACCCTTGGAGCCTGCCATGAAAACCCCGCTCGTCGCCCTCTCCCTCGTGCTTGCCACCGCCGTGTTCGGCGCGGCGTCCGGCGTCGGCACCGCCGGTGTCGCCTTGGCGCTGTTCCTGGTCGCCGTTGCGGCCGGCGTCGCCTTGAGCTTCGCGCGCGAGGATTGGATCGCGTCGCCGTCGCACTGAATGCTTCAACCAGCCCGTATCGGAACGCTCGCCATGAAACCGGCCCTTGTCGCCCTCAGTCTCATTCTTGCGATCCTCACCGCGGGCATCGCGGTCAGCATCTACAGCGCGTCGCAGATCATCGCGCACGAGCTCGTCGTTATTCGGCGTTGAGAGTTTGCCGTGATCGAGATGCGCGCAGCGGCGCGTCAGCTCGCTTCCGCCAGCACCACGGCGCCGTGCGCAACCACCGCATTGCGGCCGCGCCGCTTGGCGGCATAAAGCGCGATGTCGGCGGTTTCGATCAGCTGCTCGGCGTCCTCGGCGACGCCCGGAACGAGCGACGCGACCCCGACGCTGACCGTCACCTGCCCGTCCGGCGACGACGCATGCGTGAGGCACAGCCCTTCCACCGCACGCCGCAGCCATTCGCCGACCTTCAGCGCCATGTCGACGTCGGCGCCGGGCAGCAGCAATGCGAACTCCTCGCCGCCGTATCGCGCCGGCAGATCGTCCTCGCCCGCCGCCGCCTCCCTGAGCAGCTTGCCGATCCGGCGCAGGCACACGTCGCCTTCGACGTGGCCGTAGCGATCGTTGAACAGCTTGAAGTAGTCGACGTCGATCATAAGCAGTGCGATCGGACGATGGAGCTTGCCGGACCGCTGCCAGTCGGCCGCGAGGCGCGCGTCGAAACCACGCCGGTTGGCGAGGCCCGACAGCGCGTCGCTGGTGGCCAGTTCCTGAAGGTGGCTATTGGCGGCGCGCAGCTGCTGCTCACGATCGGCGAGCCGCTGCGCCATGTCGTTGAGCGCGACCGTGAGCGGCGCGAACTCCTTGGCCCAGGCCTCGCGCGGTGCGCGGGCGCGCAGATCGCCGCGGCCGAAGCGCTCGGCGGTGCGGGCCAGCGACCGGATCGGATCAACGATCAGGCGCTCGCCGCCGAACCAAGCGATCAACATAACGAGCAAACCGAAGAAGCCGAGCTGCAGATAGGCGACCAGGATCTCGCGATCGGTGCGCTGCAGAACCTCCGCTTCGTTGAGACCCACCACAAGCCGCGCATTGGTCGATGGCACGCGCACGAACGCGAAGATGCGGCGCACGCCGTCGAGGCCCTCGGCTCGGACCGTCCCCTCGTCGGCCGCACCGACGAGCTTGAAGAATGCGGTGTCCTCGACCTGCTTCCCGGTCCACGCGGTCATGCTCGGATCGCTGGCGATGACCGTACCCATGCTGTCGATGAGCAGCACATTCGATCCGGGCCGACGCTCGAGCGAGGTGATGAGCGTGTTCACCCACTGCAAATCGATCGACGTGATGATCGCCGCACGGACGTTGGGGTCGATGGCTTGTGTCGGATAGGCGGCGGCGACGATCGGTCTACGAGTTGAGGCGGCCAATGGTGTAGTTGCCGACTGCGAATTCCCGCGTTTCCATTGCGGCCCGGAAATGGGGGCGGTCGGACATATCGACGTCGATCGCGGTTTTGATCGACGCGCATTTGACGATGCCGTCGGCGCCGACGATCGACATGCCGTTGACCCAGGACATGCCGGCGGCGAGATCGGACAGATAGAAATTGCAGGTGGTGCCGGTGGCGATCATGCTGACATAGGCGCGCGCCATGACCTGGAGCATGGCCTTGGCCGTGGTGATGATCTCGCGCTGACCTTCGGCGCCGCGGCGCGCCAGTTCCAGCACCTCGGTGGCGGCTTCATCGATCCGCTCGAGTCGGGTCTGCTCCAGCAGCCGGACACGATCGAGCATCAGCGGCACGACCGCCAGCAGCGCCAGAATCACCAGACGGGCGCGGATGCTGAGAGTCGGCTTGTCTTTCGGCGCTGTGCTAAGGGAGTGATCAGCCGTGTTCATTGGTAACCCCACACCCGCCGGGACCCTAGCAGGGAGGCATGAAGGGGCCTTTGGGACGGCCGCTAAAGTTTTAAGGATGGTGTCGTTTTGAGAGCAGCAGCGGCAACGTTCGACAGCCGGCTGGCCGCGGTTCGGCAGGATATCGCCGAGGCTTGCCGCGACGCCGGCCGGGAAGCTGGTTCAGTGGCCCTGGTCGCCGTGTCCAAGACGTTCGGTGCCGACGCCATCGAACCGGTGATTGCGGCCGGGCAACGGGTGTTCGGCGAGAACCGGGTGCAGGAGGCCAAGGCCAAGTGGCCACCGCTGCTGGAGCGGCATCCGGGGATCGCGCTCCATCTGATCGGGCCCCTCCAGTCCAACAAGGCCCGGGAAGCGGTCGCGTTGTTCGACGCGATTCATTCCTTGGACCGGCCCAGCCTCGCCGAGGCGCTGGCCAAGGAGATCGCCCGGCAGGGCCGGACGCCGCTGCTTTTTGTGGAGATCAACACTGGCGGCGAGCCGCAGAAGTCCGGGGTCTTGCCCGAGCAGGCCGACGATTTTCTCAAGGATTGCCGGGACAAGTACGGCTTGCGGATCGCAGGGCTGATGTGCCTGCCGCCGGCCGACGAGCCGCCCGCCCCGCATTTTGCCCTCACCGCCAAGATCGCCCGCCGCAATGAAATGAATCTACTTTCAATGGGGATGAGCGCGGATTTTCCCGAGGCCATCGCCATGGGTTCAACTCATGTCCGGATCGGGACGGCGATTTTTGGCGCACGCGGCTAGAACTGAATCACAATTCTTGTCTTTGGTGAAATCGCCCTCAGCAGGCGCCGTAGTTCATTGGCCGACATCGCGAGGCACCCCGCCGTCGGCCCGCGGTCGGGCCGCGCCACATGCAGGAACACCGCACTGCCCCGCCCCGTCACCCGCGGCCGGACGTTGTGATCGATCTCGACAATCAGGTCGTAGAGGCCATCGACCCGCCACAGCCGATCGCCTGGTTCATTGGCCGACCGCCGGAACGGCCGGTTATAGCGGCGATCCGCGGGATCCTCGCACCAGGCCACATCCGGCCCGATCCGGCGCACCGGCAGTAACGCCGGCGGGCGCGGCCGGCGATCGGCCCGCCACCACAGGCGCAACGGATGAAACCGCCCTGCCGGGGTCGCGCCGTCGCCTTCCCATTTGTTGGCCCTGATACCCGACCGCCCCAGCGTCACCGGAATCGCGCGATGGGCGGCCATCAGGATGCCCGAACTGCGGTGGCCGGGACGCCTGGCGACCCGGATTGTTCGCAAAGCATTCCGCCGCACGGCGCCGGATTTCGGACCACGGACGCACATGCGGCGTCCGTTCAACGCTGGTCCAGGCGGGTTTTGAACTCGTCCATGGACTGGGTCGCCATACTGTTCCGGAGATACTCGGCGCGCATGTGATAGATGCTCTTGTAGAAATCGCAGCTCCTGCACACCGGGCGGAATTCGCCGCGCTGCTGCTCCTCGATCAATTGCATGTAGGCCGGATTGCGCGTCGAGATGATGTCGCGGAGCGGCGTCTCGTTGATGTCGCCGATGCGCAAGGTCGCGTCGACGTCGCGGCAGGCGCAGCCGTTGACGATTCCCGTCGCCATCACCTGCACCGACGTGAAGAGTTTGACGCAGGCGCCGTTCTTGTACATCGCCTCGGTGCTGGTGACGTCGATCGCCAGCCCGCGCACATCCTCCTGCGTGATGTAGCCGCCCCAGTTGTTGTAGACGTTGGTCTTCCGCACCTTGACGCCCGCCTGCTTGAAGCGCTTGAGCAGCCTCAAGAGATCGCTCGTCGCCAGCCGCGGTGCATCGCGCGTCGAGCGGATCGCGATCTCAATCGGAAGCGGGCGTTCTTTGTGAAGCGCGAGCAGCGTTTCGAGATTCGACAGCAGTCGCTTGTAGACGGTTTCGGTCGCGCCGGTGACGGCGATGAAGCTCTCCAGGTCGTGCCCGTAGACGCTCACGGTCACGTACTTCAATTTGGAAAGCCGAAACAAAGCTTCGACGTCGGACTTCCGGGGAATCGTGAAATTCGTGAAGAAGTAGTAGCCGTCGACCGAAGGGTGCTGGTCGAGAAACCGGAGCTTGTTGAAGATGTGCCGGTCCATGAACACGTCGCCGGTGCACGGGGTCAGTTCGAAAAAGCGATACCCGAGGTCGACCGCTTGCCGGATGCAGTCCTCAAACACCGCGTCCTTCATGGAGACCTTGGCGCTCTCCTTTTTGACATAGGCGCAGAACTTACACTTGAGGTTGCAATAGCTCGATGTCTCAATATTCAGGATATGGGCCGAGATCGGAATAAATTCCCGACCGGCCATCCGGTTGACGTTGATCTCGACCGCGGACAGCGCATTCCGCGTCGCCTTGAAGAGGACTGCTGGATTCATCGCCATTTCGGGTCAAAACGCGCCGGGGACCCCCAGACGCACGACCGCCCAAGTCTAAGCCTAAATAGGGGGGCCGGAAAGCGAGCCACGACGATACCTTGGCCCGCATCCTTTTGGCTCCGGGGTCCGTATAAGTATCAACTGCCGCTTGCTCTTTTACTCCCGAATGCTCTATTTCGCGCAACGCCGCCGGTCCCGCGGGAGCCTTCCAGGGCGCTCTGAATGACGAATGCCCGCAAGATTCTGATCGTGGACGACGACGCGGAGCTGCGCGACGCGTTGGTCGAGCAGCTTGCGCTGCACGAGGAATTCGAGGCCAGCTCGGTCGAGTCCGGCACCAAGGGCGTGCAGGCCGCCAAGGCCGGGCAGGTCGACCTCGTGATCATGGACGTCGGGCTGCCGGACATCGACGGCCGCGAGGCCGTCCGCATCCTGCGCAAGAACGGATTCAAAGCGCCGATCATCATGCTGACCGGTCACGACACCGATTCCGACACCATCCTGGGTCTGGAATCCGGTGCGAACGACTACGTCATCAAGCCGTTCCGCTTCGCCGTGCTGCTGGCGCGCATCCGCGCGCAGCTGCGCCAGCACGAGGCCAGCGAGGACGCCGTCTTCACGATCGGCCCGTATTCGTTCCGGCCGAGCGCAAAGCTCCTGCTCAGCCCCAAGGGCAGCAAGGTCCGCCTGACGGAAAAGGAAACCGCGATCCTGCGCTACCTCTACCGCGCCGGGCAGCGGCCGGTGTCGCGCGAAACGCTGCTTCAGGAGGTTTGGGGCTACAATTCCGGCGTCACCACCCACACGCTGGAAACGCACATCTATCGATTGCGGCAGAAGGTCGAGAAGGATGCTGCGACGCCCGCCATCCTCATCACCGAAGCCGGCGGCTACAAGCTGATGCCGTGATACCGTCAATTCATGACGATTGAAGACGACATCGCTTTCTTCGAACAGGTTCCGACGCTCAACATGCTCGGACGCCCGGCGCTGCGCATTCTCGCCATCGGCGCCGAGAGCCGCTACGTGGATTCGGGGGAGGTGTTGTTTCACGCCGGCGATCCCGCCGACTCCGGTTTCGTCGTGCAGGAAGGTGCATTTACCCTGATGGCCCGGTCATCCGAAGGCGGCGACAGCTTCGTCGTCGGACGCGGCACATTGCTGGGGGAACTTGCGCTGCTGACCGAAACCATGCGCCCGGTCACCGCCACCGCCAACGAACCGTCGACCGTCTTGCGTATTCCGCGCACGTTGTTTCTCAAGATGCTGGAAGGCTATCCGGACGCCGCGCAAAAGCTCCGCGACATCATCGCCACGCGGACCGACGAGTCCACACGCGAAATCTACGGCGTGCGGACGATCCTCGACGCTCGCCGGCACTAGTGGAGTGGATTTGACATTCGCTACCCGTCTAGCAGCAGGCTCGCTAAGCGAATGCTAAAATCGGACCACTAGCTCTTTAAAATCATTCAAGACTATCGTCGCGAGCTTGCGATTGTTCTCACGCGCCCGCGCCGTTACTGTCTCCCACGTTGCGTTGAGTGGAGGGGAGTGATGCGGGTCCTAGCGTCTTCAATCGCCCTGTGCATGGCGGCGTCTGTTGCCGCAGCGGCCGACCAGAACATTCGCGTCGAGCTCAATTCGCTGGACGGCACCGAGACCCAGTGCCGCATGACGTTCGTGATCGAGAACAAATCCGCGGCACTCGACAGCCTGAAGCTCGATCTTGTGGTGTTCAACACCGAGAGCATCGTCTACCGGCGGATCCTCACCGAACTGGGGCCGGTGCGAGCCGGCCGGACGATGGTGAAGACCTTCGCGATCGAGTCCAAATGCGCGCAGGTCGGCGCGGTGCTGGTCAACGACGTCTCTGCCTGCGTTCCCGGCGAAGCCACTGCCTGTCTCGACGGCTTGGCGCTGAGCTCTCGCGTCAACAACGTGCGGCTCTACAAGTAGCCGCGTCATCCTGCTACGGTCCCGCGGCTTACGCGGGAGATAATCCATGGCATTCACGAGTTGGCGCGGCGTCGTCGGCTGCATCAAACCGACCTTGCGCCCCGGCGGCCTCGAAGAGCTGATCCGCATGCTGCCGGAAGGCATCGGCGTGCTGCCGCTGTTTCTCAACATCAGCAAGGGCACCACCGACGAGTTCAAGCGCGCGGTCGCGCCCTATGAGCCGCTCCTGGAGCAACTCGCGGAGGCCGGCTGCGATCTGATCCATCCGGAAGGTGCGCCGCCGTTCATGCTGCTCGGCTACAAGGGCGAGGCGGACCTGCTCAAGAAATGGGAGCGGGCGCACAAGATCCCGATGTTCACCTCGGGCTCGAACCATGTGCGGGCGCTGCGCGCCCTCAAGGCCAAGAAGATCGTCGGCGCAACCTACTTCACCGGCAAGATCAACGACGTGTTCTCAAAATATTTCAAGGAAGCCGGCTTCGACGTGCTCGGCATGGAAGGCCTCGACGTCGCGTTCGGAGACGTCGGCCAGCTCTCGTCGCACCAGGTCTATGCCTTCGTGAAGCAGGCCTTCCTCAAGCACCGCAAGGCGGATGCGATCTATCTCCTCGGCTCCGGCTGGCGGGTGCTCGACGTCATCGATGCGCTGGAGCAGGACCTCGGCGTGCCGGTGGTGCACCCGATCCCGGCGCGCTGCTGGGAGATCCAGTTGCGGCTGTCGATCCGCCAGCCGGTGAAGGGATACGGACGGATGCTGGCGGAGATGATTCCCGGGTGAGGGCGCTGGCGCGCCCCGCTATTTGCCGCCGTCGGGTGGAATCAGCCGTTTGGCCGATGGCGCCCATTTCGCCAGATCGTTCTTGATGAAGGCCGCCAGCTCGGCGGGCGACATCCGTTCGAGCTCGAAGCCTGACGACACCAGGCGGCCGCCGAATTTCGGATTGTCCAGCGCCGCGCCGATCGCGTCGTTCATTTGCTGCGTGATGGGCGCGGGCAGGTTGGCCGGCGCGGCGAAACCGAACCAGGTCGTCGCCGCCATGTCGCGATGGCCGAGCTCGCGCAGCGTCGGGACGTTGTCAAAGCCCGGCATCCGCCGCGCCGACGACACCGCGATCGGGATCACCGAGCCGCCTTGCATCTGGCCGAGCGCGGCGGTCCAGGTCAGCGAGCCGAGCTTGACGTGGCCGCCGACCAGATCGTTCATCGCCTGGCCCGAGCCCTTATACGCGACGTGGGCGAGGCGGACTTTTTCCTTCTCCGCCCAGTATTCGCCGACGAGATGTCCGAGCGTGCCCGGGCCGGGCGACACGTAGGGCAGGGGCTCTGACTGCTTCCGGAGCAGCGCGACCAGCTCCTGCAGGCTTTTCACCCCGAGCGAGGGATGCACGACCATCACGATCGGCGGGCCGCCGACATAGGCAACGTTGGTGAAACTCGTGACCGGATCGTAGCCGGCCTTGGCGCTGGTGAGCGGCGCGATGACATGCGTCCCGATCGAAGAGATCAGGAAGGTGTAGCCGTCCGGCGGCGCGCTCGCGACCTGCGCCGACCCGATGAGGCCGCCGGCGCCGCCGCGATTCTCAAGCACGAATTGCTGGTTAAACTTTTCGCTCAAGGCTTCGCCGATGACGCGTCCGACCGTGTCCGATGAGCCGCCGGCGGCGAACGGCGACACGATACGCACCGCGCGGGCAGGCCAATCCTGCGCGCTAGCAGCAGTTGTTAGAATCAACGATGCAACGACGCAAAGCGCCGAAAATAAAGCTGCCATTTGTCTCCTCGCCCATATTTGTTTTGGGCCGGGCTTGTCCCGGCCATCCACGTCTTGAATTCGGCTTGGGCCAAAGTCGTGAATGCCCGCGACAAGCGCGGGCATGACGAAGCAAGCCTCATGGCCAGAAGCCGCGTTCCAGGAGCTGGTGGTAGAACAGGTTGATGAACGCGCGCTGACGCTGCGGACCCTTGTAGTGCGCGAATTCCTTCGGCGTCTCGAATTCCTTCTGGATCTGCTCGACGCTCTTGCCGGCCATGATCATCTTCGACACCGCATCGCGCATCACGATGAAGTAGCGCCGCTGCTCCTCGAGATCGGCGACACCCCGCCCGATATGAACGGGGCCGTGCCCGGGAATATAGGTGTCGACCGGAAGCTGCCGCGCCATGATGCGGTCGAGCAGCGTGATCCAGTTCCGGGCGTTGGAGAAGAACACCTGCGCCGACTCGCCGGGACCGGGATGGATTTCGGTATTGAGCAGGTCGCCCATCATCACCACCCGGCGCTGCGGCACGAACATCGTGACGTCGCTGGTCGAATGCGCGCTGCCTTCCTCGGTGATCTGGAACGTCAACCCGCCGAATTGCAGCGTCAGCGCACCATCGAAGCCGATGTCGGGATGCACCAGCTCGGCGCCCTGGTAAGCCGCGAACTGTGTCGCAGTGGAGCCGCGCCGTTCGAGAAATTCGGCGCGCTCCTGCTGATAGAGGTCGCGCATCTGTTTGCGGGAGCCGATGACCAGCGGCTTGTCCTCGCGGAAGTGCCAGGCGCCGGTGGCATGGTCGCCGGACGGATGCGAGATCACGACATACTTGACCTTCTTGTCGGTGGTCTTACGGATCGCGGCCATGGTCTGGCCGGCGGTGCGGATGTCCGCGTCGAAGACGAGCACGCCGTCATTGGTGACCACGAAGGTCGCGTTGCTCGACCCGAACGGATGCTGCATCGTGTAGACGTCGGGCGCGACGGTCTTGATCTCCATCACCGGCGGCACGAATTGCGCGCTCGCGGAGATGGGGACCAACGTGAACAGCGCTGCGGCAATACCGATGCGCGGGCTGGACAGCGACATGAGCGTTCCCCCTGACGATCGCCGTTGAACGGCTTTCGCTCATGCTAGCACATCCAGCGACGCGTCACCCCGCCGGCTCGACGCGAAACGGCTGCGCCGGCTCGCCGCGCTGCCAGGTTTCCCACATCCGCAGATAGGCCGCTTCGACGTTCCGACGGAAACGATCCGTGTCGAACAGCGGGCACGCGAGGCGGTTCTGCGCGAGCTTGTCTCGTATCGTTTTCAGAGCCGCCGCATTGGTGGCGAGCCGCAGCGCCAACGCCTCGTAGTCGGCAAGGCCGTGCGTCACCAGTTCCGGCAGACCGACCGCGTTGAGGAGGCTGGCGGCGACCCGGCCGGCGAAGGCGTGGCCCTGGCACGTCACCACCGGCAGTCCGGTCCACAACGCATCGCTTGCGGTGGTGTGGGCATTGTAGGGCAGGGTGTCGAGGAACAGGTCCGCCAGCCGGTGGCGCGCGAGATGATCCTCCAGCGTCGTCCGGCCGGCGAAGATGAGGCGCGCCGGATCGACGCCGCGCGTCTGCGCTTCGTTGCGCAGGTTGCGTTCGCAAGCGGGATTGTCGCGAAGGAGCCAGAGCACGCTGCCCGGGACCTTGGTCAGAAGCCGCATCCAGATTTCGAAAACGGGTTGGCGGATTTTGTAGTTGTTGTTGAAGCAGCAAAAAACGAAACCCTCCTCCGGCAGTCCCGCCTCCCGCCGCGTCGGCGTTGTCGGGGCCACCGCACGCTGACGGTCATTGACCTGATAGCAATCCGGCAGTTGCACGATTTTCTCGACATAGACCGAGGCATGATCGAACGGCGTCACCGTCTCGTCGCCCAGGATGTAGTCAAGGAAATCCGCGCCGATGGTGCCGGGATAGCCGAGGTACCCGACTTGAATCGGCGCCGGGCGATGCCCGAAGATTTCCAGTCGTGAGTCCTGCATGAAACCTTTCAAGTCGACGGCGATATCGATCTCGAGCGCGCGCAGCCGCCGCCGCGACCACCTCGTCGCTGTCGCTCAGCACATCGTGAAAATGGTCGCAGGCGCTGGCAATGCGACGGCGTAAAGCGCTGCCGTCGTCGCGTCCGTACGAGAATCCATGCACCTCGAAACGGCTTCGATCATGTAGTTCCAGAAGCTCCGCGATCAGGAACGCGGTAGCATGAGATTGAAAGTCCGCGGAGAGGTAAGCGAGCCTGATCCTGTCGTGCTTGTAGGTCTGGCCGTTCCAGAGCGCCGCCGGCCGTAGCGGCATAAGGTCGGCGATAAAATTTTTGGCCGCCTGAAGGTGCAAGGCAGGGTCGTCGCAAAATCGGGCGAGCGTGAGCGGCGTCACGCTGGCCTTGCCGGCTTCAATTTCGGTGCTCAGACCGCGCGCCACCGCCTCAATGCGCGCAAAATCGCAGATGGCAAGCGCCGAATCGAGGCCGCCGAACTTGTCGGGATGGTCGGGCTTGAGCCCGCGCGCCTTTTCATAGCTCGCGAGCAATTCGTCATAGCGCTTGATTTCCTTCAGTGCATTGCCGCGGTTGTAAAGCGCGTTGGGCTCATCGGGCACGATCGCCAGCACCTTGTCGTAGCACTCGAGCGCCTGGGCGTAGCGCTTGAGCTCCTTGAGCGCGGTGCCGAGGCTGTTCCAGGCGTCGACGTAGCGCGGCTCAAGCGCCAGCGCGCGATCGTAGCTGGCCACGGCCTCTTCCAGGCGTCGCAGCTTGAACAAGGCATTGCCGCGGTTGTGATGAACCTCCGCGGACCCCGGCTGCAACGCGAGCGCTGCGTCATAGCTCGCCAGCGCCGCGTCATAGCGCTCGAGCTTCGCGAGGATGTTGCCGCGATTGTAAAGCGCCTCCGGATAGTCGGGTCTCGCCTCCAGCGCCGCCGCAATCAGCGACAGGGCCTCGTCGGTGCGGCCCTGCTGGAACCGGAGAATGCCGAAATAGTGTCGCGCCTCGACGTGGTTCGGTCTGGCGCGCAGCACGTTTCGATAGAGCTTTTCCGCGTCGGGCAGTTGCCCCCGTTGATGCAAGCCCATCGCCCGGTCGAGCATTTGCGACAGATCATTTGCCGGTTCGGACGGCCCCGCTCTCGCCATGGCTTACGCTGTCTTCGCCGGGACGCTGAAGCCGTGCGGAGGCTCGCCCCGCTGCCAACGGTCCCACATGGTTTCGTACGCAGTCTCAATATGGCGGCGAAACCGGTCGGTGTCGAACAGCGGGCATGTGAGGCGGTTCTGCGCGAGCTTGTCTCGTATCGTTTTCAGGGCCGCCGCATTGGTGGCGAGCCGCAGCGCCAGCGCCTCGTAGTCGGCAAGACGGTGCGTCACCAGTTCCGGCAAGCCGGCCGCGTTCAGGAGACTGGCGGCAACCCGGCCGGCGAAGGCATTGCCCTGGCAGGTCACGACCGGCAATCCCGCCCACAACGCATCGCTTGCGGTGGTGTGGGCATTGTAGGGCAGGGTGTCGAGGAACAGGTCCGCCAGCCGATGACGTGCGAGGTGATCCTCCAGCTTCGTCCGTCCGGCGAACACCAGCCGTGCCGGATTGACCCCGCGCGCGGCGGCGGCGCTTCGCAAATTCGCTTCCGCGCCGGCATTGTCTTGCAGCAGCCAGAGCACGCTGCCGGGAACCTCCTGGAGCAACCGCATCCACACGTCGAACACCGGCGGAAGAATCTTGAAGCTGTTGTTGAAGCAGCAGAACACAAAGCCGGTCTCCGGAAGCCCGGCGTCGCGCCTTGTCGGCGTGCGCTCCGCGATCGCACGCTTGCGGTCGTTGACCTGGTAGCAACCGGGGAGTTGCACGATCCTCTCCGCATAGAACAGCGTGTGATCGCGCGGCACCACCGTCTCGTCGGCGATGACATAGTCGATGAAATCCGCGCCCAGGGTGCCGGGATAGCCGAGCCACTGTGCCTGGATCGGGGCCGGGCGAAAGCTCAGGATATCCGGCCGCGAATCCTGCGTGTAGCCTTTGAGATCGACGGCGATGTCGACCTTGAGCGCCGCCAGCAACGCCGCGATCTCGCGGTCGCTCTTCGTCCGCACGTCGAGAAAGCGATCGAACGACCCCGTCAGCCGCTTGCGGATGTCGCTGCCGTCATCGGGGCCGAACGACACGCCGATCGTCTCGAAGCGCGAACGGTCGTGCAGCTCGATCAGTTCCGCGATCAGGTAGGCGGTCGCGTGGCTGTGATAGTCGGCGGAGAGGTAAGCGACGCGAATCTTGTCGTGCTTCCAGCGGCCGTCGTCCCGCAAGGCCGGCCGCGCCGACTTGATGCGGTCACGCACGAAGGCTTCGGCGCATATCAGGTGTAGCGCCGGATCGTCGGTAAGACGGATCAAGCGTGAACGGATTGACGACGGCCATGCCGGCAGAGATGCCCGAGGCCAGGAGGACCGACAATTCGTCCACGCGCTTCCAGTCGCAGATCGCCAAGGCGGTGTCGGCGAGGCCGCTCAGTGCATGGGGATGATCGGGCCAGATCGCGATCGCCCGCTCGTAGCTCGCGACCGCTTCGTCATGACGCTTGAGCTCGCTCAGGACATCGCCGCGGGAAAACAACGCTTCGGCATAGCCGGGCCGTAGCGCGAGCGCCGTGTCGAAGGCGGCGAGCGCTTCTTCGTTGCGTTTGAGCTGCTTGAGCGCGCTGCCGCGGTTGTAGTGCGCCTGCGGATAGTCCGGCCGCAGCGCCAGGGCACGGTCGTAGCTCGCCAGCGCCTCGGCGTAGCGGCGGACCCCTTGCAACGCATTGCCGCGGTTGTTGTGCGCCTCGACATAGTTCGGTTGCAGCGCCAGCGCCCGCTCGAAGCTGGTGAGCGCGTCTTCGTTGCGGCCGAGCCGCTGCAGCGCATGGCCGCGGCTGTTGTGAGCATCGGCGAGGTCGGGATCCGCCGCCACCGCCTGGTCGAGCGCCGCAACCGCCTCGTCCAGGCGCCCGAGCTCCGAGAGCACCAGGCCATAGTTCGAAAGCGCGCGGCCCGAATCCGGATAGATCTCCAACGCCGCCGCGATCAGGTCGACCGCCTCGGCGCTGCGGCCCTGCTGGTAGCGGACCACGCCAAGCAGATGCCTGGCGTCGAAATCGCCGGGATCGGTGCTGAGGATGTCCGCGTAGAGCCGTTCAGCCTCGCTCAGCTGACCGGCCTGGTGATGGCCGATGGCGCGATCGAGCAGTTGCTGGGACTTGTGGGTGCGTCGACCCGGTCGCGGTCCCGGCATCGGTCACTACGTGTTCATGGACTCGAAGAATTCCGAATTGTTCTTCGTGTTGCGCAGCTTGTCGAGCAGGAAGTCGATCGCGTCCATGGTGCCCATCGGATTGAGGATGCGGCGCAGGACGTAGATCTTCTTGAGCTGGTCGGGCGGCGTGAGCAGTTCTTCCTTACGGGTGCCGGAGCGCGTGATGTCCATCGCCGGGAAGGTGCGCTTGTCGGCCACCTTGCGGTCGAGGATCAGTTCCGAGTTACCGGTGCCCTTGAACTCTTCGAAGATCACTTCGTCCATGCGGCTGCCGGTATCGATCAGCGCGGTGGCGATGATCGTGAGCGAGCCGCCTTCCTCGATGTTGCGCGCCGCGCCGAAGAAGCGCTTCGGCCGCTGCAGCGCGTTGGCGTCGACACCGCCGGTCAGCACCTTGCCGGAGGACGGCACCACCGTGTTGTAGGCGCGGCCCAGGCGGGTGATCGAATCGAGCAGGATCACGACGTCGCGGCCGTGTTCGACCAGGCGCTTGGCCTTTTCGATCACCATCTCGGCGACCTGCACGTGGCGCGAGGCCGGCTCGTCGAAGGTCGAGGACACGACCTCGCCCTTCACCGAGCGCTGCATGTCGGTGACTTCTTCCGGCCGCTCGTCGATCAGCAGCACGATCAGGTAGCACTCGGGATGATTGCCGGTGATCGAATGCGCGATGTTCTGCAGCAGCACGGTCTTGCCGGTGCGCGGCGGCGAGACGATCAGCGCGCGCTGGCCCTTGCCGATCGGCGCGACGATGTCGATGACGCGGGCGGAGAGGTCCTTCTTGGTCGGATCGCCGAGCTCCATCTTCAGCCGCTCGTCGGGATAGAGCGGCGTCAGGTTGTCGAAATTGATCTTGTGACGCGCCTTCTCCGGCTCTTCGAAATTGATCGTGTTGACCTTGAGCAGGGCGAAGTAGCGCTCGCCGTCTTTCGGGCGAGCGGATGTGGCCGTCGACGGTGTCGCCGGTGCGCAGGCCGAAGCGGCGGATCTGCGAGGGCGAGACGTAGATATCGTCGGGGCCGGGCAGGTAGTTGGCTTCCGGCGAGCGCAGGAAGCCGAAGCCGTCGGAGAGCACCTCGACCACGCCTTCGCCGATGATGTCGACTTCTTGCGAGGCGAGTTGCTTGAGGATCGCGAACATCAGCTCCTGCTTGCGCATGGTCGAAGCGTTTTCGACCTGATGTTCTTCTGCAAAGGCGAGGAGCTCGGCCGGATTCTTGGCCTTAAGGTCTTGGAGTTTCATTTCCCGCATACGGGTATGCCTTGAAGTGGCGTCGCCGGGAACGAACGTTCGATCGATCGGGACGCACGGAGGGAGGGGATTCGCAGGTCTGGGGCGAGGCTTCAGGGCGTCTGCCCGATGTAGCGACCGTCCGAATCCACGGGGCCGGTAATCCGCTGCATCAGCCTGCGTTCAGGGAGATAGCACAAGGATATGAAAAGAGTGTGCTGTCACGCAAGGGCCGGCTCCGTAACTTCCCCGCCAACAATGCCGGCCAGGGTGCCGCGCAACCAGGCCAAATTCAACATAAGATATTGATATATATAAGTAATTATCGCCGTTGGTACCCGCTAACGATTTTTTGGAGGTGCGGACGGCATTCGCGCAGGCGGCATGCCTAGAACGGTTTGACCACCACCAGAATGACGATGGCGATCATCAGCAGGGTCGGGACCTCGTTGACGATTCGGTAGAACCGCTGGGTGTGCCGGTTGCGGTCTTCGGCAAAATCCCGAACGTAGCGCACGAACATGCCGTGCATGGCGGACATCGCCAGCACCAGCGCAAACTTGGCGTGCAGCCAACCGCTCCGGTAGAGCCCCGCATCCCAGGCGAGCCAAAGCCCGAGCACCCAGGTCGCGACCATGGCGGGATTGATGATCGCCCGCAGCAGCCGGCGCTCCATCACCTTGAAGGTTTCGGACTGCTTCGAGCCCGGCTCTGCCTCGCAGTGATAGACGAACAGCCGCGGCAGATAGAGCATCCCCGCCATCCAGGCGATCACCGCGATGACATGCAGCGCCTTGAGCCAAAGGTAGAGCGTGGTTGGACGCCAGAGCAGCAGCACGGCGAGCAATGCTGCCGTAGTCGCGAGTGCGATCACAGCGCCGAGCCATGGCTTTGATGGCTGAACTTTTTGGTCCATGGGTCGAGTACCGCCGATTTGAAGTTCCTGCAGCAGTTGCCGCAACGCGCGCTTCGCTCAACCGGTCAAGAGCCGCGAACGCGCTTGAGCATTTGCTCCACATGCGCGATCGGCGTCTCAGGCAGGATGCCGTGGCCGAGATTGAAGATGAACGGCCTGCCGGCGAACGCTTCCATGACAGCATCGACGGCGCGATCCAGCGCAACGCCGCCGGCGAGCAACACCAACGGATCCAGATTGCCCTGCACTGGAACAACGCTCTGCACATGTTCACGCGCAAAATCCCGATCGATCATCCAGTCGAGGCCAACCGCATCGACGCCGGTCTCGGCAACGTAGCGGGGAAGCTGGCTTCCCGCGCCGCGTGGAAATCCGATGATCTTCGCTCCCGGCACCTGCAGGCGCACCATGGTGACGATTCGCTTGGTCGGCGCAATACACCAGCGCGCGAATTGCTCCGGCGACAGAACGCCGGCCCAAGTATCGAAAATCTGCACCGCATCGGCGCCGGCCTGGAGTTGCCGCACCAGATAGCTCGCCGATGCCTCCACCAGCACGTCCATCAACACGTCGAAGGCCGCGGCATCGCGGTAGGCGAACAACCGCGCCGGCGCCTGGTCCGGCGTCCCGCGGCCGGCAATCATGTAGGTCGCGACCGTCCACGGCGCTCCACAGAATCCAAGCAGCGCCACCGCCGGCGGCAGCGCCGCTTTCACACGTCGCACGGTGTCATAGACCGGCGCCAGGACCGCATGGTCGATGTGCGACGTCAGCCGCTCAAAATCAGTGCGATCCTTGATTGGCTCGAGCAACGGCCCTTCGCCGGCGGCAAAGGTCACAGCCTGACCGAGCGCGTGCGGAACCACCAAGATATCCGAGAACAGGATCGCGGCATCGAACCTGAACCGCCGTATCGGCTGCAGCGTCACCTCGGCAGCAAATTCAGGATTGAACACGAGATCGAGGAAGCCGCCGGCTTTTTCACGCAATGCGCGATATTCCGGCAGATAGCGTCCGGCCTGGCGCATCAGCCATACCGGTGGCGGCTTGAGTGCGTCGCCATTGAGCACATCGATGATGGACTTGTTCACGCGCACCGACCTGTCGAGCCTGCCTACCTAACTAACTTAAAGATTCTTAATGGTAGTTGTAGTTGGAGTGTTGATTGGACTCATGACTCGGCGTCCACAGTCAGTCCACATCGTTTGCACATTCCCCGAAGATGTCCACGTTACGGTATCAAATTCTCGACGCGCAGTACGCGTCGGAAACAGGCGTGTTTCTCGACGATCAGGGCCGGGCAACCCGGTTGCTGTCCACATGTCACCACAGCGGTTGTCGGAGGGCACGATTTCATTCACCGGGGCAGCGATGTGGACGGCGGATCGGCATCTGTGCGCCGTGGCCTTGCGCCCGGCGCTATGGCATGGCTCTCTCCCCAGAAGCCGCCCCGTAGTTCACAGGTTTTCACGTTGTTATGCCCCATCGAACCGGCAGCTATTTTCATCTGCACCTGGTCTCGGATGCCACCGGCGAGACGTTGACGACGGTCGCGCGTGCGGCCACCGCGCAATACACCAAGATGCAGCCGGTGGAACATGCCTATCCGCTGGTGCGGACCCAGAAGCAGCTCGACCGGGTGCTGTCGGAGATCGAAGAAGCGCCTGGCATCGTGCTCTATACGCTGGTGGAGGAAGACCTCGCAAAACGGCTCGAGGACCACTGCCGCGAGCTCAGCGTTCCCTGTCTCTCGATTCTCGGTCCGGTGCTGGCGCTGCTGCAGTCCTATCTCGGCGCCGAGACCAGCCATCGGGTCGGCGCGCAACACACTCTCAATGCCGAATATTTCAAGCGCATCGATGCGCTCAACTTCACCATGCTGCATGACGACGGACAGCATATCGAAGATCTTGAGGATGCCGACGTCGTGCTGGTCGGCGTCTCGCGCACGTCGAAGACGCCAACGTCGATCTATCTGGCGAATCGTGGCGTGAAGACAGGAAATGTGCCGCTGGTTCCCGGCATTCCGGTTGTACCATCGGTGGAAAGACTGGCGCGTCCGCTGGTGGTCGGGCTCTACGCGAGCCCCGAGCGCATCGTGCAGATCCGGCAGAATCGTCTGTTGGGGCTCAAGGCGCATCACGACGAGGACCAATACATCGACCGCAAGGCAGTCGCCGAGGAGGTCGCGTTGTCGCGCAAGCTCTGCGCCAAGCACAGCTGGCCGAGTATCGACGTCACGCGACGCTCGATTGAGGAAACCGCCGCGGCGGTCTTGAGTCTGCTTGCCGACCGGCGGCGGCAGCCGGTGGCGTAGGCGGTCATGTCGCTCTGGCTTGCCAAACAGCCGCTGGTGCTTGCCTCGAAGAGCGCGAGCCGCCGGTTTCTGCTTGAGAATGCCGGTATTCCGCTCGAAATCTCGGTTGCCGACATTGACGAACGAGGCATTGAAGCGAAAGCGGGCCTCGCCGATCCTGACGCGGTGGCGGCGCTGCTGGCCCGCGAGAAGGCCGTTGCCGTCTCGGCTCAACGTCCAGGCCGGATGGTGCTCGGTGCCGATCAGACGCTGGCACTGGGGCAGCGTCGGTTCTCCAAGCCCGCCGATCGGGCGGCCGCGCGCGACCAGCTCAAGATCTTGCGCGGTCACGTCCATGCGCTTCATTCGGCGGTCGCGATTGCGCGTGACGGCCGCGTGATCTTCGAGCATTGCGCCGTGGCGCGGCTCGCCATGCGCGCGTTCTCGGATCGATTTCTGGAGTCGTATCTCGATGCTGCCGGCGATGCGGTCACCGCCAGCGTCGGCGCCTATCAGGTGGAGGGCGTCGGCGTTCAACTGTTCGAACGCATCGAGGGGGATCATTCCACCATTCTCGGGCTGCCGTTGTTGCCGGTGCTCGAAGTCCTGCGGCGCGAGGGCGCGCTGAGCGGGTGAGTGAGGAATCATGCTGGTGCTCGGCCTGACCGGCTCGGTCGCGATGGGCAAATCGACGACGGCGCGCTTCTTCGCGGAGGAGGGCGTGCCGGTGCACGACGCCGATGCGGTGGTGCATCGCCTCTATGAGGGCGATGCGGTTCCGGTCATCGAGGCCGCGTTCCCGGGAACGACTGCCGGCGGCAAGGTCGATCGCGTCAAGCTGGGCACCCGCGTGATGGGCGACCTCGCCGCGCTGCGCCAGTTGGAGGCGATCGTCCACCCGATGGTGCAGGACGCCGAGGCACGGTTTCTCGCCGAGGCGGAAGCGAAAGGTGCGCCGGTCGCGGTGCTCGATATCCCGCTTCTGTTCGAGACCGGCGGGGAGCAGCGGGTCGACGCCGTGGTGGTGGCGACGGCGCCGCCCGAGGTCCAGCGCGCCCGCGTGCTGGAGCGGCCGGGAATGACTGAGCAAAGGCTCGAAGCCATGCTCGCCCGTCAGATGCCGGATTCCGAGAAGCGGCTGCGCGCCGATTTCGTCGTGGATACGTCGCGGGGATTCGACGATGCGCGCGCGCAGGTGCAGGCGATCTTGCAGCGCCTTGCTACAATGCCGAAGCGACGCTGATTCGCTTCTGGAACCTGACAATGCGCGAGATCGTGCTCGATACCGAAACGACGGGCCTCGACCCCTATCAGGGGCACCGGCTGGTCGAGATCGGCTGCATCGAGCTCGTGAACCGCTTCCCGAGCGGCAAGGTCTTTCACAAGTATCTCAATCCGGAACGCGACATGCCCGCTGAAGCTTTCGCGGTGCATGGCCTGTCCGCCGATTTCCTGAGGGACAAGCCGTTCTTCCACGAGATTTGCGAGGAGCTGATCGAATTTATCGGCGATTCGCCGCTGATCGCGCACAACGCCAATTTCGATCTCGGCTTCCTCAACGCGGAGTTTGAGCGCTGCAAGCAAATGTTGATCGGCCGCGAGCGGCTGATCGATACGCTGCTTCTTGCACGACGCAGACATCCGGCCGGTCCGAATGGGCTCGATCACCTGTGCCAGCGCTACGGCATCGACAACTCGCGGCGCACGAAGCACGGCGCGCTGCTCGACGCCGAGTTGCTCGCCGAAGTCTATGTCGAGCTGATCGGCGGCCGGCAGGCGTCGCTGATCCTGGTCGAGGCCGGCCGCGCGACCGTGACCGCCGGCGGCAAGGCGGCCGCTGTGCCGCCGCGGCCGATCGCGCTGCCGCCGCGGCTGTCCGATGCCGAGCTCGAAGCGCATGCAGCCTTCATCGCCACGCTCGGCGACAAATCGATCTGGCGGGAATACGACGCGAGAGCCTGACGCTAGAGCATGACCCCGAAAAAGCCTGCCCCGGACTTGATCCGGGGTGGGAACCGGTTTTCGGACGAGATCAAGTTCAGCTACGAGCGCGTCAGGTCGGCATCGTGAATTGCGGTTGCGCCTGTTGCTGCGCCATCCGCTGGTGATACAGCGACACGAAATCGACCGGATCGAGCAGGAACGGCGCGTAGCCGCCGTTGCGCACGGCGGTCGCGACGATCTCCCGCGCGAACGGGAACAACAGCCGCGGGCATTCGATCATGACCATCGGCTGGACGTGTTCCTGCGGAACGTTCTGGATGCGGAACATGCCACAGAAGGTCAGGTCGAAGGCAAACAGAACCATGCCTTGCGATTCGGCCTTGCCCTCGAGCTTGAGGGTCACCTCGTAGTCGGTCGCGCCGTGCGTGGTGACGCCCACGTTGATCTGGACGTTGAGCTGCGGCTGTTCCTGACTCGGCGCCAGCGAGCGCGGCGCGTTCGGATTCTCAAACGAGAAATCCTTGACGTACTGGCCGAGCACGTTGAGCTGCGGAAGCTGGGATTGATTGGGTGCAGCCTCCGGCGGAGGACCGCCATTGCCCGTGAACGTCATGGATGAATACCTCCGCCACAAATGACACAGTCATTACTGTCGGCGGCGTGGCTAACACGGCGGCCCGGGCCGGACAAGGATTCCTCTATCCAGACGCCCTTGCGTGGGCGAGTGTCTTTGGTTGGTTTTTCGGAGATTTGACGCCACTCCTCCGGCGTGAGGTCGACGACCTCAGGCTGGCGCTGACGCCGGCGGGTTTCGCGCGAGCGCGCGACCAAGCCGCGAAGTTTGCGCCGGACCGCCGGGATGAGCAGCAATGCGCCCAGCGCGTCGGTAATAAAACCCGGAAATACAAGGAGAATCCCACCAAGCATGGGCCCGAGGCCGGGGCTTTCGAGGTGGATTGCCCGAATCCCCTCCTGCCGGAACGCATCACGGAAGCGATCAATGTCGCTGCGGCCCGACCGCCGCAGGATCAACAGGCCTAAAACCGTGGTGGCGAGAAAAAGGCAGACCGCCCAGAACCAGCCGATCGTGATCGCCACTGCGACAAACGCGGCCATCTCCGCGAGCGGGAGCAGGAAGAGCCCAATAAAGCCCCATTTTACCAATGACATCGCATGAAATCTCGTGCCGACGATGTTGGCGGCGCGGCCGGGATCGTCTATGGTCCGTCCTTGAGCGACCTGCGCCGGCTGTTCGGCGCAAGCCACTGGATCGGATCGGTCGCGTGCTTACATAATAGCGCGGGAACCGACTTCCGCTCCGCAGATTGTTCATCTGCGGGCTGGCCGACGATCCCCGTGGTCCGGTCTCGGCAGCCGAAAGCTAGCGCGACGTGTTCGATATCTACACCATCATTTTCCTGGCGCTGGCGGTCTTCATCTTTCTCCGCCTGCGCAGCGTATTGGGCCAGCGCACCGGCCGCGAGCGCCCGCCCTACGATCCCTATTCCGCCCGCGATGCTGCTGCCCGCGATACCGTGCGCGGCTCGAACGACAATGTCGTTGCCTTGCCTGGCCGCGGTGGCGAAACACCGCCGGCGTCCGCGCCGGCCGCCGATCCGGAAGAGCGCTGGAAAGGCATCGCTGAGCCGGGCTCGGCGACTGCCGCCGGCCTCGACGCCATCGCACAGGGCGACCCGACCTTCGACGCCAAGCATTTCGTCGCCGGCGCACGGCAGGCCTACGAGATGATCGTCACCGCCTACGCCGAGGGCGATCGCCGGTCGCTGCGGAATCTTCTGTCGAAAGACGTGTACGAAGGTTTCGACAACGCGATCCGCGAACGCGAGACCAAAGGCGAGACGTCGGAGACGCGCTTCGTCTCGATCGATCGCTCCGATCTTACCGGCGCCGAGGTACGCGGCCCGACTGCGCAGGTCACGGTGCGGTTCGTCTCGCAGCTCGTGTCGGTCACCCGCGACCGCAGCGGCAACGTGATCGACGGCAATCCCGACAAGGTGACCGACGTGACCGACGTCTGGACCTTCGCGCGCGACGTTTCATCGCGCGATCCCAACTGGAAGCTCGTCGCGACCGAAGCCGGGCAGTAACCGGGCAGGACGAGAAGCGATGTCGCGTCGGCTTCGCATCATCTCGAAATCAGCCGCTGTCGTTACGCTGGGATTTCTGGCGGCGATGCCGATCGAAGCGCGCGACGTCGATCCGCTGCAGGCGCCCGATACACAGCTCGAGCCGGTCACCTGGTCCGACATCGACGGCTGGGCCAACGACGATCATGCGGCCGCCTTCGGCACGTTCCGGACCAGTTGCAATCCGTTCCTCGCCCGCCGTGCGTCGAATGACAGCCGCCCGATCCATCAGGCGCTGCGGGAAGTCTGCCGGCGCGCAGCGGCCGCCGGGGCGCTCGATAACGACAAGGAAAAGGCGCGCGCGTTCTTCGAGGAGAACTTCCGGCCGGTGCGGATCGCCAAGCTTGGCGAAAAGACCGGGTTGCTGACGGGCTACTACGAGCCGATCGTCGACGGCTCGCGCTTCCCGAATCCGGAATTCTCCGCGCCGCTCTACCGTCGTCCGGGCGATATGCTCGTCGGCGGCAAGAAGGCGCCGAAGACCTCGCTCCCCAACCGCGCGAGCATCGGCCGCTTCAACGCCAAGAAACAGATCGAGCCCTACTTCGATCGCGGCGCCATCGAAAACGGCGCGCTCGACGGGCAGAAACTGGAAATCGCATGGATCAAGGATCATTGGGAGGCGATGTCCATCCAGATCCAGGGTTCGGCGCGCGTGCGGCTCGAAGACGGCACGATGCTCCGCCTGAACTATGACGCCCACAACGGCCATTCCTATACGGCGGTCGGGCGCATCCTGATCGAACGCGGCCTAGTGCCGAGAGAAGAGATGTCGATGGACCGGATCAGCCAGTGGATGGCGAAAAATCCGGACAAGGCGAAGGAAGTACGCGGCACCAACAAGTCGTTTGTGTTCTTCCGCATCACCGGGCTCAACGTCGACACCGAACCGGCGGGCGCGCAGGGCGTTCCGCTGACGGCAGGCCGTTCGATCGCCGTCGACCGCATCCATGTCTACGGCACGCCGTTCTTCATCGAAGCCGATCTTCCGATCGACGGGCCACGAACGAAGGACCGCTTCCGCCGGCTGATGGTGTCGCAGGACACGGGATCGGCGATCATCGGGCCGGCCCGCGCCGATCTCTACTTCGGCGCCGGCAAGGACGCCGGTACCATCGCCGGACGCATTCGCCAGCAAGGCCGTTTCGTGATGCTGCTGCCGCGCGAGCTCGACATGATCGAAGCCGGCCGCGCGATGCCGCTGCCGCTGCCGAAGCCGACGATTCCGCCCGAGACCGAGCAGGCGAAATCCAAGGCCGATCCCAAGGCGAAGCCGAAGGCGGAAAGCAAAAGCAAGGCGCCGCCGGCGAAGGAGCCTGAAGCGAAGAGCAAGTCGAAGCTCAAACGAACCTCCTGACAGCGCATGTCACGGCGACGACAGGTCAGCGAGGAGGAACAGGCGCTCTGGCGCACCATCACCCGCACGGTGTCGCCGCTCCGGCGGCCTCGGAAAGACGCGAAGCCCGCGGCCGATCAAGCCGAACCGCCGCCAAAGCCGGCAAAACGGCCGTCGCCGCCGCCGCATCCGGTCGCCGCTGCCCAGAAGCCCGCACCCAAGCCCAGGCCGAAAGAGCCGGCGCTGGCGCCGCTCGATCGCCGCTCCAAGCAGAAGCTGGCGCGTGGCACGCAGGGGATTGAGGCGCGGCTCGACCTGCATGGCCACACCCAAAGCGAGGCCCATGCCATGCTGCTGCGTTTCCTGCACCGGGCGCAGGCGAAAGGCGCGAAGACCGTGCTGGTGATCACCGGCAAGGGCGGCAATCGTGGGAGCGAGCGTGGCGTGCTCAAGCGCCAGGTGCCGATGTGGCTGGCGCTGCCGGAATTCCGCGGACTGGTGGTGGGGTTTAGCGATGCCGCCATCGGTCACGGCGGCGAGGGCGCGCTCTATGTACGGGTGCGGCGGTCCAAGTGAGACAGCCTCGTATCCCGGCCGAGCGCCGCAAGAGCCGGGACAAGGCTAGAGAATAAACCGGCTTAGATCCGCGTTCTTGGCGAGGTCGCCGATGTGCTCTTGCACGAAGGCGGCGTCGATCTTGATCGTTTCCCCGGAACGGTCGGGTGCGGTGAAGGAGATGTCCTCGAGCACGCGCTCCATCACCGTCTGCAGGCGGCGCGCGCCGATATTCTCGACGCTGCCATTGACGGCCACCGCGACGTCGGCAATGGCGTCGATCGAGTCCGGCGTGAAATCGAGCGTCACGCCTTCGGTCGCGAGCAGCGCCACGTATTGCTTGATCAGCGACGCCTCGGGTTCGGTGAGGATGCGGCGGAAATCGTCGCGCGTGAGTGCGCGCAGTTCCACCCGGATCGGCAGCCGGCCCTGCAGTTCCGGCAACAGATCGGACGGTTTGGTCAGGTGAAACGCGCCCGAGGCAATGAACAGGATGTGATCGGTCTTCACCGAGCCGTGCTTGGTCGCGACCGTGGTGCCCTCGATCAGCGGCAGCAGATCGCGCTGGACGCCCTCGCGCGACACGTCGGCGCCGGTTCGGCCCTCGCGGCCGGCGATCTTGTCGATCTCGTCGAGGAACACGATGCCGTTTTGCTCCACGGCCTTGATGGCTTCCTGAACGACTTGCTCGGTATCGAGCAGCTTGTCGGATTCCTCGCTGATCAGGATCTCGTGCGATTCCTCGACGGTGACACGCCGCGTCTTGCTGCGGCTGCCGCCCATCTTTCCGAAGATGTCGCCGATCGAGATCGCGCCCATCTGCGCGCCCGGCATGCCTGGGATCTCGAACATCGGCATGCCACCGCCGGTCTGCTGGACTTCGATCTCGATTTCCTTGTCGTTGAGCTCGCCGGCGCGCAGGCGGCGGCGGAAGGAGTCTCTGGTGGCGGGACTTGAGCCCGGGCCGACCAACGCATCGAGCACGCGCTCTTCGGCGGCGAGCACGGCGCGCGCATGCACATCCTTGCGCTTGCGCTCGCGGGTCTGCATGATCGCGATCTCGACGAGATCGCGCACGATCTGCTCGACGTCGCGGCCGACATAGCCGACCTCGGTGAACTTCGTTGCCTCGACCTTGAGAAACGGTGCGCCGGCAAGCCTCGCGAGCCGCCGCGAAATCTCGGTCTTGCCGACGCCGGTCGGGCCGATCATCAGGATGTTCTTCGGCAGCACCTCTTCGCGCATCTTGTCGTCGAGCTGCAACCGCCGCCAGCGGTTACGCAGCGCGATCGCGACCGCGCGCTTGGCGTCGGCCTGGCCGATGATGAAACGGTCGAGCTCGGAAACGATTTCGCGCGGAGAGAAGTCGGTCACGTTTGGTACTCATACGCTACAGCGGTGGGACAGCCGGCCATGAGGGAGAAGATAAGCATGAGGGCGGTCAGGAACAAATTGCCCTGAGCAAAAAAGATGAGGGGGCATCGCTCCGGCGAGGACCCCTCGCACAGCATCAGAGCTTTTCGATGGTGACGTTGCGGTTGGTGTAGACGCAGATATCGGCGGCGATATCGAGCGACTTGCGAACGATCGTCTCCGCATCGAGCGGCCCGTCCATCAGTGCGCGCGCCGCGGCGAGCGCATAGTTACCGCCGGAGCCGATACCCATGACGCCGGCTTCAGGCTCGAGCACGTCACCGGTGCCGGTGAGCACCAGCGATACCTGTGCATCGGCGACGATCATCATCGCTTCCAGCCGGCGCAAATAACGATCCGTGCGCCAATCCTTGGCAAGCTCCACGGCCGCGCGCATGAGCTGGCCCGGGTACTGGTCGAGCTTGCCCTCGAGCCGTTCGAACAATGTGAAAGCATCGGCGGTCGCGCCGGCAAAGCCGCCGATTACGTCATTCTTGCCGAGCCGGCGCACCTTCCGCGCATTGGCCTTGACGATGGTCTGTCCGATCGAGACCTGCCCGTCGCCGCCGATTACAACCTGACCACCCTTGCGGACAGTGAGGATGGTAGTACCGTGCCACGATGGGAGAGCGGGCGACTGCATGGGCGGAATCTCGCTTTGCGTCCAACAGATAAGACCTGAGACAACGCGACGCAATTCCATCTGCCCCTGAGTCAGTAATCATCAGGGGCGTCGATCTGGGAGGTCGTCATGTCCAACAGCTTGCGGGGAATGCTGGCGGGGCTCGTCGCCACGCTGGTCCTCAGTGGAATCCTGCTACTCAAGGCCAATATGGGGCTATGGCCCGAACTTAACCTCATCCGCCTTCTGGTGAATCTCGGCAGCATCCAGACGGTGGCTGCCTGGATGGATCACTTCATCGTCGGTGTGGTGGTGTGGGGCCTGTTGTTCGCCGCCTTCGATTCCATGTGGGAGAGCCGCGCCTACTGGCTCAAGGGGCTCATCTTCGGTGTGTTTGCCTGGTTCATGATGATGGTGCTGTTCATGCCGCTCGCCAAAGCGGGCTGGTTTGGGACACGGATCGGTCCGCCCGCCATGTTCGTGACGCTTGGCATGCACCTGATCTATGGCCTGGTTCTCGGCGTGGTTTACGGTCTGCTGACCGCCTACTACCCGGCCAAGGCGCCGGAAAAGTCGTCGGCCACGCCGCACGGCTGACCGTCGCCTGCAAAGATGACGAAAGGGCGCGCTGCTGGTTTGACCGCGGCGCGCCGGCCCATATTCGTGGGGCGTATCGGCCTTCAATCCCCCCATAACCTTGCCGCGATGCTGCAGTAGCGAAGCCGCCCGGTCCCTGATAAAAGGCCGTGCCATCAAGGATTCTGCATGCGCAAGGCCACCATCAAACGCGCCACCAAAGAAACCGACGTCGAGGTCACCGTCGATCTCGATGGCACCGGGGCGTCGTCGATCGCCACCGGCATCGGATTTTTCGATCACATGCTCGACCTGCTGGCGCGCCACTCGCGCATCGACCTGACCGTCAAGGCCAAAGGCGACCTGCACATCGATCATCACCACACCACCGAGGACGTCGGCATCGCGCTCGGCCAGGCGGTGAAGCAGGCGCTCGGCGACATGCGCGGCATCACCCGCTATTCCGACGTGCATGTCCCGATGGACGAGGCGCTCACGCGGGTCGCGATCGATATTTCAGGCCGCCCGTTCCTGGTGTTCAAAGCCGAATTCGTGCGCGACAAGGTCGGCACCTTCGATACCGAGCTGGTGCAGGAGTGGTTTCAGGCGTTCGCCACCAATGCCGGCGTCACGCTGCACGTGCAGGTGCTCTACGGCACCAACGATCATCACATTGCCGAATCCTGTTTCAAGGGTCTGGCGCGGGCGTTGCGTGCGGCGATTTCGATCGATGCCCGCGCGGCCAATGAAATTCCATCGACCAAAGGCAGCTTGGGCGGATGAGCCGCGGCCGCCGCTGACGCACGGCGTCAAAGCGTCATGCTGCGGCGGCACAACATGTGAGTGGTAACGCCATGGCCGTCTACACAGTGCACCAGCCGCCGCTGAAGAAATACGAATCCGCGCCCGATCCCGAGCGGTTCGCGTTCGTGCGCGACGGCTTTTCGTTCTGGGCATTCGTGTTCGGCCCTCTATGGATGCTGCGGCACCGGATGTGGCTGGTGCTGCTCGGATACATCGTGGTCGCGATAGCGATGCAGGTCGGCTTGCGCTTTGTCGGCGCGTCGGGCGGCAGCGCGGCATTCGCCAGCTTCATGCTGGCGCTGCTGGTCGGCATGGAGGCGGGAACGCTGCGGCGCTTCACGCTCGGCCGTCGGCGCTGGCGCAATCTCGGCACGATCGTGGGTAGCGACCGCGAGACGGTTGAGCGGCGATTTTTCGATGCATGGGTACGGGGCGAAACGATCGCGGCCATGTCTCCCACAATGTCTTCGGCCGTGCCGCGGACGTCCGCGCCGGTGGCGCCGTTGCCGCGCAGTCCGGCGCAGGCGTCTGACGTCATCGGCTTGTTCCCGCAGCCGGGGGCGCAACGGTGACCGTGGCTATTGTCGACTACGGGTCCGGCAATCTGCATTCGGCGGCCAAGGCGTTCGAACGGGCGGCGCGCGAATCCGCGGTCACGCAGCCGATCGTGGTGACCAGCAGCCCCGAGGTCGTCGCCCGGGCGGATCGCATCGTGCTCCCCGGTGTCGGCGCCTATGCCGATTGCCGGCGCGGTCTTGAGGCGGTCGACGGCATGATCGAGGCGCTGAATGAACGCGTGCGCAAGCAGGGCCGTCCGTTTCTCGGCATCTGCGTCGGCATGCAGCTCTTGGCGGAGCGCGGACTCGAGCACGGGGTCACGAAGGGCCTTGAATGGATCGCCGGCGAGGTCGACAAGATCACGCCCGCCGATCCGAACCTCAAGATTCCGCATATGGGCTGGAACACGCTCAACCTCATCCAGCCGCATCCGCTGCTCGACGGCATTCCGACCGGGCCGCAGGGCCTGCATGCCTATTTCGTGCACTCCTATCATCTCAAGGCCGCCGATCAGTCGGATCTGGTCGCGCAGGCAGATTATGGCGGGCCGGTCACCGCCATCGTCGGCCGCGATACCATCGTCGGCACGCAATTCCATCCCGAAAAGAGCCAGCGGCTGGGGCTTCGCCTCATCGCCAATTTCCTGAAGTGGACGCCGTGATCATCTTTCCCGCCATCGATCTCAAGGAAGGCCAGGCCGTCCGCTTGCAGCAGGGCGACATGTCGCGCGCCACGGTGTTCAATGCCGATCCCGCGGCGCAGGCGAAGGCCTTCGAAACCCAGGGCTTCGAATATCTCCATATCGTCGATCTCGACGGCGCCTTCGCCGGGAAGCCGGTCAACGGCGAGGCCGTCGACAATATCCTCAAGACGGTCTCGATGCCGGTGCAGCTCGGCGGCGGCATCCGCAACATGACCACGATCGAAGGCTGGCTCGGCCGCGGCATTGACCGCGTCATCATCGGCACCGCGGCGGTACGCGATCCGGAACTGGTCAAAGCGGCCTCGCGCCAGTTTCCTGGCCGCGTGGCGGTCGGCCTCGATGCGCGCGACGGCAAGGTCGCGGTCGAGGGCTGGGCGGAGACGTCCGAGGTGACGGTGCTCGATATCGCGCGGCGTTTCGAGGACGCCGGCGTGGCCGCGATCATCTACACCGATATCGCGCGCGACGGATTGCTCCAGGGATTGAACCTCGACGCCACCATCGAGCTGGCCGAGGCCGTGAACACGCCGGTCATTGCGTCCGGCGGCCTGGGATCGATCGAGGACGTGAAACAGATGCTGGCGCCGCGCGCCAGGAAACTCGCCGGCGCGATCGCCGGCCGGGCGCTGTACGACGGACGTCTCGATCCGGCCGAGGCGCTGAAGCTGATCCGCGACGCGCGCGCGGCCAGCCGCTAGCTTGGGAGCGAGGGTACGATGAGCGCCGGCGAGCAAGCGGCCACCGTGCTGACGGCGCTGTCGGCGGTGCTGGGGCCGGTCAATCCGTGGCTGGCGGCGTTGTGGTTCACGTCCACTGTCGTACTGGCGTGCCTCCTGGTTTGGAGCTGGCAGCGCCTGGTGCGGCGCTGACGCGAGCTACCGAAATACCTATATGTCGGATAGGGTCGCGACCTCGGCGACCGTGTGCAAGCAAGCGAGCAGACAATGTTCAAGGTCCGCGTCATTCCCTGCCTCGATGTGAAGGACGGCCGCGTCGTCAAGGGCGTGAACTTCGTCGACCTGCGTGACGCCGGCGATCCGGTCGAGGCGGCGATCGCCTATGACGCCGCCGGCGCCGACGAGCTGACCTTCCTCGACATCACCGCGAGCCACGAGAACCGCGACACCATCTTCGACGTCGTCACGCGCACCGCCGAAGCGTGTTTCATGCCGCTGACCGTCGGCGGCGGCGTTCGCACCGTCGACGACATCCGCAAGCTGCTGCAATGCGGCGCCGACAAGGTGTCGATCAACACCGCCGCTGTGACGCGCCGCGATTTCGTGAAGGAAGCGGCGGAGAAATTCGGCAACCAGTGCATCGTGGTCGCGGTCGACGCCAAGAAAGTCTCGCAGCCGGGCGAGCCGGTGCGCTGGGAAATCTTCACCCATGGCGGCCGCAATCCGACCGGTCTCGAGGCCGTCGCGTATGCGCGCGAAGTGGTCGCGCTCGGCGCTGGCGAGATCCTTTTGACCTCGATGGATCGCGACGGCACCAAGTCGGGCTTCGATATTCCGCTCACGCGCGCGATCGCCGACGCAGTGCCGGTGCCGGTGATCGCTTCGGGCGGCGTCGGCAATCTCGATCATCTGGTCGACGGCATCCGCGACGGCCATGCCACCGCCGTGCTGGCGGCGTCGATCTTTCATTTCGGCGAATACACCATCCGCCAGGCCAAGGAGCACATGGCCAATGCCGGACTGCCGATGCGGCTTGATGCCTAGGCGAAAAAGCTAGCATCCCGTGCGCGCCCACTGCAGCGCGCGTTCCAGCCGGTCGTTGCCCCAGAACAGCTCGCCGTCGCTTGCGACGAATGTCGGCGCGCCGAAGATGCCGAGCCGCTGTGCTTCGTCCGTTTGCTGACGCAGGCGCTGCTTGTTGCCTTCGGTCTGCGCGGCGGCGAGCACCGCCGCCGGATCCAGTTTCAAATCCGCGAGGATGTTGCCGATCACAGCTGCGTCGTCGATCCGGCGGCCCTCCGCGAATTCGGCGCGGAACACCGCGCGGCAGAACGTCTCGCCCTCTTCGCCGCCGAGGCCGGCCAGCGCCACCCGTGCCGCCAGCAAGCTGTTCTGCGGGAACGGGTCGGGACGCCGGAACGGCAACGCCAGGTCGGCGCACAGCCGTTCGAGGTCGCGCCACATGTGGCGGCCCTTGGCCTCGTAGACGTTGAAGGGCGAACTGTCCCACCCCTGGGCCTTGAAGATCGGCCCGAGCAGGAACGGCCGATGGCGCACGGCCACGCCGGCCTCGGCCGCCAGCGGCGCGATCCGCATCATGGCCGGGTAGGAGTAGGTCGAGGCGAAATCGAACCAGAAATCCAGGGTCGGCATTGATATGCCCTAGGCCGGTTCCTCTCCCCCGCTGCGGAAAGAGGTGCTATGGAAGGCGATCATGGCTGACTTCACACTGCAAGACCTCGAAAAGCGGGTCCAGGAACGCGCCAAGGCGAGCGCCGACGTTTCCTATACGCGCAAGCTCATCGATCGCGGCGTATCTCACTGCGCCAAGAAGCTCGGCGAAGAGGCGATCGAGACCGTCATCGCCGCCATCCACGAAGACGACAAGCATCTCACCGGCGAGGCCGCCGACCTGCTCTATCATCTGCTCGTGGTGCTGCATGCGCGCGGCATCTCGCTGGCCCAGGTGGAGGCCGTGCTCGCCGAGCGCCAGCGCCAATCCGGACTCGAGGAAAAGGCCTCGCGTCCGCAAAGCTAGAGGCCATGATCCCGAAAGTGGGAACCGGTTTTCGGAAAAGATCATGGCCTAAGAGCACTCGATGGAACAGCGCACCCCCGAAGAAGTTCTCTCGCCCTACCACACGTTCTCGCGCGCGGAGTGGGCGGCGAAGCGCGCCGACACGCCGATGACCCTGAAGCCGGAAGAAGTGACGCGCTTGCGCTCGCTCCACGACCGGCTCGACATGAAAGAGGTCGAGGAGATCTACCTGCCGCTGTCGCGGCTGTTGTCGTTCTATGTCGCGGCGGCGCAGCGCCTGTTCAAGGCGCAGCAGGGCTTCCTCGGCACCGAGGACGGCAAGATGCCATACATCATCGGCGTCGCCGGCTCGGTGGCGGTGGGCAAGTCCACCACCGCGCGCGTGCTGCAGGCGTTGCTCAAGCGCTGGCCGAACGTGCCGAAGGTCGATCTCGTCACCACCGACGGATTTCTCTATCCGAATGCGATCCTGGAACGCGAAGGCCTGATGGAGAAGAAGGGCTTTCCCGAGAGCTACGACCTGCCGGCGCTGCTGCGCTTCCTCTCCGACGTCAAAGCCGGCCGGCGTCCGGCGCGCGCGCCGATCTATTCGCATCTCGTCTACGACGTGGTGCCGAACCAGTGGATCGAAATCGACCGACCGGACATCCTGGTGGTCGAAGGCCTCAACGTGCTGCAGACCGGCCGCCTGCCGCGGGACGGCAAGGCGATCCCGTTCGTGTCGGACTTCTTCGACTTCTCGATCTATCTCGACGCCGACGAGGACGTGCTGCTGCGCTGGTATGTGGACCGGTTCCTGACGCTGCGCGGCACCGCCTTCAGCGATCCAAAATCCTATTTCCACCGCTATTCGAAACTGTCCGATCTCGAAGCGGTCAAGACCGCGAGCGCAATCTGGACCCGGATCAACCTCGTCAATCTGCACGAGAACATCCAGCCGACGCGCCAGCGCGCCGACCTCATCCTCAAGAAGGTCGAGAGCCACCTGGTGGAAGAAGTGGCGCTGCGAAAGTTGTGAGGGCTTATACGGCGACCCCTTCGCCGTGGCGCTCGGTTTTGGCCGGGCGCGGGTCGAGTGTGTGCAGCACGATGCCGACCGTCACCGCCCACGCCACGATCCACAACATCTGAAGCGGGAAATCGACCACAAAGCGAATCACGGCCGCGCGGAAAGTCCACGTGGTCGAGTTCGTCAGCGATCCGATCAGCCAGTTCGTCAGCGGTGCGACCAGCAGATCGATGCCCCTCAGCACGACGCTCAGCAACAGGAAGATTAGGGCCACCCGCAGCCAGTTTCCGCGCAAGGTCTCCCGAACGCGGGCGAAGCTGAAAGTGCCGGTCTGCAGGACCAGCCCGGCGAGCGGGAAGCACCAGGTGAATACGACGATCATAAAAGCGACGCGCACCGCCGTGAGCAATCCCGCCCACAGCGTCAAGGTGCGGTCCGACGGATCGGACGCGGAAGCGATGGCATAAAGGATCTCAAACTGCGCCCATCGGGTCGCTCCCTCGAGCAAGTAAACGACCGCCAGAATGGCTGCTGCGATCAGCACCGTGCGGCCGAGCTCGAACCGGACCCATCCAAGCTCACGGGCCCGCGTCTTGACGACGCCGCGGCGCGCGTCCTCCTCGAACATTTCGTTCAGGACAAAAGCCCATCCCATCGCCACCCACGGCGCCAGGAACAACGGCGTCAGCCAGGTCGGCGGGTCGAAATGGAGGGATTCCGTCCAGGCCGGGAGCATGGGCGGCAAGGAATAGACCAGCCAGTCCAGCACCACCCTGCTCACCGATGCGAGCGCGCAGGCGAACCAGGTGATGACAAACAACCGCCTGGCATCCTTCCAGCAATATTGGAACGTCGCCGTGATGACCCGGAAGACGCGCAACAAACGAATCTTCCGCGGTTGCGTTTCGGCCGTTGTCATTCCGCCACCAGTTCGGTTTTGAACCGGCAGGGTACTATCAAGCCGACGCAATGAAAATGCGGATTTCGCTGTCGGTGAGTAGTTATGCCGCCATCGCTTTTGCATCGGCGGCCGTCGCCAGCGCCGCCGCCAGCCGCTCGCGGTCGAGCGGCTTCGTGAGGAAGCCGTCCATGCCGGCGGCGATGCAGGCGTCGCGATCCTCCTCGAAGGCGTTGGCGGTCAGCGCGATGATCGGCGTGCGCGGACCGTCCGCCTCTATGGCGCGAATACGTCGGGTCGCGTCGATCCCGTCGGAGCCCGGCATGTGCAGGTCCATCAGCACCATGGCGTAGGGCTCGCCGGCGTTGCGCGCCGACAGCCAGGCGTCGATCGCGGCGTCGCCGCTGGTGGCGATGGTCGGGCGATGCCCGAGCCGCGTCAGCAGCGCGCGCGCCAGGAGCGCGTTGATCTCGTTGTCCTCCGCCACCAGGATTGGAAGGCCCTTCGACGCGTCTTTGGATGCGACGCCGCCGGAAGCCTCGGCTTTGTCGCCAAGCCGCTCGAACTCGCCGTCGCCACCGGCAATCCGCGCGGCGAGCGACGCGGCGCGCACCGGCTTGACCAGATAGCCGGTGAAGCCGGCTTCCTTCAGCGCCGGGAGCTCAGTGCGGACCGCCGGCGTCACCAGGACAAAGCGGCGCGGCACCGCCGCGGCGATGCGCGCCAGCTCGTCGCAGGCGGCGCGGCCGAGGGCGTGATCGATGAAGATCGCGCCCCAGGCGCGCTCGGGCAGCAACGCCGTGGCGACCTTTTCGTCGGGCGCGAGACACACGCGCGCTCCCCAATGCGTCAGCCGGCGTGCCATCAATGTGCTTTCGACGGCCGACGCCGCGACGATCATGACGTCCATGCCGCCGAGTGCAGGCGGCGCGACCGGCGCATCGTCGGTGTCCGCTGCCGGCGCCAACGCCAGCGCGACGCGGAACGTCGACCCGGAGCCGGGCACGCTCTCGACCGCGATGCGGCCGCCCATGCGCTCGACGATGCGCCGGGAAATCGAAAGCCCGAGCCCGGTGCCGCCGAACTTGCGCGCGATGCCGCCGTCCGCCTGCTCGAATTCCTTGAAGATGCGGTCGTGCTCGTCGGGACCGATGCCGATGCCGGTGTCGCGCACCAGGACATCGATCTCGCCGGGCCAGATGCCGCGTTCGACGATGATCGCCACGCCGCCGCGGTCGGTGAACTTCACCGCGTTGCCGGCGAGATTGAGCAGCACCTGCCGCAGCCGCGCGGCGTCACCGATCACCCGCCGGGGCAGTCCGTCCTCGACATAGGACGCGATCTCGAGCTCCTTCGCCTGCGCGCGCGGCGCGATCAGCTCGGCGGTCTCCTCGATCAGCGCCACCAGATCGAAGGTGCGCGCGTCGAGGTCGATGCGGCCGGCTTCGATCTTGGAGAAGTCGAGGATCTCGTCGATCAGCGACAGCAGTGCGTCGCCGGAGGTCTTCACCGCTTTGACGTAAGTGGTCTGTTCCGGGGTGAGGGCGGTGTCGCGGAGCAGGTCCGCCATCCCGAGGATGCCGTTGAGCGGCGTGCGCACCTCGTGCGAGACCATCGCCAGGAAGCGCGACTTCGCGCGGTTGGCGGTCTCGGCCTGGTCGCGCGCGTCGGCGAGCGCGCGCTCGGCCTGCGCGCGGTCGGTCACGTCGCGGCCGACGCTCTGCATCTCGGCGCCGGGCAGCGTGGCGGAGCGGACCATCACCTCGCGCCATGCGATCCAGCGCGCGCCGGCGTCGGCGGCGATCTTCTGGTCGTGCAGGCGCGTGCCGTCCGCCGAATGCGCCATGGCGCCCTGCTCAAGCACAGGCAACGTGAAGGTGGTGCCGACAAGCTCGGCGCGGGCGCGGTCGGCCAGCACGCAGAATGCGTCGTTGACATAAGTGATGCGGCCGTCGGGATCGCGGCGGACGATCACGTCGCCTTGCGCGGCCAGAAAACTCTTGGCGCGTTCTTCCGATTCCTTGAGCTCCCAGTTGCGGTCGGCAAGCTCCTCGACGCGCTGCTGCTGCGCGCGCAGCTCTTTCTTGAGAACGCGCATTCGCGAGATCAGGAGACCGACCAGACCGCAAGCGGCGCCGAACAGCCCCGCCACGCCGATCGCGAACAGGTGCGGATCGTAGTTTGCGATCGGGCTGCGGCTCGCGGCGATAAAGCCGAACGAGGCGGCGAACGACATCGACAGGAGGGCCGCCGCGCGCACGACGGCCAACAGAATCCATCGCAGGGAGGAAAGGCCTGCCCGTCGCAAGGATCGATCCCGCATTACGCCACCCGCCACCGGTTTGCCGCATGCGCCTTGCAAGCGCGCGTCGCCCGTAATGTGTTGTTATGTAGGGGAGTTTGCCCCGGGGACGGTTGCGATTGGGTTCGCGCCGGGCGCCAGCCGCGAGACAGGGTTGACGCGGCGCTAACCACATCATTCAAATTTTAGCGGATCGCGGCGCATCGCGGGTCAGGTGCCGGCCGACCAGGGTGAACAGCGCAGGCGGGTCGGTCTGCGGAAGCGACGCAAGCTCGAAGCCGGCGTCGGTTGGTTGCCGCGACGCGGCAATAGCGCGCTGGACGAGCGCGGGTGGGTCACTGACCTAGCAAGAAGAAAACTGGCGGTAGGTTTGCGAAATGCCCCGCTACCGAATTTGAGGCAGCATCTTTTGATTGGCTTGGGCCGGCGGTGGCCGCTGCGGAGCAGTCACGGGATCCCAGTCAGCAGGCATCACCAATATCTCAACAACGTCTTCCGGGCGCAGCCGAAGATAAAGCCTGCGATTGGAATCAGCGGCGATATTTGGATCGGCGCGTTCAATGATGACATCCCCGTCACGAATATAGGCGGGCTCGAGAAACACCTCGAGCGGCTCATTGACTGCGAAACGCACGCTGCTCTTGCGGAGTCGTCCTTAAATCACCTTGCCGTCACGGCGCAGTTTGAGCCAAGCGACCTGCTGTTCGGGCTTGCCTCGCAGACGACGGTTCTCGGGGCTGCCGACCAGCGACTGCAAGACGTCAACGAGGACATTCGCGGTAGGCGAAATCGGCGTCAGGCGAAGGCGATAAGCCAATACACGGAGTGCCAAGCGGTCATTGGCCAGCCCGCTTGCAATGCCCCACAACAAGGCGAGGCCGTAGAGCAGGCCTAGGTAATACAACGTAGACCGACCCGGCAACGCTTCGAGTTGCTTTCTAAATTGCTCAATCGGTTGATCGAGATCGACGCCTCCGATCCAGAAAATAAAGAGAAAGAACGCCAGCACGTTCAAAGTCAGGCTGGCCACGATGCTGCCGGCGACCCATTCGCCGGCGGAAGGGCTTGCGCCGGGCTTGAGAGTTGCTCGAATCGCCGCGCTGACGAAGCCGGGCAGCACGGCGATGATTGCAACGATCAAGCTTTCGATGGTGAAACTCATGTGAAGCCCTCAAGGCCAGTCGCGCGAACCGCCGCCTTCGGATGGAGATTCGTCGGATTCGGTGACGGCTTCCTTGAGCTCCTTTGCCGGGCGAAAGGCAACTTTCTTACTCGCCTTGATCTCAATCGCTTCGCCGGTTGCAGGATTGCGACCCGTCCGTGCGGCTCGGCTTCGGACCTGGAGCACGCCAAGGCCGCCGATGCGCAACCGGTCTCCGCTTTTTAGATGCTCCGTCACCAACCCGACCATGTCGGCGAGAAGTTCTTCCGACTGCTTCCTGGACAACGCGTGTTGTTCGGCGATTTGGTCGGCGAGCGTCTTGAGCGTGATCGTCGTCGGACGAGTCGCAGATGACTTGGAAGCTGTCTTTGCCATGAAACAACCCCTCAAAAGAACTACAGAAAAGGCCCGGGTGCTCCTCCCGCAACCATAGCCTGTGCAATCAAAGGCCGCAGCAGAAAAGGAGCCGCTAAGCCGCGCGGCGGACTTCGTCGGCCAGCGCGCGATAGGACAGCGCTTCCGCGAGATGCACGCGGCCGACTTTGTCGGCGCCGTCGAGATCGGCGAGCGTGCGCGCGACCCGCAGCACGCGGTGATAGCCGCGCGCGGAAAGCCGCATGGCGTCGGCGGCGTCGCGCAGGAGCGCGAGCCCGCTGGCGTCAGGCTTTGCGATATCCTCCAGCACCGGTCCGCTGGCTGCTGCGTTGCTGCGGATCTGCGGCAGGCCGATCGCCGCGTAGCGTTCGATCTGGATGGCGCGGGCGCGCGCGACCCGCTCGGCGACCTCGCGGCTGCCTTCGGTCGGCGGCGGCAGGATGAGATCGGCGGCGGTGACGGCGGGCACCTCGATGTGCAGGTCGATGCGATCCATCAGCGGGCCCGACAGCCGCGCTTGATAGTCGGCGGCGCAACGCACATTCGGCCCGCGCTTGCAGGTGAAGCCCGGCTCCGACGCGCGGCCGCAGCGGCACGGGATTCATCGCCGCAACCAGCATGAAGCGGGCGGGATAGGTGACGCGGTGGTTCGCGCGCGCGATCGCGACCTCGCCGGTCTCGAGCGGCTGGCGCAGCGAATCGAGCGCGCGCGGTTCGAACTCCGGAAACTCGTCGAGGAACAGGACGCCGTTGTGCGCGAGCGACACTTCGCCGGGCCGCGCGCGCAGGCCGCCGCCGACCAGCGCCGGCATCGATGCGGAATGGTGCGGGCTGCGGAACGGGCGGCGGTTGGTGAGCGCGCCGCCTTCGATCACGCCGGCGACCGAGGCGATCATCGACACTTCCAGCAGCTCGGCCGGCGTGAGCGGCGGCAGGATCGTCGGCAGCCGCGCCGCCAGCATCGACTTGCCGGCGCCGGGCGGGCCGACCATCAGCAGATTGTGCCCGCCGGCGGCGGCGACCTCGAGCGCGCGCTTGGCGCTCTCCTGGCCCTTGATGTCCCCGAGATCGAGCAGCGTGCCTTCGACCTCGCGCACCTTCGGCTGCGGGCGCGACAGCACCTGCGTGCCGCGGAAATGATTGGCGAGCTGGATCAGCGATGCCGGCGCGATGATCTCCATCTCCGGGCTGGCCCAGGCCGCCTCCGGCCCGCAGGCGGCGGGACAGATCAGGCCTTCGCCGCGCGCATTGGCGCCGATGGCGGCCGGAAGGACGCCGGCGACCGCGGTCACCGAGCCGTCGAGCCCGAGCTCGCCGAGCACGGTGAAGCCTGCGAGTGCATCAGCCGGCAAGGCGCCGATCGCCGCCATCAGGCCGAGCGCGATCGGCAGATCGTAGTGGCTGCCTTCCTTGGGCAGATCGGCGGGCGCGAGATTGACGGTGATCCGGCGCGCCGGCAGCGCCAGGCCGGACGCGACCAGGGCGGCGCGCACACGCTCGCGCGCTTCGGATACCGCCTTGTCGGGAAGCCCCACCACGTTGAACGCTGGCAGTCCGGGCGCGACCTGGACCTGGACATCGACGGCGCGCGCCTCGATGCCTTCAAACGCAACCGTCGCGACCCGCTGGACCATGACCGCCCCTGCCTCGGGCAAGACTAGCGCAACCCACGATAGGCATCAAGAACATTTAGAGAACAGATTTTGGAGGCGCTTAGTCCACCCCGTCGCCGCGGACGGCGATTGCAGCCGGGGGCTCCTTCGCACCCGCCTGACGGTGCTTCCCGAGCTGGTTTGCCACCCGCTCGATGCTGGCGGCGAAGGCTTCGATCTCGAAATTCTGCGGATCGTCGTGGCCGCCACGGATGCCGGAATCGATCGCGACATGGAACGCCGGGATCAGCCAGCGGCCCGCGCGCACGCTCGCGATCGCGTAGACCAGCGCCAGCCGGTCGTACTGGATGTCGGAGAAGCCAGGACTTGGCGCCTGCGCGTCGTTGCCGCGGCCGCGGCCGGGCTGGCTGCGACGCGGCTGCACCAGCTCGACATGCAGGAACAGGCCCTTGAGGTCGGTGCCGAAGCGGGTCGCGCGCTCGAACCGCATGGCGCGCCACGGCTCGCTCAGCTCGTGCCCCAGCAGCATCGCGCCGACCCGGTTGATGATGACATGCGCGGCTTCCCAGCCGTCGCCGCAGCGAAAGCGGCCGAGATTGTTGATGGAGCGGTGTTCGTCGATGTTCACCGGGAACGGCCGGCGGCCGAAATTCGGTCCGCTGGTGTCGTGGATGACGAAATAGCGCGCCTGCGGCGCGGCGGGATCGTTGTCGCGCGCGCGCGAGATCGGCTGCCACAGGAACGGCGCGTAGTCCCAGACCAGGCCGAGCTCCACCAGCAGCGCGGCGAGCGCGTCGCGGTCCGGCAAGGCCGAGGACTGGCCGACACGGGTCGCGAGTGCCGGCGGCAAGGCCTCGAGATGCGGGCCGAGGTTTCGCCGCGCCGTTGCGGAGCGCATCAGGCACATCGCCTGCTTGTCCGGCTCGCCGGCAAAGCTGAGGGTTTCCGGATTGAATTCGCAGGGGCCGAGCGTGGTGAGGACGACGATCGGCAGCTTGCGCCGCGGCTGGCAGCGCTGGGCGAAGGCGTCGATCGTGGTGACGAACAGATAGGCGACCGCGAGCGTCACGACCGCGATGACGCGATGCGCTGCAAGGTTTCGCGGCGTCCGCACCGCGACCGGTTCGACCGATTCAAAAGCCCGCATCTCTAGCCTCGGGCCAAAGCTATCGCAGCGCCGCCCGGTGCACAAATACCCGCTTGCAGACTTGGCATGCAGGGTGGGGACAATCCTCGCCGGGGGCGGCCATGACGGGTTCTAGCGGCGCTTCGCCTCGATCGCGTCCCAGATCATCGCCGCGACGTCGGGGCCGCCGAGGCTCTTGATCGCGCGAATGCCGGTCGGCGACGTGACGTTGATCTCGGTCAGGAAGCCGTCGATCACGTCGATGCCGACGAAGATCAGCCCGCGCTCACGCAACGGCTTCGCGAGCCTGGCGCAAATCTCGCGTTCGCGCGGCGTCAGGTCGGTTTCCTTCGGGGTGCCGCCGCGCACCATGTTGGAGCGCAGGTCGTCCGGCGCCGGCACCCGGTTGACCGCGCCGCCGAATTCGCCGTCGACCAGGATGATGCGCTTGTCGCCGTGCTTCACGGCGGGCAGAAATTTCTGCACCACCCACGCTTCGCGGAACGTTGCGGTGAAGAGATCGAACAGCGATCCGAAATTGAGGTCCTCCTGCGCTAGGCGGAACACGGCCTCGCCGCCGCGGCCATAGAGCGGCTTCATCACGATGTCGCCGTGCTCGGCGCGGAACGCCTTGATCTCCGCGAGGTCGCGCGTGATCAGCGTCGGCGGCATCAGGTCGGAGAATTCCATCACGTATATCTTCTCCGGCGCGTTGCGCACGGACTGGGGGTCGTTCACCACCAGCGTCTTGGGATGGATGCGCTCGAGCAGGTGCGTCGTGGTGACATAGGCGAGGTCGAACGGCGGATCCTGGCGCAGCAGGATGACGTCGAAAGTGCTGAGATCGGTCCTCGTCGCCTCGCCGAGGGCGAAATGCTCGCCCTCCTTGTCCAGCACGCTGAGCGGCTGTACGGCAGCGATCACCTTGTTCCCGGTGAGCGCCAACTTGTCCGGCGTGTAGTAGGCGATGGTGTGCTTGCGGCGTTGCGCCTCCAGCAGCAAGGCGAACGTCGAATCGCCGCGGATGTTGATCCGCTCGATCGGGTCCATCTGCACGGCGATCTTCAGGCTCATCCGTTCCCCATCATCGATCCAGGGTGGCAACCAAATAGTAACGCAAACGGCCCGTTAACACTTTACCGTCAGTGTGCGCGGATCGACGGGGGTATTCGCCGGACGGGGGACCGCAGGTGAAACTGCCGCAACTCTCCATTGCGACCAAGCTCTACGCCATCTTTGCGCTGCTGGCCACGGTGACCGTTGGGCTTGCGGTCGTGGCGGTCGTGAACGCGCGTTATCAACAGTCCTTGACCGAGGAATTCGAGGCCGCCCAGGCCGGCGCCCAGAACGTCGATCGCGCCAACGCCCTGATCTATGCGGTCATGATGGAGGCGCGGGGCATCTATCTCGCCCGCGACGCTGCCGCGGCCGGGACGCTGGCGCAAAGCCTGCTCTCGGTGACTGACCGCATCGGCGCCGTGGTGGCCGAGTGGCAGATCCGGATGCGCGCGGACGATGCCGCACAATTCACGGAGTTCTCGCTGCGCGCGGCGCAGTTCCAGAATTTTGCGCGCGAGATTGCGAATATCGCGACCGGCGTCGGTCCGCAGGCGGCGCGCGAGTGGGCCGACACCAGCGGCAACCATGCCATGCAGAAGGCGCTGAACGAGGAGCTCAACCAGCTCGCCCTCGTCTACGCGCAACGCGCCACCCGACTGTACAGAGAGATCGACCGGCATATCGATCGCACCGCCCGGCTCACCAGCCTGCTTGCCGCCTTCGCCGTCCTCCTCGCCGCCGCCGGCGCGTTCACGATCCGATACGCGATCGCGCGTCCGCTGGCGAAGATTACACAAGTCACGGAGCTGGTTGCAGCAGGCCGCACCGGGACGAGCGTCCCCTACGGGGAGCGCGGCGACGAGATCGGCGCATTGGCACGTTCGATCGCGGTGTTCGAGGATGCCATGCGGCGCAATGAAGAATTGAGCAAGATGGTCGTCGACGATGCGCAGGCGCGCGCGCGCCGCCAGGAGCGCATGTCGACGGAGATCGAGCACTTCAGCGCCGACGTCGAAACAAATCTCGCCAAGCTCGGCGTCCTCTCGGAGCAGATGCTGGCGGCCTCCACCCGGTTGTCGGGCGCCGCCGACAATGCGGCGCAGCGCACCGCCGGCGCCGCGACCTCTTCCTACGATGCCTCCGCCAATGTGCGCGACATCGCCTCCGCGGCGGATGAGCTCGCCTCCTCGGTGGCGGAGATCGACCGGCAGGTGGCGCAGTCGAACGCCATCGCGGCCCGGGCCGTGAACGAAACCGAGCGCACCAATGCGACGGTTGCGGAGCTCAACGAAGCGGCCGGCCGCATCGGCGACGTCGTCCGCCTGATCACCAACATCGCCGAGCAGACCAATCTGCTTGCACTCAACGCCACCATCGAAGCCGCCCGCGCCGGCGAAGCGGGCCGCGGCTTCTCGGTGGTGGCCGGCGAGGTGAAGGCGCTGGCAGGGCAGACGGCGCGTGCGACGGAAGACATCACCAAGCAGATCGCCGCCATGCAGCACGCCACCGGGCGGTCGATCGAGGCGATCGGCGCAATCGCGCGCACCATCAGTTCGATCGGCGAGATCAGCGGCGCGATCGCCGCCGCGGTGACCGAGCAGGGCGCGGCCACGCAGGAAATCGCGCGCAGCGTCGAGACCGCCGCGCGTCGCACCAGCGAAACCGCCAGCGAAGTCGAGCGTGTCAGCGAAGCGACCGCCGCGACGCGCGAAAGCGCCGGGTCCGTGGAGTCCGTTGCCGGCGATCTCGGCGAGGTCGCGGCACGGCTGCGCGGCCAGATCGACCAGTTCTTCGCGAAACTCAATGCCGCTTGATTGGGTGTCTATTTGCGCTCGTGCATTCCGGCGGTGGCGCGCTCGACCACGCTCTTCGGAAACGATGCGAAGCGGGAGACCAGCGCCTCGACATCCGTGCCGGATGACGGCCTGACCTCGAGTCCGAGCTTGGCGGTTTCCGCGAGCAGGTCGGCGTCCTGCATCGTCCGCATGAAGGCGCTACGCAGCGCGGCGGCGCGGTCGGCCGGCACGCCGGGCGGCGCCAGCACCGGCCGCCCGAGCACATGCGGACCAAACGCGACGTCGAAAATCTCGCGGTCCTCATTCGACTTTGCGTAGTCGTAGATGTGCGCGGCGCTTCCGAGGTCGGGCAGCTTCTTCAAGCCGAACTGCACCAGTGCCCGGATACGGCCGCTGTCGATGTCGTCTTTCCATTGCGTCTTCAAGGTGGAATGCGACGGGCCGCAGGCGCCTTCGATCTCGCCGCGATTGAGTGCGATGCGCAGATCGTTCGAGCCCTTGTAGCCCTGCACCACCTTGATCCTGGCGCCGAGGAAATTGACCAGCGCATAGGCGAATTTGCTGGTCGGCGCCGCGCTGCCGGTGGCGCCAAAGACGGCGTCTCGCGCAAACAGCTGATCGAGCGACGTGATTCCGGAGCGGGCGGAGACCGTGCAGGTCGCGATGCTCTCGTCCATGTTGCCGATCCAGGTGAATTTGGCCGGCTCGTAGCTCGCGGCGGCATCGCCGAAGATCGGCTTCAAGGCGGTCTCGGGCGCCAGCACGCTCACGACGGAGCCGTCCTTGGCCGCGACGTTGTAGAGCCAGTTGGCGGCGCGCAGCCCTCCGGCGCCCGGCATGTTCTGCGGCACCGCACCGGGATTTCCGGCGAGATGCCGCGTGATGTGGCGCGACAACGTGCGGCCGAAGAAATCGTAGCCGGTGCCGGCTTCGTGACCGACCACGATGTTCAGCGACCTCCCGCGGTAGAAGTCGGCGGCGCTTTCGTCCGCGGCCGGCTGCGCGGACGCTTCGCAGACAACAAGGATCGGAAGCAGGCAGAGCCACCGGCGCATGCGGCAGAACCTCAGCGTGTCGCGTCGAAAGCGGCCGGGATGTGCCGCGGTATCCGCTTCGGCGCGACCAAACGGCGTCGAAGCGAATGTCCTCTATGGCACGGTTGGGATTCGCGGCAAGCCACGCTTCCGCCGCTGCGACAATGCGCGCCCGCTGCCGATCGGTGACGGACCAGGCGGCATCATCGAAGCTTTCGCGCGCCTTCACCTCGACGAAGATCAGAAGCTTGCGGCGGCCGGCGACGATATCGATCTCGCCGACCGGCGTCCGGTATCGCCGCGCGAGGATGCGGAATCCCTTGGCAATGAGAAACGCCGCGGCGCGGCTCTCCGCCGAAATGCCGGTGCGGAACGCGACCTGGCGTTCCTGTTGCACGGCGCGCGGAGCCAGTGGCCGGGCACGCGGGCGGCCGGAGTCACTCATCGCCGCCGTCCTTCGCGAGCTTCAGCGCACGCTGGTAGACGTCGCGGCGCGGATGGCCGGTGACGGCCGCCACCTCCGCCACTGCTTCCTTCACGGAGACACGCGTCAATGCGTTGCGCAGCAGCGTGTCGACGTCGGCGCCCTCCATGTCTTGTGCAACCGGCGGTGCGATCACCAGAACGATCTCGCCACGCGGCTCGGTAGCCGCTTCGTAGTGGGCGGTGAGCGCCGCGAGATCGCCGCGGCGCACCTCTTCGTGCAACTTCGTGAGCTCGCGGCAGACCGCGGCTTCGCGCGCGCCGAGCCCCTCCGCGAGATCGGCAAGCGCGGCGGCGAGCCGCGGGCCGGTCTCGAACAGCAGCAGCGTCGCCGGAATGCGCGCAAGCTCCGCGATCCGCGCCCGGCGCTGCCCCGATTTCGCCGGCAGGAAACCTTCAAAGAAAAAACGGTCGGTCGGCAAGCCGGCGACGGCGAGCGCGGCGAGCGCGGCGGATGCGCCGGGCGCCGTCGTCACGGTATGGCCGGCTTCTTGCGCCGCGCGCACCAGCTTGAACCCGGGATCGGAGACGAGCGGCGTGCCGGCGTCCGACACGAGCGCGACGGAATTGCCGGCGGCGATCCGCGCGATCAGCTTCGGTCGCGCCTCCGTCGCGTTGTGATCGTGATAGGGCGTCAGCGGCGTCGTGATGCCGTAGTGGTCGATGAGCTTGCGGGTGACGCGGGTGTCTTCGCAAGCGATCACGTCGGCGGCAGCCAACACCTCGAGTGCGCGCAAGGTTGTGTCGCGCAGGTTGCCGATCGGGGTTGCAACAATGTGAAGCCCGGGGGCGAGCGCGGGCGCTTCGTGGGCCTGGCCCTTCAGGACGTAGCGCCGGCCGGACGGCGGATGTTGGCGGTCCGCGTCGGCGGTCTGTTCGCGCGTCTGCATGGTGCTACTTTAGAGGGATATTGGGCCGCGCAGTATTGGATTTGGAGCTCACGCCGCGGCTCTCGTCGGTAACGGTGAGTTCCATCCCGACCGGACCGCCCGGCGCTTGAAGCGGTCACGGCTTCGTGCTCCTATGTTGCTGGAAATCATTGTTTTTTTCATTTACTCAAGCATCGTTCGACAAAATGCCGGATTGACTGAATTTCTGTGGCGTCCGCGTTGCAGTCAGTGCCGAGGGGAACGGCCGATGTGCCGAGTTGAGCTGACCCGGATGCCTGCCGCGCTGCGCGCATCCCTCAGTATTGCCCTCGCAACGGTCGCCGGACTTGCGCTGGCGGCGTGCGCCGGCGGATTCTCCGGCGGCGATTTCTTCTCCTCACAGCCCGGCGCGTCGCCATCGGCCGGCAGCCAGATCGGTCAGGGGCAGGTCAAGGCGGGACTCATCCTGCCGCTGAGCGCGCCCGGCAATGCCGGCGTGACCGCGCAGTCGATGCGCAACGCAGCCGAGCTTGCGCTCAGCGAGTTCAACAATCCCGACATCCAGCTTCTGGTGAAGGACGACGGCGGCGGCGCGCCCGGCGCCCAGCAGGCGGCGCAGCAGCTGCTCGATGAAGGCGCCGAGATCATTCTCGGCCCGCTGTTCGCGCATTCGGTGGCCCCGGTCGGGCAGCTCGCGCGGGCGCGCGGAATTCCGGTGATCGCGTTCTCGACCGACTCCAACGTGGCCGCGTCCGGCGTCTATCTGCTGAGCTTCCTGCCGGAGTCGGATGTCGATCGCCTAGTCGCCTATGCGGCGCAGCAAGGCAAACGGTCGTATGCCGCCGCGCTTCCGGACAATCCTTACGGGACCGTCGTCGAGGCCGCCTTCAAGCAATCGGTTGGACGGCGCAACGGCCGCATCGTCGCGCTCGAGCGCTACACGGGCGACCGGGCACAAATAGAAATGGTGGCCAAAAATCTCGCGTCGGCTGCGGGCGCCGCCGATGCGATCTTCATTCCCGACACCGCCGACACCGTGCCGTTCGTCGTGCAAACCCTGAATGCGAATGGCGTCGACACCCGCAAGGTCCAGATGCTCGGCAGCGGCCTGTGGGAGGATCCGCAGATTTTCTCCAGTGCCGTTCTGGAGGGAGCCTGGTACGCAGGCCCCGATTCGACCGGCTTCCGGAATTTCTCGGCCCGCTACCGCGCCAAGTACAATCAGGATCCGGTGCGCACCGCGACGCTGGTCTATGATGCGGTCGCGCTGGTCGCGGCGCTCACCAAGACGCAGGGACAACGGCGCTTCACGGCCGAGGTGCTGACCACCACCTCCGGCTTCAACGGCATCGACGGGCTGTTCCGTTTCCGCCGGGACGGGGTCAATCAGCGCGGCCTCGCGGTGATGCGGGTCTCGCCGACCGGCGGACAGGTCATCAGCCCGCCGCCGCGCTCGTTCAGCGGATCGGGGACCTAAGCGTTCGTCACGCGGCGAGATCGGCCACGACGGCGTCGAGCACCGGAAATCCCGATAGCGTCACCCGCAGCTTGCCGCCGGGCGTGAGCTCGATCGCGCCTTCCTGTTGCAGGATTTGGATGCGCCGTGGATCCAGCGCGCGTCCCGCCAGGCGCTCGTAACGCGCGGGGTCGATGCCCTCGGCGAGCCGCAACCCCATCAGCAGGAATTCGTCGGCCATCTGCGAGCGCAACAGCGTGTCGTCGCCGACGACGCCATGACCGAGCGACTCGACCCGCATCAGCCAAGCCTCCGGCCGGCGCTCCGTCTCGATGGCGTGGCGCTCGCCGTCGATGTCGAGACGTCCGTGCGCGCCGGGCCCGATGCCGGCATATTCGTGTCCCCGCCAATAGACGAGATTGTGCCGGCACTCGCTGCCGGGCCGTGCATGGTTTGAGATTTCGTAGGCGGGAAGGCCGGCGTCCGCGCAGACCGCTTGCGTCGTATCGTAGAAATCGCGCCCGGCGTCCTCGCCGGGGACATTGAGCTTGCCGGCGGCGTGGAGCGCGGCAAACGGCGTGTCGGCCTCGACGGTGAGCTGATAGAGCGACAGATGCTCGCCCGCTTGCGCGATTGCGCGCTTGAGCTCGGCCGACCAGGCCTCCGGCGTCTGCCCCGGCCGCGCGTAGATCAGATCGAACGAGTAGCGCTCGAACGCCGCGCGCGCGATCGCGACCGCAGCGAGCGCTTCTTGCGCGGTGTGCGTGCGCCCGAGCGACTTCAGCGCGTCGTCGTCGAGGGCTTGCACGCCAAGCGAAACGCGGTTGATGCCGGCCGCGCGATAGCCTTTGAAGCGCGTCGCCTCGACGCTGGTCGGATTGGCTTCGAGCGTCACTTCGGCGTCCGGCGCAATCGGCCAATGCTTGCCGACGGCGTCGAGGATCGCCCCAACGGTTGCCGGCTGCATCAGCGAGGGCGTGCCGCCGCCGAAGAAGATCGTGGAGACGGTGCGGCCGGGCGCGCGCGCGGCGGTCGCCGCGATCTCGGCCGTGAAGGCGCTCACATAGCGCTTCTCGTCGATCGCGGCGTGGCGCACATGGCTGTTGAAGTCGCAATACGGGCACTTCGACAGGCAGAACGGCCAGTGGATATAGACGCCGAAGGCTGATTCGATTGCCGCCGTCATGGACCGCAGGATATGGCAGGTTCACCGCGTCCCGTCACTAGAGGTAACGCGTTCCGTCGCCAAAGGTCGTGATCCGCGATGAGCAAAGCCCCCCGATTTCGGCTCTACATGGCCATTTCGCTCGACGGTTTCATCGCCAGCCCGGACGGCGGCGTCAAATGGCTCGAACCCTACGACCCCTACAGCGTGGGCTTCGGCGAGTTCCTCACCGAAATCGGCTCGGTCGTCATGGGCCGCAAGAGCTTCGAGCAGATGCTGAGCTTCGGCCCCTGGCCCTATGAGGGCAAGCGCACCGTCGTGATGACCCGCGGCAGCTTCCCGGTGACGACGCCGCAAACGGAAATCTCCGCGGAGCCGGTCGAGATCCTGGCCGATCGTCTGGCGCGCGAGACGGACGGCGGTGACATCTGGATCTTTGGCGGCGGCGAGATCGCGCGTTTGTTTCTCAATCAGCGCCGCTGCGACACGCTGGAGCTTTGCGTGGTTCCGGTCGTCGTCGGCGACGGGATTCCGCTGTTCGGCCCAGGCACGCTGCCGCGTCAATTGCGGCTGACCCGCGCCAAGCACTACGACAGCGGCCTCGTGTGCCTCGACTACGACGTTCTCGGCGCCGACTGAGCTGCGCCGAGACACGCGGCCGCGAGCTTGAGGAAGGCCCGCGCGCGGTGCGAGAGGCCTTGGCCTTTCGGCGGCAGCCCGTGTTTCTCGTCTGATGTCATCTCGCCGAAGGTCCGCGCATGGCCGTCCGGCAGGAACATCGGATCGTAGCCGAACCCGGCGGTGCCGCGCGGCGGCCACACCAGCGTTCCGTCCACGGTTGCTTCGAACTCCTCGACATGCCCGTCGGGCCAAGCGACGCAGAGCGCCGACACGAATTGCGCCGCCCGTAACGCCGGACGATCGGCGCCGTGGTCTTGCAGCATCGACTCGATCGTTTGCATCGCGCGCATGAAGTTCTTGTCGTCGCCCGCCCAGCGCGCGGAATGGATGCCAGGCGCGCCGCCGAGCGCGTCGACCGCAAGCCCGGAGTCATCGGCGAAGGCGGGAAGCTTTGACGCGCTGGCCGCGGCCTGTGCCTTGATGCGCGCATTGTCGCGGAAGCTCGCGCCGGTTTCCGCGGGCTCGGGCAGAGCGAGCTCGCCGGCCGAGACGGCGTCGATACCGTAGGGCGCAAGCAGCTCCCGCATTTCACGCAATTTGCCGGCGTTGTGCGTCGCGATGACGGTCCGTCCTGCAAGCTGACGATGCGGCGCGCTCACATCACCGCCAGCTTCTGCAGGTCGACCAGCTTGCCGATGCCCTTCTTGGCGAGCGCGAGGAGTGCCAGCAATTGCTCCTCGGTGAACGGGATCTTCTCGGCAGTGCCCTGCACCTCGACGATCCGTCCGGCGCCGGTCAGCACGAAATTCGCGTCGGTCTCGGCTTCGGAGTCTTCGGCATAGTCGAGATCGAGCACCGGCTCGCCGTTGCAGATGCCGCACGATATCGCCGCCACATGGTCGCGCAGCGGATTGCCCGGCATCATCTCGCGCGTCTTCATCCAGGCGATGCAGTCATGCAGCGCCACCCAGGCGCCGGTGATCGCCGCGGTGCGGGTGCCGCCGTCGGCCTGGATCACGTCGCAGTCGACGGTGATCTGGCGTTCTCCGAGCGCCGTCAGATCGACGATCGAGCGCAGGCTGCGGCCGATCAGCCGCTGGATTTCCACGGTGCGGCCGCCCTGCTTGCCGGCGGAGGCTTCGCGGCGCGTCCGTTCCAGTGTCGCGCGCGGCAGCATGCCGTATTCGGCGGTCACCCAGCCGCGCGCCTGACCCTTGAGCCAGGGCGGCAGCCGCTCTTCCAGCGTGGCGGTCACCAGCACATGGGTGTCGCCGAACTTCACGAAACAGGAGCCCTCGGCATATTTCACCACGCCGCGTTCCAGCGATACGGCGCGCAACTCATCGGGGGCTCGGCGGCTTGGCCGCATGCTTACTCTCCTTCGACCTTTCGGAGCGGCATGTGAGCCAAATTTCCGGCGCAGGCGCAAGCCTTTTGCGGCTTCTCCGATCCGATTCGAGGCCCTACAAAGGATCGGTCGATCGTCGCCGGGAGCGATTCGTGTTGAACGCCATCGTTGCCAACCTGATCCGGCCGGCCCAGGCGGTCCGCCTGCGCTACGTCCCCTTGCTGATGGTCTATTTCGCCTATGGCGCGCTCGGGCTGATCGACGTCACGCGCGACTTCTGGATCAGGGAAAGCCTCACGCTGAGTCCCGCGGAACTCGCTGCCATCGGGGTGTGGCTGACATTACCGTGGACCGTGAAGATGGTGTTTGGCGAGCTCGTGGATTGCGTGCCGATCCTTGGCTCGCAGCGCCGCGTTTATATCCTGATCGGCGCGTTCTGCACCGCGACCGGACTGATCACGCTCGCCGGCGCCGCCGGACAATGGCTCGCATTTCTGCCTCCGCATCAGCTCTATGTGCTGGGTTCGCTACTGATCGTGCTCGGCACCGTGATCCAGGACGTGGTCGCGGACGCTATGTCGACGGAGGTCGTCGAGCGCGTCGATGCGGAGGGGAAGCCACGGCCGGACCCGGACGTGCGCGCCGACCTCGGCATGGTGCAGGTCCTCGGACGCCTTGCGCTGTCGTTCGGCATCCTCGCGGTGGCGGGTCTGTCCGGCGTGCTCGCGGCCATGCTGCCGCGCGGGATGGTCTTCCTGGTGGCGCTGGTGGTTCCCGCGATTTCCGTCACCGGCGTCTTCCTGATCAAATCCGAAACGCCCGAACGGCGGCCGATCGACTGGCGGATCCTCGGCGGCGGGCTTGCCTTCGGCGCGGCGGTGCTGGCGCTCGGGCTCGGCGGTGTGCCGTTCGCGCAGGAGATCATCTTCGTCATATCGATGGGGGTCGTCTGCGGGATGCTGGTCTTCGTCACTCGCGAGCTCGATCACAACACGCGCATGATCATTCTTTACGCCGCCATAATCATCTTCGCGTTCCGCTCCACGCCATCGGTTGGCGACGGTTATTTCTGGTTCTCGATCGACGTGCTCAAGTTCGACGAGGCGTTCTACGGCATCCTGCGGCAGACCAGCGCGATCATCTCGATCCTCGCGCTGTGGCTGCTCGCCAAGCAGATCACGGAGTATTCGATCGCCAAGACATTGTTCTGGATCGCGGTCGCCGGCACGATCCTGACGCTTCCCAGCATCGGGCTGTACTACGGGCTGCATCACTGGACCGAAGAAATGTTCGGCTTCGGCGCGCGCGTGATCGCGTTCGCCGACACCGCCGCGAGTTCGCCGTTTGCGCAGCTGAGCATGATCCCGCTGCTGACGCTCACCGCGTATTATGCGCCGGCGGGCCATCGCGCGACCTGGTTCGCGCTGATGGCGTCGCTGATGAACCTCGCGCTGGTCGCCGGCCAGATGCAGACGAAATACTTGAACCACATGTACGCCGTGGGGCGAGGCGAATACGGCGAGCTCGGCGTGCTGCTGATCACCGTGACGGTGATCGGGCTGGTCGTGCCGCTGGCCGCCATCCTGCTGTTCGGCCGGCGTGTGGCTCAACCGGTCAAGGCAGCTTGAATCCCGCCGCCTCCCAGGCGCTGCGCGCGGACGGCTGCGTGAGTGCCTGGATGAACGCCTGTCCGGCGTCGCGCACGGCGCTGCCGGCCGTCACCGCGGCGGCATAGGTCGTATCGTTGCCGAGCGGCGCGGGCAGCGGGCCGATCACGCGCGCGCCCTGGATCGGAACGATCTCCGCGATCAGCGTCATGCCGATATCGGCTTCGCCATGGGCGACGCGGGTCGCGACCTCGCCGCCTGACTGCTGCGGCATGCCCTTGCGCGCGATCTCGTCGCCGAGGCCCATCTCGACGAACAGCTTGGCGAGATAGATGCCCGCCGAGCCGCCGACCGCGGCGTCGCTGAACGCGACCTTGTTGGCCGCGACCAGCGCCTGCTTGAACGCCGCGGGCGTCGAGACGTCCGGCGGCGTCGCGCCGTCCCGCACCGCGATGCCGACACTGGTGATCGCGATATTGGTCCCGGGCCCGACGGTGCCGGCCTTGGCGAGCTTGTCGATGGCCGGCGCGCCGAGCACCAGCACATCGGCGGTCTCGCCGGCGTCGAGCCGCTTCTGCAGCGCGCCGACGGTGCCGAAGCTCAGTTCGACGTCGTGACCGGTTGAGCGCCGGAACGTGTCCGTCAATGCGCCCACCACCTGATGCATCGACCGCGCGCACATGACCTTGAGCTTTGCCACCTGTTTCCCCATTCTGCCGATCCGGACCAATCATTCAGTCGTAGGACAGGGGAGTTAGATTTGGCAACGCTCAAGGAGCTCATTCGCGGCAACGAACTCATCGTCGCGCCGGTTGTGTGCAACCCGATCATGGCGCTGCTCGCCCAGGAGGCCGGCTTCAAGGCGATCTATCTCTCGGGCGGGACGCTCGGCTGGGTCAAGAACGTCACCGAGGCCAACCTGACGCTACCGGAAATGGCCGACGTGGCGGTCGACATCCGTGCGTCCTGCAAGCTGCCGCTGGTGCTCGATGCCGGCGGCGGCTGGGGCGACCCGGTGCACGTCCATCGCACCGTCGCGCTAGCCGAGGCCGCCGGCTTCGCGGCGATCGAGATCGAGGATCAGCTGTTGCCGCGGCGGGTCGAGCACCACGTCGGCATCGATCACCTCGTGCCGACCGAGTTCTTCGTGCAGAAGCTCAAGGAGGCGCTCGCCGCGCGCACCGATCCCAACCTCGTCATCATCGCCCGCACCAATGCGCGCCGCGCCGGCGGCATCGACGAAGCGATCCGCCGCGGCGAAGCTTTCGCCAAAGCCGGCGCCGACATGGTGTTCTGCTTCACGCGCGATCCGGAGGAAGTGCGCATGGTCGGCGAGCGCGTGCCGCACCCGCTGATGACCTTCGCGCCGGTCGACGGCTTCGGCGCGTCGAAGCTCTCGCGCGCCGACTATGCGAAGCTCGGCTTCCGCTTGGCGGCGTCCTCCGGCACGGCGTTTGCCGCGATGTACAAGGCGGCGCAGCAGTCCTACCAGTGCCTCGCCAGCGACACGATGGACCCGTTCATGGGCCCCGGCGGCGCCGACGCCATGATGAAGGCCGCGCAAAAGACCTGCGGACTCGATCGCCTGCTCGAGATCGAACGCCGCACCATGAAGGGTTGAGGATGGCTCGCAAGCATCCCGACGTTCCGCTCGTCATCGACTTCCACACCCACATGCTGGACGCGGAGCTGGTGCGGCTTTGCGCCAGCAAGAACGCGATCACGGGTTTCGGAAAGAAAGAGCCGCCGACCGGCGGCCGCTTCGCCAAGTTCTATGCGCCCGAGCTCCAGATCGAGGAGATGGATGCGCGCGGCATCGATCGGCATGTCATCTTCACCGGGCCAGTGTTCATGTCGACCTGGTGGGCGGACGCGCAGACGGCGGCGCAACTGACGCGGCGCATGAACGACGCCGTCGCGGACTGGGTGCGGCGGTATCCGGCGCGCTTCGTCGGCACCGTCACGCTGCCGATGCAGGACGTGACGCTGGCGATCGCGGAGCTGCGGCGCGCGGTGACCGAGCTTGGCGCCAGGGCGGTGATGCTGCCGACCAACGTGGACGGCGCTTATGTCGGCGAGCGCCCGTTCAGGCCGCTGTGGGAAGAGATCCGGGCGCTCGATATTCCGGCGTTCATCCATCCGGAAGGCTTGCGCGATCCCTGGTACCACAAGTTCGCGCTCTGGAATTCGATCGGCCAGCAGATCGAGGAGGCCAAGGCGATGGCCTCGATCATCTACGAGGGCCTGCTCGACGCCGTTCCGGGTCTGAAGATCGTGATCGCGCATGGCGGTGGCTATTTCCCGTATTGCGTCGGACGCGTCGACCGCAATGTCGAGAAGCCGGAGGCGCAGGTGAATATCGGCGACAAGAAGCCGAGCGACTATCTCCGCCACTTCTATTACGATACCTGCGTCTTCGATGCGCCGGCCCTGGCCGCGCTGTTTCAGCGCGTCGGCGCCGACCGGGTCCTGCTTGGCGCCGACTATCCGGTCGGCGATGACGATCCCGTCGGCGTGGTTAAGGGCGCGGTCACGCTGTCGAACGCCGACTTGCAGATGGTCGCGGGCGGTACCGCGGCGCGGCTGCTCGGCATTGAGGTTGCGCAGAAGCCGCAGGCCGCCCGTTCCGCTTGAATTCGCCCCGCAAAGCGCCAATTCTGCTACAGGTTCATACGGAGCTCCCTTTGGCCTCGCACGACGTCCCGATCGGCTCGACGCAGGTAAGCCTCGCGCAGCTCAATGAGCGCTCGCGGGAGATTTTCCGTCAGGTGGTCGAGAGCTATCTCGCTACCGGCGAGCCCGTCGGTTCGCGCAATATCTCACGGCTCATCACCACGCCATTGTCGCCCGCGTCGGTGCGCAATGTGATGTCGGACCTGGAGCAACTCGGGCTGGTCTATGCGCCGCATACATCGGCCGGGCGGCTGCCGACCGAGCTTGGGCTTCGCTTCTTCGTCGACGCGCTGATGGAGATCGGCGATCTCTCGGAAGGCGATCGCCGCGACATGGAGGCAAAGCTCGCCGCCCACGGCAAGCCGCTGGACGCGGTGCTGAGCGAGGCCACCGGCATGTTGTCCGGGCTGACGCACGCCGCCGGGGTGGTGATGACCGCGAAGGCGAACGTCCGGCTCAAGCATATCGAATTCGTGCGGCTCGAGCCCGAGCGCGCGCTGGTGGTGATGGTCGCGGACGACGGGCAGGTCGAAAACCGGATCATCGACGTGCCGATCGGCCTGCCGACGTCGGCGCTCACCGAAGCCGCAAACTTCCTCAACGCCCATGTCCGCGGCCGCACGTTGGCGGAGGCGCGGGGCGAGCTCGAAAGCGCGTTGAAGCAAAGCCAGGCCGAGCTCGATCAGCTCACGCAGAAGATCGTCGCCGCCGGATTCGCGAGCTGGTCGGGCGGCGACAGCGACGACCGCAAGCTGATCGTGCGCGGCCACGCCAATCTGCTCGACGATCTCCACGCGCTCGAAGACCTCGAACGCGTGCGGCTTCTATTCGACGACCTCGAAACCAAGCGCGGCGTGATCGACCTGCTCGGCCGCGCCGAGGGCGCGGACGGCGCGCGCATCTTCATCGGCTCGGAGAACAAGCTGTTCTCGCTGTCGGGCTCGTCCACGATCATCGCGCCCTATCGCGACGGCTCCGGCCGCATCATCGGCGTCATCGGGGTGATCGGTCCGACCCGGCTCAACTATGCCCGTGTCATTCCGATGGTGGACTATACGGCCAAGGTGGTGAGCAAGCTGATCGGCGCGTGAGGGAGTTCGAGGGAGGGGGCGATGTCGGTCTCTGGCCGGCGGGAGTCGACGATCCTCTTGTCGCTGATGGCGGCGGCGCTGTTCGCTGCCGTGCCCGCCGTGGCACTCGCGCAGGCCGACTTCCCCAACCGGGCGATCCGGATCGTGGTGCCGCTGGCGCCGGGCGCCATGGCCGATGCGCTGCCGCGGATGATCGGCGAGAAGCTCACGGCGCGTTGGGGCCAGCCCGTCATCGTCGAGAACAAGCCGGGCGCCGCGCTGCATCTCGGCACCGAGGCGGTCGCGCGCGCGGCGCCCGACGGCTACACCCTGCTGCTGGCGCCGCAAGGACCCCTGGTGCTCAGCCCGAGCCTCTATTCGAAGCTGGGATACGATCCTGCGGCATTCGTGCCGGTCACGATCATCGTGCGGCTGCCCTATGTGCTCGTCGTCAATCCGAAAGTGCCGGCGTCGAACGTCCCGGAATTGATCGCCTTTGCGAAAGCCAATCCGGACAAGCTCAGTTTCGGATCCGCCGGTGTCGGCAGCGCGCAGCAGCTCGCGGTCGAATGGCTCAAGACGCTCGCCGGCATCCGGATGACCCATGTGCCCTATCGGGGTGCGGCGCCGGCCATGACCGATCTGCTGGCCGGCCACGTCGAGCTGATGGTCGATAATGCCGCGAACGTTCTGCACCACATCAGGGATGGCCGCCTGAGGGCGCTTGCGGTCGGTGCGCCGCCGCGCATTCCCGAACTTCCCGATGTTCCCGCGATGTCGGAACTCTATCCGGTGTTCGCCGCCGCGAGCTGGTTTGCCATCGTGGCCCCGCCGAAGACGCCGCCGGACACCGCCGCCAAGCTGTCACAGGCCATCGCGGAGACGTTGCGGATGCCCGATATCGTTAATCGTTTGCGCGGGCTCGGCGCTGCGCCGGTCGGAAGTTCGCCGGACGAAACCGCCGCTTTCCTGCGCCAGGAGACCGCACGCTGGCGCAAGGTCATTGTCGACGCGGGGATCAAGCTGGACTGACCCGAAGGCTATCGCGGCGCTGGCGGCTTGATTTTTCGGCCCCAAGCCCTGATATCCGGTGCGAACAACACAATTGCGAACGGATCCATGCGATGACGGATTACACCGCCCGCCGCCCCGAAAACGCGGCCTCGGAGCCCGACGCTCAGGACACCGCTGACGCCGGAACGCCGCAGACCGAGCGGGAGAAGATCGCCGCCCTGGTCGAGACGCTGGCGCGCGAGAACGCGGAGCACAAGGACCGGGTGCTGCGGACGCTGGCGGAGATGGAGAACCTGCGCAAGCGTACCGACCGCGAAGTCAGCGACATGCGCCAATACGGGATTGCGTCCTTCGCCCGCGACGTGCTGGCGGTCGCCGACAATATGGAGCGCGCGCTCGAGGCACTCGATGCCGAGCTGCGCGAGACCGCCAACCCGGGCGTCAAGGCGCTGCTCGACGGCGTCGAGCTGACCGAGCGCGAACTGCTCAAGGTTCTCGACAAGCACGGCGTGAAAAAATTCGAGCCGCAGAAGGGCGACAAGTTCGATCCCAATTTGCATCAAGCGATGTACGAGCTGCCGGACCCCTCGCAGCCCGCCGGCACTGTCGCGCAGGTGGTGCAGCCCGGCTACATGATCGGCGAGCGGATGTTGCGGCCGGCGCTGGTCGGCGTCGCCAAGGGCGGCCCGAAGGCTTCTCCCGCCAACGACAATCCCGATTCCGATTCCTGACCGGTACTGCTTCCGAATTGCGCTATGCTCGAGCCCTGAGCCCGTTTTGGGCCTGAGGGCATCATGAGGCGCAGCACCGAGCGGTTCCTGACCACCCACACCGGCAGCCTGCCGCGGCCGGCCGATCTCATCCGCATGATGTACGCCAAGGAAGAGGGCGTGCCGGTCGATCACGCCGCGCTCGCTGCGCGCGTGCATGAGGCGGTGGTGGAGGTGGTGAAGAAGCAGGCCGATGCCGGCATCGACATCGTCAACGACGGCGAAATGTCGAAGCCGAGCTACGCCACCTATGTGAAGGACCGGCTTGCGGGCTTCGGCGGCACCGGCAACACCTTCGTCTATCAGGACCTCGTCGACTTCCCGAACCTCGCGAAGCGCGTGTTCGGCGATCCCGGCCGTTCACGCCGGAAGACGCCGGCCTGCAATGCGCCGATCGCAGTGCGCGATGCCGAGGCGGCGAACGACGACGTTGCCGCGCTCAAGCGCGCGCTCGCTGCCGCAGGCCGCACCGACGGCTTCATGAGCGCTGCCTCGCCGGGCGTGATCTCGCTGTTCTTCCGCAACGACCACTACAAGGACCACGAAACTTATTTGTTCGCCATCGCCGACGCGATGCGGCAGGAATACGAGACCATCGCCAAGGCCGGCTTCGTGCTGCAGATCGACTGTCCCGATCTCGCGATGGGCCGGCACATCCAATATGCGGACCTCGACCTCGGCGAATTCCGCAAGCGCGCCGGCATGCACATCGCGGCACTCAACCACGCGCTCGCCAACATTCCTCCCGAGCAGCTCCGCATGCATCTGTGCTGGGGCAATTACGAAGGCCCGCATCACTGCGACGTGGCGCTCTCCGATATCGTCGACGTGGTGTTCACCGCGCGGCCGAGCATGATGTCGTTCGAGGCCGCCAATCCGCGTCACGCCCATGAGTGGGCGGTGTTCGAGCGCGTGAAGCTGCCGCCCGGCAAGGTGCTCATTCCCGGCGTGATCGAATTCGAAATCGAATTTCATCGAGCATCCCGAACTGATCGCGCAGCGGATCGCACGCTATGCGCGGCTCGTCGGCCGCGAGAACGTCATGCTCGGCTCGGACTGCGGCTACGGGACCTGGGTCGGCCAGGCCGCGGTCGACCCCGACGTGGTGTGGGCGAAGTTCGCCGCGATGGCCGAAGGCGCGCGCCTCGCCTCGCGTGAGTTCTGGCGGTAACGACTAGCGCAATTCGATCCCGTCGCGCACCTGCCGGAAGCGGGCATAGGCCTGCGACCAGTTTTCCGTGCGCGCCACGCCGATGATGTGGATATAGGCGCTGCCACCGAAGCGCAGCCACTGCACGATCGTGATCTCGTCGCCGGTCGCGCCATCGCGGCCGCGCGCCATGATCTGGTGGCCTTGCTGGCCGCCGATGCGCAGCGACTCCGACGAGCTGATGCGGACCTCTTTCATGTTCGGCACGGTTGCGAAGACCTCGTGGGCAATTCGTTCGCGATCGGCCGCTTGCGATGCGCCACCGGCCGCGGCGGCGACAAGGATGTGGGTGTCCATGGCTGTCGCCGGCTGATTGACGACGCCGTCGGTGAGCATGACGGCGCGGCCCGCGATCACGCCGCCGACCTTGAAGCCGGCGAGCTCGCTGACTTGGAACGGCAGCAGGCTCAGTTGCTCTTCGGCGGGAACGGTCGCACGCACGGACAGGCTCATCAGCGCGGCGCGGAGGACGGCGTCGGAATAGGCGGGCTGCGCGGCCTCCGGAATCTGGATCGTCACCACCGCCGTGATGTCTTCGGCGGAGACGACGAAAATCCATTTGCGAATTGTCTGATTCTCGATCTGCTGATGTCCGAGGATGAGGAACGCCTTGCCGAGCGGATGGGTCACGTCCTCACGCGAATCCTGAGTGACACCCTGCTTCTGGAGCGGCTCGGCGGTCGATTTCTCGATGTCGGCAAAAGCGGCGCCGGGCAGCGCAACGATCACCATCGCCACGCGGTTTTCGCGGTCCTCGAAGCCGGTGAAATTGCGGCTGATGGTCATTCCCGGCGGCGGGACCAGCCCGACACGGGATGCGGCGGGATATTGGACATCGGCGGCCTGAGCGGGCGCGGCGAAGAACGCAATCAGCAAAAGCCAGCGAAAAACGGTCATGGCGGTCTCGGACATGGGAGGATGCCCTAACATGGGCGACGATTCAGGCAAAAGCGAGCGCATTCGGACCATACAAGTGCCGCATCAGGGTCGCGTCACCCGCCGCATGGTCAGGTTGATCCGCCCGCCCTGCGGCAACAGCGTCGAGGTGCCGGGCAGGATCCGGTCCACGCCGTGGAACGCGAGCCTTGCGTCGCCGCCCAGCACCACGGCATCGCCTGACGCAAGACGGACAGACGACGTCGGATCGCCGCGCTTTGTTCCACCGACGCGGAACAGGCAGGTATCGCCGAGAGACAGCGACACGACCGGTGCGTTGAAATCCTGCTCGTCGCGATCCTGGTGCAGCCCCATTTTCGCGTCCGGTCCGTAGACGTTGATAAGGCATGCTTCGGGCGCGTGTGCGTAGCCCGAAAGCTCGCGCCAGGCGTCGAGCAGAATTCCGGGGATCGGCGGCCACGGTGCGCCGGTGTCGGGGTGGGTGGCTTGATAGCGATAGCCGCGCTCGGCGTCGGTCACCCAGCCGAGCGGCCCGCAATTGGTCATACGCACCGACATCGGCTTGCCGGTTTTCGGCATGCGCGGGGTGTAGAGGGGGGCGCGCGCGAACACGTCCTGCAGCGCGTTCCGCACCGTCGACTGTGCCGGGCGGTCGAGATATCCGGGCATGATCCGAAGGCCGTCCACCACGCGTGCTCCGTTTCTGAAGTTAGCACCCCCTTCAAAAAGCCGTTCTGAGGGGTAAGATAGTCACAATACCAAGAATGGCATCGTTGCTCGGGAGGGCATTCCCATGAAGCTTCTGGCCGCATCGGCAGTGGCGTTGTGTGCATTTGGGTTCGGTAGTGGCGCGCAGGCGCAACAAGCCGGCAAGCTGTTCTTCGAAGGCGACATCGTCCGTGGCGCCCAGGCCGGCGCACCCGGCCCCTTCTGTGTCCTTGCCAATCAGTTCCGCCGGCTCGAAAAGGTGGTGTGGCGGCTGCGCATCCTCGACCAGGCCGGCAACAATCTCGACGGCAAGGGACTCAAGAGCGTCGTGATCGAATTGCCCGACGGGCAGAAGATGGACGCGCGCTTCGGCCCGCATCCGGCGCCCTCGCAAGGTCCCGCGACCGACCATTTCTGGACCGCGATCTGGATCATCCCGGAGAGCTATCCGTCCGGCACTTTCGCCTACAAGGTGACCGCGACCGACATGCAGGGCCAGTCGCAGACGTGGCAGCCGTTCATCCGGACGCCGTCGCAGCTCACGGTGGTCGCCGGCGTGATCGAGATCAAGAAGCCGGAACCCAAGAAGTAAGGGATATCCCATGATGCTCGGCGTCGTCGGTTACGGGCGAATGATCGCGCTCGCCTGCGCACTATTTGCTCTCACGCATGCCGTCGATAGCCGGGCACAGACGGCCCCGCGCGCGTCGGCACTCGGTCCCGAGGTCGTGATGGCGGAGCCGTCGGGCGGCTTCGTCGGACAGCTCCGCGTCGCGCCCGAGAACGGCCCGGTCGGCACGCCGCTGACGGTGACCGGCGAAGGGTTTCCGCCGGAGCAGACCTTCGATCTCGTCTGGCGCACCGTGAAGGGTCAGTGGAAGGTCACCATCGCCGAATATTTCGGCCGCGAATTCCTGCCGGTCGCCTACCGGATCGCGACGGTGAAGAGCGACAAGGCCGGCCGGATCGCCGCGCGCTTCGTGGTGCCGGAAGATTACGGCTTCATGCACGACATCGTCATCCAGCAGGGCGACCGCCTGCTCACGCAGACCGCGTTCAACATCGACATGACCGCGCGCATCGTCGGTGCGGCCTCCGGTCCGATCGGGACCCCGATCGAGGTCGAGGTGCAGGGCATCGGCTGGCGCGAGCTCGAAGGCAGCTGGGTTCTGCTCTACGACAACAAATACACCGGCTTCATGTCGGCGGTGACCACGGGCGGCACCGCGCGCTTCAACGTGCCGGCCACCGGCCACATCGGCCTGCATATTCTGGAGATCCTGCACACCGACTTCGGGTCGCCGTACCGCAACACGCAGCAGTCGCCGGTGCCGGATCGCCCGCAGTTCAAGCTCGGCTTCACGATCACGCCCGGCGCGCCGGTGCTGCCGCCGGAGCCCGCCGAGCAGGCGCAGACCGCGGTGCGCTCGCTGCCGCCGCAGGGCGAACTGGTCACGACGCCCGCCTTTTCCGGGATCGATCAGCCCGTCACGGTGTCCGGCGCGGGTTTTGAGCCCGGCAAGACCTACGCCCTCAACTGGAACACCGTGGTCGGCAATCGCATGACCGGACGCGGCTGGGAGGAGGTTGCGCGCCCGATCGCCGAAGGCACCGCCAATGCGGCCGGCCGCGCCGAATTCCGCTTCAAGGTGCCGGACGATCTCGGCGGCGTGCACAACGTCTGGGTCGACGTCGGCGGGGCGAAGAAGCAGGGCGCCTATTGGATCATGCCGACCGCGTTGCCGCTCGACGTGGCGCGCGGCCCGGCCGGAACGACCTTCCGCATCCATCTCAAGGGTGTGGGCTGGAGCGAGACCGCCAACATCTACACGGTGGTCTACGACAACGCGATCTCGGGATACGCCTGCGCCTTCAACAGCCAGGGCGATATCGAGATCATCATGCAGGCCACCGGGGAGCCGGGCTGGCACTACATCGACCTTTATCCCGCGATCTATAAGGGCAAGGAGACCCGGCCCAACAACTACCGGCTCCCGCAGCTTACCTTTGCGGACGACCATCCAGGCGAGGACCTGCCGCGCTTCCGCTTCGCCTTTGAGATCACCCGCGAGGGGTCGGTCGGACAGGGCAGTCAGTAGCCGTGCAAAACCCCTTGAGCGGCCGTTAACGTTTTGACGGCCGCCGCCACCCCGCCCAGCGCGGATTCATCGGCCTCTCGACTTGCGGCCCAAAGGTGCCCTCCTATATGAGGCAGGACGCCGCGGGGGCGGCGTTTAACGTGTGATATCAGGGGGTCGGACGAGGTTTCGCGAAAACACGCGATCCCTCATTCGGGCGCCGACAGGGCCCGGCCGGCCTGCCAAGGAAGAAAGAGGAAGAACCATGGGCAAAGTCATTGGCATCGATCTCGGCACCACCAATTCCTGCGTTGCCGTGATGGAAGGCACTACTCCGAAGGTTATCGAAAATGCCGAAGGCATGCGCACCACGCCTTCTATCGTTGCCTTCACCGATGACGGCGAACGACTCGTCGGACAGCCGGCCAAGCGCCAGGCGGTCACCAATCCCGAGAAGACCATCTTCGCGGTCAAGCGCCTGATCGGACGGCGCTACGACGACCCGATGGTGGAGAAGGACAAGAAGCTAGTCCCCTACAAGATCGCGCGCGCCTCGAACGGCGACGCCTGGGTCGAGGCGGACGGCAAGACCTATTCACCCTCGCAGATCTCCGCCTTCATCCTGCAGAAGATGAAGGAGACGGCGGAATCCTATCTCGGACAAAAAATCGAGCAGGCCGTCATCACGGTCCCCGCCTACTTCAACGACGCGCAGCGTCAGGCCACCAAGGACGCCGGCAAGATCGCCGGCCTCGAAGTGTTGCGCATCATCAACGAGCCGACCGCGGCCGCGCTGGCTTACGGCCTCGACAAGACAAAGACCGGCACCATCGCGGTCTATGACCTCGGCGGCGGCACCTTCGATATTTCGATTCTCGAAATCGGCGACGGCGTGTTCGAGGTGAAGTCCACGAACGGCGATACGTTCCTGGGCGGCGAAGATTTCGACATGCGTCTCGTCAATTATCTCGCCGACGAATTCCAGAAGGAGCAGGGCATCGACCTGCGCCGCGACAAGCTCGCGCTGCAGCGCCTCAAGGAATCCGCGGAGAAGGCGAAGATCGAGCTCTCGTCCACGACGCAGACCGAGATCAACCTGCCGTTCATCACGGCGGACGCGGCCGGTCCGAAGCATCTCACGATGAAACTCACCCGCGCCAAGTTCGAGGCGCTGGTCGACGATCTCGTGCAGAAGACCATCCAGCCCTGCCGTCAGGCGTTGAAGGATGCCGGTATCTCGCCGGCGGAGATCAACGAGGTCGTCCTGGTCGGCGGCATGACCCGCATGCCGAAGGTGCAGGAGGTCGTGAAGCAGTTGTTTGGCAAGGAGCCGCACAAGGGCGTCAATCCGGACGAAGTGGTCGCGATCGGCGCGGCGATTCAGGCCGGCGTGCTGCAGGGCGACGTCAAGGACGTTCTCCTGCTCGACGTCACGCCGCTCTCGCTCGGTATCGAAACGCTGGGCGGTGTGTTCACCCGGCTGATCGATCGCAACACCACGATCCCGACCAAGAAGAGCCAGGTGTTCTCGACCGCCGAGGACAATCAGAATGCGGTGACCATCCGCGTGTTCCAGGGCGAGCGTGAGATGGCGGCCGACAACAAGATTCTCGGCCAGTTCGATCTCATGGGCATCCCACCGGCGCCGCGAGGCGTTCCGCAAATCGAGGTCACGTTCGACATCGACGCCAACGGCATCGTCAACGTCCAGGCCAAGGACAAGGGCACCGGCAAGGAGCAGCAGATCCGCATCCAGGCGTCGGGCGGCCTGTCCGAAACCGACATCGAGAAGATGGTCAAGGACGCGGAGGCGCACGCCGAAGAGGACAAGAAGCGCAAGGCCGAGGTTGAAGCCAAGAACCACGCCGAGGCTCTCGTCCATTCGACCGAGAAGGCGCTGGCCGAGCACGGCTCGAAGGTCGCCGATGCCGAGCGCACCGCGATCGAGAACGCGCTCGCCGATCTGAAGGAAGCTCTCAAGGGCACCGACGCGGAAGTGATCGCCGCCAAGACCAACACGTTGGCGCAGGCGTCGATGAAGCTCGGCGAGGCGATGTATCGCCAGCAACAGGAGGCCGCGGCCGGCGGTCCCGGCGCCGCGCCGGGCGGTGAAGGCGGCGGAGCCAAGAAGGATGATGTCGTCGACGCGGAGTTCACCGAGGTCGACGACGACAAGAAGAACAAGAAATCGGCGTAACAGATTGCACCATGCAATCGATGGCCGACATTTCCTCAGGCAGATTTCACCCACCCGGGCGCAAGCCCGGGTGGGTGATTTTTTGACACCAACGGCGAAGGCTTAGATGATGCAAAGCGGTGAAGCCGCTGCAGCAACGGGGTGGAACGAGGGGATGGCGAAGCGGTGCTACTACGAGGTGCTGGAGGTCGAGCGCAGCGTCAAGGACGGCGAGCTCAAGACCGCGTTCCGCAAGCTTGCCATGAAATGGCACCCGGACCGTAATCCCGGCGACAAGGACTGCGAGCACCGCTTCAAGGAGATCAACGAGGCCTACGAGATCCTCAAGGACGCGGACAAGCGCGCGGCCTATGACCGCTTCGGTCACGCGGCATTCGAGCAAAACGCGGGCGGCGGCGGCGGTTTCAGCGCGGACTTCGGCTCCGCCTTCTCCGATCTGTTCGAGGGCATCTTTGGGATGGGCGGCGCCCGAGGCCGCCGCGACGGCCGCGAGCGCGGCGCCGACCTCCGCTACAACATGGAGATCAGCCTCGAGGAAGCGTATCGCGGCAAGACCGCCCAGGTGCGGCTGCCGACGTCGGTTTCCTGCGAATCCTGCTCCGGCACCGGCGCCAAGACCGGCTCGAAGCCGAAGACCTGCCCGCATTGCAACGGCGCCGGCCGGCTGCGCCATGCGCAAGGCTTCTTCACGCTGGAACGGACCTGTCCGGGTTGCCAGGGCCGGGGCCAGGTGATCGACGATCCGTGCCCGTCCTGCACCGGCTCCGGCCGCGTCACGCGCGAGCGCACGCTGTCGGTGAACATTCCGGCCGGTGTCGAGGACGGCACGCGCATCCGGCTCGCCGGCGAAGGCGAGGCCGGCGTTCGCGGCGGTCCGGCCGGCGACCTGTACATCTTCTTGTCGCTGGGGACCCACGCCTTCTTCCAGCGCGACGGCGCCGACCTGCATTGCCGGGTGCCGATCTCGATGGTGCAGGCCGCGCTCGGCGGCGAATTCGAGGCGCCGACCATCGACGGCGGCAAGACCCGCGTTAAGGTGCCGGAAGGCACCCAGTCCGGCCGCCGCTTCCGGCTCCAGGGCAAGGGCATGCCGGTGCTGCGTTCGCGCCAGGTCGGCGACATGTATGTGCAGATCGTGGTCGAGACGCCGCAGAAGCTCACCAAGAAGCAGCGCGAATTGCTTGCCGAGTTCGAACGCTTGTCATCGCGGGAAACTCACCCGGAATCGACGGGGTTTTTCGGTAAAGTGAAGGACCTGCTCAGCCGCGCCGGTTAAGCCAAGCCGGGCTTCCCGCTTGACCGCTGCGGCTGCCGGCTTTACCGAATTGCTTGAAACGGCGAGATTTTTCGGGAATTGTAGACAGTCATGCCGATGCGCGCCCTGGAAAATTTCGAGCGCCAGATCCAACGGCAGCTTCGTTTCATCGAGCTCAAGCGTGGAGCGATCGGACGCCGGATCGGTTGGCGCCTGCGCGACTTCGAGCAGAAGAATCTCAACCGCGACGAATTCCGTTTCTTCCGGTCCTTGATCGAGAAGCCGTTGACCGTCGGTGCCGTCGCGCCGTCCGGCAAGGCGCTGGCGCGCGTGATGGCGGGCTATGTCGATCCCGGCGTTCCCGGCCCGATCGTGGAGCTCGGCCCCGGCACCGGCCCGGTGACGGAAGCATTGCTCGCGCGCGGCATCGATCCCGCACGGCTCACGCTGGTCGAATACGATCCGGAATTCTGCCGGCACCTGTGCCAGCGTTTTCCCGGTGTTCATGTCGTTCAGGGCGATGCATACAACCTCAAGGGCACGCTCGACGGCGTCCTGCATGAGCCGGCGGCGGCTTTCGTGTCGGGCCTGCCGCTGTTCAACAAGCCGCTCAAGATGCGGCTCGATCTTCTGGACCAGGCGTTCGGCCTGATGAAGCCCGACGCGCCGTTCGTGCAATTCACCTACAACGCCATATCGCCGATCCCGCGCTCGCACGGCCGCGTCCGCGCCGAGGCGTCCGGGCGCGTGTGGAGAAATTTCCCGCCCGCGCGCGTGTGGGTGTACCGGACCAACCGGCCTTAGCCGGCGATGGCGAGGACGATGTCCGCTCCGAAAATTCTGGTGATACCGGGCTCGCTTCGCAGCGCGTCCTACAATGTGCGGCTGGCCGCGCTTGCGACCAAGGAGCTGACGCTCGTGGAAGCGGAGGTCACGCGGATTTCGCTCGCCGACTATCCGCTGCCGCTCTACGACGCCGACCTCGTCGCGCAGTCGGGGCCGCCGGCCAATGCGCTCAAGCTTAAGCAGCTGCTGGCGGCGCATCGCGGCGTATTCATCGCAAGCCCCGAATACAACGCCTCAATCACGCCGCTCCTGAAGAATACGATCGACTGGATTTCGGTCGTGCGCGAACCGGGCGAAGTGCAGCTTGCCGTGTTCCAGAACCGCGCCTTCGCGCTCGGCGGCGCATCGCCCGGCCGCTCCGGCGCGCTGAATTCGCTGCTGACCTTGCGGCAGGTGCTCGCGATCGGTTGCCGCGCGCTGGTGGTGCCGGAACAGGTCGCCATTCCGAACGCGGAACAGGCATTCAACGAGAACGGCGAGCTGGCCAACTTCCGCGCCGCCGGCCAGCTCAAGACGGTGATAAAGAAGCTCGTCGACTACGCGCGATTGTTCGGCGGTTGAGTTAGGACGATGACCGATCCACGCGAGCGCCTGATCGTTGCCCTGGATGTGTCTTCCGTCGCCGAAGCGGAAGCGATGGTAGCGCGGCTCGGCAACTCCGTGGTGTTCTACAAGATCGGCTATCAGCTCGGCTTTGCCGGTGGGCTCGATTTTGCGCGGGCGCTCACCGACACCGGCAAGCAGATCTTCATCGACATGAAGCTGCACGACATCGGCAACACCGTCGCGCAGGGCGTGAAGAGCATCGCGCAAATGGGCGCCACGTTCCTCACCGTGCATGCCTATCCGCAGACCATGCATGCCGCGGTCGACGCCCGTGCCGGATCGAAGCTGCGCATCCTCGCGGTCACCGTGCTTACGTCCTATGACGACGCCGATCTGGCGGCGGCGGGCTACGACTTCACCGTTCCGGAGCTGGTGGCGGAGCGCGCCGCGCAGGCGCGCGATATCGGCGTCGACGGCCTGGTCTGCTCGGCGCTGGAAGCGGCGAACATCCGCACGATCGTCGGCAGCGGCATGACCCTGGTGACGCCGGGCATCCGGCCGGCCGTCGCCGACGCGGACGATCAGAAACGCATCATGACGCCGTCGGCGGCGATCAAGGCCGGCGCCAGCTATCTCGTGGTCGGCCGTCCGGTGGTGGCGGCGCCGGACCCGAAGGCGGCGGCGGACGCGATCGTCGCGGAGATTGCGGCCGCCAGTCAGTAAGGGAGACGTCATGCCCAAAGGCTACTGGATCGCGCATGTCGATGTTCACGACGAAGAGGCTTACAAACCTTACGCCGCCGCCAACCCGGCGATCTTCAAGAAATACGGCGGCCGCTTTGTCGTGCGCGCCGGGCAATTCGAATGCCCGGAAGGCACCAGCCGCTCGCGCAACGTGGTGATCGAATTTCCCGACTACGCCGCGGCGCTGGCCTGCTACCGCTCGCCGGAATACCAGGCCAACATCAAAGTGCGGCAACCGCACTCGATGATCGATATCATCATCATCGAGGGATACGACGGTCCGCAGCCCTGAACGGTCGCGGCCGCAGCGCCGTCATCGTTGCGCCGTGGTCGTGAACGAGCTTGCCGGGCATGGCGGATCAAACAGCCCAACGGCCTGTGCGAACGCGGGCACGGATCCATCCGTGGATGCGATACCGCCGGTACACTTGCGTTGGGCGTATTGCTGCTCGTCGGTGCGGTCGTCGGCGCGGGCTTTTATCTGTCCTCGCCCGCGCCGCAGCAAGTCGGCGCCGCACCGGCCGACTTTCCCGCCGAGAGCATCACGTTTGTGTCCGGATCGGGCGCGCGGCTGAGCGGCTGGTTCTTGGCGGGACGACCAGGCGGTGGCGCCGTCGTGCTGATGCACGGCGTGCGCGGCAATCGCCTTGCGATGCTGCGCCGCGCACGTCTCCTCCACTCAGAAGGTTTCGCGGTCCTGTTGTTCGATTTCCAGGCCCACGGCGAAAGCCCCGGTCAGCGCATCACGTTCGGGCGGCTCGAAGGATTGGATGCCGCGGCGGCGGTCGCGTATGTGCGCCAACGATTGCCGAATGAGCGCATCGCCGCGATCGGCTCGTCGCTTGGCGGAGCATCTGCGCTACTCGGTCCTGCACCGCTGCCCGTCGATACACTCGTCCTCGAGTCGGTCTACCCAGATATCGGCTCCGCCATTGCCAACCGCATCCGCGTGGTGCTCGGGCCGGTCGTCGGCCAACTCGCCGCGCAACCTACCGCGTGGCTGTTCGAAACGATCCTTCCGCCATTTCTGGGAATGCGGCCGGCGGACCTGCGGCCCATCGATCATATCGCCAAGGTCACGGCGCCCTTGCTGATGATGTCGGGCACCGTCGACGATCGGACGACCATCACCGAGACCCGCGCGATGTTCGCCCGGGCGCCCGAGCCAAAGGTGCTGTGGGCCGTCGAGGATGCCGGGCACTATGATCTCGAAGGCTATGCACCCGATGCGTATCGTGCGCGCGTGCTGGCATTTCTGGCTGAACGGCTGCGCCCGGTCCGGTAGCGCCGGCCGACTTTCCTTCCCGTCATCGCCCCGCTATACCCGCAGCCGCATTCCGGGAGATTGATCCATGGCCGACATGCGGCTGATCGTGGCCGGCGCCGGCGGGCGCATGGGGCGCACGCTGATCCAGGCGATTACCGCCGCCGACGGCGCCGTGGTGGCCGGCGCGGTGGACGCGCCCGGCTCGGCGGCGATCGGACGCGACGCCGGCGAGCTTGCCGGCCTCGGCGCCAACGGCATCAAGGTGACGACCGACGCCGCGGCGCTGCTGGCGTCAGCGGACGGCCTGGTCGATTTCACCATCCCTGCCGCCAGCCTGATCTATGCCGAACTCGCCGCCAAGGCGGGCAAGGTGCACATTCTCGGCACCACCGGCTTCTCCGGCGAGAACGAAAAGCTGATCGCGGAAGCGGCCAAGCGCGCCGTCATCGTGAAGTCCGGCAACATGAGCCTCGGCGTCAATCTGCTTGCGGCGCTGGTGAAGCGCGTGGCGGCGACGCTCGACGACGATTTCGACATCGAGATCTTCGAGATGCACCACAACAAGAAGATTGACGCGCCGTCCGGCACCGCGCTGATGTTCGGCCGCGCGGCGGCGGAAGGCCGCAAGATTGATCTGGCGCAACGCTCGGCGCGCGGCCGTGACGGCGAGACCGGCGCGCGAAGGAAGGGCGACATCGGCTTCGCATCGCTGCGCGGCGGCACCGTTGTCGGCGACCACCGCGTGATCTTTGCCGGCCCCGCCGAGCGCATCGAGCTCGTGCATAAGGCCGAGGACCGCATGATCTTCGCGCGCGGCGCGGTGCATGCGGCGCTGTGGGCGCGCGGCAAGAAGCCGGGCCTCTATTCGATGGCGGACGTGCTGGGGCTCGCCGATGTGTGAGCACCTGCGAGCGCTCTTTTGCGGTGAAATAAATTTTCCGTAACCGATCTGCGATGACCCGCGACGGTCGGGCTTCACAAGAATTTGCGCGCCGGGACCGGCGCTCCCGTTCGCCTCTATTTCGCGCGGCGTGTTAGGCAGTCATGGGCCTGGTAGAGGGAGATCTTGCCCATCGCTGACTCTCAAGTCACGCTTCCAGGAGGAATCGATGGCGAACCAGAACCAACCGAATACCAACGAGGAAGAATCCGCTCGCAACGAAACAAAGATGATGTGGATCGCAGTCGGTGTGATTGTGCTCATCATCGTTGGCGGAATGGGCATCAACATGCTTGTTCATCACGACACGAGCGCCAGCACGGTCGAGACGAGCAGTCCCAGCAGTAGCGGTTGAAAACCGACAGAACCGTTGAAACGGCGGCGCGTATTGTTGCGCGCGCCGCCTCCTTACGCGTCGCCGCTTCGCAGCAGCGACTTGCCGGTCATTTCCGGCGGCTTGGGCAAGTCCATCAGTTCCAGCAAGGTCGGCGCGATGTCGGCGAGGCGGCCTTCCGTCAGCAGCGCGCGATTGCGCGCGCCGAGCAGGAACAGCGGTACCGGATTGGTGGTGTGCGCGGTATGCGGCCCGCCGGTTTCGGGATCGCGCATCAGTTCGCAATTGCCGTGGTCGGCGGTGACGACCAGCGCGCCGCCGGCCCGTTCGATGGCGTCGGCGATGCGCCCGAGCCCGGTGTCGACCGTCTCCACCGCCTTGATCGCCGCCGGCAGGCTGCCGGTATGGCCGACCATGTCGGGATTGGCGTAGTTCAAGATGATCAGGTCGTATTTGCCGGAATCGATCGCGGCGACCACTTTGTCGGTCAGTTCCGGTGCCGACATTTCCGGCTGCAGGTCGTAGGTCGCGACCTTCGGCGACGGCACCATGATGCGGTCCTCGCCGGGAAACGGCTGCTCGCGTCCGCCATTGAGGAAATATGTGACGTGCGGATATTTTTCGGTCTCCGCCGTCCGCAGTTGCGTCCGGCCGGCGTCGGCGACCACTTCGCCGAGGATTTTCGTGAGCGACTGCGGCGGGAAGATCGCCTGCATGAATTTGTCGAGCTCGTCCGAGTACTGCGTCATCCCGATGGCGGCGGCGAAACGGACAACGCGCGGCCGCGCAAATCCGGTGAACGCCGGATCGAGCATGGCGGCCAGAATCTCGCGCACGCGGTCGGCGCGGAAGTTGAAGCACAGGATGCCGTCGCCATCGCGCATGCCGCGATAGTCGCCGACGATTGCGGGGATGATGAACTCGTCAAATTTCTTGTCCGCATAGGCCGCCGTGACGACGCCGCCGGCATCGGGAAACCGCGGCGCGTCCGCGTCCACCATGGCGGCATAGGCTTTTCCGACGCGCTCCCAGCGTTTGTCGCGGTCCATCGAATAGTAGCGGCCGCACACCGTCGCGATCGGGGTCGACGCCGGCAATGCCGCCGCGAGGCGCGCGATGTCGTCGCCGGCCGATTGCGGCGGCGTATCACGGCCGTCAGTCCAGGCATGCACCAATGTCGGCACGCCGGCGGCGGCGAGGATTTTCGCGAGGCCCGCGGCATGGTCCTGATGCGAATGCACGCCGCCGGGCGAAACCAGTCCCATCAGGTGACAGGTGCCGCCGCTCGCCTTCAGCCGCGCGATCAGCTCCTGCAACGCCGGCTGCTTCGCGATCTCGCCGCCCACGATCGCGTCCGTGACGCGCGGCAGATCCTGCATCACCACGCGCCCGGCGCCGATGTTGAGATGGCCGACCTCGGAATTGCCCATCTGGCCGCCCGGCAAGCCGACGTCCTTGCCCGACGTGTGCAGCAGCATGTTCGGGCAGGACGCCCACAGCCGGTCGAAATTGGGCGTGCGCGCCTGCTTGACGGCGTTGTCGGCCGCGTCCTCGCGCCAGCCCCAGCCGTCCAGAATTGCCAGCATCACGGGACGCCGCTGCTGCATCCGCAAGGTTCCTTATGTCCACCGGTCGCACGCTAAAGATTGCCCGCCTCACATAGGGTGAGGCAGGCAATATTCGAGCCGGTTTTGCGGGATTGCGGCGGTATCGTCAATCAGCGCGGCCGCGAGACCGGGTCGCGCCGACGCAGCGAGCAAACAACGGTGATCGCCGCCTGACATCTGCTTTTCGCCAAGGGCGGCCGGAAAGCGGATATCCTAGGCCAGCAGCTTTAGGGACCCCCATACCGGTCATCCATCGCAACAGTTTCCGGCAGTGAAGCTGATTTCAGAAAACATCCAGGTCGCGCCCAGCCACGACCTTGCCCTTGTAGGTCTGCCGGATTTCATCGAGCAACACGTCTTCGGAATCAGAGTTGGCCGACGCGCCGCCCGCGTTTGAGCGGTGATAGATGACAAGCAGGCCCGGCTTCACCATATTTGCGATGTGCGCCAGTTCGACTGACGATGTATGGGCCCGTCGACGGTATTCCTGCCATTGCGGCGGAGCCGCGCGAAAGCTTTCCATCGAATAGGCTTCGTGGATGAGCACGTCACAGCCGCGGCTGTGGTCGATGAGCGCGCGCGTGGGTGTGGTGTCTCCGGAGATCACGATGACGCGGTCCCGCGCATCGAACCGAAAGCTGAAGGAATCGACCACATCCTCATGCTGCGCGGGGAATGCCGTGACCGTGACGTTGCCGTCCTTGTAGACGACGCCGGGTGCGATCTCGTGCGCATTCACTCTGCAGCCGGTCGACCTGCGCCGATCGACGCCGTTGGTCCGGACGGCGATGTCCACTTGCCATGCCTTGAGCACGTGCTCGGTCATGGCATTGATACCCTTCGGGCCGTAGACCGCGAGCGGCTCGTGCCTTCCCATGATCCAAGATGTGAAGATTAAATCGGGATAGCCGACAGTATGGTCCGAATGCAGGTGGGTTAGGAACGCCGTCTTGATGTTGACGCCCCCGAAGCCGAGCGCCGTCACGCCGTTCTCAAAGGCGGCCGTCGCGCGTCGGATCACGCCCGGCCCGAAGTCGACGAGATACGGCGTGTCGTTTATGACAATGGCCGTTGCGGGCCCGGAGCGGTTCGGCTCGGGGCGAGGAGTGCCAGTTCCGAGCATGACGACACAGGTCGAGCCATTCGAGCGGGGCATCTCCTGCGGCACCTGCGTTGCAGACATGGTGAGGCTCCTGGAAAGTATGTACACGCGATCGAAAGGCCGAGACGAAGTGCAATTCTAGTCAAGCCGCATGTTGGCCGCTGCGACGACTTTCGCCCATTCCGCCCGATCAGCTTGGAGCCGCGCCCGTACTTCGGCACCGACGATCCCGACCGGCGACGCATCCATTGTGCGAAACCGCTCCACGACATCGGGAAGCCTGAGCGCGGCCTGCACTTCGCGCTCGAGGAGGGTGGCAATCAGCTCAGGAGTTCCAGCCGGCGCCAGCATCACGGTAAAGTTCTCGACGTTGAACCCGGGATAGCCCAACTCGGCGATCGTCGGCACGTCGGGTGCGAGCGGCGAGCGGTGTGCACGCGCTACTCCGAGAGCCTTGAGTCTGCCTGCCTGCACATGATCCATCATGCCGGCACTCGTGACGAAGCCTACCTTGACCTGCCCCGCCACAAGATCGGTGACCATCGGCGCGTTACCGCGATAGGGTACATGGATGGCGTCGAACGCGGCACGCACGCGAAAGTTCTCCATCACCAGATGACCGGGATTTCCGTTGCCCCCACTGGCATAGGCGATTGGTTCCTTCCTTGCGGTGGCGGCCTTCGCGTAGGCAACAAACTCCGCCACCGAGTTGACCGGAATTGAGGGATGCACGACCAGCATGTTGCCGGTCGTATTGACTATCGAGATCGGCCGGAAATCGTTGTCGGGGTCGAACGGCAGCTTCTTGAAGAGGCTCGGATTCACCGTCAATGTCGTGCCGAGCACCAGCCCTAGCGTAAATCCGTCGGGCGCGGCTCTTGCGACGACTTCGGTTCCGATGTTGCCGCCCGCGCCCGGCCGGTTCTCAATCACGAACGGCTGCTTGAGACTGAGCGACAGCTTGTCGCCGATGATCCGCGCGCCGATGTCGGATGGCGAGCCGGCCGTGGACGGAACGACCAGCTTGATCGGGCGGTTGGGATAGCTCTGTGCCACCGCACTTCCAAGTCCCGGCAAGGTCGCGCTGAACGAGAGGCAAAGCGCTACGGCCGTAATCGCAAACCTTCGTTGCGCGTCCATGATCGTCTCCAATCTGACTGAGCGCGATGTCCCGTGCCAGGCGCGCTCCCGAGCCTTGAAGGAAGATAGTGGATGCAGATATGCGTGGATAATGCTAATCCTTCATGCAGGTATATCGGTATTGCAATAGGAAACCGAATGCAGGTGAGCGATCGCGTCGGACGTCGGATGAAGCTGCACGATCTCCATGTGCTGATGGCGGTTGCGCAGGCCGGCAGCATGAGCAAGGCGGCGCAACTCCTGAATACGACGCAGCCCGCTATTTCACGATCGATCGCGGACCTTGAGCATGCGATCGGCGTGCGGCTCCTTGATCGGAGACGCCACGGCGTCGAACTGACTGAGCACGGCCGCGCCATGCGCGATGGCGGAGTGGCCATGTTCGATGAGTTGCGCCAGGCCGTGAAGAACGTCGAATTCCTCTCCGACCCCACCGCAGGCGAGGTGCGGATCGGGACCACGCCCCCGCTCGCCGCAAGCTTCGTATCCGCGGTCATCGGCCGGCTTTCTCAGCGCCATCCGCGGATCGTATTTCATGTCGTGACCGAGGGGAGTGAGGCACAGCGGCGAAACCTGAGCGAGCGCAGCGTCGACGTCCTGATCTTCCGAAGGACCAGTTACTTCGTCGACGAACAAGTTACCTTCGAAAAACTCTACGAAAGTCCCTATGTCGTGGCAGCGGGCACCAAGAGTCCGTGGGTGCGACGGCGCCGAATCGAGCTTGCCGACCTTATGGGCGAATCATGGGCGTTACCCCCGCAGAGTGGCGGGTTCGGGTCGTTCGTCGTAGACGCCTTTCGCGCTGGCGGGTTCGACTTTCCCCACGCGACCGTGGTCGCCACTGCGCACGAGTTGGGGATCAACCTCGCGAGGACAGGTCGCTATTTGACGGTTCTTCCCGAGTTCTTGCTGCAATTCCCCTCTCAGCATCCATTCATCAAGAAATTGCCGGTCGATTTGCCGATTGCCAGTGCGCCGATTGGAATCATGACACTGAAGAACCGCGCGCCGAGCCCGGTGGTGCAGCGCTTCATTGACTGCGCTCGCGAGGTAGCGAAGCCGCTGGCAAAACAACGCCGGTGATGTCCGATTCTGGCCCAAGGCCGAGAACTCGCATTGGAGATCATGTTTTCGGTTTGCCCCTCGAAAACGGACCTTCAATCACGCTGCGCCGGTGCGTCCCGCTTCCCAACCCAGCATCGCGCATTTGCGCGTGACGCCCCAGTGATAGCCGGTGAGCTTGCCGCTCTTGCCGAGCACGCGGTGGCACGGCACGACGAACGAGATCGGGTTCTTGCCGACGGCGGCGCCGACCGCGCGCGAGGCCTTGGCGGTGCCGAGCTTGCGCGCGATATCGGAGTAGGTCGTGGCCCGGCCCATCGGGATTTTCAGCAATGTGTCCCAGACCCGAACCTCCCAATCGGTTCCGATCAGGACCACTCGCAGTGGCTGATCGGCGCGCCACAGCGCGGGATCGAAGATGCGGCGGGCGAGCGGCGCGGTGCGCGCAACGTCGTTGACGTAGCTCGCCTTCGGCCACCGGCGCTGCATGTCGGCGAGCGCGGCTTGCTCTTCTCCGGCGTCCGCAAAGGCAAGACCGGCCAGTCCGCGCGGAGCCGCCATGACGAGCGCCGTGCCGAACGGGGAGGGATGGAAGCCATAATGCAGCGTGACGCCGTCGCCGCCGGCCTTCCATTCGCCCGGCGACATTGCCTCGTGGGTGACGAACAGGTCGTGCAGCCGTCCCGGCCCGGACAGGCCGACGGCATAGGCGGCATCGAGTACGCTCGCGGAATCGCGCAACAGCGTCCGCGCCTGGTCGAGCGTGATCGCCTGCAGGAATGCTTTCGGCGTCAGTCCCGACCAGCGCCGGAACAGGTGATGAAGGTCGCTGGCGGTGGTGCCGACGGCGTGCGCGATCGCCTCGACTTCGGGCTGCTGGCGCCAATGCTCCGAAATGAACTGAACGGCGCGGCGTACCACGTCATAGTCGGTGGCCGCGGACTGCAGCGGCGAGAGGTCGGGAATGCGGTCGGGCGAGAGCATGGTTGTCTCCGTCATTTGCCCTCCATCTAGGCCCGCCAGGATGCCGCGCCCACCCGATTCCTGCGGCTGGTCACAGCACCGTCCGCGTCGGTCCGCGCTTCGCTTCCGCCAGTGCGCCAGACAGGGCCAGCGCAAAACTTTCCTTCTCCTGCGGCGGCAGGAATCCGGCGATGCTCAGCCGCCGGCCCTGCGATTCCAGGAACAGCTGTTGCAGCCCAAACTCTTCATGGTCGTCGCGGTGCAGCCGCACCCACACCGGATTGAGCGTCCATTCCCGCACGCCGCCACGATGGCTGACCTTCCTGACGGTCAGCTCCGAGGGCGTCACCGTCACCTGCTCGTAGGCCCGCGCCGAGCGGTAGTTCAACCGGAACGCCCAATAGACCAGCAGCACGTCGAGCCCGAAAAAGCCGAACACCGGCCACGCGCCGGCGAGCAGGAACACCATCCCGGTGATGAAGCTGATGCCGCCGAGCACCGCCATGAAGATCAGAAACCCGGCCGGGCTCAGCGAGCGGTGCGGTGTCAGCACCGCCGAAAAGATCGGGGGTTCCTGGTTCGGATCGTTGTCGGGTGTGTTGTCCGGCGCCATGGGGGTCAATATAGGGAAAGCATGGCGCGGAAAACACCCGGCAAGAAAACGGCTGGCAAGCGGGGCCCTCGCAAAAAGACGCCTGCCAAGTCGGTGCGCCGCAGCCTCGACAAGGCGCGCAGGGGCAAGGCGGCGGCGGTGAAGCCGCCGAAGCAGCAGCTGGCGGCCGACCGCAAGGCGATCGCGGGCGTGGTGCCGCCATGGACGCCGCAAGAAGTCGAGGAAGCCTTCCGCCGTTTCGAGGCGGCAACCGCGGTGCCGAAGGGCGAGCTGTTGCACAACGACCCGTATACGCTGCTGGTCGCGGTGGTGCTGTCCGCGCAGGCGACCGACGCCGGCGTCAACAAGGCGACGCCTGCGTTGTTCGCGGCGGGGCCCACGCCGGAAAAGATGGTGGCGCTCGGCGAAGACAAGGTGCGCGAGCTGATCAAGACCATCGGCCTGTTCCGCACCAAGGCGAAGAACGTGATTGCGCTATCACAAAGGCTGATCGCCGAGCACGGCGGCGAGGTGCCGCGCTCACGCGAAGCGCTCCAGGCGCTGCCCGGCGTCGGACGCAAGACCGCGAACGTCGTGCTCAACATAGCGTTCGGCGAACCGACGATCGCGGTCGATACCCACATCTTCCGGATCGGCAACCGCACCGGCCTGGCACCGGGCAAAGACCCGTTCGAGGTCGAGCAGAAATTGCTCGAAGTGATACCGGATAAGTACAAATTGCATGCCCATCACTGGCTGATCCTGCATGGGCGCTATGTCTGCCTCGCGCGCCGGCCGCTGTGCGAAAAATGCCTGATTGCCGATATCTGCAAATGGCCGGGCAAGACCGTGGCAGCTTGATGGCCTGCGCCATGCTGGCGAAACGGCACATCATCGACTAAGTTCACTTGGGGCTATGTGGGGCATGGTTGGGGACTGCCATGCGTTTTCGGACGATTCTGTTCGGCATCGCCATTCTGGCGGTGACATTCATTGGCGCGACGTTCGCCATGCAGGTTCTGTGGCCCGCGGCTGAAACCAGCCGGCGGCCGGCGCTTGCCGACGTGCCTCCGCTTCCTCCCGTCAGCCGCACCTCGACCATCGTGGCGCCGACCGTCATCACGCTCGGCGCGATCCGCGACATGCTGGAAGCCACAGCGCCGCGCGATCTTAGCGGCAAGCGCGACAACGTGGTTTCGAAATTGCTGTCGAACGCGGAAATCGGCTGGCAGGTCAATCGCGGGCCGCTCGGGGTGTTCGGCAAGCCGGACGCGCTGGGCGTGTCGAGCGTGCTCACCGGCACGCTGCGTGCGACCGGTCAGATCGCCACCAATGCAGCCGGCGGCCTCGGCGGCGTGCTCAGCGGAGTCCTGGGGCAAGAGGTCGGACGCAGCGTCGAGAAGCTGGCGGGACGCACGCTCGATCAGCGCACCGACATCCGCGGCAATGTCGCGGTGGTGTCGCAGCCGCAACTGACGCCCGCCTGGCGGCTCGAGCCCAACCTGACCACGCATTTCTCCATCGCCGACGCCAACATGACCATCGTCGGCGTGCGGCTGAACGTGTCGAACGAAGTACGGCCGCTGCTGGAACGGCAGGTCAATGAACAGATCACGCGGTTGCAGGCGCGGCTGCGCAACGATCCGTTCCTCGAACAGGTGGCGCGGCGGGAGTGGGCGAAACTCTGCCGCTCGATCTCGATCGGCGCGGCCGGCGCCGGACTGCCGAACCTCTGGCTCGAGCTTCGCCCCAAGCGCGCGATCGCGGCGCAGCCGCGGATCGACGCCGAAGCCGTCACGTTGCTGGTCGGGGTCGAGGCCGAGACGCGCATCGTGCCGACGGAGACCAAGCCGGAATGCCCGTTCCCGGCGACGCTGGAGATCGCGCCGCAGACCGAGCAGGGCGGCGTCAACATCGCGGTGCCGATCGACGTGCCATTTACCGAGGTCAACCGCCTCATGACGGCGCAGTTCGTAGGAAAGACCTTTCCGGACGACAACAGCGGAGCGTTCGCGGTGACGGTACGCCGCGCCAGCGTGGCGGCGTCGGGAGACCGGCTGCTGATCTCGCTGCGGGTCAAGGCCACCGAGAGCAAGAGCTGGTTCGGCCTCGGCACGGAAGCGAATGTCTATGTCTGGGGAAAGCCGGTGCTCGATCACAAGTCGCAGGTGCTGCGCCTCACCGAGGTTGCGCTCGATGTCGAATCGGAAGGCGTGCTCGGCGCCGCCGTGCGGGCAGCGGCGCCCTATCTTGAAGCGGCGGTCGCGGAGCGCACCGTGATCGACCTCAAGCCCTTCGCCGCCAACGCCCGCAAGAGCATCCAGGCGGCGATTGCCGAGTTCCGCGGTGCCGGCAACGGTGTGCGGGTGGATGCGTCGGTTGCGGATCTGCGCGTCGTGGACATCGCCTTCGACGCGACGACCCTGCGTGTCATCGCCGAGGCCGACGGCGTGGCCAAGGTCTCGGTAACGTCGCTGCCGAAATAGTGCGATTACCCTTCGATCAGCGGCGGTGACGCCGAACGATTCGACAGCCGTTTGTGCAGGTGCACCATGAAGGCCGTCCCAAACAGAGGCGTCGCGAGATTGAGGATCGGGATCGAGACGAAGGCCGCCAGGAACATCCCGGCGAGGAAGACCGTGCCCTGATGGGCCTTGCGCAGCTTCTTCGCCTCGGCGGGCGAGCGGAAGCGCATCCCGGCGAGCTGGAAATATTCCCGGCTGAGCAGGAAGGCGGTCGCCAGAAAGAAGATCACCGCGCCGATTCCGGCCAGCAACAGCGACGGCATCGCTACCAGGTAGACAAGGACGGCCAGGAGCGCGGTCTGAACTCCCTGGAGCACGGCCGGCAGCAGCGGTAGTGCGTGGCCAGGGGGATCGCCGGGATAGTACCGCCGCTCGACCTCCTCCGCGATCTCGTCGGCGAAGAAGCTCGCCATCAGTCCGGTCACCGCCGGCATCAGGAAGATCGAGCCGGCGATGACGCCGAGCGCGGCGGCGATCGAAAGTATCCAGGACAGCACTGTGAACGGCGTCGTGGTGGTCAGGCTGAACGTGTCCTGTATCCAGACCTGGCCGCTTTCAGTGAACCAGACCAGCGCGCGGTGCAGGCCGATCGCGGCGACGACGATCAGGAGCAAAGCAATACCCGCCGATTTCAGCAGGATTTTGCGGAACGGCGGGGAGAACATCTGGGTGAGCGCTTTGACGGCGGCGGCGAACATGAGCAAACCTCTCGGCGCATTTAACCCGCGGCAGGCTCGCTTGTCGCGGCTGTTTGCGGGCGCAGTCAGGATCGGGCAATGTTCCGTCCATGTCGAAACTGACGCGCCGAACATTCCTCGCCGCCGCCGGCGCCATCGCGGCAAACCCCGCGCTTGCCGCGACCCAGCAGAAGGGGAAGGGCGAGCCACGCGTCGACGTGGTGATCATCGGGGCCGGCGCCGCCGGCATCGCCGCGGCGCGGCGGGTCCTATTCGCCGGGCGGACATGCGTGGTGCTCGAAGCGTCCGGCGCGGTCGGCGGCCGCTGCCTCACGGATACGGCGCTGTTCGGCGTGCCCTACGATCGTGGCGCGCGCGCCTTCCCTTCGCCGGAAACCAACCCGGTCGCGCGCCTTGCACTTCAAAGTGGCTTCGACATCTATCCGGCGCCGCCCGGCCAGCGCATGCGCATCGCGCGCCGCTACGCGCGCGAGAGCGAAATGGAGGACATGCTGTCGTCGATGGTGCGCGCCAACACCGCGATCGCCGATGTCGCGCGCAAGGCCGACATCGCCTGCGCGCAGGCGCTGCCGAAGGATCTCGGCGAGTGGCGCGCGACGGTGGAGTTCCTGCTCGGCCCGAATCTCTGCGGTAAGGATGTGTCCGACCTGTCGACGACCGATGTTGCCCGTGCCGCCGACCGCGACGTCCAGGCATTCTGCCGGCAAGGCCTTGGTGCGGTGATCGCGAAGCTCGCCGCCGACGTGCCGGTGCGGCTCTCGACCCCGGCCACGCGCATCAACTGGGGCGTTCGTGCTGGCGTCGAGGTCGAGACCGAGCGGGGCACGATCGATGCCCGTGCCGTGATCGTCACGGCATCGACCAATGTGCTCACCACCGGGAAGCTCCGGTTCACGCCCGACCTGCCGAAGCGCCAGCTCGACGCGATCGAGCGGCTCAGGCTCGGCAGCTACGATCACATCACGCTGGAGCTCAAAGGCAATCCACTCGGGCTACGCTCGGACGAGGTCGTGTTCGAAAAATCCTCGAACGTGCGCACTGCGGCGCTGCTCGCCAACATCGCCGGCACCACGCTATGCACGGTGAATGTCGGCGGCCGCTTGGGGCGTGAGCTTTCCGCCAAGGGCACCAAGGACATGATCGCCTTCGCGATCGACTGGCTCGACAATCTCTATGGCGCCGGTCTCAAGCGCACCGCCGGCCGCGCCTACGCAACGAACTGGAACCAGGAGCCGTGGGTTCTCGGCGCGATGTCGGCGGCGGCGCCGGGCGGACAGTTCGCTCGCCGCACCCTGATGGAGCCCATGAACAACCGCATCTATTTCGCGGGTGAGGCGGTACACGAGCGGCTCTGGGGCACCGTCGGCGGCGCCTGGGAATCGGGCGACCGGGCCGCGGTGGCGGCGTTGCGCGTGATCGCGCCGCCGCCGCCGGAGCCGAAGCAGCCCAAACAGTTCAAGCAGCAACCGAAGCAACCGCGCGCGGGGTGAGATCGTCGTGCGCGCCAAAGCATTGATCGCCTGGTCGAGCGGCAAGGACTTCGGCCTGGGCCCTGCACGAGACACGGCGGCGCGGCGACTTCGACATCGTCGGCGCGCTGACGACCGTCACCGAGACGTTCGGCCGGGTGAGCATGCATGGCGTGCGTGAGGAGCTGTTGGCGGCGCAGCTCGATGCGGCGGAGCTTGCGCCGGTCCGCGTGCCGATTCCCTATCCGTGCCCGAACGAGGTCTACGAGGCGCGAATGGCCGCCGCGCTGGCGGACGCCAAGGCGGCCGGCGTCACCCATGTGATCTTCGGCGATCTCTTCCTCGAAGACGTGCGCCGCTATCGTGAGGAGAAGCTTAGCGGCACCGGTATCGCGCCGGTGTTCCCGCTTTGGCAGCGGCCCACGGATGCCCTTGCGCGCGAAATGGTCGACGGCGGCGTCGAGACCTATCTGGCGTGCGTCGATCTCAAGCAGCTTCCGATCGAGTTCGCGGGCCGCCGGCTGGACCATGCCTTGCTCGCGGAACTGCCGGCGTCGGCCGATCCCTGCGGCGAGAAGGGCGAATTCCACACCTTCGTGGCGGCGGGACCGATGCTGACGCGACGGATTGCCGTGACGGTGGGCGAGGTGGTCGAGCGCGAGGGATTTGCGTTCGCGGATTTGCTGCCCGCGCGGGCGGCGGCCTAAGCAGGCGGGTCACGCAGTTACGTCGACAGGCTGCGGTTGCCGCAACTTTATCTTGGCATCTGCTCCGACAGCGATGGTGTGGATGTAGAAGCGGGTGGGCGCATCGTCGGTCCCGCCCATCACCGCGGAAGGCGCCGACAGGATCGGAAATGCGCCGCATCTCCCGAACCAGTCGTGGTGCCGATGGCCATGCATGACGACGATCTTGTCGGCAAAGGGCTGAAGCCGGCGGACGAACCACAGGCCATTGATCAGCGCCGTTCCAATCCGCTCCGACAGCGCCACGTCAGCTCTTGGGTATTCGATGACGTGATGGTGGATACATATGATCCAGCAGGCGCGGGGATATTGCGCAATGACGTCGTCGACCGCCGAGAACTGGTCGGCGGACACCATTCCAAGCGCATTGGTGAACGAGAAATGGGTGTCGGCATTTGAATTCAGCAAGATGATCCCAAGCCCGTCGTGGTGCTCCGGTGGCAGCACCATCGGGAATGCATTCGACCAAAGGTCATCGAGCTCAAGATAGCCCCGCGGCCTGGCGGTCTCGGCATATTTCACCATTCCGGCGACATAAGGATTGAGCGCGCGCTCGAGGGTCTCGTCGAGCCGTTTGCTTCGGCGGTCGAGAACGCGGACACGAGAGCCTTGAATGGCATTGAGGGCAGACAAGACGCGCAGCTTGCGCAGTTTCTTGTTTGGGCTTGTCGGCAGATCGAATTGCGCCGGGTTCGCACGATTGACGACGTTGATGTCGTGATTTCCGGGAATCAAGAACATCCGCTGCGCGACGCGCGGAAACTGCGACACGGCTTCGAAGAACTCCGCCCATTCGGTCGCGAGCCCGGCATCCGTAATATCGCCCGTCACCAGGATGGCATGCAGCGGCTCATCGGCCTGAAGGTCGTCCAGCCGCTTCAAGACTTTGATCAGCCGCCCGTTGCCGCGCGGTCCCGACCGGCCGGATTCAAGACGAAACCCATATTGTTCGCCGACGACGTGAATGTCCGACAGATGCGCGACACGCCAGATCTGTTCGTCACGAGCCTGTTCGCCGCCCATGGGCGCCGCGAAGCCATCGAGATCGCAGGTCGCGGGCATGGTGGCGTCGGCAATCGACCAGACGAGAACCGCCACGGCCACATAGGCCGCGACAATGGCAATGCTGTTGGCAAGCGCAGCCTTCAGCAGCGCGACAGGATCGTTGAGAGCGGAGAATTCCACCACGAAACGGACATGCGGCCAGACCAGCAGCAGGACGCCAATCGAAACCAGACAGATGATCAGACCGGACAGAATGGCGGTGATCGCCCGCCACTTCGCTCGTCTTGCCGCCGCGTCCCGTTGCAGCACGCGATCCGCGATCTGGCTGAGCACCTCGCGGCACAGGACGTAGGCCGGCTGCACGGCGAGCGAGTTCAGCGCCCAGAAGCTGCGCTCGGCCATCCGGAACAGCCGGCGAAACCCCAGCAGGGCCGTCGCTGCAAGAGCGACCAGGAGCAACAGGGGCACCAGGCCGTAGCTGAGCTCGACCAGCGTCAGCGCCGTGGCGTTGATCCAGATCGAGGCAGCGATCGGCATTGCGCCGAGCAGCAGTGCAGGCAGGCCAAGCAGCACGAACCAGGCGACGATCAGTTTCGGAAGGCTGATCTCCGCAAGCATGCCTCCGGCGATCGACCAGAGCGATCTGGACTGGGAGCTCGATGCGTCGCTTTCAAAGTCGCCGTTGCGAGGATCGATCAGCGGCCGCATGCATGATGTCCTCAATGCACGTCAGGTTATGAAATCCGCACCCACATGCTGGCAACGACACTGCCACAGGGTCACCGTCGCGACAACGCCATGGCGGCATGTCCGCAAGTTGTCTCAATGCGGGATCGGTCAGCGGATCGCGCTGTCGAGCGCAGCATGCCGCCGGTGCGCTTGAAGCAAGCCGAATGCCCCGGCAAGGTGCTCGGGCGCCCGGAGGCTCGCGTTACCCAGGGACAATGCGAAGGCAAGTCATGCTTGCTTTGTCTTGCCATTTTTTGATCTCCTATGACCGCCACGCGCTTCATGCTGAATTGGGGGGAGCAGCGCCGTGCCTTTTGCCTTATTCATCGTCCTGATTTTGGCACTCATCCTTTATCTCCACTTCTATAACCGCATCCCGCGCCTGCCGCGCGCCAGCCAAGACTGGGGATCGGCCGGCGGCAACGACCCGCGCCTGGCTTTGGCTGCCATGATGTATGCGGTGGCGACCGAGGATGGCCCCCTGACCCCTGTGCAGGAGCAACGCATCCTTTCACAGCTTACCGCCAGGGTCGGGCTCGGTCCTGACCTCGCCCAGACATGCCTCGTGGGCGGTAAGCGCCTGGCCAGAAGCGTTCACGGCGACCTCAATTCACGCCTGCATCAGCTCGTCGCGCCGATCGAAACCCAATGCAGCCTGGAGGAAAAGCGCGACGTCGTCGACATGCTGCACCTGATCGCTGGGGCGAATGCCCAGCGCATCGGGTCAGTGCGCGAGGGCCTCAACCGCCTCTCTTCATCGTTGTTACGCGGCTAGCCCGGCAAACGCGTGGGCGCTCACGACCGCAGCACGCCGCCGGTGCGCTTGCTGACATCCGCGACGATCTTCGCGCCGAGCGCGTCGATCTCCGCGTCGGTCATGGTCTTTTCACGCGGCTGGATGGTCACGGCGATCGCGAGCGACTTCTTGCCGGGATCGATACCCTTGCCTTCGTAGACGTCGAACACTGTGACGCCGGTGATGAGCGCGCGGTCGGCGTTCTGCGCCGCGCGCACGAGGTCGGCGGCCTTCACCGCGCGGTCGACGACAAAGGCGAAATCGCGCGTGACCGGCTGGAACGGTGAGAGCTCAAGCACCGGCTTCGCGCGCGTGGGCTTCGCCTTCGGCTCCGGGATTTTTTCGAGGATCGCCTCGAACGCCATCAGCGGCCCTTCGGCGTCGAGCGCTTCGAGCACGCGCGGATGTACTTCGCCGAAGTGGCCGATCACGTTCTGCGGGCCGATCTGGATCGTTCCAGAGCGGCCGGGATGAAACCACGCCGGTCCGCCCGGCACGACCTGGAGCGCCTGTGGCGGCGCGCCGGCCGCCGCGAGCATCGCCAGCGCGTCGCCCTTCACATCGAAGGCGTCGGCCTCGCCCGAGCCCTGCCAGTGACGGCCGATGCCGGAGGCCTTGGCGAGCGCACGGCGCACGCCCGAGGCTGCGATGAACTGATCCTCCGGCCGGTCGCCGCGGAAGATCTGGCCCACTTCAAACAGCGCGACATCGGGGAAGCCGCGGTCGGCGTTCTTCTGCGCGCCGGCGATCAGGCCGGGCAGGAGGCTCGGCCGCATGTCGGAGAGATCGGCCGCGATCGGATTGGCGAGCGCCAGCTCAGCCTTGCCGCCGCCGAACAGCTCCGCTTGCGGCTTGGCGACGAACGACCAGGTTACGGCTTCGACCATGCCGCGCGCCGCGAGCGCGCGTTTGGCCTTGCGGGTGCGCACCTGCAACGGGGTGAGGATCGGCTTGCGCGGATTGGGTCCGCGATCGAACGGCGTCGGCGGCACGCGGTCGACGCCGACGATGCGCATGACTTCCTCGACGATGTCGGCCTTGCCGTGCACGTCCGGCCGCCACGACGGCACGGCGATCTTCACGTTCTTGTCCTGCCCGGCGACCATGAAGCCAAGCCGGTTGAGCACGCCGCGCACCTCGGGGAACGGCACGTCGAGGCCACCGAGACGCTTGAGCTCCGACAGCGGGAAATTGATCACCAGCTCCGGCACCTGCGGATCGCCGGCAACCGTGGTCTCGGAAGCGGTGCCGCCGCAGAGATCGAGCACCATCTGCGTGGCAAGCTCGAGACCAGGCAGCAGGAAGGCCGGATCGACGCCGCGCTCGAAGCGATAGCGCGCGTCCGAGCTGATGCCGAGCTTGCGGCCGGTCTGCGCGATGTTGAGCGGCTCCCACAGCGCCGACTCGATCAATACGTCGGTCGTGCCTTCGTCGCAGCCCGAGGCTTCGCCGCCCATGATGCCGGCGAGCGATTCCGGGCCGGCGTCGTCGGCGATCACGCACATGCTGTCGTCGAGCGTGTAGGTCTTGCCGTCGAGCGCCAGCAATTGCTCGCCGGCCTTCGCGCGCCGCACCACGAGATTGCCCTTCACCTTGGCGGCGTCGAACACATGCAGCGGGCGGCCGCGGTCGTAGGTGATGAAGTTGGTGATGTCGACCAGCGCATTGATCGGGCGCAGCCCGATCGCGGTGAGGCGTTTCTGCAGCCAGGCCGGCGACGGCCCGTTCTTGACGCCGCGCACCAGCCGCAGCGCGAAGCCGCGGCAGAGCGAGGGCGTCGCGCCGAAGTCGAGCTTGACCGTGACCGGGCAGGCGCTATTGCCTTTCACCGGTTTCACGACCTTGTCGATGAACTTGCCCATGTCGGCGGCGGCGAGGTCGCGCGCGACGCCGGAGACCGCGGTACAATCGGGCCGGTTGGGCGTGAGCTTGATCTCGATTACGGGATCGTCGAGCCCGGCCCAGGCGACATAGGGCTTTCCGAGCGGCGCATCGGCGGGCAATTCGATGATGCCCTCGTGGTCCTCGGAGAGCTGCATCTCGAATTCGGAGACCAGCATGCCGTGGCTCTCGACGCCGCGAATCTTGCCGACGCCGAGCGTGATGTCCTTGCCGGGGATGTAGGTCCCGACCGGTACGAACACGCCCATCATGCCGCTCTTCGCATTCGGCGCGCCGCACACGACCTGCACCGGATCGCCGGCGCCGGTGTCCACCATGCACACGCGCAGCCGGTCCGCATTGGGGTGCTGCTTCGCCTCGATGACACGCGCGATCGTGAACGGCGCGAGCAGCGTGCCCTTGTCGGCGAGGCTCTCGACCTCGAGCCCGATCATGGTGAGCTTGTCCGCGATCGCCGCAACCGACGCGTCGGTGTCGAGATGCTCCTTGAGCCAGGAAAGCGTGAATTTCATCAGCTCAGGCCTCCCGCCAAGGTCGGCAGGTCGAGCGGACGGAAGCCGTAATGCGAGAGCCAGCGCACGTCGGCCGCAAAGAAGTCGCGCAGGTCCGGCATCCCGTATTTGAGCATGGCGATGCGGTCGATTCCCACGCCCCAGGCGAAGCCCTGGTACTCCTCGGGATCGAGCCCGCAATTGCGCAGCACATTGGGATGCACCATCCCGCAGCCGAGAATCTCCAGCCAGTCATTGCCTTCGCCGAAGCGCACCTCGTTCTTGTCGAGCCGGCACTGGATATCGACCTCGAGCGACGGCTCGGTGAACGGGAAGTACGACGGCCGGAACCGCATCTTGACCTGGTCGACCTCGAAGAACGCCTTCATGGATTCCTCGAGGATCCATTTGAGGTGGCCGAGATGCGAGCCCTTGTCGATCACCAGCCCCTCGACCTGATGGAACATCGGCGTGTGGGTCTGGTCGCTGTCGATGCGGTAGACGCGGCCGGGGGTGATCACCCGGATCGGCGGCTTCTGCGCCAGCATGGTGCGGATCTGCACCGGCGACGTGTGCGTGCGCAGCAAGAGCCGCGAGCCGTCCGGCTTCGGATTGAAAAAGAAGCTGTCTTGCATCTGGCGGGCCGGATGGCTCTCCGGGATGTTGAGCTTGGCGAAGTTGAAATCGTCGGTCTCGATGTCGGGACCTTCCGCGACCTTAAAGCCCATGTCGGCGAAGATCGCGGTCAGCTCGTCGGTCACCTGGCTGATCGGATGGATGCGGCCCTGCTCCGCGGGCGGCTCGCGCACCGGCAGCGTGACGTCGACGGTCTCGGTGTTGAGGCGGGCGTCGAGCGCGGCGTTCTTGAGCGCGTCGCGGCGCGCGGTGAGCGCGTCGGTCACCTTGTCCTTGAGGCCGTTGATCAGCGGGCCCTGCGCGCGGCGCTCGTCCGGCGTCATTGCGCCGAGCGTCTTCAGCAGCGCGGTAATCGTCCCGTTGCGGCCAAGCGCGGCGACGCGCACGGCTTCGAGCGCCGCCTCATCGGCTGCCGCCGAAACGTCGGCGAGGATTTGCTGTTCAAGCTTTCCGATGTCGGACATGGCTTCTGGTCCGTCCTGCTTCCGTCATGCCCGGCCTTGTGCCGGGCATCCACGTCTTACCCTTTTGCATGCAAGACGTGGATGGCCGGGACAAGCCCGGCCATGACGACGACGGAGTTGTGGTCGGGCGGATTGCTATTACGCCGTTGCCGGCAATGCGGACTTCGCCTTCTCGACGATCGCCTGGAACGCCACCGGCTCGGTGATGGCGAGGTCGGACAGCACCTTGCGATCGACCATCAGGCCGGACTTGTTCAGGCCGTCGATAAATCGGCTGTAGGTGAGGCCGAACGGACGCACGGCGGCGTTCAGGCGCTGGATCCACAAGGCGCGGAAGGTGCGCTTGCGGCGCTTGCGATCGCGATAGGCGTACTGGTTCGCCTTCTCGACCGCCTGCTTGGCGACACGGATGGTGTTCTTGCGCCGGCCGTAAAAGCCCTTGGCGGCTTTGAAGACTTTCTTGTGCTTGGCGTGCGAGGTGACGCCACGTTTGACGCGGGCCATGACAGATCTCCTTCAGAAATGCGCGGTGGGGCGGTTCAGCCGTTCGGCAGAAAATACTTCTTGATGTTGTCGCCGTCGGTCTTGAACAGCACATTGGTGCCGCGCAGCTGGCGGATCTGCTTCTTGGTCCGCTTGATCATGCCGTGGCGCTTGCCGGCGTGGGCGTAAACCACTTTCCCGGTGCCGGTGATCTTGAAGCGCTTTTTAGCGCCCGACTTGGTCTTGATCTTGGGCATTTGGCTCTCCTTTCCGGACGCAAACGGCAGGCCTGACGGCTTGCCGCGCCGGTTAATTGCTCGAAATGAGCGTGCTGATTGAGCACTTCGCCGCCGCCACGGCAGCCCTAATGGCCGGGCGACGAGAGGGCGGCGTTATGGCAGATGCGCCGGGAGACCGCAACCTCCGGGGTACCCCGCCAGGGCCGCCGCAGGGGGCCTAGAACTTGAAATTGCAGGTCTTTGCGGTCTCCGGGGAGAGGCCCTCAAATCGCTTCAGCCAGTCCTCAATGGTCTTCTTGCCGTGCTTGGCCGCGATCCCGTCGATGGTCTTCTGGGCCGCTGCCTCGTCGCCCTTGAGACCGGTCATGAAGGCCCTCAGGAACTGCAACAGGGGCGCAAGCTCCTCCTCGTCGAATTCCTCATCCAGGATCGGCCCGACGCAGGTGCACGGCGTCCCGGGCGGCATGTATTTCTTGCAAAGCGTTTCGCCGTAGTCGTCGTCGGCCGCTGCAACAGGGGATGTCGCGATCACTAGTGCGAGGATCATCCCGATCATGACGCGCATATCGTCTCCACTTCCGGCCGGCTACCAAAATACCGCCAGCGGCGCGATCCGATAGATCGCGCCGCGTAAAAATCCGCTGCCGGCAATCCGGCAGCCTTGCAGGGGAATTGTTCGCCTTAACGCGGCGCCAGCACCATCACGACCTGACGGCCTTCGAAGCGCGGCTCCTGCTCGACCTTGGCGAATTTCAAGGTGTCTTCCTTGACGCGGTTGAGCAGCGCGGTGCCGAGTTCCTGGTGCGCCATCTCGCGGCCGCGGAAGCGCAACGTGACCTTGACCTTGTCGCCTTCCTCGAAGAAGCGCTGCATCGCGCGCATTTTCACGTCGTAGTCGTGATCATCGATCATCGGCCGGAGCTTGATCTCCTTGACCTCGACCACCTTCTGTTTCTTGCGGGCTTCTGCCGCCTTCTTCTGCGCCTGGTACTTGTACTTGCCGTAATCCAGGATCTTGCAGACGGGCGGGGCCGAGTTCGGCGCGATCTCGACCAGATCGAGTCCAGCTTCCTGGGCTCTGGCCAAGGCAATCTGGATGTCAGTCGGACCATGGTTGTGGCCGGTCTGATCGATCAATTGGACTTCGCGGACTCGGATCTCCTCGTTGACACGCGGGCCGTCCTTTTGGACGGGCGGCGGAGCTCTCATCGGACGACGAATGGCCTGGCTCTCCTATTTTGTTGCACCTGACCCGCCGAAGCGGGTCTGGATCGAAGGATCGGGACAAACCGCATCCAAGTCAACGGGATTGCGGCCCGAATCACGGTTTGGATAACGAATTTTGCTGTTGTGCGCGGACTTGGCTGGGTAGCGGCGGGCGCTCAGATGGGTGGCAATTCCGGGCGATTCAAGGCCGCCGGCGCGCCGCGATCTCCTCGTAGAGCCGCAGCGTCGGCTCGGCCGCGGCCGAGGTGTTGAAATTCGCCATGACCCAGGCGCGCCCGCGCGCGCCGATCGCGGCCCGTGCCGCCGGCGGCAGCGAGAACAGCCGCACCACGGCCGCGGCCAGCGCGACCGAATCGCCGGCGGAGAAACGCAGGCCGGTCATGCGATCCTCGGTGACCGCGGGCGGCGCCAGCACCGCGTCCGGCCCCGCCCCCAGGTCCGACACCACGACCGGCTTTGCCATCGCCTCGGCTTCGAGGATCGCGCGTTGCAGACCCTCGGGCTGGATCGCGGCGTTTACCACGACGGCCGCGGCCGCGAGCGCGGCCGGCAGGTCGTCGGTCGCCCCTGCCATCCGGGTGACGTCGGTCGTGCCGGTGGCGAGCACCAGATCCCACAGCTCGCCGGAATAGCGCGACTTGCCCTGATCCTCGCCGACGAACACGCACATGAAATCCTTGAGGCCCATCTCCTTGAGCCGCCGCACCGCGTCGACCACGACGTGATGACCCTTGCGGCGAAGCATGCGGCCGACGACCAGGATGACCTTGAAGTCCGGCTGAACGCCCCAGGCGTTTCTCACGGCATCGATGCGCTCCTGTGAAACGCGCGCGGGATCGAATTGCTCGAAATCGATGCTGGCTGGAATGACCGTGATCCGGTCCCACGGCGTCTTGTGACGCTCGACCACGAGATCCGCGATCTGATCGCTGATCGCGATCACACAGTCGCCGCGCGCCATCACGCCGTTGTAGAGATGCTTGAGCACGTTCTGCTCGCGGAATCCCTTGTACCAGCTGGTCAGGAACGGAACGCCGGTCCGCCGAGCGGCGTAGTAGGCGCTCCAGGCCGGCGCGCGCGCATGCGCATGGATCAGGTCGCACCGCTGCTCGCGGACGATGCGCGCCATCGCCAGGGCGTTGCGCATCATCGTGACGGGATTGGTGCTTTCGACATTCATCGGGATGAACGTCGCGCCGGCTGCAATGACATCGCCGAGCATGCGGCCGCCGCTCGACACGACGATCGGCCGGTGTCCGGCGGACGCGAGAACGCGCACAAGCTGGACAGCGCCGGAATCGGCGGCGCCGGCATGCAGGCTCGGCGTCACGACCAGCGCCGTCAGCGGCCTGATCGGCGTTGCGACCGGCGCGGGCGATTGGACGGAATTCGACATGCGCGAATGGAGCGGATTGATCCGCTGGAGGCATGAGTCCGACTGCATGTGGCTGCGAACTCACTAACAACGCCCCACTGTTCTGTCGCGAACCGACGGTCCGCTGGAGAATCCCCGCCACTAGAGATCGCGTGCCAGAAGCGACGTATAGACCGACCTCATGGCGTCGGCAACGCTCTCCGGAGAAAACATGTACTCGGCGAATTGTCGCGCGCGGGCGGACATCTGGCGATACGCGCCGGGGTTCAGCGACAGCGCGATGCCTAAGAGATGCGCGAAGTCGGCGGGATCGCCGGGCGACGCTGATCCAGCCGGTGCGTACGTCCTCCGGCATGCGCGGCGGTGTTACGATATGTTCCGAAAGCATGCCGACGTCGGTCGTCACCACCGGGCGACCCATCGCCTGCGCCTGCGCGATCACGCGGCCGAGCAGAGGCGGCTCGACGGCGGGGACCGCGATGAAATGCGCGGCCGCGAATGCCGCCGGCATGTCGTCGCAATGCCCCGCCATGCGGACCAGGTCGTCGACGTCCATGGCTTGCGCTCGCTTGAGCACGTCGCGCCCGTATTTGGCATGCGTCGCGCTTTCGCCGACGACGACAAAGACAAATCCGCGGACGCCGTTGTCGACAAGCGCACGCGCGATCTCCGGAACGGAGACCTGGCCGTTCCAGGGCGCGACCCGCCCGGGAACCATCACGACGCGGTCGTCGGGCGCCACGCGCCAGTGCGCGCGCTGCGCATCCGCGCGCTCCGGCGAAACGGCGGCGGGATCATAGGTCGCGGTGTCGATCACCCGCGGCACGACGGTGATCTGCTCGGCGCGCAGTCCGTAGCGCTCCATGATCGGCCCGGCGGCATAGTTCGACGGCGCGATGACGCGGTCGCCCTGCGCGAGCGCGCTGGCGTAGCGCCCGCGCATGCCGGTGTAGGACGGGACGTCGGGCAATGTGGTGACGAGCCAGACCGCGATCTGTGAGGCCGCGATGCGGGCGCTCCACGCCGCGCCGGCGTCATAAGCGTGAACGATGTCCACGCGCTCCTGTCCGATGAGGTGTTCGAGATCCCGCGCATTGCGCCGCAGCCGGAATGGATTGATGCTCGCGTTGGTCATCGGAATCCAGTCGCCCCCGGCGGTGGTCAGCTCGCTCACCAGCGGCCCGTTCTCGGCGGCGATCAGCGCGCGTGCGCCCGCGCGCAACAGCACATGCGCGATATTGAGGGCGCTACGCGCGGCCGGCCCGTCGTCAAGCTTGGGCACGATCTGGAGGATCGTCGCACCGGCAAGGGTGCGCCGCGGGGCCGCCCGGTCGTCGAATCCGTCGCTCACGCGGATGATCCATCAGCCTTGGTTGGGGACCGTCAAGGACTCCGCGCTGATACTCCACGCTTGCTTTCAGCGGTCGCCTGCGGCGAAACAACCGTTTGCCGGAAATCCGGGTGCGACCGGTCTACCAATGAGGCCCCAATGGACGATTCTTGCCTGAAAACATTGAACGTGGGAACCGGCTCGACGGCACGGTCGATTGCGGTCCGCTCTCGGCCGGGCGGCACGCCGGGTTTGTTCTGGCTCGGCGGCTTCAAGTCCGACATGCGGGGCACCAAGGCCGAGGCGCTGGACGCCTGGGCCGGCCGCAACGGCCGCGCCATGATCCGCTTCGACTATTCCGGCCACGGCGAATCGGGCGGGACCTTCACCGACGGCACCATCGGCCGCTGGCTGGAGGAGAGCGTCGCAGTGTTTCGGGACTGCTGCGTCGGTCCGCAGGTCGCGATCGGATCGTCCATGGGCGGCTGGCTCGCGCTGCTGCTGGCGCGTGAGCTCGCGAAGCAGGGCGATGCCGGGAGGCCCGGCGCTCAAAGGCCTCGTTCTGATCGCGCCGGCGGTCGACTTCACGGAAGAGCTGATGTGGAAGCGCATGCCGCCCGCGATCCAGCGGCAGATCACCGAGACCGGCCTCTGGACCAGGCCGTCCGCCTATGACGAGGGGGGCTACCCGATCACCCGCAATCTGATCGAGGAGGGGCGCAATCACCTTCTCCTCGGCGGCATGATCGAGACCGGTTGTCCGGTCCGCATCCTCCAGGGGGTGAAGGACGAGGACGTGCCGTGGCAGCACGCGGTCGAGATGACCTCGCGCTTCGCGCGCGACGACGTCGTGCTCACCCTGGTCAAAGACGGCGATCACCGGCTCTCGCGCCCGGAAGATATCGAGCGGTTGATCGCGGCGGTGGCTGAGTTCTAGCCCTTCAAAGGATCGCGAGCTTCGTAGCCACCGACGAACAGCGCGCGCAGGCCTTCTCGATAAGTCGGGTAGCGCAATTTCACGCCGAGGCCTTCCTTGAGCCTGTCGTTCTTCACCCGCACGCAGCCATTGTAGAAGCTGAGCGCCATCGGCGTAAGGATTTGGCGCGCCTCCTCCATCGACAGCTCATTCGGCGGATCGACGCCGAGAAGCTTTGCCGCCAGCAGCACCTGGTCGGAATAGGCGGCGGGTTCGTCGTCGGTCACGTTAAAGACGCCGTCGGCTTTGCGCGCAAAGGCCGCGTCGATCGCCTGTGCGATATCGGACACATGGATTCGGTTGAATACATGCCCCGGCTTGGCGACGCGGTGCGCGCGCCCGGCGAGGAGGCGCGTGAACACGTTCTGTCCTGGGCCATAGATGCCGGCAAGCCTCAGCACCGCGACCGGCACGCCGCGTCTCTTCCCGAGCGCCTGCCAGGCCTGCTCGGCGGCAAGCCTCGCGCCGCCGCGCGCGTGCGCCGGGATCGTCGTCGCGGTTTCATCGACCCAGGCGCCGCCATGGTCGCCGTAGACGCCGAGCGACGAGAGATAGACGATCGACGTGAGTTTCGGCGCGGATGCGATCGCGTTTTCCAGCGCATTGAAAATCGGATCGCCGGTTTCGCTTGGGGTGGCTGACAGCAGAAGATGCGTCGCCGCCGCGACGGCGCTCCGCACCTCGTCCGATGGCGCGGCGGCATCGAATGCCAGCATCTCGACCCGGCCAGCGGGATTCGGCGTCCGCGACGTGCCGATGATGCGCTGGTAGGACGATCCGAATTCGGCGACGTAAGTGCGCGCGCAATAGCCGAGGCCGAGGCAGAGCAAGGTCGACATCAGGCGGTCGCGCCTTGAAGCGCGCTCGCCCATTCCTCGCGCACGGCGGGCTCGCCTTCGCCATCGTGCGCGCCCGCACACGCGGCAAGGCGCGCGGGGTCGAGCCGGGAGAGCGCCCACACCGCCGCGCCGCGCACCAGCGGCGACGTATCGCCCAGCAGCCGTTCGGCGTCGGCCGCGAGCGACGCATCGCCGGAGTTGCCGATCGCGATCAGCACGTTGCGGATGAAGCGGTCGCGTCCGGTGCGTTTCACCGGCGACTTCGTGAACAGCGCGCGGAAGCTCGCGTCGTCGAGCCGCGCCAGCTCGGACAGGCGCGGGGCGCGTAACGCTTCGCGCGCCGCGAGCTTGGTCTCGCGGCCGGTCTGCGCATATTTGTTCCAGGGGCAGACCGCGAGGCAGTCGTCGCAGCCGTAGATGCGGTTGCCCATCAGCGGCCGGAGCTCGCGCGGGATCGGTCCCTTGTGCTCGATGGTGAGGTAGGAGATGCAGCGCCGTGCGTCGAGGCGATACGGCGCGGGGAACGCCGCGGTCGGGCAGGCGTCGAGGCAGGCGCGGCAGCTTCCGCAGTGATCCGCTTCACGCTCGTCGGGCGGCAGCTCGAGCGTGGTGAAGATCGCGCCCAGGAACAGCCACGAGCCGAACTGGCGCGATACCAGGTTGGTGTGCTTGCCCTGCCAGCCGAGGCCGGCTTGCCCGGCAAGCGGCTTCTCCATCACGGCGGCAGTGTCGACGAAAACCTTTACGTCGCCGCCGGCCTCCGCCGTGAGCCAGCGTGCGACCGCCTTCAGCCGCGGCTTGATGATGTCGTGATAGTCGACGCCCTGCGCATAGACCGAGATCGCGCCGTGGGCGCGTTGCTCGAGGATCGCAAGCGGATCGGCGTCGGGCCCGTAGTTCATGCCGAGCATGATGACGGAGCGGACCTCGGGCCACAGCGCGCGCGGGTCGCCGCGCCGCGCGGCGGTGGTTTCCATCCAGTCCATGTCGCCGTGGCCGCCCTCGGCGATGAACCGTTGCAGCCGCTCCAGCGCAAGCGGGATGGAATCGGGGCGCGTCACGCCGATGACATCGAAGCCCTGCGTGCGCGCCGCGTCGGCGAGCGCCGTCTTCAGCGCACCGGGGTCGTTCAGAAGTCGAGATCCGCGTAGGTCTTTGACGGCGGGATGCCGGCCATGGTTTCGGTCAGCAGCGGACGAAACGACGGCCGCGACTTCAGCCGCGCGTACCAGTTCTTCGCTGTTTCGTCTTCGGTCCAAGGCACATCGCCCAAATAGTCGGCCGCCGATATATGCGCGGCGGCGGCAAGGTCGGCATAGCTCAGCTGGTCGCCGGCCAGCCAATCGCGCGCGCGTACCAGCCATCCAATATAAGCGAGATGATAGCGAATGTTATGGCGGGCCGCCCGGATCACTTCGGTGTCCGGCGAGCCGCCGCCGGCGTCGACCGGCAGGTGCCGCTTGTAGAACCGCTCGACGGTCAGGGGCCCGCTCACCTCGGCGAAGAATTTGTCGTTGAACCAGCTCATCAGCCGGCGGACTTCCACCCGCGGGCCGGTGTCCTGCGGCATCAGCCGGCGGTCGCCGACCGTCGCGCCGAGGGTCTCGTCGAGGAACTCCGCGATGATCGCCGCGCCTGGTACCGGCGGCTGGCCCTCGTCGACCAGCACCGGCGTGGTGCCGGCGGGGTTGATCACCAGGAAGTCGCGACGCCGCTCCCAGGTCCGTTCCTCGATCAGGCGTACCTCGATGCCGTACTCGTTCAATACGAGCCGCACGAAGCGCGAATGCGGGCAGAACGGGTGGTGGAATAGCGTCGACATGGATTGGTGTTAGCGAATTCGGGGGACTGGTGCCATCGGCATAACACGCTGAAGCTGTGCAAATTTCCGCGGCGATTTTCGGGCTTTTTCGTTGCCAGAGGGTTGATGTTGGGGGAAAAGCCCTTCGGGGACGGTTTCATACCAATGCGCGAACGGGCAAAGCAGTGAATGGCTTGTCTGCCTTGCCTTGCATGCGGAGCATCCAATGTCGCTCGATGTCTTCAAGGCCTTTATCCTCGGCATTGTCGAGGGCCTGACCGAGTTCCTGCCGGTGTCGTCGACCGGTCACCTGCTGCTGATCGAGCGGTTCTTCGGCTTCGACGACGACCAGTTCGGCAAGACCTTCGTGGTGCTGATCCAGCTCGGCGCGATCCTGGCGATCCTCTCGATCTATTTCCTGCGGCTCTGGAAGATCGCGCTCGGCTTTTTCACCGATCCCGCCGCGCGCCGCTTCGTCATCGGCGTGCTGATCGCGTTCCTGCCGGCGGCGATCATCGGCGCGCTCGCGCATGGTTTCATCAAGGACGTGTTGTTCAATGCCTGGGTGGTTTGCTTCACGCTGATCGTCGGCGGCGCGATCCTGTTGTGGGTCGATTCGCTCGACCTGAAGCCCGTCCATCACGACGCCACGCAATTCCCGCTCGGAACGTATCTCATCATCGGGCTCGCGCAATGCCTCGCGATGATTCCGGGCGTATCGCGCTCGGGCACGACCATCGTGTCGGGAATGCTGCTCGGTGCCGACAAGCGTTCGGCCGCGGAGTTCTCGTTCTTCCTCGCCATCCCGACCATGGCCGGCGCCTTCACCTACGATCTCTACAAGAACCATGCGCTGATGACGGCGGACAACATCACGCTGGTCGTGATCGGTTTCATCACGTCGTTCTTCGTCGCTTTCTTCGTGGTGAAGACGCTGCTCGATTATGTGACGCGCCACGGCTTCGCGCTGTTCGCGTGGTGGCGCGTGCTGGTCGGCTCGCTGGGGCTGATCGGGCTCGCAGCCGGATACTAAAAGCGTACCCGCATAAATTGCGGATGTCCGTTCTTGCGGGCCAAGCAAGATAGGTATCGACGAACCTTCCGAGAGACTCCCTTTGGGGAATTGGCTGTCCTAGTCTGCCGTTCGGGGCGGCGGGGTGTGTCATGCGTGAGGAAGAGTATCGCGATCGAATCGACTGGCTTTGGACTCGCGCGCAAGAATTCCAGATCTTCGCCAGAAGTATCCATCACCATCGATCTCGAGCCGCTATGGTCCGGCTGGCGCAGACCTATGCGAACGCAGCCTGCGAGCTTGAGGACCTACTTGAGCGCAAGCTGCTTGATGAACGTCGGATATGGGGGCACCCTGACTTTAGCGCCGTCGCTTCAGGCGTCGACGACATGGACGGCAAAGGTATCGAATGACCGGTGATCGGTCAGCGGGTATCAGCGGGTATACGCCATCTCACAACGCGCAGGGTCAGGCCGCGATGACGTCCGGGCTCACCGCCTTCACGTCGCGCACGCCGGTGAGCGCCATGCTCACCTCGAGCTCGGCGCGGATGATATCGAGCGCGCGCCGCACGCCCGATTCGCCGCCGGAGGCAAGCCCGTAGAGAAACGCGCGTCCGATCATGCAGCCGCGCGCGCCGCGCGCCAGCGCCTTCAGCACGTCCTGGCCGGAGCGCACGCCGCCGTCGAACAGCACGTCGAGGCGGTCGCCGACGGCGCTGGCGATCTCCGGCAGTGATGCGATCGAGGAGCGCGCGCCGTCGAGCTGCCGGCCGCCATGGTTGGAGACCACGATGCCGTCGACGCCGGCCGCGGCCGCAAGCTTCGCATCCTCCACGTCGAGGATGCCTTTGAGCACGAGTTTGCCGGGCCAGAGGCCGCGCACCCAGTCGATGTCGCGCCAGTTGAGCGTGCGATCGTAGTTGTTGTTGGCCCAGCCTCCCGACAGCACCGCGCCCTGCGCCTTGCCCTGGCTCTTGAGGTAGAGATCGACGTTGCCGAACGAGCGCCGCCGCGAGCGCAGCATGTCCATGATCCAGCGCGGACGGATCGCCATGTCGAAGGCATTGTGCAAGGTCAGCCGCGGCGGCACGGTGAGGCCGTTCTTGATGTCCATGTGGCGCTGGCCGCGCATCGGCAGATCGACGGTCACGAACAGCGCAGAACAGTTGGCCGCCTTCGCCCGTTCGATCATCTCGCGGCAGAAGCCGCGGTCGCGGAACATGTAGAGCTGGTACCAGAACGGCTGCGTGGTCGCTTCGCGCACGTCCTCGATGGTGCAGATCGACATGGTGGAGAGGCACAGCCGCGTGCCGGCGGCTTGCGCGGCGCGCGCGCCCTGCATCTCACCGTCACGCGCGAACAATCCGGCCATGCCGGTCGGCGCGATGGCGACCGGCAGCGCCAGCTCTTCGCCGAGCAGGGTCGTGGCGACCGAAATCTTCGAGACGTCGACCAGCACGCGTTGGCGCAAACGGATGGTGTCGAGGTCGGCGCGGTTGGCCCGCAGCGTCAGCTCGTCATAGGAGCCGCGCTCGGCATAATCGAACAATGCGCTTGGCAGGCGCCGCCGCGCGATCTGGCGCAGGTCTTCGACATTGGTGACGGGAGTCACGCGGCGATGCTCACGGGACGCCGTTCTTGACCTTGAACTGGCCGGTCTTGCGGAACCGCCAGAGATACGTCGGCGCGATCGCCTCCATGGCGGTCGGCGTGATCCCGAGCGCCTCCAACGTGCGGCCCTCGCGCCTGGCGGCGTCGCTCACGACGTTGTCGGACTTGAGCAGCTCGACCTGGTCGGGCGTCAGCGGCGGTTTCGGCAGGAATTGCAGGAACCACGCCTGCACTTCGGCGAGCGCAAACGGCAGCGGCAACAGCAGCCGTTTGCGGCCGGTGACCGCGAGCACGTATTCCAGCAGCTCCTTGAAGGTCTTCGCCTCGGGGCCGCCGAGCTCGTAGACGCTGCCCGCCTTGGTGCGGCCCTCGACCGCCTCGACCACGGCGGCGGCGACGTCGCCCACATAGACCGGCTGGAATCGCGTATGCCCGCCGCCGACCAGCGGCAGCGCGGGCGCAAAGCGGGCGAGCGACGCAAAGCGGTTCAGGAAATCGTCTTCCGGTCCGAACACCACCGACGGCCGCAGCACCGTCGCCGAAGGTCTGGCGGCGAACACGAGCTTCTCGCCGATGCCCTTGGCGCGGGCATAGGCCGAGGTCGCGTTTTCGTCGGCGCCGATCGCCGACATCTGCACCATCCGCGCGCCGTAGGCCGACGCCGCCAGCGCGACCGATTCGGCGCCGAACGCCTGCACGGCGTCGAACCGCTGGCGGCCGCGCTCGAACAGGATGCCGACCAGGTTGATCAGGACGTCGGCGCCGCGCGCCGCGGCCTCGACCGAGCTCGGGTAGCGCAGGTTCGCCTGCACCGCGTGGATCTGGCCGACCCGGCCGAGCGGTTGCAGGTGGCCGGCGAGCTCCGGCCGCCGCACCGCGACGCGGATGCGGTAACCGCGCTTGCAGAGCGCCCGGATCACATGGCGGCCGAGGAAACCCGAGCCGCCATAGACGGTGATCAGCTTGTCGACATTGGCCTGGGTGATGTCGGGCTGGTTTTCCATGCGCGCGGGGCTCATGTGAAACGGCGGATGTAACGCGGTGTTCCGCCGCGAATACAGGATCGGTGCCGGGCTGTACAGGGCCGAACCGCCACCCTGGCGGCCATTTGACAAGGGAAAGGGCCAACCTTACGTATCCGCTCCAGTGCCCAGGTGGCGGAATTGGTAGACGCACTAGTTTCAGGTACTAGCGGTGAGAGCCGTGGAGGTTCGAGTCCTCTCCTGGGCACCAAATTGTCGGCACATCCGGCTTCGCTGACGCTTCGCGCGCGCGGCCGCTGCTGCCACCACCACCAGCATATCTGATCTATCGGCGGTCGGGCGTCGACGGTCGTTCGACCAGCTCCTGATGCCGCCGTTGCATGCGCACCTCGCGCTGGTTCTGCAGGCTAGAGATACAATCGTCGTGAGCCTTGGAGTTGACCTGGAGGCCGCGGGCCGCGCATCGCTCACCGTCGGATTGCGCCTGCTGTTCGGCCGTCATCGCGCAGGCGGCGACAAGTCCGCTCAGCATCGACAGGAAGATGATCCGGCAGAAGGTGGAGGTCATGGGCCTGCCGATAGCCGGCGATTACGCTGATTTTCAGGCGCGGGAATGCTCGTATTGCGCCCTTCGACCTGACTGATCACCAGCTCGATTGTTCCGGATCGCGCATCAGCGCGACGACGATCAGCGCTAGGGTTCCCGCGACGCTCATCGCGCACATGATCCAGAACAGCGCTTCGAGCGGCGCGATCAGTAGCAACAGCCCGAGCAGCGCCGGCGCCGCCGACTTCGCGACCTGCTGAATGACGCGGTCGACGGCGATGACGCCGCCGCGCAGCTCCGGCGGCGTGCGGCGGGTCATCAGGCTTTTCTGCAGCGGCGAGATCAATCCGTTGCCGAGACCGAACAGGAACAGCCCGATGCCGATCAGCCACAGCGGCGCGCCCACGGCCGGCAGTCCGACGCCGATCGCGCTGACCAGGAACGCCAGCGCCAGAAGCTTCTCGGTCGCGACGCGGCCATAGACGCGCCCGATGCTGATCGCGGTGATGATCGATCCCACCGCCGAGACCGCAATCAGGAAGCCGATGACCGCCGGCGATGCGTCGTAGCGCAGCGCTACGATGATCGGCAGATAGGTGTAGAGACCGTAGTCGAGGAAGAAGCGCAGGAAGCCGGTGGCGAAGGCGAGCGTCAGGCGCGGCTCGCGGATCGCGCGCGAGGTGCGCGCCAGGTATTCTCTGAGCGAGTCATGTCCCGGCTGTCCGGTCTCCGGCATCCACAAATAGGCCGCGAGCGCGAGCAGCACGATCAGGAAGAACGGCACGAACGCCGCGCGCCACGACAGGATCGCGAGCGCACCGCCGACCAGCGGCAGCAAGATCATGCTGACCCGATCGAGCGCGACCTTGATGCCTTGTCCGCGGATCTCGCGATCGTCCGGCAGGATGTCGCTGATGAGCACGATGGTGAGCGGCAGCAACGCGCTCGCGCCTACGCCCTGGATGGCGCGCAGGATCAGCACCCATTCGTAGGATGGCGCGAATGCGGCCGCGCCGCCGCCCAATCCGAACAGGGCGAGGCCGAAGACCAGCAGCCATCGCCGCCCATAAAGGTCGGCCAGGATGCCGAACAGCGGCGCCAGCACGATGGCCGGCGCGGTGAACGCGGCCATCACCAGCCCGATCTCCGCCTCCTCGACCTTGAGGTCGGCGGCGAGTACCGGAAGCACGGGATAGAGCAGGGTCGCGCCTGAGACCGCGGCGATGCTGGTCGCGAACGCAATCGACAGCGGACCACGGTAAATGTCGCGGAAAGGAATGTGGCTGGGGCCGATGCTCCGTTGACGATCGGTCAATTGGTCCATGGCAGGATGCTATCCGGCCGACATCGTGCAAGACAGCGGCTTGGCCGCATCGCAGCTATCGGGCAATTGCCGCACCGGCCTGCCGCTGGTAGACAGGCCGCACCCATTTCGGAGCCGCAATGACCATCCGCTTGCACCGCGGCGATCTGCCGGACCTCGCCCGCTACAAGGGCGGCGCGGTTGCGATCGACACCGAGACCATGGGCCTCGATGTCCGGCGCGACCGGCTGTGCGTCGTGCAGCTCTCGCCCGGCGACGGCTCGGCGGATGTCGTGCAGGTGGCGGCGGGCGCCGCCGGCGGGGCGAACATCAAGGCGCTGCTCGCCGACGCCAACATCCTCAAGCTGTTTCATTTCGGCCGCTTCGACATCGCGACGCTCTACCAGGCCTTCGGCGTGATGGCCGCCCCGGTCTATTGCACCAAGATCGCCTCGCGGCTGGCCCGCACCTACACCGACAAGCACGGGCTCAAGGATCTCGCGCGGGAGCTGCTCGGGGTCGATCTGTCGAAGCAGCAGCAGCTTTCCGATTGGGGCGCGGGCGACCTGACCGAGGCCCAGGTGACCTATGCGGCCTCCGACGTGCTGTACCTGCATGCGCTCAAGGAGAAGCTCGACGGCATGCTGGCCCGCGAACGGCGGTCCGACCTGGCGGCGGCCTGCTTCCGGTTCCTGCCGGAGCGGGTCCGGCTGGACCTGGCGGGCTGGGCTGCGGAGGATATTTTCTCGCACAGTTAACCGCCCTGCGGGTGCCGCGGGCGGGCCACATTTCTGGGCAACTATACCCAAAATCACGGTAAAATGGCCGTGGGCGCGCGCTGATTCTGGAACGAGCGACCCGCCAGGGGTAACTGTTTGACCATTGCCTCGCAGATCGAGGGGGCCTCTACGGGCGCCTTCCTGACGACGCCGCGCCGGGACAACCGGCGCGCGTTTCGTGCTGCGATGCGCCACAGTCGGCTCGTGCGCATCACGCGCGTGGGGCTTCCGGTCCTGATCGTCGTCTCCGCCGCGGTGTTCGGCGCCTATCGGTGGTTCGACCCGATGAACGCGCTGGCAAGGCTGCCGGTCTCCGTCGACGCCATGGTGATCTCAGGCACCAAGATCATCATGCAGCAGCCGCGACTCTCCGGCTACACCAAGGACGAACGTGCCTACACGGTGGTCGCGCGCACCGCCGCCAAGGAACTGACCAATCCGGATGCACTCGAGCTGGAGGACATCCGCACGACGTTGATGATGCCGGACGGCCGCCCCATGGAGATCACGGCGAGGGACGGCTTCTACAACGGCAAGACCGAAATGCTTCGGCTGAAGAACAATGTCGTCGTCAGCTCCGCCGAGTACGAGGTCACGCTGCAAGAGGCTCTCATCAATATCCGCGCCGGAACCGTCGTCTCCGAGCAGCCCGTCGTGGTCAACATGCTGCAGGGAACGATCAGCGCCAATCGGATCGAGGTGAGCGGATCGGGCGAGGTCGTCAAGTTCGATGGCGGCGTGACGCTGGTCATTGACCGCGAGGACAAGGACGCTCCCAAAGGCGGCATCCTTCCCAAGAACATCACAGGAGCTGTTCGGTGATACAGCGCACTGGGCAGCCCCGCCGGATTCCCCTGGCCGTTGCAACGATCGCCGCCGCGTTGGTGGTTTTCGTAAGCCAGGGCGGCGCGCAATCCGAAAAGCAATCGCCCGGCCTGTTCAAGCCGCTGCCGCAAAAGCGCGACGAGCCCGTGAAGATCTCGTCGGCGACGCTCGAGGTGCGCGACAAAGCAAAGATGGCGACCTTCAGCGGGGACGTGCACGTCATCCAGGGCGAAACCGAGGTGCGCTGCAATACCCTCATCGTTTTCTACGACGACGACAGCAAAGACGGCAAAGACAAATCGAGCTCCAAGAAGGCGCCGGCGCCGGAGGGCGGCCGCAACCAGCAAATCCGGCGGATGGAAGCGAAAGGCAACGTCATCGTGACCCAGAAGGAGCAGCGTGCCGTCGGCGACCGCGCCGAATTCGACATGCGCACCAACACCGTCACCATGATTGGAAACGTGGTCGTGACGAAAGGCGACGACGTGTTGCGCGGCCAGCGGATGGTCGTCGATTTGACCACCGGTGTATCGCGGGTCGAATCCGGCGGTGGCCGGGTCGAGGGCATTTTCCAGTCGAAATCCCAGCCCAAGTCGCCGGGAAAACAAAATTGATCCGCGCCTCGGTCATGCAAGGAAGACCGGCCGGACTGCCGGCAAGCCAGGACAGCCCCTATATGTGGCATTGGCGCTGGCGAGCCCGTTGAGCCCGAGGCAGACGTGTTTGACATCCTCTTCGGCCGCAATTCCCGACGGAAGCAGGAGCCGACGTCCGGCTTCTGGCGCATCGATCTGCGGTCGCTGGGTGGGCCGATTACGGCGTTGGCCCGGGTGGCGTTAAATCTGCCGCAGAAATCGCGGAAACCACAGAAGCCGCAGAAACCGCGCGAGCCGCGCCGCGACGAACGGCGCGCCGAGGTGCCCCGGCAGTTGCCAAGCCAGCCGCCTGGCCGTCCGCAGCCCGACTATCAGCAGCCGCCGCTTCCGCTGCCGTCGGTCCGGCACCCATCGCATCAGCAGTCCGACCCTGACGCCTTTCTGGCGGTGCAGGGTGTCGAGAAGAGCTTCGGCAGCCGCAAGGTGGTCAAAGGCGTGAGCCTTTACGTGCGCCGCGGCGAGGCAGTCGGCCTGCTGGGACCGAACGGCGCCGGCAAGACGACGGTGTTCTACATGATCACCGGACTGATCAAGGCGGATCGCGGCCGGGTCGATCTCGACGGCTACAACATTTCGGGGCTGCCGATGTATCAGCGCGCGCGCCTCGGGATCGGTTACCTGCCGCAGGAAGCCTCGATCTTTCGCGGGATGAGCGTCGAGGACAACATCCGATCGGTGCTGGAGGTCGTCGAGCCGAACCGGCGCCGGCGGGAGGCCGACCTCAACGAGCTGCTCGAGGAGTTCAACATAACGCGGCTGCGCAAGACGCCGTCGATCGCGCTCTCGGGCGGTGAGCGCCGCCGCGTCGAGATCGCGCGCGCGCTGGCGTCGCGGCCGAACTACATGCTGCTCGACGAACCTTTCGCCGGCATCGACCCGATCGCGGTCGGCGACATCCAGGCGCTGGTGCGCCATCTCACCCAGCGCGGCATCGGCGTGCTCATCACCGACCACAACGTGCGCGAGACGCTGGGCCTGACCGACCGCGCCTACATCATCTATTCCGGGCAGGTGCTGATGGAGGGCCGTACCGAGGATATCGTCAACGATCCGGAAGTACGCCGGCTCTATCTGGGCGAGGAATTCCGTCTCTAAATCGGTTCCGGATGGCCCCTACTTAGGTCTGTTAAGGCCGACGGTAAGAACTGGTATACACCGGTCCCTGAACCGGATAAGCAAGAACCGGACCAGTTTTCTTAGGAACCATGGCGCTCAGTCAAAGACTCGAAATCCGGCAGAGCCAGGCGCTCGTAATGACGCCGCAGCTGATGCAGGCCATCAAGCTGCTGCAGCTGTCGAATCTGGACCTGGCCGCCTACGTGGACAACGAGCTGGAGCGCAACCCGCTGCTGGAGCGCACGGCCGAATCGGAGGCTGAAGCGGAGCGCCGCTCGACCGATGGCGCAGTCGCGGAAAAGCCCGCCGAGGATTGGGCGGAGCGGCCGGTCGACGTCGCCGACACCGCGCCCGACGCCCACCGCGACGCCGGCGAGCAGGCCGGGGACGATGACGGCGCCGGCAGCCAGCAGGCCCCGAACGAGTCGCCGCTCGGCTATTCGGAATGGGGCAACGCCCCGGCGGCCCGCAGCAGCGACGACGACTATAATCTCGAAGCCTTCGTCTCGGCCGAGCGTACGCTCTCCGATCATCTCGCCGAGCAGCTCGCGCTGGCGATCACCGATCCCGCGCGGCGGATGATCGGCCAGTACCTCATCGATCTGGTCGATGACGCCGGTTACCTGACCAGCGATCTGGCGACGGTCGCCGAAAAGCTCGGCGCCTCGCTCGCCGACGTCGAGGCGGTCCTCGCCATCTTGCAGACCTTCGATCCGTCGGGCGTATGTGCGCGCAGCCTCACCGAGTGTCTGGCCATCCAGCTCAAGGAGCGCGATCGCTTCGACCCCGCCATGCGCGCGCTGGTCGATCACATCGATCTACTGGCCAAGCGCGAACTCGGCGCGTTGCGCAAGATCTGCGGCGTCAACGAGGAAGATCTCGCCGACATGATCGTGGAACTTCGCCAGCTCAATCCGAAGCCGGGCCTCGCCTTCGGCTCGACGGTGGTGCAGCCGATCGTGCCCGACGTGTTCGTGAAGCCGCTGCCGGACAGCTCCTTCATGGTCGAGCTCAATTCCGACACGCTGCCGAAGGTGCTCGTCAACCAGACCTACTACACGCAGGTCACGAAATCGGTGAAGAACGACAAGGAGAAATCCTATCTCGCCGATTGCCTGCAAACCGCGACCTGGCTGATCCGCGCGCTCGACCAGCGCGCCAAGACAATCCTGAAGGTCTCCGAGGAGATCGTCCGTCAGCAGGACGGGTTCTTCGTTCACGGCGTGCAGCATCTGCGGCCGCTCAATCTCAAGACCGTCGCCGACGCGATCGGTATGCACGAATCGACCGTGTCGCGCGTCACCGCCAACAAATACATGGCGACCAATCGCGGTATTTTCGAATTGAAATATTTCTTCACCTCGGCCATTGCGTCGACCAGTGGCGGCGACGCCCATTCCGCCGAAGCGGTCCGTCACCGCATCAAGCAGCTCATCGATGCCGAGTCCGGTCAGGACGTGCTGTCGGATGACACCATCGTCGAGAAGTTGAAGGTGGCCGGAATCGACATCGCACGGCGAACGGTCGCGAAATATCGCGAGGCGATGCGGATTCCGTCGTCGGTGCAGCGCCGCCGCGAAAAGGCGAACGAGCACGCTCCCACGCCGTAGTGCCTTTCCTGACGGCCGCTGGGTGTCGCATTGACACGGCACGGCCGCATTCCTAGCTCTTGATTAAGACGGTCCGGTCGTGGACGAGGATCGTCATCCCGGCAAGGACGGAGGCATTCGATGCCTTTTCGTGTTTCGGGCAAGAACATCGACATCGGCGAGGCATTGCGGGGCCGCGTAAATCAGCGGATCGCAGAAGCGACCGCGAAATATTTCGACGGCGGCTATTCAGGCCACGTAACCATCGGCAAGGATGGATTCGGCTTCCGCACGGAATGCGTGATCCATCTCAATTCCGGAATCGTTCTTGAATCGGAAGCCACCGCCGGCGATGCCTATTCCAGCGCCGATCAAGCCGCGGAACGCATCGAAAAGCGACTGCGCCGATACAAGAGCCGGTTGCGCGATCACCAGACCGCGCGGACGGACGACTATGCGATCGATCAGAACGCGCTCGCGCCCAGCTACGTCATCGCCGCGCCGGAGCATGACACCGACGAAGAGATCACCGAATTCAATCCCGTCATCATCGCCGAAATCGACGACGACACTGGAACGCATGTCGGTGAGCGATGCTGTCATGCAACTCGACATGACCGGCACCACCGTTATCGTGTTTCGGCATGCTGGACATGGCCGCGTCAATCTGGTCTATCGCCGCGCCGATGGTCATATCGGCTGGATCGACCCGCCTGCCGTCGAGGCCAAGGATGGCCGAAAGGACGGCCATTGACGGCGGGAAGTCCGGCTCCTTATGGTCCGCCGCCTTTAGCATCCGACGACCGTGGCGTTCGGTTTTACCGAGGATCTCGCACTGGCGTTAAGTGAATCGACGTACAATATCGGCTGGAACAAATCGTCATTCAGTGCGACCCGCAAGGCTTCCACATTCTGGAAAAGTTCCATGCCGCTCACCGATGTCGTCGCGCTCGATGCGATCATTCCGGCGCTGAAGGTCAACGGCAAGAAGCAGGCGCTGCAGGAGCTTGCCGCCAAGGCCGCGCAAATTTCCGGCCATAGCGAAAAGACGATTTTCGAAACGTTGATGCAGCGCGAGAAGCTTGGCTCCACCGGAGTCGGCAACGGCGTTGCAATACCGCACGGCAAGCTTCCGAAACTCAACAAGCTGTTCGGCCTGTTTGCCCGGCTGGAGCGGCCCGTCGATTTCGAGTCGCTCGACGGGCAACCGGTCAGTCTCATCTTTCTGCTGCTCGCGCCGGAAGGCGCCGGCGCCGATCATCTCAAGGCGTTGGCTCGGGTCGCGCGCGTGCTGCGTGACCCCGACACCGCGCGCAAGCTCAACGAGTCGCGCGATGCCGAGGCGATCTACGCAGTGCTGGCGATGCCGTCGGCCAGCGCGGCTTGAGAGTTTTGAGAGACGACCTTTGCGGTCGTCACCGATCTCCGATCAGTGAACGCTGACCGTCTCGAGCTCCTGGCTCCAGGCGCTTGCCACCGCCGCTTCGCGGCTGTCGGTGAGCATCATCGGCGTGCCATCGGCCGCATGGAGTGCAAAGAGCTGCATGCCGGGCTGAAGCTGGGGCGCCTGCGGGAACATGTTGGACACGTCCTCGGAGCGGATCGGCTTCACATAGGCGATCTTGCCGCCGCCGAGCAGCGCGAGTGCTTCGGTCGAGATCGTCGGAGTGTGGGTGGCGATTTCGTTGTTCGTCGTGTTGCTGTTCATGGCCCTCGACTCCTTTCTGGGTACTGTGACTGTCGAGTCCTGGTTGCACAAATCCTGGGTCAGTCGTGCTCCGCGATCTTGATGCTCTTGATGACCCGTTCCGGGGTCGGACGCGCAAGATCGATGGAGAGAAGTCCGTTCTTCAAGTCCGCACCCAGCACTTCCATTCCGTCCGCAAGCACGAAGGTGCGCTGGAATTGGCGCGCCGCGATGCCGCGGTGGAGGTATTGCCGGGATTTGTCGTCCTGCTGACGCCCGCGAATGAGGAGTTGGCTTTCCTCAATCGAGACGTCGAGTTGATCGCGCGTGAAGCCGGCGACCGCCAGCGTGATGCGCAGGCGCTCGGGGTATCCGTCCTCGCGGGGGACCCGCTCGATGTTGTAAGGCGGATAGCCGTCTGCACCCTTGGCAACGCGATCGAGCGCACGCTCGATCTCGTCGAACCCGAGCAGGAACGGACTTGATAGTGACGGGACTCTCGACATTTTTTCCTTCAAAGCCCTCTGTAAGCGACTTTGACGGGGCCCTCTCGGCACCCCCAGGGTTAACCGGCCGTGGGTCCCGCATCATGCGGAACCCCTGTCCGATCGCTTCTCAATATGGGGTCGGGCGGTTAAGGCTTCAAGAATGGAGAAAGCCGGGTATACCCCGGCGCGGCCGGACCATTTTGGGCCGGCCAGGCGAGCCGGGAGGGAGCTGTGCGAATTGCAATCATGGGGTCGGGGGGCGTCGGGGGATATTTCGGCGCCAAGCTGGTGCTGGGCGGCGCCGATGTGAGCTTCGTGGCGCGCGGCAGCCACCTCGCGGCGATGCGCCGGGACGGCCTCACGATCGAGAGCGCGCACGATCCGATCCACCTGCCCAAGGTCAACGTCACCGACGACCCCGCCACCATCGGCCCGGTCGACATGGTGATGTTCTGCGTCAAGCTCTGGGACACCGAGGACGCGGCGCGCCAGCTCGTCCCGATCGTCGGGCCCGAGACCGGGATCATCTCGTTCCAGAACGGCGTGCAGAAGGACGACATGCTGCGCCCGATCTTCGGCGACAAGGCGCTGATGGGCGGCGTCGCCTATGTCGGCACCACGATCGGCCGGCCGGGCGTGATCCTGCAGACCGGACAATTGCAGCGCCTGGTGTTCGGCGAATATGACGGCCGCCGCTCGGCGCGCGCCGAGACGTTCCTCGCCGCCTGCAAGAAGGGCGGCATCAATGCCGAGCTCAGCGACGACGTGCGGCGCTCGCTCTGGGAAAAATTCGTGGTGCTGGTGGCGATGTCCGGCGCCACCGCTTCCATGCGCCACACTATCGGCCCGATCCGCACCCATCCGCTGACGCGCGAATTCCTGATCGACCTCGCGCGCGAAGTCGTCGCGGTCGGCCGCGCGCATGGCGTCAACCTGCCGGCCGACTATGCCGAGCAGCGGATTCCCTTCTTTGACGGCTGGCCGCCGGAAATGACCGCGTCGATGCATCACGACTTGAACGCCGGCAAACCGCTCGAGCTGCGTTGGCTGTCGGGCGGCGTGGTCGATCTCGGTGCCAAGGTCGGCGTGCCGACGCCGATGAACCGCGCCGTGCGCGACATCCTCACCCTGCACACCGAGGGCCGCCCCGCGTCGGCACATTGAGATGGCGCCATCCCTGACCGTTCGTTCGATCCGCTGCGTCGGCGTCGAGGTGCCGATGACCTACGCGCTCGGCACCAGCCGCGCGGTCATCACCAAGGCGCCGCTGCTGCTGATCGATCTCGAGACCGAGGAAGGCGTCACCGGCCGCTCGTATCTGTGGTGCTACATGCCGGGCGTCATGCCGGCGATCGCGGCGATGCTGGCGGTGGTGGAGGAGACCGTGAAAGGCGAGCCGGTCGAGCCGATCCATCTTTGGGGCCGGCTCGCGGCGCGCTTCGCGCTCATCGGCATGCAAGGCATCATCCGCATGGCGGTGGCGGGTTTCGACATGGCGGCGTGGGATGCGGTGGCGATCGCGGCGAATGTCCCGCTCGCAACGCTGGTCGGCGGCAAGCCGGAGCCGGTCACCGCCTACAACAGTTGCGGGCTCGGCCTGATGGCGCCCGAGAAGGTCGCCGACGAAGCCGAGAAGCTGCTCGCCGGCGGCTTCCGCGCCGTCAAGCTGCGTCTCGGCTATCGCGACGCTGCAGGAGGATTTCGCGGCGGTGCATGCGGTGCGCAAGCGCATTGGCGACGGCATCGCACTGATGGTCGACTACAACCAGGCGCTCGATGTGCCGGACGCACTGGCACGCGGCCGCGCGCTCGACGGCGAGAACATCTACTGGCTGGAAGAGCCGATCCGCCACGACGACTATGCCGGCTACCAGCAGCTCAAGCGCGCGCTGAAGACGCCGATCCAGATCGGCGAGAATTTCTCGCTGCCGTTCGGGATGGAGGCCGCGCTCGCCGCCGGCGCGGCAACTTATGTGATGCCGGACCTGGAGCGCATCGGCGGCGTCACCGGCTGGCTGCGCGCAGCAGCGCTCGCCGAGCAGCACGGCATCCGGATGTCGTCGCACCTGTTCCCGGAGATCAGCGCGCATCTCATGACCGCGACGCCGACCCGCCACTTCCTCGAGTATGTCGACTGGGCGGATCGCATTGTCTGCGAGCCGCTGAAGATCGAGAACGGCCAGGCGATCGTGCCCGACCGTCCCGGCAATGGTCTCGTTTGGGATGATGCCGCCGTCGCGCGTTACCGGGTGTGACCGTCGCGCGAGGTGTTTACTTGATCAGCGCGGCGACCTGATCGACGAGGTGCTTGGGCGTCGCGTAGATGCGCCGGATCAGCGCTTCGAGCTTCGCGCCATCCTCGGGATGGACGTCGAGCTTCAGCTTCTTCGCGTCCGCGATGAACTCGGGGTCCTTCATGGTCGCGGCGAAGGCGTCGCGCACGGCCTTGGTGACGGCCGGCGGCATGTCGGGCGGTGCGATGAACGGCCGTCCGATGCCCTGACCGGCGTACAGGAATTCGAGCGCCTGCTTGTGCTCGGGATTCTTGATCAGGTCGAGCAGGAACGGCGCGTTCTTGACCTCGGGGTTCGGCTCGGTGCCGGCCTGGAACAGGACATTGACGATCCGCTTGTCGAACCAGTCCGGACGCTTGCTGTAGGCGCTGTCATAGCTCTCGCAGACTCCATCGACCTCGCCGCGGTCGATCGCCAGGATCACGTCGGACGACGAGGGGAAGCCGGAGATCAGCTTGAACTTCGCGCCCAGCAGGCCGTTGAGCGCCCGCGGATACGAATAGGTGCCGGTGCCGACGCCGGTGTTGCCGATGATCGCCTCGTGCTGGAGCATGTCGTCGAAGGTCTTCACCTTGGAGCGGCTGTGCATGAAGCAGACATTGGTCTCGGTCGTCGGCGTTCCCAGCCAGGTCAGTTTGAGGGGATCGAATCTTGCACCGCCGAGGCCGCTGATCGGGCCGAGCGGCGCGTCGCGCGCGACGATGCCCATCACGCTGCCGTCCTTCGGCGCCACCGTGTAGATGTGGTTGGCGGCGTTGAAGCTGCCGCCGCCCGGCATGTTCTGCGGGACCACGTTCGGCTTGCCGGGCAGATGCTTCCCGATGTGGCGCGCGACCACGCGGCCCCACTGGTCGTAGCCGCCGCCGGGGCCGAAGCCGATGACCATCGTCACGTTGCGTCCGGCGAAATTCGGCTCCTGCGCCGACGCCGGCGACGCGGCTGCAATCGCGACGGCGCCCAGGATCGTGCCGAAGGCGCCGATCGAGCGTGCCAATTTGGCTTGATGGGTCATGGTTTCGTCTCCCGCGTGCCTACCGCCAGCGCTCCAAGCGGCTGGCCGCCGTTTCTTTCAACCTAGGAACGTCCGTCGGGCAAGAGCAGAGCGGCGCGTCGCTTCGCCACGCGGTGGTGGGGTTAACGGCAGCTACCTCAAGCGTTTCTTGGCGAAGCGCGACCTGAGGCGGATTTTAGGTAACGCTCAAAGGCAACCGCTTTGGATGGGCGGCCAAGTCCGCTCTACTTCGATAGCCGACAAATCATTGCATTGCAGCGAAACGACGCGATGGGCCAACAGCCGACATGGCCGAAAAGCAGGCACGTACAACGGCGCGCGTCGCAGGATCATCTTAGCTGAGCCTGTCACGCCAAAGCAGGACCACGATCGGCGACACGATCACTAGCGCCGCGATGACGGTCCAGGCAGGATAAGAACGGCCCATGAAAAGCTCTAGTGCGAACGATGCGATCCAAATCGCTGCCAAAAAGGCAATGATCGTAATCACAATTTTCCAGGCGATTTTCATTGGGGGCACTTGGGTAGGTTGTAATAGCCACATCATATCCGTTCCAGTGGAGGCGTGGAAGGCTCGAAGCATTGCCTCAGAAAGCGCGCCTACCGAGGTTTAGTGCGATGCTCGAAGATCTACGCAACAAAGTGCCCATACGTTCGTGTATGGCTACCACACCTTCGGCTGATTGATTGCCCGAGCCGACTATAGTGACGTGCGAATACCTGTGCAGTCGCCCCGATTGGTCAATGCAGGACAATTGGCTCCCGTTTCTCTCCGGATGGGAGCCGCACTCACGTGCACTTTGAGGACGGCGGGCGTGCAAAATACAATTGCGCGAGAGCAAAACTGATGAACTGGAACCAGGTATACAGCGTCAGGGCTTATCTCAGGTCGTCGCTTTGGTTCGTCCCATTCATTGCAATCCTGTTTGAGTTGGTCGCCACCAGGCTTGTGCATTGGCTTGACGGTTGGCTCGGGTGGAAACTTATGGGCTTCACGGTGCCCGGCGCACAAGCCTTGTTCCAAGCCGTCGTCAGCGCAACGCTTGCGTTCATGGTCTTCACATTTGCTTCTTTGCTTGTCGCAATTCAAATCGCCAGCGCGCAAATGACTCCCCAAATCATAGCGACTACGTTGCTGCGAAACGACGTCGTCAAATACACCGTGGGCCTGTTCGTATTTGCTTTGTTTTTTTCGCTGAGCGCACAAAATCGGATTGAGAAGGATGTCTACCAGCTGGTGACGTTTTTGGCCGCATTGTTCGGTGTGTTTAGCTTCGCTGCATTCTTCTACCTGATCGACTACGCATCGCGATTACTGCGGCCTGTCAGCATTTTGACCAGCGTCGGCGATAAAGGAATCGAGGTTGTCGAACGGGTCTATGGAGTCCCCAGTCTCAATTCCGACATCACGAAAAGCGAAAGCCGCAAACCCGGCGGGTCAGTACGTGTCATCGAGCATCAAGGGAAATCGGCAATAGTTCTAGCAGTGAACCTTGAGCTGCTCGCGGTTGAAGCCGAGAGATCGAACGCGGTAATCGAATTCGTGCCCCAGGTGGCCGATTTTGTCTCCGTGAACGACCCCCTGTTCAACCTTTATGGTGACGCCGCCTTGATCGACGACGCAACGTTGCGTTCCGCGGTCGCGTTTGGAGCGGAACGCACAATGGAGCAGGACCCTACCTTTGCATTTCGCATTGTTGCCGACATCGCGCTTAAGGCGCTGTCTCCGGCGATTAACGATCCAACGACAGCGGTTCTCGCGATAGACCAGCTTCATCGGATGCTGCGAGCAGTCGGCAAGCGCAATCTGCGCACCGAAGAAATATCGGATAGGACCGGGACTTTGCGGCTGATATTCCGGACGCCCAACTGGGATGACTTTGTGCATCTCACCTTCAGCGAAGTGCGCTCCTGCGGCTCGAATAACTTGCAGATTGTCCGGCGTTTGCGGGCGATGGTCCAAAATCTGCTCCAAACCCTGCCGTTACATCGGCACGCAGCGCTAGATGTGCAACGGAGTTTGCTGGATCGGGAAGTCGCGAAGAACTTCACCTATCCGGAAGAACTGGCGCTGGCCAAGGTCCCAGACACTCAAGGCTTGGGCGGCCACTCCGGAGCGAGCGTGCCCGCATAACGTCTGCCGCAAGGATGGACGAATACCCGCGAGCAGAGCCGTGCAGATTGTTCACCTACCGGTAGTCCGCAGACCGCCTTGAGGTCCGGTATGGGTCATTCACGACCGGATGCAATCTTAGCCAGGTCCGCTCAATGTCCGCTATGCCCCGAAAGCGACCGATGGCCGATTTACGCCACATGTCGCGAAGGGCCAATTTCGTAAGAACCAGCCCCATTCGATCACCTCGTCGGCACTCGCGTGAAGCCCGGGTGTTGAAGGACGCTCTGGCTCACCAAGGAAAGTCCGTTCGCATTTCCTCCTTCGTTGTGCGAAGGCGGCTCCAAGGAAAGCGAACTATCGATATCCCTCTATTTCTAATTCTATCTTGCGGGAGGGCGGCGCGATGAGATTAGAAATCACCAATGCGCGACAATCTCGCCAGCGACCATACGGTTCTACCCGAGAAGACTTCTCCACAGGCACGATTCCGCTAATTTCGGTGATACCCCGAGCCAAAAATCACAAAAGCTGTCCGGCAGCGACTTTTGCAACTAGCTGATTGCCTACCAGAATTT